>BAAAJN010000001.1:0-669369 GCA_039527025.1 Microlunatus lacustris
GACCGCGCCCCGGCCTCCCCGGTGCCGGCCCCCTCCGCCCCGGCGTCCTCCGCCCCGGCGGACAGCGAGCCCCCGGCCCCCGCGGCCCGTGCTGCGCCGCCCCCGCTCGAGCCCCCGGCTTCGCTCGCCGACGCCGCCCCCGCTGACCTGCGCGGTCCCGCCGGCGGGGACTCCGACGACACCGCCCTCGGGGCCCCGGCCGAGGAGCCGTCCTCCGGCGCGGCGTCGTCCGGGTCTGGCACCGGCGCCACCCAGCTGACCGTCACCGACGTCCGACGGCTCTGGCCGGAGGTGCTCGAGGAGGTCAAGGGCAAACGCCGTTTCACCTGGATCCTGCTCAGCCAGAACGCCCAGGTGCACGAGCTGCGCAACGGCGTCATGGTGCTGGCCATGGCCAACGTCGGCGCCCGGGACAGCTTCTCCCGCGGGGGCAGTGAGGACGTGCTCCGCGAGGCCCTCGTCGTCGTCCTCGGGGCTGACTTCAAGATCGAGACCCTGGTGGAGGGCGGCCCCAGCGCGCCGCCGCCGGTCAGCCGCCCCGCGCCGGTCGACCAGCAGGCTGCGGCCTCCTGGGACGCCCCGGCTCCACCGCCGGCTGCGGCCGCACCACCGGCTGAGCCGACAGCCACTGCTGCGGAGCCCGCCCGGTCCGAGTCGCGCGAGCAGCTGCGCCAGCAGATCCGCCCCACCCGGCAGGGGCCGGCCGCCCCCGGCCGCGACGACGAGCGCGACGCCGCTGCCACCCGGAACGACAGCGACCTGGAGGAGTCGGCGGAGTCGCACACCGAGCTGCTGGCCCGGCACCTCGGCGCGGAGATCATCGCCGAGGAGAGCGAACGCGCATAGGCTGGCCGGACGTCGGGGGCAACCCTGCGCCGAGGCGGCCGCGTGCGCGGCCGGCAGACGAGACGAGGAGCACGACGATGATCCCCGAAGGTGACATGTCCGGCCTGCTGGCCCAGGCGCAGGCGATGCAGCAGCAGCTGATGGACGCCCAGCGCGAGCTGGCCGAGGCCACGGTCGAGGGTTCCGCCGGCGGCGACATGGTGATGGCGACCGTCTCCGGTGCGGGCGAGCTGCTCGGTCTGGTGATCAAGCCCGAGGCCGTCGACCCCGAGGACACCGAGACGCTGGCCGACCTGGTGCTGGCGGCGGTGCGCGACGCCACCGGCAAGTCGCAGGCGCTGGCCGCCGCGAAGCTGGGCCCGCTGACCGGCGGCATGGGCGGTCTGCCCTTCTGACGACCCGCCCGGGCCGACCGGCACCGCGAGGGACGAGCACGACACGTAGGGACGAGGAGCACGGGTGTACGAAGGTCCGGTCCAGGATCTGATCGACGAGCTGGGGCGGCTGCCCGGGATCGGGCCGAAGAGCGCCCAGCGGCTGGCCTTCCACATCCTCGCGGCCGACCCGGATGACGTCCGGCGCCTTTCCGACGTCCTGCGGTTGGTCAAGGACACCGTCAAGTTCTGCGAGGTCTGCTTCAACGTCTCCGAGGACGTCCGCTGCCGGGTCTGCCGGGACCCGCGCCGCGACGCCACGACCATCTGCGTCGTGGAGGAGTCCAAGGACGTCGTCGCCGTCGAGCGCACCCGGGAGTTCCGCGGGACGTACCACGTGCTCGGCGGCTCGATCAGCCCGATCGACGGCATCGGACCGGCCGACCTGAAGATCCGCGAGCTCTGCCTCCGGCTGGCCGACGGCACCGTGACCGAGGTCATCCTGGCCACCGACCCGAACCTCGAGGGCGAGGCCACGGCCACTTACCTGAGCCGGCTGCTGCTGCCGCTCGGCGTCCGGGTCAGCCGGCTGGCCAGCGGCCTGCCCGTCGGTGGCGACCTGGAGTACGCCGACGAGGTGACTCTGGGCCGGGCCTTCGAGGGCCGGCGGTTCGTCGAGGTCTGACGGCCGGCTCCACCCGGTCGGGCTCAGCCCAGGACCGCCGGGTCCTCCGCGTGCACCACCCCGAGCTGCTCGAGGGCCTCGCCCAGGATCCGCTGCACGGTCAAGGTGTCCTCGAGCGGCATGACCACGCTCTCGGTGCGACCGGCGGCGAGAGCCTCGGTGACCTCGACCAGCTCGTGGGAGTACCCGCTCCCGGTGGCGGGTCGGCTGATCACCTCGGGATCGGCGCCGCGCCGGTGCAGCACCACCGAGCCGGGGTGGTGGAAGCGCGGCGGCACCTCGATCCAGCCGGTGGTGCCCTGGATGCGCGCGGCGCCGGGACTGTGGTGGCGCAGCGTGGCGAGCAGGGTTGCGACCCGGCCGTCGTCGTAGCCGAGCAGCAGCCCGGCCTCCGCGTCGACGCCGGTCGGCGCCAGCGAGCCGTGGGCCACCACCCGGTCGGGGGTGCCGAGGAAGTACTGGGCGAAGGAGACGACGTAGACGCCCAGGTCCAGCAGGGCGCCGCCGCCCTGGCCGGGGTCGTACATGCGGTCGGTCGGGTCGAATGGCCGGTCCACCCCGAGATCGGCCTGCACCTGCCGGACCTCGCCGATGGCGCCGTCGTCCACCAGGGCCCGGGCGGCGACCACGGCCGGCTGGAAGCGGGTCCACATCGCCTCCATGGCGAAGACCGAGCGGCGGCGGGCGACGGCGACCACTTCCTCGGCGCCGGCGACGGTCGCGGTGAACGTCTTCTCGACCAGGACCGCCTTGCCGGCCTCGATCGCTCCCAGCGCGAGGGCGTGGTGCTGCGGGTGCGGGGTGGCGATGTAGACGACATCGACGTCCTCGGCGGCCAGCAGCTCGGCGTAGCTGCCGTAGGCCCTGCCCAGCCCGAACTCGTCGGCGAAGGACCGGGCCCGGTCGAGCGAGCGGCTGGCCACGGCGACCGCTTCGGCCCCGTCGACGTGCACGAAGTCCTGGACGACTGCGCGGGCGATGCCGCCCGGCCCGAGGATGCCCCAGCGGACGGATCCGGAAGTGCTCATCGGGCCACTCTAGGACTGCCCGGCGAGGTGTCGCACGGCTGCCTGAGGACCGGGTGACGTGGGGCGCGGCAGCCCTCCGGGCTCCCCCGATCGGCCCAGGGCGCGAGCGCCGCAGCCCCCATCGTCGGGAGGACGCTAACGTGATGGAAACGTTATGTCAACCAGCTCGCGGCAGAGGGGCGGGGTTCAGCGCCCGCCGTCGCGGGACTTCCCGTCGTTCGAGCCGTCGCCGCCGTCGGGGTCGGGCCAGGTCTTGTTCACCACGCCGGCGACCATGGCCGCCACGATGAACACCCACCAGTTCTGCCACCCGGCCGCGAGGCAGAACAGCACCGCGGCCGGCCAGATGAGGGTCAGCACCAGGGTCGCCCCCAGCGGCTTGCTCCGGGTGGCGGGCACGGCGGGATCGGGGACGACGGCCGGGGTGGCGGCTGCCGCCGGGGTGCCCTGGCTCCACGGCGGCGGCGCGTAGGCCGGGGTGGTGGCGAGCCCGGTCCCCGGGCGTGGTTCGGGCAGGTCGGCGAACAGCGGCTGCAGGTCGGCCACCGTGCGGGCGGCGAGGGCGCGGCCCAGCCGCTCGTCGAACTCCTCGCGGTCAAGCCGGCCCGCGGCCATGTGCTCCTGCAGCGCGTCGACGGCCCGGTCACGCTCGGCGTCGCCGATCCGCGGCAGGGGTGCGCGCTGCCGCTCGGGTTGCTGCGATTCTGCGGGCTCGCTCACGCGGCCGAGTATCCCACCGGGCCGGTCCGGGACCGCGGCGTGCTGCCAACGCGGTCCTGTCCGGGGCCTCTGGGACGCGGCCGGTAGGCCCGGTCGTGCCCACTACAGTGGTCGGCGCAACCGCAGACAGGCCCCGCCGGGCCGGCTCGAGGTGGAGGAGACGTCGTGGGTCGGGTAGTGCAGAAGTACGGGGGGTCCTCCGTCGCCGACGCCGACAGCATCAAGCGCGTCGCCAAGCGGATCGTCGCCACCAAGCAGGCCGGGAACGACGTCGTGGTGGTCATCTCGGCGATGGGGGACACCACCGACGAGCTGATGGACCTCGCGCTGCAGGTCTCCCCGCTCCCGCCGCCGCGCGAGCTCGACATGCTGCTCACGGCCGGCGAGCGGATGAGCGCAGCCCTGCTGGCCATGGCCATCCACGACCAGGGCCACCACGCCCGCTCGCTGACCGGCTCGCAGGCCGGCATCATCACCACCGGCACCCACGGCAACGCCCGGATCATCGACATCACTCCCGGTCGGATCACCAGCGCCCTGGAGCTGGGTGACGTCGTCATCGTGGCGGGCTTCCAGGGGGTGGCCCAGGACACCAAGGACGTCACCACCCTCGGCCGCGGCGCCTCGGACACCACGGCAGTGGCGCTGGCCGCCTCGCTCGGCGCCGACTACTGCGAGATCTACACCGACGTGGACGGCGTCTTCACCGCCGACCCGCGGATCGTGCCGAGCGCGCGGCGGATCCCGCACATCAGCTACGAGGAGATGCTGGAGATGGCGGCCTGTGGCGCCAAGATCCTGCACCTGCGCTGCGTGGAGTACGCACGCCGGGAGGACGTGCGCGTGCACGTCCGGTCCTCCTTCTCCACGAAGGACGGCACCTGGGTCCAGGAACGACAGGAAGGAAGCGCGATGGAGCAGGCGATCATCTCGGGCGTGGCCCACGACCGGAGCGAGGCCAAGATCACCATCGTCGGCGTCCCCGACCGGGTGGGTGAGGCGGCCCGGATCTTCGAGACCGTGGCGGCCACCGAGATCAACATCGACATGATCGTGCAGAACGTGTCGGCGGTGGCCACCGGTCGCACCGACATCTCCTTCACCCTGCCGCAGACCGACGGTCCCGCCGCGATGGCGGCCCTCGACGCCCTCAAGGCCGAGGTCGGGTTCGCCGACGTGCTCTACGACGACCTGATCGGGAAGGTCTCCGTGGTCGGGGTGGGGATGCGCTCGCACCCCGGCGTGACCGCCCGGTTCTTCTCCGCCCTGGCCAACGCCGGGGTGAACATCGGGATGATCTCCACCTCGGAGATCCGGATCTCGGTGGTGGTGGACCAGGACGACGTCGACCGCGCGGTCGTCGCGGCGCACACGGCCTTCGGCCTGGACAGCGACGAGCAGCAGGCGGTCGTCTACGCCGGCACGGGTCGCTGACCCGACTCGAGATAAGTTTTTCCCGTCGCCACCCATCCGGTGGCCAGAGGGCTCCGAACACCCTGCAGAGGCCCGGTCCGCACGAGCGACCGCCTCGGCAGACCGCACGGCGATGCACCACCCGCACAGGGACGAGTCAGGCTCCCGGCGTCCACGTGACGTCGGGGGCCTGCTCGGGGTTTCCACCCCCGGTGCTTGTCGGTGCTGGTGTGCTGATCCATCATGGAGAGCCGCTCGGGTCCGACCAGCGTGCTGGAGGCGCCGTCATGTTCGTGCAGGTCGTGCGGGGCTTCGTTGCCGATCCGTCCGCGACGTTCGCCCGGTTGGACGACTGGCTGGAGCACCTCGCCCCGGGAGCGGAGGGCTGGCTGGGTACCACGGCCGGGGTGACCGCCGACCGCGAGCTGGTCTCGTTCGTCCGGTTCGCCAGCGCCGCCGACGCCCGGCGCAGCAGCGACCGGGTCGAGCAGGGGCTGTGGTGGGCCGGCAGCGTGCTGCTGTTCACCGGGGAGATCGACTTCGACAACTACGACGACGTCGAGCTGCTGGGCGACGGCGGGGCGGACGGCGCCGGCTCGGTGGAAGTGCTGCTGGGCCGGACGCGGCGGGGCCGGCCCGTGGAGGACCTGGACGCCCAGTTGGCCGCGCTGACGGCCGACCCGGCCGCGGCCGCCATCGGCGGCCTGCTGGGGCGTCACGACGACGGCCGCTTCACCCACGCGGTCTGGTTCTGCCGCTCGGCGCCCGCCCGGTCCCACCCGTTGCTGGATCCGCAGCCTCTGGTGGAGAACCGGGTTCTCAGCGCTGATCTGCGGGTGCTGCGGCTGGAGTCGCTCTGGCTCGGCTCGCCCGAGGGAGCGGGTCGACCCCGCTGACGCGGCCGCCGGGGGAGCCGGTGTCCGACCCGGGGATGACGAAGGCTCCCGGACCAGCGGTCCGAGAGCCTCGTAATCGATCAGTGAGCTGGTCGGGGTGACAGGATTTGAACCTGCGACCTCGTCGTCCCGAACGACGCGCGCTACCAAGCTGCGCCACACCCCGTGGCCCACGAGCCTCGGAGAGTCTAGCCCATGGCCGGCGCCGGAGTCGCATCCGTCCCGCGCGCGGTGAGGGTGAGCAGGGTGGCTTCTGGCCGGCAGGCGAAACGGACCGGCGCGTAGGGCGAGGTGCCCAGGCCCGCCGACACGTGCAGCCAGCTGGTGCGTCCGTCGACGCTGTGGGTGGAGAGCCCATTGACCCGCCTGGTGTCGAGGTCGCAGTTGGTGACCAGGGCACCGTAGAAGGGGACGCAGACCTGGCCGCCGTGCGTGTGCCCGGCGACGATCAGGTCGTGCCCGTCGGCGGCCATCGGGTCGAGCACCGAGCGGTAGGGCGCGTGGGTGACGGCCAGGCTCACGTCGACCGCCGAGCGGTCGACCGGGCCGGCCACCCGGCCGTAGTCGGCCCGGCCGAGGTGAGCGTCGTCGACCCCCCGGAAGCCGATCCGCAGGCCTCGGACCTCCAGGGTGCTGCGGGTGTGGGTGAGGTCGCGCCACCCGGCGGCGCGGAAGCCGGCGTCGAGTTCTGGCCACGGCAGCTCCTGCTGGCTCCGGTCCCGGGGTCGGCTGGGGTGCAGCAGGTAGGTCAGCGGGTTCTTGAAGCTGGGCGCGTAGTAGTCGTTCGAGCCCCAGACGTACACCCCGGGTACGTCGAGCAGCCGGCCGAGGCTGGTGAGCACGTAGGGCACCGCGTCGGGGTGGGCCAGGTTGTCCCCGGTGTTGATCACCAGGTCCGGCTCCAGCGCGGCGAGGCCCGCGACCCAGCGCTGCCGGGCCGAAGCCGACGGGGTGAGGTGCAGGTCGGAGACGTGCAGCACGCGCACCGGGTCCGCCCCCGCCGGCAGCACCGGCACCTCCACCCGGCGCAGGGCGAAGGCGCGGACCTCCACCAGTGAGGCGTAGGCGAGGCAGCCGGCGCCGAGGCCCGCGACCCCGAGGGCGCCGCGGACGAGCGTGGAGGCCGTGCGCTCTGCCGTCATATCCTGAAGGCTACAAGCGGACCGCCTGAGAGACTGCAGGCATGTCTACTGCTCCGACCTCGCTCAAGGAACGCCTCCGCACCGACCTGACCGCCGCCATCCGGGGGCGCGACAAGCTGCGCTCCGGGACGATCCGGATGGTGCTCTCCGCCATCAGCGAGGCCGAGGTGGCCGGCGCCGAGGCGGTGCAGCTCAGCGATCAGCAGGTGCTCGACGTGCTGGTGCGGGAGGCCAAGAAGCGCCGGGAGGCCGAGGAGGCCTACCGCGGCGCCGGCCGCGACGAGCTGGCCGAGCGTGAGCGGGCCGAGGCCGGGGTCCTCGCCGACTACCTCCCGCAGCCGCTGACGCCGGAGGAGGTGAGCGCGATCGTCCGGGAGGCCGTCGAGCAGACCGGCGCCGGCGAGCTCGGCCCGAAGGGCATGGGCAAGGTGATGGGTGTCGTCACCCCGCGGACCAAGGGCCGCGCCGACGGCGGCGCCGTGGCCGCCGAGGTGCGCCGCCAGCTGGCCGGCTGACCGGGCCCGGAGGCAGCGACGCCCGCCACCCCTGAGGGGATGGCGGGCGTCGCGCTGACGTGCGGGCTGACCTCAGCCGTCGTCGTCCTTCTCCTCCTCGGCCTTCTTCTTCTTCTCGGCCTCGGCCTTGCGGGCCTTCTCGCGGGCCTCCCGGGCGTCCTCGGCGGCCTCCTCGCGCTTCTCGCGGGCCTCCGCCCGGCGCTCGGCCGCCCGCTCGCGCGCCCGGCGCTCGGCGGCCACCTCGGCCGGGTCGCGGCCGGCCGAGTAGTTGGCGTAGATGGTGCTGAACTCGGGCACCCGGGCGTTGGAGCTGGGGGAGAAGCCCAGGAAGCTGCCCACGGTGGAGTTGCTGTACACCCGACGGCGCTCGACGGTGAAGCCCTCCTTCTCCAGCTTCTTGGTCGCGGCCGCGATGCTCAGGCCGAACAGGCTCGGCACCCGGACCTGCTTGCCGACCTGCACCTCCCGCGACGGCGCCTTGAAGGAGGTGTTGGGCACCTTCTTCAGGTACGACTCCATCACGGGCTTCCAGATCAGCCGGCCGGCGTCACCGCTGCCGGAGCCCTGCAGGAAGACGTTGGTGGAGGGGACGGAGTAGTTCTTCACGCCGTTGCGGCGGAAACCGGGCTTCTTCTTGACGAAGGGCTTCTGGGTGTTGTCGATCGAGATCATGGCCACGCTGGCGACCTCGGGGGTGTAGCCGGCGAACCAGACCGCCTCGTTGCTGTCGATCGTGCCGGTCTTGCCAGCCATGTCGTAGCCGTTGAAGACCTTGGCGCGCTGGCCGGTGCCCTTGTCCATGACCGACTTGAGCACCTTGTTGACGCCGTCGGCGACGGCTGGCTCGACGACCTGCTTGCAGTCGGCGCCGGGGACCTCGAGCTGCTTGCCGGTCCGGTTCGTCACCTTGGAGACGATGATCGGGTTGCAGTGCACGCCGCGCGCGGCGTAGGTGGCGTAGGCCTCGGCCATCGAGAGCGGGCTGACCTCGACGCTGCCCAGGGTGAACGAGGGGATGCTCTGGTAGTAGTCGACCAGGTCGCGGTCCCGGGTGCCCAGCTTCACCCCGACCTTCTCAGCCATCTTGGTGACGTTGCACAGCCCGGCCGCCAGCTCGAGCTGCACGAAGTAGGTGTTCACGGAGAACTCCGCGGCCTCGGTCATGTCGATCACCCGGCTGTGACCGACCGAGTTGCTCACCTTGTACTTCGGCACGGTCTCGGTGCCCACGCAGGACTGGTAGGTCCGGCCGGTGAAGTCGAAGGGCGACCGCGCGTTGAACTTCTTGCTGATCGGGATGCCCCGCTCCAGAGCGGCGGCCATGGTGAACGTCTTGAAGGTCGAACCCGCCTGGTAGCCCTGGATGCCGCCCATGCTCGGGTCGGTGGAGAGGTTCCAGTAGGTCTCACCCTTCTTGTCGTCGTCGCCCATGTCGGGCCGGCTCTGCGCCATGGCCACGATCAGACCGGTGCCCGGCTGGATCATGTTCATCGTCGAGATCAGCGGGTCGGTGGGGCCGACGACCGAGGAGACCCGCTTCTGGGCGATGTCCTGCGTCTTCGGGTCGATCGCGGTCTGGATGGTCAGCCCGCCCCGGTTGAGCATGTTCCGGCGGTCTTCCTCGGTCTTGCCGAGGCTCGGCATCTTCAGCAGCGAGCGCCGGACGTAGTCGCAGAGGAAGGGGTACTTCGTGCCCACGCAGCCGGCGCGGGTGGGCTTGACGTCGTCCTCGTCGAAGCCCGCCTTCTTCGCCTTCTTCGCCTGAGCCGCGGTGATCATCTCCAGCTCGGTCATCCGGTTGAGCACCACGTCACGACGGTCGAGCGCGGCGGCGCGGTTGTCGACCGGGTTGTTCGCGTCGGGGTTCTGCACCAGCCCGGCCAGCATGGCGGCCTGCGGCAGCGTGAGGTCCTCGGCGTCGGTGGAGTAGTAGTGCCGGGCCGCGGACTGGACGCCGTAGGCGCCCTCGCCGTAGTAGGCGATGTTGAGGTAGCGCTCGAGGATCTCGTCCTTGGAGAACTTCTTCTCCAGGGCGATGGCGTAGCGGAGCTCGCGGACCTTGCGCTCGATGCTCTTCGCCTGCGCCTCCGCGATGCACTCGCGGTCGCCGTTGCAGGCCTCGACCTGCACCATCTTCACGTACTGCTGGGTGATCGAGGAGCCGCCCTGGGTGCCGGAGTCACTGGTCGAGTTCCGCACCAGCGCGCGGAGCGTGCCCTTGAGGTCGAGCGCGCCGTGCTCGTAGAAGCGGTGGTCCTCGATGGCCAGCTGGGCCTGCCGCATCACCGGCGCGATCTGGTCGAGCTCCACGGGGACGCGGTTCTCGTCGTAGAAGTAGGCGAGGGTCTTGCCGTTGGCCATCAGCACCCGCGAGCGGGTGGGTGGGGCCGGCGTCGACAGCTCGGTCGGCAGGCTCTCCAGCTCGGTGGCGGCCGTCTTGCTGGTGACGCCGGCCATGCCGGCGAGGGGGACGAAAAGTCCCGCAACCAGGACACCCGCGAGCACGCTGACGATGACGAACATCACCAGCGAGTACGCGACGCTTCCCGCGCGCTTGGGGCTGAAGGGCATGCGGACAGGGTACGGGAGGATCTATACCACACCGAATCTCCACCAGCGCCCGGGAGTCGCGTCGTCCCACCTCGCGTCCAGCAGCCTCCTGGCCGGGGGCCGCGACACAAATGTGCAAGTTCAGGTCACGAACGGGCAAACGTTCAACTGACGCCTCTAGTCATGGCCGAGGAGCGCTGCCTAGTCTGGCGACGTCGCGCCACACGGCCGGGGAAGCCCGGCGCGACGTCGGACCTACAGGGGAGAATCTCAGTGACTGCAGTGCACCACCAGGACTGGACCATGCGCGCGAAGTGCCGGGGCCAGGAGGACGACCTCTTTCCGGAGGCGGCGGAGCAGAAGCGGGCCCGCCTCATCTGCGGCGGCTGCCCCGTCCGCTCCGAGTGCCTGGCCGAGGCCCTGGACAACCGCATCGAGTGGGGTGTCTGGGGCGGGATGACCGAGCGTGAGCGCCGGTCGCTGCTCCGCCAGCGCACCGACGTGACGTCCTGGGCGAGCCTGCTGGTGGGCCGCAGCTGACCGGTCTCAGTCCTGCTTGGCGAGCAGCTCGCCGACCGTGCGGAGCGTCTGCACGTCGGTGACGTCGGTGGGCAGGGTCTCGACCAGCGTCCGCGGCACCTGGGGCCGCGAGCCCGAGAACCGGTGCAGCAGCTGCTGCTCCGACTCGATCACCCGCATCAGGTCGGCGTGCCGGCGCAGCGCCTCCACCTCCACCTCGGCGGTCTCGGGGAGGTCCTCGGCCAGCGACAGGGCGCGCTCGGCGGAGACGTCGAGCCCGCTCACGTGCGTGCGGTTGATGACCAGACCGGCGAGCGGCATCTGCTCCTCGGTCAACCGGTCGACGAAGTAGGCGGCCTCGCGGAGCGCGTCGCGCTGCGGGGTGGCGACCACGATGAAGGTCGTGTGCCGCGACGACAGCAGCCGGTAGGTGTCCTGCGCCCGCGTCCGGAACCCGCCGAACAGGGCCTCGAAGGCGGCGACGAACGTCTGCAGGTCCTTGATCAGCTGCCCGCCGAGCACCTTGGTCATCACGGTGGAGACCAGGGTGAAGCCGACGCTCATCAGCCGCAGCGGTCCGCGGGCGGGCGCGAGCAGCAACCGGATGAAGCGGCCGTCGAGCAGCGAGCTCAGGTGCTCCGGCGCGTCCAGGAAGTCCAGCGCGGAGCGGGCCGGCGGGGTGTCGACGACGATCAGGTCCCAGCGGCCCTGCTGGCCGGACTCGGCGTGCAGCTGGCCGAGCTTCTCCATGGCCATGTACTCCTGGGTCCCCGCGAAGGAGGAGGACAGGGCCACGTAGAAGGGGTTGGAGAGGATCTCCGCGGCCCGCTCGGGCGTCGAGTGGGCGAGCACGACCTCGTCGAACGTCCGCTTCATGTCCAGCATCATCGCGTCGAGGCTGCCGCCCGCCCCGGCGTCGAACCCGGTGACGGGGCGGGGGGTGTTGTCCAGCTCGCCGAGGCCCAGGGACTGCGCCAGTCGGCGGGCGGGGTCGATGGTCAGCACGACGACCTTGCGGCCGGCTTCGGCCGCCCGCAGCGCCAGCGCGGCCGACGTCGTCGTCTTGCCCACCCCACCCGACCCGCAGCAGATGACGATCTCGGTCTGGCGGTCGGCGATCACCGCGTCGACGTCGAGGAAGGGGCCGGGGGCGGCCGGGCTGACCGGCTGCCGGGTGCGGGCGGCCATCACGCGGCCTCGAGCGCGAGCTGGTCCCGCAGCTGGGCGGCGATGCTCACCAGGGCGTCCTCGTCGATGCCGGCCGGGTCGAAGCCGACCGCGGCCAGCGGCAGCCCGAGCCCGGTCAGCCGCTCGTGCCGCGCCTGCTGCTGCAGGGTCCGGGCTGCCTCGACGGCGAACTCGGCGGCCAGGGTCGCGTTCTGGACCTCGGTCCAGCCGGGCACCGCGAGCTCCAGCGCGCCCCCGGCGGCGCCCTCCAGCACGGGCTGGTCCAGCGGCATCGGCGTCACCATGTTCTCGATCACGCTGCCGATGGTGATCCGGGTGGGGGCCAGGGCCGCCACCGCCTCCTCGGTCTCGGTCACGGGCATGTCCTCCAGCAGGGTGACCAGGTGCACCACCGTGGTGGGGGCGCGCAGCACGGTCATGATCGAGTCGGCCTGGCTGCGGATGGGACCCATCCTGGTCAGCCCCGAGACCGCCTCGTGCACGTTCAGGAACTGGCCGATCCGGCCGGTCGGCGGGGCGTCCAGGACGACCGCGTCGTAGGCACCCGGCCGGTTGGTCGGACCCCGGCGGACGGCCTCGTACACCTTGCCGGTGAGCAGCACGTCCCGCAGGCCGGGGGCGATCGAGGTGGCGAAGTCGATGGCCCCGAACCGGTCGAGCGCCTTCCCGGCCAGGCCCAGGTGGTAGAAGGTGTCGAGGTACTCCAGCAGCGCGTCCTCGGCGTCGATGGAGAGCCCGTGCACCACGCCGCCGGCGGGGGTGCGCAGCAGCCGCCGCTCCTCGTCGCCGACCAGCGGGGGCACCCCGAAGAGCTCGGAGATCCCGTGCCGGCCCTCGACCTCGCAGAGCAGCACCCGTCGGCCCTCGGTGGCCAGCGCGCAGGCCAGGGCGCCGGCGACGGTGGTCTTCCCGGTGCCGCCCTTGCCGCTGACGACGTGCAGGCCGTGCCGGGGCGGGGCGGGAGCCGGATCCGGTTCCGGGCGGGCGGCGCGGCTCATGGGAGGTCGGTGACCTGCAGGCCGGCGTGGGCCTTGTAGCGGCGGTTGATGGCGATCAGGTTGGCGGTGAGCGCCTCGACCTGGCCGGCCAGCCGCAGCCGGCCGGCGTAGATGCCGCGGGCGCCGGGGATGGCGGTGGCCAGGTCGCAGACCGTGCCGACGGCGTCACGGTCCTCGCCCAGCACGAGCACGTCGCCCTCCACCCGGGTGACCGACGGGTCATCCAGCAGCACCGCGCTGACGTGGTGGAACGCGGCGACGACGGTGGAGCCGGGCAGCAGCTGCTGCGCCTCCTGGGCCGCGGAGCCCGCCTCGACCGGCAACGGGTAGGGGCCTTGGGCGTCGAAGCCGAGCGGGTTCACGCAGTCGACGACGATCTTGCCGGCCAGCGGCCCGGCCAGCTCGGTGAGCAGGGCGGCGTGGCCGTCGTAGGGCACCGTGATCACCACCAGGTCGGCCGCGGCCGCGTCGGCGTTGCTGCCGCCGGTCACGTCACCGAGGTCGGCGTAATCCGCCGCCACGGCCTGCGCGCGCTCGGCCGACCGGCTGCCCAGCACCACGCCGTGCCCGGCGGCGGCGAACCGCCGCGCGAGCCCACGACCCTGGGGTCCGGTGCCGCCGAGGATGCCGATCTTCACGCGCGCGACCCGGCCGCGCCCGGGCGCCGGCGGTCAGGGCTGGGGCAGCGGGGTGCGGCGGCGGTCATGCCGGTCATCGTAGTGCGGGGACCATCCCGCGCCGGGGCTGGCGCCCGGGCGCCGGTCACTAGAGTGAGCGCCATGACGAAGTGGGAGTACGTGACCGTTCCGCTGCTGGTGCACGCGACCAAGCAGATCCTCGACAACTGGGGCCAGGACGGCTGGGAGCTGGTCCAGGTCGTGCCCGGGCTGAATCCGGAGAACCTGGTCGCCTACCTCAAGCGGCCGATCGCCGGTTCCGGGGCGTGAGCACCCCCACCCAGCGGCTCGCCGAGCTGGGGCTGACCCTGCCCGGTGTCGCGGCGCCGTTGGCCGCCTACGTGCCGACCGTCCGCGTCGGCGACCTGGTCTACACCTCCGGCCAGCTGCCGAGCGTCGAGGGCAAGCTCAGCGCGCTGGGCAAGGTGGGCGCCGCGGTCACCTCCGAGACGGCGGCGGAGTGCGCCGGGCTGGCGACCCTCAACGCCCTGGCCGCGGTGGCCGCGAAGGTCGGCGGGCTGGACGCGGTGGCCCGGGTGGTCAAGGTCGTCGTCTTCGTGGCCAGCGACCCGTCCTTCACCGGCCAGGCCCAGGTCGCCAACGGAGCCAGCCAGCTGCTCGGCGACGTCTTCGGCGGGGCGGGCAAGCACGCCCGCAGCGCCGTCGGCGTGGCCGTGCTGCCCCTGGACGCGCCGGTGGAGGTCGAGCTGGTGGTCGAGGTGACCAGCACACCGACGATCCGGCCGCTCTGAGGCTCGGGCCCGGGCGGACGACGGCAGCGCCGAGGTGAGCGCGGTGGAGGTCGTCGCCCCGTACCTGCGGCGGCTGCTCGCCCCGAACCCCGGGCCGATGACCCTGGAGGGGACCAACACCTGGTTGGTCGGCGACCCGACGGCCGGTCCGGTCGTGGCCGTGGACCCGGGACCGGACGACGCCGGCCACCGCGCCCGGCTGCTGGCCGCCGCCCCGCACGGCCTCTCCGCGGTCCTGCTCACCCACCGGCACGCCGACCACGGCGCCGGCGCCCCCGCCCTCGTCGCCGCCGTCCCCGGCTGCCCGGTGCGGGCGGTGGACCCGGACCACCGGATCCCGCGCGACGGGGACGCGGCGCTCGGCGACGGGGACCTGGTGAGCGCAGCCGCGGTCCGGCTCCGCGTCCTCACGACGCCCGGGCACACCGCCGACTCCTGCTCGCTCCTGCTGCACGGCGACGACGGCGTGGTCCGGGTGCTCACCGGCGACACGGTGCTCGGCCGCGGGACCACCGTGATCGCGGAGCCGGACGGCGACCTCGGCGCCTACCTGGACTCGCTCGACCGGCTGTCCGGCCTCGTCGACGCCGAGGGCGTGGCCGAGCTGCTGCCGGGGCACGGTCCGCGCGTGAGCGATCCGGCGGAGCGGCTGGCTGCCTACCGGCGGCACCGGGAGGAGCGGCTGGACCAGGTCCGGGCCGCCCTGCGGAGCGGCGCCCGCGGCGTCCAGCAGGTCGTCGAGCTCGTCTACGGCGACGTCGACGCGGACGTCCGACCCGCGGCTGAGCAGTCGGTGCGGGCCCAGCTCCGGCACCTCGGGTCGGTGCCCGCCGGCTGAGCGGGAGGACTCCCAGCACCCTCACCGGGAGCGCACAGGTGACGCACAGGATCGCGCAGCACCCTCGGAGCATGACGTCAGACGACAAGTCCGGGCTGGGGACGCCGCCCTCCGGTGGCCACTCCGCGACCGGCGACCAGGGACCCCAGTTCGTGCGCGGCCAGCAGGGCTCGGTGCAGCCGCCCGGCCAGGACGCCGCGGGCGAGCCGGTGCGGCACGACGCGACGCGGTACGACGCCCCCGGGTACGACAGCCCCACCCAGGTCCGGCACGAGCCGTGGGGGCCGGGCGCGCCGCTGCCCGGGTACACCGCTGCGGACTTCCCGGCTCCGGCCGTGGTGACGACGCTGCCCCCGGCCGCTCTCGGGCGCAACGCGCCGGCCGGACGTCCGCGTCGCCGCCTCGGCGCGCTGCTGGCCGCCGCGTCGCTGGCAGCGGTCGTCGGTGCCGGGGCCGGTGTCGGGTCGTACGCCTACCTGACCGACGGCGGGACGGCGGCGACGTCACCGATCGCGGTGACGACGGTGCCGGCCGCCCAGACGCCCGTCCTCGACGGCACGGTCGTGGCCGCCGCGGACGAGATCCAGCCGTCCGTCGTCACCATCGGCGTGCAGGCCGGCCAGGGTGGCGGCGTCGGCAGCGGCGTGGTGCTCGACGACCAGGGCCACATCCTCACCAACGAGCACGTGGTCTCCGCCGCGGCCGCCGGCGCCGGCCGGCCGGGCGCAGGCGGTGGGAGCAGCATCACCGTCACCTTCCACGACGGCACGACGGCGGAGGCAACCGTGGTCGGCACCTCCCCGACCAACGACCTCGCCGTCCTCGAGGTCGACGGCGTGGACGACCTCACCCCGGCCGTGTTCGCCCCGTCGTCCTCGCTGCAGACCGGGCAGGCCGTCGTCGCCGCGGGGGCGCCGCTGGGGCTCGCGGAATCGGTGACCAGCGGCATCGTGTCCAACACCGCCCGGCCGGTCCGGTCGGGGGACAAGGACGACGCGGTCTACCTGGCGGTCCAGACCGACGCGGCGATCAACCCCGGCAACTCCGGCGGACCGCTCGTCGACCTCAACGGCTCGGTGGTCGGCATCAACTCCTCGATCGCCAGCACCGGGTCGGGCTCGGGCGGCAGCCAGTCCGGCAACATCGGGATCGGGTTCGCGATCCCCGCCGAGGTCGCCACCCGGGTGGCCGCCGAGCTGATCGCCGACGGCACCTCGGTCAACGCGGCGCTCGGCGTGACCGTGGGCGGCTCCGACGCCACGGTGTCGACCACGACCGGCGTCACCCTGCAGTCGGTGAGCCCCGGCGGGGCCGCGGCCGAGGCGGGCCTGCAGCAGGGTGACGTGGTCACCCGGCTCGACGACTTCGCCACCACCACGCCCGACGGCCTGATCGCCGCCACGCGCTTCTACGCCCCGGGCACCGAGGTCACGGTCACCTACATCC
The DNA here is from genome assembly GCA_039527025.1 of Microlunatus lacustris. Taxonomy (GTDB): domain Bacteria; phylum Actinomycetota; class Actinomycetes; order Propionibacteriales; family Propionibacteriaceae; genus Microlunatus; species Microlunatus lacustris. Next base: position 16,588 of record BAAAJN010000001.1, read on the forward strand.
GCGACGGCGGCGCCCCGGAGACCACCGAGGTGACGCTCGGTCAGCAGTGATCTCCGCGCCGGCCTGGCAGGGGTCGACCCGGGTCGTCCGAGTCACCTCGCTCGGCGTTCCACCCGCTCGACGTCGAGGATGGTGACGGAGCGGGGCTCGAGGCGGATCCAGCCCCGAGCGGCGAAGTCGGCCAACGCCTTGTTGACCGTCTCCCGCGAGGCGCCGACCAGCTGGGCCAGCTCCTCCTGGGTGAGGTCGTGGTGCACGTGCACCCCGTCGTCGCGCTGGTCACCGAACCGCTTGGCGAGCTCCAGCAGCTGCTTGGCCACCCGGCCCGGGACGTCGGAGAAGACCAGGTCGGCGACCACGTCGTTGGCCCGCCGCAGGCGGGCGGCCAACTGGCCGAGCAGGCCCTGGGCCACCTCGGGCCGGCCGGTCAGCCAGCTCATCAGCACGTCGTGCTCCAGGGTGCGGAGCTCGCAGGCCGTGACCGCGGTCGCGGTGGTGGAGCGCGGCCCGGGGTCGAACAGCGAGAGCTCGCCGAACATCTGCCCCGGCCCGAGGACCGCGAGCAGGTTCTCCCGGCCGGCCGAGCCGCTGCGGCCGAGCTTGATCTTGCCCGCGACCACCACGTAGAGCCGGTCCTCGGCGTCACCCTCGTGGAACAGCACCTCGCCCTTGGTGAGACGGATGGTCCCCATGGCGGCGGAGAGCGCGCTGGCCGCCTCCGCCTCCAGGCCGGCGAAGAGCGGTGCTTTGGTCAAGACTTCCGGATCCACGCACGACCTCCTGAGTGACGCATGTCTCATAACGCGAGTCAGGCTACCGTGGCTGACGGGAGATCGTGCCACGGCGTCAGGTGGCCTGCCGCCACCGGGGCAGGCTGTCCCGCGCCTGGTCACAGGGTCGCCACGGCATAGGGTGAGGACCATGACCGCGAGCCAGACCCCGGGCGGCCCGCCGGCCGACGAGCCCGCCGCGGTGGCCGGGACCCTCCTTCACGACCGGTCCCGGACGGCGCTGGTGCGCCGGGCCCGTCAGATCGGCCGGACACTGGCCGAGGCCTACCCCGACGCCGACATCGAGCTGGACTTCCGCACCCCGCTGGAGCTGCTCGTCGCCACGATCCTCGCCGCCCAGAGCACCGACAAGCGCGTCAACACGGTCACCCCGGTGCTGTTCGCGCGCTACCCGGACGCGGCCGCCTACGCCGGCGCCGACCGGGCGGAGCTGGAGGCGCTGATCACCCCCACCGGGTTCTTCCGGGCGAAGACCGACAGCCTGATCAAGCTCGGAGCGGCCCTCACCGAGCGGTTCGACGGTGAGGTCCCGGGTCGGCTCGCCGACCTGGTCACCCTGCCCGGCGTCGGCCGCAAGACGGCCAACGTGGTGCTCGGCTACGCCTTCGGGGTGCCCGGCATCACCGTCGACACCCACGTCGGCCGGCTGAGCCGCCGGTTCGGCTGGACCCAGCAGACCGACCCCGAGAAGGTCGAGCCGGAGATCGGCGCCCTGTTCCCGCGCAAGGACTGGATCCCGCTCTGCCAGCACGTCATCTGGCACGGCCGCCGCTGCTGCCACGCCCGCAACCCCGCCTGCGGGGCGTGCCCGGTCGCCCGCTGGTGCCCGTCCTACGGGGAGGGTGAGACCAACCCGGCCAAGGCGGCCAAGCTCATCCGGGAACCGCGCGGATGACCCGTCGGCCCCTGGCGGCCGTCCTGCTCGCTCTGGTGCTGGCCGCCGGGTGCACCAGCACGCCGCCGGTCACCCGGTCCTCCACGGCCCCGAGCACCTCCGTCCCCGCCTCGGTCGGTCCGGCGCCGGACTCCGACGGGCTGGCTGCGGAGAAGGCCGCGGCCGGGATCGCCGACTGCCCGGTCTCCGACCCCGAGGTGGCGGCGGTGGCCGACGGGCTGCCCGACGCCGTGCTGCCCTGCCTCGGCGGAGGACGCGAGGTGCGGCTGGCCGGGCTGCGCGGGCGGCCGATGATCATCAACGTCTGGGCGCAGTGGTGCGGCCCCTGCCGGGACGAGGCCCCCTTCCTGGCCGACGTGGCGACCACCAACCGCTCCGACGCGCTGGTGCTGGGCATCGACCACGCCGACGACGACCCGGCGCGGGCGCTGGAGTTCGCCCGGATCGCCTCCTGGCGCTACCCGCAGATCCAGGACCAGGACCTGGTGCTGCGCCGGGACCTGCAGGTGGTCGCGCTGCCGCAGACCTTCTTCGTCCGGGCCGACGGGACCATCGCCCACCGTAACCTGAAGCCGTTCCGCTCCGCCGACGAGATCCGCGCGCTGGCCCAGCAGCACCTCGAGGTGACTCCGTGAGCGCCGCCGCCGTCCCCCGACCCGCCTGGCTGCAGCCGCTCGCCGCGGCGCTGGCCACCCCGCACCGGGTCGAGCAGGTGGTGTCGCTGCGCCCCGGCGTCGGCGGCCGGGCGGCGGCGGTGCTCTGCCTGATCGGCGACGGCGGCGCCGGACCGGAGGTGCTGTTCGTCGAGCGCGCCTCGACGCTGCGCACCCACGCCGGGCAGATCGCCTTCCCCGGCGGGGCCGCCGACCCGGGGGACGTCGACCTCGTCGACACCGCGCTGCGCGAGGCCGAGGAGGAGGTCGGGGTCCAGCGTCGCGGCGTGGAGGTGCTCGGGCTGCTGCCGCCCGCGCACGTCGCCGTCAGCGGCTTCGACGTCACCGCCGTGGTGGGCTGGTGGCGGGACCGGACCCAGGTGGAGGCCGTCGACGTCCGCGAGGTCGCCTCGGTCCCGGTCGTCCCGGTGTCGGTGCTCACCGACCCGGCCCGTCGGGCATCGGTGCGGCACCCCTCCGGCTACACCGGTCCGGCGTTCGAGGTCGCCGGCCACCTGATCTGGGGACTGACCGCCCACCTGCTCGACGGGGTCCTGGACCTCGCCGGCTGGCAGCGCCCCTGGGACCACCGCCGCGAGGTGCCCATCCCCGCCCGCTACCTGATCGACCGCCGTCCCGACCCCGCTCGCCCTGACCCCGGAGGCCCCGATGCCCACTGACCTGACCGACCCGTTCGTGGTCCCCGACCTCCCCGAGGCGGAGGTCGAGAGCGAGCTGGCGCAGCGCTGGGACGCGCTGATGCCGGCCCTGCCCGAGCTCGGTGCCGCGCTCCGCCGCCGCTACGCCGAGCCGCACCGGCGCTACCACGACCGCGCGCACCTGCTGCAGGTGCTGCGGATGGTCGACCGGCTGGCCGGCGACGAGGACCTGTACGTGGTCCGGCTCGCGGCCTGGTTCCACGACGCCGTCTACGACCTGCCGGAGCGGGAGCTGACCAACGAGGAAGCCTCGGCCCGGCTCTCGATCCGCGAGCTGGGGCGGGCCGGGTTCGAGCAGGAGGACCTGACCCAGGTGGCCCGGCTGGTCCGGCTAACCGCGACGCACGCCCCGGGTGCCCGCGACCCGGAGGGCGAGCTGCTCTGCGATGCCGACCTGGCCGTCCTGGCCGCCCCGCCGGAGCGCTACGACGCCTACGTCGAGGCCGTCCGCGCGGAGTACGCGGCGGTGCCGGAGGAGGAGTTCCTCGCCGGCCGGCTGGCGGTGCTGGAGCCGCTGGCGGACGGTGAGATCTTCCGCAGCGGCAAGGCGCAGAACCTCAAGGCCGCCGCCCGCGCGAACCTCGACCGGGAGCTGTGGTCGCTGCGCGACCGGCTCGGGCTCGAGCAGCCGGACGACGAGGGCGCTGTGCCAGACTCGCGCAGGTGAGCAGCCTCGAGCAGCCCAGCGCCCCCGCCAGCGGAGCCGTCCTCGCGCGCGAACCCGGCTGGTGGCGGTCCGCGGTGGTCTACCAGATCTACCCCCGGTCCTTCGCCGACAGCAACGCCGACGGCATCGGCGACCTCCCCGGCATCACCGCCAAGGTGGACTACCTGGACTCGCTCGGCGTCGACGTCGTCTGGCTGTCGCCGGTGTACGCCTCGCCGCAGGACGACAACGGCTACGACATCAGCGACTACGAGGACATCGACCCCACCTTCGGCTCGCTGGCCGACCTCGACGACCTGATCGCGGCCCTGCACGCGCGGGGCATGAAGCTGGTGATGGACCTCGTCGTCAACCACACCTCCGACGAGCACGCCTGGTTCGAGGAGTCGCGGGACCCGGCCTCGCCGAAGCGGGACTGGTACTGGTGGCGACCGGCCCGGAAGGGCTCCGAGCCGGGCACGCCGGGCGCCGAGCCGACGAACTGGGCGTCCTTCTTCTCCGGCTCGGCCTGGCAGCACGACGAGCGCAGCGGTGAGTACTACCTGCACCTGTTCTCACCGAAGCAGCCCGACCTCAACTGGGAGAACCCGGAGGTCCGGCAGGCGGTCTACGCGATGATGAACCGCTGGGTGGAGCGCGGGGTGGACGGCTTCCGGATGGACGTCATCAACCTCATCTCCAAGCAGCCCACCCTGCAGGATGCGTCCGCCGTGCCCCGACGCCCCTTCGCGCCCGCCTTCGAGCAGTTCGCCAACGGCCCGCGGCTGGAGGAGTTCCTGCAGGAGATGAATGCTGCCGTCGGCCTCGACGAGCGGCACCTGCTCACGGTGGGGGAGATGCCGGGCTCCACCATCGAGCTGGCCCGCCGGGTGACCGACCCCGCCAACCGCGAGCTCAACATGGTGTTCACGTTCGAGCACGTCGGCCTGGACGCTGCTCCTGGGGGCAGCAAGTGGGACCTGGCGCCGCTGCGGCTGCCGGTGCTCAAGCAGAACCTCGCCGCCTGGCAGGAGGGGCTGGCCGGGGTCGGCTGGAACTCCCTCTACTGGGACAACCACGACCAGCCGCGGGCGGTGTCCCGGTTCGGCGACGACAGCCCCGAGCACCGGGTGAACTCGGCCAAGACGCTGGCGACGGTGCAGCACATGCACCAGGGCACGCCGTACGTCTACCAGGGCGAGGAGCTGGGGATGACGAACACGCAGTTCGTCGACATCAGCGCGTTCCGCGACATCGAGTCGGTCAACTACCACGCCGAGGCGACCGGCCTGGGCCTGGCGGCGGAGACGGTGCTCGCCTCGCTGGCCGCCCGCAGCCGAGACAACGCCCGGACGCCGGTGCAGTGGGACGACAGCTCGCACGCCGGCTTCACCCAGGGCATCCCGTGGCTGCCGGTGAACCCGAACTACGTCGTCGTCAACGCGGCCGCCGCGGCGGCCGACGAAAACTCGACGTTCCACCACTTCCGCGCGCTGATCGCCCTGCGGCACCAGCTGCCCGTGGTGGTGCAGGGGCGCTTCGCGCTGCTGCTGCCCGACGACGAGCAGATCTGGGCGCTCACCCGCACGCTCGGCGACCAGGTGCTGCTGGTGGTGGCCAACTGCTCGTCCCGCCCGGCGACGGTGCCGGTGGGCGCCCTGCCCGACGTCACCGGTGCGCGGCTGCTGCTGAGCACCCACGCGGGTGCGGCGTCGGCCGAGCTGGCGCCCTGGGAGTCCCGGATCCACCTGATCGGGTGAGCGAGGACGAGGCGGTGGTGGACGTGCCCGAGCGGCTGCGCGTCGCGGTCGACGCGGTGGTGCCGGCCGACGACCTGCCCGCGGCCTCGACCGTCGGGGTGGCCGACTTCCTGGTCTCCGCGGCCGTCCGCTCCTACGGCTGGTCCGAGCGGGTGGCCGCCGTGCTGGACCGGTTGGACGCGGCCGCCGTCGACCGGGGGGCCGGGGGCGGCTTTGGTGACCTCTCCGAGGACGGGCAGCAGCAGGTGCTGGCCGCGCTCGGCACGGATCCCGAGGTGGTCTGGTTCGCCACCACCGTGGGCGCGGCCTACCTCGCCGACCCGGCCTCGGGCGGCAACACCGAGCCGGTGGCCTGGCCGGCCCTGGGCTGGACGCCGGACCCGGCGGGCGGCTGGCCCGACGTCGAGGTGCCGCCGCTGGACCGGAGCGCGGTCATCGACCACGCGGCGGTCCGCGTCCGCTACGACGCCGTGGTGGTCGGCTCCGGCGCCGGCGGCGGGGTGGCTGCGGCGGAGCTGACCGCGGCCGGTCGCACCGTGCTCGTCGTCGAGCGTGGCGGGTTCCCCGACACCGCCCACCTGGCCGAGGACCACCTGCGGAACGCGCGCACCGACATCGGCCTGGACCACCGGACCCTGGTGCCCTCGCCGGGCAACCCGCGCACCCTGCAGATCGGCGCCCGCACCGAGGTCGTCCCGCCCTGGGACCCCCGCTGGGGCAGCAACGCCAACACCGTCGGCGGTGGGACGCGGGTCTACGGGGCGCAGGCCTGGCGGTTCGTCCCCGAGGACTTCACGATGGCCAGCACCTACGGCGTGCCCGACGGCAGCGCGCTGGCGGACTGGCCGGTGGGCTACGACGAGCTGGAGCCGTTCTACAGCCGGGCCGAGGGGGAGATCGGGGTCTGCGGCAGCACGGTCGGCGACTCGACCCTGGCGCCCCGGTCGCGGGGCTTCCCGATGCCGCCGCTGTCGCCCACCCGTTCCGGGCGGCTGCTGGCCGAGGCCGGCTCCCGGCTGGGGCTGGCGACCCTGGCCGTCCCGCTGGCCATCAACTCCCAGCCGTACGGCGGCCGGCCGGCCTGCGCCCGGTGCCGGCAGTGCGTCGGCTTCGCCTGTCCCGTCGAGGCCAAGAACGGCTCGCACAACACGACGCTGGCCCGGGCGGCCGGGACCGGTCGGCTGCACCTGCTGCTCGGCACCCGCGCGGAACGCCTGACGTTCGACCGCGCGGGACGGGTGACGGGCGTGCTGCTGGTGGCCGAGGTGGACGGCCACCGCTGGCGCGCCGAGGTGGCGGCCGCCGACGTCGTCGTCTCCGCCGGCGCGGTGGAGTCGGCGCGGTTCCTGCTCACCAGCACCAGCGACCGCGAGCCGGACGGCGCCGGCAACAACGCCGACCAGGTCGGCCGGCACCTGCAGGGCCACCTCTACGCCGGTGCGTTGGGCCTCTTCGACGACGCGGTCAACGACTACCTCGGACCGGGTCCCAGCGTCGCCACCAACGACTTCCGCCACCACAACGCCGACGACGACGGGGCGCTGGTCGGCGGCGGGATGATCGCCGACGAGTTCGTGCCCACCCCGACCAGCGCGTTCCTGCACCTGACCTCGGCCGGGCTGCTGCCCCGGCACGGGCGGGCGGCGAAGCAGGGGATGCGGCACCTGCTGCCGCGGATGCAACGGGTCGTGGGGCCGGTGCAGGAGGTGACCTCGGCGGAGTCCCGCGTGCGGCTCGACCCGCGCGTCACCGACAGCCTCGGCCTGCCCGTCGCCCGGCTCAGCGGCCGGCTGCACCCCGAGGACCACCGCACGGCAGCGTTCTTGAGCGCCCGGGCGGCGGACTGGTTGCGGGCGGCGGGGGCGACCACGGTGGTGCTGAACGGCCGTCGACCCGACGAGGCGGGGCCGAGCGCCGGCCAGCACCAGGCCGGCAGCTGCCGGATGGGCACCGACCCGGCCCGGTCGGTGACCGACCCGGAGGGCCGGGTGTGGGGTCACGACAACCTGCGGGTGGTCGACGGCTCGTCGCACGTCACCAACGGCGGGGTGAACCCGGTGCTGACCATCTACGCCAACGCGTACCGCGTGATGGCCGCGTGGCTGGGTCCTACGGGCCGTCCTGGCCCCCCGTGAGAGGCTGGGCCGGTGACCGCAGACAACAGCCACGACGTGCCCGGATCCGCCGACCCCGAGCTGCTGGAGCGCTCCGAGCAGCTCATCGAGGAGGCGAAGACCGCCTCGCACGACGCCCTGGAGGACGAGGACCCGGCGCCCGGCACCGCACCCGGCACGGAGTACCCCGTCGCCGAGGACATGACCGAGGCGACCGAGCGGTCCTGAGGTCCTCGGGGTCCCCGGCGGCCAGAGCCCCGGTGGTCGCGGTCAGCTGATCGCGCGGCTGCTGACGACCTCGCCCTCGATCTGCGGGGCGGTCGCCGCGGCGTTGCCGCGCTGGACGGCGGCCTTGATCTCGGCGACCGTCGCGTTCGCGCTGGCGATGGTCTTCTCCGGCGCCTTGACCCGCTTGACCAGCACGAAGCCGATCAGGCCGAGCACGGCGGCGATGAGGAAGAGCGCGACGCCGACGATCAGGAAGGCCAACCAGGTGGCCACCACCTGGGCCAGCGCGTAGGCGGCCGCGAAGTACAGGATGAAGAGCGCGGAGATGGCGAAGTAGCCGGCGGCGCCGAACAGTCCTGCGCCGATGCCGGCGTTCTTGGCGGCCGGCACCAGCTCGGTCTTGGCCAGCTGGATCTCGTCGCGCACCAGCAACTTCACGTCGTCGCTGATGCCCTTGATCAGGTCACTGACACCCTGGTCTGCCATGAGTGCTCCTCTCGTCAGAGGTGAGCCTAGTGTCTGCCTGCCCGCGCGCTGCGCCCGGTGCGCCGCCGGAGCGTCGCCCAGCTCTGGCAGGTCTCGGTAGAGTGTCCCGCGGTGCGCCGGGAAGTCTGGTCGGCAACGATGTCACCGACCCCGCAATCTCGAGGAGCACCCCTGTGCCCCAGCCCACCACCCGCCCCGGCCCTGGCCCCCTGTTCGGCCGTGGTTCCTGGACCGAGGTCTCCCGCGTCACCGAGCTGCTCCGGCGCGAGACCGTCGGCGGAGCCCTGCTGCTCGTCGCCACGGTGATCGCCCTCGTCTGGGCCAACTCGCCGTGGTCAGCCGGCTACGCCGCGCTCCGTGACCTGAGGGTCGGTCCGGCGGCGCTGCACCTCGACCTGACGCTGGGCACCTGGGCGGCGGACGGCCTGCTGGCCATCTTCTTCTTCGTGGCCGGGCTGGAGCTCAAGCGCGAGTTCGTGGCCGGGGACCTGCGCGACCCGCGCAAGGCGGCGCTGCCGGTCGTGGCCGCCATCGGCGGGATGGCCGTACCTGCGCTGGTGTTCGTGCTGGTCAACCTGCGCACCGGCGGAGGTGCCCTGGAGGGGTGGGCCATCCCCACCGCGACCGACATCGCGTTCGCCCTCGCCGTGCTCGCCGTGATCAGCACCCACCTGCCGGTGGCGCTGCGGACCTTCCTGCTGACCCTGGCCGTCGTCGACGACCTGCTGGCCATCACGATCATCGCGATCTTCTACACCCGCGACCTCGCCCCGCTGCTGCTGCTCGCGGCGCTCGTCCCGCTCGGGCTGTTCGCCCTGCTCGTCCAGCGGCGGGTCCGCTCCTGGTGGTTGCTGCTGCCGCTGGCCGCGGTCACCTGGGGCCTCGTCCACGCCTCCGGGGTGCACGCCACCGTGGCCGGAGTGCTGCTCGGCTTCACCGTGCCGGTGATCCGCAGCCAGGCGGCCGGTGGGCCGCAGGCGGGTCCGGGCTTGGCCGAGCACTTCGAGCACCGGGTCCGCCCCATCTCGGCGGGGGTGGCCGTGCCCGTGTTCGCATTCTTCGCCGCCGGGGTGACCGTCGGCGGGCTGGAGGGGCTGGTCACCTCGCTCGAGGACCGCGTGGCGCTCGGCATCATCGCGGGCCTGGTGGTGGGCAAGACCATCGGGGTGCTGGGGTCGACCTGGCTGATGGCGCGGTTCACGCGCGCCCGGCTGGACACCGACCTGCGCTGGGTGGACGTCTTCGGGTTGTCCCTGCTGGCCGGCATCGGGTTCACCGTGTCGCTGCTGATCGGCGACCTGGCCTACGGCGCCGGCAGCACCCGCGACGAGCACGTCAAGGTCGGGGTGCTGTGCGGGTCGCTGCTGGCCGCCCTGCTGGCCTGCATCGTGCTGCGCGCGCGGAACCGCACCTACCGGCGGATCTGCGAGGCGGAGGAACGCGACACCGACGCCGACGGCACCCCCGACGTCTACGAGGAGCAGTCCGCCGTCGAGCGATGAGCCCCGGCCCGCGTCCCGGCCGGGGCCTCGCCCGTCGAAGGTGGGGGGTCAGTCCTCGGTGGCCGGGCTGGCCGCCAGGTTCTCCTTGATGAGATTCATCACCGAGGAGTCGGTGAGCGTGGTGACGTCGCCGAGCTCGCGGTTCTCGGCGATGTCGCGCAGCAGCCGGCGCATGATCTTGCCCGAGCGGGTCTTCGGCAGCTCCTCGACGACCATGATCTGCCGCGGCTTGGCGATGGCGCCGATCTCCTTGGCCACGTGGGTGCGGAGCTCCTGCACCACGTCCGGTCCACCGTCGCCGGCCTCGGACCGCAGGATGACGAAGGCCACGACGGCCTGCCCCGTGGTCGGGTCGGCGGCACCCACGACCGCCGCCTCGGCCACCTTCGGGTGGCTGACCAGGGCCGACTCGATCTCGGTCGTCGACATCCGGTGACCGGACACGTTCATCACGTCGTCCACGCGGCCGAGGAACCAGATGTCGCCGTCCTCGTCCTTCTTGGCCCCGTCGCCGGCGAAGTACATGCCGGGGAAGCGCGACCAGTAGGTGTCGACGTAGCGCTGGTCGTCGCCCCACAGGGTCCGGAGCATGGCCGGCCACGGGTGGGTGACGGTGAGGTAGCCGCCCTCGCCGTTGCCGACGGGCTGTGCCTCGTCGTTGACGACCTCGACCTTGACCCCCGGCACCGGAGTCATGGCGGCACCCGGCTTGCCCGCGGTCACCCCCGGCATCGGGGAGATCATGTGCATGCCGGTCTCGGTCTGCCACCAGGTGTCGACGACGGGGGTCCGGTCGTGGCCGATGTGGTGGCGGTACCAGACGTAGGCCTCCGGGTTGATCGGCTCGCCGACGGAGCCGAGCAGCCGCAGCGACGACAGGTCGAAGCGCTCCGGGATGTCGGCGCCCCACTTCATGAAGGTGCGGATGGCCGTCGGGGCGCAGTAGAGGATCGTCACCCCGTACTTGTCGATCAGCTCCCACCAGCGGCCCTTGTGCGGGGTGTCCGGGGTGCCCTCGTACATGACGCTGGTGGCGCCGTTGGCCAGCGGGCCGTAGACCAGGTACGAGTGCCCGGTCACCCAGCCGATGTCGGCGGCGGTCCAGAAGACGTCGGTCTCGGGCTTGAGGTCGAAGGTCGCCCAGTGGGTGTAGGCGGTGCCGACCAGGTAGCCGCCCGTGGTGTGCAGGATCCCCTTCGGCTTCCCGGTGCTGCCGGAGGTGTACATGATGTAGAGCGGGTGCTCGGCAGGGAAGGCCTGGTAGGCGTGCTCGGCGGACTGGCCGCCGACGAATTCGTGCCACCACAGGTCGCGGCCCTCGGTCATCGGCGTGTCCTGCCCGGTCCGCCGGATGACCAGCGTGTGGTGCACGCTCGGGCACGACTCGAGGGCGGCGTCGACCGCTGGCTTGAGCGGGGACGGGGCACCGCGACGGAACCCGCCGTCCGCGGTGATGACGACCTCCACGCCGCAGTCCTGGATCCGTGAGGCGAGCGCATCGGCCGAGAACCCACCGAAGACCACCGTGTGCGGGGCGCCGATCCGGGCGCAGGCGAGCATGGCCACCACCGCCTCGGGGATCATCGGCAGGTAGATGGCGACGCGGTCCCCGGCCTCGACGCCGAGTTCGGTCAGCGCGTTGGCCGCCTGCCGGACCTCGGCGGCCAGGTCGGCGTAGGTGATGGTGCGGGTGTCCCCGGGCTCGCCCTCGAAGTGGAAGGCCACCCGGTCACCGAGACCCGCCTCCACGTGGCGGTCCAGGCAGTTGTAGGCGGCGTTGAGCCGGCCGTCGGCGAACCACTGCGCGAACGGTGGGTTGCTCCAGTCCAGCACCTGGGTCGGCCCGGTCTCCCAGGTGAGCCGCTTGGCCTGCTCGGCCCAGAAGGCCTCCACGTCGGCCTCGGCCTCGGCATAGGTGGCCGCGGTGACGTTCGCCTGCGCGGCCAGCTCCGGGGGCGGCGGGAAGCGACGGTCCTCGTGCATCAGGTTGGACAGTCCCTCTTCGCTCACGCTGGTCCTCCTCGACTCGTGCTGCGGTGACGGGCGGCGGCCCGGCGCAGCTCAGGCTATCGAGCGCCCTCCCGCCCGCCGTCGACGGCTGCGTCGACGGCAGGCCGGGAGCTGCGGCTCAGTGGCTGGTGGCCTTCTCGGCCCCGGCCCCGGTGAGCGAGCGGACCGATAGCTCGTCGTAGCGCCGCTCTGCTTCGGGGTCCTTGCTCACCAAGGTGCCGATGATCCCGCACAGGAAGCCGATCGGGATCGAGATCAACCCGGGGTTGCGCAGCGGGAACCAGGCGAAGTCCGCGCCCGGGACCAGCGACGTCGGGGTACCCGAGACCACGGGGGAGAAGATCACCAGCAGGAGTGCGGCCGCGAGGCCGCCGTAGATGCTGCAGGTGGCCCCCAGGGTGTTGAACCGCCGCCAGAACAGGTTGAACAGCAGCGCCGGCAGGTTGGCCGAGGCGGCGACCGCGAAGGCCAGCGCCACCAGGAACGCGATGTTCAGCCGCTGGGCCGGGATGGCCAGGGCGATCGCCACCGCGCCGATGGCGAAGGCCGCGATCCGGACCACGACGAGCTCGCTCTTCTCGCTGGCCTGGCCCTTCTTCCACACGCTCGCGTACAGGTCGTGCGCCACCGAGGAGGCCGACGCCAGCGTCAGCCCGGCGACCACCGCCAAGATGGTGGCGAAGGCGACCGCGGAGATGAGGGCCAGCAGCACCGAGCCGCCCAGCGTCCCCTCGCCACCGCCGACCGCCTGGGCCAGCAGCGGCGAGGCGGCGTTGCCCGAGCTGGTCGCGATCTGGCTGCCGGGAGCCGTGTCCACGAGGGCGGCGGCGCCGAAGCCGAGCACCAGGGTCATCAGGTAGAAGGAGCCGATCAGCCCGATGGCCCACAGCACCGACTTGCGGGCGGCGTTGGCGGTGGGCGTGGTGTAGAAGCGGATGAGGATGTGCGGCAGGCCGGCGGTGCCCAGCACCAGGGCCAGGCCGAGGGACAGGAAGTCGAACTTGCCGATCAGGTCCTTGCCGTAGAGCTGCCCCGGCTGCAGGAAGGCCGCGCCCTTGCCGGACTTCTCCGAGGCGGCGCCGAGCAGCTCGGACAGGTTGAAGTTGAACTTCGCCAGCACCAGCACGGTGATCAGCAGGGTGCCGACCATGAGCAGCACGGCCTTGACGATCTGCACCCAGGTGGTGCCCTTCATGCCGCCGAGGGTGACGTAGATGATCATCAGGATGCCGACACCGACGATGACCAGGTTCTTCAGCGCCTGGTCGTCGACCCCGAGCAGCAGCCCGACCAGGCTACCGGCGCCCACCATCTGCGCCAGCAGGTAGAAGATCGAGACGACGATGGTCGAGGAGGCGGCGGCCGAGCGGACCGGGGTCTGCTTCATCCGGTAGGCGAGCTGGTCGGCCATCGTGTAGCGCCCGGAGTTGCGGAGCAGCTCGGCCACCAGCAGCAGCGCGACGAGCCAGGCGACGAGGAACCCGATGGAGTAGAGGAAGCCGTCGTAGCCGTAGAGGGCGATGGCGCCGGAGATGCCCAGGAAGGACGCGGCGGACATGTAGTCACCACCGATGGCGAGACCGTTCTGGAACCCCGAGAAGGAGCGCCCGCCGGCGTAGTAGTCGGTCGCCGTCTTGGTCTGGCGCGAGGCCCAGATGGTGATCGCGAGGGTGATGGCCACCACCACGAGGAACAGCACGATGGTGAGGGCGCGGTTGTCGCCCGCGGCGAGCGGGACCAGCAGCGGCGCGCTCACTGCGCGCTCCCGTGCTCGAAGCGCTCGCGCAGCCGGGTGGCCAGCGGGTCCAGCGCCTTGCTGGCGTGCCGGGAGTAGAGGTAGGCGATGGCGAAGGTCGACACGAACTGCAGCAGCCCGAAGACCAGGGCCACGTTGATGTTGCCGATCACCGGGGTGGCCATGAAGTCGCGGGCCCAGTTGTTGACGACGACGTAGGTGATGTACCAGGCCATGAAGGCGAGGGTGGCGGGGAAGGCGAACCGGATGTACCGGCGCCGCAGCTCGACGAAGTCGGGGTCAGCGGCGGCCGCCGCGTAGGCGTCCCCGTGCACGGTGCGCGGACTGCGCCCACCGGACTCGGGCCTGGGGGTCGTGCTCTCCGTCATCAGAGCCTCCACGGGTAGTCGTGCTCGCACCCTAACCACGACCGCTGACAAAACGGGGGAGGGTGCGGCGCAGCCGTCGGCCGCGTTCAGAGGCGGATCTCGAGCGCGTCCTCGTCCTCGACCAGGACCAGTCCGGAGTGGTCGACCCGGGCGCGCCAGCACGACGCCTGGAAGGGCAGCAGCAGCGGCTCCGGTCGACGCGCCGAGCTGTCGTAGAGCTCCTCGACGTCGGCCAGCAGACGGGCCCGCCGGTCCTCGCTCAGCCCGGCCGCCCAGGGTTGCCGCTGGACCATCGCCACCAGGCCGCCCCGGGTGATCGGCACCCAGTTGCGGAAGTTCCGCCGCTCGAGCCCGGCGAAGTAGGGGCTGTCGGTCAGCGCCTGCACCGCGTCGGTGCCGTAGTCGCCAGCCATCGCCTGCGGGTCGGCCTCCCGCATCAGCGCCGTCAGCCGCCGGACCCAGGGCACCGTGTCGTCCCGGGTGTTGTAGGCCACCGCGAGGTGGCCGCCCGGTCGCAGGACCCGGGCGATCTCGGTCAGCGCCAGGCCCGGCGCGAAGCGGTGCAGCGTCTGGGAGGCGGTCACCACGTCGAAGTGGCAGGACAGGTAGGGCAGTGACTCGACCTGGCCGGCCACGTGCAGCCGGGTGCCCAGCCGCTCGGCCAGGTGGGCCACGGCGGCCACCTCCCGGTCGAGGCCGAAGACCTCGTGCCCGGCGTCGTGCAGCATCGCGGCGAAGCCACCCCGGCCGCTGCCGAGGTCCAGCACCCGCGCCCGTTGCTCGCCCACCATCCACCGGGTCGTCGCCGCCGGGTAGGGGGTCCGGCGGGCGTCCATGCGGCAGACTCTAGTGGTGCCCGACCCGCTCGCCGATCTCGCGCGGCTGGAGGGGGTGCCCTCCGCGGTGGCCTCGGCCCTGGACGCCGTCGACGCGGTGCTCCGCGACCGGGGCCTGCGCCGGCTGAGCGCTGAGGCCGTCGCCGCGTCGCTGCTGCGCGGCGCGCGGGCCAGCGCACGGCTGACCGGCGACGGCGACCGGTGGCTCCCGGGCGCGGTGCGGTTGTCGGCCGAGCGGACCACCCTGACCCCGACGCTGCGGGCCGCCCCCGCGCAGGCCCTGGCCCGCGCGCACGTGCTGGTGGTGCGGGGCCAGGCGCCCGAGGACGACCTGGGCCGGGTGCGCAGCGACCCGGCGACCACCGAGCGGCTGGCCGGGCTGACCGCGCTGCTCACCGGTCCGAGCACGGCGTCCGCGGTGGTGCTGGCCGCGGTGGTGCACGCCGAGCTCGCCGACCTGGCGCCCTTCGGCTCGGCTGATGACGTGCTGGCTCGCGCCGCCGAGCACATGGTGCTGGTCTCCGCCGGCGTCGACCCGCGTGCGTCGATCCCGGTCGAGGCCGGGCACGCCGACGACGACGTGGCCTACCGGGCCGCGTTGGCTGGCTACGCGACCGGCACGCTCAGCGGGGTGCGGGCATGGCTGCTGCACTGCGCGCGGGCGGTCAGCCGCGGTGCGGAGCTGTCCTCGCTCCGGGGGTGATCCGGCGTCGCCACGGCTCGGGGCCAGACGCTGGAGGGTTGTGGTTGGCACGACGCCCGCCGGAGCGGGCGCCGTGCCGAGCTCGGTGCGGAGCGACCATGCGTGCTGTTTCTCCGGGTTGGCCCAGGAAGACCTGGATCGCAACTGCCCCTCAGGGATGGGTGATCGCCGCGTGGGTACTGCCGTCTCGAGCTCTCGACCGGTTCAGGGGTGACGTCCCTACGACCAACCCGATGAGCCACCGGGCCCGTCGCGTCAGGCTCCTCGCCACCGGCGTTCCGGTCCTTTCCTGAGGTCCTTTCTACACGTGAACCGAGGGTGTGGAAAGGGTTCTGGACCTGCCCTTCTGGCATGACCGGACATGGCTGCGCGGTCGGCGCTGTCCACAGGCGCACGTCGACGCGCGGCCGCCGTCCACAGTGCGCGGCCGCGACGACTCGTGCCGTGGTCAGGTCCCCAGACTGACGCCATGGAGCTGACCGGTGCCCACGAGACCGTCGTCGTGACCGCGGACCCCGAGCTGCTCGGCAGGGTCCAGGCGGTGACGGCCACGCTGGCGGTGCAGCCGCTGCTCGTGGACGAGCCGGCGGACGTGCGCAGCTCGTGGGTCTGCGCGCCGCTGGTCGTCGTCGGTCCCGACGCGGCGGCCGCCGTCGCCGCGCTGCGGCTGCCGGCTCGTCGTGGCGTGCTGCTGGTGGGTCACGACGAGGACCCGGCTGCTGCCGTGCGGCACTCCGCGGAGCTCGGGGCGGCGGTGCTCACGCTGCCCCGCGGGGCGGAGTCGCTCGCCGCCGCCGTGAGCGGGCTCGGCGGCCGACCACCGGGTTCGGGCCGGCTGCTCGCACTGACCGGTGCGTCCGGCGGCGTGGGGACGTCCACGACGGCCGCGGCGCTCGCCCTGGTCGCCGCCCGCCGCGGCGGCCGGGTCGCGCTCGTCGACCTGGACGAGCGCGGCGGAGGGCTGGACCTGCTGCTCGGTGCGGAGCAGCAGGAGGGCTGGCGGTGGCCACGGCTGGCCGGGGCCCGGGGCTTCCTGGGCGATCTGCACGGCCAGCTGCCGACCGTCGAGGGGGTCGACCTGCTGTCCGTCGCCCGGCTGGCCCCCGAGGCGCCACCGCTCGCCGCGGAGGCGGTCGGCCCGGTGCTGCTGTCCCTGGTCCGCAGCCATCCGCTGGTGGTCGTCGACCTGCCCCGGCAGCCGACGGCTGCCGCGGCCGAGGCGCTCCGGCAGGCCGACGAGGTGCTGCTGCTGGTGCGGGGCGACGTCCGGGGGGTCGCGGCCGGTCGTGCGGCGGCCCGGGCCCTGGGCCCGGCCTGCGCCTCGCTGAGCGCCCTGAGCCGGTCGGGGCGCCGCGGCGGCGTCGCGGGGGAGGCTGCTGCCGCGGCTCTCGGGCTGCCGTCCGCCGGGGTGGTGCCGCACGACCCGGCCGCCGTGGTCGCCGCCGAGCACGGGGAGCCCCCCGCCCGGTCCCCGCGGAGCCCGCTGGCCCGCAGCTGCCGCGCCGTGCTCGACCGCCGGCCCCCGAGCGCGGGGGCGGCATGAGCGCCGCGGTGGAGCTGGACCCGCTCCGGGCGCGCCTGGTGGCCCTCGGCCGCCCGCACACCGCCCACGACGTGGCCGAAGCGATGCGGGCCGAGGGCCGGCTGGTCACCGACGCCGTCCTCGTGGACACCGTGGAGGCACTGCGCCGGCACAGTGTCGGTGCCGGCCCGCTGGAACCGCTGCTGGGCCTGCCCGGGGTGACCGACGTCCTCGTCAACGGCCCCGACCAGGTGCTCCTGGACCGCGGGGCCGGGTTGGAGCCCGCGGACGTGCGCTTCGGCTCCGACGCCGAGGTGCGGGCCCTGGCCCAGCGGTTGGCCGCGTCGGTCGGCCGACGGCTGGACGACGCCTCCCCCTTCGTCGACGCGCGGCTGGCTGACGGCACCCGGCTGCACGCCGTGCTGGCGACGGTCGCCCAGCCCGGTACCTGCCTGTCGCTGCGGGTGCCGGCCCGCCGCGGTCTGGGGCTCGACGACTTCGTCGCCTCCGGGGCGATGGGCCCGCGGGCCGCCGCGCTCCTCCGCCGCCTGGTCGAGGCGCGGCTGGCCTTCCTGGTCAGCGGCGGCACCGGCTCGGGGAAGACGACCCTGCTCAGTGCGCTGCTGGCCCTGGTGCCGCAGGACCAGCGCATCGTGGTGGCGGAGGACTCGCGCGAGCTGGACCCGGCGCACCCGCACGTCGTCCGGCTCGAGGGCCGGCCGCCGAACGCGGAAGGGGTGGGGGCCCTGACGCTGACCGAGCTGGTCCGCCAGGCTCTGCGGATGCGACCCGACCGGCTGGTCGTCGGCGAGGTGCGGGGCGGGGAGATCTGCGACCTGCTGCGGGCCCTCAACACCGGCCACGAGGGCGGCTGCGGCACCGTGCACGCGAACTCGGCCGAGGACGTGCCCGCCCGGCTGGAGGCGCTCGGCGCCCTCGGCGGCCTGGGTCGGGCGGCGGTGCACGCCCAGATCGCCTCGGCGCTGGACGCCCTCCTGCACATCCACCGGGACGAGGACGGGGTCCGCCGGCTGGCCGAGGTGCACGTCGTCGTCCGCGACGAGGCCTCGGGGCTGACCCGGACGGCGCCGGCGGTGACCTTCGGACCGGGCGGGCGGGCCCGGCTCGGCCCCGGCAGCGCACGCCTGGAGAGGCTGCTGGACCGATGACCGTGCTCGCGGTGCTGCTGGCGGTCGCGGCCGTCCTGCTCGGCGTGCGGCGTCCGACGGCGGGCTGGGCGCGGGCCGACCCGGGAGGTCCCTCCGGCGGGCGACCTGCGGCGCATCCGACCACGCCGGCGGTGCTGCTCGCCGTCGTCGGGGTGCCAGCCTCGCTCACGCTCGGAGCGCTGCTGGACGGGGCGCGCGGGCTGGTGCTGGCCGGGACAGCCGTGGCGGTGGCGGCGACAGCGGGCCAGTTGGCCGTGCTGCGGCAGCGGCGCCGGTCGGCGGACCGCCGAGCGCGCGAGGTGGTGGAGGCCTGCGGCGTGCTGGCCGCCAACCTGCGGGTCGGCCAGGTCCCCAGCCGGGCGCTCGCGACCGCGGCCGCGGCCTGCCCCGTGCTGCGTCCGGCCCACGACACGCTGCTGCTCGGCGGCGACGTGACCGCCACGTGGTCCCGGCAGGCCACCCAGCCGGGAGCCGGCGGGCTGCGGGAGCTCGCCCGCGCCTGGCGAGTGGCGCACCGGAGCGGAGCGTCCCTGGGCGGCACCCTGGAGGAGGTCGCGGCCGGGCAGTCAGCCGAGCAGGCGCTGCGCGCGGTGGTCGGCAGTGAGTTGGCCGCGCCCCGGGCGACGGGCAAGCTGATGGCGGCGCTGCCGCTGCTCGGGTTGGGGATGGGGTACCTGCTGGGCGGGGACCCGGTGGGCTGGCTGCTGGCGGGCCCGGCGGGCTGGGCGTGCACCGCGTTCGGGACCGGCCTGGCCTGCGCCGGCGTGCTCTGGATCGAGGCGTTGGCCCGCGCGGCGACGGAGCAGGGTTGACCGTGGATGCCGCCCTCCCCGCCCTCGGTGTGCTGCTGCCGGCGGCACTGGCCGGCACCGCCTGCCTGCTGGCCCTCCGGTCGCCGCGCGCCGGTTCGCGGCGGCTCGCCGGGCCGTCCCCGACCGGTCGCGGCGGGAACGGTCCCCTGGCCCGGGCGATCCGCGGCCGGTCGGACGCGCCGAGTCTGGTCCGACGGGTCGTCCTCGGGGCGACAGCCGGACTCGCCCTCTGCCTGGTGCTCGCCCGGCTGCTCGCGCTCGGCTGGTGGCCGTTCGCCGGCTGGCCGCTGCTGGTGCTCGCCACGGTCGTCGTGCTGGGCGGCCTCGAACCGCGGGCGGTGCAGGCCCGCACCCGGGTCCTGGTCGCCGACGCGCCGCAGGCCCTGGAGCTGATGGCCGACGCACTCGCGGCGGGGTTGCCGCTGCGAGCCGCCTGCACCACGGTGGTCGACGCCTTCGAGGGGCCGGTGGCCGAGGAGCTGGGGTCTGTGCTGCGTTCGGTCGAGCTGGGGATGGGTGACGGGGCCGCCTGGGCGCTGCTGGCGGGGCACCCGCAGCTGGGGGGTGCCGCCGCCGACGTCGCCCGCGCAGCGGAGTCGGGCACCGAGCTGGTGGCCGCACTGCGCCACCACGCCGGCGCCGCGCGCGAGTGGCGCCGGGCGGCGCTGCAGCAGCGGGCCCGCAGCGTCGGCGTGCGGAGCGTCCTCCCGCTGATGACCTGCTTCATCCCCGCCTTCCTGCTGCTCGGGGTCGTGCCGACGGTGGTGTCGGCCGTCCTGCGGGCCTTCGGCTGACCGCGGTGCTGTCCACAGCACGACGGACCGACGAGATCCCGTGCACAGCAGCAGCGGCGGCCCGCACAGGGCGGTCGCGCGTGCGGAGACTCTCGGCGCAGCCAACGCGGCTGCCGCACAGGGTGCGAGTCTCCCAGGAGGTCCAGATGACGACGACGAACGAGCTCGGCAGTGGTGTCCCGCCCGTCGAGCAGGCGGCAGGAGGGACGGCGGCCGGGCCCCCGGCGGTCCCCACCGGCCGCTGGCCCGCGGGTCGGCGCAGCGAGCGCGGGATGGTCAGCGCCGAGTGGGCGGTGGGCATCATCGCCGCGATCGCGATCGCCGGCGTCCTGCTCACCGTGGTGACGAGCGGACCGGTGGAGGAGGCCATCCTCGAGTTCATCCTGAGGGTGATCCGGGCCTTCGCGCGCGGGCTCTGAGGGTTGCCGCCGTGGTCTCCGTCGGTGGGGTCACGCGCCCGCGCAGCGGGCGCGGGATGGTGACGGCCGAGCTGGCCGTCGCCATCCTGGCGGCGCTCAGCCTCTTCCTGGTGCTGTGCTGGGGCATCCTGCTGGTCGTCCAGCAGCTGCGCATCGTGGACACGGCAGCGGCCGTGGCCCGGCAGGAGGCCCGCGGCGACCGGGATGCCGCAGCGGTGGTGCGCGCCCAGGCCCCCGGCGGCGCCTCGGTGGAGGTGCGTCGTCGGGCGGGCCAGGTGGTGGTGCGGGTGGAGCTGACCGTCCAGCCCCTGCGCGGAGGGCGGCTGGCCGTGCCCTTGGCGGCCGAGGCCAGCGTCGTCGAGGAGCCCGGCGGGGCCGGACGGTGAGCCCCCGGGAAGGGCGCTCGGTGGTGGACCGGGGCAGCGCCTCGGTACTGGTCGCCGGGCTGATGGGGGTGGTCATCGTGCTGGTCGGCGTCGCCCTGCTGGTCGCGGGCTACGAGGTGGCCCAGCACCGGGCCCGGGCGGCGGCCGACCTGGCCGCCGTCAGCGGGGCCGCGGCGTTCGCGGAGGGGCGGGACGCCTGCCGGCAGGCCCGGCGGACCGCCGACGACAACGGGGCGACGGTGCTCAGCTGCAGCACCGCCGGTGATCTGGTCGGGTACGTGGTCAGCGTGCGGGTCGCGCTGGGCGTGCGCAGCCGGGTCCCGGGCCTGCCGGACCGGGTGGTCGGCGAGGCCCACGCAGGATCGACGCCATGACCGACCTGAGCCAGGGCTCAGGTGCCGGGGTCCTCCGAGGGGTCTCCGTCCGCCGCCTCCGGCTGGCCGGGCTCCGCAGTGGCCTCGTCAGCGGGCTCCACCTCCGGAGCTGGTCGACGCACGGTGATCTTGGCGATCCCGGCCTCGAGATCGATGCCGAACGGCGAACCGCCGCCATGGGTGGGCTTGGAGACGAGCATCTTCTGGCGTTCCTTCTCTTCTCGGAGGTGGCGCAGGCCCGGGTCGAAGATCTCCCCGAAGCTCATCGGACCCGCCGGTCGTGGGTGGCGCCGGCCGCGAGCACCAGCACCAGGGGCACCAGGGCGGACGCGACCACAGGCCCAGTATGGCCTCGTCACCCGAGGGAGGACGGTCGTACAGGGTCAGGTGGCCGGCAGCAGCAGCCGCAGGAGGGCGGCGGCCAGCTCCTTGTCCAGCCCGCGCTGGGCGTCGGTGCAGTCGGCGGCGACCACGCAGGACGGGCACCCGGCGTCGCAGCGGCAGGCCGTCACCCGCTCGAGGGCTGCGGCCAGCCAGGCCGGCCCGGCGCTGTAGGCCTGGCCGGTGAACCCGGCACCGGCCGGTTGCTGGTCGTAGAAGGTGACGGTGAGCAGGCCCGTGGCGAGGTCAGCGGCGCTGGAGCAGCCACGGACGTCCCAGCGGTCGCAGGGCGCGTGCATCGGCAGCAGGCCCAGGGCGAGGTGCTCCAGCCCGTGCGCTCCGGCGGCCAACCGGGCCAGCGGGACGGAGTCGTCCACGACCGCCAGCGGCAGGGTCAGCCAGGTGCCGCTGGTCACCAGCCGGTGCTCGGGCTGGTCCAGCGGGGTCGAGTCCCAGACGGTGCCCAGCAGCTCGTCGCGCCGCAGGTACCCGGTCACCTGGTGGGTGACGGCGACCTGGCCGTGGTGAAGGTGCCCGGAGCCGAGGGTCCGCTGGTGGTGCTCGGCGAGCACCTCCACGCTGGTGGTGGTCTGCGGCGCTGTGAGGTAACCGGGGCGGGCGGCGCGGACCAGCGCCTCCAGCCCCTCGTGGTCCAGCTCCTCGGTCAGGAAGGTCTCGCCTCCGTGCAGGTAGACCGCCCCGGGGTGCACGGTGAGGTCGGCGGCGAGCGGGTCGACGTGGCCGAGCACCCGCCCGGTGTCCACCTCGACGATCTCCACCTGGTCGGCGCGGGAACCGCGCAGGTCGATCGAGTCGCAGGCACGCTCGGCGCGGGTCCAGTACCAGCCGTCCCGACGCTGCCGGAGGGCTCCTCGGGCGGCCAGCCGCTCGGCCAGGGCGATGGTCTGCGGCCCGAACCAGGTGATGTCCTCCGCGGTCAGCGGCAGCTCCTGCGCCGCCGCCGCCAGCTGCGGTCCCAGCAGGTAGGGGTTGTCGGGGTGCAGGACCGTCGGCTCGACCGGCTCGTCCAGCAGGGCGGACGGGTGCTCGCTCAGGTAGGCGTCCAGGGGGTGCGGCCGGGTCACCAGCGTCACACGCGCCGGCCGCCCGCGCCGGCCGGCCCGTCCCGCCTGCTGCCAGAAGGCCGAGCGGGTGCCCGGGAACCCGGCCATCACCACCGCGTCCATCCCGGCGATGTCCACACCGAGCTCGAGAGCGTTGGTGGCGGCCACGCCGGCCAGCCGTCCGTCCTGCAGCGCCTGCTCCAGCCTGCGCCGGTCCGCGGCGAGGTAGCCGCCGCGGTAGGCCGCGACCCGGGGAACGGAGCGCTGGTCGCGCCCGGCCGGCGGCGCCCAGGCGTCGAGCTGCTGCTGCGCGCGACGGGCGACCTGCTCGGCGCCGCGACGGGACGGGACGAAGGCGATGGTCTGGGCGCCGGCCTGCACCGAGCGTGCCAGCAGCGTCGCCGTCTCGTCCTCGGTGGAGGACATCGGCGCCCGGAGCACCACCTCGACGGGTCCCCGGGCCGAGTGGTCGACGGCGACCGGGTCGACGGCGGCCCGGGGCACGCCGAGGAGCTCAGCCGTCGTCCGGCCGGGGTCACCGGCGGTGGCGGAGGCGACGACGAACACCGGATCCGCGCCGTAGGCCGCCGCGAGCCGGCGCAGCCGGCGCAGCACCAGGGCCACCTGGGAGCCGAAGACGCCGCGGTAGCGGTGGGCCTCGTCGACCACGACGAAGCGCAGCGAGGAGAGGAAGCCGGCCCAGCGGGCGTGTCCTGGCAGCAGGGAGAAGTGCAGCAGGTCCGGGTTGGTCAGCAGGTAGACCGCCTGCTCGCGAGCCCAGGCGCGGGCCTCGGGTCCGGTGTCGCCGTCCACGGTGGCGATCGGCCAGCCCGAGAGGCCGAGGTCGGCGCAGGTCCGGAGCTGGTCGTGGGCCAGGGCCTTGGTGGGAGCCAGGTAGAGGGCGGTGTGCGGCCGCCCGCTCACCCGCCAGCCGGCGGTGCCGGTCGGCTCCGGCCGGATCGGGCCGGCCGGGCTGAGGCCGGCCAGCGTGGCGGCCAGCACGGGCATCAGGTAGCCCAGCGTCTTGCCCGAGGCCGTCCCGGTGGACAGGGCGACGTGCCGCCCGTGCCAGGCAGCCTCGGCCGCCTCCACCTGGTGCTGCCACGGCTGGTCCACCCCGGTCCCGGCGATCGCCGCGCGGGCCTCGGCAGGCAGCCAGTCCGGCCACGCCGCGGTGGCGCCGGGCCGGGACGGGAACCGCCGGACGTGCCGGACGCCCTCCTCGCCAGGGTCCACCGGCAGCAGGGTGGCAGGGGCGCCGGGCGCCTTCGCTGCCGCACCGGTTCCCGCGCTCACCGCCCCAGCGTGACACGCCCGGGCAGCGGGACGCGCCCGCGCCGGACGTCGGGACGTCAGCGGACCAGTAGGGCATCTGGTTAGACTGCCCGCGGCTCACCCGCCCTTTCTTTCGCATGATCATGGTCGAGGAGGACTTTGTATGCCCGTACTTCCAGTTCCTTTGGAAGTCACCGCCATCCCGCTTTCGGACGGCAATCTGACCCTCGTCGCCATCGTCGGCGTGATCGCGCTGCTGGCTCTCGTGATGGCGGTGATCTTCCGCCGTGAAGTGCTCGCGGCGCACGACGGCACCGAGAACATGAAGGCCATCGCGCTGGGCGTGCAGGAGGGGGCGGCCGCGTTCCTCGGCCGCCAGTTCCGCACGCTGGCCGTCTTCGCCGTGGTGGCGTTCTTCCTGCTGCTGGCCCTCCCGGCCCGCGGCAGCGGTGACTTCGGCGAGTGGACGCTGCGGATCTTCCGGTCCATCGCCTTCCTGGCAGGAGCGGTCTTCTCCGCCCTGATCGGCTACCTCGGCATGTGGCTGGCCGTCCGGGCCAACGTCCGCGTCGCCTCCGCGGCCCGCGACGGCGGCCGCGACCCGGCCATGCGGATCGCGTTCCGGACCGGTGCGCACGTCGGCATGTCGACGGTCGGGCTCGGTCTGCTCGGTGCGGCGCTCTTCGTCTTCTTCTTCCGCAGCGACGCCCCCGTCATCCTCGAGGGCTTCGGTTTCGGCGCCGCCATGCTCGCCATGTTCATGCGCGTCGGCGGCGGCATCTTCACCAAGGCCGCCGACGTCGGCGCCGACCTGGTCGGCAAGGTGGAGCAGGGCATCCCGGAGGACGACCCCCGCAACGCCGCGACGATCGCCGACAACGTGGGCGACAACGTCGGGGACTGCGCCGGGATGGCCGCGGACCTCTTCGAGTCCTACGCCGTCATGCTGGTCGCCTCGCTGATCCTCGGCAAGGCCGCGTTCGGCGAGGCCGGCCTGGTCTTCCCGCTGATCGTGCCGGCCATCGGCGTCGTCACCGCGCTGATCGGCATCTACCTCACCAAGCCGCGGGCCGGCGAGAACGGCCTGAAGACGATCAACCGGTCGTTCTACCTCTCGGCCGGCATCTCGGCGGTGCTCTGCGCGATCGCCTCGTTCGTCTACCTGCCGTCTTCCTTCGCGGCGCTCAACGTGCCCAGGGCGGAGCCCTTCGCCGGCCCGATCGACGACCCGCGGGTGGTCGCCATCGGTGCCGTCCTGATCGGCATCGTGCTCGCGGTGGTCATCCTGGCTCTCACCGGCTACTACACCGGCACCGAGGACCGTCCGGTCAAGGACATCGGCAAGACGTCGTTGACCGGTGCGGCCACCGTCGTGCTGGCCGGCATCTCGGTCGGCATGGAGTCGGCCGTCTACACCGCCCTGGTCATCGCCGCTGCGGTGTACGGGGCCTTCCTGATCGGTGGGGCCGGCGTGGTGGCGCTGTTCGCCATCGCACTGGCCGGTTGCGGTCTGCTGACCACGGTCGGTGTCATCGTCGCCATGGACACCTTCGGCCCCGTCTCCGACAACGCCCAGGGCATCGCCGAGATGTCCGGTGACGTCGACGGCGAGGGTGCGCAGATCCTCACCGAGCTCGACGCGGTGGGCAACACCACCAAGGCGATCACCAAGGGCATCGCGATCTCCACGGCCGTGCTGGCCGCGACCGCGCTGTTCGGCTCCTACACCGACGCCATCCGCGACGTGCTGGCCGACCGGTACGCCGACTTCGCCGCGGAGGCGGTCGTGTTCGACCCGCAGACCCTGGTCGGGGTGATCCTCGGGGCCGCCGTGGTGTTCCTCTTCTCGGGCCTGGCCATCACCGCGGTCGGCCGCGCGGCCGGGGCCGTCGTCTACGAGGTCCGCCGGCAGTTCCGCGAGATCCCCGGGATCATGGAGGGCACCGGCAAGCCCGAGTACGGCAAGGTCGTCGACATCGTGACCAAGGACTCGCTGCGCGAGCTGGCCACGCCGGGTCTGCTGGCCATCTTCGCGCCGATCGCCGTCGGCTTCGGTCTCGGTGCCCCCGCCCTGGCCGGCTACCTCGGTGGGGCCATCGCCTGCGGCACCCTGATGGCGGTCTTCCTGGCCAACTCCGGTGGGGCCTGGGACAACGCCAAGAAGCTGGTCGAGGACGGCAACCACGGCGGCAAGGGCTCGCCGGCCCACGAGGCCACCGTCATCGGTGACACCGTCGGCGACCCGTTCAAGGACACCGCCGGCCCGGCCATCAACCCGCTGATCAAGGTGATGAACCTGGTCGCGGTGCTGATCGCCCCGGCCGTGGTGGCCATGTCGCCGTTCAGCGAGACCCCGAGCGCCTGGCGCTACGCGATCGCCCTGGTCTCGCTGGCGATCATCGTCGTCGCGGTCGTGATCAGCAGCCGTCGTGGCATGGCCATGGCCGACGGCCCCAACGGTCCGACCGGCCCGGGGGCGGCGGTCGAGCAGCAGACCGCCGGCACCGATCTGCCGACGGTGTCCCGCACCGAGCACACCGCCTGAGCGGAGGGCGGCGCCCGCCGTCCACCGATCTCCCGCCATCGGCCCTGACCCGCGTCTGCGGGTCAGGGCCGATGGCACACTGGCACCGATGACCGACCAGCAGGGCGAAGCCGGCCCCTCCCAGCCCGACGTGGTCCCCGGAGCGCAGGAGCCGCTGCCTCCGCACGGCGG
Organism: Microlunatus lacustris; assembly: GCA_039527025.1. GTDB lineage: Bacteria > Actinomycetota > Actinomycetes > Propionibacteriales > Propionibacteriaceae > Microlunatus > Microlunatus lacustris. The sequence continues at coordinate 42,967 of BAAAJN010000001.1, forward strand.
CCAGCCGCCGCCCCCGCCGCCCACCCAGCCCGGCTTCCCCCAGGCCGGCTTCCCCCAGGCCGGTTTCCCGCCGCCCGGTTTCCCGCCGCCGGGTTACCCGCAGGCCGGCTTCCCGCCGCCGGGCTACCCGCAGGCCGGTTTCCCGCCGCCGGGCTACCCGCAGGCCGGTTTCCCGCCGCCCGGCCACCCGCAAGGCGGGCAGCCGCCCGGGTACGGCCCGGTGGTTCCCTGGGGACCGCCGCCGCGCCCGCCGGCGCTCCCGCTGGAGCCGGTCCGGTACTCCCAGCTGCTCCGCGGCCCCCGGCACCGCTGGTGGAAACCGCTGCTGACCGCGATGCTGGCCGGGGCGATCGCGCTCGGACTCAGCGTGGTCACCGTGCTCCCACCGCTCGTCGTCGGCCTGGTCACCGGGGTGCCCGACCTGCCGGGGTACGTCTTCCGGACGCTCAGCGAGATCGACGACCTCGGACCGGTGGGCTTCATCGGGCTCAACCTGTCGCTGGCCATCCTCATCCCCACCGTGATGCTGTCGATCTGGGCGGTGCACGGCGTCCGCCCCCGCTTCAGCACCTCGGTGACCGGCGGCATCCGCTGGGGTTGGATGCAGCGCTGCCTGCTCGTCGTCGTGCCCATCTGGCTGCTCTACGTCGGGATCACCCTGCTGCTCGACCCGGGCGACGGGGCGCGACCGGCGTACTGGGGTGCCCTGCTGGTCATCGCCGTGGTGATGACGCCGTTTCAGGCCGCCGGCGAGGAGTACTTCTTCCGCGGCTGGATCATGCAGGTCGTGGGCTCCTGGTTCCGGCGCCCGGTGGTCGGGCTGGTGGTCACCACCGTCGTCTCGACCATCACCTTCTCCGCCGCCCACGGCAGCTTCGACATCTGGATCCTGGCCAACATCGGCTGCCTGGCCGTCGCCGCCTGCCTCGCCACCTGGCGCACCGGCGGGCTCGAGGCGGCCATCGCCATGCACGCCGTCAACAACGTCCTGGCCTTTTTTGCCGTGATCTTGTTCGGCGGGTGGGAGAACGCCTTCATCGGTGCCGACACCGAGGGCACCTTCCTGCAGTTCGCCGTGGCGGCGGTGGTGCACGGACTCGCCCTGGCCCTGATCTGGTGGCAGGCCGGCAAGGTGGGCCTGCCCTACCTCTCGCGGCCGTCCGCGCCGACGCTGGCTGCGTTGCCGCCGAGCGTCTTCCCGCCGGCCGCTCCCGTCCAGCCGCCGGGGCGCTGACCGGAACCCGACCCGGCCTGGTCTGCGGAAGGCTCAGGTGCGAGGCGGCTCGGGGAGGTCGGTGGTGTCCGCCAGCGCCCAGCGCAGCGTCAGCATCGCCGAGCGGGCCAGCGGCCGGACGAGCACCCGGTCCGCCGTGGGCAGCGTGGGCAGCAGCAGCGTGGCGCGCACCCAGGGCGGCAGGGTCGAGACCGCACCCGCGGCCAGCACGCCGAAGCCGAGCCGCGCGGGACCGGTGAGCGGAGGGTTGCGGAGCAGCATCGCCGCCACGTCGCGGGCAGCCGGGGTGCTCCGCAGCTCCGGCCGGTAGCGGGCCAGCAGGGCCACGACCTGCTCCCAGGTCTGGGGCGGGTCGACGACGCCCAGCCGCTGGGCCACCTCGCCCGACTGCACCACGTAGGCGTCGACCTCGGCCTCGCCCAGCCGCCGGGGGCCGAAGGCCTGGAAGGTGGTCACGAAGCTGTCGACCTGGGCGGCGTGCACCCAGCCCAGCAGGTGCGGGTCGCTCGCCGCATAGGGCCGGCCGGACGGCGTCGTCCCGGTCACCCGGCGGTGGATCGCCTGGACGATCCTGATGATGCGCTCGGCGTCGGTGACGGTGCCGTAGGTGGTGGTCGCCAGGTAGCGACTGGTGTTCTGCAGTCGACCCCAGGGGTCGCCCCGAAATCCGGAGTGCTCGCTCACGCCCTGCATGGCCACCGGGTGCAACGACTGCAGCAGCAGCGCGCGGATGCCGCCGATGAACATGGACGTGTCGGCGTGCACCTGCCAGATCACGTCGCTTTCGGAGAACCAGCGCTCGCCCTCGCTGAACCAGATCCGCTCGTGGCTCTCGTTGAACTCCGCGCCGCCGATCCGGTCCCGCAGCATCTTGGCCAGGCCGGCCCGCTGACGCCCGATCAGTGGTCGGGGATCCAGCAGCAGGGGAGGCATCACCCGGATCGTACGCTGGGCCCACAAGCGTCCGGGGCGGTCCGCCGAGCCGGTACGACCCCGACGAGGAGGCCCCGATGGGCGCGTACGCCGAGGAGCACCGCCGCAGCCTGGACGACCCGGAGGGCTTCTGGGGGGAGCAGGCGCGGGCCGTCGACTGGTTCACCCGGCCGCGCACCGTGCTCGACCGCGAGGCCCCGCCGGCCGGCCGCTGGTTCCCCGACGGCGTGCTCAACACCTGCTACAACGCGCTCGACCGGCACGTCGTCCGGGGCCTGGCCGACGAGCCGGCGCTGATCTTCCACTCCGCCTACTCCGGCACCCGGCGCACGTACACCTACGCGGACCTGCTGCAGGAGGTGGCCCAGCTCGGCGGCGGGCTCCGCGAGCTCGGGGTCGAGCCCGGCGACCGGGTGGTCATCTCGATGCCGATGGTGCCCGAGGCGGTCATCGCCATGCTGGCCTGCGCCCGGCTCGGTGCGGTGCACTCGGTGGTGTTCGGCGGCTTCGCCGCGGCCGAGCTCGCCGCCCGCATCGACGACGCCCGGCCGAAGGTGGTGCTGATCTCCTCCTGCGGCCTGGAGCCCGGCCGGGTGGTGGAGTACAAGCCGCTGCTGGACGCCGCGCTCGAGCGGAGCTCCCACCAGCCCGACTACGTGGTCGTCCACCAGCGCCCCGAAGCCGTGGCCGAGCTCCGGGGCGAGCGCGAGCTCGACCTCGCCCTGCTGATGCGGCCCGGCCAGTTCCAGCCGGCCGGCTGCGCCGAGCTGGCGGCCACCGACCCGCTCTACATCCTCTACACCTCCGGCACCACGGGGAAGCCGAAGGGGATCGTCCGCGACCACGGCGGGCACGCCGTCGCCCTGGCCTACTCCATGCGGGCCGTCTACGACGTCGGCCCCGGGGACGTGGTGTTCACCGCCAGCGACGTCGGCTGGGTGGTCGGCCACTCCTACATCGTCTACGCGCCGCTGCTGGTCGGCGCGACGACCGTGCTCTACGAGGGCAAGCCGGTGGGCACGCCGGACGCCGGGTCGTTCTGGCGGGTGGTCAGCGAGCACCGCGCCACGGTGCTGTTCACCGCCCCGACGGCCATCCGCGCCATCCGCCGCGTCGACCCCGACGGGTCCCTGGTCCGCCGCTTCGACCTGTCCAGCCTGGAGACGCTGTTCCTGGCCGGCGAGCGCCTCGACCCGGACACCTTCCGCTGGGCAGGGGAGCAGCTCGGCGTCCCCGTCGTCGACCACTGGTGGCAGACCGAGACCGGGTGGCCGATCGTCGCCAACCCCCGCGGCCTCGAGCCGCTGCCGATCAAACCCGGATCGCCGTCGGTGCCCGTCCCGGGCTACGACGTGGCGGCGCTCGGTCCGGACGGCACCGTGCTGCCACCGGAGCAGGAGGGGGCGCTCTGCCTGCGGCTGCCGTTGCCACCCGGCACGCTGCCCACCCTCTGGGGCGACGACGACCGGTTCCGCCGCAGCTACCTCGACACCTTCCCCGGCTGGTACCTCAGCGGCGACGGCGGCCACCTCGACGCCGACGGCTACGTCTTCGTCATGGGCCGCACCGACGACGTGATCAACGTCGCCGGGCACCGGCTCTCCACCGGCGTGATGGAGGCCGTGCTCGCCGCGCACCCCGCCGTCGCCGAGTGCGCGGTGATCGGGGTCGCCGACGAGCTCAAGGGCCAGGTCCCGCGGGCGCTGGTGGTGCTCGCCGACGGCGTGCAGACGCCGCCCGACCAGCTGGCCGAGGAGCTGGTCGCGCTGGTCCGGAGCGAGATCGGACCGGTCGCGTCGCTGCGCCGGGTGGACGTGGTGGCGGCGCTGCCCAAGACCCGTTCCGGCAAGCTGCTGCGCCGCACCATGCGGGAGATCGCGGACGGGGGCCCGGGCGCCGTCCCGTCCACCGTCGAGGACGCCGGGGTCGTCGAGCGGCTCCGCCCGGTGCTGCGGGCGGGCCGCATCGGCTGAGCGCCCGCGCGGAGCAGACAGCCCGCGCAAGCCAGGTTAGGCTCGCCTTATGACGACGGTGGAGGCGCGGCCTGACCTCCGCCTGCGCCCCGCTCCCCGACCGGTGCGCACCCGGCGGTTGCTGGGTCTCCTCGTCACCGCGGCGGTCCTGCTGCTGCTCGCCTACGTCAGCCTCGCCGTCGGCACCCGGACCACCGGCCTCAGCGCGGTCTGGGACGCGGTCACCCGCTACGACCCCGGCAACACCGACCACCTGGTCATCCGCGAGCTGCGCCTGCCCCGGACGGTCATCGGCCTGCTGGCCGGGGCTGCGCTCGGCCTGGCCGGCGCGGTGATGCAGGGCGTCACCCGCAACCCGCTCGCCGACCCGGGGCTGCTGGGCGTCAACGCCGGCGCCTCGCTGTTCGTGGTGCTGGCGATCACCCTGTTCGGGGTGACCAGCGCCCTCGGCTACATCTGGTTCGCCTTCGCCGGGGCCGCCGCCGCTGCCGTCGTCGTCTACGGCGTGGCCGCCCTCGGGCGGGACGGCGCCACCCCGCTCAAGCTGGCCCTGGCCGGCGCCGCGGTCAGCGCGGCGTTCGGCGCCGTCACCACGGCCTTCCTGCTGGTGGACCAGGCGACCTTCGACCAGTTCCGGTTCTGGCAGGTCGGCGCGCTGGCCGGCCGGGGGACCGACGTCATCGTCCAGGTCGCCCCGTTCCTGCTGACCGGCTGCGTCGCCGCGCTGTTCCTCGGCCGGGTGCTGAACACCCTGTCCCTCGGCGACGACGTCGCCCGCGGGCTCGGCGCCCACGTGGCCCGGTCGCGGGGCGTCTCCGCCGCCGTCGTCGTGCTGCTCTGCGGGTCCGCCACCGCCGCCTGCGGGCCCATCGGCTTCGTCGGCCTCACCATCCCGCACGTGGCCCGGATGATCGTCGGCCCCGACTACCGCTGGGCCCTGCCGTACTCGATGCTGCTGGCGCCCTGCCTGCTGCTGAGCGCCGACGTCCTCGGGCGGGTCATCGCCCGCCCCGGCGAGGTGCAGGTCGGCATCGTCACCGCCCTGATCGGGGCGCCGGTGTTCATCGCCCTGGTCCGCCGCCGGCACGTGAGCGCCCTGTGACCGCGCTCCGCGAGGCCCCGGCGCTGCTGCCCGCGGACCCGGTCCGCGGCGTCCGCCGCACCCTCCGCCGGCGCACCGTCCTCACCTGCGCCGGCCTGCTGGGAGTGCTGGCCGCGGCGTTCATGGCCTCGCTGGTGGTGGGGGACTTCCCGCTGGGCGTCGGCGACGTCGTCGCGTCGCTGACCGGGCGCGGCACCCGGGCGTCGGACTTCATCGTCTACGACCTCCGCCTGCCCCGGGTCCTCAGCGGTCTGCTGGTCGGGTTCGCCCTGGGCATGGCGGGCGCGGTCTTCCAGACCATGCTCCGCAACCCGCTCGCCAGCCCCGACATCATCGGCATCACCGCCGGGGCCAGCGCCGCCGCGGTGACCGCCCTGCTGCTCTTCGGGCTGACCGGCGTCGCCGTGGCCGCCTCGGCCTTCGGCGGCGCGCTGGTGACCGCGCTCGCCATCTACCTGCTGGCCTGGCGCCAGGGCGTCGCGGGCACGCGGCTGGTCCTGATCGGCATCGGCGTGGGGGCCGTGCTGCTCTCGGTGATCGACTTCCTGATGACCCGGGCGCAGGTCAACGACGCGCAGATCGCCCTGGTCTGGCTGACCGGCAGCCTCAACGGGGCCGACGCCGACGCGTTGACCCCGCTGGCCGTGCTGGTGGTGGTCGTCGTCCCGCTGACCCTGTGGGCCAGCCGCACGCTGAGCGGCCTGCAGCTGGGCGACGACACCGCCCGCGCCCTGGGCGTCGGGGTCGAACGGTCCCGGCTGCTGCTGATGCTGTTCGCCGTCGCGCTGGCCGCCGTGGCCACCTCCGTCGCCGGCCCGGTCGGCTTCGTCGCGTTCGTGTCCGGACCGATCTCCCGTCAGCTGACCGGCTCCGCCGGCGCCGGCCTGGTCCCGGCCGGACTGGTCGGCGCGGCCGTGGTCACCCTGGCCGACTTCACCGGGCAGCACCTGCTGCCCCTGCAGCTCCCCGTCGGCGTCCTGACCGCCGCCGTCGGTGCCCCGTACCTCATCTACCTGCTGCTGCGCACCAACGCCGCCTCCGCTCGCAAAGGATGACGCCATGACCCTGCTCGAGACCCGCACCACGACCCACCAGCTGGAGACCCGCGGCCTGAGCCTCGGCTACGGCGACCGGCTGGTCGTGGAGGAGCTGTCCCTGCCGGTCCCGACGGGCCAGGTCAGCGTGGTCATCGGGGCCAACGGCTGCGGCAAGTCGACGCTGCTGCGCGGGATGGCCCGGCTGCTGCCCCCGACCGCGGGGGTGGTGCTGCTGGACGGCCGTGACCTGCACCGGATGCCCAGCCGCTCCGTCGCCCAGGTGCTCGGTCTGCTGCCGCAGGCCCCGACGGCGCCCGAGGGCATCACCGTGGCCGACCTGGTCGGTCGCGGCCGGCACCCCCACCAGACCTGGTTCCGCTCCTGGTCCGCGGCCGACGAGCAGGCGGTCACCGAGGCGCTGGTGCTGACCGACACCCTGGAGCTGGCCGAGCGCCCCGTCGACGAGCTCAGCGGCGGCCAGCGGCAGCGCGTCTGGATCGCCATGGCGCTGGCGCAGCAGACCGACCTGCTGCTGCTCGACGAGCCCACCACCTACCTCGACCTGGCCCACCAGGTGGAGGTGCTGGACCTGCTCACCGACCTCAACCGGCGGCGCGGCACCACCATCGTGATCGTCATGCACGACCTCAACCTGGCCTGCCGCTACGCCGACCACCTGGTGGCTCTCAAGGACGGCCGCGTCGTCGCGGCGGGTTCCCCGCACGAGGTGGTCACCTCCCAGACCATCGCCGAGGTCTACGGCCTCACCGCCCGGGTGATCGAGGACCCGGTCTCGCACACCCCGACCGTCATCCCCGTCGGCCGCCACCACTGCGGCTGAGGGCCGCGCGGATCCTGGGGACCTGACCACCCTCACGGTGGTCCGATCCCCGGGATCGGGGATGGGACGATGACGGGATGCCCAGCCTGAGTTCCGACCACATCGACGCCCTGCGGGCGGCGTTCGTCCGCTCGCGCTACGAGGTGGACGCCGTCGTGGAGCGGATGGGCGCACCGGCGCACGCCGCGCTCGGCCGCAACTCGACCCTGCCGGGCGTCCGCGCGCTCGGTACGGACGACGACCCGCTGGCCGTCCTCACCCGGCTGTGGCTGCTGCAGCGCGCCGTCCCCGGAGCTGCGCTGGAGGCCGCCCTTCCCCGTCTGGTCGGGCCGCTGGCCGCGGCCGGGATCCTGGCCCGTGACGGTGACGAGGTGCGCGCCGCGGTCGACGTCCGCCCCTACGCCAGCGACGACGGTGCCAGCGGCTGGGTGGTCTCCGACCTCTCGCCGAACCTGGACACCGAGGTGGCGCCGATCCGCCCCGACTTCGTGCTCGGCGTGTCCTCGGCCTCGACGACGCTTGCCCAGCTCACCCTCCGGCGCACGGTCGGCCGGGCGCTCGACCTCGGCACCGGCTGCGGCGTGCAGAGCCTGCACCTGGCCCGGCACGCGGCCTCGGTCACCGCCACCGACCTCAACCCCCGCGCGCTGGAGCTGGCCGCGCTCACCGCCGCGCTCAACGGGATCGACGTCGACCTCCGGCTGGGCAGCCTGTACGAGCCCGTCGCCGGGGAGACCTACGACCTGATCACCACCAACCCGCCCTACGTGATGTCGCCGCCGCGCAGCGACGCCGACCGGCTGGCCTACCGCGAGGGCAGCTGGACCTCCGACGGGCTGGTCGAGCAGGTGGTCCGGGGTGGCGTCGAGCACCTCGCCGAGGACGGCACCCTGCAGGTGCTCGCCAACTGGGCGCACGTCCGCGGCCAGGAGTGGACCGACCGGGTCAGCGGCTGGTTCGCCGGGTCGGGCTGCGACGCCCACGTCGTGCAGCGGGAGGTGCTGGACGTCCACGAGTACGCCGAGCTCTGGCTGGCCGACGCGGGGCTGGCGGGGTCGCCCGCCTACCTGCCGCGCTACGTCGAATGGCTCGACTACTTCGAGGCGCTGGGCATCGAGGCGGTGGGAATGGGCTGGCTGCTGCTGCACCGGGCGGGCCGGGACGTCCCGCAGGTGCGGGTCGAGGACTGGCCGTGGGGCGTCGAGCAGCCGCTGGCCCCCGCCCTGGAGCGGGAGCTGGACGCGGTGCAGCTCGAGCAGTCCCTGACCGACGAGGCGCTGCTGGCCCGGCACTGGGTGCTCGCGGCCGACGTCGTCGAGGAGACCACGGGGGTGCCGGGCGAGGCGGATCCCCAGCACCTGGTGCTGCGCCAGCAGCGCGGGTTCCGGCGCGCCACCGAACCGGGCACCGCGCTGGCGGGCGTGCTGGGGGCCTGCGACGGCGACCTGCCGCTGGGCGCGGTGGTGGCGTCGGTGGCCGGGCTGCTGGACGTCGACGCCGCCGTGCTCACGGGGGAGGTGGTGCCGGCCGTCCGGCAGCTCGTGGTCGACGGCTTCCTGCACTGACCGCGGCGCTCCGGGGCCCCGGGCGGGAGGCCGGGGAGCCGCGCTGCCCCGGCAGGCTGCAGGGCAGGACTGGACTTCGGTCGTAGAGTGAGCGCGCCGTCGCCGGTCGAGCACCGCGACGGTACCGACGAGGCGAGGACGTCCGGCGAGCACGGCCCCGAGGGGCCCGACCAGAGCCGGGAGAAGAGGAACAGCGTGGCAGGGAAATCAGGTGGCAAGCGGCTCGTGATCGTGGAGTCGCCCACCAAGGTGAAGACGATCGCGGGGTACCTCGGCGACGGTTACGTCGTCGAGTCCAGCCGCGGGCACGTCCGCGACCTGCCGACCGGGGCCGCCGAGGTGCCGGCCAAGTACAAGGGCGAGAAGTGGGCCCGCACCGGCATCGACGTCGAGCACGGCTTCGAGCCGATCTACGTGGTCAGCCCCGACAAGCGCGCCACCATGCGCACCCTCAAGGACGCGCTGGCCGGCTCCGACGAGCTGCTGCTGGCCACCGACGACGACCGCGAGGGCGAGGCGATCGCGTGGCACCTGCTGCAGGAGCTGAAGCCCAAGGTCCCCGTCCGGCGGATGGTCTTCCGCGAGATCACGGCCAAGGCGATCGCCGACGCGGTGGCCAACCCGCGCGACCTCGACACCGACCTGGTCGACGCCCAGGAGACCCGCCGCATCCTGGACCGGCTCTACGGCTACGAGGTCTCCCCGGTGCTGTGGAAGAAGGTCATGCCCCGGCTGTCCGCCGGTCGCGTGCAGTCGGTGGCCACCCGGCTGGTGGTGGAGCGCGAGCGCGAGCGGATCGCCTTCCGGACCGCCTCCTACTGGGACCTGGACGCCGTCCTCGACGCCGGCGCTCCCGCCGACCCGCCGCTGTTCCCCGCCCGGCTGACCCACGTCGGCGAGCGCCGGGTGGCCCAGGGCCGCGACTTCGACAGCCATGGCGCGCTGGTCACCAAGGGCAGCGAGCAGCTCGCGCACCTGGACGAGAGCACCGCCCAGCAGCTGGCGACCAGCCTGCGCAGCGCGACGTACGCGGTGCAGAGCGTGGAGTCCCGGCCCTACACCCGCAAGCCCTACCCCCCGTTCCGCACCACGACGATGCAGCAGGAGGCCGGCCGCAAGCTCGGCTTCACCGCCCAGCGCGCCATGTCGGTGGCCCAGGACCTCTACGAGGCCGGCTTCATCACCTACATGCGGACCGACTCCTCGGTGCTGTCCGACACCGCCGTCACCGCCGCCCGCAACCAGGTGACGCAGCTGTTCGGGGCCAGCTACCTGCCGGCCAAGCCCCGCACCTACGCGAGCAAGCAGAAGAACGCCCAGGAGGCGCACGAGGCGATCCGGCCCGCCGGTGACACCTTCCTCACCCCGGCCCAGACCAACCTGAAGGGCGACCAGTTCCGGCTCTACGAGCTGATCTGGATGCGGACCATCGCCTCGCAGATGAAGGACGCCGAGGGGCAGTCGATCACGGTGCGGATCAACGCCGCCCGCCCCTCGACAGGCCCGGGGGACGACGCCCCAGAGGCCTGCACCTTCGTCGCCTCCGGCCGCACCATCACCTTCCACGGCTTCCTCAAGGCCTACGTCGAGTCGACCGACGACGACGCGACCTCCGACGACGCCCAGACCCGGCTGCCGCAGCTGGCGCAGGGCCAGAGCCTGCGGCCGGACAGCGTCACGGCGTCGGGCCACGAGACCCGCCCGCCGGCCCGCTACACCGAGCCGTCGCTGGTGGCCAAGCTCGAGGAGCTGGAGATCGGCCGGCCCTCGACCTACGCCTCGATCATCCGCACGATCACCTCCCGTGACTACGTGTTCAAGAAGGGGTCGGCCCTGGTGCCGACCTGGCTCGCCTTCGCCGTCACCCGGCTGCTGGAGGAGCACTTCCCGAACCTCGTCGACTACGCCTTCACCGCGGAGATGGAGCAGACGCTCGACCAGATCGCCGGCGGCAACGCCCAACGGCTGGCCGTGCTCACCGACTTCTACTTCGGTTCCCAGGCCGAGGGTGGCGACCACGAGGGCCTGCAGGCGCTGGTGTCCGAGCTCGGCGACATCGACGCCCGCCAGCTGTCGACCTTCCCGGTCGGCGACCTCGAGACCGACACCGACGGCATCGTCGTCCGGGTCGGCCGGTACGGCACCTACGTCGAGGACGCCGAGGGGCGGCGGGCGAACGTCGACGAGGAGCTGCCGCCGGACGAGCTGACGGTCGAGCTGGCCCGCGAGCTGCTGTCCAAGCCGATGGGCGAGGAGCGTGAGCTCGGCATCGACCCGGAGACCGGGAACCCGGTCGTGGCCCGCAACGGCCGGTTCGGCCCCTACGTCACCGAGGTCCTGCCCGAGGACGCCCCGAAGAACGCCAAGGCCCGCACCGGCTCGCTGTTCCAGTCGATGAGCGTCGAGACGGTCACCCTGGAGCAGGCGCTGGAGCTGATGAGCCTGCCGCGGGTGGTCGGCACCGACGCCGACGGGGTCGAGATCACCGCGCAGAACGGCCGCTACGGTCCGTACCTGAAGAAGGGCACCGACTCCCGGTCGCTGACGAGTGAGGACCAGATCTTCGCGATCACCCTCGACGAGGCGCTGGCCATCTACGCCCAGCCCAAGCAGCGCGGGCGGGCGGCGGCCAAGCCGCCGCTGAAGGAGCTGGGCCCGGACCCGGTGTCGGGCGCACCGATGGTGATCAAGGACGGCCGGTTCGGCGCCTACGTCACCGACGGGGAGTTCAACGCCACGCTCCGCCGCGACGACGACATCGAGACCATCACCGCGGAGCGGGCCGCCGAGCTGCTGGCCGAGAAGCGGGCCAAGGGCCCAGCCCCGAAGAAGCGGAGCACGGCGAAGAAGACCACGACGAAGAAGGCCCCGGCCAAGAAGACGGCAGCGGCGAAGGCTCCGGCGAAGAAGGCGGCGGCGGCGGCGGCGAAGGCTCCGGCGAAGAAGGCGGCGGCGAGCAAGGCTGCGGCCGAGGCGACCCGCTGACCGACCCCAGCCGAGGCCCGCGGGCGCTGTGGAAGGCTGACCTCGTGCTCAGGACCGACGCGTGAGCCGCCGGAAGGCTGGCAAGGCCGGCAAGGCCGGCAAGGCCCGCCCGGCTGCCCGGAAGAAGAAGGCGACCGCAGGCGGCCCGCTGCCGGACGCCGCGGCCAGCGGGACCCGACCGCCTGCCCAGCGGCTGTACGACATGCCCTACAGCGCCGTCGCGCCACGCCTGGTGAACCCGGCCGTCGGGCTGCACAACCTGGTCGCACGGGCCGGTCACAACGCCGCGTACGCGATCGACGTCACCCTGCTGGACGCCCCCGACCACCGGCTGGTCCGCGCGGGGGTGCTCCTCGCCCACCGGGTGCTGGACGGCCGCGGCGAGTGGTACCTGACCGCGCCGGACTGGCAGCCGTTGCTTCCCGAGGACCGGGTCGAGCTGATGGGTCACAGCGACCTGCCCGAGGAGCTCGCCGACCTGATCCGGCCGCTGCGCCGACGGGCGCCGTTGGGCCCGGTCGCGGCCCTGACCTGCGACCGCCGTGAGTTCGCGCTGCGGGACGCCGACGGTGAGACGCTGGCTCTGCTCCGCGACGACCGGGTGACGGTCCGTCGCGGCGGCCTGACCACCGCGCGCTACCGCGAGGTGATGATCACCTCCGTCGGACGTGGTCTGGACGAGGACCAGACGGCCTGGCTGGACCGGGCGCTGACCGGCGTCGGCTGCACCGCGGTCGTCCGGTTCCCCCGCCTGGTCAGCCGGCTCGGGGCTCCGGCGACCGGGCCCAGCGACATCCCCTCGGTGGCTCCGGTGGCGCCCGAGGCGTCGTTCAAGCGCTTCGTGGGCCGGCTGGTCGGGCAGCGGCTCCGCCAGCTGGTCGAGGCCGACCTCGCGGTCCGGGGCGGCGATCTCGGGGCCAGGACGGAGGTGGTGGCCACCGCTGGAGCGCTCGCCGCCGAGCTGGACGGGCTGGCGTCGGGGGTCGACGCCGACTGGCTGGCCGAGCTGGTCGAGGAGCTGGGCTGGTTGGCCGGTGCCGTGGACGAGCCGGAGCGGCTGACGTCCCGGTTGCGCAGCGAGCGCTACCTCGCCCTGCTGGACGCCCTCGTGGCCGCGGCCCGGGCTCCGCGGCTGGGTGGCCGGGGCAGCGTCGCCGCCGACGAGGAGCTGGAGATGTTGCTGCGCGCCGCCGTCGACGGGCTCGCCTCCGCGGTGGCCACGGCCGGCGTCGACGGCCCGACGGCCACCTGGGCGGAGCTGGACCGCCGGCTGCGGCAGACCGCGTCGGTGGCCGAGCTGGCCGCCTCGGTGCTGCCCGCCCGGTCGACCGAGATCAGCCGCCGGCTGCGCAGACCCCGGCGCCGGCTCGCGGCGGTGTGCGCCGAACCGCTCGACGAGGCGGCCGCGCTGGCCGCCGTGGCGACGTCGGACGTCGAGGCCGTGTTCGCCGCCGGCCGGGCCTGGGAGCGCCAGGTGGGCGAGTCCCACCGGGCCCGGCAGGCTTTCCTCACCGCCGCCGCCCGCGCGACGCGCAAGCTCGGCGGCGCCCGGTGAGCGCCCGGGGGGTCTTCGTCGTCTTCGAGGGCGGCGACGGTGTCGGCAAGTCCACCCAGGTCGAGCGGCTCTGCACGACGTTGGCCGCGGAGGGCCGGGCGGTGGTGCGGACCTTCGAGCCGGGCGACTCCGTCCTCGGGGCCCGGATCCGCCGGTTGGTGCTCGACCCCGACACCGGTGACCTCGCGCCCCGGGCCGAGGCCCTGCTGTACGCCGCCGACAAGGCCCAGCACCTGCACGCCGTCGTCCGGCCGGCCCTGCGTCGGGGGGCCGTCGTGGTCTGCGACCGCTACGTCGACTCGATGCTGGCCTACCAGGGGGCGGGCCGGGTGCTCGCCGAGACCGAGGTGGAGCAGGTGGCGCGCTGGGCGACCGAGGACCTGCGGCCCGACCTGACGGTGCTGCTGGACGTGGACCCGCGCCGCGCCGTGCACACCAAGGTGGCCAAGGACCGGCTGGAGTCGGCGGGGGAGACCTTCCACGAGCGGGCCCGCGCCTCCTTCTTGGCCCTGGCCGCCCGCGAGCCCGACCGCTACCTCGTGCTGGACGCCCGGCGCAGCATCGAGGACCTCGCGTCCGCCGTGGTCGAGCGGGTGCGGCCCCTGCTGGACGCCGACGGGACGGGCCCGGAACTGTCGGAGGCCTCGGGCAGACTGGCGCCATGAGCTGGTGGAGCGCCCGCGGGTGCCGCAGATGAGCGCCCCAGCGGCGGCCCTCGGCGGGGTGTGGGCCGACCTGGTCGGCCAGGAGGCGGCGGCCGAGACGCTGCGTCGCGCCGTCGCCGGCGACCCCCACGCGATGAGCCACGCCTGGCTGTTCACCGGACCGCCCGGCTCGGGCCGGTCCAACGCGGCCCGGGCCTTCGCCGCCGCCCTGCAGTGCCCGCGAGGTGGCTGCGGGGAGTGCACCCAGTGCCGGACGACGCTCAGCGGCGCGCACCCCGACGTCACCCTGGTCCGGACCGAGATGCTCTCGATCGGCGTCGACGAGGTCCGCGACCTCGTGCGGCGGGCCGCGATGAGCCCGACGCTGGGCCGCCGTCAGGTGATCGTCGTGGAGGACGCCGACCGGGTGACCGAGCGGGGCGCGGACGCGCTGCTGAAGAGCATCGAGGAGCCGGCGCCGCTGACGGTCTGGGTGCTCTGCGCGCCGACCGCCGACGACGTCGTGGTGACCATCCGCTCCCGCTGCCGCAGCCTCAAGCTGCAGACCCCTTCGACCGACGCGGTGGCCCGGCTGCTGGAGAGCCGCGACGGCGTCGAACCGGAGCTGGCGGCCTTCGTGGCCCGGGTCGCCCAGGGCCACGTCGGCCGGGCGCGGGCCCTGGCCCGGCACGAGCCCGCGCGTGAGCGGCGCCGGCAGATCCTGCAGATCCCGAGCCAGCTCGGGGACCTCGGCGCCTGCCTCCGGGCGGCCGCCACGCTGGTCGAGGCCTGCGCGGCCGAGGCGACGGCGGCCACCGGCGAGCTGGACGCCCGGGAGCGCTCGGCCCTGGAGGAGGCGCTCGGGTTCGGCACCCGCGGGGCCCGGCCCCGGCAGGCGGCGTCGGCGCTGAAGGAGCTCGACGACCAGCAGAAGGCCCGGGCCAAGCGGTACCAGCGGGACGCGCTGGACCGGGCGCTGACCGAGCTCACCGGCTACTACCGCGACGTGCTCAGCGTGCAGACCCGCTCGGGCGCACCGCTGGTCAACAGCGACCTCGAGCCGGCCATCAACGTGGCGGCCCGGCGCTCGACCCCGGAGTCGACGCTGCGCCGGATCGACGCGCTGCTGGCCTGCCGGACCGCGCTGGAGGGCAACGTCGCCCCGCTGCTCGCGGTCGAGTCGACGCTGGTCGCCCTGGTGCAGGGCTGAACCTGCTCGCGCCGCACAGCCACTGCCCCTGAGGCGGTCGAACGGGTGGGTCGCGCCGCGCGCGCCGCAAGCACCGGAGCCGGGCCGCTGCTCCTCCGCCGGCGGGACGCACCGGAATGGGTAACGTTTTCGGGGCGTGTCCTGCAGCGATCGAGGCTGAGTTGCGCGTAAGGGATTCTCACCCGTACGGTGTACCCGGTTCGTGACCTCCCCGTGATCTGACGGTGTCGGAAGCGTGACCAACGCACGGCCGGTCGGCGCTCGAAGCGCTGGTCGGAACGCGGGTCCGCCGCGCCGAGCTCTGCTGGGCGGACCCCCTGCCGGGACAGCCCCGGGCGCAGCAGAGGTGGAGGAACCACTCGGGATCCCGTCCGCGGGAGCCCTGGGGTGAAGCGCTCGAACCGTCTCGTTCGGTGAGCGCCGGGCACCTGATCCGCCCGAACCCGTCAGCTAACTTCACAGGCGTTGGTCAGGAAAGGTACGAACGACGTGTTGACGTCCACCCTCATGAAGCGCTTCGTCGGCGTGCTGGCCTCGCTGGCCCTCGCCCTCGGCCTCGTCTCCCTCGCCACCCCGCCCGCCTCCGCGGCCAGCACCGTCTGGGACAAGGTCGCCCGCTGTGAGAGCGGCGGCAACTGGAAGATCAACACCGGGAACGGCTACCACGGCGGGCTGCAGTTCTCGGGCCGCACCTGGAAGGGCTTCGGCGGCGGGAAGTACGCCTCGCGGGCCAACCAGGCCAGCAAGGGTGAGCAGATCGCCATCGCCCGCCGCGTCCTCGCCACCCAGGGCCCCGGCGCCTGGCCGACCTGCAGCCGCAAGGCCGGCCTCACCAAGAGCAACGGCAAGGCCAGCAAGAGCGCCACGCCGTCCAGCAACCCGGGGGCCGGGTCCACCGCCAAGAAGTCGAGCACCAAGCCGAGCACCAAGAAGTCGGCGGCCAAGTCCTCCAGCACCAAGACCGTCAAGGTCAAGAGCGGTGACACCCTCGCCAAGATCGCCAACCGGCACGACGTCAAGGGTGGCTGGAAGGGCCTGTGGAACCTCAACAAGAAGACGCTGAAGAACCCCAACCGGATCAAGGTGGGCCAGGTTCTCCGTCTCCGCTGACCAACTGGCGCGGGTGGGACCCTGCCCCCCAGAACGCCCACCCGAGGAAGCCCGGCAGACCCGCATCTGCCGGGCTTCCGCACATCCGGGGCCGGCCGCGGGCTCCGGCGGCCGGACGGTGGTCCCCGGCGGTCGTCGCGCCCTAGGCTGAGCGCATGGCTCGGGTGATGGCGGTCTCGTTCGAGCGCTACGGGCGGCTCTACTACCTCGACCCGGGGGAGCGCGACTACCGCGTCGGCGACCGCGTGCTGGTGCCGACCGAGACCGGCCCCGAGGTCGCCGAGTGCGTGTGGGCCCCGGAGTGGGTCGACGACGGCGGGTTCGCCGACCTGCCCGTCTGCGCCGGTCCGGCCCAGGACGCCCACCTGGAGCGCGACGCCGAGAACCGCCGCCGACGCGCGCAGGCCAAGCTGGTGGCCAAGAAGCTGATCCGCGGCCACGAGCTGCCGATGAAGGTGGTGGGGGTCGACGTCGTCGGCTCCGGCGAGCACGACCTGCTCACCGTGCTCTACTTCACCGCCCCGCACCGGGTCGACTTCCGCGCCCTGGTGGGGGAGCTGGCCCGGGCGCTGCGCAGCCGGATCGACCTCCGCCAGGTGGGCAGCCGCGACGCCGCGCGGATCACCGGCGGACTGGGCAGCTGCGGCCGGGACCTCTGCTGCGCCACCTTCCTCAACGACCTCGAGCCGGTCAGCCTGCGGATGGCCCGGGCGCAAGACCTGCCGCCGAACCCCCTGCGGATCTCCGGGGCCTGCGGCCGGTTGATGTGCTGCCTGAAGTACGAGCACCCGCTGTACGCCGAGTTCGCCGCCACCACCCCCGCCGTCGGCGCGGCCGTCACCACCGAGGAGGGCGAGGGCGTGGTCGTCGGACACTCGGTGCCCGCCGACGCGGTCCTGGTGCGGATGAAGGACAGCGGCCAGGTCTCCAGCTGCTCCCGCGCCGGGGTCTGCGGCTCCCGGCAGGTGTTCGAGACCCGCACCGCCACCCTCGAGCCCGGCGAGGACCCCGCCGAGCCGGACCCGACCCCCACCCGGGCGTCGACCGGCAAGCCGCGCACCCGTCGTCGTCGGTCCAGCCCGCCGGCCTGACCGGTCGGTCGACCCGGCTGGGCGGGAGGCTGGTTGCCCGTCGCCCGTACCCTCGCTGCATGCCCGCCGCCCGTCGACGCCGGTCCCTGGCCGCCGGGCTCACCGCGCTTGTGCTGGCCGGCTGCTCGCTCGGCGGCGCCGACCCGGCGCCGACCTCCGCGCCAGCGCCCGCCACGGTCACCCCGACGCCGGTCCGGCTGCCGGCCGAGGGCCGGCCGCTGACCCCGGTGCCCGACGTCCGACCGCCCGGTTTCGCCGACCCACCACCGGGCAGCGGGATCGAGCGCTACCGCTCGCAGACGCTGAGCTGGCAGCCCTGCGGACGCGGCCTGCAGTGCGCGACGGTGCTGGCCCCGCTCGACCACGACGCCCCGGACGACCAGGCGCTGACCCTGGCGCTGGCCCGGCGGCCGGCGACGGCCGAGCCGCGGCTGGGCTCGCTGTTCATCAACCCCGGCGGGCCCGGTGGCTCCGGCCGCGCCTACGCCGGGTTCTTCGACGCCGAGGGCCTGGAGGCCTACGACATCGTCGGGTGGGACCCGCGCGGGGTGGGGGCGTCGACGCCGGTGCGCTGCTACGGGGCCGGCGACCTCGACCGCTACCTGGCCGTCGACGTCTCGCCCGACGACGCGACCGAGGAGCGGGCGCTCGAGGCGGAGACCTACGCCTTCGGCCAAGCCTGCCTGGACAACTCCGGGCCGCTGCTCGAGCACATCTCGACGACGGCGACGGTCCGCGACCTCGAGCTGCTGCGCAGGTTGGTCGGCGATCCCGCGCTGCAGTACTTCGGCGCCTCGTACGGCACCCAGATCGGCGCGCTCTACGCGGAGCTGTTCCCCGACACGGTGGGCCGGATGGTGCTGGACGCCGCCGTGGACATCAGCGACTCCGACGTCAGCCAGCTGGAGGGCTTCGAGCGGGCGCTGGAGCACTTCGCCCGCTGGGCGGCGACCTCCGCCGAGGAGGACCCGCTGGGCAGCAGCGAGGCCGCGGTGCTGAGCCGCATCCGCCGGCTGCTCGAGGGTCTCGACGAGGAGCCGCTGACCACGCCGGGCGGCCGGGTGCTCAGCCAGCAGCAGGGCGTCCAGGGTCTGGTCTCCCCGCTCTACGGCCGCGAGCGCTGGCCCGAGCTGCTCCGGGCGCTGGCGGCGGCGGTCGACGGCGACGCCCGACCCCTGCTGGCCCTGGCCGACCAGGGGAACTACCGCAACCCCGACGGCACCTACGGCCAGATCAACGACGCCTTCCCGGCGATCCGCTGCCTCGACAGCCAGGAGACGAGCCTCCGGGAGGCCGAGCGGGAGGCCGAGGACCTGCTGGCCCGGGCCCCCGTGCTGGGGCCGTTCGCCGGGCTGGACCTGGTCTGCCCGCTGTGGCCGGTGGCGCCGGCGCCCGAGGCACCCCGGATCACCGCGGCCGGAGCGGCGCCGATCGTCGTGCTGGGCACGACCGGCGACCCCGCCACCCCCTACGAGAACGCCGTCGGGATGGCGTCGCAGCTCACGTCGGGCGTGCTGGTCACCCTCGAGGGCGAGGGGCACACCGCCTACGACCAGAGTGCCTGCATCCGAGGTCTGGTGCTGCCCTACCTGGTCGGCGGACCACCGCCCGCTGACGGTTCGCGGTGCGCGGGCTGAGCCTGCGCCCGCCGGTCCTCGGCGCCGCTTCGACGTCGGTGCGTGCGGTCGTTATAGTGGGCGACCGTGCGCGAGCGGCCTGCCGCCCGCGCGCAGGCCGCCTTAGCTCAGATGGCAGAGCAACGCACTCGTAATGCGTAGGTCGAGAGTTCGATTCTCTCAGGCGGCCCCACCTGAACCACCTGGTCACAGCGCATCAGGACCACCGCCGCGAGCATCGTCGTCCGCTTCGGACGTCCGCCGTGCCCCCGAGGTGCCCCCGAGCCGCTGCGCGGTGTCCCACAGGTTGCGGTCGATCAAGTGCCCGTAGAGGTCCATCGTCATCGCCGCCGAGGCGTGCCCCAGCACCCCCTGCACCACTTCGGGATCGGCGCCCCCGCTCAGCTAGAGCGACGCTGCGGTGTGCCGCAGATCGTGGACGCGCAGAGTGGGCCGGTCGATCATTGCTTTCGCCCTCGTCCACCCGACCGACCGCTTCCAGTTGGTCTCGCGCAGCGGGCCTCCCTCCGGCGCCGCGAACAGCCATTGATCGGCGGCCTTGCCTGTGCTGCAACTGGCGACGATCTCAGCAGCCTCCGGAAGCAAGGGGACCGTCCGAGGCCGTTTGCTCTTGAGTGTGTCGACATGCAGAGCGCCCCCACCGTTGCTGGCCATGACCGCAGAAGCCGCAACCCAGGTGCCGGGACGAGGACCCGATCACCGACCTTCAAGCCTGCGAGCTCACCCACCGAAGTCCCTGAAGTCCCAGCATCAGCACCACGTCGGCATGCCGACGTGTGCAGGCCTCAGCCAGAGCCAGCAGCTCGTCGGGCTCCAAGGTCTGACCTTCGCGCCGGGCCTGCCCGCCCGAAGGCGCCTGAACGGAAGCAACCACGTGACCGTCGTCAGCCGCCCATCAGAAACGGCGAACGAGAGCAGAGACGTCAGAGTCGCTAGAGCCCGAGTAGTCGTCGAACGGGCAAGACCACGACCCAGCAGGTCCCCGAGCCGAGCCGACGCCCTCGGCACCCGTGATCGACAGGGTGACCGATACGTCGAGAGCGTCCGGGAAGGGTCACCTGGTGGGCTTCCGGGCTTCGCGGCCGGTCTTCTTGGGGGTGTGCTGCTCGTTGGACATCGGACGCCCTTCTGACGGGGGCGGGCGGCCACGAAGCTGTGTGCTCGACCTCCGGGGCCTGGACCGGGAGGGAGGCTGCACCTGCAACAGGACTCAACTGCTCAAGTTCCCGCTTGAAGTCCGGTAGAACATCACCTTGGGGGCGCTTGGTGCCCTCGCACGTCCGACCGATCCTGCGAGGCGCCAGGCTCTCGGCACGAGCTCACTGGGCTCCAGGTCTTCTGCGAGGATCATGAAGGAGGTCGATGGGCCTGGTCAGCGCTGGCAAGAGGTGGTCATCTCCGCTTGGTCGGGGGTGCTGGGGGGTAGCGGTAGTGCAAGCACACACCCCTGATCTGAGGAGTTTCGATGAGCCAGCCCGCGCAGCAGCAGGACGTCCCCGGCGTCCAGTCCGAGATGACCCCGAAGCCCGACTGCGGTGAGGAGAGCTACCGCGGCACCGGCCAGCTGAGCGGCAAGGTCGCCGTCATCACCGGCGGCGACTCCGGCATCGGCCGGGCGGTGGCCATCGCCTACGCCCGCGAGGGCGCCGATGTCCTGATCTCCTACCTGGACGAGGACTCCGACGCCGCGGAGGTCAAGGAGCTGGTGGAGGCGGCCGGCCGCAGGGCCGTGCTCGTCCCCGGTGACGTCTCGCAGCCGCAGCACTGCCGCGAAATCATCACCACCGCAGTGCGCGAGCTCGGCGGGGTCGACATCCTGGTCAACAACGCCGCGTTCCAGATGACCCACGAGACGCTGGAGGAGATCCCCGACGAGGAGTGGGACTACACCTTCGCCACCAACATCAGCGCATTCTTCCACCTGGCCAAGGCCGCCGTGCCGCACATGGGGCCGGGTTCGTCGATCATCGGCAGCTCGTCGGTGAACTCCGACATGCCGTCCCCGACCCTCGCCCCCTACGCCGCCACCAAGTCCGCCATCGCCAACTTCTGCGCGAGCCTTGCCCAGATGTACGGCGAGAAGGGCATCCGGGTGAACAGCGTCGCGCCCGGCCCGATCTGGACGCCGCTGATCCCCGCCACCATGCCGGAGGAGAAGGTGAAGTCCTTCGGCCAGCAGGTCCCGCTGGGTCGCGCCGGGCAGCCCGCCGAACTCGCGCCGGTCTACGTGCTGCTCGCCTCCGACGCGGGCAGCTACATCTCCGGGGCCCGGATCGCCGTCACCGGCGGCAACCCGATCCTCTAGCACGGCGACCAACAGCCGCTTGTCCCTCCGAGCGTGAGCTGGGTCGCGTCCCCGGACCGGGCTTGAGTCGACGCTGAGCGAAGCCACCTGGCGTCTGTTTCACGGTTGCTGACGAGTCCTCGGGGGAGGCTCCTTAATGGCCCAGGCCGGGCGGTGCCCCACTGACCGGCCGCCCGCGAAGGACCAGCGGTTTCTCCGGGCAGTGAAGCGGCCAGGGGGATCGGGTCGCCGTGCTCGTTCTGCGGGCTGGTGCACAAGTCGACGGGGCGAGATGTCAGTTGGCCGAAGCGCTACCGCCGTCGTTGGTCAGTCCCGGCTCCCAGGCCGGGACACAGCTACGGTGGTGGCACCGGGGAGGTGTGATGAACTCTGAGGAGAGCGGCAGCAGGTCGGACCGCACCGTTGTCCGCGCGATGCGGAGCACCGTAGGCCGGGAGAGCACGACCTTCGGCTTTTCCATCCTCGTCACCGTGGTCTTTGGCCTGGCACAAGCAGCCGAGGGCCCGCCGAGTACCTTGCAGACCTTCCTGTACGCAGTCGGCGCCGTGATGTCCTTCACCATCCTGCAGGGGCTGCTGTCTCGCGGGTTCCGTCGGCCGATGCCACAGCACTCCACCCAGACCCTGACCCTGGGCACAAGCCTCAACGTCCTCTCCGTCATCGCGGCGATCGGCGCCGCCTGGGGATTCCTCGAGCTGACCAGCGCCACGCTGGCCTGGGCCGGCGCGCCACTGGTAGCCGGCTTGGTCTACCTCCTTCTGGAGAGCCTCGAAGAAGCCATCGCCGAACGCGTCCTAGTGGCTTCCGGAGACACCGACGCAGCGAAAGTCTCCAACCAGGACTCCTAACCTGATGCCTTGCTTGCTCAGCCCTGATGCTCCTATGTCTGTCAAGTGGCGGTCCTGACCAAGCCGAAGTCCGAGTCGGATGCTGCTGGGCGGAAGGTTGTTGTAGATCTCGCGGGCGATGTAGCGCTTGAGGCAGCGGATGATCTCGCGCTTGCTGAGCAACTTGGCGGTCCGTTGTTCGACGTAGGCGCGCATGGGTTGATGGCGGCGCCTGCGGACGATGGTGACGATGTTGAGGGCGCTGTTGGCGGCACGATCCTCGCTCCGGCTGACCCTGATTCGCAACGATAAGCCGTTCACCGCCGCCCATGACGGGCAGATGGCGTTGGACGCCGACGATCTGCAGCTCATCCCGCCTGATCCGGCGGTCGAACCAACGGCCGCCGGATCGCCTCCGGGGCATCATGCTGTTGTGCGGGACAGGGGGAGAGCACCGGCTGACTGCGTTTCCGCGCAGCAGGAATTGCACGCGTCGTAGCTGCTGGCCAGTGCGGACGTGGAGAGCTTTCGCTAGGCGACGGTCAACGTCCTCAGGACGAACTCTGGTGGAGCATCTGGAGGGTGGTGCGGGGCACCAACTCCGCGACGGGTGGTCGGGCCGGATAGACCTGCAGGGTTGGAGCGGTGGTCCTAGTACCCAGGTGACCGTTTCACGTGCCGCAATCCAGGGCACCCTCCCATCTACAGAACGACCACCTCGTGGTTCGCTGGCCTTTCGGGCCAGGCGCACCGGAACGGACTTGCTCATGGCTCACCTGCTCTCTTCCCAAGTCGGTGGCGGTTCCGCCACGCGATCGGGCGAGCTAGCTCGGGCGATGGCCGAGGCCGCCCTGCTCCTGAACGAGCCGAGCGAGGACATGGACACTGTCCTGAGTCGCCTCATCGAGGCTGCGTTGCAGACGGTGCCTGACGTGGATCTGGTCAGCATCTCGGTCGCCAGCCGCGACGCCGTGAGCACCAAGGCCGCCACTGACCCGCTGGCGCGGACGGTGGACCAGCTCCAATACGACTTGCAAGAGGGGCCCTGCATCGACGCCCTGCTCGATCCGGCCGAGAGTGAGGTAGTCGTGGACGATCTGACCGCCGACCAACGGTGGCCGCGGTACGCCCCGGCTGCCGCGAGTCACGGGCTTCGGTCGCAGATGGGGATCGCGATCTACCGGGAGGGCCACAGCGTGGGAGGTCTGAACCTCTACGCCGCTCGCCCCCATGCCTTCGACGACGAGACCCGCGCAGCCGCCGAGATCTTCGCGGTGCACGCCGCCGTCGCCCTGGACAAGGCTCGTACGGTCACCTCGCTCACCGCCGCGCTCGAAAGCCGGCAGATCATCGGCCAGGCCGTCGGGATCGTGATGCACACCTACACCGTCAGCGAGAGCGCCGCCTTCCACTACCTCACCCGGGTGTCGCAGACCACGAACATCAAGCTCCGAGACGTCGCCGCGCGAATGGTCGCCATCGCCAACGACGAGGGAACCGACGCGGCGCGCTAGCCCGTCCGCACTCGGAGGACACCCAGCCAGCACGCTCGGCCGGGTCAGGATCGAGCGTCGGCCGATGTGGTGGCGGGCGCCCGACGCGGCACATCAGGGTGAGTCGGGCGGCTCGGGTGGTTCAGGAAGTCTGGAGTGCTCCGGCTCGTCCTCGGGCTTCCGGTACGGCGCGCGCGGTGGTGGGGGCAGCTCAGAGAGCCGCTCGTTGATGGCGTGGGCCAAGACGTTGTGCTCGTGTGCACTGAGCGGCATGAGTCCGGCGAGGTAGGCCTCCACTTCGTACTGGCCGGCGCTGCCCCCGAGGGCGTAGTACGCCAGCCACAGATCCGGGAGACGCATCTGGCTGCCCTTGAAGGCCTTGATCAGCCGGCTGCGATCCTCCTCCGGGGACTGCTGTGACACATGTCCTCCTAGCGGCCAGCGATGACGTCGGCGGCGTAGTCGGCCACGGTCTGACCGCGCCGGCCACCCTCCTCGGCCAGCTCCAGGAACGCCTGCTCGGGGCTGATGCCGCGGCGCCCCACGAGGATGCCCTGCGCAAGCGTCACCCGCTGGCGGAGCTGCAGGGCCGACATGACGGCAGCGCTGGTGTGCTCGACCTCAACCAGCAGCCCGAGGTTTTCAAGCAGCAGGGCGGCCTGCTCGGCGATCTGGAGCAGTAGGTCCTCGTCTGCGCGACCGAACGCGTAGGGCCGCTCGCTGTAGACCTTGAGGGCGCCCCGGTTCCGGTGCACGCCCCTGAGCGGGGTGCTCAGGACCGAGCGGAGGCGCAGTTCCCGGGCGGCGGCGGTCCAGGCGGGGAAGCGCGAGTCGTGCTCGAGATCGTCCATCCTGATCAAGACGCTGTCGCGCCAGGAGGTCAGGCAGGGACCCTCGTCCAGCTCGTACTGCTGGGCGTCGGCGAGCTCGACGAGAGCGTTCGTGCTCGCGGTGCTCGTCCGGGAGCCGTCCTCGATGAGGGAGATGCCGGCCCCGGTGGCGGCGGCGATCGTGCTGGCGGCGATCGAGGTGGTCAGGGTGAGGACAGGTTGCAGCGACTGCCGCACGCCGACGAGCTCAGAGGCGAGGACGAGGTCGGGCCCAGGGCTGGCCTCGGTCACCATTGGCGGGGATGAAGCCTGGGATGGCGCAGGTCGCTTCTCGTCATGATGATCTTCTACCCCTATTGCAGCGGTCCACCCCGGCTAGTCCCAAGACGGTCCTAGATTGTGCTGTCGCGGTGCGAGGATTCCATCGTGCCCCGACCATCGCCTGACCGCGACCTCGACGGGGTCTTCGCCCAGGCTGCCCGCGACCTGCAGGACGAGGGCGACACCCCGCACATGCTGGATCGGGGCCTTGCTATCGCATCCCAGCTCATCCCCAGTTCCGCCTACGTCGGGATCTCGGTGGTGCAAGCCGACGGCCGGATCGACACTCCAGCGCTCACTGATCCGCTGGTGGCGCGGATTGATGACCTCCAGTACCGGGTGCAGCAAGGCCCTTGCCTGGACGCCATCGCGAGCAGCGAGATCATCTCCAGCCCCGACCTGCGTCAGGAGGCCCGCTGGCCACGGTGGTCATCGAAGGTCGCCGAGCTCGGCGTGGTCAGCATGCTCTGCCTCCGGCTCTACACCAGCCGGGACACCCTGGGCGCTCTCAACCTCCTCGCCACCCATCCAGAAGCCTTTGACGACGAGGCGGTCATCACCGCCAGTCACCTCGCAGCTCACCTCGCAGTCGCCCTCGCCGAAACCCAGCACGCCGCAGAGCTGCACAGCGGCGCCCTTGACCGCAGCATCCTCGGACAGGCCGAAGGCATCCTCATGGAACGCTTCTCACTCACCCCCCGCAGGGCCTTCGAGGTGCTGAGCCAAGTAGCTCAGCACCACAACGCATCGCTTGGCCGAGTCGCGGCCGAACTGGTTCGAACCCGCGTCACCCCCGGAGGCCACTCCACCGAGGCCGCACTCAACGAGCAGGAGCCGTGGCTGCCCTAGATGCCTATGGGCACCTTGCGGCGTAGGAACCCTGGCACCGAGCGGTCACGGACGCTCAGAGTCCTCGCCGCCGAGCCGTCCGGAGTGTTCGAAGTGGGGCCAGGACCAAACAGCGATCAATCGCGTCGGTGTACCACCATCGCCACTGTCCACCGCACTTGCCTGGCTCAACAGCGTTGCCGAATCTGGCTCTTTTGGATCAAGGGCCTCGCTCCGCTCGGCTGGCGGCGCGTGTCCTCGCTCCGCTGCGGGCCGCGCCGCCTAGCCTGCATCGGTGACGAGCTGGGAGAGTCGGCTAGAACGCATCCGCGAGGCCGTCGAAGGTTGGCGTGGGCGGCTGCTCGCGCCGGACGAGGTAGTTCCCGGATCATCGCTCGCGGCGGATGATCGCGTGTATCCGGCCCTCCCATGCAGTCAATTGGCATGGTGGGGCTTGGGCGTCGGAGTCGAGCACCTGGACGCAACCATGAGGCTGCTGGAGGGTCAGGTGGCGGCTGGCGGCCCGATCCTGCCTTTGGCGAACTTCACCGTTCTTCGTGCGGCACTTGTCGGATCGTGCCAGGCAGTGACCCTGTTAGCAGCGGCGAGCCGTCAAGATCGGACAACGACCGGGTTGCAGATTGCTCATGAGGAGTACCGACAGGAACTGAACTTCCGCGAGAAGACGCTGGCTCATGCTGGTCTAGTCGAGGCAGCACGCCAGGCCGCCGAGAGACGCGACTTCATTGAGGGTCCTCGAGTGCGAAAGGCAGACGTCGCTCAGCTTCTCAGGGCGCGCGGCGCGGAGCTGAGGCTCACTGATACCAACATGATCGAGAGGGCTGCCGGCTTCGTGCACACCTCGGGCGATGACTCGGAACTGATGCGCCTCGCAGTTCAGATGGGCTGGGCGTTGGGGAGTGGGGCTGCACACGGACGCCTCCTGATGAGCATGCAGCGCGCGGGTAGCTTCAGGGACGAAGCAGGCGGCACCATGATGTTCGGGGCACGCTACGAGGAGATTGCACTCGAGGTCACCTCAGTGTCGCTGGTCCTCAGCCAAGGCTGGCGGTACTGGGATCTGCGACGCAGTTGAGCGGGCTTGCTGCGTGACAACCACCTGCCGTGCGCCCCTCCGTCGATGAAGGCTCTGTGGACGCGGGACCGATGCACCGGGGCCAACCAACACGCGGCTGGTCGACCTGATGAGAGCAGAGGGCAGGAAGCGCACGCGTGCCCCCATCACGCCGCCGGAGGTCCGGCGCCCACCCTCTCAGGTCATCGACGCACCATGAGCTCAGAGCGCCCACCAGCGCAACCATCGCCACCCGTCAGGCGTAGGACTCACTCGTAATGCGTAGGTCGAGAGTTCGATTCTCTCAGGCGGCCCCACTCGAACCCCAACTCCCGCCGCGGATGCTGCCGGGCCTGGTCGCGGAACTACTGTCGCAGGGCAGCGTCCTGGTCGGCTGATGCCGTGGCGGCGGCCTGGTGGCGTTGCCTGGTCCGGTGCTGCCCGGTCAGCCGGGTCCGCCATCTCCTATCGTTACCTGACCAAGACGGGATGGAGACCGGTGCATGGCGCCCCAGCCGAAGAAGTCCGAAGTGGTTGACGGCTTCACCATCAAGTACCACGCCAACGGCGTCACGCGATGGTCCAAGGGCAGGATCGAGGATGACAACCCCGTCGGCTACTGGGAGTGGTACAGGCCTGACGGCACCCTGAAGCGGTCTGGGCACTTCAAGGATGGGGAGCCGGTCGGCGAATGGGTCACCTATGACCAGGACGGAGTGGCCCACAAGGTCACTGATCGGGGACCCGGCTGACGGCGTGGCACCTGCTCACGCGCCCGTCACCTGGCCGGGCTGAGCTCACCGCGCGGTTCGACGGTCCGGCGCACGAGCCAGGCCCACTTGCCGAGCTGGCGCACCCGCTCGAACCCGTGGTCCTCGAACAGCTCGACGGAGGCCACGAAGAGGAACCGCCCGTGCGCCACCCGCCCGGCCGTCACCTCGGGGATGGCCTCGACCGTGCCGCCGCCGTCGCGGGCGATGAGGTCGAGCGCTCCGCCGAGTGCTGCTCGGGCCACTCCTGCCCGTCGGTGCTTCGTGTCGGTGTAGAAGCAGGCCACCCGCCAGTCGGGGCGCGCGGGGGCGTCCGCCTCGTAGGCGCGGCGGTGCTGGTGGAGGATCGGCAGCTCGTCGGTCCGGCCGAACTTCGCCCAGCCCTGCACCGAGCCGGAGTCGTCGAGGACGAGCGCTGCGTGCGCTCGCCCGGTCCGGACGAGCTCCTCCTTGGTCGCGCGCTTGTCCATGCCGGGGACCGCGTGGTACGACGTCCCGTCCTCGGTCTGGTGGTGGCCCATGCACCAGCAGCCGCCGAACACGCCTCCGTTGCGCTCGACGAGCTCGGCGAAGGCGTCCCACGTCGACGCGTCGAGCGGCCGGACGGTGCAGGACGGGGTCTCGTTCTCCATGGCGTCGACCGTAGCCACCATCGAGGACGTCCGGCGTCCGCCATCCTGACCGGGGTCAACTGCGGCAGAACTGCGTCAGCACGGGTAGCCCCGGTTGCCAGCCGTCGGAGGTGTCGACGTCGAGCGTCGGGACGTCGAGGTGGATCGGGTCGAAGGGGCTCGCCTGGGTCAGGTGCTGGGCGTCGGCGTGGGCCGCCCGGGTGCCCTGGCTCAGCAGTCGCTGCTGCTGTCGCTCCCGGGCGACCTCGTCCGGCACGACGCACCGGAGGATCTTGAGCGAGGCCAGGTCGTCGAGCGGGGCCAGGCCCTGCACCCAGAGGCGGTGCTGGAACGCCGCCTCGGCCACCAGGGTGACCTCGGCCCGGAGCAGCAGGGCCAGCGCCTCGAAGAACAACCCGTAGGTGCGCAGCGTCAGGGGGTCGCTGGGCGACGCGACGAAGCCGGGGTTGGAGAGGGCCATCCCCTCCTTGATCTCGTCCCTGCTCAGGGCAGGACACCCGATCGCGGCCGCCAGCTCGTGCGCGAGCGTCGTCTTGCCCGAGCCTGCGGGCCCGCTGACCAGGATCAGCGTGGGTCGTCCCATCCGGCGAACCTACGACACTGGACGTCGACCTGTCGCTGCTGGTCGGGTGCCCGTCGAAGGACGTCGCGGTGAGCGCCGCGGCGGTCAGAGGATGCAGGTCGTCGGGCTGGGAGGGTGGACTCACGGCGGTGGTCCTCGAGGAAGCTGCCGTCGCTCCCCAGTGAGGACGAGGACGATCGGAGGTGGCGACAGGTGAGGATCCCCTTCCTTCCCAGGGCGGAGTCGGCGCGCGACCTGGGGATCGAGGAGGCGCGCCTCCGGTTCATCACGGAGACCCGTGGCGGCAGCGCCTTCCTGCTGGCCGGCGCCGTCTTCTGGCTGGGTGGCGCGGTGATCGGCGTGGTCGTCCCCGGCGCTGCGGTGGGGTGGGTGCTGTACGGAGGCCTGGCGGTCCCGCTGGTCGCTCTGGTCCTGGCCCGGCTCCAGTGCGCCCGTCTGTTCGGCAACGCCAGCTACGCCACCCTGGCCTCGCTGGCCACCCTGACCGAGCTCGCAGCGCTCCCGGTCATGTTCTTCCTCCGCGAAGACCATCCCGAGGTCCTCCCCGGGGTGCTGATGATCGCCGACGGCGCCCACCTGCTGATCCTGATGTGGCTGCACCTCGACTACACCTACTTCCTGGCCGGGTTGGTCAAGGCGGTGCTGGGCACGCTGTTCCTCTTCGGCACGGTGTGGGCTGGCTCGTACCCCCTGCAGATGGCGGCGAGTGGCGCCGTGTCGGTCGCTGCTGCCCTCCTGGTCTGGCGTGACAGTTCTCGGACGCTGTCCCTCCACCTGGTCCGACCCGCTCCCAGTGGGAGACCCTGACGTCGGCGCCCCGGTTCGCACCAGAGGGGTCTGGCGCCGCCACCGCTCCTCGTCCTAGCCTGGGGCGATGACGACCCTGGTCGGGCACCGTCGACGTCCCGGACCGCTGCGATGACTGCTGAGCACGTCCAGAGCGACCAGTTCCGCGGCGCCCGCATCCACCTGAGCGACCTGGCGGGGCTCGAGATACGCGACTGCGAGGTCAGCGGTCTGAAGGTCGTCGACTGCTACGGCAGCGACGTCCGGCTCAGTGGTGACTTCGAGCGGGTCGTGGTCAACGACGTCGACGTGACCGCGCACGTCCAGGCCGAGCTCGACCGGCAGCACCCCACGCGGGTGCTGGCCCGTGACGCGGCGTCCACCGACGACTACCGGGCGGCCTGGGACGCCGTCGAGAAGTCCTGGGGGGCGACGCTCGACCGCGTCAGGACGTGGCCGGCGGCGGTGCTGCACGAACAGGTCGACGGCGAGTGGTCGTTCGTCCAGACGCAACGGCACCTGCTGTTCGCCGAGGACGCCTGGCTCGGCAGCGCCGTGCTCGAGGAGGCCGCGCCCTACCACCCGCTGGGTCTCCCGGCCGGCGGCATGGCGCCCGACGCGGCGGCGGCGCTGGGGCTCGCGCTCGACGCCACCCCGACGCTCGAGGAGGTGCTCGGGCCCCGGCTGGCCCGGATGGCCACCATGCGCCGGGTCGTCGACAGACTCACCGAGGCCGAGCTCGACCGGGTCTGCGCTCGCAAGCCGGCGGACCCGTACCCCGACCAGGAGTACGTGGTGCGCCGCTGCCTGACGGTGGTGCTCAAGGAGGAGGCCGAGCACCACCGTTATGCGGTGCGCGACCTCGCCGCGCTGCAGGCTCGGGCCGGGACCGGGGTGCGCGTCGACCTCGGCCCAGCCGATGAGTCCGCACCGCCTCGCCGGTCAGACCCGGCATGACGACGAATGCTCCAGGTGCCGGTCAGGTCGAGGTGGTCCGCGAGGTGGACGCGCCGCCCGAGGACGTCTGGCGGGCCTGGTCCGAGCCCGACCAGATCCGGCGGTGGTGGGGGCCGACCGGCTTCACCTGCCCCCGCGCCGACGTCGACCTCCGCGTCGGCGGCAGCACGCTGGTGACGATGCAGGCGCCGCCCGAGTACGGCGGCGGCCAGATCCACAACCGCTGGACCTTCACGGCGGTGGTGCCGCCGCACCGCCTCGAGTTCGTCAGCACCTTCGCCGACGCGGACGGGCGGCCGATCACGCCAGCGGCTCTGGGGATCCCCGCCGGCGTCCCGGACGAGGTGCCGCACCTGGTGCTGCTGGAACCACTGCCGGACGGCCGGACGCGGCTGCGCGTGGTCGAGCAGGGCTACACCGACGAGTCCGCCCGCTCGCTGTCCGAGGCGGGCCAGCAGCAGTGCCTGGACAAGATGCAGGAGCTGTTCGGCACCGCCCGCTGACCAGCCGAGCTCGCGGCGGCGGGGCCTCGGGGAGCGGGAAGTGGTCCCGTCCGGTCAGCCCATGGTGCGCTGGCCGTCGACCGTCTCGCGGATGAGGTCGGCGTGGCCGGCGTGCTGGGCGGTCTCGGCGATGACGTGCACCAGCACGCGCCGATTGCTCCAGGACTCCTTCGCGAACCAGGGTGCCTCGGGCAGCGGGTGGCTGGCGTCCAGGTCGACGGTGCGGGCCAGCTGGACGGCTCGGGCGGCGACCGTCGCGTAGCCGGCCACCACGTCGGCGAGGGTCTCCTCGGGCAGCAGGGTGAAGCCGTCGGCGAAGGCCTGGTAGGCCGCCTCGTCCGGGTCGTCCCAGTCGGGCGCGTCACCCTCGGCGGCGCCGTGCTCGATGAAGTCGAGCCAGCCCGACTCGGTGGCCGCGACGTGCTTGACCAGCCCACCCAGGCTCAGGGCGCTGACCGTCGGGGTGAGCCGCGCCTGCTCGTCGGTCAACCCCTGGACGGTGTGCAGGAAGAACCCGCGGTGCCGCTCCAGCAGCGCGACGAGCTCCTCGCGCTCGGCGCTGCTGGGGGCGGTGGTCGTGGCGGTCATGGCGGTTCCTCTCGTCGGGCTGCTCGGTCGGCTCTTACGCTAGGGACGATCGCGGCCAGGTTCTGGCCGCGATGTCGACGAGGATCGAACCCATGGCGAGCACGAGCGAGCGGACGCTGCGGCTGCTGTCCCTGCTGCAGTCGCGCCGGTACTGGCCCGGTCCGGTGCTGGCCGGGCGGCTCGAGGTGTCGGCGCGCACGCTGCGCCGCGACGTCGGCCGGCTGCGCGAGCTGGGCTACCCGGTGGACGCCCACCCCGGTGTCGACGGCGGCTACGCGCTGGCTCCCGGCGCCGTCCTGCCGCCGCTGGTGGTCGACGACGAGGAGGCGATGGCCCTGGCCGTGGCCATCCAGTCGCAGCTGGCCTCCGGTGGCGGGGGCGAGGCCGCCCTCCGCGCCCTGACCAAGGTCGTCCAGGTGATGCCCCGGCGGCTGCGGACCCGGCTGGACGCCGTCCGCGCCTCCACCACCCCCGCGTCCTGGAGCAGCGGCACCGACGCGCCCGTCGACCACGCCGTGCTCTCGACGCTCGCCCTGGCCTGCCGCGACGGCGAGCGGGTCCGTCTCGACTACGAGGCCGCCGACGGCAGGGCCTCGTCACGCCGCGTCGAGCCCTTCCGGCTCGTCCCGCTGGGGCGACGCTGGTACCTCGTCGCCCACGACCTCGACCGGCACGCCTGGCGCACGCTGCGGATCGACCGGATCTCCGCCGCCGAAGGCACCGGCGTGCCGTTCGCCCCGCGGACGCCACCCTTCGACGACGTCGCCGCCTACGTCCGTGGCCGGGTCCAGGGAGCCGGGGCGGCGGGCCGCCACCACGTGGAGGTGCTCGTCGAGGCGCCCGCGGAGGCCGTGTCGGCCCGCGTGGGCCGGTGGGCGGAGGTGCGGCACCGGACGGCGACCAGCTGCACGCTGGTGATGGACACCGACGGCCTCGACGGTGCCCTCTACGCCCTGGGCGCGGTCGGCGCCGAGTTCCGGGTGCTCGGTCCGCCCGAGCTCGTCGCCCTGACCGCCGACTGGGCGGCCCGGTTCGCCCGCGCCGCAGCCTCCGGACCGGAGCGCTGACCAGGAGCAGTGCGTCGGAGCGGGCTCGAGCGGGTACCACCCCTCGAGCAGGTGCCGCCGGGTGCCTCAGATCGAGAAGGAGCCCGATGCGTCCGCTGGCGGACCGTTACCTGGCCGCGGTGCTGGAGGGCTTCGAGGAGTGCGAGCACGGACGCGACCTGCTGCCGGAGGTGCTCGCCCGCGCCTGCGTCGCGGTGCTGCCGGTCGCCGGGGCCGGCCTCGGCCTCACCGAGAAGCTGCGGGTGCCGCTCGGGGCGAGCGACGACGCGGTCGGGCGGGCCGAGCGGCTGCAGACCACGCTCGGCGAAGGTCCGTGCCTCTCGGCCATCGAGGCGGGGGAGCCGCTCAGCGCCGACGAGCCGGCGATGGCAGCGCGGTGGCCGCGCTACCACCACGAGCTGCGGCGGCAGACGCCGTTCCGGGCGGTCGCCTCGCTACCGCTCCGGGTGGCCGGACAACCACCGGTGGGCGCGCTCGACCTCTACAGCGAGGACGGCGCGATGGACCCCGGCGCGCTGGCTGCGGAGGTGCAGACCGGCATCGCCGACCAGATCAGCGGGCTGCTGCTCGACGCCCCGCTGACCAGCGTCGACTGGACCGACAGCCCGGTGGCCGCGTGGCTGGCGGGCCCGGCGGTGGCCGACCGGATGGAGGTCTGGAAGGCGGTCGGCATGCTCATGCACACCCTCGGCACGACGCAACGTGCGGGCCTGGCCCTGCTCCGCCGGTACGCCGTCGCGCAGGGCAGCACGCTGGATGCGGTCGCGGGCCGGCTCACCGCCCAGGAGCTCGAGCCCGCCGACGTGGTCGCGGTGCCGGTCGGCCCCGCAGGCGAGCTGCCGGCGGAGGTCAGCTCGCTGCAGGGCTGGCGGTCGCGCGGTTCCGGGCACCGGTGACCCGGCGGCGGCCGGCTCGTCGGACCGTTCAGCCCTTCACCGCCCCACTGGTGAGCCCCTGGACGATGTAGCGGCTCGCGAAGGCGAACAGGAACATCGTCGGGATGACCGCGAGCACCGAGGCGGCCGCCATCGGACCCCACTCGATGTTGAAGCTCGAGATGAACCCGTTGAGGGCCGTGGGGATGGTCTTGTTGGCGTCGGAGTTCATCAGCAGCACCGACAGGAACAGCTCGTTCCAGCAGTTGACGAAGTTGAAGATGAAGGCGGCCAGGATGCCGGGTGTCATGACCGGGATGATGACCCGGATCAACGCCGACAGCCGGGAGCAGCCGTCCACCATCGCCGCCTCCTCGAGGGCGTCCGGGACGTTCTCGAAGAACCCGCGCAGCATGATCGTGCAGAACGGGATGCAGCCGGCGATGTAGAGCATGATCAGGCCGCCCTTCCGGTCGACCAGCCCGAGGTTCACCATCATCACGTAGAGCGGCCCGAGGGCGATGAAGGCGGGGATCATCTGGGTGGCGAAGAACGCCAGCATGACCGTGCCCTTGCCCCGGAACTCGAAGCGGGCCAGGACGTACGCCGACAGCAGCGCGATGGCCGTGCCGATCGAAGCGGCGACCAGGCCGACCAGCAGGCTGTTGGCGACGTAGGTCCCGAACTGCGAGGTGGTGAACAGCGACACGTAGTTCTCGGTCGTCCACGTCGTCGGCAGGTACTGCAGCGGGAAGGCGGCGATCGCCCCCGGCAGCTTGAACGAGGTGATCAGGATCCAGTAGAGCGGGAACAAGGTGATCACCAACCAGATGCTCAGGATCACCGCCTTGACGACGCTGACGACGGGGGACTGCTTGGTGAGCATCAGCGATCACTCCGCTTCAGCGCCATCAGGTAGAAGACGGTGAAGAGGGCGAGGATCAGCATCAGGATGAGACCGAGGGCTGAGCCGAGACCGTAGCTGCCGTTCTGGACGAACTGGATCATCCACGTGGTGGCGATCTGGGTCTGGTTGGCCGGGCCGCCGCCGGTCATGCCGAAGATCAGGTCGGGGAAGTTGAAGATCCAGATCACCCGCAGCATGATCGTCAAGGCGATGGTGTAGCGGATGTACGGGATCATGATGTTCCACAGCGTCTTCACCTTGCCAGCGCCGTCGATGGCTGCGGACTCGATCAGCTCGTCCGGCACCGACTGCAGTGCGGCCAAGATCATGATCGCGAAAAAGGTCACCCCGTACCAGACGTTGGCCACGATCACCGCCGTCATGGCCAGGGTGGGGTCGGCCAGCCACGGCAGGTTGGCGTCGATCAGCCCGGCACGCCGGAGCAGGTCGTTGACCACGCCGAACTCGCTGTTGAACATCCAGCGGAAGAGGATGCCGATCAAGAACCCCGAGACGGCCCACGGGTAGAACACCAGGGCCTGGTAGACGCCACGCAGCCGGAACCGCCGCCGGAGCAGCAGCGCGAGACCGAAGCCGATGATGAACTGCGGGACGATCGAGCCGACCACCCAGACGATCGAGTTCCGGAAGACGACGTAGAACGTCGGGTCGGCCAGCAGCGTGCGGAAGTTGTCCAGCCCGACGAACGGCGTGTTGCGCAGGTCGTAGAGATTCCAGTCCCGGAAGGCCATCTGGCCGCCCCGGAGCAGCGGGTAGTAGGTGAAGATCGCCACGAGGACGATCGCCGGCGACAGGAACGCCAGCAGGCTCAGGCCGTGGCGGACCTTGAAGGTCCGCCGCGGCCTGGACCTGGGGGGTGCCGGCCGTTCGACGGTCAGCGAGGTCGTCACGTCAGCTGTTCGCCCACTTCTCGGTCCAGTAGGCGTCCCAGCCGGCGATCATCTGGGCGGGGTCCAGCTTGCCGATGAGGACCTGCTGCAGCTCGGCGTCAGCCTTGTTGCCCCACTCGGTGTTCCAGGGCACGTTGCGCGGCTGGACGACGGGGAGCCAGGTGTCCGGGTCCTTGGTCATGGTGACGTAGGAGGCCCACGGCCCGGTCTTGAAGAACTCGTCCTCGGCCGCCTCCTTGCGGATCGGCACCAGGCTGTTCTCCTTGGCGAAGGTGGTCGAGGCGCCCTCGGACAGGAACTGGACCAGCTTGACCGCCGCCTCCTTGTTCGGGGACTTCTCCGCCACGCCCCAGCCGGCCGCTGCGATGGGCTGGACGGTCTTGCCACCAGGGCCCAGCAGCATCGGCGTGGTGCTCCACTGGTCCTTGGTGATGGCCTTCGACGCGTTGATCGTGGCGATCACCTCAGGGTCCTGCAGCAGGAACGCGGTGGACCCGTTGTTGAAGCCCTCGACCATCTCGGGGTAGCCCCAGGCGACCGACGACGGCGGGGAGGCCTCCTTGAAGAGCTTGAAGTAGGTCTCCTGTGCTGCGGTGGCCTCCTGGGCGGCGAAGATCGACTTGCCGTCGGTGGTCTTGAAGGCGTTGGCCTGGTCGATCCGCGGCGCGCAGTAGCTGCTGATGGCGGCGATCAGGTTGCCGGCGCCGCCCTTGCCGCCCCGGAAGGCGTAGCCGAAGCGGTTCTTGCCCGGGTCGTGGATCGTGCTCGCCTGGACCAGCAGCTCGTCCCAGGTCTTCGGGGGTGCGTCGAAGCCGGCCTCCTCGATCAGGTCGGTGCGGTAGAAGGTGGTCAGGCCGTAGAAGCCGTACGGGATGAAGTAGGTCTTGCCGGAGGCGTCCTTGGAGTACTGCTGCGCCTGGTCCGTCAGCTCGGCGAAGCCCGACCACGCCTCCATGTCAGGGGTCATGTCGTAGATCCACCCGTTGTTGGAGAACGGACCGACGGTGGTGTCGCGGACCTCGAGCACGTCGACCCCGCTGCCGGCCTGCAGCATCTGCTGGATCTTGTTGTCCGCCTGCTCGGTCGGCGGCGAGACCAGCTGGACCTTGATCGTGGGGTTGGCCTGCTCGAAGTCGGCCAGCATCGTCTTGATCACCTCGGTCCGGGCCGGGTTGGTCAAGCTCTCCACCATCTGGAGGGTGGTGGTGCCGCCGTCGCCGCTGCCGGCGTCGGATCCGCTGCTCGAGCAGCTGACGAGACCGGTGACGGAGGCGGTGGCCAGGCCGGCCGTGCCGAGGAGGAACGATCTGCGCTTCATTGCTCTCTTCTTTCCTGGGGGTTGACGGTGACGGGCGCGGGTGCGGCGTCGCGGGCCCACTGCAGGAGCAGCGGGACGGCGCGCTCGACGAAGTCGAGGTAGTCCTCGGGTGTGTTGTAGGCGTGCGCGGAGAGCCGCAGGTAGCCGCGGCCGGCGAAGGCGGTGAAGGCGGTCTCGATCCCCGCCTCGGCGAGCATCCGGTCCCGCAGGGCGTTGCCGCCGAGGTGCCCGGTGGCGAGCCCTCCGGGCAGCCCGACCAGCCGGATCGGCCCCACCGGCATGCCCACCTGGGCGTGGCAGTCGACACCCGACGCCTCCCCCAGAGCGGCCGCCACCAGGTCCTGCGCCCAGCCGGCCAGCGCCGCGGTGTAGCGGCGGACCTCGCCCCAGCCGAAGCTCTGCTCGACCGCCTCCAGGGCGGTCGGCGCGGCCAACCAGCTGGTCAGGTCGAGCGTGCCCTGGTGGTCGAACCGCTCGGGAAAGGCCAAGCCGGCCCCCCAGGAGTCGATCAGCGGGTGCAGGTCCTCGCTGATCTCGGGCCGGGCCACCAGCACCGCCGTGCCCCGCGGCGCGCAGCCGTACTTGTGCAGGTTGCCCACCCAGACGTCGGCGTCGGCCTCGGCGACGGGGTCCTCGAGCATCATCGGGGCGTGCGCGCCGTCGACCAGGGTGACGATGCCGCGGCGGCGGGCCTCCGCGCAGACCCGGCCGACGGGGAGCCGCCGCGCCGTGGGGGAGGTGATGTGGTCGAGCACGATGAGCGCGGTCCGCTCGGTGACCGACGACCAGATGGCGTCGAAGGCCTCGTCCTCCTCCGCAGCCAGGGGCACCGAGGCGGTGACCAGGCGTCCGCCGACGCGTCGGGCCGCCCGCGCGGCGCCTGCGGTCACCGCGCCGTAGCCGTGGTCGGTCACCAGCACCTCCGCGCCGGGCGGCAGGGCGAGACTGCCGAAGACGACGCTCGCCCCGCCGCTGGCGTTGAGCACCAGGGCCAGCCGCTCCGGGTCGACGTGCAGTCGCGGTGCGAGCAGGTTGCGCACCCCGGCGATCCGCTGCGGCAGCCCGGGGAACCAGGCCACCGGCGCCAGCTCCGTCTGCTGCCGCAGCTCGGCCTGGTGGGCCAGCGCCGGCCGGGGCACCGCGCCGAACGAGCCGTGGTTGAGGTGCCGCAGGTGGGGGTCGAGCGGCCAGAGGGAAGCCGCGGGACGGCCGTCCGGCAGGGTCAGCGGGGCCGGCGCGATGACGTCGGTCGTGGTGGGCACGAGCACTCCTGGGGGTGAGGTGCGCTCATCCTGTCTGATGAATCGCCGTCACGGAAGCCCCAGATGTGACGATCGCGTCAATTCGTCAGACACCTGACGGGCAGCGGCGGGGGTGGGGCGTACCGGCACAATGAGTTCAGGGGACGGCACGCGGCGGACGGGAAGGAGCGCGGATGTCGGCGGTCGAGACGGCGTTCCAGGGGCTCCGGCAGATGATGGCGACCGGTCGGCTGCAGGCCGGGCAGCGGTTCCCCATCGAGAGCGAGCTCTGCGCCGAGCTCGGGGTGTCCCGCAGCTCGCTCCGGGAGGCGGTCCGGATGCTCGCCGCCCTGGGCGTGGTCGAGGTCCGCCAGGGCTCTGGCACCTACGTGTCCGCGCTCCGGGCTGCCGACATCGTCCGCAGCCTCAGCCTGACCGTCGGGCTGCTCCCGCTGGAGGGGCTGCTGGAGATCTACGAGCTGCGCCGCGTCCTCGAGAGCCACGCGGCAGCCCAGGCCGCGGCGCGTCGGCCCCAGGCGCTGGTGGAGCGGATGGACGCCCTGCTGACCGAGATCGAGGCCTGCACCGACCCCGACCGGACCGGGGAGCTCGACCACCGCTTCCACTCGCTGGTGGCCGAGGCCGGCGGCAACCCCACGCTGGCCGCCGTGCTGGAGGTGTTCCGCAGCCGCAGCCGCAACTACCAGATCTTCGGCTCCGCGAGCGGGCCGGAGATCAAGCGGGTGAGCGACGACGGCCACCGGGCGATCGCGAGGGCCATCGCCGCGCGGGACTGCGGGGCCGCCGAGACGGCCGCCGCTGCGCACGTGGCCGAGACCGAGCGGTGGCTGCGCCGGTTGCACCCCGCGCCCTCCTCACCGCCGGCAGACCCGGGCGTTGGGATCGGGGCGAGCGGGGTAGAGGGAAGGTCATGAGCGACCAGACGCAGAAGACCGACCCCACCGAGCAGTACGACCAGCCCGAGGGCATGGACGACCAGATCGCGCACCCCGGCGTGACCGGCGACATGACGGAGGCGCCCGACCACGGTGAGGACAGCTACCGCGGCACCGACCGGCTGACCGGCCGCAGGGCCGTCATCACCGGCGGCGACTCCGGCATCGGCCGCGCCGTGGCCATCGCCTTCGCCCGCGAGGGGGCTGACGTCCTGATCAGCTACCTCCCCGAGGAGGAGGCCGACGCCGACGAGACCGTCCGGCTGATCGAGGAGGCGGGCCGCAAGGCCGTGCGCTGCCCCGGCGACATCCGCGACGAGCAGGTCTGCCAGCAGATCATCGACACCGCGGTGTCCGAGCTCGGCGGCCTCGACATCCTGGTCAACAACGCGGCCTACCAGATGGCGCAGTCCGGCGGCATCGCCGACATCACCACCGAGCAGCTCGACCGGGTGATGAAGACCAACATCTACGCGATGTTCTGGCTCTGCCAGAAGGCGCTCCCGCACCTGGAGCCCGGGGCGACCATCATCAACACCGCTTCGGTGCAGGCCGTCAGCCCGTCGCCGGAGCTGCTCGACTACGCCACCACCAAGGCCGGCATCCACAACTTCACCCGCGGGCTGGCCGCCCAGCTGGCCGAGAAGGGGATCCGGGTCAACGCGGTCGCCCCGGGCCCGATCTGGACCCCGCTGATCCCCGCGACGATGCCCGTCGAGCGGGCCTCCTCGCACGGTGAATCCGCCCCGCTGGGCCGCGCCGGCCAGCCGGCCGAGGTCGCGCCGGTGTACGTGTTCTTCGCCTCGCAGGAATCCAGCTACATCACCGGCGAGATGCTCGGTGTGACCGGCGGCGACCCCGTCAGCTGAGCTCCACCGTGCCCTGAGCCCGGGGAACCGAGGATCGCAAAGCGAGTGCGCACTTCCGCAGGCCGACGCACCGGTCGGCACCTGCGGAAGTGCGCACTTGGTGCATCGCGGGAGATCTCAACCGGCGGCGGCAGTCTCCCCTTCCGCGACGGTTGCACCGTCCTGCGAGGACAGCGCCGTCGAGACCAGGGCAGGGACGACTTCCTGATCCTTCGCGAGGTCGCTGACGTCGGTCTGATCCCGCATGCGCGGCGGTTTGGCCGCCCAGGCCTTGAGGCTCTGCAGGACCTCTCCGTAGAAGGTGTCGATCGACTCCAGAAACCCGTCGATGAAGGAACCTTGTCCACGGCCGCTCTTCAAGCCCATAGGGCTGTTGAGCGCGACGGTGAAGTTGCGGATCGTCTTGACCGGATCGAGGATCAGCAGATCCGGCTTCTCCCGGACTCGCTCGAGGAGCTCCGTCGCGCCGGACCCCCGCTGGTTCAGCACATTGCACTCAAGGCGCGTCCGGCCATCAGCTGACTTCAGCTGCCTGACCAGCCAGTTCACCTTGGTGAGCGGGCGGCCCTCCTTCGGGGCATCGAGATCGACGCTGC
Organism: Microlunatus lacustris; assembly: GCA_039527025.1. Taxonomy (GTDB): domain Bacteria; phylum Actinomycetota; class Actinomycetes; order Propionibacteriales; family Propionibacteriaceae; genus Microlunatus; species Microlunatus lacustris. The sequence goes on from BAAAJN010000001.1 coordinate 83,122, forward strand.
ACGTCACTTGCCGTGCGCGGAGGTCGACCACGACATTCAGCGTCCCCACCGTGTTGGGGATCTTCAGCGCCCCCTCGAGTCGGCCGTGCTGAACCATGTTGTTGATCTGGGCTTGGCTGCGCGACGACGGGTCATTCTGGTCCTTGCGGGAGTAGGCCACGGTCGCCTCTGTGCCGAGTCTCGTGCTGAGCTGCAGCGCGGTGAAGCGGAGCAGCGCATCGAAGCGTCCTGCCACCTCGGCCGCGCCCGGGTTGTTCGCTCGCAGCGTCCCATCGGCAACGGCATTCCGGACCGCTACCCAAGAGCTGCTCATGTCTTCGAACTCGAGTGCACCGGAGCGCGGGTGCTCGAGGTAGCGGATCAGCTCGCCGAGTATGTAAGCCTGGTCCGGATCGGCAACTCCCCGGTACTCCTTCTCGAGGACGGCCAGGGAGAGCACCTCGCTCCAGGCGAGGTGGTGAAGGCCGACGTACTTCAGCTTGCGCTTGTCCACGCGCGTCGGGTGCACGCCGGGCGCACTCGGGGTCTCGTTGGAGATGGTGAGCAGGGCTTGGAAACCCTCGCGCCGAGCGACCTCGAGGTAGTTCTCCAGCTGCTCCGTCTGCAGGTCGTTGCGCCCGGTCTTGACCTCCACCAGGGCTGTCCAGACCTTGCTCCCGCGTGAGACCCGGATCAACCCGTCGGGGATCACTTTCTTGCCGTCGAGGTCGAACTCGACTTCGATGAAGGTTTCGATCTCGCCGGCATGCGCGCCGAGGGACTTCGTCAACGTCCGCCCGTACTCCTTGACCGCACTCATGACCGCCAGGAGAGCCGAGGTGGCGCGCCTTTCCTGCTCCTGAGCGCCGTTGATCCCGCTCGTGGGAATCAAGCGTGCCTGCTGCCAACTGGAGTCGGCGAGTTTGTCGTTGCTCATCGGGCGAAGTTATCTCGTAGATGAGGTTCTCGGGACGTTACTCGGCTGATCTTCCTCGGTTCTTCTGGATCCAACATCGCCGTGTCGCCACCTGAGGTCGCGGGGCCTTCGACGGGCTCAGGCCGCGGGGCCTTCGACGGGCTCAGGCGCCTTTCAGCTTCGGGTGCCGAACACCTGGGCGGCGTACCAGCGGCCGTCGGCACCCTGGGCGGCGCCGACGCCGAGCAGCGTGAACTTCGCGTTGAGAAGGTTGGCGCGGTGGCCGGGGGAGTTCAGCCAGCCCTGGGTCACCGCCGCGCCGCTCGGGTAGCCGGCGGCGACGTTCTCGGCCACGGCGCGCAGGCCGCACCCCTGCAGCAGCGGCTGGAGGTCCTGGTGGAACATCCGGCCCTCCGCCGCCATCCGCCGGGCCTGCGCCTGCGCGGAGGAGTCGACGCAGGTCTGCGCGGCCAGCACAGCCAGGCCGCGGCTGGCTCGCTCAGCGTTGGTGGCGACGACCACGTCGTCGGCGTAGCGGTCCGCGGCGCTCGGGGCCACCGGGGTGGTCCCGACCGGCTGGGCGAGCGTGACCGAGCAGCTGCCGAACCCGTCGCCGTCGACCCCGAGGGTGAGGACGACCTTGGCCCGGCCCGGGGCGCTGGGCGGGTCGACGGGGTTGCGCGCCTTCTCCGCCGCCCCCGCGCGGTAGTCGAACGCGCCGGTCCAGACCAGGTCCTGCAGCAGCTTCCCGCTGCCGTCGTAGGTCCGCACCCGGGAGTCGGTGCGGACCGCGCCGGGTTTCGTCGTGGTCCACGCCGCCCGGGGCACCGACACCTTGGTGACGTCGCCGGACGCGTAGGTGGCACCCCAGGTCACCCGGACCGCCCAGCGGACGCCGCCGCCGTCGACGCAGGAGGCTGAGCCGACGGTGGCTGCTTGCGCCGGAGCGGCGACGGCGACCGAACCGGCCAGGGCACCCAGACCGACCAGGGCGGCAGCCAGGCGACGAGTGGTGGTGCCGGACATCGGTCCTCCAGGGGAGCGGGCGGGCGACCCGTCCACCCTAGGAACGGGGCCGGCCGCCGCCCAGGGGCTTTGGACCGGTGCCGGAGGTCCGTCAGCCGACGTCGAGCCAGGCGGCCGCGTCCGGCGGGAGCTGCCCGTCGGGGTGCGGGGCGGAGCTGACCACCAGCCGGCCGGCCGGCAGCGCCACGGGCTCGGCGCCGAAGTTCACCCAGCACGCGGTGCTCCCCCGGCGGAAGGCCAGCACGTCGGGGGGCGAGGGCAGCCAGTGCAGCGGACCGGCGTCGGGCATCCGGAGGCGGCGCGCGGCCAGCAGCCGCCGGTAGAGCGACAGGGTCGAGTCCGGGTCCGCCTCCTGGACGTCGACGGCCAGCGCGTCCCAGCCGGCTGGCTGCGGCAGCCACGGCTGCGCGGCACCGGGTGCGGAGAAGCCGGCCGACGGCGTCCCGGCCGACCAGGGCAGCGGGACCCGCGAGCCGTCCCGGCCGGGGTCGCTGCCGCCGGAGCGGGCGTGGATGGGGTCGCGTCGGGCGGTGTCGGGGAGGTCCTCCACCTCGGGCAGCCCCAGCTCCTCGCCGAGGTAGACGTAGGCCGCACCCGGCAGCGCCATGGTGAGCACGACCGCCGCCCGGGCCCGCCGGCGGCCGAGCTCCAGGTCGGCGGGCTCGACGCCGAACCGCGCCCGCTGCTCCTCGTTGGAGGCGCGGACGGGGGGCTGGGCCCGGCCGTAGCGGGTCACCTGGCGGACCACGTCGTGGTTGGTCAGCACCCAGGCGCTCGGCGCCCCGGAGACCGCGGCCGCGGCCAGCCCCTGCTCGATGACCGCCCGCCACGGGCCGGCCCGGAAGGTGACGTGCAGCGGCTCGAACTCGAAGGCGGTGTGCAGCTCGTCGGGCCGCAGGTACAGCGGCAGCCGTTCCGGCCGGGCCACCCAGGCCTCGGCGACGAACACCCGGGGCGGGTCGTAGCGGTCGGCCAGCCGCCGCCAGTCGCGGTAGATCTCGTGCACCTCGTCCTGGTCCCAGCCCGGGTGCTCCTCGGACCGCCGGTCGCTGCCGTGGGCGTCGGGCAGCCCGGCCTCCTTGACCAGGCCGTGGGCGACGTCGATCCGGAAGCCGTCCACGCCGCGGTCGAACCAGAAGCGCAGCACGTCGAGGAACTCCGCCCGCACCTCCGGGTGGCGCCAGTCCAGATCCGGCTGCTCCGGGGCGAACATGTGCAGGTACCAGGCGCCGGGGCTCCCGTCCGGGTCGGTGGTGCGGGTCCAGGCCGGGCCGCGGAAGCAGCTCTCCCAGTCGTTCGGCGGCAGCTCGCCGTGCTCCCCGCGCCCCTCCCGGAAGAGGTAGCGGGCCCGTGCCCGGGGGTTCCCGGCCAGCGCGGCCCGGAACCAGGGGTGGGCGTCGGAGGTGTGGTTGGGGACGATGTCCAGCAGCACCCGGAGGCCGACGGCGTGCGCCTCCGTGACCAGCGCCTCGGCGTCGGCCAGCGTGCCGAAGGTGGGGTCGACGTCGCGGTAGTCGGTGACGTCGTATCCGACGTCCACCATCGGTGAGGGGTACCAGGGGTTCACCCAGAGCGCGTCGACACCCAGGGCCGCGAGGTAGGGCAGTCGGGCGCGCAGACCGGACAGGTCGCCGACGCCGTCGCCGTTCCCGTCGGCGAAGCTGCGCAGGAACACCTGGTAGATCACCGCGGTGCGCCACCACGCCCCGTCGGTGCCAGCGTCGACGCGGTCGGGGAGGGTGCCGGGGAGCGCGGGACTGGTCACGGACGGCACGGACTCCTTACGACCCGGGAGGCCCGTGCGGATGCACCGACCGGTCTCCTCGACCGGCCGGTGCTCGAGCGGGGACTCAGTCGTCGGTGGAACCGCCGAGCTCGCCCTTCAGCTCCTTCATCACCCCGTTGGGGCCCTCCACCTCACGCAGGCCCTGCAGGGCCTGGACGAGCTCGTCGCCCGCGCCGTTGGACGTCGCGAGCTCGGCCAGCGCGGGCCCGTCCATCGGGTAGTCCGCGCCCTTGAGCGCCTTCTGCACCTCGGTCACCTGGAATCCAGTCATGCCGGGGCCAGTAGCCTCTCGGCCCCGGGCTCAAACCTCGGTGGTTCGCCGCCGCAGCTCAGGGGTAGTGCTGGTCCTGCGGTCGAGAAGAGGAGGTGGGGTGCGGGTCGCGCTGGTCTCGGAGCACGCCAGCCCGCTGGCGGCGGTCGGCGCCGTGGACGCCGGTGGGCAGAACGTGCACGTCGACGCGCTCGCGGCCGCCCTGGCCGGCCAGGGCCACGACGTCACCGTGCACACCCGTCGCGACGACCCCAGCCAGCCCGAGCAGGTGGTCACCGACGCCGGGTACCGGGTGCGGCACGTGCCGGCCGGGCCGGCAGCGCCGCTGCCGAAGGACGACCTCTGGCCGCACATGCCGGCCTTCGCCGACGCCCTGACCGAGCAGCTGACCGCCTCGGCACCCGACCTCGTGCACGGCCACTTCTGGATGTCGGCGTGGGCCGCCGACCGCGCCGCCGACGCCCTGGACCTCCCCCGGCTGGTCACCTTCCACGCCCTCGGGACGGTGAAGCGCCGCCACCAGGGCCTGGCCGACACCAGCCCGCCCGAGCGGGTGGCGGTGGAGCTGGCGGTCGCCCGGACCGCGGACCGGGTGATCGCCACCTGCTCCGACGAGGTGCGGGAGCTGCGCCGGATGGGTCTGCCTGCCGGTCGCACCACCGTCGTCCCCTGCGGGGTCGACGCCACCCACTTCACCCCGGCCGACGACGGCACCCCCGTCCCGGCGCGGACGCGGCGCCACCGGCTGGTCACCGTCGGCCGTCCCGTCCCCCGCAAGGGGTTCGCCGTGGTGGTCGAGGCCCTCGCCGGTCTGCCGGACACCGAGCTGCTCGTCGTCGGCGGCACCGGGGATCCCGGAGCCGACCCCGAGCTGGACCGGCTGCGGGAGCTGGCGGCCCGGGTGGGCGTGACCGACCGGCTGCACTGCCTGGGCCAGGTGCCGCGGCCGACCATGCCCGCGCTGCTGCGCTCCGCCGACGCCGTGGTCTGCGCCCCCTGGTACGAGCCCTTCGGCCTGGTCCCGCTGGAGGCGATGGCGTGCGGTGTGCCGGTGGTGGCGGCCGCCGTCGGCGGGATGCTCGACAGCGTCGCGGACGGTGTGACCGGCCTGCTCGTCCCGCCGCAGGACCCGGCCGCGCTGCGCTCGGCCCTGGCCACCCTGCTGGCCGCACCCGAGCGCCGGGCGCAGTGGGGAGCGGCCGGCCGGCAGCGGGTGCTCGAGCGCTACACCTGGCCGCGGGTGGCCGCTGCCACCACCGACGTCTACGCCGCCGTGCTCGACCGGCGCTCGCAACCGGCCAGCCAGCCCGCCCGACGCCGGTGAGGACGCCGCGCGCAGACCGGCCGCACCGCCACCAGGACGGAGACCAGGAGATGGACCGGCCCGAGGGCGGGCAGCGCCACGACGCGGGGCCGGGGGAGCCGGTGCGCGCGGTGCTCTTCGACCGTGACGACACCCTGATCCACAACGTCCCCTACCTCGCCGACCCCGACGGCGTCCGCCCGGTCGACGGCGCGCGGGCGCTGCTGGACCGGCTGCGCGAGCGCGGCATCGCCGTCGGCGTGGTCAGCAACCAGTCCGGCGTCGCCCGGGGGCTGATCAGTCCCGAGGCGCTGGCCCGGGTGAACGCCCGGGTCGAGGCCGAGCTGGGCCCCTTCGACACCTGGCAGGTCTGCCCGCACGTGGAGCAGGACGGCTGCGGCTGCCGCAAGCCCGCGCCCGGGATGGTCGTCGCGGCCGCCGCCGCGCTGGGCCTGACCCCGGCCCAGTGCCTGATGATCGGCGACATCGGAGCCGACGTGCGGGCCGGGCTGGGCGCGGGGGCGCGCGCCGTGCTGGTGCCCACGTCGGTCACCCGGGCCGAGGAGGTCGAGCACGCCCGCGCCCACGCGGCGGTCGCGGCCAGCCTCGACGAGGCCGTCAGCCTGCACGTGACGGGGCTGCGGTGAGGCCGGCGCCCGTCGACGGCCGGGTGCTGGTCGCGCGGCTGGACAGCATGGGCGACGTGCTGCTGGCCGGACCCGCGGTGCGCGCGGTGGCCGAGACGGCGGCGCACGTCACCCTGCTCGTCGCCGAGGGCCAGCGCGGGGTGGCCGAGCTGCTGCCCGGCGTCGATGCGGTGCTCGAGTTCACCGCCGCCTGGGTGGTGCTGGACCCGCCGCCGGTGGACCCGGCCGCCGTCTCCGCGCTGGTGGCCAGGGTGGCCGAGGGCCGCTTCGACGCCGCGCTGGTGCTCACGTCGTACCACCAGTCCCCGCTGCCGCTGGCCCTGCTGCTCCGGATGGCCGGCGTGGGCTGGGTCGGCGCGGCCAGCGAGGACTACCCGGGCGCGCTGCTGGACCTGCGGCACCGGCCCGTCGACGGGCTACCGGAGTCCGAGCGGGCGCTGCAGCTGGCCCGGGCCGCCGGCTTCGGCTCGGACACCAGCCGCGCCCGGCTCGCGGTCACCAGGCCACTGCCCGATCCGCGGCCGCTCGTGGGGGCCCAGCCCTACGTCGTCCTGCACCCCGGCGCCGCGGTGCCGGCCCGGGCCACCACCGCCCCGCACGCCCGCTCGCTGGTCGCGGCGCTGACCGGGGCCGGGCACCGGGTGGTCGTGACCGGCGGGCCGGGGGACCGGGCGCTGACCGCGGCCGCCGCGGGCGACGACGCGCTGGACCTCGCCGGCCGGCTGACCCGGCGCGAGCTGGCCTTCGTGCTGGCCGGCGCCCGGGCCGTCGTCGCGGTCAACACCGGCCCCGCGCACCTGGCGGCCGCCGTCGGCACGCCGGTGGTCTCGCTCTTCGCGCCCGTCGTGGCCGCGTCGGCCTGGGCGCCGTACGGGGTGCCCGTCGCGGTGCTCGGCGACCCGGACGCGCCCTGCCGCGGCACCCGCGCCCGCACCTGCCCGGTGCCCGGGCACCCCTGCCTGACCGGCATCGCGCCGGCCGACGTCGTCGCCGCCGTCGAACGGGTGGCCGCCCCGCTGGCGGCCGTCGAGCTCGAGATGGAGGTCGGAACATGAGACGGACCGGACCGCTGGTCGTCGTCGGCGACTCCCTGCTGGACGTCGACCTGACCGGCAGCGCCACCCGGCTGTGCCCGGACGCGCCGGTCCCGGTGGTGGACCTGGATGAGCGCTGGGAGCGACCCGGCGGGGCCGGACTGGCGGCGCTGCTCGCCGCCCGCAGCGGCGCGGAGGTCGTGCTGGTCACCGCGCTGGCCGACGACCCGGCCGCCGCCCGGCTGGAGGAGCTGCTCGGCCGGCACGTCGGCGTGGAGGCGCTGCGCTGGATCGGCGACACGGTCGTCAAGACCCGGGTCGGGGCCTCCGGGGTGCCGATGCCGCGGCTGGACAGCGGGGGCGGCCGACCTGCCGACGGGGTGCTGCCCCGCGGGGTGCACCGGGTGCTCGGCGCGGCCGGCGCGGTGCTGGTCGCCGACTACGGCCGCGGGCTGACCGCGCTGCCCGCCCTGCGCCGTCGGCTCCGTGCGGTCGCGGCCGACGTCCCCGTGGTCTGGGACCCGCACCCCCGGGGCGCCGACCCGGTGCCGGGTGCCGCCCTGGTCACCCCGAACGCCGCTGAGGCCCGGCACTTCGGCGCCGACGCCGACGCCCTGGCCGGCGCCGGCTGGCTGTGCCGGCGCTGGGAGGTGGAGGCCGTCGCCATCACCCAGGGCGAGCGGGGGGCGGTGCTGGCGCAGGCGGGCGTGGAGAAGGTGGTGACCGTCCCGCTGGTCGGCGCGGCCACCGGGACCGGCCACGCCCGGGTCGACACCTGCGGGGCCGGCGACCAGTTCGCGGCCAGCGCGACCGCGGCCCTGCAGGCCGGCGCGGACGCCGACGAGGCGGTGCGCAGTGCGGTGATGGAGGCCGCGGCCTACGTCACCGCCGGCGCCGCGGCCACGGTGTCGGTCCGGGTGCCCGCCCGGCCCGACCTGGAGTCCGCGCTGCCGGCGGAGGCAGGCGCCCGCCGGGTCGGCGGCGCGTGGTCGCCGGACGTGTCGTGACGGCCGGCGCCCGGACCTGGGTGGGGGAGCCGGCCGCCCGCTTCGACGCCGTCCGCCGCATCGCCGTGCTGCGCGGCGGCGGACTGGGCGACCTCGTCTTCGCCCTGCCCGCCGCCGAGGCGCTGGCCGCGGCCTACCCCGAGGCCGAGCTGACCCTGCTCGGGGCGCCCGGCCACGCCGCGCTGCTGGCCGGTCGGCCCTCGCCCTTCACCGATGTCGAGGTGCTGCCCGTGCGGCCCGGCGTCCGGGACGGGGTCGAGGAGCCGGCCGCCACCGACGCCTTCCTGGAGCGGATGCGGGCCCGACGGTTCGACCTCGCCGTCCAGGTGCACGGCGGCGGCGGCAACTCCAACCCCTTCCTGCTCGCCCTCGGCGCCCGGCACACCGTCGGGTTGCGGGCCGAGGGCGCGCCGCCGCTGGAGCGCACCGTCCCCTACCTCTACTACCAGCACGAGGTGCTCCGCGCTCTCGAGGTGGCCGCGCTGGCCGGGGCACCGGCCGTCGACCTGGAGCCGCGGCTGCGGCTGACCGCGGCCGAGGAGGCCGCGCGCCGGTCGCCCGCCGACGCGCCGCCGCTGGTGGTGCTGCACCCCGGCGGCACCGACCCGCTCCGCCGCTGGCGGGGGTCCGCCTTCGCCGCCGTGGCCAGCGCGCTGGCCGCCGACGGGGCCGAGGTGGTGGTGGTCGGCGACGCGTCCGAGGTCGGACTGGCCGAGGAGCTGCTGGCCGCGGTCGACCCGCCGCAGGCCGACCGGGTCCGCTCCACCGCGGGCCGGGGGACGCTGCCGGAGCTGGTGGCGCTGCTGCTCCGGGCGTCGCTGGTGATCGCCGACGACTCGGGCCCCCGGCACGTCGCGGCCGCGCTCGGCACCCCCACCGTCGGGATCTACTGGTTCGGCAACGCCCTCAACGCCGGGGCGCTGAGCCGGGGCCGGCACCGGCTGCAGCTGGCCTGGACCACGCACTGCCCGGTCTGCGGCGTCGACGTCACGGCGATCGGGGGCGAGCGCTGCCCGCACGACGACTCCTTCGTCGCCGACGTGCCCGTCGCCGCGGTGCTGGCCGACGCCCGCGCGCTGCTGGCCGGTCCGCAGCAGCCAGACTGAGCCCGTGCAGATCCTCGGCGAGCCGGACGGGCGACCGGAGCTGGTCGCCCTCCGGGCCCTCAAGCTGGGCGACCTGCTGGTCGCCGTCCCCGCGATCCACGCGATCCGCCGCGCGCACCCCGAGCACCGGCTGGTGCTGGCGGTGCCCGGCTGGCTGGACCCCGTCACCGACCTGGTCGGCGGCGTCGACGCCCTGCTGCCGACGCCCGGCCTGGACGACCTGCTGCCCCTGCCGCCCGGCCGGGTGGACACCGTCGTCGACCTGCACGGCGGCCCGGACAGCCGTCGGGTGCTGGAGGCGCTGGAGCCGCGTCGCCGGTTCGGGCACGCCGCCCCCGGCTGGCCCGGCCCGGCCTGGGAGGACGGCGTCCTGGAGCGGTACCGCTGGGCCCGGCTGGTCACCGAGCACGGCATGCCGGCCGACCCCGACGACGTCGGCCTGCTCCGCGGACCGACGCCGTCCCCGGCGCCGGGCGCGGTCGTCGTCCACGTCGGCGCCTTCTACGGCTGCCGGGCCTGGCCGGTCGAGCGGTTCGCCGCCGTCGCCCGGGCCCTGGTCGCCGAGGGCCGGCACGTCGTGCTGACCGGCAGCGCGCGGGAGCGGGACCGCGCCCTGGAGGTGGGTGCGCTGGCCGGGCTGGCCGAGGCCGACGTGCTGGCCGGCCGCACCGAGCTGGCCGAGCTGGCCGCGCTGGTGGCCGACGCGGCGCTGCTCGTCTCGGTGGACACCGGCGTCCCGCACCTGGCCTCGGCCTACCGGACGCCGTCGGTGGTCATCTTCGGCCCTGCCCCGCCGCAGGAGTGGGGCCCGCCGGCGTCGGGTCCGCACGTCGTGCTCACCGACGCCCGGCTGCGGGTGGGGGACACCTTCGGCTCCGAGCCCGACCCGGCGCTGCTCGCGGTCACCGCCGACGACGTGCTGGCCGCGGCCCGGGAGCTGCTGGCCCGACGCACTGATGGCTGAACCGGGGCAGCCGTCCGGCGGTTCGACCCGCCCCGGTTCAGCACTCGGTGCGCCGGCCCCCGCCGCGCCGCTCGGGCCCGGCCGGCTGACCCTGCTGCTCATGTTCGTCCTGCTGGCCTTCGCGGCCAACTCCCTGATCACCCGGCACGTGGTGGCCGCCGACCTGGCCGACCCCGGGCTGCTGACGGGGATCCGGGTGGTGGCCGGCGCGGCCGCGCTGGTCGGCTTCGCCCTGCTGCGCGGGGAGCGGCTCCCCCGACCGGACCGGACCACCGTGCTGCCGGCCCTGGCCCTGGGGGTCTACGCCGTCTGCATCTCCTACGGCTACCTGCTGATCGGGGCGGCGGCCGGCACCTTCGTGTTCTACGCGGCGGTGATGGTCACCCTGGTCGGCTCGGACCTGGTCCGGCGGACGCCGGTGCCGCCGCGCCGCCGGCTCGGGGCGGTGCTCGGCGCCGCGGTCCTGGTGGCCGCCGGGATGTGGCTGAACCGCCCGGAGCGGCCCCGCTAGGCTGGAGCCTTCCGGCTGTCCGCACGCAGGACGCCGCCGCGACCAGGTCGCGCCACCGGACCGACCCTCCCGTGACCGCGCCGTCGCCCGAGCCGATCGGCTCATCGACCGAAGGAGACCCCTCATGCGCACCGTCCACGCCTACGCCGCCCCGAGCGCCACCGCGCCGCTCGAGCCCACCACCATCGTCCGCCGCGACCCGGGGCCGCGCGACATCGAGATCGACATCAAGTTCGCCGGCATCTGCCACTCCGACATCCACACCGCGCGCGGTGAGTGGGGCGACCCGGGCTGGCCCATCGTCGTCGGCCACGAGATCGCCGGCGTCGTCAGCGCGGTCGGCAGCGAGGTCGACCGGCACGCCGTCGGCGACCGGGTGGGCGTCGGCTGCCTCGTCGACTCCTGCCGGGAGTGCGACTCCTGCCTCAAGGGGCTGGAGCAGTACTGCCTGAACGGCAACATCGGCACCTACGGCGGCACCGGCCGTGACGGTGAGCCGACCGCCGGTGGCTACTCGACCCACATCGTCGTCGACCAGGACTTCGCCCTGCGGATCCCCGAGGGGATCGCCCTCGACGTGGCCGCTCCGCTGCTCTGCGCGGGGATCACCCTGTACTCCCCGCTGAACCACTGGAACGCCGGTCCCGGGAAGAAGGTGGCGATCATCGGTCTCGGCGGGCTCGGCCACATGGGCGTCAAGATCGCCCACGCCATGGGGGCGGAGGTGACCGTGCTCAGCCAGTCGCTGAAGAAGCAGGAGGACGGGCTGCGGTTCGGTGCCGACCAGTACCACGCCACCAGCGACCCCGACACCTTCACCCAGCTGGCCGGCACCTTCGACCTCATCGTCAACACCGTCTCGGCGAACCTCGACCTCGACGCCTACCTGGGCCTGCTCGCGGTCGACGGCACCCTGGTCGAGGTCGGCGCCCCCGAGCACCCGATGTCGGTCAAGGCCTTCTCGCTGATGCCGGGACGGCGCAGCCTGGCCGGCTCCAACATCGGCGGGATCCCCGAGACCCAGGAGATGCTCGACTTCTGCGCCGAGCACGGCCTCGGCGCCGAGGTCGAGGTGATCAGCGCGGACAAGATCAACGAGGCCTGGGACCGGGTCGTGGCCAGCGACGTCCGCTACCGCTTCGTCATCGACACGGCCACGCTGGGCTGACCGACCCGACGACGCAGGGCCGCCGGAGCAGTCCGGCGGCCCTGCGTCGTCACGGGGGTCAGCGGCCCCCGGCGAGCTTCCGGTTCCGCTGCTGCACGCCCAGCTCGCCGTAGGGGTAGTCCCCGACGCGCGGCCGGGAGACCTCCTCCAGCCGGGCCGTCTCCTCCGCGGTGAGGTGCAGGTCCGCCGCCGCGAGGTTGGTCTCCAGCTGCGCCAACGTCCGGGCGCCGAGGATGGTCGACGTCACCCCGGGCCGGTCGGTCACCCAGGCCAGCGCGACCTCGGCCATCGAGACCCCGCGGGCCTCCGCGACCGTCTGGACGGCCTCGATGACGTCCCAGGTCTGCTCGGCGCTGCCGCGACGGTCCACGGCCTCCATCCCGCGCTGCGGGTCGTCACCCAGCCGGGTCGCCTCGGCGGGCCGCTCGTCGCGCTTGTACTTGCCGGACAGCCACCCACCGCCCAGCGGGCTCCACGGCAGCATGCCCATCCCGGCGTCCTGCACGGCGGGGACGATCTCCCACTCGATCTCGCGGACCAGCAGGCTGTACTGCGGCTGCAGGGTGACCGGCGGAGCCAGGTTCAGCGCCGCGGCCAGGTGCACGGCCTTGGTCAGCTGCCAGCCGGTGAAGTTGGAGAAGCCGTAGTAGCCGATCTTGCCGGCCCGGATGAAGCCGTCGAGGGTGCGCAGGGTCTCCTTCAGCGGGGTGTGCGCGTCGAACGCGTGCACCTGGTAGAGGTCGACCCGGTCCAGACCGAGCCGGCCGAGCGAGGCGTCCAGCGCCCGGGTCAGGTGCCGGGTGCTCAGACCCAGCCCGTTGGGCTCCGGCGACATCGGGAAGCGGCCCTTCGTGGCCAGCACCACCCGCTCGGTGACCTCAGCCGGCCGGTTGGCGAACCAGCGGCCGATGATCTCCTCCGAGACGCCGCTGGTGTAGACGTCGGCGGTGTCGACCAGGGTGCCCCCGGCCTCCAGGAAGCGGTCCAGCTGGGCGTGCGATCCGGCCTCGTCGGTCTCGTTGCCGAAGGTCATGGTGCCCAGGCAGAGGTTCGACACGGCGCAGCCGCTGCGGCCGAGGGTGCGGTAGTCCATGCCCTGTTTCTACACGGTGCCCCTCGCGGGGTCGTCGACACCTCCGGGTGGGGCGGTCAGCCGGGGCCCGAGGACGACGACCAGGGCGCCGACGGCCACCGCGGCGAGCGGCCCCAGCCACCACAGCGCGATCCCGCCCTGCGCCACGACGGCGCCGACGAGGGCGACCAGCTGGGTGGCGGCCTGCGCCGGCAGGTGCCGGCGCAGCAGCACGAGCAGCACCACCGGTTCGACCCGCACCGACCAGCCGAACGGGCCCAGCAGGGCGGCCAGCGCGACGAGCAGGTGGCTCGCGGCCAGGGCCCCGAAGGCTCCGGGCCGCCACGGACCGTCGCCCGCGGTCAGCAGCACGAAGGCCACGAAGCCGACGACGGCGACCGGCCAGACCCCGCCCGGGCGCACGGCGGCGCCGACGCCGAGCAGCAGGCCGATCCAGAGCAGCGCGCTACCGGCTCCGGCCGTCTCCACCGCCACGCCGGCCAGCACCAGCAGCAGCCCGCGGAGCAGCCAGCCGGGCACCGTCGGGCCGAGGCCCAGCTCCACCCGCCGACGCCGGGGGCGCAGGGACGGGAGGGCCCGCGGGGTGCTGCGGACGAGCTCGAGCACCCGGTCGCGGAGCGGCGCCAGCCGGGAGGGCCGCCGGTCGGTGCGCAGCGGCTCGCTCACCGGCGGACCCGTCGGCGGGCCAGCACGCCGAGCTCGGCGGCCACGTCGTGGTCGGGCACCAGGCTCTGCCAGGTGACCGTCTCCACCCCGGCCCGGCCCAGATCGGCGATCCGGTCCACCCGGTCCATCGACACCACCCGGAAGGCGGTCCGCAGCCGGGCGTTCAGGTCCTCGGTGACCAGCGGCGGCAGGGTGTCGACGGCCACCACCCGGTGCCCCGACCCCCGCCACGCGGTGGCCAGCCGGGCCGGGTCGTCGTCGAGGAAGGTGGAGAACAGCACGATCAGCGCGCCCGAGGGGAGCCGCGGCACCCGTTGCCGCCGGGTCGGCTCCCCCTCGGGCCTCGACGTCGCGAGCTGCTGGCTGAGCCGGTGCAGGTGCGGCCGCCCACCGGCCGGCGGGCTCGGTCGCCGCAGCCGGCCGAGGTCCTCCAGACCGACCCGGTCACCGGCCTCCAGGTAGCTGCGGGCCACCGAGGCGGCGGCGAACCGGGCCAGGTCCAGCGAGGTGGACTCGTCCTCGTCGACGGCGGCCGCGTTCCCCCAGGTGTCGACCCGCGGCCCGACCTCGTCGCGGGAGTCCACCACCAGCATCACCGTGGCGTCCGCGGTGGCGAAGGTGCGCCGGACGTACAGCTCGGAGACCGCACCGGGCTGACCTGCGCCAGCCGCCCCCTGGCCGTTCAACCGGGCGGTGACCCGCCAGTCGATGCGGCGCAGCCGGTCGCCCGGGCGGAACGCGGCGACGTCGTGCAGGTCACCGCCGTCCCCGGCCCGCCGGGAGCCGTGCGGGCCGGTCAGGCCCTGCAGCCGGAACGGCAGCGGCAGCGAGCGCAGGGCCCGGGTCGCGGGCAGCACCGTCATCACCACCGGCGGTTGGGAGCTGACCGGGCTGATCAGCAGGGCCGCCGCGTCGGCGGACCGGGCGTCCAGCTGGAACAGCGGCCGGCGGCCGGTCCGCACCGAGCGCATCCGCACCCCGACGACCCGGTCGCGGGCCCGCAGCAGCGCCTCCCGCGGGCGGTGCCCGGGGGCGTCCACCCGGATCCCGAGCAGCGGTGCCCCGGCCGCGGCCTGCACGACGAGCTCGGCCTCGAGCTGGCCGCCGGTCGCGGTCTGGTCGGCAGCGCGCAGCCGCGCCCGCACCCCGGTGGCCGGCCAGCCGGCCCGGGCGACCACCAGTCCGAGCAGCAGCGGCAGACCGAGCGCGGCCACCTCCGGCCGGCCGGCGACCAGCCCGACGACGGCGATCAGCACGCCGCCGACCAGCCAGGCGGTGCTGGCCGGGGCCGGCACCAGCCCGGCCGCCGGTGCGGGGGCCGGGACGCGCGCCGGGGTGGCGTCCGGGTCCACCACCCGGGCGTCGGTCGTCGGGCTGCTCACGGCCGCACCCGGCGAGGCCTCACCGCAGGCCCGCCGTCGCCGCCGGTCCTGGCACCGTGCTCAGCAGCGTGCCCACCACGTCGGCGGCGGCCAGCCCGCTGGCCCAGGTCTGCGGGTTGAGGGTGATCCGGTGCGCCAGGGCCGCGACCGCGACCTGCTTGACGTCCTCCGGGGTGACGAAGTCGCGGCCGTCCAGCACCGCGCGCGCCCGGGCCACCAGCAGCAGGGCCAGCGACCCGCGCGGTGAGGCACCCACCTCGACCGAGGGGTGCCGACGGGTGGCCGCGGCCAGCGCCACGCAGTAGCGGACGACGTCGGGGTCGACGTCGACCTGCTCGACGCCGGCCTGCATGGCCAGCACGGTCGGCGGGTCGACCACCGCGCGGACGCTCGTCTCCTCCTGCTGCCGGCTCAGCCGACGGCCCAGCACCTCCGCCTCGCCCTCGGTGCTGGGGTAGCCGACGGCCAGCCGGACCAGGAACCGGTCCAGCTGGGCCTCGGGCAGCGGGTAGGTGCCCTCGTACTCGACCGGGTTGGAGGTGGCCATCACGTGGAAGGGCCGGGCCAGCGCGAAGCTGCGGCCCTCCACGGTCACCTGCCGCTCCGCCATCGCCTCCAGCAGCGCGGACTGGGTCTTCGGCGCGGTCCGGTTGATCTCGTCGGCGAGCAGCAGCCCGGTGAACACCGGACCGGCCCGGAAGGCGAAGGCGGCGCTGCCCGGCTCCCAGACGTAGGAGCCGGTGATGTCGGCCGGCAGCAGGTCGGGGGTGCACTGCAGCCGGGTGAAGTCCAGGCCGAGCGCGCCGGCCAGGCTGCGGGCCGCCAGCGTCTTGCCCAGTCCGGGGACGTCCTCGAACAAGACGTGGCCGCCGGCCAGCACCGCGGCCAGGGCGGTGGGCAGGGCCTGCTCCATGCCGACGACGACGGTGCCGACCTCGGCCAGCACCTGAGCACCCAGCCGGGCCACCTCGGGCACGCCCAGCGGCGCGACGGGGGTGGGCGGCGGGCTCTGCGGCTCGGTCACGGGGTGGTCCTCTCGGTCAGCTGCTCGACCGCCTGCGCGGCCCGGGCGTAGGCGTCGTAGCGGGGTGGGGTCCCCGGGTCGGCGGTCAGCGCGGCGTAGGCGTCGGCGCCCAGCAGCGCCCGGGCCCGGTCGGCGTCGGCCGGGTCGTCGAGGTCGACGCCCTGCCAGCGCAGCCGACGGGTGGCGATGCCGCGCAGGTGCGCCAGCGAGCGGCGGTCGACGCGGGACTCGAAGCCGCGCAGTCCCCAGGACAGCCGGTCGACCTCGCGACGGGCGCCGGCGTCGGTGCGGTTGTCCTCGTGCTCGGGCCAGCCGTCGTCCTCGGTGACCGGGGTGCCGCGCAGCCGGTGCAGCACCGCGGCGGTGAGCGCGAGCAGCAGGCAGTGCCCGAGGTCCACGCCGATGACCAGCAGGGTCGCGAACACCAGCACGGCCAGCACGGCCGTCCGGACGGCGTCGCCGGCGCTCACGGGGGTGGCTCGACGTCGGCGGCGGAGAACCGGGACCAGCTCGTCGCCAGCGCCCCGAGGCAGCGGCGGGCTTCGACGACGGCCGCCGGACCCGCGCCGTGGGCGGAGAAGCGGGCGCGGTGGTAGAGGCCGAGCAGGGTGGTGACGGCGTCCTCGTCGGCCTCGGTGGCGGCCAGCACCCGGGAGGTCAGCTCGGTGGGGGTGTCGGCGGGCCGGCGGGGCACCCCCGAGCGGGCCGCCGCGTCCTCGAGCGCCACCCAGGCGGCCAGCACGGCGTCGGTGGGGTCGGGGACGGTGTCCAGCAGCTGCTGGGCCTCGCGGACCCCCTGCCGGACGGCGGGCGCGTCGGGGCCGCCGTCCCCGGTCCCGAGACCGCCGGCCACCGGAGCGGGTGTCGTCTTCGTCGGCGGCCGCGGCAGCACCCGCCAGACCGCGTAGGCGACGGCGACGACGGCCAGCACCAGCGCGGCCCAGAGCAGCGGCCCGACCAGGTCCGCGACCCCGGAGTCCTGCAGCGGCGGCGGCTGGCTGGGAGCGGCCCGGGAGGGAGCGGGCGGTCGGGTCGGTGGTTCGAACTGCGGACCGTTCCCGAACACGCCGAAGCGGTCGGTCACCCCCCAGGGTGAACCGGTCGCGGCGGCCAGCACGACGAGGACGCCGATGGCGAGGACCGCGGGCACCAGGGCCGCGCGGCGGCCCGGCCGCCGATCCTCGTCCGGGTGAGCCACCGCCTCAGGATAGGTGCGTGGCGCCGGCACAGACCCGCCTAGGCTGCCCGCATGACGTCCGCGGCCGGCCCCGGGCGGTCGGTGCACCGGCGCCGGGCGCTGTCGCGTCGCGGCGCGGTGCGACCGGTGGCCCTCGGCCTGGTCGCCGCGCTGGTCTACGGGTCGTGCGTCTCGAGCGCCGTCGCCCGCTCCACCCGCGACCAGGTCATCCCGCTCGACGCGCAGACCGTGGCGCTCGACGCCGACGGGCGGGTGCAGCCCGTCCAGGACCCGGCGTCGCTGGTGCCCGGCAGCCGGGTGCTGGCCGGGACCGCGGGCACCGCCGACCAGCTCCGGGCCGAGCGGGCCTGGCTGGCGGCGGGCACCGTGCCCGCGGCTCCCGGGCTCGAGGCCAGCACGCTGGTGCGGGACGCCTTGCTGGACCTGCGGACGCTGGGCCTGGACGCCGGGGTCCCGGTCGCCGGCTGGGCGCCGGCCTGGCGGCACGTCTGGCCGCGCGACGGCGCGCTGGCCGCCGCGGTGCTGGCCGGGACCGGCCACGCCGACGACGCCGAGGCGGTGCTCGCCTTCCTGCAGCGGGTGCAGCCGCCGTCGGGGGTGTTCGCCGCCCGCTACCGGCCGGACGCCTCCGGGGTGCCGGACGACCGCGGCGACCAGCTGGACGGGACCGGCTGGGCGCTGTGGGCGCTGGCCACCGTGGTGGACGCCGCACCGGCCGGGCAGCGGCCCGGCCTGGTCGCGCGGTACCGGACCCTGCTGGACCGCTCGGTCACCGCGGCCCGGGCGGCGGTCGACGACGGCCACCGGCTGCCGCCCGCCGGCCCGGACTACTGGGAGACCCCGGAGCGCCGGCCGACGCTGGCCACCGCGGCGCTGCTGCGGGCCGGGCTGGAGGCGGCCGGGCGGCTGTACGCCGTCGTCGACGACCCGGCGGCCGCCCCGGTGGCGGCGGTCGGTGATCGGCTGGCCGCCACCGTCTCGGCCCGGTTCGCCGCCCACGGCTTCCCGCGCCACCCCGGCGGGCCGGCGTCCTCGGTCGACCTCGGCGTGGTCTTCCTGCTGCCGCCGTTCACCGCCACCGTCGACCCCGCGGCGGTCGCCGCCTTCCGGGCGGCCCCGCGGGCCATGGTCCGACCGGCGGGCGGGCTGGCGCCGGGCGGCTCCTGGCGCGACGACGGGATCAGCTGGACGACGTCCACCTCCAGCTACGCGCTCGCCGCGGCCGCGCTCGACGACCGGGCGCTCGCGCTGCACTGGCTGCGGTGGCTCGACGACCACCGGACCGCGGCCGGCTCGCTGCCGGAGAAGGTGCTGGCCGACGGCCGGCCCGCCGCGGTGGCCCCGCTGGCCTGGGCCTCCGCCGCGGTGGTGCTCGCCGCCGTCGAGCTCGAGCGCTGAGGTCGGGGCTCCTGCGGGGCGACTAGGGTGGCGGGGCCCGAGCGGCCCGGCGTGCGCCGGCCGGTCGACCGCCCTGCAGCAGCACGCCGGCCCGCCGGCACGACGAGGTGAGGACCCGACCGTGATCACCACCCAAGAGGTGCCTCTGGCCTTCGACGAGGCCGCGCCCAGCTACGACGCGATGGTGGCCCGCAACCCGGGCTACCACGCCCACCTGGCCTCGGCCGCCGAGGCGTTGCTGGAGGCGGTACCGGCCGCGGGACCGCTGCGCCTGGTCGACCTCGGCTGCGGCTCCGGGGCCTCGACCCGCGCCCTGGTCACCGCCGCCGGCAGGGCCGGACGCGACGTCGTGGTGACCGGGGTGGACGCCTCCATCGGGATGCTCCGCGAGGCCCGGGAGAAGAGCTGGCCCGAAGGGGTGCGGTTCGAGCACGGCTTGGCCCAGGACCTGGCCACCCGGCGGGCGGAGTTCGGTCTGGAGTCCGGCGCCGACGGAGTCCTCGCCGCCTACCTGTTCCGCAACGTCAGCGAGCGCGACGAGGTGCTGCGTGACGTGCACGACCTGCTCGCCCCGGGCGGCGTGCTGGTCGTGCAGGAGTACTCAGTCGCGCACTCCCGCGCCGCCGACCTGGTCTGGTCGCTGGTCTGCTGGCTGGTCGTCATCCCGCTGGGCTGGCTGACCTCGCGGCAGACCCGGCTCTACCGCTACCTGTGGCGCAGCGTCCGGGCCTTCGACGCCGTGCAGGTCTTCGTGGACCGGCTCTACGCCGCCGGCTTCGTCGACGTCGAGGTGTCGACGGTGCCGGGTTGGCAGCACGGCATCCTGCACACCTTCCGCGCCCGCCGGGCGGGGGAGCGGTGACCACGGCCGGCTGGGTGCCGGGCCGGGACACCCGGGCCGTCCGGCACCCCGCGACCGGCGGCGCCCGGCGCAGCGACGGCCACCGTCCGGTGCTGGTGGCGGTCGGGGGCAGCGCCGGGCTGGCCGCGGCGACCGGGCTGGCCGAGCGCGGCGTCCCGGTGACCGTGGTCGAGGCCCAGCCGCAGCTGGGCGGCCGGGTGCGCGCCTGGCCGGTCGAGCACCCGGGCGCCGAGGGCCCCGGCCGCACCATGAGCCGCGGGTTCCACGCCTTCTTCCGGCAGTACTACAACCTGCGGGCGCTGCTCCGCCGCACCGACCCGGGCCTGGAGCGGCTGGTGCCGCTGGAGGACTACCCGCTGGTGCTGGCCGGGGGGCACCGGGACTCCTTCGCCACCCTCCCGCGGACGCCGCCGCTGTCCATCGCGACCTTCGTGGCGCAGAGCCCGTCCTTCACCGCCGCGGACCTCGCCCGGGTCGACATCCCGGCCGCGCTGGAGCTGCTGGACGTCGACTTCCCCGTCACCTTCTCCCGCTACGACGGCGAGAGCGCGGCCGACTTCCTCGACCGCCTCCGCTTCCCGGCCGACGCCCGGCACCTCGCGCTCGAGGTGTTCGCCCGCAGCTTCTTCGCCCACCCAGGAGAGTTCGCCGCCGGCGAGCTGGTGGCGATGTTCCACTCCTACTTCACCGGCTCCGCCGAGGGCCTGCTGTTCGACGTCCCCCGCGACGACTACGACACCAGCCTGTGGGCCCCGCTCGGCCGGTACCTGCACGGGCAGGGCGTGGAGGTGCTGACCTCGACCACCGTCGAGCACGTGACCGGCTCGGGCTCCGGTGCCGACCTCGAGGTCACCCTGGGCTCGGGCGAGCAGCGCCGGGTCGCCGGGGTGGTGGTGGCCACCGACCCCGCGACGACCCGTCGGCTGGTCACCGGCTCCCCGCTGTTCGACGCCGACTACGCCGAGCGCGTCGGCGCCGGCCGCAACGCCCCGCCGTTCGCCGTCTGGCGGCTCTGGCTGGACCGCCGGGCCGACGTCGAGCGGTCGCCCTTCCTCGGCACCAGCGGCTTCGGCCCGCTGGACAACGTCTCGCTGCTGGAGCGCTTCGAGGACGGCGCCCGCCGGTGGTCCGACGAGCGCGGCGGATCGGTGGTCGAGCTGCACGCCTACGCCCTGCGGGGGATCCCCGACGAGGCCGCGCTCCGGGCCGAGCTGCGGTCCCAGCTCGACGTGCTCTACCCCGAGCTGGCCGGGGCGGAGGTGGTGGCGCAGGAGTGGATGGTCAGCGAGGACTGCCCCTTGGCCAGCACCGCACCCTGGCAGCTGCGGCCAGACGTCGCCACCCGCGACCCGCGGGTGGTGCTGGCCGGGGACGGTGTCCGCTGCGACTACCCGGTGGCGCTGATGGAGCGCGCCGCGACGACCGGCTGGCTGGCCGCGAACGCGCTGCTCGCCCGCGAGGGCGTCGCCGGCCACGACGTGTGGACGGTGCCGCTGCGCTCCCGGCACCCCGTGGCGGGACGGGTCCGGCGGCTGCTGACGCGTCGGTGAGGGTTGGGTGGCCTGCCGCCCCCCGAGGCTCCGGACCGGGCTGGCGCTGAGGAACCTGCTGGTCAGTCGCTCGCGGTCCGGGTGGTTCAGCCCCGAGACCCCACGGCGGACTTCGCCGTGGCCGCCAACCCGGGCGGGAAGCCCTGCGGCCAGCCCTTCCCCACCTCTTCCATGTCGCCCAGTTCCATCTTCCGCTCGTCGTCCGGCTCGAACCGGGACTTCTTGTACAGACGGTTGCCGATGTTGGTCCCGTGGATGATCTGCATCCACTCGACCGACTCGACCATCACCGGGTGACGTTCGAGGATGCGCAGGTGTTCCAGGTCGAAGATGTTCTCCCCGTGGTAGCGGTGCACGTACAAGGAGATGAAGGGTGAGCAGTTGAAGTAGACCCGCTGGATCCGCCGGAGATCGGTGAAGTGACCGTTGGGGGCCACCATGTAGGCCTTGGTGATTCCCAGTCGCCAGAAGTTGCGGGCGGTGTCGGTGATCTTCTCGAAGTACCGACGGCTGATGGCGTCGTCGGAGTCCAGGCGCGAGATGACGATGTTCTTCGTGTCGTCCGCAGCCAGCCGGGCCGAGATCTCCTGGTCCACGTCCTCGGCACGCACGAAGACCGGGACGTACGGGGCGGGGAGGTCGAGGTGCTGGTGCCAGAGGGCGACGTCATCGACGTCCATCAGCACGAACACGCGCCGGGGGGCCACGGTCTGGCGTTCCAACGACGCGACGACGCTCGCCCGGAAGAGTCGGGCCCGCATGGCGAACCACTCCGACCGGGCGTCCTCCTGGCCGTAGGCCCGCCGCGTCCAGTCCTGGAAGCGGACGCTGAAGCGGATCACGACGTAGCAGTGGACCGGGATCCTCGACGCGAGGAAGTTCCGCACCCTCGTCCTCGGACGGAGGTGGCGACGGGCGGTCGCGAGAACATCCGAGCGGCTCGACACGGGCCGAACCTAGCAGAGCGAGCACGGCCCTGCGGCGTGGCGTTCGCCCTCCGCGCAGCGCTGTGCGGACCCCGCGACGACGGCGTCAGAGCCTGGCAGGGACGGCTCCGGTGCGCGGGATCGCCCGCAACGCATCCTTCGCCGCCGCGACCAGGGAGGAGTCGCCCGAGTGCCGCGCCCGGGCGAGCAGCTCCCAGGCTCCGGAGCTGACCAGGGCCGTCGGATCGACCGCCGAGGACCGGGTCATGACGTGCTCCGGCGGGGACTGGGGGTCCTCCGAGGTCAGGTGGGGCAGGTCGGCGTCGTAGGACTCCCAGAGCACGTCCGAGCTCGGATCCGCGCCCACCACCAGCGCGAGCCCGGTCGGATGGGTGTTGACCAGCAGCACCACCAGGTCAGGGCGACGTCGCTGCAGGACCTCGACCGCCTTGTAGACGTCGCCCGTCCAGCCTGCGGTCAGCCGGTTGCGAGCCGCTTCGAGAGGGTTCCGCGGCAGCACGTCGTCGAGCAGCACGACTCCGGCACGGTCCATGTGCCTCTCGACGTTCCTGAAGTCGCGCCGGGCGAACTCCGAGAGGTGCATGCCGTCGATGAAGGCGAGGTCCAGCGGGTCGCCGCCGAAGTGGGCGAGTGGGTCGGCCCGGCCGAAGAAGGCGTCGCTCTTGTCCCGGACCAGGTGCAGGTCGCAGTGCAGCGGGCGGTCGATCTGGAACGCGGGATCCACACCGATGGACCTGGTCCGGGCGAGCGACAGGCTCTGACCGTTGCTGACGCCGATCTCCAGGTAGGTGCGCGGTTGGAGCTGCCGGTGCAGCGCACGGAGGACGTCGTGCCTCGACGACGGAGGCGGAGGGAAGGGCCTGAACGGATCCGCGGGCATCCAGCCCCCTCGGCGGTCGTTCGGTTCCCCGAGCGCGACCCGGGGGGCCGACCCGACGTCTGGAGGTGACGACTGTGCCGGCGTCGGACGTCCCGCCGCCGTCCCCGACCCCGGAGGGGCGATCCTGCTGGCCAGCTGGTCGAGCCGGCCTGCCGCGCTCCCGCGCCACCGTCGCAGTCGGGCCTCGCCCACCAGCGCGCCGATCTGCTTCCTGGCCGTCGAGCGCGAACTCATCGGTTCCTCCCCTGAGCAGGCTCGCCGCCCCTGCGTCTGGGCAGCACCGTAGTGCAGCGGAGCCGCCACCCGACCAACCAGCCGCTCACCGGAGATCCGTGTCCGCGCGAGGGGCTGCGGGAGCCCGTGCGGAATGCCTCCACCAGCAGTGCCGACGTCACCGGCGGGGGCACAGGAGGAGGTCGCCGGTGCGGAGCGTCGGGTCGTCGCAGTCGAACTCGGTGGCAACGGTGTCCCGGACGACCTGCACGGCGCGGCTCCGGTCGAGCATCGCCGGCTGCAGCACCAGGAAACGGGCGTCGCGGTCACGAAGGCACGCGAGGTTCTCCTGCACGCTCCGCAAGCTCAGTGGATCGGTCGTGCGGGCACTCCGGTACAAGAAGGTGGCCGTGGGGTAGCGGCACCGGGTCGGGAGCCCGACGAAGTAGGGCACGTCCTGTCGAGCCAGGTACACGGCGGAGGCGCCACCCGCGGCTTCCCGGATCGCCTGCCCCGACTCGATCGCCCGGTCCCTCTTGTCGACCTCCGAGGAACGGTTGACGTGGGTCAGGTAGAGCGCGTAGGGGGCGTGCGGCCAGGCCGAGAAGGAGCCCACCGCGACGAGCACCAGGAAGGTCAGCACGATCCTCGGTGACCTGGTGGACGACCGGGCCTCCCGGTCCCGTCGCGAGAGGGCCTGCCCGACGGCGAGGCCGATCGAGACCACCATGGCGCACGCCGCGCCGGCGACGACCCACTCCACGTGGTCGACCCGCCACGGGAAGGGCCGCCGCACCAGCCAGCCGGCGACGACCATCCAGACCAGGGCGACGAGAGCCGGGTGGGGGACCGTCCCGGCCCGCCGCCACCACAGGGCGCCGGCCACGGTGACCAGTCCTGCCGCCAGCACCGGCAGCGCGGCGTAGTGGTAGGGGAAGAAGCCACGCTGGACGATGACGCCCGCCAGGACGACGGCCAGGGCCAGCGCTGGACCGATGAGCCATTCCCGGCGTCGCGTCGCCCGGAAGCCGAGGATGACGAAGGCCGGTGCGAACAGGAGCACCGGGTTCAGCAGCGCGAGGTTCCACGCGGAGCGCCACATCGACGGCCAGGCGATGTCCCCTGGCGGGTTGAGTCGTGGCACCTCGAGGAACCACTGCCACTCGTGGCTGGCCAGGAGGGACGAGCCGAAGAGGGCCGCGGTGACCACCACGGTCCAGCCCGCGACCCAGATCGCTCGCCGCCGATGGAGCAGGAACACGACCCCGAGCGCCACGACCGCGGTCGTCACCGTCGTGTACTTCTGGAGCGTGGCGAGGGCCAGCAGGAAGGCAGCGGCGAGGACCAGCGGGGAGTGCCAGGACGCCGGGCGACGCGGGTCACCAGCGAGCGCTGAGGACACGGCGGCGGCGGCCAGCAGGGTGGCGATCCACTCCGGCTGCAGCATCGTCACGGCCGGCGCCCAGGCGAGCGCCGTGAAGGTGGCCAGCCCGACGGCCGTCGCCGACACCGGCGGCAGCCAGCCGCGGAGGGCCCTGGCCAGCGCGGCCCCGACGATCGCGGAGAACACCAGCGCGACACCGACGGCCAACCGCTCACGGAGGATCGTCGGACCGGTGACGGACCGGTCGAGCCACGACATCAGGAGCTTGTGGGCCAGGGGCCGGTGGATGAAGACGTCGGAGTCTGCGAGCCCGGCCTGGCCAGCCACCTGGAACGCGCCGAAGGTGTAGCGGATGTCGAGGTAGAGGACGAGCCAGGGCCACTGCAGGACCAGGGTGGTCCCCAGCGCGGCGACCCAGAGCAGGACGTCCCACCCCGTCGAGCGAGGGAGCGCGCGGAGCCACGGGCTGCGGGCTCGGGTGTCGACGCTGGCAGGCTGCTCCTCGCTGGGCGATCGCGGCGGCCCGCTCACGCCAGTCGCGGGACGTGCCCGTCCCACTCGATCCGGCGCTTGGAGAGGTACCAGGACTGCCCGTCGTCGTCGTTGCCCTGGAAGAAGAGCCAGGTCACGCCGTCGTCCGGGTCGACGAAGATCCCCGGATGGCCCGACTCGCTCGAGTTCCACTCACCGGGCCGGCCGTGGGGGAGGAAGGGCTGGTCACTCATCCGCTCCCAGGTGAGGCCGTCGGAGCTGAAGGCGACGCCGATCTGCTGCGGTTCGTTGTTGTAGCCGCCGGCGTAGAACATCACCAGGGTGTCGCCGCGTCGGCAGATGGTCGGCGCCTCGATGCAGTTCTTCTCCCACGGCAGCTCAGGGGCGAGGATGCTCTGGGTGCAGCGCTGCGTCCACTGCCCGGCCGAGAGGTCGCTGGCGATCGGGGCGCTGTGCACGCCGAGCATCTGCACCTCGTACGCCGGGTCCCGGGTGGCCCAGTAGCAGAACGCCTCGTCCCCGATGACCTGGACGTCGGCGTCGATGGCGCGTCCGCAGTTCCAGTCACCGGTCGGGCGCAGGATCGGGTTCCCGGCGGAGCGTTCGAAGGTCACGCCGTCGCTGCTCGTCGCGTGGCAGATCGTGTCCCGCGGGCCCCGGCCGTAGGTCTGGTAGAAGAGGTGGACGCGGTCACCGAGGACGATGGCTCCGCCGGCGCACAGGCCGCCGGCCTCGAGGCTGCCCTGCGGCTCGATCTCGCCGAGGGGGCTCCAGCTCACCAGGTCGTCGCTGGCGGCGACCGCCTGACCCCACCGGTCGTCGCCGCGCCGGGGGGCGACGGAGTAGTACATGAGGTAGCGACCGTCGAAGTGGACGACGCTCGGGTCCTTGGAGACCGGCCTGCCGCGCGACCGGTCGGCCCAGTGCAGGACAGGGTCGGCGGCTGGCGCAGGAGCGGGGCGGGAGTCCCGCGCGAGCAGCCCCAGCGGCAGCGCCGCCCCCAGTCCGCCGAGCGCGCCGGCGAGCACACGACGACGGGCCAGCGGCCGAGCGGGATCCACGGTGTGCAGGCTACCCAGCGGTGCGGCTGGTCAGGTGGACCGGCGCTCAGCCGGGGAACTCGCCGCGCTCGCGGAGGTCGTAGCGCCGCTCGGCGTAGTCGAGGTCGTCGACCCAGAGCTGGCGGGCGGTGCGGCGGATCAGCGGCTTGAGCAC
Organism: Microlunatus lacustris; assembly: GCA_039527025.1. Taxonomy (GTDB): domain Bacteria; phylum Actinomycetota; class Actinomycetes; order Propionibacteriales; family Propionibacteriaceae; genus Microlunatus; species Microlunatus lacustris. The sequence goes on from BAAAJN010000001.1 coordinate 109,144, forward strand.
CGGGGAGAACCAGCGGGCGGCCGCGAACCCGGGCCGGTCGGAGTAGGCGATCGTCGCCTCGGTGATCATGGTCTTCGGTCGGCCTCGCTGGTCCACCCCGAGCGGGGTGGCGTGGGTCTCCACGACGCTGCCGGCACCCTCGCCCTCGGTGATGCGCATGACGATCGTGCGGGCGTCGGGGCAGCTGAACTCGGCCCGCACCGGGACCCCCCAGGTGCGGCTCAGCCGGAAGGTCACGTCGACGACCATGGTGTGGTCGTCGCTGGCCTCGTCGTCGACGACGAGGTGGCTGAACGCGTACGGGTGGAACCAGGAGCCGTGCCAGGGGTCCAGCCGGTTGGCGATGACGTCCTGCGGCTGGCAGACGCCGGGCTGGGCGATCACCGCGGCGACCGAGCCGAGCAGCGGCGGACGCGGCGGCAGCGACGGCCGCTCGGTCGGCTCCTCCCCCGGGGTGGGCAGGCCGACCCAGACCAGCACCCCGTCGTCGAAGGCCCGGTAGGGGCTCCAGCCGGGCTGCGGTGCGTCGGAGAAGGCCAGGCCGTGCCAGCGGCAGTACATGGTGCCGTCCACCACCGGGCAGCGGTCCATCAGCGCGCCCAGGTGCGGGCAGGCGCCCGGTCCGGCCACCAGCGCGCCGTCGCCGTCGCGCCAGAGCACGACCTCGCGGCCGGCGATGGTGCGGGCGACGGACTCGGTGCGGCCGATGTCGGTGCTGGCTCCGGCGACGTACCAACCCCCGGAGTCCTGCGCCTGGGAGACGGCGAGCGCGGCGGCGATCCGCCGCGGCTTGGCCAGCCGCCAGGTGGAGATCATCCGGTCCTCGCGCGGCTGCGGCACCCGGTGCAGGGGGATGCGCTTGCGGACGGCCTCGGGCACGGGCAGGCCGGGAACCAGGCTGGTCTCGGCGGCCTGCTGGCCGGTGGCCTGGGTGGCGGCGTCAGCGGAGGTGCGGAGCGACATGGTCGGCGTTCCTTCCTGGTCCGGTGAGGGCGCGGCGGGCCGACGGCGTCGGCGGCCCCGCCACCATGATGCGGGCGGCGGTGGTGGCCTTGCGCCAGGTGGGCACCCGGGCCCGGCTGGTGAAGACGTCGTAGTCGGCGGCCTCGATGCGCTCGAGGATCTGGCTGTAGAGCACGCGGGCGGCGCCGACGCAGCGGGCCGAGCGGCCGGGGAGCAGGGCGATCCCGGTGTCGGCGAGCGTGTACAGCTCGCGGTTGCGGGCGATCTGGAAGGCCAGGAAGTCCCGCCACTGCGGCGTCGCCCGGCGCTGCTCGGGAGCCGGCCCGAGGTCGACGCCGAAGCGGCGCAGGTCCTCCTGCGGCACGTACATCCGGCCGCGGTCGAGGTCCTCGTCGACGTCGCGCAGGAAGTTCGTCAGCTGGAAGGCCAGGCCCAGCGCGCGCGCCGGCCCCTTGGCCATCGGGCTGGTGGGTTCCAGCACGGGCAGCATCATCTCCCCGATGACCGCGGCCGAGCCCTCCATGTAGCCGCACAGGTCGTCCCACGTCTCGTAGCGGCTGGTGGTCAGGTCCATGGCCATGGCACCGAAGAAGCGGTCGAAGCACTCACCGTCGATGTCGCAGGCGACCACGGTGGCGGCGACGGCGGCCATCACCGGGTCGTCCCCGGTCGGGTCGCCGGCCCGCTCGGCCGTCACCGCGGTGCCGAACCGGTCGGCGAACGCCTGCAGCGCCGCCCCGGTGGCCGCGGTGTCCCCGCGGTCGACGACGGCCTGGTCGTCGACGATGTCGTCGGCCAGCCGGCACAGCGCGTAGACCGCGAACACGTGCCGGCGGCGAGCCGCGGGCAGCAGCGCGGCCCCCCAGTAGTAGGTGGTGCCGTAGCGCCAGGTCAGGCCGGCAGCCTGCCGGTAACCCTCCTGCAGCAGGGCGTCCCGGCCCCCCGGGACGGTCCGCCGGACGGTGCGGCTCACCGAGCCGGCCCCGGCAGGTAGTCGCCGACCCGCTGCGCGGCCAGCTTGCCCGAGATCAGCACCATCGGGACCCCGACGCCGGGCACGGTGCCCGAGCCGGCGAAGAAGAAGCCGGGGACGCGCTTCTCGACGTTCGGCGGCCGGAACGGGCCGGTCTGCGGGAACGTGTGGGCCAGGGCGAACGGGGTGCCGGCGGCCATCCCCTGGCGCTGCCAGGCGACCGGGTCGACGAGCTCCTCGGTGACCACGTCGTCGGGGTAGCCGTTGGCGGTGAGGAAGCCGTGCAGCCGCTCCCGCATCCGCGGGGCCTCCTCCGCCCAGTCGATCTTGCCGCCGGACAGGTTCGGCACCGGCTCCAGCACGAACAGCGACGAGCAGCCCTCGGGGGCCGCACCGGGCGCGTCGAGGGAGGCGATGGTCACCATCCGGGACGGGTCGGGCATCAGCTCGCCGCGGTGCAGCAGCGCGTCGAAGGCCGTGTTCCACTCGTGGCCGAAGTGGATGTTGTGGTGCGCCGCCGCCGGCTCGGGCAGACCGCGGACGCCGACGTGCCAGACGACCGCCGAGGGGGAGTAGTCGCCCTTCCCGGGGCGGGCCGCGCGCGGCGGGGTCAGCTCGGGCAGCAGGTGCTCGTAGGCGACGGGGGTGTCCAGGGTGCAGACGACGGCGTCAGCGGCCACGGCCTCGCCGCCGGCCAGCCGGACCCCGGCCACCCGGCCGGTGGGGGAACGCAGCACGGTCTCCACCGACTCGCCGTAGCGGAACTGGGCGCCGGCCTTCTCCGCGGCCGCAGCGAGGGCCAGCGGGACCGCGTGCATGCCGCCCTCGGGGAAGAAGACGCCCTCGATGCTGTCCATGTAGGTGATGACCGCGTAGAGGGCCAGCGCGTTCTCGGGCGCCAGCCCGGCGTACATGGCCTGGAAGCTGAACAGCCGGTGCAGCCGCGGGTCCTGGAAGTGCGAGCGGACGACGGGGCCCAGCCGGCGGAAGGCGCCGAGCTGCAGCAGCTTCGCGGCGGCCCGCGGGTTCTTCAGCAGCCCCAGCGGGGAGTCGAAGTTGGTGTCGATGAAGTGGGGCATCTCGACGACGTAGAGCTTGCGCAGCCACTCGACGAAGCCCTCGAAGGCCGCGGCGTCGACGCTGCCGCAGGTCTCGGCGATCTCCTGCCGCATCGCGTCGCGGTCGCCGCGGACCATGATCGTGCTGCCGTCGGCGTAGACCGCCCGGTAGGCGGGGTCCAGCCGCTTGAGCGGACCGAGGGCCGACAGGTCGCTGCCCGCGGCGCGGAGCACGTCGGCGATCAGGTCCGGCATGGTCAGCACGCTGGGGCCGGTGTCGAAGGTGAAGCCCTCCCGCTGCAGCAGCCCGTTGCGGCCGCCGGCGATGTCCTCCCGCTCGACGACGGTGACGTCGTAGCCGCGGCCGGCGAGGTGGCAGGCGGTGGACAGGCCGGCGAGGCCGGCGCCGATGACGACGACGGAGCTCATGCGCGGCGGAACGGGGACGGGGTGGTCATGCGGGTGGTGTGCTCCTCGAGGGGCGGTCGTGCGGGGAGGGGGAGGGGGCTGGCGGGGTGGGGGAGACTGCCGATCACCGGTCGCGCCAGGCGATCCGGTGGGCCATCTGGGTGAGCCCGGCGACGCCGTGCGGGTCCAGGCCGTCCGCGTCGAGCGCGGCGACCGCGGCGTGCACGTGGGCGCTGATCCGGGACTCGACCGCGTCGACCACTCCGCTGGCGCGCAGCGCGTCCTGCAGGAAGACGACGTCGGCCGGGCTGAGGGCGGGCGTGCCGACCCGGGCCAGCACCTCGCGCGCGGGGCCCTGCAGCAGCTCGTGGGCGAGGGAGAGGATCACCGTGGGCTTGCCGGACAGCAGGTCGTCGCCGGCCGGCTTGCCGGTGCGGGCGGGGTCGCCCCAGACGCCCAGCAGGTCGTCGCGCAGCGCGAACGCCTCGCCGACCTCGGCGCCGTAGGTGGCCAGCACCTGCAGGGTGGCCCGGTCGGCCCCGGCGGCGGTGGCCCCGAGCTGGAGCGGCCGCCAGACGGTGTAGCAGCCGGACTTGGCCTGGGCCACCTGGCGGGCGTGCGCCAGGTCGCGACGGCCGGCGGCGCTGCCGGTCAGGTCGCGGCTCTGACCGCGGACCAGCTCGACGACCAGCACCCGCCAGATGGTCCGCATCTCGGCGGGCAGGGAGCTGACCAGGTGGTCGGCCTCGGCGTGGGCGAGGTCGCCGACCAGCACGGCGATGCTGTCCCCGAACCGGCTGGCGCTGCCCCGGCCGCCGCTGTGCAGGTGCAGCTGGGCGGCGAGGGTGTGCACCGACGGCTGGCCGCGGCGGGAGGCGGACTCGTCCATCACGTCGTCGTGGATGAGCGCGAAGATGTGCAGCAGCTCCAGCGCGGTGGCCACCTGCAGGAGGTCGGACGCTCCCCGCTCGTCGCGCCGGCCGCCGGCCGCCACCCAACCCCACAGGCACATGCTGGGCCGGATCCGCTTGCCGCCGGTGCCCACGAGGCCGCGGAGCAGCTCGGGCAGGTCGCGGTCGGTGAGGATGTCGAGCACCGCTCCGGGCGGCGCGACCTCGTCGGTCCAGACCCGTTCCAGGTCGTCGACGACCTCGGTCATCCGGGTGTCCACCCGGGCGAGGAACTCCTCGTTCAGCTCCCCGGCCCGCCGGGTGGGCAGCGCCACCACCGCCGACGAACCCCGTCGGCGGCTGGGCAGCTCGGCGGGGGACACCTGGGAACTCATCGGGCTCCCCGGTCCGCGCCCGCCGCCGGGCTCACCCGGTCACCGCCAGCTGGTCGACCTGCAGCACCGACCAGGGACTGAAGACGAACGGCGTCGCCTGCACCGCCTGCACCACGTCGTCCCATGCCCCCCACTTCCAGTCCATGACCTCAGCAGGGTTCGGCACCGGGTCGGTGACCGGATGCAGCGTCCGCGCCCGGTAGACGGGGCAGATCTCGTTCTCCACCACGCCACTGGCGTCGGTGGCGGTGTAGGCGAAGCCCGGCAGCACGCATTCCAGCTCGCCCAGCTCCAGGCCGAGCTCCTCCCCGACCCGACGGCGGACGGCGTCCTCCATCAGCTCACCGGGAGCCGGGTGGCCGCAGCAGGTGTTGGTCCAGACGCCGGGCCAGGTGCGCTTGCCCAGGGCCCGTCGGGTCAGCAGCAACCGGTCGTCGGCGTCGAACAGGTAGAGGGAGAACGCCAGGTGCAGCGGCGTCTCGGTGTCGTGCACCTCCGACTTCAGCCGCTGCCCGATGGGCTCGCCGGCCGGGCTCATCAGCACCACCGACTCCTCGGTGACCGTCATCGGGTGCCCTTTCCGCAGCAACGGCTGCGGCGGTCCCGATGACCTGCCCGACCCGCGTCGTCCACGTCCTCACTCTAGCGAGGACACGGTGAGCGACCTGAGCGTCGACGCCGCCACGGCGGCGGACGGCTGGCGGACGCGGGAGTGCGCAGCCGACACGGTCCCGGTCCAGGTCGCGGGTTCACCAGCGGAGGAGTCCGCTCGCGGGCAGACTGTCGTGCACGGAGACCCTCGGTGCCGACGACGAGGGGGTCGGGGAGGAATGAGGTGAAGAGTCGATCGCAGCCTCTCCGCGCCGTCATCGGTGCGGCCGTCCTGCTGGTCGTCGTGGTCGTGGTCATCATCGTGCTGCGCCCGGGCGGCGAGCGCGCGGGCGGGCGCACGTCTCCCCCAGCACCCGCACCGGGCAGCACGGTGACCGCGTCGGCAGGCGCCCCCACCCCGGCCCCGACTGGTTCCGCGTCACCGCCCGTCCCGGCTCCGAGTCCCGGCACCCCGAGCGCCCTCGGCTCCGGCAGCACCGTGCCGGTCGAACCGGTGCGGACCAAGAAGGCCGTGCCGCTCGAGGAGCCTGGGGATCTCGGGAAGAGCCTGTCGCTGCAGGTGCGCGATGTCGTGGCCGTCGAAGGGAAGGCCACGGCGCCGGGTGAGATCGCCGGACCGGCGCTGAAGATCACGTTGCGAGCCACCAACAGGTCCGGGCAGGCGGTGAGCCTGGCGGGGTCCACGGTCTTCGTCACCTACGGCGCGGACCGCACGCCGGCCAGCGAGCTCTCCGATGGCCGGCGCCCCTTCCCCGACGAGCTCCCCGACGGCGAGGCGCGGGAAGGCGTCTACCTCTACTCGGTGCCGGAGGAGGGACGCGACGACCTCCGGATCGAGGTCAGCCGCACCGGAGCAGAAGCCACCGTGGCCTTCGAGGGCGGTGTGGGCTGAGAGCTCACAAGAATTTCTCAGAATGGCCTGCGCGAGTCGGTTCCGGGCTCTACCTTGTGCGGCAGGGCGTCGACTCGGGGTCGGCGCCCAGCACGGATCTCGGGGGAGACCGCAGTGAGCGCACGCGCTGGAGCACGGGACGAGCAGGACGGCGGCCCGCGCGTCGCACGCCGACGCACCGCGTCATGGTCGGCCAAGTTCTCCTGCTCCGCCCTCGGGTTGGTCCTGCTCATCGGCGCGCTGGTCGCAGGGACGCCTCAGGAGGCTGCAGCCGACACCGCTCCGGCCAGCGCGGCCGATCCGGCGACACCAGTCACGGTCTCCGACGACGCCCTGCCCGCCCCGCAGATCAACGGCGTGGTGTGGACCCAGGCCATGGTGGGCAACACCGTCTACGCCGGCGGCAGCTTCACGAACGCCCGGCCGGCCGGCTCCGCTGCGGGTCAGAACACGGTGGCTCGCGGCAACCTGCTGGCCTTCGACGTCACCACCGGTGTGCTGACCTCCTTCGCGCCCAGCTTCAACGCGCAGATCCGGTCGATCGCCGTCTCGCCGGACCAGACGCGGCTGTACGTCGGCGGCGAGTTCACCTCGGTCAACGGCCAGACGCGGCGCCGCATCGCCGCCTTCGACGCTCGGACCGGCGCCCTGGTGGACGCTTTCGCGCCTCCGGTCAACTATGACGTCGACGCCCTGGTCGCCACCAACACGAAGGTCTTCGCCGGTGGCTCCTTCCTCGGAGTCGGCAGCGCGGGCCGCCAGTACCTCGCGGCGTTCAACGCCGCCAACGGGGCGCTCCTGGACTGGGCGCCGCAGGCCACCGGCGGCACGGTCAGTGCGCTGACCATCAACCCGGACGGGACCAGGGTTGTCGCGGGCGGGTCGTTCACCGCGATGAACGGCTCGTCCAACCCCGGCTACGGCCTGGCCATGCTGGACACCACGACCGGGGCGAGCCTGCCGTTCGCCGTGAACCAGGTCGTGCGCAACGGCACCGTCGACGGCGCCATCACCACCCTCAGCACCGACGGCACCTACGTGTACGGCGGCGGCTACACCTTCGGCAAGTCCGGAGGTACCTACGAGGGCACGTTCGCGGCTTCGTGGAACGCGGGGGAGATCCACTTCCTGAACGACTGCCACGGCGACACCTACTCGGTGGTCCCCATCGGCGAGGTCGTCTACCAGGTCGGCCACACCCACTACTGCGACAACATCGACGGCGTGCGCCAGGGAGCCGGCGGAGTCGGCGACTACCCCTACTACCGGGCCACGGCGATGAGCCGGGCTGCGGTCGGGACCGTGACGTACGAGCCGGACCAGGGCCGCTACTACAGCTTCCTCGGTCAGCCGGCGCCGGCCTGGCAGGGCTGGTACCCCGACATCAACGCGGGGACCTACACGGGCCAGGCGCAGGGCGCCTGGAGCGTCGCCGGGAACGGCGACTACGTCGTCGCGGGCGGGGAGTTCACGCGCGTCAACGGCATCAGCCAGCAGGGGCTCGTGCGCTTCGCCGTCCCGTCCAAGGCGCCGAACAAGTCGGGGCCGAAGCTGTTCAGCACCACCTACCCCTTGAACGTCTCCTCCACCGAGGCAGGGTCGGTCCGGGTGAACTGGATGGGCAACAACGACGACGACAACGAGAACCTGACGTACCGGCTGTACCGCGACAGCCAGACCGCGGGCAGCCTCAAGCAGACGGTCACGAAGCGGATCCGCCGGTGGGAGACCGTCACCATGGGCTTCACGGACACCGGGCTGGTCCCGGGTTCCTCCCACCAGTACCGGGTGGTGGTCAGCGACCCGTTCGGCAACGTGGCCAACTCGCCCTGGACCACCGTGACCGTGGCCGGGGGCGGGGCCGACAGCCCCTACGTCAAGGCGGTCTACGGCAGTCAGCCGACCAGCTACTGGCGCCTCGGTGAGGCCGCCGGGACGGTCGCCTCGGCCGACCGCGTCGGGTTCATGCCGCTGTCCGCGGCCGGGACCACGGGCGCTGTCCGCGGAGCCCCCGGCGCCGTTCCCGGCGACGCGGACAAGGCGTCCACCTTCACCGGGGTGAACACCAGCTGGACCGCCACAGCCGTCCAGCACCACCCGCCGGACGTCCTCACCCTGGAGGCGTGGTTCAAGACCACGGTCGCGGGCGGTCGGATCGCGGGCTGGAGCACCCGCAACACCCAGGGCAACTCGCCCAAGCACGACCGCCAGCTCTACGTCGACACGGCCGGCAAGATCAACTTCGGCGCTCGACCGACGAACCAGAGGCTGGTCGTCACCAGTCCGGCGGCCGTCAACGACGGGCAGTGGCACCACGCGGTCGGCACCCTCTCCCAGAGCGGGATGAAGCTGTACCTCGACGGTGAGCAGGTCGCGGCGCGCTCGGACGTGACCGTCGGGGAGCACCTGAACATCGGCTACTGGCGGATCGGCGGCGACACGGTCAGCGGCTGGCCCAACGCCGGGTTGAACGGCTTCTTCAACGGCTCCATCGACGAGGTGGCGGTGTACAAGCACGAGCTGTCCGCCGCGGAGATCGCCGACCACTTCGCGAAGGGTGCCTCCCGGCCGGCCCCGAACGTGAAGCCGGTCGCCTCCTTCACCGCGTCCTCCGAGGGCCGGGCCGTGTCGGTCGACGCGAAGGACTCGAGCGACGCCGACGGCACCGTCTCGTCCTACGCCTGGGACTTCGGCGACGGGGGGACGGCGACCGGGGTCACCGCGTCGCACACCTACGCGACCTCCGGCGCCAAGTCGGTCAAGCTCACCGTGACCGACGACGACGGGGCGACGGCGACCGTGACGCGGACGGTCGAGCTCAACGCCGCGCCCGTGGCCGACTTCACCACTTCGGTCGTCGGGCAGCGGGCGAGCTTCGACGCGAGCGGTTCGACCGACGCCGAGGGCCCGATCGCCGGCTACGCCTGGAAGTTCGGGGACGGGGCCACGGGCACCGGCGCCACGCCGGAGCACGACTACGCCAGCGGTGGCAGCTTCGAGGTGACGCTGACCGTCACCGACGGGGGCGGTGCGACGCACAGCGTGACCAAGCCGGTGACGGTCCAGGCCGCGAACCAGGCCCCGGTGGCCGGTTTCACCACCGCGGCCCAGGGGCTGGTGCTGAGCGTGGACGCCGCCAGCTCCTCGGACGCCGATGGCACCGTGGACAGCTACAGCTGGAGCTTCGGCGACGGCGCGACCGGGGACGGCAGGACCGCCCAGCACACCTACGGCGCTGCCGGCACCTATGACGTGCAGCTGACCATCACCGACGACGACGGCGCGACGACGCGTCTCACCAAGGCGGTCACCGTGTCAGCGGCCGTGCAGGCCCTCGCCCAGGACGCGTTCGCCCGCACGGTCAGCAACGGCTGGGGCAGCGCGGACACCGGCGGTGCATGGACCGTGACCACCGGAGCCGCGAGCAACTACTCCGTCAGCGGAGGGGCGGGCCGGATCCTGATGGCTGCGAAGGGAGCCAGCCGGAGCATCGGGCTCAACGCGGTGTCGTCCGGCGACACCGAGGTCCGCACGGTGATCAGCGCCGACAAGGTCCCCGCTGGCGGAAGCCTCTTCACCACGGTCCGCCCACGCGTGCGCAATGGCAACTCCTACTTCGCCGACGTGATCCAGGCGGCGAACGGGACGGTGTCGGTGCGGCTGGGTCGAGAGATCGGCACCACCGAGACCGTCCTGCAGACGCGGGCGGCGAGCGGCCTCACGCTGGCCGCAGGCGACCGGCTGAACTTCCGCGTGCAGGCCACGGGGATCTCTCCCACCACCCTGCGCGCCAAGGTGTGGAGGGTCGGGACCGCCGAGCCGACCGCCTGGACCGGCTCGATCGGCGACACCACCGAGACCTTGCAGGGCGCGGGGGCTCTGGCCGTGGACGGGTACCTGTCCAGCGCGGCGACCAACGCGCCGGTCGTGGTCTCCTTCGCCGAGCTCTGGGCCGGGGCACCCCAGTAGAGCTCGAGGTGGCGCAGATCAACGGTGCAAAGCGGCAGTGCGAGGTCGGCGGGGTCTGGCTCCGCTCGGGCTCGTCGGCCGACGTCGCGAAGCTGCTGGCGGCAGGGAGCGGGAGCCTCACGCTGGGGCGGACGGCGGACGGCGGACGGCGTCGACACCTCGTTGTCCACCACGACCGTGACGGGCCTGACCTGCATCCAGGGCGACCGGTTGAGCACGCGTGCGCAAGCGGTGGGTGAAGACCCGACGACGCTCCGGGCCAAGGTGGGGAAGGCGGGGTCGGCCGGACCCACCGGGTCGGTGGCGTCGGCTCAGGACTTCACCGGCTCGTTGCAGGCCGAAGGCGGCGTGGGTCTCGGTGCCTACCTGACGAGCAGTTCCACCAACGCCCCGGTGGTGGCCGGCTCCTCCCACCTGGCGGGTCAGCGGGACGGGCCACGGAGGTCGGCGGGCACCGGGCGCGTCACCGGAGCCAGGCGCCCAGGTGCCGGGTCCCCGCGGGCCGCCCGGTGACGACGGCGAGATCCTCGGGCAGCGGCTGGGCGATCTCGCGGGTGAGACGCTGCAGGACCGGGAGGGGCTTCAGGTCCTCGTCGAGGACCGGGGTGCCGGTGAACAGGCGCCCGGTCTCCTCCTGGCGCACCGTCTGCCGGAACTGGTCGAGGGTGCGGAAGACGTAGGGGTCCTTCGAGCGACGGGCCCAGACCACGACCCATCTGGGCGACGTCGCATCGGGCCGCTGGTAGGCGTTGCCGAGGGCGGTCACGTCCATCTCTGCGGCGGTCCAGCGTCCACTGAAGTCCTCGACGCACAGCAGGCAGGTGCGCGACCCGTCCGGGCCGGAGGGGAGCGTTCGCGCTCCGCTGTGCACGACGATGTTGTTGCGGATCGTCACCCCCTGGGTCTGCCAGGTGAGCGGCAGGTCGGGGTCTCGGAAACTCCCCTGAGGATCCAGGTCCCGGTCGTCCTGCACGACGTTGATCGACCGGTTGTTGTCGGCGAAGGTGTTGTTCCAGACCGCGACGTCCTCGGCGTTGTTCGCCTTGAGCCCGTTGCCGCCGTTGCGGGCGATGACGTTGTCGACCACGACGGCCTTGCCGGACAGCTCGATCGAGACGCCGTGGCCCGAGTTGTCGACGATCCGCGAGCCCAGCAGGCGGATGTCGTGCACGGACTCGTCGAACCAGAGGCCGTTGGCCAGGTTGCCGGCGAAGACGCTGTCCCGGATGAGGACCCCGGACGACCGTCCGATCTTCACGCCTCCAGCGGCCGGGGACTGGTTGAACTGCTCCAGGTTGTTGTCCTCGGCGGTGACGCGGGTCAGTTCGAGGTCGTCGGAGTGGGTGCCGGTGAGACCCATCATCCCGTTGCGCGCGATCGTGACGTCGCGCAGCTGCACCCCACTGCTCATGATGTGCATCCCGGTGGTGGCGTTGTCGCTCACCCGGACCTGGTCGAAGGTGACGTCCGGCGCCTCGACGGTGATGGCGCCCATGTGCGGGACCGACGGCGCGTACCTGCGGAAGCCGATCCCCCTGATGAGCATCCCCGCGCTGCGGACCCGGAGGGCGCGCGTCTCCGCACTCGCCGTCACCGTGCGCCCGGTCGGGTCGGTCCCCAGGACCAGCTCGTCCCTGGCCTGGTCGACGTAGAAGGTGCCCGCGCGGATCTCGCCCCTGGACCCCACCTGCAGCTGTCGCTCCCCGTCCACCCACACCTGGTCGGGATGTGCGGCCATCGGGTGATCGGGGCTGACGAAGTTCCAGCCACTCTTCTCGTTGTCCGGCTGGCCCCAGCTGTAGGTGGGGCTCGGGTCGAAGTCCTCCGTCCAGCCGCGGGAGACCCAGCGTGACCCGTCGCCGGTCCACCCGGGAACGACGACGGAGCCGTCCAACCACACCTCTTCTCCCGGCGCCGCCACGAGGCTGAGCCCAGGCCGGTTCTCGATCTTGAGCTCCTCGCGGTAGGTGCCGGCGTGGACGACCACGGTGTCGCCCGGACCGGACCTCTTGACGGCCGCCCGGACGGTCCGCACCGGCGTCGAGCGACCACCCTCGGCCTCATCGTTCCCGTCGGTGGCGACGTGGACCGTCCGGGGAGTGCGCGGGGCCGGCTGCGCGCTCGGGACCGGTGCCGGTTCGGACTCGCCCTGCGCCAGCCCGAAGGCGAGGCTGCCGGAACCGAGAACCAGCGTCAGTGCCAGTGCGACCGCCCAGCTCCGCGTCGAGGGGCGGCCGAGTTGCTGTGGCTGCATCTGAGTCCCGCCCACGTCGGCCAACCGTTCCCCGGAGTGCGGTCAGCCTAGCGAACCGGCTCCGGCCTGCCTACAGGTCCGCGGAAGCCGATGGCCGTGCAGGCTCGGTCACCGCGCGGCGTCGCTGATGGTTCTCCCAGGTCATCAGCACCTCCTTGGCGGTGCGGCGAGCGCGGAGGTAGACGTCGCGGCCGAGCACGCCGGCCGCACCCAGCGGGGTCCGGGACAGACGGATCTCGAAGAGAGGCCTCGGCTGGGCGCCGAAGTCGGCCTTGTACGGCTCGTCCCCCACCGTGAGGTCGAACGACCCCAGGGCGCGACGGATGGCCCCCTGCACCAGCTCGTCCACGATCAGCAGCCCCAGCGAGTAGTTGCGCAGCCTTCCCACGTCGTACCCGACGAGCAGGAAGAGCTCCGAGGTGCTGTCGGTCAGGTCGAAGGACACCGCCACCACCTCCTCCGCCACCTCGAGGACGACCAGCCGCCCGGCTCCGGACCGGGTGGTCGCCTTGGCGGCCGCGCAGTAGAAGGCGTAGTAGTCAGGGTGCTGGACCAGGTCCACCCCGCGGCGTGAGGCGAAGCGGTCCGCCCGGAAGCGCCGCAGACGAGCCATCACCGCGTCGATCTCGAGCGGGTCGGTGACATCGCGCAGACGACGGCTCCCCTTCGGCCGCAGGCGCTTGCGCTTGCGCTCCAGGTGGCGGGTGAACTGCGGATCGAGCCCTGCGTGCCAGTCCTCCACCGTCCCCGGCAGCTCGATCAGGTGCGCCCCGTAGCTGTGCTGCCTGGCCCGGGATCCCACGAGGACGGCCAGGAAGAGCTCGGGGCGGTCCGGTACCCGCTCGATCCTGAGCAGGTCGAACCGCCCGAGGGCAGCACGGATCTGCCGGATGACGCTCACGTCGCTGGTGAGGGCCTGCAGCTCGTCGCCGTCCACCACGAGGGCTGCGTAGTCGTTCACGCCGAGGTCTGCGTACTCGATCAGGCGCAAGGGTCCCTGCCGCCGTCGGACCAGCGGGAGCACCAGCACGAGCCGGCCGTCTCGAGCCCGCACGGTGATGACGAGCTTCTGGGCACGGCGACGCGGGGCGAGGACCTCGTAGAGCGTGCTCAGCCAGGTGCCGGCCTGGAACGGGGTTCCCGCGGCCCGGCGGCACAGCTCCTCGTACTCGGCGGACAGGAAGTCGAAGTCGTCCTCCCGCTGCACCTGGTACCCGGTCATCGGCCCCCCGTCCCGTGGCGGCTCCAGAACCTCGGAGACATCGCCGACCCGTCGATGCACTCGAGTCGGCCGGCGCGGTTGAGGGTGTGCAGGCGACGACCGGGCCACCAGGGACCAGGGGTGAGGCGGCTGAGGACCTGCTGGTCGAAGTGCTGCTCGTCGAGCTCGGTGATCTCGGCGAGGCCGAGTGCAGCGCCGTAGCCCGAGCGGCCATCCTGCACCGGTCGCAGCAGCCGCCCATCCCGGTCCTCGACCCGACCGGCGGGACGCGCGCTGGAGATGTCGACCAGGACCGGGTTGTGCGGGTGCGCGGTCCACGGACCTGTGATCTGCTCAGCGTGCCAGATGTGCAGGGAGTCGGAGAACGAACCGCCGCTGCGCACGGTGCCCAGCATCCACCAGCGATCGCGGTGACGGAAGACGGTGCTGTCGCTCGCCTCGACCCCGCTGACCAGCGTCGTCTCGAGGCTCCACCGCGCCGGGAAGCGGATGGCGCGGTAGAGCTCGATCGTCCCTGCGGCGCTCGTCTCCGGGATCATCCAGATCTCCCCGTCGTGCTCGAACACGAAGGGGTAGGAGAGGTGGACACGATGCCGCAGCACCGGCGTCGGGGTCGTGCTGGGTCCGTCCTCGTCGAACCTCACCACCGAGATGACGCCCTGCCCCACCCTGTGCTCGTAGTCCTCGACGAACAGGAACAGCTGCTCGTCGTGCACCAGCGGGAACGGGTCGGCGTAGAAGCGTCGGCCGTCGTCGGGGAGAACCCGCCACCCACCTGCAGCCGTCGACGGTGCGTCGATCACCGAGGGGCCGTCCACGTAGCGCCATCCCACCCGCCAGTGCGGTGCCCGGTAGAGCGCTCGGTAGCCGCGATGGGCGACAGCGCCCGCGAGCTGGCCGGCGGCGTGCCTGGCCAGGGAGGGGACCGCCGACTCCTCGGCCGGGACGGGGGGTGGGTCTGCCGCTGGCGAGGACGAGACCGCCTTGACCAGCAGGGTGACGCAGCCCGCGAGCAGGTCGTCGAACGCGGCGACCAGGACCCCGGGGGACTCGCTGCCTGGGCGCCCGGCGACGACCACCGTGCGGTCGTGACGCACCACCCTCACCAGAGGGGGGCGACCCTGCCGCAGCGCCGCGAGCGCTGCCGCCTCGCCCGGCTGGCCGTCGAACTCGAGCCGCCACGCCGCAGGGTCGTCGGCTGGCGCTGCACCCAGATCCAGGAGGACATCGGGCGTCCTGCTCCTGTCCCCGCTCGGAACCGGCGCTACCGGAGCGCTCAGCCCCTGCACCCGGCCGTGCAGCAGTCGCTCGACCGCGAAGACCGCCTCGATCCCACCTGGCCTGTTTCGCCGAACGTCGGCGCCGGGTGAGGACGTCACGATAGCCTCGACGTGCGGAAGAGACGCCAGACGGTCGACCAGCTCGAGGTGCCACCTCCGCAACGGGGAGTCCGCCAGACGTATCTCGACCTGCATCGTCTGCGCGCCTCGTCTCAGTCAGCCAGGTGAGTGACGTGTCGGGTGGAACGGTGGGCACAGCCTAGGGCTTGGCGTCCGTCGGGGGACCAGTGCGCTTGTCATCCGTCGACCCTCGTCGGGCCGAGATGCCAGCCCACCGCGGGGCGTCGGTCCGAGCACGGGGGTCAGACATGTCATTCGCCGAGTACGTGACGTTGCTGCAGCGGCGCTGGCGCATCTGGGTCGGGATGGTCCTGGTAGGTCTGCTGGCCGCCGGGGGGTACAACGTCCTCGCGGACAAGCGCTACACGGCCGTCGCGACCTCGTTCGTGACGGTCACCGAGACGGGTACGGCGGGACCGAGCGGGATCTTCCAGGGATCGCAGTTCGCCGTCCAGCGCATGTCGTCCTACTCGGCGCTGAGCTCGAGCCCGCAGGTGCTGGACCCGGTGATCGACAAGTTCGCCCTGGACGTCCCGCTCCGTCGGATGCGCGAGATGGTGGACGTCAGCAGCCCGGCCGACAGCGTGCTGCTCGAGGTGTCCGTCATGGACTCCGAGCCGCAGCGTGCGGCGGCGCTCGCCGATGAGACGTCCCGGCAGCTGGGCGTCCTCATCGAACAGCTGGAGACCCCCCGCGGTCGTGCCGCGTCCTTGGTGAGGGTCACCCTCACCCAACCCGCCGACGTCCCGGTCGCCGTCTCGTCACCACGGATCTGGTTGAACCTGCTGCTGGGGTTGGTCGGAGGTGCAGCCGCAGGGCTCGTGCTCGCGCTGCTGCGGCACCACCTCGACCGCCGGCTCAAGACGGCCGAGGACGTCCGCGCGATCGCGAAGGTGGCGCCGCTGGGCTCCACGCTCTACAGCCGGTCAGCGAAGCGTCAGCCGCTGGTCGCGCTGGACCACAGGTCTGCCGCTGCCGAGCGCTACAGGTCGATCAGGACGGCGCTGAGGCTCGCCGACGTCGACCGCGAGCTCCGCCACCTGGTGGTGAGCTCCCCGATGGCCGGGGACGGCAAGACCAGCGTCGCCTCGAACCTGGCGGTGAGCTGGGCCCAGATCGGTGTGAGGGTCTGCCTGGTGGACGCCGGCCTCCGTCGTCCGATGGTCCCGCAGTTCTTCGGCTTGGACGGCACCGCGGGCCTCTCGGACGTGCTGGTGGGAGACGTGGAGCTGGACGACGTGCTGACCCCGTGGAACGGGGGGGAGCTGACGATCCTGCCGGCCGGCTCCCTGCCGCCGGACCCGGCCGCTCTCCTGGACTCGTCGGCGATGAAGCACCTGGTCGCCGAGCTCCGCGGTCGGTTCGACATCGTCATCTACGACTCCGAGCCCATGGTGGCCGTCAACGACGCCGCTGTGCTGGCCCGCCAGGTGGACGGCCTCGTCCTCGTGGTCCGGGCAGGATCCACCACCAGGGACCAGCTCGCCACCTGTCTCGACCTGGTGGGTGAAGCGCGGCTGACCCTGCTCGGCACCGTCCAGTCCGGGGTGCGGCTGGACCGCCGCGCCCGGAGCTCGTACTACGCGCCTGACGGCGGCTGGGGCCGACCAGAGCTCTCGGAGCGGTCGGACGCCACCACCCGGGCGACCACCGACCGGTCCGGTGCCGTCGCCGTCGACGAGTCGGCCCCGACCAGCTGACCCTCCGCCACGGCTGTGGCGCCCGGAGTCCGGAGCACCTGCCGCCGGCCCTGGTGTCCGGGCCCGTCACGGGCTGCGGTCGTCGTCGGCAGCGGTCACCGAGGGATCGGCCTCGTCCGGTCCGACGATCCGGTGCGCGAACATCGTCATGGTGAAGAAGACGATGAAGGCGGGAGCGGTGTCGAACATCCCGCTCTCGAGCACCCCCACGGTCACGATGAGCAAGGCCGTGGCCGCCACCAGCGCCCGTTGGCCGGCCGGCAGGCGGAAGGCGCGAGCGATGGTGGAGATGACGAACAGCAGCAGGATGGCGCACCCGATGTAGCCCACCTGGATCAGGGCGGAGATCCAGGTGCTGTCCAGGATCTGCTGGTCGCGGTAGAGGGCCGTGACCGGTATCTGCTTCAGGCTGAGCCCGCTGCCCACCAGCTTCTCCGCCCAGGTGTCCGGGTAGTTGAGCGCGGCCCGCCAGGCGATGGTCCTGGAGTTCAGGGTGAGCAGGCTGGCCGTGTCTCCTCGGCCGACGAACGCGGCGACGTAGGGCGTCAGGAAAGCCACGAAGAGCAGGGTCGGCACGGTGACCGCGATCCCGACGACCACGCGGGCTGGGACTCGAGGGGCGAGGACGGTCAGGAGGGCCATCATGACCAGCAGTCCCGTCAACCCTGTCCGGGCACCGGTCAGCCAGATCGTGCCCAGCAGCGGGACCAGGCTGCAGTACTCGATCCTCGAGGCCTCCCCGTGCACGGCCTTCCAGAACAGCACGAGGACCGGGACGCTCAGCAGGAGGCAGATCTCGTTGGCGTTGAGCGGCGGGATGCCGCCGTAGAGGCGGCCGGTCTCCGCCAGCGAGCCGAGGCCGGTCGCGACCCCGAAACCGACCAGCACCAGCATCGCGCTGCTCATCGCGCTCACCACGGCTGTCCACGGGTGGCTGACGGTGATCAGGACCAGCGCGAACGTCAGCAGCCCGAGCCGGCAGGCCAGCACGATGGTCGGGATGGCCTCGGCGTTGAGGACGCCGCCGATGACGGAGATCAACAGGTAGGTGCCGACCCACAGCACAGGAGCGGCACGGACCCGCGACCAGGCGCCCGGGGGCCGGCGCATGGTGAGGGCGATCGAGGTGGCGAGGACGGTCAGTGCCGCCTTCGCGACGACGACCGCGTCGGTTCCACCTGAGTAGTAGGTGCCCTTGCGCCAGGCCACCGACGAGACGATCAGCAGCAGGCAGGTGAGGAACAGCGGGAACGGGTGGAAGGTGAGCGCTCGGACGCTTCCTGCCCCGCGCTGCGCCGGCGACCGGTGCTCCGACTGCTGCAGCTGGCTCATGCGGGCGAGTGGACAGGCGCGGCGGCTCCCGGCCGGTCGGCCGAGGTGGCGACGAGCCGACGGCAGAGCAGGCCGCCGACGAAGGACCCGATCGACAGCAGCCACGGCATCCACTGCGGCCCGAGGCTCGTCGCGCCGAGCAAGGACGCCACGAGCGCTAGCGACAGCGCCGAGTCCACGACGCGGATCAACAGGACCCAGTGCTGCTTGCCCTGCACCGCGGCGAGACTGCCGTAGGGCAGCACGGCCGCGCACGACGCGGCGTAGCAGGCCCACCCGAGGGTCGCGATGAGGCTGAGCTCGAACTCCCCAGCGGTGAAGAGCCAGTCCAGGTGGGGGAGCAGGAGTCCGGCAGCGACAGCAACGAGCACCGAACCCGAGATCATGACCTTCGCCGCTCGGTCCGCGCGCACCAGGAGGGCCCTGGGACCCTCGGCCCGGTCGGCGGCGTAGGAGGAGAACAGGTAGGTGCCGAAACCTTGGACGAGCAGCATCGCCGGAGCCACGAAGATCCGCGCGGCCTCCAGCTCGCCGACAGCGGCTGCGCCGGCTACGGCGAGCACGATCCAGCGGGCGCCGTTCAGCATGGTCGGGCGGACGAACTGCTGGAGCGCGCGCCAGCGCCCGTAGCCGAGCACGGCGCGCCAGTCACCCCACCCCCCGCGCGGTCGTCGGCGCTCGGCCTCCGGAAGCCGGAACCACCCCGCCGCCCCTGCGGTGACCTGGCCGATGGCGAGGGCGGCGAGGAGGTGGTCGAGAGTGATCGGTCCACTGGACCGGCAGGCCAGCAGGAAGGCGAGGACGGCCACGAGGCCGAAGCCGTCCACGAGCACGAGGCTCCAGAACCGCAAGTTCCTCATCAGCAGTCGTCGCACCAGGTCGGCGGACACGAAGGCGCCGAGGGCGGTGGCGAACAGCGCGGCGGTGCCGGCGGAGAACCGGGTGAGGGCCAGACCCAGCCCGAGCAGGACCAGGGCCGCGACCAGCACCCAGCTGAGCCGGAACAGAGCCGCACGGACCGAAGGCTCGTGCCGGTCCAGAACCGTCAGCGAGTCACCCAGCAGGCCGGTGGTGACGGCTGTGGCCATGACGACTGCGCCGAGAAGCAGGGAGAAGGTCCCGAACCCGGCAGCGCCGAGCTCGCGGCTGGCCGCGACCTGCAGGACGAGACTGCCGAGGGCGAGCGTCACCTGGCCGGCGAGTGCCCCCAGGGCCCGCAGAGGGAGTCGTCCCCATCGAGCGCGCAGCCCGGACGGCATCGTCACCACCGGTGGGCAGGCGGGCGGGCGCCCACTCGTCGCCGTCCTGAGACTGCTCCCCGTCGGCTCTGGCCGCCGGCCAACCGGTCGAGGAGCGCCGCGTAGCGCTCGGCGACCTCGTCCCAGCGGTACAGGCGCCGAACCCGCTCCCGGAGCGCAACGCCTTCAGACCGGGTGCCGGCCGGGGAGGCCTCGACCGCCTCGAGGAGTTCGGCGAGCTCAGCAGCCTCGGTGAAGTACGCCGCTCCGTCGCCCAGCACCTCCCGGTTGAAGTTGACGTCGAAGGCTCGCACCGCGGTCCCAGCGCCCATCGCGCGCAGCAGGGACGGGTTGGTACCGCCCACGGAGTGGCCGTGCAAGTACGTCAGGGCGTTCGCGTACAGCTCGTCGAGCAGGTGCTGGTCCCACACCCCTCCCAGCAGCCGGATCCGCGGGTCCGCGGCGGCCAGCGCGGCGATCTCCCCGGTGTAGGAGTCGGAGTACGGAGCCGAGCCGACGACGACCAGCGGGAGCCGAGCTCCCGACGCGGCGTAGCCTTCGGCGATCTCCAGCACGTGGTTCTCCGGTTCGAACCGGGCCACCACCAGGTGGTACCCCTCAGGCTGCAGCCCGAGCTCCACGACGCGGGCGCTGCCCGGCTCGTCCTGCACCGGAGCTCCGTAGGCGATCAGCTCCGTGAGTGCGTCGAACTCGTCGCTGTAGTAGTCGGCGATGCCTGCCGCATCAGCGATGAGGAGGTCAGCCCACCGCACGGACAAGGCCTCGACGATCCTGTAGTAGCGCCGACCAGCGCCTCGCCACTTGGAGCGCTGCCACTCGAGGCCGTCGACGTGCACCGCGACCGGCACCCGGCGTAGCCGCAGCAGCGGCAGGAACGGCGCGTTGGCCGCGTTGAAGACGATGGCCGCGTCGGGACGCTGACGTCGTGTGAGCAGGTGTCCGACGGACAGGAGGGTGTGGCTGAGCGTCTCGACGGACTTCCGGCGGGCAGCGGGCAGGTGCACCAGCTCCATCCCCCGGTACCGGTCGGGTCGAGGCTCCTCGGCGCCGCGGCAGTACACGACCACGTCATGACCGAGACCAGCCAGCCGCCAGCCGATCTCCTCGATCGCGGTCTCGAAGCCGCCGTAGTGCGCGGGCACGCCGCGCGTGCCGACCATCGCGACCCGCATCAGCGACCTCCGGTGCGGTCGAGCGCGAGGAGCTCTCGACCCCACCGCCGCAGCACCACCACGATGACGAGCGCGTTCAGCACGAACATCGCGCTGTAGGACAGCATGAAGAGCTGGGGCCAGCCCAGCAGCACGAACATCCAGCAGAAGACGCCGTAGTCGGTGGGGAGCAGGATCCACCGCCGCAGCGGGTGCTCGACCGACCCCGCCGGCCCGTTGCGGTCGCCTGCAGAGCCGGAGCCGTGCAGCCTGCGTAGCAGCGGCATGGTGACCAGCCCGAAGAAGCTGACGACGTCGACGACCTGGAAGGCGATCGGGACCAGCAGCCACGCCGGGTCGAACGGGCCGAAACGGTACAGCGAGATCAGCACGGCCAGGTGCAGGCAGAGCGTCTTCACGCAGTCGACGGTGTGGTCCAGCATCTCCCCGCTCAGCGACCCGCGCCCGCGCAGCCGGGCGAGCTGGCCGTCCACGGAGTCCATCACGTACCCGGCCGCGAGCAGCAGGGCGACCGCCAGACCGAGCAGGGGGGTGGGTGGGACGGCGGCGAGCAGCACGAGACCGAGGGCCGACAGGGCGGCGCTGATGGAGGTGGCCTGGTTCGGGGTGGTGCCGCAGAGGTGGAGGGCGGCCGCGACCCGGCGAGCGAGAGGACGGTTCACGTGCCGCGAATAGGCGGCGGTGCCCCGAGGTGGCTTCTGCGCACTTCCCAGCAGCGCGACATTCTCGCGGAAAGTGCCCCGACCAGAACTGACCACCGCGGCCCCCATGCGCGATCCCTTCATCACGTGCCGATCCTGCGTCTCGGTTCTCGAGCGAGACGCCGTGCAACCGTCACGTCGCTCTGTCCGGAGGTGCTCCGGCGGTTCGCCCGGTCAGGCTAATTCATCCGCGGGGCTCGCGAGGCCGGAATCTCCGATAGCGTCTCGGTAGTCAGCTTCGGGGGGAGTCTTGATGAACGTCATCGGCTATGCGCCGGGCGCGTACGACCTTTTCCACATCGGGCATCTCAACGTGCTGCGGCACGCCAAGACCCAGTGCGACCACCTGATAGCGGGCGTGGTCAGTGACGAGATGTGCGCGCTCACCAAGGGGACCACCCCGTTCATCCCGCTGGCCGAGCGTCTGGAGATCGTCCGGCACATCACGTTCGTCGACGAGGTGCACGCCGAGACGGTGCCGGAGAAGCTCGAGACCTGGCGGCGCTTGCGGTTCCACCGGATCTTCAAGGGCGACGACTGGCGGGGGACACCCAAGGGCGACAAGCTCGAGCGCGACTTCGCCGAGGTCGGCGTCGAGGTCGTGTACTTCCCGTACACCATGCACACCTCCAGCTCTCAGCTCCGACGCGCCCTGTCGGCGATGTCGGAGGCACCTCCTGCCCGCATCACCGTCTGAGCGGCGCCCCTGACGCGACTTCGTCGAGGACTGCGACGATCTCTCCTCGGTACCGCTCGACCGAGAAGTTGGCGGCGGCCGCCTCCTGGCCCCGATCCGCCAGGTGCCGTGCCAGCGCTGGGTCCTCGAGCAGCCGGGTGACTGCGGCGGCGAGAGCGACGGGGTCACCAGGGGGGACGAGCAGTCCGCTCTCGTCGCCGACGACGGTCTCGAGATGTCCCTGGAGCGCCGTGGCCACGACCGGACGTCGGGCCAGCTGTCCTTCGACGACGGCGTTGCCGAAGGACTCGCCGAGGGAGGGTGCCAAGACCACGTCGGCCCGTTCGAGCGCCGGCCAGACCGGGGTGAGGTACCCGGCGAGGGTCACTGAGCCGTCGAGATCTGGCTCTTGGGCCC
The DNA here is from genome assembly GCA_039527025.1 of Microlunatus lacustris. Lineage (GTDB taxonomy): Bacteria > Actinomycetota > Actinomycetes > Propionibacteriales > Propionibacteriaceae > Microlunatus > Microlunatus lacustris. The sequence continues at coordinate 131,437 of BAAAJN010000001.1, forward strand.
GAGCGCGCAGCTGGTCCTGGAACCACTCCATGCCCTCCACGGGCGTCCCCACCAGCTCGAGGGTCACCTGGTACCCGCAGGCCCTGAGCATCGCCGTGGCCTCGAGAGCGACCTCCGGCGCCTTGCGGGGCGACAGGCGCCCGACCACGACCATCCGGAGCGGTTGCTGCCAGCGCGGCGGAGCCGGCGGCGAGGGGGGCGCTGGCACCCCGTTGGGCACGTGGCGCAACCTCCGCTCCAGGCGAGGGACCACCTCGAGGACTGCGGCCCCGGTGGTCCGGCTGTTGACGACCACGAGTTGCGGCAGCAGGAGGGGGAGCGTCAACGCACGGCGGAGGAGACGTGAGCCGCCCGTCTCCGCCTCGTGCACGTGGCACAGGGTGGGGACCCGCGCCAAGCGCCCGGCAAGGCTCCACCAGGGCAGGGTGACAGTGTTGACGTAGAGGGCGTCCGGGCGCAGGCGCCGCAGCGTGGACACGAGCCTGGGAAGGGCGACCAGGACAGCCAGCCCGAGCGCCGCCACTCCGGCACCTGAAGCGCTGGCGCGCCGCAGCACCGGGAAGTCGACCTCCACCAGCTCTGCGCCGAGGTCAGCGAGCCGGGCCCCGAGCCTGCCCGGGGCGGGCGTGACGACGACGACGCGCCAGCCCGCTTCCCGGGCACCGGCGACGCTCTGCGAGAGCTGCAGGTCGGCGCCGTAGGCCTCGAGCGAGGGCGTCGCCACCACGACGGTGCGTTCCTGGTTCCCCGTCATGAGAGCTCCTTCTCGGTGGGCGGCTCGCCCTTCGGATGACCAGACCTGGAGGGGCGAGGGAGGAGCTGGCGCCGGTGGTCCTGGGCGTGCTCCGGCGTTGCCTCTCGCCCGCGGACGACCCCGCCTAGAAGGCGCCGCGCTTGGTCAGCACGGCGAAGAAGGTCTTCCAGATGATCAGCAGGTCCAGGGTCAGCGTCCAGTTCTCGACGTAGCGCAGGTCCAGCCGGACCGTCTCCTCCCAGCTGAGCAGCGAACGACCGCTCACCTGCCAGAGCCCGGTGAGCCCGGGTGTGACCAGCAGCCGCCGGCGAGCGTGGTCCTCGTAGGCGTCGACCTCCGACTGCAGAGGTGGCCGAGGTCCGACCAGGGACATCGACCCGGCCAGCACGTTGAACAGCTGCGGGAGCTCGTCCAGCGAGTACCGCCGCAGGAACCTGCCCACGTCCGTGATCCGGGGATCGTCCTGCAGCTTGAACATCAGGCCGGTCCCCGGGTTCTGCGCGCGGAGCTCGGCGAGTCGCTGCTCCGCGTCCACATGCATGGAGCGGAACTTCAGCATGGTGAAGGTCGAACCGTCGAGGCCGACTCTGACCTGTCGGAAGATGACCGGTCCGGCGTCGGTGAGCTTGACCGCCAGGGCGATGGCGGCGAGGAGCGGCGACAGGAACAGCACCCCGAAGCCCGCGAGCAGCAGGTCGGTCATCCGCTTCGCGAACCGTCGCCACCCGGTGAAGCAGGGCTGCTCCACCTGGAGGAGCGGGAGTCCGACGTGGGGCCGGATGTGCAGCCGGGGCCCTGCGACCTCGACGAGACCCGGGTGCACCAGGAGTTCCACCCCCGCTCCCTCGAGCCCCCAGGAGAGCTCGCGCAGGTAGTTGTCGCGGGTCGCGCCACCGCCGGCGACGGCGACCGCGTCTGCCTCGTAGAGCTCGGTCGCTGCCGGCACGGCGTCGAGGTCGCCGATGACCACGAGCCCCACGCTCTTGGCGCGCTCGGCCTGCGATCGCGGTACGCAGACACCGATCACCGACATCCCGTTGTGCGGCTCCCGCTGCAGCAGGTGGACGAGATCGCCCACCGTGTGGAAGTCGCCCGTGACGATGACCCTGCGCAGGTCGCGCCCCCGGCGTTGACGCGCGTGCAAGGCCTTGCGGGCACCGAAGCGCACGACGAGACCGAACGATCCCGCCAGAGGTGCGGCCAGCACCGCCATCGCCACGACCCCGTCGTTCCCGGTCAGGGCGGACGGAACTGCTCCGGCAGCGATGGCGAGCACCACGGTCCGGAGCACGGACCGCATCTCGTCGCCACCGACCCCGATGTTCGTCCGCTCGTACCCTCGGCAGACGGCGATGGTGAGGGGCCAGGCCACGGCTGCCCCGCCCGCGAGGGTCACCAGCTTCCAGGCGTCGAAGGGCGGGACGAGCGGCAGGGTCGAGGCCACCAGGACGGCGAGGGCTGCGGTGATGGCGTCGAGCCACGCCAGCCAGGCGACATAGCGCGTGCTCCAGCGGAGGAAGCCGCCCCGACCGGACGAGCGCGTCAGGGGCCTCGGGGGCCGCGCCGTCCAGCGGAGCGGACCTCGCCCCAGATCGAGAAGGCTGTCCCACCCCACGGTGGGGTCGCCGTCCGGTTCCTGCGCCGCCTCAGCCGGTTCGGCACGCGGACCTTGCAGCGGGGCGGTGACGGCAGGGCCGCTGGTGAAGATCTGGTCGCTGTCGCGAATTCTCCCCCGCGATGCGCTGAATTCGACCAACGAGACCTCGGCCCGCGGACTGTCGACACCTGCGACAGGGCTGTCGAGTCGTGATTCCTGCCCGTAACCGGGCGCGCCGAGATGAGAAGCCTGCACGGAACCTCTAACTTCCCCCGAAGTGCTCGCCGTCCGCTGGCGAATTCATTCCCGAACACTCAACGCCGACGGCAGCCAGATCGGAGAACGCGGGTCACCATGGTGGTGGAGCGCTCCCGACGGCCATTTGTCGGAGGTGAACGGTCAGGAGCCAGCAAGTTAGCCAGAGGTTGCGAGATGGTGCTGGCGTCGTTACCAGATCGTGATCGAGACCGTGTCCGCGACGGTCTGGGTGGAGCCCCCTAGACTCCGCGACCATGGCCATGTTCGACCTGCCCCTCGCCGAGCTCGAGTCCTACCGACCAGACGTCGCCGAGCCGGACGACTTCGACGCCTACTGGTCCGCCACCCTGGAGGAAGCCCGGGGCTTCGACCTCGCGCCCTCCCTCGAGCCGGTGGAGAACCGGCTCGCCCTGGTGGACACCTACGACGTCAGCTTCGCCGGGTTCGGCGGCGCCCCCGTCCGGGCCTGGCTGCACGTCCCGGCCGGCGCGACCGGGCCGCTGCCCACCGTCGTGCACTACCACGGCTACTCCGGCAGCCGGGGCTTCCCGCACAGCAGCACGACCTGGGCCCAGGCCGGCTACGCCCACCTCTCGATGGACACCCGAGGACAGGGCTGGCGGGCCGGCGGGGGCAGCAGCACCGCTGACGCCTCGGCCGACGCCGGCCTGAACCACGCGCCCGGCTTCATGACCTCCGGGATCCTCGACCCGTCCACCTACTACTACCGCCGCGTCTACACCGACGCCGTGAGGCTGCTCGAGCTCACCCAGGACCACCCGCTGCTGGACGCCCGCCGGGTGGTCGTGACCGGCGGCAGCCAGGGTGGCGGACTGGCCATCGCCGCGGCCGGACTGGCTCCGCTGGCCGGCGTCGAGCTGCTCGGCTGCGCCCCGGACGTGCCGTTCCTCTGCCACTTCGCCCGGGCCGTCGCCCTCACCGACCGCCACCCCTACCGCGAGATCGCGGAGTACCTGGCCGGCTGGCGCGACCATGCCGACACCGCGTTCCGCACGCTCTCCTACGTGGACGGGGTGAACCTGGCCAAGCGGGCGCTCGCCCCGGCGCTGTTCTCGGTGGCGCTGATGGACGCCACCTGCCCGCCGTCCACGGTGTACGCCGCCTACAACCACTACCGGGGTGCGGACAAGTCGATCCGGGTGTACCCCTACAACGACCACGAGGGCGGGGAGGGCTACCAGGTCGCCGCCCAGCTCGACTGGTTCGCCGAGCTCTTCGCCGGCTGACTCCCCCTCCCCGTCGGGTCCCGGCCGGGCAGGGGCGCTGGAGAACTGTCGGTGGCCCTGGGTAACGTCCCTCACACCGGTCGCCGGGCCGGGCGAGGTGAGGGGGAGCGGATGAGCACGAGGACGACGAGACGGCCCGGGCGCCGCTGGGCCGCCCTGGTCGGGGTGGCCGTCACCGGGGCGGCCCTGGTCGCCGGCGGGCTGGCTCCCGCGGCAGCAGCCCCGGCCGCCCCCGCCCAGGCGACCGGCGCCGCGCGCCAGACGGAGAAGAACCCGGTGGCGTTCGGCACCGGCGGGGCGGTCGCCAGCGTCGACCCCGAGGCCACCGAGGCGGGGCTGCAGGTGCTGCGCGCGGGCGGCAACGCCGTGGACGCGGCCGTCGCCACCGCCGCCGCGCTCGGGGTGACCGAGCCCTACTCCGCCGGTATCGGCGGCGGCGGGTACTTCGTGCACTACGACGCCCGAACCCGCCGGGTCGCCACCCTGGACGGCCGCGAGACCGCCCCCGCCAGCGCGGGGCCGCAGACCTTCCTCCGAGACGACGGGACGGCGTACTCCTTCGCCGAGCTGGTGACCAGCGGCCGTTCGGTGGGGGTGCCGGGCACACCGGCCACCTGGGAGCGCGCGCTGGACCGCTGGGGGACGCTGAGCCTGCGGCAGGCGCTGCGGCCGGCCACCCGGATCGCGCGCCGCGGCTTCGTCGTCGACCAGACGTTCCGCAACCAGACCCTGGACAACAAGGCCCGGTTCGCCGACATCAGCACGACAGCCGACCTGTTCCTCCCGGACGGCGACGCCCCCGTCGTGGGGTCGGTCTTCCGCAACCCGGACCTGGCGGCCACCTACGAGGCGCTCGGTCGCGAGGGCACCGACGTGCTCTACCGCGGCCGGATCGGCGCCGACGTGGTCCGCACCGTGCAGGACCCGCCCACGGTGGCCGGGGCGACGCTGCCGGTGCCCGCCGGCACCATGACCCGGGCCGACCTGGCCCGGTACCGCGTGCTGCGGCAGGCGCCGACGAAGGTCCGCTACCGCGGCTACGACGTGTGGGGGATGGCGCCCTCGTCCAGCGGCGGCACCACGGTCGGCGAGGCCCTCAACATCCTCGGCACCGAGCGGCTGTCGCGGATGGACGACGAGCAGGCCCTGCACCACTACCTGGACGCCTCGGCGCTGGCCTTCGCCGACCGCGGCGCCTACGTGGCCGACCCGGCCTTCGTCGACGTCCCGACCAAGACGCTGCTCAGCAAGCGGTTCGCCCGGTCGCGGGCCTGCCTGATCGACCCCGAGCGGGCTCTGCCCACCCCCACCGCGCCGGGTGACCTGCGGGCTCGCGGCTGCCGGACCGCGGCAGCTGCCCCGGCGACGGAGCGGGGCACCTCGACCACCCACCTGGTCACCGCGGACCGCTGGGGCGACGTGGTCTCCTACACGCTGACCATCGAGCAGACCGGCGGGGCGGGGATCGTCGTGCCCGGCCGCGGCTTCCTGCTGAACAACGAGCTCACCGACTTCAACCTGCCGTACAGCGCGAGCGACGCCAACCGGATCGAGCCCGGCAAGCGGCCGCGCAGCTCGATGGCGCCGACCATCGTCACCCGGCACGGCCGGCCGGTGCTGGCCGTCGGCTCGCCGGGGGGCTCGACCATCATCACCACGGTGCTGCAGACCCTGGTCAACCGGATCGACCTCGGGCTGACCCTGCCCGAAGCCGTCGCGGCCCCGCGGGCCAGTCACCGCAACAACGCTGCGGTGACCGCGGAGCCGGCGTTCATCGAGCGCTACGGCGACGCGCTGCGGGCCGACGGCTACACGCTCACGCCCAGCGGGGACGCCTTCACCAGCGCGGCGGAGATCGGCGCCGTCGCCGCGCTGGAGTTCTTCCCGCGGGGCTGGGTCCAGGCCGTCGCCGAGCCGGTCCGACGCGGTGGCGGTGACGCGGGGGTGGTCCGCCTCCGCGGCCGCTGAGCAGGGGTCAGCCGGGGCGGCGGACCGCGTAGGTGCCGACGACGATGCCGGTGGGCGAGGTGACCGTGCGGATCACGTCCAGCTCGGTGTGGCGGCCCCCGAACAGCCGGGTGCCCGAACCCAGCACGACGGGGACCACGGTCAGCACGTAGACGTCGACGAGGTCGGCGGCGGCCAGCGCGTGCACCAGCCGGCTGCTGCCGAGCACGACCAGGTCACCCTCACCCCCGCCCTTGAGCCGCCGGACGCCCTCGACCGGGTCGTCCCCGAGCAGGGTGGTGGCCGGGTAGGGGAGCGGCTCGGTCAGCGTGCACGACGCCACGTGCTTCGGCGTCTGCAGCAAGATCTCGGCGAACGGGTTGGGCTCGGGCGTGCTCGTCCAGTGGCCCAGCAGGTCCAGGTAGGTCCGCCGGCCGAGGACCAGACCGGCGGTGGTCCCGTCGCCGTCCATCGACGCCTGGGCCGCGACCGGGTCGGCGGCCAGCGCGCCGGCCGCCCAGCCCCCGTGCTCGAACCCGCCCCGGGTGTCCTCGTCCGGGCGGCCCGGGGACTGCATCACGCCGTCCAGCGAGACGTTCTCGACGACGACCACGTTGCTCACGCGACCTCCTCCACTCCGGTGAGCCGTCGCTCGGCGCTGACCTCGAACTGGCTGACCTCGGCGCCGACCAGCACCGCCGCCTGGTCGTCGGCCAGACCTTCGCCGCGGAAGGCCTCGACCGCCGCGAGCGAGGACCAGCGCTCGAGGACGTTGACCCGTCCGGGGTCGAGCAGGTCGGCCGAGAGCGCGAAGTCCAGGCAGCCGGGGGAGCACCGGGCCTGCTCGACCACGGGCCGGCAGGTGTCGAGGTAGGCCGCGCGCTGCGCGGGCCGGACGTGCAGGGAGCCGCTGATGATCACCATGCCCGCTCAGACCGGTCCCGTGCCGGGGAATCATCGGGGCGCGGTGCTCAGCCGTCCTTGACCGCCACGAACACGTCGCGGTGGATGGAGGAGTCGACCCGGTGCCCGAACTCCAGGTAGGGGCCGGACTCCAGCGGGCGCAGCCCCGCCTCCGTGGCCAGCGCGCTGAGCCGCTCCCGGGTGAGCCCGTAGGTGTTCCAGCTCAACCCCAGCGCTCCACCGGTCTTCAGCTGGCCGGCCCACACGCCGAGGGCCTCGCCCAGCAGGGCGGCGGCCGAGCGGTCGCGCTTGCCCGACAGCGGCTGGCTGCCGTGCACGATGCCGTAGGGGGCGTCGGTGACCACGGCGTCGAAGCGCCGCTTCCCGTACAGCGCCGCCGACTGCCGGGTGTCCCCGGAGAACACCGCCAGGTTCTGCGTGCGGCCGCCTGCCTCGGGGGTGACGGCGACGTCGAGCCGTCGGCCCAGGCTCTTGCCCTCGCGCCGCACCGGGGTCAGGTCGACGGTGTGCTTGAGCCGCTTGCGCCGCAGGTAGGTCTTGAGGAAGGCGGTGCAGGCCTCCACGGCCTTGAGGTCCGACTCCACCCCGGCCGCGTCGTGGCCGAGGATCAGCGCCGTGCTGAGCGTGGTGCCGCGACCGCACATCGGGTCCAGCACCGTCCGGTGGCCCTCCGCCGTCCGGGTGACCGAGGCCAGGGTGACGTTGGTCAGCAGCCGGGTGAACTGCTCGTTGGTCTTGCCCGGGTACTTGGGGATGGTGACCAGGTCGTCGTCGAAGCGGTCCGGACGGCGGAGCGGCAGGGGCGCCAGCAGGTCGCCCTCGCGGCGGTACACGGCGAAGGACGCCGAGAGCCGGCCCAGCACGTCGGCGGTGCGGTCGTCGAGCTCGTCGAGCGCCACGGCCAGGTAGCCGACCCCGGCCACCTCGACCGGCTGCACCGCCTCCGGGTCGTCGGCGCCCAGCAGGATGCGCAGCTCCGCCGCCACCAGGGCATCGGCAGCGCCCGCGTAGACCCGGTTGCTGGAGGGCTGCAGCAGGACGAGGTGCCCGCTCACGACGCCACCGCCGGCCGGTGGGCCGCGCGCAGCAGCCCGTCCACCCCGCGTCCGGCGCCGCGCGCCGCTCCTGTCACCACGTACCGCATGGGCGACCACTCTAGTGAGCAGGCGGCGGCTACCGTGACCGCGTGGACGTGAGCCGGCCGGTGCACCTGCGGGCGCGCAGTCTCGGGCTGGTCTTCGTCGGGGGGACTCTCGGCTCGGGTGTCCGGGCGGCGGTCAGCGCCGGCACGCCGCCGCTGCGCGGGGTGCCCGTCGCGGTGCTGGTGGTCAACGTCGTCGGCGCCTTCGCGCTGGGGCTGCTGCTGCAGCGGCTGCACCGTGCCGGCTCCGACGCGGGCCGGCGCCGCGACCTCCGGCTGCTGCTGGGCACGGGGGTGCTCGGCGGCTTCACCACCTACAGCGCGCTCGCCGCGGACACGGCCGGGCTGCTGACCGAGGGCCGTCTCGGCGCGGCCGCCCTCTACGCCGGGGGCACGCTCGTGCTGGGCCTGGCCGCGGCCCTGGCCGGACTGCGGGTTGGCGGTCTCCGGTCGGTGGACCGGTGACGGCCGCCCTGCTCCTCCTCGTCGCGCTGGCCGGTGGGGTCGGGGCGGTCGCCCGGCTGGTGGTCGACGGCGAGGTCCGGCGTCGGCTCGGGGACGACCACCCCTGGGGCACCACGCTGGTGAACCTCACCGGCTCCCTGCTGCTCGGCCTGGTCACCGGGCTGGCCGCGAGCCGCCTGCTCCCTCCGGCGGCCCAGCTCGTGGTCGGCACGGGCTTCCTCGGCGGGTACACCACTTTCTCCACCGCTGCGGTCGAGGCCGTGCGGCTCGCCCTGGGAGCCCACCCGCGGGCCGCCGTCCTGCACGGCGTGGGCCAGCTGGCCGCGGGTGTGCTGCTCGCGGGCGGCGGCCTGCTGGCCGGGCTGGCCATCGCCTGAACGGCCCGAGCAGACTGGGCCCATGACAGCCCGGCTCACGTCGTTCACCTCTGACGGCCTCACCTTCGACGTCCGCGACGAGGGTCCGCTGGACGGCCCGGTCGTGGTGGCCCTGCACGGCTTCCCGCAGACCTCCGCCAGCTGGGCGGGCGTGGTCCCGCCGCTGGTGGCTGCGGGGTACCGCGTGCTGGCTCCCGACCAGCGGGGGTACTCACCGGGCGCCCGGCCGTCGGAGGTGCGCTCCTACGCCTTGGCCGCCACGGTGGGTGACGCGCTCGCCCTGGCGGACGCCGCGGACGCGGAGCGGTTCCACGTCGTCGGGCACGACTGGGGCGCCGCGGTCGGCTGGGCGCTGGCCGGGCAGCACCCCGACCGGGTGGCCACCCTGACCGCCGTCTCGGTCCCGCACCCCGGGTCGCTGGTGCGGGCGTTCGCCGGCAGCCAGGCCCTGCGCTCCTGGTACATGCTGATGTTCCAGGTGCCCGGTCTGGCCGAGCGGCTGTTCCGGGCCCAGGGCGGGGCCGTGGTCCGGCGGATGCTCGCCGGCACCGGGATGCCGGACCCGGAGCCGTCGGTCCGGCTGCTCACCGATCCGCAGGCCGCCACCGCCACCTTGAACTGGTACCGGGCGCTGCGGCTGCCGGGGAACCTGCGGGCCCGCCGCACCGCGGTGCCGACGCTGTACGTCTGGAGCGACCGCGACACCGCGCTCGGGCGGCGCGCGGCCGAGGGCACGGCCGCCTTCGTCGACGGGCCGTACCGCTTCGTGGTGCTGCCGGGCGTCTCCCACTGGATCCCCGAGGAGCGGCCGGCCGAGCTGGCCGCCCTGCTGCTCGAGCACCTCGCGGCGCACCCGCTGGCCCGCTGAGCGGGCGGCGCGTCCCGCCGGCCAGCACGCCCCTACGCTCGCGGGGTGAGCACCCCCGCTGGTTTGGACCTGCCCCGCTACGACGGCGCGGCGGTGGTCGTCCCCGCACCGGCGACCGGTCCGGGCAGCTGGGCCGGCGCGGCCAGCGCCCTGCTGGACGACGGCGTGTTCTGGCTGACCTACCGGGTGCGCCGGCCGCTGGACGAGGGGCGCGGCGTCACCGTCGTCGTCGCCCGGTCCGCCGACGGGGTGCGGTTCAGCACGGTCGCCGAGGTGCACCGCGACGTCTTCGGGGCCGCGTCGTTCGAGCGACCGGCGCTGGTCCGCCGACCCGACGGCGGCTGGCGGCTCTACCTCAGCTGCGCCACCCCCGGCTCCAAGCACTGGTGGGTCGAGGCGCTGGACGCCGACCGGCCCGAGGACCTGGCCGACGGCGTCCGGCACCGGGTGCTGCCCGGGGACGACGCGTCGGGGGTCAAGGACCCCGTCGTGGTGGTCGACGAGCACGGGTGGCGGATGTGGCTGTGCTGCCACCCGCTCACCGAGCCCGGGCACGAGGACCGGATGGTCACCCGGCTGGTGACCAGCGAGGACGGGCTGACCTGGACCGACCGCGGACCCGTCCTGCAGGGGCGGGCCGCGACCTGGGACGCGCGTGGCGCCCGGGTGAGCGCCGTCCTCGCCGAGGAACCGCTGACGGTGCTCTACGACGGCCGCGACAGCGCCGCCGCCAACTGGTTCGAGCGGACCGGGGTGGCCCGGGAGCAGGACGGGGTGCTGCGGCCGGTGGGGGACGGCCCGGTGGCGTGGTCGCCCGAGGGCGACGGCGCGCTGCGCTACGTCAGCGTGGTCGCCCTGCCCGACGGCGGGCGCCGCTTCTACTTCGAGGCCGCCCGCGCCGACGGGTCGCACGACCTGATGACCTCCCTCAGCCCGGGCTGAGCACCGCGGTCAGACGCCGCCGGTCCGCTCGGAGAACGACCCGCGGCTCCGGAGCCAGCCGGGGGCGCCGGGCGGGACCACCGTGCTGCAGGGCGGCGACCAGCGGACGGCTCGCCTGCCGCCAGACCTGCGGGGGCGCGAAGGCCCCGGCTGCCCCTCCGGCTCGGACGGCCCGGGCCAGCGCCAGGCCCGGACGAAGTCGGCCTCGGGCTCCAGGCCGTCGGCGGCGCCGCGGCGAACAGCGCCACGTAGTCGCGGCGGCGCCAGATCTCTTCCTGCTGGCTGTGCGCGTCGCCCGGCCCGCGGTGGAGGAGACGCCGCCCGGCCCGTGCAGGTCTGGCCAGCTGGCGGACGCTGCCCTAGGGTCCCGCCATGCACCGGATCCTGCTCCGCGAGGTCATCGTCGACGTCCCGTCCGCCGCCCTGGAGCCCACCCGGCGGTTCTGGTCCGCGGCGCTGGCGGCCACCCCGCGCGTGGTGGGGGACGCGGGGGAGTTCACCTCGCTGGACGACCCCGCCGCCCTCCCGCACGTCGCCGTCCAGGACGTCGGCAGCACGCCCGCCCGCTACCACCTGGACCTGGAGTCCGACGACGTCGAGGCCGAGGTCGCCCGCCTGCTCCGCCTGGGGGCCACCGAGGTCTCCCGCGGCGACGGCTTCGTGGTCCTGGCCGACCCCGCCGGCCTCCTGCTCTGCGTGCTGCCGCCCGAGAGCGACGAGTTCGCCACCCGCTCCCGCGAGGTCGAGTAGCCGACCGGATCACCTGCAACCGGAGCCCGGTCCCACCCGACCCGCACCGGACGGGGCGCCGCCGGTCTGAGGAGGAGCGGGTGAACACGCTTCTCGTTCACCCGCGACGACGAAGTCGGCGGGTCAGAGCCCCGTCCGCATCCGAGCGGAGCGAGGATCAATAATTCTGCTCTTTCGCCCGGGCGAAGCTGGCCTCCACCTCGGCCTCGGCCTCGACGCGGTTGGCCCAGGTGGCACCCTCGACGGACTTGCCGGGCTCGAGGTCCTTGTAGACGGTGAAGAAGTGCTCGATCTCGAGCAGCAGGTACTCGCGGACGTCGCTGATGTCGCGCAGGTGGTCGCGGCGGTGGTCCGAGGCCGGGACGCAGAGGACCTTGTCGTCACCGCCCGCCTCGTCGGTCATCCGGAACATGGCGATGGCGCGGCACTTGATCAGGCAGCCGGGGAAGGTCGGCTCGGAGACCAGCACGAGCGCGTCCAGCGGGTCGCCGTCCTGGCCGAGCGTGCCCTCGATGAAGCCGTAGTCCGCCGGGTAGGCGGTGGAGGTGAACAGGGTGCGGTCCAGCCGGATGCGGCCGGTCGCATGGTCGACCTCGTACTTGTTCTTCTGCCCCTTGGGGATCTCGACCAGGACGTCGAACTCCATGCCACTGAGAGGATTTGCCTCGTTCTCGGCGTTGGGTGCGGTCACAGAACCTCCTTAGGATGGGCCGCGCCGCTGGTCAAGGGGATGCGGTCAGCCAAGCGTGAGCCTAGCGTCAAGGAGCGTGCCGGTCCGATGGGTCCCAGGCGGGTCGCCGTGGCGCTGGTGGCCGTGCTGGCCGTGGTCGGCGTGGTGACCGGCCTGGTCAGCGGGTTCTTCGCGCACGCCGCCGGTCGCGGGCTGTACGCCACCGGGCTCTGGGCTGACGGAGGCGCCGCCACCGTCAGCCCCGGCACCTTCGACCAGCCGCCGGCGACGGCGTCGCCGACCGTCACCTCCGACGGGCTGCCCCGTCCGGTGCTGCCGACTGCGACGAGGTCGCGGGCACCCTCGGCCGCGAAGGTCGCCGCCCGGCTGGACGCCGTCGACAGCGAGCCGATGGGCGGTCGGTTCTCAGCCGAGGTCGCCGACCTCAGCACCGGGAAGGTCCTCTACTCCCACCGCGCCGGGTCCCCGGCCATCCCGGCCTCGACGACGAAGCTGCTGACGTCGGCGGCTGCGCTGTCGCGTCTCGGACCGGAGCACGTCTTCACCACCGAGGTGGTCCGTTCCGGCGCCGGGAAGATCGTGCTCGTCGGTGGCGGCGACCCCTACCTGTCCAGCCGGGCCCCGGCCGCCGGCGAGCCCGCGTCGGCGTCGCTGCCCGCGCTCGCCGCGGCGACGGCGAAGGCGCTGCGGAAGGCCGGCACCACCGAGGTCGTCCTCGGCTACGACGCATCCCTGTTCTCCGGCCCCGCCTGGAACCCCCGCTGGCCGGCCGGCTACGCCGACCAGGTCACCCCGGTCAGCGCGCTCTGGGTGGACGAGGGCCGCACCGCCGGGGTCTCACCCGGTCCCCGGGTCACCGACCCGGCGGCGGACGCGGCGCGCGCCTTCGCGAAGGCGCTGGAGAAGAAGGGCCTGGAGGTGACCCGGACGGCGCCGGCCAAGGCACCGGCGTCCGCGAAGCCGCTGGCGCAGGCCGCCTCGCTGCCCCTGGAGCAGATCGTGCAGCGGCTGCTGCTGGCCAGTGACAACGACGCCTCCGAGGTGGTGCTCCGGCACGTCGCGCTGGCCGCCGGCGCCACCGGGAGCTCCGCCGAGGGCACCCGGGCGGTCCGCCGGGCCCTGCAGCAGCTGGAGGTGTGGCCGGACGACGCCCGGCTGCAGGACGGCAGCGGCCTGGCCCGGCAGACGAGGTTCCCCGCCGACGCGCTGGTCGACCTGCTGCGGCTGGCCGCCGGCCCCGACCACCCCGAGCTGCGCGCCGTGCTCACCGGGCTGCCCGTCGCCGGTGTCGAGGGAAGTCTCCGCCAGCGCTACAGCGACGAGGACAGCCGCGCCGGGCGCGGCGTGGTCCGCGGCAAGACCGGCACCCTGACCGGCGTGCACGCGCTGGCGGGCTACCTGCGCACCGCCGACGGCGCCCAGCTGGCCTACGCGTTCCTGGTCAACGACGCGACGGATGACTACGCGGCCAAGGTCTGGCTGGACCGGGTGAGCGCCGGGCTCAGCCGGTGCGGCTGCTGAGGCCGCCGGCACGGTCCCGGCCTCGCTGGACCCGGCGAATACCCTCGCAGCATGACAACCTCCATGGTCGACTGGTCGATCGCCGCGAGCACGGCCCGCAGGCTGGTCAAGCCCGGACCGGAGATCACCCTCGGCGGCGCCGAGCAGGCGGTCGCCCAGCTGCGGGCCAGCGCCGCCCGGGCCGAGGCCTACGTGGTGGAGGTGACCGGCCTGCCGGTGCCCAGCGCGACCGCGCCGGTGCTGGTGGTCGACCGCCCGGGGTGGATCCAGGCCAACGTCGACGGGTTCCGGCAGGTGCTGGCTCCGCTGGAGGCGCGGACGGCGGAGAAGCTCAGCGCCAACCCGGGGATGACCGCCGTCGGCAGCCGGGTCACCGGCGCCGAGCTCGGGGCCCTGCTGAGCTACCTGGCGCCGAAGGTGCTCGGCCAGTTCGACCCCTTCTTCCCGGGCGCGCCGGGCGAGCCGGGTGGCCGGCTGCTGCTGGTGGCGCCCAACATCGTGGCCATCGAGCGCGAGCTCGGCGTCGACCCGGCCGACTTCCGGCTCTGGGTCTGCCTGCACGAGGAGACCCACCGGGTGCAGTTCACCGCGGTGCCCTGGCTGCGGGACCACCTGAACGCCCAGATCGCCGAGATCGTCGGCTCCACCGAGCTCGACACCGCGGCGGTGCTGCAGATGATCGCCGACGGCGCCCGGCGGGTCGCCTCCGCGATGCGGACGGGCGAGGAGCTCTCGGTGGTGGACCTGGTCCAGACGCGCGCGCAGCGTGAGGTCGTCGACCGCATCACCGCCGTGATGTCGCTGCTGGAGGGCCACGCCGACGTGGTGATGGACGGCGTCGGGCCGTCGGTGGTGCCCACTGTCGCGACGATCCGCCGCCGCTTCACCACCCGCCGCGAGGGGCAGGGCTTCGACAAGGTCGTCCGCCGGCTGCTGGGACTCGACGCCAAGATGCGCCAGTACCGCGACGGCGCCCGGTTCTGCCGCACCGTCATCGACGCCGTCGGGATGACCGGCTTCAACCACGTCTGGACCTCACCGGCGACGCTGCCCACCCGCGAGGAGATCGCCGACCCGGCGCTCTGGCTGGCCCGGATGCCCGGCGCGGCCTGAGCCGACCCGGTGGCTCGACGCGCGCTCGGCCGGGCGACGTTGACCGTCGTCCAGGCCGTCGACGCCGCGCTGACCCCGGCCGACGCCCGGCTGCTGGTGGCCTGCTCCGGCGGGTCGGACTCCCTCGCCCTGGCCGCCGCGGCCCGGCAGGTGGCGGAGCGGCGCGGGCTGCCCTGCGCGGCCGCCGTCGTCGACCACGGCCTGCAGGCCGGGTCCGACCTGGTCGCGGCCCGGGCCGCCGAGACCCTCGCGGGGCTCGGGCTGGCCGACGTCGTCGTGCTGCCCGTGACGGTGACGGCGGTCGGCGGAACCGAGGCCGCCGCCCGGGACGCCCGCTACGCAGCCCTGCGATCGGTCGCGGCCGGGGACCCGCCCGCGACCGTCCTGCTCGGCCACACCCGCGACGACCAGGCGGAGACCGTGCTGCTGGGGCTGGCCCGCGGTTCCGGCCCGCGGTCGCTGGCCGGGATGGCGCCGCGCGCCGCCGGCCTGCTGCGCCCCCTGCTCGACCTGCCGCGGACGACGACGGAGCAGGCCTGCGCCGAGCTCGGCCTTCAGCCCTGGTCCGACCCGCACAACCGCGACCCCCGGTTCGCCCGGGTCCGGGTCCGGCGGCGGGTGCTGCCGGTGCTGGAGCGGGAGCTCGGTCCGGGCGTGGTCGCGGCGCTGGCCCGGACGGCGCGGCTGGCCCGCGAGGACGCCGACCTGCTCGACGCGCTGGCCGCCGAGGCCGACCCGGGGACGGCGACCGTGGACTGCGCCGACCTCGCCGCCCTGCCCGCCGCGCTCCGCAGCCGGGTGCTGCGCCGGTGGCTCGCGGCTCGCGGTGCGCAGGACGTGGGTGCCGACCACGTCGGGGCCGTCGAGGCGCTGGTGCTGGCCTGGCACGGGCAGCGCGGGGTCGACCTCCCGGGCGGAACGGTGGCGCGTCGGGAGGGTCGGCTGCTGTGGCAGGCTGTCGCCCGTGGATGACACCCAGCTCCCCGGCGACCTCACCCGCGTGCTCTACAGCAAGGAGGAGGTCGCGGCGCGGATGCGGGAGCTGGCCGCGCAGATCGACGAGGACTACGCCGGTGAGGACCTGCTGCTGGTCGGGGTGCTCAACGGCGCGGTGATGGTGATGGCCGACCTGTCCCGCGCGCTGGCCATCCACTGCCGGATGGACTGGATGGCCGTCTCCTCCTACGGCTCCGGCACCCAGTCCTCGGGCGTGGTGCGGATCCTCAAGGACCTCAGCACCGACATCACCGGGGTGCACGTGCTGGTGGTCGAGGACATCATCGACACCGGTCTGACCCTGTCCTACCTGATGACCAACCTGCGCTCGCGCAACCCGGCGAGCCTCAAGATCATGACGGCCTTCCGCAAGCCCGAGGCGGCGCAGAACGCCGTCGAGGTCGCCTACGTCGGCTTCGACATCCCCGACGAGTTCGTCGTCGGCTACGGCCTCGACTACGACGGCCACTACCGCAACCTCACGTCGGTCGGCACCCTCGCCCCGCACGTGTACAGCTAGTCCGGCTCGCTGGTGGGCCCTGGTCGACCGGGCTCGATCCTTCCGCCGGACGCTAGCCTTGGGCGGTAGAGGGCATGACTGTGCCCCCACACTCCTAGGCAGGTCATGAACTTCAAGCGCATCTTCCGCGGGCCCCTGATCTGGATCCTGCTCGCCGTGCTCGCCATCGGCCTCCTGGTGGACTTCAGCGGCCGGCTCAACGGCGGCTTCCAGACCGTGCCGACCTCCCAGGTCGTGTCGATCATCAACGGCGGCGACCGGATCGAGGAGGTCGAGCTGATCGACGGCGAGCAGGAGATCCGCGTCACGATCGACGACTCGACCAAGTACGAGGCGATCTGGGTCGGCGACCAGAGCCAGCAGCTGGTCGACCGGCTGAACCAGCGGGTCGACGAGGGGACGCTGGGCAGCTGGGACGGCGACAACCCGACCCCGGGCTTCTTCTCCTCGCTGCTGGGCACCCTGATCCCGTTCATCATCATCGGCGTCCTCTTCTTCTTCCTGCTCAACTCCGTCCAGGGCGGTGGCAGCCGGGTCATGCAGTTCGGCAAGTCCAAGGCCAAGGTGGCCACCAAGGACACCCCGAAGACGACCTTCCACGACGTCGCCGGCTGCGAGGAGGCGATCGAGGAGCTCGAGGAGATCAAGGAGTTCCTGGCCGAGCCCGCGAAGTTCCAGGCCGTCGGGGCCAAGATCCCCAAGGGCGTGCTGCTCTACGGCCCGCCCGGCACCGGCAAGACGCTGCTCGCCCGTGCGGTGGCCGGCGAGGCCGGGGTCCCGTTCTTCTCGATCTCGGGTTCGGACTTCGTCGAGATGTTCGTCGGCGTCGGCGCCAGCCGGGTCCGCGACCTGTTCGAGCAGGCCAAGGAGAACGCACCGGCCATCGTCTTCATCGACGAGATCGACGCCGTCGGCCGGCACCGCGGCGCCGGCATGGGCGGCGGGCACGACGAGCGCGAGCAGACGCTGAACCAGCTGCTGGTGGAGATGGACGGCTTCGACGTCCGCGGCGGCGTCATCTTGATCGCGGCCACCAACCGGCCCGACGTGCTCGACCCGGCGCTGCTGCGCCCGGGCCGTTTCGACCGCCAGATCGCCGTCGAGGCGCCCGACATGAAGGGCCGGCTGGAGATCCTCAAGGTGCACTCCGAGGGCAAGCCGGTCGCCCCGGACGTCGACCTCGGCGCGGTGGCTCGTCGGACTCCGGGCTTCACCGGTGCCGACCTGGCCAACGTGCTGAACGAGGCGGCGCTGCTGACCGCCCGGCAGAACGCCCAGGTGATCACCAACGAGTACATGGACGAGGCGATCGACCGCGTCATCGCCGGGCCGCAGAAGCGCAGCCGGCTGATGAACGAGAAGGAGAAGCTCGTCACCGCCTACCACGAGGGTGGCCACGCCCTCGTCGCGGCCGCGCTGCCGGGCACCGATCCTGTGCAGAAGGTCACGATCCTGCCCCGCGGCCGGGCTCTGGGCTACACGATGGTGCTGCCGGAGAACGACAAGTACTCCAACACCCGGGCCGAGCTGCTCGACCAGCTGGCCTACATGATGGGCGGCCGCGCCGCGGAGGAGCTCGTCTTCCACGACCCCACCACCGGGGCCAGCAACGACATCGAGAAGGCCACCAACGTGGCGCGGGCGATGGTCACCCAGTACGGCATGACCGACCGGCTCGGCGCGGTGAAGCTCGGCTCGGGCGACTCCGAGCCGTTCATGGGCCGCGACATGGGCCACGGCCGGGAGTACTCCGAGGACGTCGCCGCGATCGTCGACGAGGAGGTCTCGAAGCTGATCGGCAACGCCCACCAGGAGGCCTTCGACATCCTCACCGCCAACCGGGACGTCCTGGACGACCTGGTCCGGGCGCTGTTCGAGCGCGAGACGCTGGACCGTGCCGAGGTGGCCGAGGTGTTCCAGTCCCTCAAGCTGTGGCCGAAGCGGCCGGCCTGGACCGGCTCCGACAACCGCGTGCCGTCGTCGGTGCCCCCGGTCATGCCGCCCCCCTCGGTCAACGGCAACGGGCACGCGCCGAACGGCCAGCTGCCCGGCTCGGGTGGGCCGGGCGTGGAGCTGCCACCCGGTGGCGCGCCGCTGCCCCCCGGCCACCAGGGCGTCCCGCCGCAGCTGCCGGGCTACCCCCAGGGCGCAGGGACCAACCCGCCGTACGGCGGCCCCGGCGTCAGCGGGGACGGGCAGCCGCCGCGCGGGCCCGACTACCGGTGACGGGCGGGTCCGCGGGCGGAGCCGGGCGATGAGCGCCGACCGCACCGCCGACGTCGACGGCGTGGGCGGGCCGCACGGCGTCGCCCCGGTCGAGGCGCCGGCCGCGGTGCCGAAGCCGATCGCCGCGTTCGACCACGACCGGGTCGCCGCCGCCGTCCGGGAGATCCTGATCGGCATCGGCGAGAACCCCGACCGCGACGGGCTGCGGGAGACCCCGGACCGGGTGGCCCGCGCCTACGCGGAGATGTTCGTCGGGCTCCACCAGGACGCTGACGAGGTGCTGGCCAAGCGGTTCGACCTGGGCTTCGACGAGCTGGTGCTGGTCAAGGACATCGAGGTGTGGAGCTGCTGCGAGCACCACCTGGTGCCCTTCACCGGTGTCGCCCACATCGGCTACATCCCCAGCAAGGACGGCACGATCACCGGGCTGTCCAAGCTGGCCCGGCTGGTCGACGTCTACGCCAAGCGCCCGCAGGTGCAGGAGCGGTTGACCACGCAGGTGGCCGACGCCCTGGAGCGGATCCTGCAGCCACGCGGGGCGATCGTGGTGTTCGAGTGCGAGCACCTCTGCATGACCATGCGCGGCGTGCGCAAGCCCGGCTCGAAGACGGTCACCAGCGCCGTCCGGGGACAGCTGCGCAACCCCGCCACCCGGGCTGAGGCGATGGGCCTGATCAGGAGCTGAGCCCCGCCTCCTAGGGTGAGGTGATGAGCGAGCCCCTGGTGGTCCGCGGTCTGCCCGCACCGGGCCGGACCCTGGTGATGGGCGTCCTGAACGTCACCCCCGACTCCTTCTCCGACGGTGGCCGGTGGTTCGACACCGACGCCGCCGTCGCCCACGGCCTGGCCCTGGCGGCCGGGGGCGCCGACCTCGTCGACGTGGGCGGGGAGTCCACCCGCCCGGGGGCCGAGCGCCCCGACCTGGCCGAGGAGCTGCGCCGGGTGGTCCCCGTCGTCGAGGCCCTCACCGCCGCGGGGGTGGTGGTCAGCAGCGACACCATGCGGGCCGAGGTGGCCGCCGCGGCCGTCCGTGCCGGTGCCCAGCTGGTCAACGACGTGTCCGGCGGCCTGGCCGACCCGGAGATGCTGTCCTGCGTCGCCGGTCTGGACGTGGCCTACGTCTGCATGCACTGGCGGGGCCACTCGACCGTCATGCAGGACCGGACGGCCTACCGGGACGTGGTCGTCGACGTCGTCGCCGAGCTCCGCGGTCGGCTCGACGCCGCCCGGGCCGCCGGGATCGCTGCCGACCAGCTGGTCGTCGACGCGGGCTACGGGTTCGCCAAGACCGGGGACCACAACTGGGCGCTGCTGCAGCAGCCCGACGCCCTGGCCGGACTGGGGGTGCCCCAGCTGGTCGGGGTCTCCCGCAAGGCCTTCCTGGGCGCGCTGCTCGCCGACGCCGACGGGCACCCGCGCCCGGCCGACGGGCGCGACGACGCCACCACCGCCCTCAGTGCGGTGCTCGCGCTGCAGGGGATCTGGGGGGTCCGGGTGCACGCCGTCCGGGCCAGCCGGGACGCCGTCACGGTGGTCCAGCGGCTGCGTCGGCGTTCGTCCACCTGACGTCTGGACGTCATGGGCCCGTTGCCCGTGCCGGGTAGGGTGCCCCTTTCCAGAGGAGGTGCGGATGGTCGACGACATGCGTTCGAGCTCAGCCCTGCCTGCCCGGGACCAGGTCGCCCTGCGCGGCCTGGCCGGGTTCGGTCGCCACGGCGTCTTCGACTTCGAGCGCGAGCAGGGTCAACGCTTCGTAGCCGACGTCGTCTGCTCCCTCGACCTGGGCCCCGCCGCCGAGACCGACGACCTGCAGCAGACCGTCGACTACGGGCAGCTGGCCGCCGACGTCGTGGCCGACATCGAGGGCGAGCCCCTCGACCTGATCGAGGCGCTCGCCGACCGCATCGCCCGCACCTGCCTCCGCCGTCCCGCGGTGCAGGGCGTCGAGGTGACCGTGCACAAGCCGGACGCCCCGATGCCGGTGCCCGTCGCCGACGTCGCCGTCACCCTGAGAAGGAGCAAGTCATGACCTCCCCCAACCCGTACGCCATCGACACCGACACCCTCAGCGGGATGAAGCCGCTGCGCAAGGTCGTCTACTCGATCGGCTCCAACCTGGGCGACCGGCTCAGCAACCTGCAGGGCGCCGTCGACGCGCTCCGCGACACCCCCGACGTCATCGTCGTCGACGTCTCCTCGGTCTACGAGACGGCCGCCGTCGGCGGCCCCGAAGACAGCCCGGCCTTCCTCAACATCGTGCTGGTCGCCGAGACGACCCTGGAGCCGCGGACCCTGCTCGAGCGTGCCCAGGCCGTCGAGGACGCCTACGGCCGGGATCGCAGCGGAGGGCGCTGGAGCGCCCGCACGCTCGACGTCGACCTGATCCTGGTCGGGAAGACCGAGCTGACCCAGCCCGACCTCACACTGCCGCACCCGCTCGCCGGCGAGCGCGGCTTCGTGCTGGTGCCCTGGGCGGAGGTCGACCCGAACGGCAGGCTGCCCGGGCGGCACGAGACCGTCGGTGAGCTGGCGGCGGCCGTGGACGTCAACGGTGTCACCCGGCGCGACGACCTGAGCGTCGAGAGCGACTGACGCCGCTTGGCCGAGCATCCCGGCGGCGGGTCGGTCGACCTGACCCCCCGTCGCTCCCTGCTGGTGGCTGCCGTGTCCGGCGCCCTGGCCGGCTGGCTGGTGGTGGTCATCGCCAACGCCTTGGACGTGATCCCGCCCCGCATCCCCTGGTCCGCGCCGATCGGGCTGGTGGTGTTCGCGGCGCTGGTCGGGGCGCTGGCCTGGACCACGCACCAGCGGATCCAGGTGCGCCAGGAGCGGATGGAGCCGCAACGCGCCGTCGCCTTCCTGGTGCTGGGCAAGGCCTCCGCCCTGACCGGGGCGCTGGTCGCCGGTGGGTACCTCGGCTTCGCGCTGAACTTCCTCACCCGGCTCGACGCCTCGACCCCGCGCGAACGGGTGATCCGGTCGGCGGTCGCCGTCGTCGCCGGACTGGCCCTGATGGTCGGCGGGCTGCTGCTCGAGCGCGCCTGCAAGGTGCCCGGCTCCGACGACGAGGACGTCGGCCCCGAGCTGCGCTGACCCCGCCGGGCCCGGGGCGCGCCGTTCCCCGGAGCGCCGCTCCGGCGCCACTATCGTGACGCCGTGACCTCCGTGCGCGCCTCCGCCTCCCGTTCCGCAACCACCCCGGGGCTCCGCCGCGCGTCCGAGGTGGTCCTGGTGACCGGGACCGTGATCGCGGTCGCCGCGGCCTTCGGCCCGGTCTGGGCCACCCGGGTCGGGGTGGGTGTCGCCGTCGTCGCTGCCGTGGTCGCCTGCGTCTGCGCCTGGCGCGAGCTGTTCAACGCCGAGCGCCGGCACGCCCGCACCCTGCTGCAGACCTCGCAGCGGCACGGCGCGCAGCTCCGGGAGGAGCGTCGCCACAACGCCGAGGTCGTGGACACGTTGACCGACCGGGTCCGCGCGACCGTCGCCGTCGTCGACGGGCAGCAGGTCACCATCGCCGCCCTGCGGCACGAGGTCTTCTCCCTCGAGGGCGACCGCACGTCGCTCCGCACGGCCGTCGCCGACCGCGACCGCACGATCACCTCGCTGCGCACCACGGTGCAGAAGCAGGAGGTCCAGATCACCGGCTTGGAGACCCGGGTGCTCGAGCTCGAGCACGAGCTGGACGAGGACGGCGCGCAGGTGCACCAGCTCCCCCGTCGTCCCCAGGACGAGCTCGACGCGGCGACCGAGCGCGAGGACTCCCTCGTCCTCGACCTGCACACCCTGGAGACGATCCGCGGGGTGCTGCCCAACTACGAGGTCGGCCGCCGCCGCGCCTGACCCCTGCTCCACGCCACCCGCTCCCTGAGCTCGTCGAAGGGCCTTCGACAGGCTCAGGCCGCGGTGCTGGAGCCAGCCCGCACCCCGCGGGCGACCCCGGAGCCGCTCAGCGGTCGATGTCGCCCACCACGTAGCCGACCGAGGCCAGCGCGACCTCCAGGTCGGTGACCGGGACGCCCACCAGCACCCGTTCCAGGGCGGCGGCGTTGCTGAACGACGGCGTCCGCAGCTTGAAGCGCCACGGCGTCTTCTCCCCGCGGGAGACGACGAAGAAGCCGGCCACCCCCAGCGGCGCCTCCAGGGCCAGGTAGGCCTCCCCCTCGGGGAGCTTGACGATCTTGCCCAGCCGCACCTGCACCGGTCCGGCCATGTCGGCGAGCCGGGCGGCGCAGGCGTCCACCAGACCGCAGGCGTCGACGACCTCGACCAGCTGGGCCCGCCAGCGAGCCCGGGCGTCGCCCGCGGTGGAGGGCGCGGGGTGCAGCAGGTGGACCAGCTCGGCGTAGGGGAGCGGCGACGGGGTGCGGCGCAGGTCGAGGCCCACCCCGCTGGCCCGGGCCAGCGCACCGCCGAGGCCGAAGGCGCCGACCGTGTCAGCGTTCACCGGCGCCACGCCGTCACCGGTCCGCGGTGCCGCGTCGAGCAGTGACGCGGCCTGCTCGGCCGCCGCCCGCACGCGCGCCGTGAGGGCGGTCTCCGCCGCCAGCCACGGAGCATCGGCGTCGACGGCGAGCCCGCCGATCCGCGCGACCATCGGGTGCACCCGGTTCCCGGTGAGTCGTCGGGTCTGCTCCCGCAGCGCCTCGCGCAGCGGCGGCAGGGCCGGCGCGGCGGGCAGCCGGGCGGTGACCGAGGTCAGGAAGCCCAGGTGGCTGAGCAGCCGGGTGTGCTCGGCCAGCAGCAGCCGGAGCCAGGACGCCCGCTCCGGCACCTCCAGGCCCAGCAGCTGCTCGCAGACCAGCGCCACACCCAGCTCACCGAAGAACGGCGCCTCCCAGTCGTGCCGGTCGGCCAGCATGCCGATCTGGCGGTAGTCGCGGACCTCGAACAGCTTCTCCGCGCCCCGGTGCAGGGCGCCGACGACCACCTGCGCGCCGGTGACCACGCCGTCGGCGGTCCACAGGTCCAGCTCGACCAGGCCGGTGCTGCTGGGGTGGTCGGCGCCGAGGTCGAGGACGACGGTCCGCGCGGGAGCTCCGGCGGCGGCATCGGGCAGCACTCCGGGGGCCAGCGAGCCGACGAGGACCCGGAGCGGCGCGTGCACTCACTCAGGTTGCCACAGCGCCAGCTGGCACCTCCTGGAGCAGCCAGTGGTGGCCGCCCCAGCCGCGCGCCGCGGTGAGGGCGTGGCGGCGGCTGCGTGCGGCCAGGGCCGTCACGGGATCCGTCCCCGGCGGGACCGGCGGCAGCAGACCGGGGAGCACCGCGACCTGCCGCCCGGCCAGCACGGTGCGGCCGCCGGCCGCGGTGCCGGCGGCCGCTACCGCGTCGACGGCCACGTGCGCGGTCACGTTGCGGTCAGCGAGGGGCCGCGGCGGCACGGCGTGACCAGCACGGAAGGCGGCCAGCGAGCCCGCCCGCGGACGGTCGGCCCGGGTGTGCCCGTAGTCGACCAGCAGGGCTGCCCCGCCCGCCCCTGCCAGGCCCCGCACCACCGCCGCCCAGGCCGCGTCCCGGGTCCTGCCCACCTCCACCTGCTCGCCGGTGGGCCACCAGCGCTCCAGCCAGGTCCGGTCGGCCTCGTCCAGGACACCGGCGGGCGCGAGGTCCGCGTCGAGCTCGCGCCAGCCGGCGCTGGCGGGAGCGGCGACCCGGCAGGGCAGGTCGTCCAGCCACTCCACCGCCAGCACCAACGTCGGCACCCGCTCAGCCAGCAGCGCGGGCACCGCCCCGGAGGTCCAGGCGTCGCGCTGCACGTCCCACCGGTCGGTGTGCCAGGCGACGGTCGGGTCGAGCCGGGCCGGCCGCGCCCGGAGGTCCACCCCGGCCAGCGCGAGGTCGGGTCGCAGGTCGCGCAGGTGGGTCAGCAGCAGGCCGTCACCGGCGCCGAGCTCCAGCACCCGGTGCAGCCCCGGCCGGTCGGCCAGCAGACCGGCCACCGCCTGGGCCAGCTCCGGTCCCAGCGCCGAGGCGGTCCGGAAGTGGGCTGAGGGGAGGGTTCCCGCCCAGAAGCCGTCCCGGCCGGAGGCGGCGCGCCGCCAGGCGTCGACGTAGGACTCCGCAGCTCCGGGCACGGCGCCATGCTGCCCGACGGCGCCGGAGCGTCCGTCGTGGCCGGTCCGTGGGATGAATTTCCCGCCGCGTTGTTCTCCCATTCCAGAAGTTCGCGGCTATTGCGCCCACCGCGTTCCTGGGCGTGGTGTCCGAGGTGCGATAAGGTCCATCACGACCGAACAGATTCGCAATACCGGAGGTAGCAGTGGCACAACGGGTCCAGATCATTCTGGAAGACGATTACGACGGCGGTGAGGCGGACGAAACCGTGACCTTCGCCCTCGACGGCGCCGAGTACGAAATCGACCTCAGCCGTGCCAATGCCGACAAGCTGCGCGACGAGCTGGCGATCTGGATCGGGCACGCGCGCAAGACCGGCGGACGTCGTCGGCGCGCCGGCGGCGCCAGCAGCAGCAGCAAGGCCGCCGACGGCGCGGGCGGCGCGGGCAGCACCAGCGAGATCCGGGCCTGGGCGCTGGCCAACGGCCACGACGTGAGCAGCCGCGGACGGGTGTCGTCGGAGGTCCGCGAGGCCTACGAGCGCGCCCACGGCTGAGCCCGGCGGCGGCCCGGCCGGTCACGAGGGCTCGGGGTTCTGCGCTCTGGGCGAACGCTGACCGCCGCCCGGCCGCCCCGTCCGCCGGGATCCGCGGCGCGGAACCGGAATCTCACAGGCGGGAACGCCGTTGTCACTCCTGAAGGTCCTGATCGCCACCTCCCGCGAGGGAGGAGGTGGAAGACTCGAGCAGAAGTCCGGGTCTCTGCGGCCTACTAGAGTGAACAGCGACGGTGCCGGCTTCTCCCACGAGGGTGAGGGTCGCACCGCAGGCGAGGAGCAATCATCATGTTCGAGCGGTTTACCGACCGAGCCCGTCGTGTCGTGGTGCTGGCACAAGAAGAGGCTCGCATGCTCAACCACAACTACATCGGGACCGAGCACATCCTGCTCGGCCTGATCCACGAGGGTGAGGGTGTCGCCGCCAAGGCCCTGGAATCCCTCGGCATCTCCTTGGAAGCCGTTCGCCAGAAGGTCGAGGAGATCATCGGGCACGGCCAGCAGTCGCCGAGCGGTCACATTCCTTTCACCCCGCGCGCCAAGAAGGTTCTCGAGCTGAGCCTGCGCGAGGCGCTGCAGATCAACCATTCCTACATCGGGACCGAGCACATCCTGCTCGGCCTGATCCGCGAGGGCGAGGGCGTCGCCGCGCAGGTGCTGGTCAAGCTCGGCGCCGACCTCAACCGGGTCCGCAACCAGGTCCTGCAGCTGCTCAGCGGCTTCCAGGGCAAGGAGGCCGCGACCTCCGGCGCGCCCGAGACCGGCGGCACCCCGTCGTCGTCGATGGTGCTGGACCAGTTCGGCCGCAACCTGACGCAGGCGGCGCGCGAGAACAAGCTCGACCCGGTCATCGGGCGCGAGAAGGAGATCGAGCGCGTGATGACCGTGCTCTCCCGGCGCACCAAGAACAACCCGGTGCTGATCGGTGAGCCCGGTGTCGGCAAGACCGCGGTGGTCGAGGGCCTGTCCCAGGCCATCGTCCGTGGCGATGTCCCCGAGACGCTGCGCGACAAGCAGATCTACACCCTCGACCTCGGCGCGCTGGTGGCCGGCAGCCGCTACCGCGGTGACTTCGAGGAGCGGCTGAAGAAGGTCCTCAAGGAGATCAAGACCCGCGGCGACGTGGTGCTGTTCATCGACGAGATCCACACCCTGGTCGGTGCGGGAGCCGCCGAGGGCGCCATCGACGCGGCGAGCATCCTCAAGCCGATGCTGGCCCGCGGCGAGCTGCAGACCATCGGCGCGACCACCCTCGACGAGTACCGCAAGTACGTCGAGAAGGACGCCGCCCTCGAGCGCCGCTTCCAGCCCATCCAGGTGGCCGAGCCGACGATCGCGCACACGATCGACATCCTGCGCGGACTGCGCGACCGGTACGAGGCGCACCACCGGATCACCATCACCGACCAGGCCCTGGTGGCCGCGGCGCAGATGGCCGACCGCTACATCTCCGACCGCTTCCTCCCTGACAAGGCGATCGACCTGATCGACGAGGCCGGGGCCCGGCTGCGGATCCGCCGGATGACGGCGCCGCCGGACCTGCGCGAGTTCGACGAGAAGGTGGCGGCCGTCCGGCTGGAGAAGGAAGCCGCCATCGACGCGCAGGACTTCGAGCGCGCCGCGGGCCTCCGCGACGACGAGAAGAAGCTGCTCACCGCCCGCTCCGAGCGCGAGGCGCAGTGGAAGTCCGGTGACCTGGACGTGGTGGCCGAGGTGGACGAGGAGATCATCGCCGAGGTGCTGTCGGCCAGCACCGGCATCCCGGTCTTCAAGCTCACCGAGGAGGAGTCGGCCCGCCTGCTCAACATGGAGCAGGAGCTCGGCAAGCGCTACATCGGCCAGCACGACGCCGTCCGCGCGCTGTCCCGCTCCATCCGGCGGACCCGCGCCGGCCTCAAGGACCCGCGGCGCCCGAGCGGCTCGTTCATCTTCGCCGGCCCGTCCGGTGTGGGGAAGACCGAGCTGACCAAGGCGCTCACCGAGTTCCTGTTCGGCGACCAGGACGCGCTGATCCAGCTCGACATGAGCGAGTACTCCGAGAAGCACACCGCCTCGCGGCTGTTCGGTTCGCCTCCCGGCTACGTCGGGTACGAGGAGGGCGGCCAGCTCACCGAGAAGGTGCGGCGCAAGCCGTTCAGCGTGGTCCTCTTCGACGAGGTCGAGAAGGCTCACCCGGACATCTTCAACTCGCTGCTGCAGATCCTGGACGAAGGTCGCCTGACCGACGCCCAGGGCCGGGTCGTCGACTTCAAGAACACCGTCATCGTCATGACCACCAACCTGGGCACCCGGGACATCGCCAAGAGCGTGTCCCTGGGCTTCAGCGGGGCGGGCAACGGCGGCGGCTCGTACGAGAAGATGAAGGCCAAGGTCGCGGACGAGTTGAAGCAGCACTTCCGTCCGGAGTTCCTGAACCGCGTCGACGAGATCGTGGTGTTCCGCCAGCTCACGCAGGAGGACATCGAGCGCATCGTCGACCTGATGGTGGCGCAGATCGAGGTCCGGCTGAAGGACCGCGACATGGGCATCGAGCTCACGCCCGCGGCCAAGACGCTGATCGCGCAGCGCGGCTTCGACCCGACGCTCGGGGCGCGTCCGCTGCGTCGTGCGCTGCAGCGTGACATCGAGGACACCCTCGCGGAGAAGATCCTGTTCTCCGAGCTGCACGCGGGCCAGATCGTCGTCGTCGACGTCGCCGAGCCCGGCGCCGAGGAGCCGTTCACCTTCACGGGCAACGACCGGGCCGCAGCCCCGGACGTCCCACCGGTGGAGTTCGGCGGCATCATCGAGGGCTTCAACGACGGCACCGAGGCCACCAGCAACGACTGACCGCTGACGTCACAGGACGGCCAGGTCGCCACCCGCGAGGGTGGGGACCTGGCCGTTCCTGGTTCTCCGGGCGATCACGGGTGTTGTCCGGTTCGCTCCGGTGTTGTCCGCGCTGGCCGCGGCCTCGTATTCGAACAGGCGTTCTCCTAGCGTTGTCGTATGGATGGTGGTCTGGCGGAGGCGGTCGAGGCGTTGGACGCCGCTCGCGCTGTGCTGGGTGAGCGGTTGACGGAGCTGGGTCTGCTGCCGGTGGTGGAGCAGGTGGCGGTGGTGCAGCAGCTGGAGGTGGTGCGGAACCGGGTGCTGGCGTTGGATCTGGTGGTGCTGGCCGGGCTGGATGTCACCGACGCCGCCGGGCAGCTCTGCCAGGGGAACCTGCGTCGGCTGCTGACCTCGGCGCTGGGCATCTCGCGGGCCGAAGCCGGCCGGCGGGTGCACGCCTACGAGCAGCTCGGTGAGCGCCGGTCGATGACTGGTGAGCCGTTGGGTCCCGTGCGGCCGCTGCTGGCCGCTGCGGTCGTGGCGGGTGAGGTGTCGGCGGACAAGGCGGGCATCATCACCCGGGCGTTGGCCGGGGTGGACCGGCCGGGGTTCGACCCCGCGGAGGTGTCGGCCGGGGAGAGGCTGCTGACCGATGATGCCCGGACCTTCGGCCCGGAGGACCTGAAGCGGCTGGCCGGACGGGTGGTCGACGCCATCGACCCGGACGGGACCCGGCCGGAGGAGGAGCTGCAGCGGGACCGGCGGTGGTTCGCGATGCACTCCACGCCGGACGGCGGCTGCGCCGGGGAGTTCCGGCTGACGGCCGGGTGCGGCGCGAAGCTGCAGGCGTTGATCCGGCCGCTGGCCAGGGTCCGTGTCGATGAGTCCGGTGACCGCGACCAGCGGACTTTCGGGCAACGCCAGCATGACGCGCTCGAGGACCTGTGTGACCGGTTGCTCCGGTCGGGGTCGGTCCCCGACACCGGCGGTGTGCCGGTCTCGGTGGTGGTCACGATCGACGAGCAGGACTTGTCACGGCGGACGGGTTCGGCGACGACGTCGACCGGGAACCTGCTGTCCACCAGGGCCCTGCTGCAGATGGCGGCCGAGGCCGACATCATCCCTGCAGTCCTCAACGCCTCTGGTGCGGTCCTCGACCTGGGCCGGACCCGGCGCTGCGCTTCCCGCTCGCAGCATCTGGCGTTGGTGGCTCGGGACCGTGGGTGTTCGTTCCCCGGCTGTCAGCACCCGGCGGAGTTCTGCGAACGGCACCACATCCGGCCGTGGATCGAGGGCGGTCTGACTGATCTGGACAACTTGACCCTGTTGTGCCGGTACCACCACCACAACTTCTTGGGGCGGGGGTGGCAGGTCCGGCTGAACGGTGACGGGTTGGCGGAGTGGATCCCACCTGGGTGGTTGGACCGGCAGCAGCGACCGCTGGTCAACCACCGGATCCGGATCGCTCATGACCGACCGCGACGACGGGGCAGCGACCCCCCTGCCCTTCGCCCGACCGCCGAGTTGGCGGGGGCGGCGCGGTGACCGGCGGCTCGGGACTAGACCTCCGCGATCCAGTCCAGCGTCGCGCTGATCCGCCGCTCGGACTGGCGCGGCGAAGTGGGTTCACCGTGGAAGGGTGGGCCGGTGAGCGCGGACGTGTCCAGCCGACCGAGCCCGACCTGGTCCCTCGAGCGGGTGCCGGCCGTCTGGCTGGTGGTCGGCGGCATCGTCTCGGTCCAGTTCGGCGCAGCCATCGCCAAGCAGCTGTTCCCATTGGTCCCGCCGACGGCGATGGTCTGGTTGCGACTGGTCACCTCCGCTGTGGTCTTCCTGCTCGTCGTCCGTCCCCGGCTGCGCGGTCACACCCGCGACGACTGGGTGGTCGCCCTGGCTTTCGGGGTCAGCTTGGCCACCATGAACTGGGCCATCTACCAGTCCTTCGCCCGGATCCCGCTGGGCATCGCGGTGACGATCGAGTTCCTGGGTCCGCTCGCGGTCGCCGTGGCCGGCTCCCGCCGCCCCCGGGACCTGGTCTGGGTCGGGTTGGCCGGGCTGGGGGTCGGGTTGCTCGGGCTGTCCCGGACCCGGCTGGACGTCGCCGGGGTGCTCTTCGCCCTGCTGGCCGCCGCCGGCTGGGCCTGCTACATCCTGCTCAGCGCCCGGACCGGCCGGCGCTGGCCCGGAGTCTCCGGGCTGGTGGTGGCCAGTCTGGTCGGGGCGGTCGCCCTGGCCCCGCCCGCCGTGCTCGAGGCGGGCAGCCGGCTGCTCGAGCCGCGGGTGCTGCTGCTCGGGCTGGCCGTCGGCCTGCTCAGCTCGGTCATCCCCTACAGCCTGGAGCTGACTGCGCTCCGCCGGATCACCCCGCGCGTGTTCGGCATCCTCATGAGCCTGGAGCCCGCGGTGGCCGCCCTGGCCGCGATGCTGCTGCTGGCCGAGTTCCTCAACCCCGTGCAGTGGGTGGCGATGGCCTGCGTGGTGGTCGCCAGCGTCGGCTCCACCCGGACCTCCCGCGACCCCACCGGCCCGGCGACCGTCTGAGGTCAGCCGGGCAGGGCGACGTGCCCGGCCGCCGGGGCGACCGCCAGGCCGTCGGCCACCAGCGAGGCCAGGCACCGGGTCCGCTGTTCCTCGTCCGGCCAGGCCGCGGCCAGCTCGGCCAGCTCCACCGGCTCGTCGCTGGAGCGGAGCACGGCCAGCAGGGCGCCCCGGCACTGCCGGTCGGTGCCGTCGTAGCTCTGCCCCTTCCGCGGCGGGCCGCCCCAGGCCGGGTAGCCGGCTGCCCGCCAGGCGCAGAGGTCCTGCACCGGGCAGGCGTCGCAGCGCGGGCTGCGAGCGACGCAGACCAGGGCGCCCAGCTCCATCACCGCCACAGCCCAGCGGGCCGCGACCGCTGGTTCCGGGGGCAGGAAGGCGGTGGCTGCGGCGACCTCGGCGACGGTCTGGCTGGCGGCCGGATGGGCCACCCCACCGTCCACCCGGGCCAGCACGCGGCGGACGTTGGTGTCCAGGACCACCTCCCGGCGGCCGTAGGCGAAGCTGGCGATGGCGGCCGCGGTGTAGGCGCCGACGCCGGGAAGCCGAAGCAGGGTCTCGCGGTCCGCGGGCACCTCGCCGTCGTGCTCCTCGGTGATCGCCACCGCCGCCCGGTGCAGCCGCAACGCCCGGCGGGGGTAGCCCAGCCGGCCCCAGGCCCGGACGGCCTCTCCAGCCGGGGCGGCGGCCAGCGCGGCCGGGGTGGGCCAGCGCTCCACCCAGGCGCGCCACGGCTCGCGGACACGCTCCACCGGCGTCTGCTGCAGCATGAACTCACTCACCACCACCTGCCAGGGGGTGGCCTCGGGGCGTCGCCAGGGCAGGTCCCGGGCGTTCCTGCCGTACCAGGCCAGCACCCGCTCGACAACCGTCGCGTGCCGGGTGGTGGGGTCGACGGTCACGGCCGCCACCGTACCTGCGCCGGTGCCAGGCGGCCCGGCGTGGCGGCCCGAGCGGCGGCGCCGCGCTGCTTACGCTCAGCCCATGAGCGGCGTGCTGCACCCGGTGGGGCCGGAGCCCGAGGAGACCTATTGGGCCCGTCGCGTGGCCGTCCTCATCGCGCTCGTCGCCGTCGTGGGCCTGGTGGTCGCGCTGGTGGTGAACACGAGCCGGGGGGCGGCCGTCTCGGCCGATCCGGTGCCGCCGCCGGCGACCAGCCCGACAGCTCTGGACAGCCCGGCCGCGAGCCCGTCACCGTCCGTCAGCGCGACCCCGTCACCGACGTCGTCCGCCAGCGCCTCCGCCAGTCCGTCGCCCACGGCGTCGAAGAGCCCACGACCGGAGCCGACCCCGAGCGGGCCGGTGGCCTGCCCGCCGAAGGAGCTGCGGACGACCCTGACCGGGAAGCAGCGGCTGAAGCCGGAGCAGAAGACCACCTTCACGCTGTCACTGATCAACGGGAGTGACCAGACCTGCGTGGTCACGGTGGCACCGGAGAACTTCGAGCTCAAGATCTACTCCGGGACGGACCGGATCTGGAGCACCGACGACTGCGCGAAGGCGGTCAAGAAGCTCTCCGCCAAGGTCAACGCCGAGGACGCCGTGGAGTGGACGATGACCTGGGACGGCCAGCGCTCGCGCCCGGGCTGCCGGACCCGGCCCGAAGTGCCGCGGCCCGGGACCTACTTCGTCACGGCCCAGCTGGACGGGGCGAAGCCGGTCCAGCTGCGGATGATCCTGGGCGGCTGAGGGTCAGTCGACCCGGTCGTCGTAGGCCGCGTCGGCCAGCCGCAGCAGCCCGTCCCGGATGGTGCGAGCCCGGCTCTCCCCGACGCCCTCCACGGCCTGCAGCTCGATGGAGGTGGCGCCGAACAGGGCCTGCAGAGAGCCGAAGTGCTCGATCAGCCGGGCGCCCAGCCCGACGGGCAGCCGGTTGATCTGGGCCACCTGCCGGTACCCGCGGGCGGAGACCCGGGTGTCCAGGTGGTTCTGGCCGGAGAAGCCGAGGGCGCGGGCCACGGCCAACGGGTCCAGCAGCTCGGACAGGTCGAGCGTCGCCAGCGAGGCGAAGGAGAACCCGGTGCCACCAGCGGGGCGGTAGTCGCGCTCCAGCAGCTCGCGCAGGTCGTCCAGGCCGGCGCTCAGCTCGTAGAGCTGCAGGGCCAGCAGCCGACCGTCGGTGCCCAGCTCGACGACGTAACCGTCCAGCTCGGCGTTGAGGCGCCGCACCATCTCCAGCCGCTGGGCGACCAGGGCGACGTCGGACACCGTCACCTGGTCCTGCACCTCGAGCGAGGACAGCCGCGCGGTCACCTCCGACACCCGGGCGCGGTAGCGCTCCAGGGTCTGCAGGGCCTGGTTGGCCCGGGAGAGGATGGCGTCCGACTGCTCGAACACGTGCCGGTGGCCGTCGATGAACAGCGAGATGGTCGACATCGACGCCGACACCGAGACCACGGGCAGGCCGGACTGCCGGGCCACGCGGTCGGCCGTGCGGTGCCGGGTGCCGGTCTCGACGGTGCCGATCGAGGCGTCCGGCATCAGCTGGACGCCGGCGCTGACGATCCGGTCCGACTCCGGGTCGACCACGATCGCGCCGTCCATCTTGGCCAGCTCCCGCAGCGCCGTCGGGCTGAACGGGACGTCCAGGGCGAAACCGCCGGTGGAGACCGCCTCGGTGACGTCGTTGCGGCCCAGCACGACCAGGGCGCCCGTGCGGCCGCGCAGGATCCGTTCGAAGCCGTCCCGCAGCGGGGTGCCGGGAGCCATCCGTGCCAGGTGCTCGAAGAGACCGCTCCGCTGGTCCGCGTTCGCCATCTCCCCCACCTCCCTCGACTGCGGCCCCCATCCTAGGGGCGCCTGGTCAGCCCGCGTCGGCGCTGGACGCCGGTCCGGACCCCCGGCGGGGGAGCAGGCCCACGGCGTCGAGCGCCTGCTGGAGGGTGGCCGCGGCGTGCACCCGCAGGCCGTGCCGCATCGTCGGCATCCGGTCGCGGGCCTGGCCCGTCTCCGCCGGGACGACGGCCTCGGTGAAGCCCAGCCGGGCGGCCTCGGCCAGCCGGCGGTCGGTGCCCGGCACCCGACGGAGCTCACCAGCCAGCCCGACCTCGCCGAGCGCGACGACCCCGTGCGGGATGGTGGTGCCCGTCGCCGCGGACGCGATGGCCAGCGCGGCCGCCAGATCGGCGGACGGGTCGGCGACCTTGGCGCCGCCGACGGTGGAGACGTAGACGTCGCGGTCGTAGAGCTTCACCCGGCAGCGCCGCTCCAGCACCGCCAGCACCATGGCGATCCGGCCGGTGTCCACGCCGTGCATCGTGCGCCGCGCCTGGGGGAGGGGAGACGGGGCGACCAACGCCTGCAGCTCGGCCAGCAGCGGCCGGCGGCCCTCCATGGTGACGGCGATGCAGGTGCCGGGGACCGGCTCGGCGTGCCGGGAGGTGAAGAGCCCCGAGGGGTCGGGCACCTCGAGGATGCCCTGCTCGCCCATCTCGAAGCAGCCGACCTCATCCGCCGGGCCGAACCGGTTCTTGGTGGCCCGCACCATCCGGAAGCCGGAGTGCCGGTCGCCCTCGAAGGCCAGCACCACGTCGACCAGGTGCTCGAGCAGCCGGGGTCCGGCGATGGCGCCGTCCTTGGTGACGTGGCCGACGATGATGACCGCCATCCCGCGACGCTTGGCCACCCGGACCAGGGCGCCGGTCACCTCACGCACCTGGGTCACGCCGCCGGGAGAGCCGTCAGCCTCGGCCGTGCCGATGGTCTGCACCGAGTCGAGCACCATCAGCGACGGTGCCACCTCCTCGATGTGACCCAGCACGGTGCCCAGGTCGGTCTCGGCCGCCAGGAACAGCTCCGGGGCCAGCGCGTCGGTGCGGTCGGCCCGCAGCCGGACCTGCGCCGCGGACTCCTCGCCGGTGACGTAGAGGGTGCGACGTCCCGCCTTGGCCCAGCGGGCCGCCACTTCCAGGAGCAGCGTGGACTTGCCCACGCCCGGCTCGCCGGCCAGCAGCAGCACGGCGCCCGGCACCACCCCGGCACCCAGCACCCGGTCCAGCTCGCCCACGCCGGTCAGCGTGCGGGCGGCTGCGTCGGCGCTCACCTCGCTGATCGGCACCGCCTTGGACACCGGGACCGACGACCGCACCGACGCCAGCTTGGGGGCGCCCTCCTCGACCACGCTGCCCCAGGTCATGCACTCGGAGCAGCGCCCCACCCACTTGCCCGACGTCCAGCCGCACTCGGTGCACTTGAACGCGGGACGCGTCGTCGTCTTGGCCACGGCTGCACCGTAGGCGGCGGGGCTGACACTTTCCGCCGGCCGCGCCGGGCGTCAGGGTCGGGGCAGGTCTGCCGCGACCTCGAGCACCCGGGCGTTGGCGGCGTCCTCGCCGACGGTGATCCGCACCCCGTCCCCGGGGTCGCCCACCGCGTACGGGCGGACCGCCACCCCGCCGGCCGCGAAGGCCTCCCCGTACAGCGCGGTGAGCGGGCCGGCGGGTAGCCAGACGAAGTTGCCCTGGGCGTCCGGCACATCGAAGCCCAGGCCGCGCAGCCCCTCCCGCAGCCCGGTCCGGGCCCGCACCAGCGCCGCGACCCGCTCGCGCAGCGCCGGCTCGGCCTCCAGGCTGGCCAGCACCGCGGCCTGCGCGGCCACCGAGATGCCGAAGGGCAGCGACACGGCCCGCACCGCGGCCGCCAGCCCGGGCTCCGCCACGCAGTAGCCGACCCGGAACCCGGCCAGCCCGTAGGCCTTGGAGAAGGTCCGGAGCACGACGACGTTGGCCCGGCCCTGCCGCACCTCCAGCCCGCGCACCGCCGCCGGGTCGTCGACGAACTCGACGTAGGCCTCGTCCACCATCACCAGCACGTGCTCGGGCACGGCGTCCAGGAACTGCTCGAGCGCGTCGTGGGCGATCGCGGGACCGGTGGGGTTGTTGGGCGTGCACAGCATCACCACCCGGGTGGCCGGGGTGATCGCCGCGTGCAGGGCGTCCAGGTCGTGCACCGCGCCCGGTCCGAGCGGCACCCGGACCGAGGTGGCGCCGGTGATCTGCACCGCGATCGGGTAGGCCTCGAAGCTGCGCCAGGCGTAGACCACCTCGTCGCCGGGCTCGCAGACCGCGCTGAGCAGGTGGTACAGCACGGCGACGGAACCGGTGCCGAAGGCCAGCGACTCCGGGGCGACGCCGAGCCGGGCCCCGACCGCCGCCGCCACCGCGGTGTTGGCCAGGTCGGGGTAGCGGTTCATCCCGGCCACCGCTGCCTCCGTCGCCGCCAGCACCCCCGGCAGCGGCGGGTACGGGTTCTCGTTGCTGGACAGCTTGTGAGCCGGGCCGGCGGAGCCCGTGGGTGCCGGCCGGCCGGGCTTGTAGGCGGGCAGGGCGGCGACGGCGGGGCGGATGCGGACCGGCATGGCCCCATCCTCGCAGCGCCGGCGGGGCCGACCGCCAGGCCGTCGGTCGCCGGGACGGGGCGAGCGCGGCGTCCCCGCCGGGCGTCCGGACGGTCCTAGGGTGGGTTCGTGCCCCTCCTGCTGAGTGACCGCCGCCCCTGCACCCCGACCACCTCCGACCTGCTCGGCGGTGCCTGGTGAGCGCCGGCCCGGGGTTGCTCGCCGTCGAGCGGGGTCGGCCGCGCACCGTCCTCGTCGTGGTCACGGTGCTGGTGGCCCTGGCGGTCAACCTGCTCATCTACGCCGCGGGGCGGCTGGCGGGCGGGAGCTACCGGTTCACCGCGGGAGACGCGACCACCGAGGTCGACGCCCTGACCGTGGGCGGGTTCACCGTGGTGCCCCTGCTGGTGGGGATGGCCCTGGCGGCGCTGCTGTCGCTGCGCTGGCCGCGGGTGGTGCTGGTGGCCCTGGTCGTGGCGCCGCTGCTGGCCCTGGTCACGGTGCCGGTGATGACCCTGCCGGTCGACTTCGACGGCGCCAGCACGGTCGCGCTGGCGCTCTGCCACGTGGCGCTGGCCGTCATCTCGGTCCTCGCCCTGCTGCGGCTCCGCCGGCTGGACCCGCACCGGGCGGTCTGAACCGGTGGCGCCGCCCCCGGGCACCGGTCACGCTGGCTAGATCCGCACCTCACCGCGCGGGGTGCTGAACAGGGCGGCCACCAGCCCCGGCTGCCCGTTCGGGGCGATCCAGTCGATGTCGACGTCGTGCAGGATCGTGTCGGAGCGCCCGCCGAGCCAGTCGTCGACGCGCTCGTGGTCGCCGGCGATCTCGAGCTTGAGCAGCTCCACCTCCCGGCCGCCGTGCGAGGGGTGCACGGCCGGGGCGCTGCGCCAGCTGATGAAGAACGGCAGCTGGGGGTCGGCCTGCAGGCCCTTGACGCCCAGCTGCTGCCACTCCAGCCGGGTGCCGTCCTCCAGCACCCGGTGGCCCTCGACCGCGGCGCGGCCGAGGCGCTCCTCCAGCGGGGCGATGTCGTCGACGGCGACGACCCAGCCCAGCCAGCCCCCGCCGTCCTCGGACCGGGCCCGGACGGCCTGGCCGAACGGGGCCTTGTCGGCGGCGGGGTGGTCGAGGACCTCGACCACCTCCAGGTACTGGCCGTCGGTCAGCGGCAGGATCTTGTTGCGGGTGCCGAACCGCGGGTGGAAGCCGCCCTCACGGAACGGCACCCCCAGCAGTGCGCTGAGCCGCTGCGTCGTCGCCTCGAGGCCTTCGGGCCCGACCGCGAACGACAGGTGGTCGAGATGCATACGGCTCATCGTGCCGCACCCGTGGAGGATCACGAACTCGCCCCGGGCCCGGGCGCCGGGTCGGCGGGGTGCCGGAGCAGGCGGCTGGGCCGGCTGTCGAAGTCGTCGCAGCAGGCGACGAGCAGGGCGTAGGCGGGCTCGCCCATCAGGGCGACCAGCTCGTCGCGGCAGGACCGGTAGACCGGCTCCGCGCCGACGTGGGCCTCGGTGTTGGCGGTGCAGTACCACTCCAGGTCGTGCCCGCCGGGCCCCCAGCCGTCGCGTCCGTACTCGCCGATGGACACCTCGGTGTAGGTGGTGTCGTCGGTGCGGGTCACCGTGCGGAACTGCCGGCGGATCGGCAGCTGCCAGCAGACGTCGGGCTTGGTCTCGGTGATCGGGCGGCCCTCGTCCAGGGCCAGCCGGTGCAGGGCGCACCCCGAGCCGCCGGCGAAACCGGGCCGGTTGAGGAAGACGCAGGCGCCGTCCACGACGCGGGTCTTGCGGCCCGGCTGCTCGCCCTCGACGACCGTCGCGGCGCTCTCCTGCTCGACCCAGTTCCTGCGGCCGGTGGGCTCGAGCTGCCAGGTCTGCGGCGTCAGCCGGTCGACCGCCGCGCTCACCCGGGCCTCGTCCTCGGCGTCGGCGAAGTGCGCGCCGAGGGTGCAGCAGCCGTCGTCGGGCCGGTCGGCGTAGATCCCCTGGCAGCCCCGCCCGAAGATGCAGGTCCAGCGCGAGGTCAGCCAGGTCAGGTCGCAGTGGAAGACCTGGTCGGCGTCGGCGGGATCCGGGAGGTCCACGAAGGCGCGGGGGAAGCCGATCAGCACTTCGGGCACGACGGACAGCGTAGGCGTCGGGCCCGGCCCCGGGGTCGGTCGTGCCCACTACGCTGGGGTCGTGCCAGACGACGCCGTGCCCGGAGCGGACCTGCCCGGGGAGCCCAGGAGAGTGCCGCCCGCCAAGGTCGGCCTCTCCACCTCCTCGGTCTACCCCGAGACCACCGCCAGCGGGTTCGAGCTGGCGCGCCGTCTCGGCTACGACGGCGTCGAGGTGATGGTGGGCATCGACCCCGTCGCCGCCGACATCGACGCGGTCGAGAAGCTGCGCGACTACCACGGCGTCCCGGTGCTGGCCATCCACGCGCCCTGTCTGTTGATCACCCAGCGCGTCTGGGGCACCGACCCGTGGGCGAAGCTGGAGCGCTCGGCTGAGGCTGCCCGCCGGCTCGACGCCGACGTGGTGGTCGTGCACCCGCCGTTCCGCTGGCAGCGCGAGTACGCCCGCAACTTCGTCCAGGGCATCCGACGGCTGACCGAGACCACCGGCATCCTGTTCTCCGTCGAGAACATGTACCCCTGGCGGACACCGGCGGGTGAGCTCAAGGCCTACGTGCCGGGCTGGGACCCGACGGAGCTGGACTACGCCGACCTGACGCTCGACCTCTCGCACGCCTCCACCGCCGGCCAGCAGTCCCTCGACCTGGCCCGCTCCTGGGGCGACCGGCTGCGGCACGTGCACCTCACCGACGGCAGTGGCTCGGTCAAGGACGAGCACCTGGTCCCCGGCCGCGGCGACCAGCAGGCCGCCCAGCTGCTCCAGCACCTGGCCGCGGAGGACTTCTCGGGTCACGTCGTGCTGGAGCTCAACTCCCGGCGCAATCCCACCCGGGCCAGCCGGGAAGCTGATCTCGCCGAGTCGCTGGCCTTCGCCCGCGAGCACCTGAGTGCGCCCGTGCAGCCGTCCTTCGCCACCGACGGCAGCGGCACCACCGAGAGCCTCTAGACCTCCAGGGCCAGCGCGGCCACCACACGGGCCAGCCGCTCCGGCTCCGCCCACACCCAGCCCGGCCCCGCGTCGTCGAGTGGCACCACGGTGCCCGCGGGCAGCGCCGCGGCCAGTCGTCGGGTCGCCAGCCGGTCGAGCGGGTCGCGGGCACCCCAGGCCACCCGCGCCGGCTGCCCGACCCGGGCAGCGAGGGCCGTGACGTCCCGGGCGCGGACCAGGTCCAGGGTCTGCAGCAGCTGCCGGTCGCGGGCGTGCAGCCGCTGCAGCACCGGTAGAGGCAGCAGGTCGGCCACCCCGCGGTGCAGCGACCGAACCAGCCGGGGCCCGGACGGCGTCCGCCCGGTGGCCAGCACCAGGCCTGCCACCCGGGGTCCGGTCTCGGCGGCGACCCTCAGCGCGAGCACGGCGCCGCTGCCCACCCCGCAGACCACGACCGGCCGCCCGACGTCGTCCAGGGCGGCCAGCGCCCGCCGGGTGGGACCGGCGAGCAGATCGGGCGACACGGCGCTGAGGGTCCAGACCGGGGCGACGACCTGGCCCCGGACGGCCAGCGCTGCGTGCAGGCCGCGTCGCCCGGCCGGCGGCGCGAGCGGGCTGGTCAGCAGCAGGACGGCCGGTCCGGTCGTGGTCACAGCCAGTCCACGTGCGGGGCGACCAGGGCGTAGCCGACGAAGGCGACGACGTCGAGCAGCGTGTGCGCCACGACCAGCGGCCCGACCCGCCGCCAGCGCAGGTACACCAGGCCGAGGATGAGCCCCATGATGAGGTTCCCGACGAAGCCGCCGAACCCCTGGTACAGGTGGTAGGAGCCGCGGATGACCGCGCTGACCAGCAGCACCACCCAGGGCTGCCAGGCCAGCTGGCGGAGCCGGGTGAACAGGTAGCCCACCATCACCACCTCCTCCAGCGCGGCGTTCTGGAACGCCGAGAGCACCAGCACCGGGATCGTCCACCAGGCCCCGGCCAGCGCCGAGGCCTGGACGTCGGTGTTGAGCCCCAGCGCGCGGGCGCCGAGGTACAGGCCGAGGCCGGGGATGCCGATGGCCGCGGCCAGCAGCACGCCGGCGCCGAGGTCGAAGCGGGGCCGCCGCAGGTCGAAGCCGATCAGGGCGCCGGGGGCCCGGTGCGTCAGGCTCAGCAGGTGGAGGACCAGCAGCACCGGTACGAAGGCGAACGCGATGTTGGCCAGCTGGTAGGCCAGGTCCAGCCAGGGCCGGTCCGGCGTGGTGGAGGCGTTGAGGGTGGAGGTCTGGGCCGACAGCGGCTCCGGCCGGGTCAGACGCTCGATGATGCGCAGCACCGCGTAGACCGCCGACTGCCCCAGCGAGAGCGCCAGCACCAGCACCACCTCGAGGCCCAGCCGCGTCCGGTCTGCCGTCGCCGTCGCCGGCTGTGCGCTCACGGGACCATCTTGCCCCGCCCAGAGACCGCACGGAGCGGCCGCCAGCACGAGAAGTTGTCGTCCTGGCTCAGCCTCAAGCGTCTAGACCGCAAGATCCGCGGTGTGGAAGCCGGCAGCCGGTGCTGCAGCGAGGTCTTAGGCTGGTCGCATGCGCGTAGGTGTGTTCGGAGCGACCGGTCAGGTCGGCGGAGTGATGCGGACCCTGCTGGCGGAGCGGGGCTTCCCGGTCAGCGAGCTGCGGTTCTTCGCCTCCGCCCGGTCCGCCGGCCGCACCCTGACCTGGCAGGACCGCGAGATCGTCGTCGAGGACACCGAGACGGCGGACTTCTCCGGCCTGGACCTGGCCCTGTTCTCCAACGGCAAGACGGCCTCCAAGGCGACCGCGCCCCGGGTCGCCGCCGCCGGCGCGCTGGTCATCGACAACTCCTCCGCCTGGCGGATGGACCCCGACGTCCCGCTGGTGGTCGCCGAGGTCAACGGCGAGGACGCGCTGCGGCCGGCCAAGGGCATCATCGCCAACCCGAACTGCACGACCATGGCCGCCATGCCCGTGCTGGCCCCGCTGCACCACGAGGCCCGGCTGACCCGGCTGCAGGTGGCGACCTACCAGGCCGTCTCCGGCTCCGGTGGCGCCGGCGTGGCCGAGCTCGACGGGCAGGTGCGTGCGGTCGCCGAGCAGGCGGCCGGGCTGGCCTTCCGCGGCGACGCCGTGGACTTCCCGGCCCCGCAGACCTACGTCAAGCCGATCGCCTACAACGTCTTGCCGCTGGCCGGATCGATCGTCGACGACGGCTCCGGCGAGACCGACGAGGAGCAGAAGCTCCGCAACGAGTCGCGCAAGATCCTGCACGCCCCCGACCTGCTCGTCGCCGGCACCTGCGTCCGGGTGCCGGTGTTCACCGGGCACTCGCTGGCCATCCACGCCGAGTTCGCCGAGGACCTCAGCCCCGAGCGGGCCACCGAGCTGCTGGCCCGGGCCCCGGGCGTCGCGCTGATGGACGTCCCGACCCCGCTGGACGCCGCCGGCGCCGACCCGAGCTTCGTCGGCCGGATCCGGGCCGACCAGTCCGCGCCCGCCGGCAAGGGGCTGGTGCTCTTCATCTCCAACGACAACCTCCGCAAGGGGGCCGCGTTGAACGCGGTCCAGATCGCCGAGCTGCTGGCCGACCAGCTCGTCGCGGACCAGGCCTGACCGCCATGACGGCCACCGGGGCAGTCGTCGACGACGGCGTCGGCCTGCCCGGCGGCGGGCTCCGGCTCGCCATCCTGGGGGCCGGCGTGATGGGGGAGACGGTGCTGTCCGGGCTGGTCCGGGCCGGCTGGTCACCCGAGCGGATCGTGGCCACCGACCGGCGGCCGCAGCGCCAGCTCGAGCTGACCGCACGCTACGGCATCACCATGCTCGAGAACCCCGAGGCGGTGGCCGACGTCGACACCGTCGTCCTCGTGGTCAAGCCGCAGGACATGACCGACCTGCTGGCCGAGATCGCGCCGGCCCTGCGACGCGGCACGCTCGTCGTCTCGCTGGCCGCGGGCGTCGACACCGCCTCCATCGAGGCCGCGCTGCCGGCCGGCACCCCCGTCGTCCGGGTGATGCCCAACACCCCGGCCCAGGTCGACGAGGGGATGGCCGCCATCTCCCCCGGCTCCGCCAGCACCGACGAGCACCTCGCGCGGGTGACCGAGATCCTGTCCGCCACCGGCCGGGTGGTCGCGGTGCCCGAGCGGTACCAGGACGCCGTCACCGCGATCTCGGGGTCGGGTCCCGCGTACCTGTTCTTCGTCGTCGAGGCGATGATCGAGGCCGGCGTGCACCTGGGCCTGCCGCGGGACACCGCCACCGAGCTGGTGGTGCAGACGATGCTCGGCTCGGCCAAGCTGCTGCGCGAGACCGGCGAGCACCCAACGGTGCTGCGGGAGCGCGTCACCTCCCCGGGCGGCACCACCGCCGCGGCCATCCGGCAGCTGGAGGACCACAAGGTGCGCGCCGCGTTCCTCAGCGCCATCGAGGCGGCCCGGGACCGCAGCCGGGACCTGGCCGAGGCCGCCCGGCAGCCGGGGAGCCGGTCGTGAGGGGCCGGC
This sequence comes from Microlunatus lacustris, assembly GCA_039527025.1. Taxonomy (GTDB): domain Bacteria; phylum Actinomycetota; class Actinomycetes; order Propionibacteriales; family Propionibacteriaceae; genus Microlunatus; species Microlunatus lacustris. The sequence goes on from BAAAJN010000001.1 coordinate 173,623, forward strand.
TGGTCCACTCCGAGGAGCTCGGCGGCTACGACTTCGGCAGCGACCACCCGATGGGTCCGGGCCGGGTCCACAACACCGTCGAGCTGGCCCGTCAGCTGGGGGTGCTGGACCGGCTGGACGTCGTGCCGCCGCCGGCGGTCGACCTCGAGCTGCTCGCCCGGGTGCACGACCCCGCCTACATCGCCGCCGTGCAGCGAGGCCTGCCTGACCCCGAGTTCGGCCTCGGCTCCAGCGACAACCCGGTGTTCGAGGGCATGCACGACATCTCCGGGCTGGTCGTGATGGGCACCGTCGAGGCGGCCCGTGCCGTCTGGGAGGGCGAGGCGCTGCGGGCCAGCAACATCAGCGGCGGCCTGCACCACGCCATGCCGCGGGCGACCAGCGGGTTCTGCGTCTACAACGACCTGGCGGTGGCCATCCGGTGGTTGCTCGACAACGGCTGCGAGCGGGTGGCCTACGTCGACGTCGACGTGCACCACGGCGACGGGGTGCAGGCGATCTTCTACGACGACCCTCGGGTGATGACCGTCAGCCTGCACGAGACCCCGGCCTGCCTGTTCCCCGGCACCGGCTTCCCCGACGAGATCGGAGGGCCCGGCGCCGAGGGCACCGCGGTCAACGTCGCCCTGCCGCCCGGGACCACCGACGCCGGCTGGCTGCGCGCCTTCCACGCTGTGGTGCCCGACGTGCTGACGGCGTTCCGGCCCACCGTGCTGGTCACCCAGCACGGCTGCGACTCCCACGAGCACGACCCGCTGGCCGACCTCGACCTCTCCCTGGACGGGCAGCGCGCGTCCTACCTGGCCCTGGCCGAGTTGGCCGACCGGCTCTGCGAGGGTCGCTGGGTGTCGACCGGGGGTGGCGGCTACGCCTTGCTGCACGTCGTCCCCCGGGCATGGACCCACCTGCTGGCCATCGTCAGCGGCGAGCCGGTCCCGCCGGCGACCCCGACGCCGCAGGACTGGCGCGACCAGGTCGGACCCTGGGCACCGGACTCGATGTCTGACGGCGCCGACGCCGCCTGGACCTCGATGACCGAGGGCATCAACCCGGAGAGCCGGGTCGACCAGGCGGTCCTCGCCACCCGGCGCGCGGTGTTCCCGGAGCTGGGTCTCGACCCCTCCTTCTGACCCACCGGTCGAGGGCGCGAAGTGTGCGTCTCGACCGCGTCTCGGTCAACCACCGGCGCGGCGTGTCGGGTCGGAAGTCAGAACTCGTGCTATCGCTGGCGCACCTCCAACCACTACCCTCACGGGAGTACCCGACCCCGAGCGCTGCGCGGAGCGGGCCGGACAGAGATGGGTGAGGCGATGACGAACGAGTCCCAGCGGGGGGCAGTCACCCCGATCGGAGGCGACCTCACCGGGGTGCGCTTCCTCACCGTGGCCGAGGTCGCGGCCCTGATGCGGGTGTCCAAGATGTCGGTGTACCGGCTCATCCACCACGGCGAGCTGGAGGCCGTCCGCTTCGGCCGCAGCTTCCGCGTCCCGGAGAAGGCGGTGCACGCCTACCTCCGCGACGCCTTCTTCGAGACCGGCTAGCAGTGGGCGGAGTTCGTGCGCGTACTCGAGCACGAACTCCTCACAGAACGCGCAGGCAGTGCCGGCATCGAGTGGGCACGTCGGTCCAGCCGCGGGAGCCGAGGACCCCTCCCACCTGGAACGCGACCTCGCAGTGCTGCTGCAGGACGTCGGTCCAGCCGTACCGCAGGGTGAGCAGTTGGCGCACCGCGAAGTCGTTGTCGCGCCGGTAGTCCCGGAACCGGCCCATCCCCTCGTGCCCGAGCCGGCCGTCCAGCTCCACCAGCACGGCGAACTCGTCATAGCCCACGTCGGTGCGGTGGCGGAGTTCGCCCCGGTACCGGTTGCGCCGCCCGCGCGGGAGGCCGTGCGCGCGCTCGACGTCGCGCAGGTAGTGCACCTCCAGCGGAGACTCGACGCCCTCGCCCACGTCGTCGAGCAGGGTGCGCAGCAACCGGCGCCGCGGGTGCCGGCTCCGGTTGTCCAGGTCGCGCTGCAGGCGTTCGACCGAGACGAGGCGCTGCTGCACCGCCCGGGTCACCAGGGCCACGACTTCGCCGTCGTCCAGCTGGCCGGCGAGGTCGAGGACGGTGTCGGCGGCCGTCAGCCGGGGTGGCTCGCCGACCGTCCGGGAGGAGCGGACGCCAGGGCGCTCGCGTTCGAACCGCCAGCGGCCGGCGACGGCACGACCACGGGCGTGCGGGACCAGCACGTCGACGACGGGTGGTTCGCCCTGCAGCGCCCACAGGTGGCCTGATGCCCGCGGGCCCAGCCGGGCGCGGTCGCCGCCCAGCAGGACGCCCGCCCAGGCCAGTGCTGCCCACGACGGGCGACCGCTGCGGGTCGAGTAGACGCCACGGGCCAGCGCCTGCCAGGGTCCCTGCTCGAGCAGCCGGTAGACCACGGGAGGCGTCAGCCCGGAGCCGAGGGCCTGCTCCCGGGTGAGGACGCCCTCCTGCTCGTCGGCGAGGCGGTGGAGGGAGTCCGGGACGTGGCGTCGTGGGTGCACAGCTGCACTCTCCGGACGTCGTCCGACGTCGAACGGGCGCCAGAACCGGCTGTGGACGAACCCGTCCCCAGGACGGGGAGGAGTTCGTCCGGGATGACGAGGACGAATCCCTCACGGTCCTCAGGCTGGGGGTTCGAAGACCAGGGTGAGCTGGTGCGCGCCGGGCCACAGGGCGTGCTGCGGCAGCACGTCCGGGCCGCAGGCCCGGCTGCCCACGCCGTGCACCGCCGCGTCGAGGAACAGGTGGGTCGCCTCGCTGGCGGGCAGCTCGTGCGGGTGCGGTGCGCGGTCCACCTGCTGCGGGGTGTGCCGGCTGAGCGTGAATCCCGGCCGCCGGCCGGCGGTGTCGGGAGCCGTCCGGACCCGCAGGGCGACCCCGGCGGCGCCGCTGAGCTCGAGGTGGCGCAGGTCGGACCGGTGGCCGGTCTCCTGCGGCCGGGAGTACGGCACCGCCAGCTCGTCGACGCCCGCGGAGAAGCGACCGGTCCGGGCGGCACTCCGGGTGTCGGGGTAGGACTCCGCCGGCCCGGTGCCGAACCAGCTGGCCCGGTCGACGTCGGCCGGCAGGTCGAACCGCACGCCCACGCGCGGCCAGGTGCCGTCCCAGCCCGCCGACGGGACGACGTCGACGAAGCAGCCCAGGCCGTCCTCGACCAGCTCCCAGCGGGTGCGGACCTCGACGGAGAGCCCGCTGTTCGCGGTCCCGACCCGGACGGTGCTGAGCACCGATCCCGGCCCGGCGCGCAGCTCGACCAGCCGGTGCACCAGCCGGTCCAGGCCGCGGGCGCGCCAGCGCTGCTCCGACGACGGCCCGGGCTCGCCGGTGCCGTACGGGGTGTCCTCGGGCCGGGCCGTCTCGTAGGAGCCGAAGCTCGCCCCGCGGTCGTTGTCCGTGGGCGCCCGCCACAGCTCCAGCCGGGGCCCGTCCACGGCCAGGCCGTGCAACCGGCTCAGCCGCCCGGTGCGGGCGTCGAAGGTCGCCGGACCCAGGGTCAGCGGATCGGTCGAGGTCACCAGCGCGGGCGCCGCCCCCGGACGGGGGAGGACCACGGGCGCGGCGGTGCGCACCGGGCGCTCCAGCTGGACGCGGCCGAGGACGTGCCCCGCCGGCGCCCAGGGCTGGTCGACCGCCAGCTCGACCCGGACGTCCCACCAGCCGCCGTCGGCGCCGTCGACCAGCGCGTCGGGCAGCGGCACCGTCGCCGACGCCCCCGGGGCCAGCACCGGCACGTCCAGCTCGGTCTCAGCGCCCAGCGTGCCGTCGGCCCCCGAGACCACGCCGGCGACGACGCGCAGGTGCGCGGTGTCGGCGGTGTGGTAGCGGTTGCGGACGGCCAGCACCGGTCCGGCCAGCGTCAGCACCACCGGCGTGTGCACGGCCGCGAACTCCGCCACCGAGGGTGTCGGGGTGTCGTCGGGCAGCAGCATGCCGTCCATCACGAAGTTGCCGTCGTGCACGACCTCGCCGAAGTCACCGCCGTAGCCGTAGAAGGAGGTGCCGTCCGCCGCCCGGGTGGCCAGCCCGTGGTCGCGCCACTCCCAGACGAACCCGCCGTGCAGCCGCGGGTAGCGCTCGGTCAGCGCGTCGTACTCCGCGATCGCGCCCGGGCCGTTGCCCATGGCGTGCACGTACTCGCACATCAGGAACGGCATCGAGCGGACGCGCTCGCCCTCGGCCGGGCCGGTGTGCCGGACCGGCCCGACCCCGCTGCCGATGGCCTCCACCTCGACGAGCGACGGGTACATCCGGGAGTAGACGTCGGTGTACTGGCCGGTGTAGTCACCCTCGTAGTGCACCGGGCGACCGGGGTCGCGGCGGTGCACCCACTGCGCCATGGCGGCCAGGTTGCGCCCGGTCCCCGCCTCGTTGCCCAGCGACCAGATGACGACGCAGGGGTGGTTCTTGTCGCGCTCGACGGTCCGCTCGATCCGGTCGAGGTAGGCCGCCGTCCAGCGGGGGTCGTCGCTGGGGTTGTCCCGCCAGCCCTGGTACTCGAAGCCGTGGGTCTCCAGGTCGCACTCGTCGATGACCCAGAAGCCGAGCTCGTCGGCCAGGTCGAGCACCCGCGGGTGCGGCGGGTAGTGGCTGGTCCGGATCGCGTTGACGTTGGCCCGCTTCATCGTGACCAGGTCGGCGCGGGCGTGCTCCTCGTCGAAGACGCGGCCGCGCACCGGGTGCGTCTCGTGCCGGTTGACGCCCCGGAAGGTCACCGGCGAGCCGTTGACCAGGAACCGGTCACCCTCGACCCGCACCTCGCGGAAGCCCACGCGGACGGTCACGGTCTCCCCGGCCGACGCCACCTCGACCGCGTACAGCCGCGGGGTCTCCGCGGTCCACGGCTGGACCGTCCCGACCTCGACCGGCGCCAGGGCGGCCGCGTCGGGGAAGGTGCGCTCGACGCCCAGCTCGGGGACCCGGAGCGTCACCGGGTAGGCGGCCGGTCCGGCCTGCAGCACCGGTCGGAGGGTGCCGCGGAACCCGGCGCCCTCCTCGTCCGCGACCAGGCCCGGCTGCAGCCAGACGTCGTCGAGCGACCCGGCCGGACGGCCCAGCAGGGTGACGCTGCGGAAGATGCCGGGCAGCCACCACTGGTCCTGGTCCTCCAGGTAGCTGGCCGCCGACCACTGGGAGACCCGCACGAGCAGCTCGTTCTCCCCGTCCTGCAGCGCCGCGGTGACGTCGAACTCCGCGACCAACCGGCTGCCGGTGCCCTTCCCGAGCTCGGTCCCGTTCAGCCAGACCCGGTAGACCGACTCGACGCCGTCGAACCGGAGCAGCACCCGGTCGACGTCCCAGCCCGGGTGGGCGAAGGTGCGGCGGTGGTCGGCGGTCGGGTTCTCGTCGGGCACGAAGGGCGGGTCGACGGGGAAGGGGTACTGCACGTTGGTGTAGATCGGCCGGCCCCGCTCGGCGCTCCCCGGCACCCCGTCGGGTCCCAGCACCCAGTGGGACGGGACGCTGACCTGGCCCCAGTCGCCGTCGGTCTCCGGTGGTTCGGCCAACCCGCGGTGGCTGGGGTGGAGGCGGAACTGCCACTCCCCGTCGAGGCCCAGCGACGGTGCGTCGCTGGTCACCCACGCCCGGGGCGTGCTGCGGGATCCGGATCCGGGGCTGAAGTCCTCGACATGGTCGGCCACGGACGCCGACGCTACCGTCCGCCCCCCGGCGGAGCCCTCGGCGGTCGTCGGTTCGCGCCAGGTCGGCCGCGCCGGGTAGCATGCCAGGGTTGTCCGGCGGCAGACCGGACGTGTTCGTAGTAGCCCGAGGCCGACGTCGTCTCGGTAGTCGAGAGGTTGTTCATGGGTTCGGTCATCAAGAAGCGCCGCAAGCGGATGGCGAAGAAGAAGCACCGCAAGCTGCTCAAGCGCACCCGCATCCAGCGCCGCCGCGCCGGCAAGTAGGCCCGGCTCCGGCAGCTCGAGGACGTAGGCGGTCGGGTCATGGGGAGGTCCTGTGACCCGGCGCTCCGTCCCGGCCGCCGGCCTGGCAGCAGCACGGCCGGCGAGGGTGGTCGCAGATGACCTGGGCCCTGGTGCTGCTGCTGACCGCGACGAGCGCCTTCACCGTCCTCGTCGTGCACCGCACCCGGCCTGGCCCTGCTGAGCGACCCCGCCCGGACCTGCGCAGGTTGCTCCTCGCGGGGGCTGCGGTCCTCGGGGTGCTGGGGCTCGCGGCGGTCGCCACGGCGGTGCTCACCGACCGGCCCGACCTGGCCGACAAGCTGGCCGTGCTCGGGCTGCTGTCCTACTTCGTCTACCTGGGCGCCCTCGCCGTGGTCGCCCGCGCCACCAGCCGCCGCTGACCCGTCGTGGGTCCGGCGGCTCAGCGACGCAGCATCCGCCGGAGGGCGACGCCCACCGCCACGGCTCCGGTCGCCCCGCCGGCCGCCCCGGCGCCCAGCAGCCCGGCCCGGGCCGCCTTGCGCCCGCGCCGGAAGTCCCGGACCGGCCAGCCCTGCTCGAGGGCGTGCCGGCGCAGCCGCCGGTCGGGGTTGATGACGGTCGGGTGCCCGACGACGGACAGCATCGGCAGGTCGTTGACCGAGTCGGAGTACGCCGAGCAGTGGGCCAGGTCCAGGCCCTCGGTCTCGGCCAGGGCCCGGACGGCGTCGGCCTTGGCCGCGCCGTGCAGCAGCTCGCCGCGGAGCAGACCGGTGTAGACCCCGTCGACGTGCTCGGCCGTGGTGCCCAGGGCGCCGTTCAGGCCCAGCCGCGCGGCGATGATGCCGGCCACCTCGACGGGAGCAGCGGTCACCAGCCAGGCCTGCTGCCCGGCGTCGAGGTGCTGCTGGGCGAGCGCCCGGGTACCCGGCCAGATCCGCCGGTGGATGGCGTTCTCGTAGGTCTCCTGGCCGATCTCCTCGAGCTCGGTGACGGTGTGGCCCTCGATGAAGGACAGCGACGCCGCGCGCGCGTCCTCGATGTGGTGCGGGTTCTCCCGGCCCACCACCCGGAACCAGACCTGCAGCCAGATGCCCTTGGCGATCACCCGGGTGCCGAAGAACCCGTGCCGGTAGAGCCCCTTGGCCAGGTGGAACATCGACGCACCCTTGATCATGGTGTTGTCGAGGTCGAAGAAGGCGGCGGCCCGCGGGTCGGGCTCGGTGCTGAGCGGGGCGACCTCGACGGCCGAGGCGCCCACGCCGGGCAGCGGGCGGACGTCCTCGTCCTGGACCTCCGGCCCAGGTCCGGTCCCCGACACCGGGGCCGAGCCCTCAGCATCGCTCATCTGGCCAGCCTAACGCCGCCCTGCGGCCGTCGGGCCCGTCGAGGTGGGAGGCCGCTGTGCAAGACTCGCCCCGTGCAGAGCGAGCAGGCGGGCATCCCGCTCGTCGCGGTGCCGCCGGTTGCGGCCGGGGTCGGCTCGAACCTGGCGGACCTGCTGGCCGCCCGCGCCGCGGAGCGCCCCGCGGACGCCGCCCTGGTGGAGCCCGCCGCGCCGACCAGGCCCCGCCGCACCCTCAGCTGGGCCGCGCTGGACGCCCGGGTCAGCGCCGTCGCGGCCGGGCTGGCCGGGCACGGCCTGCTCGCCGGGCACCGTCTCGCGCTGCTCGGTCCCGGCTCCGCTGCCTGGGTGGTCGGCTACCTCGCCGCGCTGCGCGCCGGGGTGGTGGTCGTCCCGCTCAACCCGCAGTCCACCGCCGACGAGGTCACCGCCGTGCTCGCCGACGCCGGCGCCCGGGTGCTGCTGAGCGCGGAACCCCTGGTCCGGTCCGGCGTGACGACCCTGCCGCTCACCGAGGACGGGCTGGACGCGCTGGCCGGTGACCCCGCCGTCGTCACCTCACCAGCCGACGTCGAGAGCCTGGCCGTGCTGCTCTACACCGCCGGCACCTCCGGACGGCCCAAGGCGGCGATGCTGACCCACCGCGCGCTGCTCGCGCACGTCGAGCACGTGGCTCGGCTGGGGGTGCTGAGCCCCGACGACGTGGTGCTGGCCACGCTGCCGCTGTTCCACGTCTTCGGGCTCAACGCGGTGCTCGGCAGCTGGCTCGGCTCCGGCGCCCGGTTGGTCGTGGCCGACGGCTACCCCGACAACTTCTGCGCCCTGGTCCGCGACGAGGGGGTCACCAACCTGCCGCTGGCCCCGCCGACCCTGCGCCGGCTGCTGGCCGACCCGGACCTGGAGGCCGGGCTGGGTCGGCTGGCCACCGTCGTGTCCGGTGCGGCGCCGCTCCCGGAGGACCTGGCCGAGGCGTTCCAGGCCCGGACGGGGCTGCCGGTGCAGCGCGGCTACGGGTTGACCGAGGCCGCTCCCGGGGTGACCGCCAGCTTCGGCGGCAGCGGGACCGGGGCCGGCCACGTCGGGCCGCCGCTGCCCGGCGTGGAGCTGCGGATCGGTGACGGCAGCGAGCCCGCCGAGCCCGGGGAGATCGCGGTCCGCGGCGCCAACCTGTTCTCCGGCTACTGGCCGGACGGCGCGGGCGGGCCGGACCCCGACGGCTGGTTCGCCACCGGCGACATCGGCTACCTCGACGCCGGCGAGCTGGTGCTGGTCGACCGGGCCCGCGAGCTGGTGATCGTCAACGGCTTCAACGTCTACCCCGCCGAGATCGAGCAGGTCATCCAGGAGCTGCCCGGGGTGGAGGCGGTGGCCGTCGTCGGCCGGCCCGATGACCGCGCCGGGGAGCAGGTGGTCGCGTTCGTGCAGGGCCGCGCGCTGAGCGCAGAACGGATCGCGGACCACTGCGGGCAGCGGCTGGCCCGGTTCAAGCGGCCGGCGCGCGTGCACGTGGTGGACACGCTGCCGCGCGGAGCCACGGGGAAGATCCGGAAGGGGTTGCTGAGAGAGATGACACGAGCCGACCTGGAGCAGCGATGAGCGGCGGCGAGCGGGTGCTCGTGCTGACCCGGCCCGGTTGCCACCTCTGCGAGCAGGCGGTGGAGGTCGTCGCCCGGGTCTGCGCGGAGAGCGGGACCGGCTGGTCGACCCAGGACATCACCACCGACCCCGAGCTGCTGCGGCGCTACACCGACGAGGTCCCCGTGACGTTCGTGGACGGCGCCCAGCACGACTTCTGGGCCGTCGACCCGGCCCGGTTGCGGGCGGCGCTGGCGGGTAAGACCTAGCCCGACCGCATTTGTGCGGCACGGCCCCGGCTCCTAGAGTTGGTCCGATCTGAACCGCTGCCCACGAACCAGGAGAGGTGTGTCTTCCGCCGAGACCTTGCGTGAGGCTCGTGACGACGCACACCCGACCCCCGCGGAGACCGCTCCGGACGTGTCCGACCCGGTGCCGACCCCGGCGACGGCGAAGGGCATCCCCGGCGCCACCGTCGCCCGGCTGCCGGTCTACCTGCGCGCACTCGCCCAGCTGTCCAGCAGCGGGACCGACACCGTCAGCAGCGGCGCTCTCGCCGAGGCGGCCGGGGTGGGCCCGGCCCAGCTGCGCAAGGACCTCTCCTACCTCGGCTCCTACGGGGTCCGCGGAGTGGGTTACGACGTCGCCTACCTGCGCTTCCAGATCGCCCGTGAGGTCGGCCAGGCGCAGGAGTGGCCGGTGGTCATCGTCGGGCTGGGCAACCTCGGCACCGCGCTGGCCAACTACTCCGGCTTCCGCTCCCGCGGCTTCCGCGTCGTCGGGCTGGTGGACCCCGACCCAGCCCTGGTCGGGCGGCGCCTCCACGGGCTGGCCATCAGCGACCTGCGCGACCTCGAGGACCTGCTGGCCGCGACCGGTGCGGTGATCGGCGTCGTGGCCACCCCGTCCGAGGCCGCCCAGGCCGTCACCGACCGGCTGGTCGGCTCCGGGGTGACCAGCATCCTCAACTTCGCGCCGGTCGTGCTCGCCGTGCCCGACGGTGTCCACGTGCGCAAGGTGGACCTCGGCCAGGAGCTGCAGATCCTCGCCTACCACGAGCACCGGCGCGCCGAGGAGCCCGGCGGGACGCGCGCCGGCCCCGGCGTCCCCGCGGGCATGATCGACCAGGTGACCGGCCCGGCCGCTGGTGACCTCGTGCCCGCCGCAGCCCGACCCGCAGGTCTCGACGACGTAGCTGAGGACGAATGAGCATTCTGGTGGTGAGCGTCTCGCACCGCTCGACGAGCGTCGGCATGCTGTCGCGGCTGGCGATGGACGCGACGTCCACGGCGGCGCTGGCCGAGCAGCTGGTGGCCTCCGACCACGTCGACGAGGCGGTGGTGCTGTCCACCTGCAACCGCACCGAGCTCTACGCCTCGGTGACACGGTTCCACGGCGGCCTGGACGACGCGGTCGCCGCGCTGGCCGAGCTGGCCGGCCTGAGCGTCGCCGAGCTGCGGACGCTCTGCGCGGTGTACTTCGACGAGGGGGCCGTCGCCCACACCTTCTCGGTGACCGCCGGGCTGGACTCCGTCGTCGTCGGGGAGAGCCAGATCCTGGGCCAGGTCCGCACCGCCCTCAGCCTCTGCCAGGACGCGGGCACGGTCGGCACCGTGCTCAACTCCTTGTTCCAGCAGGCGCTCCGGGTCGGCAAGCGGGTGCAGACCGAGACCGGCATCGGGTCCGCCGGCCGCTCGCTGGTCAGCGCCGCCTACGACCTGCTGGCCGGCGAGCGCGGCGGCCTGACCGGCCGCCGGGTGCTGGTGGTCGGGGCCGGGCAGATGGCCGGGCTCGCCGCCCGCACCGCCGCGGCGGCCGGGGCGCACGTCAGCTGTGCCAACCGGACGCTGGCCAAGGCCGAGCGGCTGGCCGAGTCCGTGGCTGGTCGCGCCATCCCGCTCGACCAGCTGGACGCGGCCCTGGCGTGCACCGACGTGCTGGTCACCTGCACCGGCGCCCGGTCGATGACCATCGGCGCCGACCAGCTGGCCGGGACACCGGTCACCGGCGTCGTCGACCTGGCCCTGCCGCCGGACGTGTCCGAGGACGTGCACACCCTCGGCATCAGCCTGGTCAACCTCGACCGGCTGGTCGCCGGCCGCGACGACGAGACCGGCTCCACCGAGGTGGCCGAGGCCCGGGAGCTGGTGCGCTCGGAGGTCCGCGACTTCCTCGGCCTGCGGCGCGCCGCCCAGGTCGCGCCCACCGTCGTCGCCCTGCGCTCGATGGCCTCGGAGGTGGTCGCCGGGGAGATGGCCCGGCTCAGCAGCCGGCTGCCGGCGCTCGGCGACCGGGAGCGTGACGAGGTCCAGCGGACCGTCCGCCGCGTCGTCGACAAGCTGCTGCACCAGCCCACCGTCCGGGTGCAGGAGCTCTCCGCCGACCCCGACGCCGTCGACTACGCCGCGGCTCTGCGCGAGCTGTTCGCCCTGGACCCGCAGAGCGTCGCGGCCGTGATGTCGGCGGAGGTCCCGTCCGCGTGACCTCCCCGACCGGCCCCCTGGTCCTGCGGCTGGGCGCGCGGACCTCCCCGCTGGCCCGGGCCCAGGTCGACCTGGTGGCCGGACTGCTGGCCGAGCGCGGCGTCGCGTCCACCTTCGTCGGGGTCACCACCCGGGGCGACGTCGACCAGCGCGCGCTCACCGAGATCGGCGGCACGGGCGTGTTCGCCGGCGCCGTCCGCGACGCGCTCCGGCACGGCGAGATCGACGTCGCCGTGCACTCGCTCAAGGACCTGCCCACCGCACCGGACCCCGACCTCGAGGTGCTGGCCGTGCCGGAGCGCGAGGACACCCGCGACGTGCTGGTCGGCCGGGGGCTGGCCGGGCTCGACGACGGCGCCCGGGTCGGCACCGGCGCCCCTCGCCGGGCGGTCCAGCTGCAGGACTGGGCCGACCGGACGGGCCGGCGGATCGAGATCGTCCCCGTCCGGGGCAACGTGGACACCCGGCTGGGACTGGTCCGCAGCGGCCGGGTCGACGCCGTGCTGCTGGCTGCGGCAGGGCTGCGCCGACTCGGGTACCTGCATGCGGAGCACAGCAGCAGCGACGTCCGGGATGGCGGCGAGGTCACCACCACGGCGGCGGTCAAGGACCTGCCCGCGGAGATCTTGTCGCTGGCGCTGATGCTGCCCGCGCCGGGTCAGGGCGCCCTGGCGCTGGAGGTGGCGCGCGACCTCGACCCGGCGCTCAAGGAGCACGTGCGCGCGCTCGACCACGCGGTCAGCCACGCAGAAGCCCTGACCGAGCGGGCGTTCCTCGCGCGGCTGGAGGCCGGCTGCACCGCTCCGGTGGGTGCCCGCGCCGTTGTCAAGTCCGTCCGTGGTACAAGTCACGATTTGACTCTGAGCGCGGTAATTGGGAGAACGTTACTGAGCAGCGTGGAGACACCTGCCGGGAGTGGTCCTCCGCTCCGTCTCGAGGTCGAGGGATTCTCAGAAAGACCTGAGGATTTCGGGACGGAACATGCCAGTGGGGTACTGGCCACTCTGCAGTCCGATGACCGACCTGCCCCCGCTCGACCCACCTCACTCCCACCGCCCGCCCGCGACGGCGGTCCTGGACAACAGAACGCGAGACGTCAGTGAGCACATCCTCGGTGCAGCACCCCGGCACCACCTCCACCGCCGTCCCGGCGACCCGCGCCCGCGTGATCTTCGTCGGCACCGGACCGGGTGACCCGGACCTGCTGACCCTGGGCGCCATCGCCGCGCTGGCCGACGCCAGCGCCGTCATCCTGGACACCGACCGGCAGTCGGAGATCTTGGCCCACCCGGCCGTGACCCTGGCCGCGGAGGCCGAGGTCGCGATCCTGGGCACCACCGAGGCCGGCCGGCCGCTGTCCCCGTCGGTGCGCGCCAAGTTCGTGCTCAAGCACGCCGCGGCCGGCACCCGCGTGGTCCGTCTGGTCACCGGCGACCCGTTCCTGGACAACGCCGTGGCCGACGAGGCCGCGGCCTGCGTCAAGGGTGGCATCGACTTCGAGGTGGTCCCCGGCGTCTCCAGCCTGACCGCCGTCCCCGAGTACGCGGGCATCGACCTCATCCACTCCGGCGGGGTGCAGTTCGCCTCGGTCACCGACGGCAAGTTCAGCAAGGCCAACACCTCCCAGTGGGGCGGGGCGGCCACCGTCGTCTGCAGCACCCTGGTCTCGATGGTCGGCTCGCTGGTGGACGCGGCCAAGGCGGCCGGCCGGCCGGGTACCGACCACGTCGTCGTCACCCTGCACGGCGGCAGCACCGAGCAGATCACCCTGCCCAGCACCTTGGACGAGCTGGCGCTCGCCGTGGAGTCGATCAAGGCCCCGGCCAACGACGCGCTGCACGTGATCATGGGCGCCGCCGCCGAGCAGCGCCGTGAGCTCAGCTGGTACGAGACCAAGCCGCTGTTCGGCTGGAAGGTGCTGGTGCCGCGCACCAAGGACCAGGCCGCCCCGATGGTCGCCCGGCTGCGCACCTACGGTGCGCACAGCGAGGAGGTGCCGACCATCTCCGTCGAGCCGCCGCGCAGCCCGCTGCAGATGGACAAGGCCGTCCGCGGCCTGGTCGAGGGCCGCTACGAGTGGGTGGCGTTCACCTCGGTGAACGCGGTCAAGGCCGTCCGGGAGAAGTTCGAGGAGTACGGCCTGGACGCCCGCGCCTTCTCCGGGCTCAAGGTCGCCGCCGTCGGCTCGGTCACCGCCGAGGCGCTGCGCGGCTGGGGCATCGAGCCCGACCTGGTGCCGCAGGGCGAGCAGTCGGCGGCCGGGCTGGCCGCGGAGTTCCCGCCCTTCGACGAGGTGCTGGACCCGATCAACCGGGTCTTCCTGCCCCGCGCCGACATCGCGACCGAGACCCTGACCGCCGGGCTCACCGAGCTGGGCTGGGAGGTCGAGGACGTGACGGCCTACCGGACCGTCCGCGCCACCCCGCCGCCGGCCCCGGTCCGCGAGGCGATCAAGACCGGCAAGTTCGACGCCGTGGTCTTCACCTCGTCCTCGACCGTGCGGAACCTGGTGGGCATCGCCGGCAAGCCGCACGCCTCGACCATCATCGCGGTGATCGGCCCGGCCACGGCCAAGACCTGCGAGGAGCACGGGCTGCGGGTGGACGTCGTCGCCGGCAAGCCGTCGGTGGTCGACCTGGCCGACGCGCTGGCCGCCTTCGCGGCCGAGCGGCGCGACGCCTTCCTGGCCGAGGGCGAGCCCGTCCTCAAGCCGTCGCAGAGGCGCACGTCACCCCGCCGCAAGGTGTGATTCCGCTGGTCGGGCGCTAGGTTTGGTGGGTCATGACGAGCCCCGACCAGCGCCCGACCCCCCTCCTCCGACACCGTCCGCGGCGGCTCCGGTCCAGCCCGGTCATGCGGGCGATGGTGGCCGAGACGACGCTCGAGCCGCGCCAGCTGGTGCTCCCGGCCTTCGTCGCCGAGGGGCTGGCCGAGCCGCGCCCCATCGCCCCGATGCCGGGGGTCGTCCAGCACACCCTGGACACCCTGCGCAAGGCCGCTGCCGAGGCCGCGCAGGCTGGTCTGGCCGGGATCATGCTGTTCGGCGTCCCCGTGCACAAGGACGCCCGGGGGAGCGGGGCACTCGACCCCGACGGGATCCTGACCCGGGCCATCACGGCGGTCCGCAGCGAGGTCGGGGACGACCTGCTGGTGATGAGCGACGTCTGCCTCGACGAGTTCACCGACCACGGCCACTGCGGCGTGCTGACGTCCTCGGGTGCGGTGGACAACGACGCCACGGTGGAGATCTACGCGCAGATGGCCGTGCTGCACGCCTCGGCCGGCGCCCACGTCGTCGCGCCCAGCGGGATGATGGACGGCCAGGTGGCCGCGATCCGCGCGGCGCTGGACGCCGACGGCGCCCTGCACACCACGATCCTGGCCTACGCCGCGAAGTTCACCTCCGCCTTCTACGGGCCGTTCCGCGAAGCCGTGGACTCCTCGCTGACCGGGGACCGCACGACCTACCAGCAGGACGGCGCGAACGTCCGGGAGGCCCTGCGCGAGGTGGCCCTGGACGTGGCCGAGGGCGCCGACATCGTCATGGTCAAGCCCGCGCTGGCCTACCTCGACGTGATCCGGGCGGTGGCCGAGACCTCCCCGGTGCCCGTCGCGGCCTACAACATCTCCGGCGAGATGGCGATGGTCGAGGCCGCGGCGGCGAACGGCTGGATCGCCCGCGTGCCGGCGATCGCCGAGACGCTGACCTCCATCCGCCGGGCCGGCGCGGACATCGTGCTGACCTACTGGGCCCAGGAGTGGGCCGAGCGCTACCACCGAGGGACCTCCCGATGACCGTCACCCCCACGTCCACCCCGTCGACGACACCGCCCGACACCTCCGTCGACGTCCGCTCCGCCGCCGCCTTCGCGCGCGCCCAGCAGGTCATCCCCGGCGGGGTGAACTCGCCCGTCCGGGCCTTCCTCTCCGTCGGCGGCACCCCGCGGTTCATCGCGCGGGCGAAGGGGGCCTACCTGTACGACGTCGACGGCAACGAGCTGGTCGACCTGATCTGCTCCTGGGGGCCGATGCTGCTCGGGCACGCGCACCCCGAGGTGATCGCCGCGGTCGCCGAGGCCGCGTCGCACGGCACGTCCTACGGCGCCCCGACCACGGCCGAGGTCGAGCTGGCCGCGGAGATCATCGACCGGACGCCGGTCGAGCAGGTCCGGCTGGTCAACTCCGGCACCGAGGCCACCATGTCGGTGCTGCGGCTGGCCCGCGGCATCACCGGCCGGGACAAGATCGTCAAGTTCGCCGGCTGCTACCACGGCCACGTCGACTCGCTGCTCGCCGCCGCCGGCTCCGGGGTGGCCACGCTGGCCATCCCCGGCTCGCCGGGGGTCACCGCGGCCACCACGGCCGACACCGTGGTGCTGTCCTACAACGACCGGGCCGCCGTCCGCGAGGCGTTCGCCACCTACGGTGACCAGATCGCCTGCCTGGTCACCGAGGCCGCGGCCGGCAACATGGGCGTCGTCCCGCCCGGCGTCGAGGACGGCGTCGGCTTCAACCAGTTCCTCGCCGACCTCTGCCGCGAGCACGGCGCTCTGTTCGTCTCCGACGAGGTGATGACCGGCTTCCGGATCAGCCGCTCCGGCCAGTACGGCTTCGACGGTGTGGTGCCCGACCTGATGACCTTCGGCAAGGTGATGGGCGGTGGCTTCCCGGCCGCCGCGTTCGGCGGCCGGGCCGAGCTGATGCAGAGTCTGGCGCCCGTCGGCGGCGTCTACCAGGCCGGCACGCTGTCGGGGAACCCGGTGGCCAGCACGGCCGGCCTGACCACGCTCCGGCTGGCCACCGCCGACGTGTACGCCCACCTCGACCGGGCCTCGGCCCGGCTGCAGGCCGAGGTCGCCGCCGCGCTCGGCGCCGCCGGCGTCCCGCACGTCATCCAGGCCGCGGGGAACCTCTTCAGCGTCTTCTTCGTGCCCGAGGGTGTGACGGCGGTCCCCGACTACGCCACCGCGGCGAGCCAGGACACCGCGGCCTACGGCGCGTTCTTCCACGCGATGCTCGACGCCGGCGTCTACCTGCCGCCCAGCGCCTACGAGGGCTGGTTCCTCTCCGCCGCCCACGACGATGCCGCGCTCGACCGCGTGGTCAGCGCCCTGCCGCGGGCCGCGGCGGCCGCCGCGGCTGCTGCGGGCGGGAGAGGATGAGCCGGTGACCACGCCCGCTCCCGCGTCGCCCCCCGGCACCCGGACCGTCGTCCACCTGGTCCGGCACGGCGAGGTGTTCAACCCGGCCGGCCTGCTCTACGGCCGACTGCCCGACTACCACCTCTCCGACCTCGGTCAGGAGATGGCCGGGCTGGTCGCCGAGGACCTGCGCTCCCGGGACGTCACCCACCTGCGCTGCTCACCGCTGGAGCGTGCCCAGGAGACCATCGCGCCGCTCGCCGACGCCCTCGGGCTGCCGGTGACCACCGACGACCGCGTCGTGGAGGCCGACAACCAGCTGCAGGGGCTCAAGGTCACCGCGAGTGCGCTGGCCCGGAACCCGCGGACCTGGTGGCTGTTCCGCAACGCGATGCGGCCCACCTGGGGCGAGCCCTACCGCGACATCGTCGCCCGGATGCGGCTGGCCACCCGGGACGCCGCCGCGGCGGCTGCCGGTCACGAGGCCGTCATCGTCTCCCACCAGCTGCCGATCTGGATGGCCCGCTGCGACGCCGAGGGCCGCCGGCTGTTCCACGACCCCCGCCGCCGGGAGTGCCGGCTGGCCAGCGTCACGTCGGTCACCTTCGTCGACGGCCGCGTCGCCGGCGTCAGCTACCGCGAACCGGCCGCCGCGCTCTACACGGCGCCGGTGCCCAAGAAGTTCGTCGCGGGCTCCTAGTGCGCACCCGTCCCCGCCCCGTGCTCCCCACCTCGGCCGCCCTGCTGCGCGCCGCGGTGGCCGGGGTGCTGCTCGTGCTGCTCGCCGGCTGCACGACCACCGGCGCGGACGAGGGCACCCGGAGCGCCGGCCAGGAGGGCTACGTCGGGGTGCAGCGCAACGTCACCCAGATCCCGCCGGCAGACCGGACCGAGCTGCCGACGGTGACCGGCACGTCGCTGGACGGCGAGCCGCTCTCCACCACCGACTTCCGCGGGCAGGTCGTCGTCGTGAACGTCTGGGGATCGTGGTGCGCGCCGTGCCGCGCCGAGGCCCCTGCCCTGCAGAAGGCGAGCGTCGCGACGCAGGGCCGGGCCCAGTTCCTGGGCATCACCACCCGGGACAACGACCCGGCGCAGGCCCGCGCCTTCGTCCGGGCCTTCGGCATCACCTACCCGAGCATCTACGACCCCGACGGCCGGGCGCTGCTGGTCTTCGCCGGCACCCTGCCGCCCTCGGCCATCCCGTCGACGCTGATCATCGACGAGCAGGGCCGGTTGGCCGCGCGCGTCCTCGGCGAGATCTCCGAGCTCACCCTGGTCGCGATGATCGACGAGGTGGTCGCGGAGTGACCCCGCTCGGTCTCACCCCTCTCGACGTCGGCACCTGGGCCGAGGCCGCCGTCGGCGGCTCGATGGCGCTGGCCGTGCCCGTCGCCCTGCTGGCCGGCCTGGTCTCGTTCTTCTCCCCGTGCGTGGTGCCGCTGCTGCCGGGCTACCTCTCCTACGCCACCGGTCTGGGGGCCGCGGAGGTGCTGGGCGGCACCGCCCGCCGCGGCCGGATGCTCGCCGGCACCTCGCTGTTCGTGCTCGGCATCGCCGTCGTCTTCGTGGCCACCGGCACGCTGGTCGGCAGCCTCGGGGCGGCGCTGCTCACCCACACCGAGCTGATCAGCCGCGTGCTGGGCGTGGTCATCATCGCCCTGGGGCTGGTCTTCGCCGGCGTGCTGAAGCTGGGCCGGCGCGACCTGCGGTTCTCCTGGATGCCGAACGCCGGCGTCGCCGCGGCGCCGCTGCTGGGCGTGGTCTTCGCCCTGGGCTGGACGCCCTGCATCGGGCCGACGCTGGGGGTGGTCTACAGCCTGGCCCTCACCGAGGGGACGGCGCTGCGCGGAGGGCTGCTGGCCTTCGTCTTCGCCCTCGGTCTCGGCCTCCCGTTCGTCGTCGCCGGGCTGCTCTACACCAAGATGGCGCGCGCCGTCGGGTTCCTCCGCCGCCACCAGCTGACCCTGCTGCGGGTCGGCGGGGTGGCCATGGTCCTCGTCGGCCTGCTGCTGGTCACCGGCCTGTGGACCGCCCTGACGGCCGACCTCCGTCAGGCCTTCGCCTCCTTCGTCCCGGTGATCTGATGACCGACACCCAGGTCCGCGAGCCCGCGACCGCCCCCGACGACGCCCCGCCGCCGAGCAGCCCCGGCGGCGCCCCCCGCCTCGGCTGGCGCGGTGGCGCCCGGTTCGTCTGGACCCAGCTGACCTCGATGCGGACCGCGCTGGTGCTGCTCTTCGCGCTGGCGCTGGCGGCCATCCCGGGCTCGCTGATCCCGCAGCGCACGGTCTCCCCGGTCCGGGTGGCCGACTTCATCCGGGACAACCCGACGCTGGGCCCGCTCTACGACCGGGTCGGGCTGTTCAACGTCTTCACCTCGGCCTGGTTCTCCTCGATCTACCTGCTGCTGTTCGTCTCCCTGATCGGCTGCATCGTGCCGCGGGTCGGCGTCTACGCCCGGGCGCTGCGCGCCCGCCCGCCCCGGACGCCCCGCAACCTGGCCCGGATGCCCGCGTACGCCCGCGCCGACGTGAGCGCCGACCCCGACCTGCTGGACCGGGCCGCGGCCGAGCTGCGCCGCCGGCGCTACCGGGTGGACGTCCGCGACGACGGCTCGGTGGCCGCCGAGCGCGGCTACCTGCGCGAGGCCGGGAACCTCGTCTTCCACATCAGCCTGCTGTTCGTGCTGCTCGGCGTGGCCGTGGCCAGCCTCTACGGCTTCCGCGGCACCAGCGTGGTCATCGTCGGCCAGGGGTTCGCCAACAACCTCACCCAGTACGACGACCTGCAAGCCGGGGCGCGGTTCGACGAGTCCGACCTGCAGCCGTTCGGCGTGGTCGTGGAGCGCTTCGACGTGGCCTTCGAGACCGGTCCGGTGCAGCGGGGGGCTGCCCGGCTGTTCCGGGCGCAGGTCGAGGTCACCGACGCCCCCGGCGAGGCCCCGCGCGCCGCGACCCTCGAGGTCAACAAGCCGCTCGACATCGACGGCACCTCGGTGCACCTCGTGGGCCACGGCTACGCGCCCAAGGTGACCGTCCGGGACGGCAACGGCGACGTCGCCTTCTCCGGCCCGGTGACCTTCCTGCCCCAGGACGGCCAGTTCACCTCGGCGGGGGCGGTCAAGGCCCCGGACGCCCGCCCGGAGCGGCTCGCCTTCGAGGGCTTCTTCCTGCCCACCGCGGTCACCAGCGACGGCGGCGCGCCCACGTCGGGCTTCCCCGACGCCCTCAACCCGGTGCTGTTCCTCAACGGCTGGTACGGCCCGCCCAAGGTGGAGACGGGGGAGCCGGAGAACGTCTACTCCCTCGACACCACCGGGATGGGCGAGATGGTCGACGCCGAGGGCAAGCCGTTCCGGGTGGCGCTGCAGGAGGGCGCGACGGTCGAGCTGCCGGACGGCCGCGGCTCCATCACCATGGACGGCTGGGAGCGCTGGGTGAAGCTGCAGATCGGCGACTCCCCGGGCGTCGCGATCTCGCTGCTGGCCATCGGCTTCGCGGTCCTCGGGTTGTGCCTGTCACTGTTCGTCCGGCCGCGGCGGGTCTGGGTGCGGCTGGTCGAGCGACCCGACGGCGGCCCGCTGCTCGAGGTCGGCGGCCTGGACCGGGCCGACGCCCGCGGCGGGCTGACCGAGGACGTCGACGAGCTCGCCGCGAGCCTCGCCGGCCCACCGGCCGCCGCGCCTCCCGACGCATCTCCCGCACGCCCGGACGACGAATCCTCTGCAGACGCAGCACCCCCGCAGGAAGGCCGAAGATGAGCCTTGAGTACTACTCCAGCGTCGCCCTGGTCACCTCCGTCGTGGTCTACATGCTGGCGATGTTCGCCCACGCCGGCGAGTGGGCGGCGGCCCGCAGCCTCGCTCCGGCCGGTGCCGCCCCGTCGCGCCGCGAGCTCGTCGGCGTCGGCGCCCGCGGTGAGACCGTCTTCGGCGGGGTCGAGGCCCCGGCCACGCCGGGTGCCGCCGACCCCGGTCCCGACGCGCTCGAGGACCCGGGCAGCCGGCAGCGGGTCCAGCTGTTCGGCCGGATCGGCGTCAGCCTCACCGTGATCGGGTTCCTGCTCAGCCTGGTGGGCGTGGTGATGCGCGGCGTCGCCGCCGACCGCGCGCCGTGGGGCAACATGTACGAGTTCACCACCACCGCCATGGTGTTCGTGGTCGCGGCCTACCTGCTGATGGTCTGGAAGGCAGGCATCCGCTGGCTGGGGCTGCCGCTGACCCTGCTGGCCGCCGTCGCCAACGGGCTGGCCGTCACCGTGTTCTACGTGGCCGTGGCCCCGCTGGTGCCCGCCCTGCACTCGGTCTGGTTCATCATCCACATCGTCGCGGCGGCCATCGCGGGGGCGGCGTTCAACGTCGGCGGGCTGATGTCGGTCCTCTACCTGCTGAAGAAGCGGGCCGAGGACCGGGCCAGCGTCCGCGGGTACCTGGCCCTGCTGCCGACCGCGCGCCGGATCGACCTGCTGACCTACCGCTTCCACGCCTTCGCGTTCCCGCTGTGGACGTTCACCGTGGCCGCCGGCGCCGTCTGGGCCGAGTACGCCTGGGGCCGCTACTGGGGCTGGGACCCCAAGGAGACCTGGGCGCTGGTCACCTGGGTGATCTACGCCTGCTACCTGCACGCCCGCTCGACGGCCGGCTGGCGGGGCAGGAAGGCCGCCGCCATCGCGATCCTCGGCCTGGCGTCGTTCTGGTTCAACTTCGTCGGCATCAACCTGCTCGTCTCCGGCCTGCACTCCTACGCCGGGGTCTGAGTCCCGCTCAGGCCGCGGTGGTGGCCCTCAGGGCAGCTCGCGCCAGGCGGCCCAGCCACCGATGACGTCGGTGGCCCGGTGCAGCCCGAGGTCCTGCAGGGCGGCGTCGCTGGCCGGGTCGAACCGCCACTCCACGACGTCGCGCTCGACGACCAGGGCCCCGGGCAGTTCGCCCTCCGCGGCGCGCTGGGCCGCTGGTCGGATGCCCACCACGACCGCACCGGCGCTCCAGAGGATCCGGGCCTGTGCTGGGGTGAGCCTTGCAAGGCGCCCCCGGGCCGATTCCAGCACGTCGTGGATGGTCCTGCGACCGGTGCGGGTCGTGGTGGCTGGCGGGATGAGGACGCTCACCGATTCACCCCGGCCAGTTGTGAACCCGACGAATGTAGCAGCGATCCGTGCCGCGCGGACCCGGTCATCTCGGTCAGTGACGGGGCGTGGACGTGCACGCTGACGGCCGCAGCCGCATTCCCGACAACTCCTTTTCTTGTATGGGGAATTCTCAGCTGCGTCGCCGCGTCGCCGGCGACATGACCGTCGAGAGGTCGGGGGCGGTGAGGAAGTGCCGGTGCTCGGCGGCGAAGGCGGCGAGGATGCCCTTCTTGTTGCGGGTCCGGCCCGGGCGCGGCACGTCGTGGAACTTTTCGTTGAACTGGATGGCGGCCTCGGTCGCCCGGTCCTTGAAGCCGCGGAGGCTGCCGGGCTCGACGCCGAGCAGCTCCGCCACCCGCGCCATGTCGCCGGCCGCCTCCCGCAGGGCGCCCCAGATCTGCACCCAGGAGGCGTCGGCGAGCAGCGAGTCCAGCAGGGGGGACCACTGCAGCCGGCGCTGCCAGGGCGTCGGAGTCGGGTTCTGCCCCAGCCGCAGGGCGGTCAGGTAGTGGATCAGGGTGTGCGGGTCGTTGCGGGTCTTGTCCAGCAGGGCCGCAGCCCGGAACCAGTGCCGGGCCGCCGCCGCGTACAGCGTGCGGCCGCTCTCGGTGAACTGGCTGTACGTGACGATCTGGGTGGACGGCCGCTCGTGGTGCAGCCGGAGCAGCGCGGTCAGGCCGGTGCTGGTGGGCGAGCTCAGGTTGAAGTCGACGAAGGCGACCTCCCAGGTGTCCCCGGCCCGCAGCAGCTCGTTGAGGCGGTCGACCCCGGGAGCCACGGCCAGGCCGCGGCCGAAGGCGCGCTCGAAGTTCGCGCGCTCCCCGGGGACGTCGTCAACCAGGAGCACCCGGCCCGTCGACGGCGTCGTCGTGGTCGTCGCCCCGCCCCCTCTCCGCCCCGGTGCCCTGCGGCACCCACCGCGCCCGGACCGTCTTGGTCCCGGACCCCTGCTCGTGCGTCAGCGACCCCTGCAGCCCGGCGAGCCGGGTCTGGAGTCGCGCCGAGCTCGTCCCGGTGCTCTTCCAGACCCCGACGGGCATCGGCGACGCGTCGTCCTCGACTTCTATCACGAGCTCGCCGGGCCGCTGCGCCAGGTGCACGCCGATCGTCGCTGCACCGGCGTTCACGGCGTTGCCCACCAGGTCGCTGAGCACGATCCGGGCGAGGTCCCGGTCCTCGCGGCCCAGGTGCTCGGCGTCGATCTGCACGCTCACCTCGGCGCCGACCGCCCGGGCCAGGGTCAGCACCGGCGCGGCCAGGCTGGCCGGTGTGGTGGAGCTGGCCTCGCCGATCCGGGCCAGCGTCATCGTCTCCCGCAGCCGGGCGTTGGCGCTCACCGCCAGCTCGTAGAGGGTGGGGGAGCTGGTGCGGACACCGCGGGCCTCCTGCTCCAGCAGCCGCAGGTGGGTGGAGAGCGCGCCGTGGGTCTCGCTGATCACCAGCTCGCGGCCCGCGTGCGCCTCCTCACGCACCAGCGGCACGAGGTGGGACAGCGTGAGGTCGGTGTCACGGACCCGCAGGGAGACCAGCAGGGGAGCCAGGCAGACGACGACCGCCGCCAGCCAGGTCTCCTGCGGCCAGCGCGCGGGCAGGGCCAGCACGCTGACCAGCCCGGCGGTCAGCGGACCGGAGACCCAGCGCAGCACCTCGTGCCAGACGGGCCGGCCCCGTTCGTCCGGGTTGAACCAGGCGTGGTCGGTGAAGATCGTGCAGGCGGTGCACGCGAAGTGGCCCACCGCGGCGGTGAGCAGGACGAGCCGCAGCAGCGGCGGCAGGTCGGTGACCACCCAGGCGGCCAGCACCACCAGCAGCAGCCCGCCCGCGATCTCGACGTAGGTCTCGAACGCGATGTCGTGCCGCCCGTTCTTGCGGCTCAGCTCGGCGTGCAGGGCGGTGGCCGGCCAGAACCGGGGGGTGGACCCCGTCCGCTCGTGGTGGGCCTGCAGCAGCTGCAGCAGCACGCAGGCGGCGGCCGGCAGCCAGAGCGCCAGGGCGAGCAGCCGGTGGTCGCTGTGCACCACGCCGGTGGCCACCGCCACCACGACGACCGCGCGCAGGGCGATCGACCGGAGTGCGTAGGTGCCGGAGCGCCGCAGCATGGTGAGGTAGGCGAGCCGACCGCGCCGGCTCTGCCCCCACCGGCTGCCCCAGCCCGCACCCACCCGCCCATGGTGCCGCCCACCCCGCTCAGCGGCAAGGCGGCGCTGCTGGTGCTGGCACGATGGCTGGGTGCAGCACTTCGATCTCGTCATCATCGGCTCGGGCTCCGGCAACTCCATCCCCGACGAGCGGTTCGCCGACCTCTCCGTCGCGATGGTCGACAAGGGCGTCTTCGGCGGGACCTGCCTCAACGTCGGCTGCATCCCCACCAAGATGTTCGTCCACCCGGCCGACCTGGCCGCCAGCCCGGGCCACGCGGCGCGGGTGGGCGTCGACCTCGAGCTGCGGGCCGTGCGGTTCGCCGAGATCCGGGACCGGATCTTCGGGCGGATCGACCCGATCTCCGAAGGCGGGCTGAAGTGGCGCTCGTCGAACGAGAACGTCACCGTCTTCCGCGAGGCCGCCCACTTCCTCGACCCGCACACCCTGCAGGTCGGTGCGGAGACGATCACAGCCGACCGGGTGGTGCTCGCCGCCGGCAGCCGGCCGGTCATCCCCGACCTGCCCGGGCTGGACACGGTCCGCTACCACACCTCCGACACGGTGATGCGGCTGCCGCAGCTGCCCCGCTCGATGGTGATCGTCGGTGGCGGCTACATCGGCGCCGAGTTCGGCCACGTCTTCTCCTCCTACGGCACCGAGGTCACCGTGGTGGTCCGCGGCGACCGGATGCTGCGCGGGGAGGACGTCGAGGTGTCGGAGCGCTTCACCGACCTGATCCGCCGCCGCGTCGACCTGCGCACCCGGACCACCATCACCGGGGTCCGGCCGGCCGCCGGCGGCGGCGAGGCCGTCACGCTGACCCTGCGCGGGGTCGACGGCGGCGAGGAGCAGGAGGTCACGGCCGACGTCTTGCTGGTGGCCACCGGCCGCATCCCGAACGGCGACACGCTGGCCCTCGAGGCGGCCGGCGTGGCGGTCGGCGAGGACGGCTACGTCGTCGTCGACGCCCAGCAGCGCACCACGGCCGAGCACATCTGGGCGCTCGGCGACGTCTCCTCGCCCGACCAGCTCAAGCACGTGGCCAACCACGAGGCCCGGGTGGTGCAGCACAACCTGCTGCACCCCGACGCCCCGGTGGAGAGCGACCACCGCTTCGTCCCGCACGCCGTCTTCTCCGACCCGCAGGTCGCCTCGGTGGGCCTCACCGAGGAGCGGGCCCGGGCGCAGGGCCTGGACGTCGTCACCGCCACCCAGCAGTACGGGGACGTCGCCTTCGGCTGGGCGATGGAGGACACCGACCACTTCGTGAAGCTGGTCGCCGACCGCTCCACCGGCCTGCTGGTGGGCGCCCACCTGATCGGCCCGGAGGCGTCCTCGCTGATCCAGACGCTGATCCAGGCGATGAGCTTCGGCCAGCACCCGCACGCAGTGGCCCGCGGCCAGTACTGGATCCACCCGGCGATGGCCGAGGTGGTGGAGAACGCGCTGCTCCAGCTGCCGCCCGAGCGCTGACGGCCCTCGCCCCACCCGGTGGTCGGTAGGGGCAGCTCAGTGCGGCCGGAAGAGCCGGTGCCGGAGCCGCTCCAGCCGGACGGCCCGTGACCCGGCGTCCTCGGTACCGGCCAGCCAGCGGTGGTACTCCAGGCGCTGGTCCTCGGTGAGCGCCCGCCACGCCTCGCGGACGGCCGGCTCGGCGGTGAGCAGCGCGGTCAGCTCAGCCGGCTCGGCCACCGGGGGTGCCGCCTCCGGGAGCGCCTCCGGCACCTCGGTGAGGTCGACCTCGACGGTGTCGCCGGCCCGGACCCCCAGCCGGCGCAGCAGGGCCGCGGGCAGCCCGAGGTAGCTGCGGCCGGCGTGCACCGCCAGCCGGGAGCGGTGCTCCGCGCCGTTGACCACGGCCACCACCGCCACCCGGCGGGAGGAGAACGTGCCGGTCACCTCCGCCGGCACGACGACCGCGTGGCCGCCGCGCCCGGCGGCGTGCACCTCAGCGGTGAAGAGCACGGCCGTGCCGGGGTCCGGGACGCCTCAGCCGCGGTGGCCGACCAGCTTCCAGGTCGCGGGCAGCAGGCCGGCGGCCAGGGCGATCTTGAGCGCGTCGCCGATGAGGAACGGCACCACGCCGACCAGCAGGGCCTGGGCCAGGTCCATCCCGGCGATCAGCACCAGCCCGGGCACGCCGACGGCGTAGATGGCCAGGTTGCCCAGCACCATCAGGCCGGCGGTGCGCAGCACGGTGCGGTCGGCGCCCCGCTCGGCCAGCCGGCCGACCAGGTAGGCGGCGAGGACGAACCCGACGACGTAGCCGAACGAGGCGAAGGCCCAGCCGCTCTGCTGCTGGGTGAACCAGGGCACCCCGGCGACGCCGGCCAGCAGGTAGAGGGCCATCGAGGCCACGCCCCGGCGCGAGCCGAGCACCGCGCCGACGAGCAGCACCGAGAAGGTCTGCAGGGAGAGCGGGACGGGGCTGAACGGCAGCGGGACGAAGACCTGTGCGGTCAGCCCGACGAAGGCGGCCCCACCCACGACGAGGGCGACGCTGCGGGCCAGGCCTCCAGGGATGACGTCCGCGAGGGTCCGCGGGCTGACGCTCGTGATGCTCGACATCTAGGTCGGTCCTTCCACAGCTCGGCCGGCGCGCGCAGGCACGTGGTCGTGCCCGGCACAGGGTTCGGCCCCACCTTAGGGCTCGCGTCCGCGGTGCCGCCAACCGGCGGCCGTTGGTGGAACAGTGGCCCGGGTGAGCTCTGCGCCGCCGTCCCCCGTGCTCGTCCACCGTCGCGTCCGTCGCCCTCTGGCCGCCCTGGTGGTCGCGCCTCTGGTACTCGGTCTGGGCTCCTGCGGGGGACCGGGGGCCGCCCCGACGGCCTCCACGACCCCAGCCCCGACCACGGCGACGAGCACGCCGGCCAGCCCCACCGCGTCTGGCGCCGCCCGGTCGACCTCCGGGCCGACGGGGGACTCGTCGGTGACCGGCACGCCGTCGCCGGCCACCCCGTCCGCGGGCGCCGGCCGCCGGTGCGCCGCGCTCGTGCAGCGGCTCAGCCCCCAGGAGCGGGTCGGGCAGCTGCTGATGGTCGCCGTGGCCTCCACCGGCATGACCGCCGAGGAGGCGGCCGCGGTCGAACGGACCCGCACCGGCAGCGTGATCCTGCTGGGCAACACCACGGCGGGGACCAGAGCCGTCCAGGACGTGGTCGCCGACGTCCGGGAGGCGGTCGTCGAGCCCCGGCAGGTCGAGGTGCTGCTGGCCGCCGACCAGGAGGGCGGCCAGGTGCAACGGCTGGCCGGTGACGGCTTCTCCGACATCCCCTCGGCCGCGCAGCAGGCGCGGTCCTCCGCCGGCGAGCTGGCGCAGCAGGCGCAGACGTGGGGCGAGGAGCTGGACCGGGCGGGCATCGACGCCGACCTGGCCCCGGTGGCCGACGTGGTCCCGCGCGCGCTGGCGGGCGTCAACGAGCCGATCGCCGGGCTGCAGCGCGGGTACGGCTCCGATCCCGACGTCGTCGCGGAGAAGGTCGCCGCGTTCACCACCGGGATGGGGGAGGCCGGCATCGCCACCGCCGTGAAGCACTTCCCGGGCATCGGCGAAGTCCGCGGCAACACCGACACCGCGCGCCGGGTCGTCGACACCACCACCACCCGTCGGGATCCCGGCCTGGCCGGCTTCCGGGCCGCCGTCGAGGCGGGGGCGGACATGGTGATGGTCTCCTCGGTCATCTACGACCGGATCGACGGGCGCCGGCAGGCGGCGTTCTCGCCCACGGTGGTCGACGGGATGATCCGCGGCGACCTGGGCTTCGACGGCGTGGTCATCTCCGACGACCTGGCCGCGGCCGCGGTGCAGGACCTCGCGCCGGGCCGGCGGGCCGTCGGCTTCGTGCAGGCCGGGGGCGATCTGGCCATCGTCGGCGACCCGGCCGAGGCCGCGACGATGGCCGGAGCGCTCGCGGACCGCGCGGCGTCCGACCCGGCGTTCGCCTCCCGCGTCGACGAGAGCGCCGCCCGGGTGCTGGCCCTCAAGGACCGCCGGGGGCTCGCCGACTGCTGACGGTCGGGGCCGCGGCGTCCCTCAGCCGTCGACCTGGAGCTGCTCCAGGGCGTCGCGGGCCGGCTGCACGAGCTCGGGCCGGCTGTCGGGGATGGAGGCGTAGTAGAGGCCCGACGTGGCGCCCGCCGAGACGATGGCCACCAGCAGCAGCTCGCCCTTGGTCTCCAGGTCGGGGATGTCGAAGCTCAGCTGCGACTCCACGATCCACGCCTCGCGGCCGTCGATGGTGGCGGCCTCGTTCACCTTGACGTCGCTCTCGACCGCGGCGTTGCCGTAGAAGGCGCCGAGGATGCACTTCACCACGACCTGCGAGCCCTGTTCGGGGGAGAAGAAGCCGTCGCCGGCCTGCAGCTCGGCGACCAGGATCGAGGCCACCCAGCTGGCGCCGGGGTTGTAGTTCGCCTCGACGACGATCTGCTGGACCTTGGTGTCGGTGCCGAACGGCACCCGGTCGTCGTACTCCGGGGCCGACCAGGGCGCGCCCAGCCGCGGGTAGGAGACCGGGCCGCCGTGCACCCGGCCGTCGGCGGGGTCCGGGGTGACGCTGGGGTTCTCCTCCGGCGTCGGGCAGGCGTTCTGGCTGCCCTGTCCGCCGGGCAGGGGGGTGAGCCCGCCGCCGCCACCGGTCACCGCGCGGACGGCGACCACCGCGACGACGACGAGGACCACGAGCAGGGCCGCGCCGGCGAGCCACCAGCCGACGGCGCCGCGCTTGCGCGGGGTCTGCTGGTACTGCGCGTAGGCCGAGCCGGTCCCCGATCCGGTTCCGTACGCTGAGCCGGTGCCCGCGCCGTAGGCCGATCCGGTCCCGTAGCCCTGCCCGGAGGCGGTGCCCAGCGGTTGCGCGGACGCGGGAGCCGGCGTGCCGACCAGGCCCTGGGCCGGCGGGGGAGCGCTCGGGTGCGGCGACGTGGCCGCCGACCAGGCCCGGCCGTCCCAGTAGCGGTAGAGGTCCTGACCGCCGCCAGGATCGGGGTACCAGCCTGCCTGTGCGCTCACGCCGGCGAGTCTAGGCGGTGGGTCGGGTCGGACCCGGGTCGTTCACGGGCTCGTCACCCAACCCACAGCCTGTGGTCCGACTGCCGAGCCGCGAGGCAACAGGTCCGCGCCCGAGCGGAGCGAGGGCAGAAGATTCAGCCGAAACGGCCGGTGATGTAGTCCTCGGTGGCCTTCTCGTTGGGGTTGGAGAAGATCTTCTCCGTCGAGCCGATCTCCACCAGGCGGCCCGGCTTGCCCTGCGCGGCGAGGTTGAAGAACGCGGTCTGGTCGCTCACCCGCGCGGCCTGCTGCATGTTGTGGGTGACGATGACCACCGTGTAGTCCTCCTTCAGCTCACCGATCAGGTCCTCGATGGCGAGCGTGGAGATCGGGTCGAGCGCCGAGCAGGGCTCGTCCATCAAGATGACCTCGGGCTGGACGGCGATGGCGCGGGCGATGCAGAGCCGCTGCTGCTGGCCGCCGGAGAGGCCGGAGCCCGGCTTGTCCAGCCGGTCCTTGACCTCGTTCCACAGGTTCGCCCCCTGCAGGGACGTCTCCAGCAGCTCCTTCGACTTGGCCGTCGACATCCGCTGGTTGTTGAGGCGGACGCCGGCCAGCACGTTGTCCGCGATCGACATGGTGGGGAAGGGGTTCGGGCGCTGGAAGACCATCCCGACCTGGCGCCGCACCCGCACCGGGTCGACGCCCGGGCCGTAGAGGTCGTCGCCGTCGAGCTTGACCGAGCCCTCGACGTAGGCCCCGGGGATGACCTCGTGCATCCGGTTCAGCGTCCGCAGGAAGGTCGACTTCCCGCAACCGGACGGGCCGATGAAGGCCGTGACGGTCCGCGGCTCGACGGTGAGCTGCACGTCCTCGACCGCCTTGAAGGAGCCGTAGTAGACGTTGAGGTCCTTGACCTCGATGCGCTTCGACATGTCAGTTCTTCCTGGTCCGCCGGCTCAGCGGCCGGTCTTGGGAGCGAAACGGGCGGCGATGAGGCGACCGGCGAGGTTGAGCACCATGACGATGATGACCAGCGTCAGGGCGCCGGCCCAGGCGCGCTCGACGTAGGCGGCCGCCGGGTTGCCCTGGTCGACGTAGGACCGGTAGACGAACACCGGCAGCGTCATCATCGGCCCCTCGAGCGGGGAGTTGTTGAGGCTCTGGGTGAAGCCGGCGGCGATGAGCAGCGGGGCCGTCTCGCCGATCACCCGGGCGATGGCGAGCATGATGCCGGTCACGATGCCGGCCAGCGCCGTCGGCAGCACGATCTTGGTGATGGTGAGCCACTTCGGCACCCCGAGGGCGTAGGACGCCTCGCGGAGCTCGTTGGGGACGATCTTGAGCAGCTCCTCGACCGAGCGGACGACCACCGGGATCATCAGCACGCTCAGCGCGACCGCGCCTGCCAGGCCCGACTTGTGGCCCGGGCCGAAGATGATCACGAACAGGGCGTAGGCGAAGAGTCCGGCGACGATCGAGGGGATGCCCGTCATCACGTCCACGAAGAAGGTGATGCTGCGGGCCAGCCGTCCCCGGCCGTACTCGACCAGGTAGACCGCGGCGAGCAGGCCGATCGGCACCGAGATGAGGGTAGCGATCCCGGTGACCCACAGGGTGCCGGTGATGGCGTGCACCGCACCGCCGCCCTCACCCACCACGCTGCGCATGGAGTAGGTGAAGAACGTCCCGTCGAACCGGTCGACGCCGCGCCCGACCACCGAGACGACCAGGGAGATCAGCGGCAGCAGGGCCAGGCCGAACGCGCTGGTGACCAGCGTGGTGGCGAGGCGGTCCTTGGCCTTGCGCGAGCCCTCGACGACGACCGAGAGGGCCACCGACACCACGATGTAGAGCAGCACGGCCACCAGCAGGACCCGGATGAGGCCGAGGTCGCCGAACGCCGCGAAGAATGACAGCGAGGCCAGCAGGCAGACGGTCAGCAGCACACCGGTGGTCCAGCGGGGCAGCCGGCCCGCCGTCAGCGTGGCGGCCGCGGCGGGCCGGGTGGCGACGGAGGTGCTCATCAGTTGGCTCCCGAGAACTCTTTGCGACGGTTGATGACGGCTCGCGCGATGCTGTTGACGGCCAGGGTGATGACGAACAGCACGAGGCCGGTGGCGATCAGCTGGTTGGTGCCCAGGCCGTAGGCCTCCGGGAACGACAGGGCGATGTTGGCCGCGATCGTGTTCGGGTTGGTCGACTGCAGCAGGGCGAAGGAGATGATCGCCGAAGGCGAGAGCACCAGCGCGACGGCCATGGTCTCGCCGAGCGCGCGGCCGAGGCCGAGCATGCTGGCCGAGATCATGCCGGGACGGGCGAACGGCAGCACCGCCATCTTGATCATCTCCCAGCGGGTCGCGCCGAGGGCCAGAGCGGCCTCCTCGTGCAGCCGCGGCGTCTGCAGGAAGACCTCGCGGGACAGCGCGGTGACGATCGGCAGGATCATCACCGCGAGCACCAGGGCCGCGGTGAAGATGGTGCGGCCGGTGCCCGAGGCGGGGCCGGCGAAGAGCGGGATGAAGCCGAGGTTCTCGGAAAGCCAGAGGTAGACCGGCTGGACCAGCGGCCCCAGCACGCTGATGCCCCACAGGCCGTAGACGACCGAGGGGACCGCGGCCAGCAGGTCGATGACGTAGCCCAGCCCGGCGGCGAGCCGGCGGGGGGCGAAGTGGGAGATGAACAGGGCGATGGCGATGGCCACCGGGACGCCCATGAGCATGGCCAGGAACGCGGCCCAGACCGTGCCGAAGGCCAGCGGCACGACGTAGCGGAGGGTGTTCCCGAACGGGAGGTCCTCGACCGAGCTGGTGAACGCCGGGATGCCCTGGGCGACCAGGAACGCCGCCACGAGGGCCAAGATGATGAGGATCAGGGTGCCGGAGCCGGTCGAGAGGCCCTCGAAGATCCGGTCACCGGGCCGCTTGACGACCTTGGGGGTGGTGCCTGGCGTCCCCGCCCGCGGCGGCGGCTGGCTGGGCGGTGGGTCCGCCCGGAACGTCGGCGCACTGCCGACCTGGGTGTCGGCGACCTGCTGGGGTTCGATCTGCGTCATGTCCCTGCTCCACGAGAGTGGTGGCTGATGGACCACATCGAACCACCGGCGACCGTCCTGGGCAGGACCGGTCGCCGGCGGCTCGGTGGCGGGTCTCCTGGGTCAGGAGATCTTGGCGGCCGCGGCCTCGACCTCGCCGGACAGCTCCTCCGACAACGGCGCCATCTGGGCCGTCGCGACGGCGTCCTGCTGACCCTTCGCGGAGGCGACGTAGCTGAGGTAGGCCTTCACCTTGGCGGCGACGGCCGGGTCCTCGTACTTCTCGCAGGCGACCGCGTAGGACAGCAGCACGATCGGGTACACGTCGCCCTCGGCCTTGCGGTCCAGGGTCACCACGATGTCGCTGGCGCTGCGACCCTCGGTGTCGCGCGGCGAGGCGTCGACGACGGCGGCAGCGGCCTCGGCCGTCGGCCCCAGGTAGTTCTCGCCGACCTGGATCTGGGCCACGCTCAGCTCGCCGGCCTTGGAGGCGTCGGCGTAGCCGATGGTCCCGTTGCCGTTGGTCACGGCGTCGACCACACCGGAGGTCTGCGGAGCGGCCTCGCCGCCCGGGTAGGGCCACTCGCCGTCGGGCTCGGCGTCCCAGACGTCCGGGGCCACCACGTGCAGGTAGTCGGTGAAGTTCTCGGTGGTGCCCGAGTCGTCCGCGCGGTGCACGGCGGTGATGTTCGTGCTGGGCAGCGAGGCGCCCTCGTTCAGCGCCTGGATCTTCTCGTCGTCCCAGGTGGTGATGTCGCCCTTGAAGATCCCGGCCAGGGTCTCCGCGTCGAGCTTCAGGTCGTCGACGCCGTCCAGCTTGTAGATGACCGCGATCGGCGAGACGTAGATCGGCAGGTCGATCGCGGCCGAGCCGTCGGCGCAGCGCGAGGAGCCCAGCGAGGCGGCCGAGGCCTCCTCAGCGGTCAGCGCGCGGTCCGAGCCGGCGAAGTCGGCTCCGCCACCGGCGAAGGCGTCACGACCGGCGCCCGAGCCGTCCGGGGAGTAGTTCACGGTGACGTCGGGGTTCGCCGTCTGGAAAGCGGCGGCCCAGGTCTCCTGGGCGGTGGCCGCGGACGAGGCGCCGACGCCGCTGAGCGTCCCGGTCAGGCTGGCGCCGCTGCTCGAGCCGGCCTCGGGGGCGGGCGCGCCGCCACCTTCGTTGGCCGCGCAGGCCGAGAGGCCGAGCGAGAGCGAAGCGACGGCTGCGCAGGCAGCGACGCTCAGGCGTGAGATCTTCACGGGTCCCCTTTCGGAAGACATGGTGGAGCGTTGGGAAGTCAGGTCCGGGGGACGTCGTCGTGACCCCCGTCGGCAGGGAACCTACGCAGCGGAGTTGTCCGGTTGGACCGCGAAAGGTGAACGCTGGGTGAACGGTCGGCCCGGACGACGTCCGGCTCTTGACGTGACCGGGCGCAGGTGTCTGCCGTGAGACCCTTCAGGCCTGCGGTCGGTGCCGCTCCAGGGCGTGCACCTCGCCGTCCGCGGTCAGGTGGGCGACGAGGAACTCCCCGGTCACCAGCGAGGTCGGCACCATGTCGAGGGCCGCGAGGACGTGCGGCAGCACCGGCCGGTGGACGCAGATGACCGTCGGCCGGCGGTCGGCCACCGTCTGGTTGCGGATCCGGCTGACCAGCCGCCCGACGCCCTTGGCGTCGGAGCTGCCCTCCTCCTCGCTGAGCTGGCCGAAGGTCTCGACCCGCAGCTCGCGGTGGTGGGCATAGGGCATCAGCGTGCTGATGCAGCGGGCCGACGTCGAGGTGACCAGCCGCTCGGCGCCGTAGGCGGCGAGCATCGGGATCAGCAGCCGGGCCTGCCGGCGACCGCGGGAGTTGATGGGCCGGGCCGCGTCCTTGCGGGACCAGTCCTTGCGGTCCATCGCCTTGGCGTGCCGGACGATCACCAGCGGCGTGGTCACCGGCTGCTCCATCTGCTGCCGCAGCAGGAAGCGGTCCCCCTCGTTCGTCAGCCGGCTGAGGGCCGCCTTGAGCGGGAGCCAGGAGACCACGTCGACCTCGTGGTCGGGCGCCCGCGTGATCGCCGAGACCACCGATCCCGACCACCAGTCGACGCGCTTGAGGCCGCCGCCGCGGTCGTAGGTGACCTGGTCGAGCGGGCTGCCCAGCCGCACGGTGACGCCGGTCTCCTCGCGGACCTCGCGGACCGCGCAGGCCGGCAGCGACTCCCCGGCCTCCAGCTTGCCCTTGGGCAGCGACCAGTCGTCGTAGCGCTTGCGGTGCACGATCACCACCTCGGTGCCCCGGGTCGGGTGCTCGCGGGTCACCACCGCGCCGGCGGCCAGCACCGCCCGGGCCCGGCTGGTGACCCGGCCGGTGGGTACCGGCCGCTCCGGCGCCTTCACCGGCACGGCCGCACCGCTCCGCCTGCCCGCCCGCTCACGTCGTGCCCCTGCACCGGGCTCACTTCGCTCGGCGGCGGCTCTTGACGCCGATCAGGTACTCCTGCATGTCCAGCAGCGGCTGGTCGTCCTCACCGGCGGTGAACTGCGTCCACCCGCCGTCGGGCTGCAGCTTCCAGGACGCGGTGCCCTTGGCGAAGGCCAGCTCGAACAGCTCACCGATCTCGGCGACGTGCGCCGGGTTGGTGATCGAGGCGAGCACCTCCACCCGACGGTCCAGGTTGCGGTGCATCAGGTCGGCCGAGCCGATGCCCACCGACGGTGAGCCGCCGTTGGCGAACCAGAACAGCCGGCTGTGCTCGAGGAAGCGGCCGAGGATGCTGCGCACCCGGATGTTCTCGCTCAGCCCGGGGACGCCGGGCCGGATGGTGCAGATGCCGCGCACCCACAGGTCCACCGGGACCCCGGCCTGCGAGGCCCGGTACAGCGCGTCGGAGATCGCCTCGTCGACCAGGGAGTTGACCTTGATCCTGATGCCGGCCGGCCGGCCGGCCCGCTGGTGGTCGATCTCGCTCTCGATCCGGGCCAGCAGCCCGGTGCGGATGCCGTGCGGGGCGACCAGCATCCGCTTGTAGGACGTCTCCTGGCTCATCCCGGAGAGGTGGTTGAACAGCCGGCCCACGTCCTCGGTGATCACCGGGTTGGCGGTCAGCAGACCCATGTCCTCGTACGTCCGGGCCGTCTTCGGGTTGTAGTTGCCGGTGCCGATGTGCACGTAGCGGCGCAGCCCCTCGGGCTCGTCGCGGACGACCATGGACAGCTTGCAGTGCGTCTTCAGCCCGACCAGGCCGTAGACGACGTGGCAGCCGTGCCGCTCCAGCCGGCGGGCCCAGGCGATGTTGGCCTGCTCGTCGAAGCGGGCCTTGATCTCCACCAGGGCGAGCACCTGCTTGCCGGCTTCGGCGGCCTCGATCAGCGCGTCGACGATGGGGGAGTCACCCGAGGTCCGGTACAGCGTCTGCTTGATGGCCAGCACCTGCGGGTCGTCGGCCGCCTGCTCGATGAAGCGCTGCACGCTGGTGGCGAACGAGTCGTAGGGGTGGTGCAGCAGCACGTCGCGCTGCTTGAGCGCGGCGAACATGTCGGCCGGCTTGGCCGTCTCCACCTCCGAGAGGTGGGGGTGGGTGGAGGGCAGGAAGGTCGGGTACTTCAGCTCGGCCCGGTCGATGTCGGTCAGCGCGAACAGGCCGCGCAGGTCCAGCGGACCGGGGACGTGGAACACCTCCTTCTCCGCGATGTCCAGCTCACCGATCAGCAGCTCGAGCATCTTGGGGTCGATGTCGTCCTCGACCTCCAGCCGGACCGGGGGACGGCCGATCTTGCGCCGCAGCAGCTCCTTCTCCAGGGCGAGCAGCAGGTTCTCGGCGTCGTCCTCCTCCACCTCCACGTCCTCGTTGCGGGTGACCCGGAAGGTGTGGTGCTGGACGACCTCCATCCCGCTGAACAGCTGGTCCAGGTGCTGGGCGATCACGTCCTCCAGCGCCACGTAGCGGCCCTCGCTCAGCGGCAGGAAGCGGGACAGCACGCTGGGCACCTTGACCCGGGCGAACTGCCGCACGCCGGTCTCGGGGTTGCGCACCAGCACCGCGAGGTTGATCGACAACCCGGAGATGTAGGGGAACGGGTGCGAGGGGTCGACGGCCAGCGGGGTGAGCACCGGGAAGATCCGCTCCGCGAACAGCTCGTCCATCCGATCGCGCTCGGCCTCGGTCAGCTCGTACCACTTGAGGATCTCGATGCCGGCCGCGGCCAGCTCCGGCCGGACCTCCTCCTGGAACACCCGGGCCTGGTCCCGCACCAGCTCGCGGGTCCGGTTGAGGATCACCGCGTGCACGTCGCGGGGCATCATGCCCCCGACGGTGGGCACGGCGACGCCGGCGGCGATCCGGCGCTTCAGGCCGGCCACCCGCACCATGTAGAACTCGTCGAGGTTGCTGGCGAAGATGGCCAGGAACTTCGCCCGCTCCAGCAGCGGCACCCGCGGCCGGTCCTTGGCCAGGTCGAGCACGCGGTCGTTGAAGGCCAGCCAGGACAGCTCGCGGTCCAGGAACCGGTCCTGCGGCAGGTGCGGCGGGAGAGCGTCCGGGTCCGCGAGCGGGTCGCCGGCCGTTCCCCGGATGCTGGTGAGGGGCGAGGCGTCGACTGCGTCCATCCGGTCTCCTGAGGTGTGAGCCCACGGTCGTCCCGGGTCGCGCGGTGGTCTCGCGACGACGAGGGGGCCGGAGGTCCCGGGGCTCACGGTTGGGCGTACATCACATCACGGCTGGCCGTGGAGAAGCCACGTCCGCGGTACAGCCCGACGGCGCCGGCGTGGTCGCCCTCCACGTACAGCTCCACCTCGGTGTCGCCGCTCGCCCGCAGGTAGGCCAACCCGGTGTCCAGCAGCGCCCCGCCCAGGCCGTGCCCGCCGGCCCCCGGGTCGACGCCGAGGACGTACACCTCGCCGAGCGCGCCGGCGTGCTGCTTGGTCCAGTGGAAGCCGACCAGCACGCCGTCCCGCTCGGCCAGGAAGAAGCCGCCCGCGTCGAACCAGGGCTCGGCCATCCGCAGGGCCAGGTCCTCGGCGGTGGTGCTCCCCTGCTCGGGGTGGGAGGCGAAGGCGCGGGCGTTGACGGCCAGCCAGGCCTGCTCGTCCTGGCCGGGCTCGAAGGTGCGGATCCGCACCCCGTCCGGGACGCGCGGGGCGCGCAGGCCCGCGTCCAGCGGACGCGTCATCACCAGCAGCTCCCGCGCGGGCACCAGCCCGGCATGGGCGGCCAGGGCCC
The DNA here is from genome assembly GCA_039527025.1 of Microlunatus lacustris. Taxonomy (GTDB): domain Bacteria; phylum Actinomycetota; class Actinomycetes; order Propionibacteriales; family Propionibacteriaceae; genus Microlunatus; species Microlunatus lacustris. Next base: position 210,554 of record BAAAJN010000001.1, read on the forward strand.
GGGCAGCCGGGGTGTCGCCGACGGCCCACACCTGCAGCCGGCTGGGCGTCTGGTCCAGCAGCCGGGCCAGCAGGGCGGACCCGACCCCGCGGCGCCGCCGGTCGGGGTGGACAACGAGCTGGCCGGTGGTGGCCGTGCCGGCAGGCGCCAGCTGGGCGTACCCCAGGAGGGGCGTCCCGTCCGCGACGCCCCCACCGTCGGCGGGCAGGGCCAGCACGTGTGCCACGTCGCCGGGGTGCTCCAGCGCCAGCAGGGCGGCCTCGTTGAGGGCGCTCGAGCCGTCGACGACGGCGGCGTCGGCCACCAGTCGGCGGACCGCGGCCACCTCCGCAGCCGTCAGCCGGTCGAGGGTGGGGGTGCGGACCGCGGGCGCCATGGCGCCGACAGTAGGGGATCTATGCTGGCCGGTGCTGGCCGCCGTCCACAGGCGTCGGCGAGGCAGGAGGGGGCACGATGCGCGACGAGGAGTACCAGGCCGACCAGGTCGCCGCCTACGGGGCGAGCGGCCAGCCGGCGGTCGCCGCGCGGATGGCGCCCCACCTGCGGATCACCCAGATCGGCACCGCCGTCGCGGCGGCCTCGGTGCTGGCCGCGGTCGGCGCCCTGGTCACCTTCCCCCGGTTCACCACGGCGACGGCCTCGGGGATCGGCTGGGCCGCGTTCCTGCTGGTCTGCACGGTGCTGATGCTGGGCATCTGCGTGCTGCAGCTGCAGGCCTGGCGCCAGGCGATGGCCTGGTGGCGCGGCGAACGACCGACCGGTCCCCGGACCCTGGCCCCCTTCTCCTGGTGGGCCCACGTCGTCTCCTACGTGGTGGCCGTCGGCGCCCTGTTCGCCGCGATGGCGGGCAGCGCGCTGGCCGGCTGGTCGGCCACCGCCGCCGCGCTGACGGCGCTGTCGCTGGTGCTGCTGCTCGGCGGCCAGATCCTCGGCGCCGTGCAGTACGTGCGCCCCGAGGGGCCGCCCGGCACGGTCCCCGCGCACATGCGCCGGCTGCTGGCCCGGGAGCGGGCCCGGCAGGAGGCGGCGGCGGCCATCGTCGAGCGGGACACCCCGCGGCCCGACGATGCCCCCCGCGGCTGAGCGTTCCGCTGCTCCCCCGGTCGTCGTCCCGGCGGCGCTGGCCGTGTCGCAGCGGACGTACTTCGGCGCGGCCGGGGACCGCTGGGTCGCCGCGCTGCCGGAGCTGGCGGCGACCTGGCTGGAGCGCTGGTCGCTGGTCCCTGATGGACCGGCGGCCTCCGGCGCCGTGGCGCTGGTGCTGCCCGTCCGCCGCGCCGACGGCACCCCGGCGGCGCTGAAGCTGCAGCCCGTCGACGACGAGACGGTCGGGGAGGCTGCGGCGCTGCGGCTCTGGGCCGGCCGCGGCGCCGTCGCGCTGCTGGAGCACGACGCGAGCAGCGGGACGCTGCTGCTGCAGCGGCTCGACGCGTCCCGCTCGCTGCTCAGCGGGGCCCCTGACGCGGAGGCGACGACGGTGATCGCCCAGCTGCTGGTCCGGCTGAACGCGGTGCCCGCCCCGGCGGGGATGCGCCGGCTGGTCGACGTCGCGGCCGCGACGCTGGCCTCGGTGCCGCAGGCGCTCGCGCGGGCGGCCGACCCCGACGAGGGGGCCCTGCTCGGCGCGGCGGCGGGGCTGCTGGCCGACCTGCTGTCCGCGCCGGTGGGGGACCGGCTGCTGCACTGGGACCTGCACCACAGCAACGTGCTGGCCACCCCCGACGGCCGCGACTGGCGGGCCATCGACCCCAAGCCGCTGTCCGGCGACCCGGGGTTCGAGCTGCTGCCCGCCCTGTGGAACCGGTGGGAGGCGGTGCTGGCGACCGGCGACGTGCCCGGGGCGGTGCGCGTCCGGTTCGACCGGATGACCGAGGTGATGGGTCTGGAACGGGACCGGGCCGCGGCCTGGACGCTCGCCCGGGTCCTGCAGGACGCGTGCTGGGACCTCACCTCCGGCCGGTCCGCGACGCTGTCCCCGCCGCACCGGGCCGTCGCGGAGGCCGTGCTGGAGCGGGCCGGGTGAACAGCCGTTCACCGGGCCGTCACCGGGCCGTCACCCCCGGCCGGTAGGACGGCGGCGTGAGTGACGTGTCGAGCCCGGCCCTGCGCGAGCAGCTGCGGTGGCTTCAGCAGCGCTACAGCGCGCAGAACTTCACCGTCGAGGAGCTCGACGACGACGACCCGGTGCTGCGCGCCGTCGACGGACCGGTCGTCGACACCTGGCGCGAGGGCTACCCGTACACCGAGCGGCTGACCACCGAGGTCTACGAGCGCGAGAAGCGGCTGCTGCAGATCGAGCTGCTCAAGCTGCAGCGCTGGACCCAGGCCACCCGCGGTCGGCTGGTCGTGGCCTTCGAGGGCCGCGACGCGGCCGGCAAGGGCGGGACGATCAAGCGGTTCACCGAGCACCTCAACCCGCGCACGGCCCGGGTGGTCGCGCTGGGGAAGCCGACCGACCGCGAGGTCCGGCAGTGGTACTTCCAGCGCTACGTGGCCCACCTGCCGGCTGCGGGCGAGATCACCCTCTTCGACCGCTCCTGGTACACCCGGGCCGGGGTGGAGCGGGTGATGGGGTTCTGCTCCGACGCCGAGCACGCCCACTTCCTGCGCCAGGCGCCGCGCTTCGAGGAGCTGCTGGTCGACGACGGCTTCGACCTGGTCAAGCTGTGGTTCTCGGTCTCCAAGCGGGAGCAGAGCACCCGGTTCCTGATCCGCCAGATCGACCCGGTGCGGCAGTGGAAGCTCTCACCGATGGACCTGGCGTCGCTGGACAAGTGGGACGCCTACACCGCGGCCAAGGAGGAGATGTTCGCCGCGACCGACACCGACACGGTGCCCTGGACGGTGGTCAAGAGCAATGACAAGAAGCGGGCGCGGCTGGAGGCGATGCGCTACGTCCTGCACCGGACCGACTACGACGGCAAGGACGCGGACGTGGTCGGGGTGCCCGACCCGGCGATCGTCGGCCGGGCCTCGGAGGTCTACGAGCTGGGGGAGCGGACGCTCGCTCCGGCGCTCAGCCGGAGCTGACGCGGCTGGCGTCCTCCACCGGCGCCACGAAGCGGTAGCCCACGTTGCGCACCGTGCCGATCACCGACTCGTGCTCGGGACCGAGCTTGGCCCGCAGCCGGCGGACGTGGACGTCGACGGTGCGGGTGCCGCCGTAGTAGTCGTAGCCCCAGACGTCGCTGAGCAGCTGCTGCCGGCTGAACACCCGGCCCGGGTGCTGCGCCAGGTACTTCAGCAGCTCGAACTCGGTGTAGGTGAGGTCGAGCTGGGCGCCGTTGAGCTTGGCGGAGTAGCCGGCCTCGTCGATGACGATGTTCCCGGTCTGGATCAGCGGGTCCCCACCGGCGGCGACCGAGGGGGTCATGGCCAGTCGCAGCCGGACGTCCACCTCGGCCGGCCCGGCGGTGGCCAGCAGCAGGTCGTCGAAGCCCCAGTCCGAGGACAGCGCGGCCAGTCCGCCCTCGCTGGCGATCACCAGCAGCGGTGCCTCCTTGCCGGTGGTCTCGATCAACCGGCACAGCGAGCGGGCGCCCACCAGGTCGCGGCGGGCGTCCAGCAGGATCACGTCGGCCGACGGGGCGTCGAGGAGGGCGGTGGCCTCGGCCTGGGCGACCCGCACCTGGTGCGGCAGCAGCTCCAGCGCGGGCAGGATCTCCGACGACGTGTGCATGTCGTTGGTGAGGAGCAGCAGTGTCGCCATCTCCGGCCTCCTCGGCGTGGGGGTGGTCTGTGATGCGTGTGCTCCGACGGACCCCGGCCGGTGGCGAGGGCTCCGGTGCATGGATGACACTACTGCAATGCCCAGCGTTCACCTGCACTACTGGGCGGGGGCCCGGGCCGCCGCCGGCACGGCCTCGGAGGAGGTCGAAGCGGCCACCGTGCGCCAGGCGCTCGAGGTCGCCGGGGCCGGCCGGGGCGCGGGATTCGCCCGGGTGGTGGCGGCCTGCTCGGTGCTGGTGGACGGCCTGACCGCTCACCCCGACGACCTCGACACCCCGCTCGCCGGGCCGGTGCAGGTCGAGGTGCTGCCGCCCTTCGCCGGCGGTGCGGCGGACCTCGAGCGCGGACCCGGCGGTCGTGACCCTGCCGCCGACCGGCGGGAGTCCGCACTCTGGACAGCGGTACCACCATCCGGGACGGCTGCTTGGGCCGGACCGCGCCGCGTCGTACCGTGAGGTCGTGACCATCGAGAAGGTGTGGGCGCTCGTGCTCACCCGCCGCCGCGCCGTGGACCACGGCCGCATGCGCTCCTCGTTGTGTCAGTCCCCCCGGCTCTAGGACGCCTTCCCGCCGCGCTCGCGCGCCGCCCGCGACCTGACCGTTCCCGCCCGCTCACGCACGGATCTGCGTGGACCCCAGCGCGCCCGGCACCGCCGGGCACCAGCACACAGGAGTGATCAGCAATGAGCAGGTCAGAAGCACTCGTCGACATCGACTGGGTCGCCCAGCACGGGAGCGACTCCGGCGTCGTCCTGGTCGAGGTGGACGAGGACACCACCGCCTACGACGGCGGCCACATCGAGGGCGCGGTCAAGCTGGACTGGAAGACCGACCTGCAGGACCCGGTGCGTCGCGACTTCGTCGACCGCGAGCAGTTCAGCGCCCTGCTGTCCGAGCGCGGGATCAGCAACGACGACACCGTGGTGCTCTACGGCGGCAACAACAACTGGTTCGCCGCCTACGCCTACTGGTACTTCAAGCTGTACGGTCACGGCGACGTCCGGCTGATGGACGGCGGTCGCAAGAAGTGGGAGCTCGAGGCCCGCCCGCTGAGCACCGAGACGGTCACCCGTCCGGCCACGACCTACACCGCGGCCGAGCCCGACCTGAGCATCCGCGCCTTCCGCGACGAGGTCGTGGCCGCGATCGGCACCAAGAGCCTGGTGGACGTGCGCAGCCCCGACGAGTTCGCCGGCCGGCTGCTCGCGCCGGCCCACCTGCCGCAGGAGCAGTCCCAGCGCGGAGGACACATCCCGACGGCGGTCAACGTGCCCTGGAGCAAGGCGGCCAACGACGACGGCACCTTCAAGTCCGACGACGAGCTGCGCACGCTCTACGGCGACGCCGGCGTGGACTTCGAGGGCGACATCATCGCCTACTGCCGCATCGGCGAGCGCAGCTCGCACACCTGGTTCGTGCTGCAGGAGCTGCTGGGCCAGCCGAACGTCAAGAACTACGACGGCTCCTGGACCGAGTACGGCTCGCTGATCGGCGTCCCGATCGCCGTGGGCGACGAGCCCGGCCAGGCCTGACCCTCCACCCCGCGTCACCCACCCCCAGGAGAACACCATGTGCGGAGCCACCACGGGCGGCCTCAGCGTCGCCGGGATCGACACCACCAAGGAAGCGGTGATCCAGGGACGGGTGCTGCGGTCCGGCAACCCCGTCTCCGGCGCCTACGTCCGGCTGCTCGACGCCGACGGCGAGTTCACCGCAGAGGTGCCGACCTCGGCCACCGGTCACTTCCGGTTCTTCGCCGGTGACGGCGCCTGGACGCTGCGCACCCTGGCGCCCGGGGCGAAGGCCGACCGGGCCGTCCGGGCCGCCCGGGGCAGCGTGGCCGAGGTGGACGTGGAGCTCGAGGCGGCCTGAGCTCCGCCGGCCGGGTGCGCCCCGGCGCCGGGACGACGGCCCTCGTCGTCCCGGAACCGGGGGCGCTCTGCTCCTGCTCCGCTAGACTGCAGCCCTGATGTCGTCCCCTGCTGCCTCGTCGTCCGCTGGCGTGCCCGCGTCCGCCGCGGCGACCGACCCGGGGTTCGACGCCGTCGAGTCGCTCTACCGCGGCGCCACCGGCCGTTCCGGTCTGCGGTCCTACGAGCCGGCCCTCCGGCCACCCGAGGGCACCCTCGACTACGGCTGGCTGTTCCGGCCCGACGAGCCCCCCGCACCGCCCGTCCCGGCCGCCGAGCCCGCGCTGACGGCCACGACCCCGGGCCTGCGGACCACGACGTCGGGTCTGCCCGCCGTCGGGACGGTGTCCTGGTCGCCGGTCACCCGGACCGCTGGCCGCCGCTGGCCCACGGCCGCGCTGCTGGCCGCCGGCCTCGTCTGCGCCCTGCTGCTGCCCTGGGCGTTCCCCGCCCTCTGACCGGCGCGGCGCCGCCTCAGGAGTCCAGCACCAGGGTGACCGGGCCGTCGTTGGTCAGGCTCACCTGCATGTCGGCGCCGAAGACCCCCGTCTCCACCGACGCCCCCAGCCCGCGCAGGGCGTCGACGAAGGCCTCGACCAGCGGCTCGCTGACCGGTCGCGGCGCGGCGGCGCTCCACGACGGGCGACGGCCCTTCCGGGTGTCGGCGTAGAGGGTGAACTGGCTGACCACCAGCAGCGGCGCCTCCTCCTGCGCGGCTGACCGCTCCCCGGCCAGGATCCGCAGCGTCCAGACCTTCTCGGCCAGCCGGGCCGCGTCGGCCGCCGTGTCGTCATGGGTCACCCCGACCAGCACCAGCAGGCCGGGTCGGGACAGCGAGCCCACCACCTCGCCGTCGACCTCGACGCGGGCCGCGGCCGCCCGCTGCACCACCAGCCGCACGGCCTCAGCCCAGCCCGGGCAGGGTGATCAGGCAGAACGGGTGGCCGACCGGGTCGGCGAACACCCGGAACGTCGGCCCGCCGCCGGCCAGCCGGGTCGCCCCCAGCCGGAGGACGGCCTCCTCGGCCTGGTCGAGGTCGACGACCGCCACGTCGAAGTGCCGGTGCTGCGGGCGGTCGCCGTCCGGCCAGGTCGGCGGCGCGAAGTCCGGGACGCGGGCGAAGGCGACGCCCGGGCGGTCCGCGGCGTCGCCGATCACCACCCAGCCGCCCTCGTCCTGGACCCGCTGCATGCCGAGCAACTCCTCGTAGAACGAGGCGAGCGTGCCCGGGTCGGCGCAGTCGACCACGATCCCGTGCAGTCGTCCGATCACGGCCCGATTCTGTCACCGGGCACCGACAGCGGCCAGATCAGCGAAGCCGGAGACCGGGCATCATCAGCTCCGTCCCGGCCGGGAGCCCCAGGGCCCGGGTCAGGTCGGTGAGCCCGGGCCAGGCGGCGACGGCGGAGGCGGCCCGCGGGTCCTCGCTGTTCCTGGGCCGGCCGATCCGCGCCGCGGCGGGCAGGTCCACCGCCGGCCCGACCGGTGCGTCGTCGGGCAGACCGGCGCGCTCGCGGGCGATCCGGACGGCGTCCCGCAGGCCGCCGAGCTCGTCGACCAGGCCCAGCTCGTGGGCGTCGCGGCCGGTCCACACCCGACCGCGGGCCAGCGGCTCGATCTCGGCGACCGGGCGGCCCCGGCCGGCGGCGACCTTGCCCACGAAGTCGTCGTAGATGACGTCGATGGTCGCGACCAGCCGCTCGCGCTCCTGCTCCCCGAACGGCTTGCGGGAGGAGTACATCCGTGCGTGGTCGCCCTGCTGGACGGCCCCGGTGGTCAGCCCGGCCCGCTCCAGCAGGTCGGTGACCACGAACTTGCCGCCGAAGACCCCGATGGAGCCGGTCAGCGTGGCCGGCAGGGCGACGATGACGTCGGCCGGCGCGGCGATGTAGTAGCCGCCGGACGCCGCGAACTCGCCCATCGAGACCACGACGGGACGACCGGACTCCCGGACCCGGCACATCTCCCGCCAGATGGTGTCCGAGGCGACGGCCGAGCCGCCGGGGGAGTCGACGTGCAGCACGACGGCCTTCACGTCGTCGTCGGTCAGCGTGGCCCGCAGCTCGGCGGCCACCGAGTCGCTGCCCAGCTGCCGACCCCCCGGTCCGCGCCGGCTCCGACCGGTGCCGATCGCGCCGTGGGCCCGCACCAGGGCGACCCGGCCGGGCTTGGACCAGGGCAGCTTCGGCAGGGTGCGCCGGGGCGACCAGCGGTCCGCGAAGAGCAGCTCGGCCTCCTCGCCCACCTCGCCGCGCAGGGCTGCGTAGACCTCGTCCCGGTAGCCCAGCCGGTCGACCAGGCCGACCTCCAGCGCCTCCGCCGCGGTCCGCGGGCCGGTGTCCACCAGCTCACGGACACGCTCGGGCGCCAGGCCGCGGTCGGCGGCGACCCGCTCGACCGCCTCGTCCAGCAGCGAGCGGGTCAGCTGCTCCAGGGAGGCGCGGTGCGCCTCGGTGAAGCCGGTCCGGGTGAAGGTGTCGACGGCGTTCTTGTACTCGTGGCGCTGCTCGAACTCCGGCTGGACGCCCAGCTTGGCCAGGGCGCCGCCCAGGAAGGTGGTCTCGGCGGCCACGCCGAGCAGGCCGACCCCGCCGCCCGGCTGCAGCCAGACGGTGCCGAAGGCGGTGGCCAGCACGTAGGACGCGGTGTCGGCGATCTCGCCGAAGCTCTCGGCCCAGGCGACGGTGGGCTTGCCGCTGGCGGCGAAGGCCTGCACGCCGATGCGCAGCTCCTGCATGGCGGCCCAGGGCAGCGCCCCGCCCACCCGGGCCACCAGCCCGACCACCCGAGGGTCGTCCGCGGCCTCGTGCAGCGCCCGCAGCGTCGGTCGCAGCTGCCGCTTGGCGCGGCTGCGCAGCCGGGCGAGCGGGTCGCCGGGGTCGGGGTCGACGGGCAGGTCGGTGAGGTCCAGCTCGAGCAGCAACGGCGTCCGGGTCCCGGGGAGCGAAGGCATGCCCCCACGGTAGGCGCGGCGCCGCGGTCGTGGCTGAGAACTGGGCGGCGATGGGGCTGAGCGGCACTCAGCCGGAGGACGCCGTCCGCCGCGGCCGGGCCCGGACGTGCAGCCGTTCGCCCTGCGGCCCGAACAGGCTGAGCACCTCCAGGGCGCCCGGGCCCGGGTTGCCGGTCCAGTGCGGCGTGCGGCAGTCGAACTCCGCCACCTCACCGGCCTCGAGGGTGAGGTCGTGCGGACCCAGCCGCAGCCGGAGCCGGCCGGTCAGGACGTAGACCCACTCGTAGCCCTCGTGCGTCTGCTGGTCCTCAGGCCCCACGACGGACCGGGGCGTCGTCGGCGGCGGGTGGACCATCTTGTACGCCTGCATCCCGCCGGGCCGTCGGCTGAGCGGCACCATCGTCACGCCGTTCCGCACCACCGGCCGCGGGTGCACCCGCGGGTCGCCCGTCTCGGGGGCCCCGACCAGGTCGTCCAGGGGCACCTGGTGCACCCGGGCCAGGGGCAGCAGCAGCTCGAGGGTGGGCCGCCGCTGCCCGGACTCGAGCCGGGACAGGGTGCTGACCGAGATGCCGGTCGACGCCGAGAGCGCGGCCAGCGTCGCCCCCCGTTGCTTGCGGAGGTCGCGCAGCCGCGGCCCCACTGCGTCCAGCACCGCCTGCGGCACCAGCCCGTCGTCATCCACCCGGCCAGTCCAGCACAGTTCTTGCGATTCCGGCAACACTTGTTGTCGAACTGAAGGTTGTCGGCGCAGGCTGGCGGCAACGACGAACCCCAGGAGGGGACATGGAGCAGGCAGCAGGACAGAACGCGTACGACGTGGTGGTGGTCGGGGGTGGCAGCGCTGGGCTGAGCGGCGCGCTGGCGCTGGGCCGGGCCCGCCGCCGGGTGCTGGTGGTGGACGCGGGCGACCCGCGCAACGCCCCGGCCGCGGGGGTGCACAACTACCTGACCAGCGAGGGGATGGCCCCGGCGGCGCTGCTCGCCGCCGGCCGGGCCGAGGTCGAGGCCTACGGGGTGGAGGTGCGGCCGGGGCGGGTGACGTCCGCCGCCCCGCTGGACGCCGGGCCGGGGCGGCTGGCCTTCGCGGTCGGGCTGGCGGACGGGACGAGCGTCACCGCCCGCCGGCTGCTGGTGACCACGGGACTGACCGACGTGCTGCCCGACCTGCCCGGGCTGGCGGCGCGGTGGGGGCGCGACGTCGTGCACTGCCCCTACTGCCACGGCTACGAGGTGCGCGACGAGCCGATCGGGGTGCTGGCCACCGGCCCGCTGGCCGCGCACGTGGCGCTGCTGTTCCGGCAGTGGAGCTCCGACGTGGTGCTGTTCCAGCACACGGGGCCCGCGCTCGCCGACGACCAGGCGGAGCAGCTGGCCGCCCGCGGGATCGAGGTGGTGGCCGAGCCGGTGGCCGGGCTCGAGGTGGTCGACGACCGGCTGGTCGGGCTGCGGCTGGTCTCCGGCGCCGTGGTCCCGCGCCGGGTGCTGGCCGTCAGCCCGGGCTTCGCCGCCCGGTCCGAGGTGCTGGCCGGCCTGGGCGTCGCGACCGAGGAGTTCCGGATGGGCGAGCACGTCCTCGGGACCTTCGTGCCCGCCGACCCGATGGGGGCGACCTCGGTGCCGGGCGTCCGGGTGGCGGGCAACGTCAGCGAGCCGATGGCCCAGGTCGTCGTCGCCGCCGGGGCCGGGCTCAAGGCGGCGGCGGCGCTGAACGGGGACCTGGTCACCGAGGACACCGCGCTGGCGGTCGCGCGCCGGCGAGCGGAGGTGGGGGCCTACGCTGGTCGCCCGTGAGCCACGACGCACCCAACCAGCCCTCCGCCTCTCGCCGCGCGCTCGTCGTGCGCGGCGGCTGGACCGGTCACGTCCCGGTCGAGGCCTCCGACAGCTTCCTGCCCTTCCTGCGCGAGCAGGGCTTCGACGTCACGGTCGAGGACAGCCCGGAGGTGTACGCCGACGCCGAGCGGATGGCCGGCGTCGACCTCGTCGTGCAGTGCGTGACGATGAGCGAGATCAGCAAGGAGGCGCTGGCCGGGCTGATGGCCGCGGTCGAGGCCGGCACCGGCCTCGGCGGCTGGCACGGCGGGATCGCCGACTCCTACCGGAACTCCGCCGCCTACCTGCACCTGGTCGGCGGCCAGTTCGCCGAGCACCCGGGTAAGCACCCGGACGAGCGGATCGGGGACGCCAGCGACAACTACGTCCCCTACACCGTCCAGCTGACCGAGGCCGGCCGCAGCCACCCGATCACCGCCGGGGTGGAGGAGCTGTCGCTGACCACCGAGCAGTACTGGGTGCTCACCGACGACTACATCGACGTGCTGGCGACCACCACGCAGGCCGTCCGGCCCTGGGACCCGTGGACGCGGCCGGTCACCTCACCGGCGGTCTGGACCCGGCAGTGGGGGAAGGGACGGATCTTCGTGGCCACCCCCGGGCACAGCCTGGACGTGCTCGACCAGCCCGAGGTGCGCGGCATCATCGAGCGCGGCCTGCTCTGGGCCGCCCGGTGAGCGCGGCCCTGCGGGTCGGGGTCGTCGGCGTCGGGAACATCAGCGCCCAGTACTTCGCGGCCTTCCCCCGGCTCCCGGGGCTGCAGCTGGTCGCCGTGGCCGACCTCGACGCCGACCGGACCGCCGTCGTCGCCCGCGAGCAGGGGGTGGCGCCGTACTCGGTGCCCGGCCTGCTGGCCGCCGACGACGTGGACGTGGTGCTCAACCTGACCATCCCCGCCGCGCACGCAGCGGTGGGCACGGCCGCGCTGCAGGCGGGCAAGCACGTCTACGGCGAGAAGCCGCTGGCCCTGGCCCCGGACGAGGGTGCGGCCCTGCTGGCTCTGGCCGAGAGCGCGGGCCTGCGGGTGGGGTCGGCGCCGGACACGGTGCTGGGCACCGGCCTGCAGACCGCCCGCCGGCTGCTCGACGACGGGGCGGTGGGCCAGCCGCACGCTGCGGCCGTGGCCTGGAGCTCACCGGGGCACGAGCGCTGGCACCCGGCACCGTTCTTCTACTACCAGCCGGGCGGCGGCCCGCTGCTGGACATGGGGCCCTACTACCTGACGGCCCTGGTCACCCTGCTCGGTCCCGTGGAGCGGGTGATGGGGACCAGCCGGCGCTCCACCCGGGCGCGGACCGTCGGGCAGGGACCCCAGGCCGGGGTGCCGGTGCCGGTGGAGACCGACACCGCGACCAGCGCGATCCTGGAGCACCGGAGCGGGGTGACCTCGACGCTGACCATGTCCTTCGACCGCTGGGCCACCCGGCAGCCGTTGTTCGAGGTCTACGGCACCGAGGGCACCCTCGCGGTCCCCGACCCCAACCACTTCGACGGCACCGTGGAGCTGTGGACCCCGGCCAGGCCGGAGTGGCAGCCGGCGCCGGTGGCGGGCGGGTACGCCGAGGCGGGCCGCGGCTACGGGCTGGCCGACCTCGCCCGTGCGCTGGAGACCGACCGGCCGCACCGCGCGTCGGGCGAGCTCGCCCTGCACGTCCTCGAGGTGATGGACGCGGTCAGCCGCTCCAGCGCCGAGCACGCCGTCCTCGAGCTGACCACCTCGGTGGACCGTCCCGAGCCGGTGCCGCTGGGCGCCACCCCCGACTCCTGGTGAGCGAGCAGCGATCCGCCGCGTCGTCGCGGCAGACCGCTACGCACTGCCCAGGCGGCGCTCACACCCGGCCCGCCAGTCTGGCCGCGGTCCGGAGGTAGGTCTCCCGGTCGGTGGGGTCGGCGTCGATCCGCGGCCGCTCCGGGGGTGGACCGGGCACCGGACGCAGGTGGTCCAGCCCGGTGCTCAGCGACCCCTCGCCGCTGGTGAGCGCGGGCAGCCGGAGGCGCAGCTCGTGCACCGCCGCGGCCGGGACGTGCCCGCCGACCACCACCAGACCGTCCTGGTAGCCGGTGTCCAGCGGCACCGCCCCCAGCTGCGCGAGCACGGCCAGCACGGCGCCCTGGTTCGCCCTCGGCGCCTCCAGGGTGAAGCGGTGCACCGGCTCGCAGACCTCGGTGCCGGCCCGGAGCAGGGCCGTCATCAGCACCAACGGCGTGAGGTACCGGAAGTCGGCCCCGGTGCTCGACATCGCCTTGTCGAAGGTCTGGTGCGCGTGGCTCTGGCGGGGCCAGTACCCGGAGTGGGTCATCACCACCCGGACGTCCGGCACCGGCCAGCCGTGCGGACCGGCGGCCAGCGTCGTCCGGACGGCGTCCTCGACGGCGGTGAAGAACGCGGCCGGCATCGCCCCGCGCTCCACCTCCAGCGCGAAGACCACCCCGGTCCCGACGGGCACCGGCTCCACCCGCAGCCCGACGGTGGCCAGGAACGGGTTGGCCGGGTCAGCCAGCCGATCGACCGCCCGGCCCGGGCGCTGGACCCGTTCGGTGCACAGCACGCTGGAGGTGCCGAAGGTGACCTCGACGCCGTACTCCTCGGCCAGCAGGGCGCCGAGCACCTCCTTCTGAACCTCGCCGTAGAGCGAGACGGCGATCTCGCCGCGGCTGTCGTCCTGCCGCACCTCGATCAGCGGGTCCTGCTCGGCCAGCTGGGCCAGCGCCGCGTGCAGGTCGCCGCGGCGGGCCCGGTCGACCGGCTCCACCACCGTCTCCAGCGACGGCCGGGAGAACACCGGCGCGGCCGGGGTCCGTGCCGCCCGACCGAGCACGTCGCCGACCCGGGCCGTCTCCAGGCCCCGCACCCGGGCGATCCGCCCGGCGGGCAGCGCGTCCGCAGGCTGCGCGCCCCCGGGGCTGTGCAGGGCCAGGGCGGTCACCCGCTCGGCGCGGCCGTGGCCGAGGTCCAGCCGGTCGCGGACCCGGACGGTGCCCCGGTGCAGCACCAGGTGCGCCAGCTTCTCCCCGGCCGGTCCGCGCTCGATCTTGAACACGGTGCCGGCCGGCGGTCCGGCGGGCACGGGCCGCCGGGTGGGCAGCAGGCCGGGCAGCGCGGCCAGCAGCTCGGGCACCCCGGCCCCGGTGATGGCCGAGCCGCAGAGCACCGGCAGCACCCGGCCAGCCCGGGCGGCGCGCGCCAGCCGGCGGTGCAGCTCGGGGTGGGGGAGGGCGCGGTCCTCCACGAAGGCGGCCAGCACGGCGTCGTCGTGGCCCGCCAGCACCTCGGTCGCCCGGGTGCGGAGGACGTCGCCGGCCAGCGGGTGGACCGCGACGTCGGGTGTGCCGGCGCCGGTGACCTGCTGCAGGGCCAGCACGTCGACGCCGAGCCGGCGGCCGAGCCGCTCGACGACGTGCTCCGGCCGGGCGCCGGTGCGGTCGCACTTGTTGACGAAGACGACGCACGGCAGGCCCAGCCGGCGCAGCGCGCGGTGCAGCACCACCGTCTGGGCCTGGACGCCCTCGACGGCGGAGACGACGAGCACGGCCCCGTCGAGGACGGCGAGGGCGCGCTCGACCTCGGCGATGAAGTCGGCGTGGCCGGGGGTGTCGAGCAGGTTCACCAGGACGTCGTCGACGACGAAGGTGGCCACCGCCGAGCGGATGGTGATGCCACGCCGCCGCTCCAGGGCCATGGTGTCGGTCTGGGTGTCACCGGCGTCCACGCTGCCGGCGTGGTCGAGGACGCCGGCGGCGACGAGCAGGCGCTCGGTCAGGCTGGTCTTACCGGCGTCGACATGGGCGACGACGCCGAGCGCGAGGGTGCGCTTCTGAGGGGTGGGGAGCAACGGCACGTCCGTCCGGGAGTCGGGTCAGCGGCAGGGTCGTGCTGGCTGCTCGCATGGTTGCCTCCTCGTCGACGGGCGTGCTCAGGTCAGGCAAGCACGGCGGCCCGCGGGACGCCACGGGTTTTCACCCCACCCGCCCGCGCCCTGAGCCTGTCGAAGGGCCTTCGACGAACTCAGGCCGCGGACGGGCTCAGGCCAGGCCGAGCCGCTCCGCCAGCTCGTCGGCGCTCGTCCCACCCGGCTTCAGCCCGGTGGCCGCGGCCTGCCGGGCCAGCACCGCCAGCCGCGCGTTCACCGGGGCCGACTGCCCGGTCCGGTGGGCGATCAGGGCGATCTCGCCGTTGAGGTAGTCGGTCTCGACGTTGCCGGTGCCGCGGGTGAGGGACTGCCAGGTGGAGCCGCCGACGTCGTCGGGGACGCCGGGCACCGGGTGCATGGTGAACCCGGCGGAGCGCGCGGCGCTCTCCTCCGCGTCACTGGTCACCGCGATCCCTGCGCCGGCGAGCACGGCGCGGGCCTCCGCCTCGGCCTGCGCCGCCAGCGGGCCGGTGTCGCCGTTCCCGTGCACCAGGGCCTGGAAGATGTTGCCCAGGTTGCTGATCAGCTTCCGGTACTTCCAGGGCATCACGTCCGCGGGCAGCGGCACGTCGTAGTTCGCCGCCGTCCAGTCGCGCTGCACCCGGGCCAGCAGGGCGGCGTCGCGCTCGTCGGTCACCGCCGGCACCCGGCCGACGTGCAGCATCCCCGAGCGTGGGGCGCCGCGGACGATCACCTCGCCAGGGGTCAGGTGCACCGCCGGCATCCAGACGCAGACGCCGTAGACCCGGGCGAAGTAGCGCAGGGCCATGGTCTCGCTGGCCACCCCGTTGAGGGCCATCAGCACGGGCAGCCGCTCACCGGCGGTGCCGATTGGCCGACCGTCGTGGTGCACCGGGGCGTCGGCCCAGGTGGTCAGCGCGTCCGGCGCCTGCTGGGTCTTGGTGGCCACCACCAGGACGTCGTCCACGCCCAGCTCCAGCTCGTCCGGGCCGCCGACGGCGTGCACCGGGACGGTGACGTCCTCCTCAGGCGTGCGGAGCCGCAGGCCCGAGCCCTGCAGCGTCGCCAGGTGCTCGCCGCGCGCGACGAGGACGGCGTCCAGGCCGGCGTGCGCCAGCCGGCCGCCGATCGCCCCGCCGATCGCGCCGGCGCCGATGATCACGTAGCGGGTCGAGGGCATGCGGACCACGCTAGTCCGCAGGGCCCGGCCGGACCCGACGAGGCCTGGCATCGTGGGCCCGGTGAAGCTGCGGTTGACCGTCCGGGACCTGGAGCCGACCGACCTGGGGGACCTGGACTGGTCGGGCGGGTCCGAGCACGTCCGCGCCATGGCGGCGGCGCTGCAGGCCGCCTACGCCGACGACATGGCCGTGCTGGTGGTCGCGCTGGCCAACGGCCGGCTGGCCGCCACCGGAGCGGTCGACTTCCGCCCCGACCCGGCCGCCGGTGAGCTGACCATGCTGGCCGTGCACGAGCACCTGCAGTCGCTCGGCCTCGGCACCCGGCTGGTCGGGGCCTTGGAGGAGCGGGTCCGGGCCCGCGGTCGCCGAACGGCCCGGCTGAGCGTCGAGCACGACAACCCGCGAGCCCGCGCGCTGTACCTCCGGCTCGGCTACCGCGAGGTCGGCTCCCGGGTGGAGAGCTGGCCGGTCGCCGGCGGGCGGACCTACGTCACCGCCACCGCGGTGCTGGAGCGCGACCTCAGCGCTCGGTAGCGGGTCAGTACAGTGGGCGCGTGTCTGCGACCTTTGCCGTCCTCCTGCTGGTCGGGGTGACCGCCCTCGGGCTGGCCGTCCTGGTGCTGCTCGGACTCGTGCTGCGCCCCGCGCCGGTGCCGGTGCGCGTCCGGGACCGGGAGCGCTGACCGGTGGCCTTCGAGATCGCCTCCGACCTGCACCCCGACCTGATGCCGATCGCCTGGATGGTCGGCCGCTGGGAGGGCTCGGGCAAGGGCACCTACCCCGGCACCGAGGACTTCGACTTCGGCCAGCAGGTCGACTTCGCCCACAACGGTGGCAACTACCTGCACTACCTCTCCCAGACCTTCGAGACCGACGACGCCGGCCTCGCCGTCCGCCCGCTCACCATGGAGACCGGCTTCTGGCGCCCGCAGCCCGACGGCACGCTCGAGGTGGTGATGAGCCACCCCGAGGGCTACACCGAGATCTGGTACGGCAAGATCAACGGCGCCCAGATCGAGCTGTCCACCGACGCCGTGGTGCGCACCGCGACGGCCGAGGACTACGCCGCCGGCCAGCGGCTCTACGGCAACGTGGAGGGCGAGATGCTCTGGACCCTGGACAAGGCGGCCAACGGCCTGCCTCTGCAGTCGCACCTGTGGGCGCGGCTCGTCCGGCGCTGAGGCAGCACCTCCAGGGAGGGTCGGGAAGAAAGCCCGGCCGCCGCGCGCTGACCACGGTATGAGTTCCCAAGTCGCGATCGTGGCCGAGTCCGGGGTGGACGCCGGGGTGCCCTGGCACTACGGCGACCCGATGCGCGAGCAGCGGCTGTTCGAGTCCGGCTCGGCGGTCGTCGACCTGTCCCACCGGGGCGTGCTCGCCCTCACCGGCCCGGACCGGCTCGGCTGGCTGCACTCGCTGACCACCCAGCACCTGGCCGACCTGCAGCCGGGCGTCGGGGTCACCACCTTGGTGCTGTCGCCGCAGGGTCACGTCGAGCACGTCCTCTACGGCGTCGACGACGGCACCACGTTCTGGGCGCACACCGAGCCCGGGGCCGCTCCCGCGCTGGTCGCCTGGCTGGACCGGATGCGCTTCATGATGCGCGTCGAGGTCGCCGACCGGACCGCCGACACCGCCGTCGTCTGGCAGCTCGGCGACGCCACCTCCGACTTCGTCGCCCGCGGCGGGCTGGACTCCCTGGGCGGGCGCGAGCTGTTCGTCCCGCGGGAGCGGCTGGCCGAGGCTCTCGACCTCGCTCCCCGCGCCGGCACCTGGGCGCTCGAGGCCCGGCGGATCGAGGCCGGCGTGCCGCGGATCGGCCTGGACACCGACCACCGCACCATCCCGAACGAGATCGGCCTGCTCGGTGTCGGCGTCCACCTGGACAAGGGCTGCTACCGGGGGCAGGAGACCGTCGCCCGGGTGCACACCCTCGGCCGGCCGCCGCGGCGGCTGGTCCGGCTGCTGCTGGACGGCAGCGTCGACACCCTGCCCGCCGCCGGCGCCCCGGTCGAGCTGGGCGGCCGCAGCATCGGCTTCGTCGGCGGCTCCGCCCGGCACCACGAGCTGGGCCCGGTCGCGCTGGCCCTGGTCAAGCGGAACACCGACCCGGCCGCCGAGCTGCTGGTCGACGGTGTCGCCGCCCGCGCCGAGACCCTGGTGGACCCCGACATCGGCCTGCACGTCCGCCCGCGGCTCTGAGCACCGCCCGCCCGCCCGGCCAGCCGTCGACCCGCCCTGGGAACCTCCGGGTCCCCTCCGGCCCCCCACATCACACCCCGAGCGTGGTCGTCGCGGCCTCTGCACGGGGTGTGAGGCCGACCTCGGGGGTGTGAAGTGGGGGCCAGCCTCCGGCCGCGGGGCCGGGGGCGGGACCGGCCGAGCCGGCCCTCAGCTGCCGAGACCGGCGAGGGCCTCCCGCAGCGGGCGAATCTCGCCGACGCGCTCGCCGTGGCCGAGCACCGGCTCGCTGACCTGCGCGTCCAGGGTCGGGGAGTCGAGGCCGAGCCGCTGCAGCACCGCGGCCATCAGCACCACCCGGGCGCGCGGGTTGCCGTCGCTGATCTTCAGGGCCACACCGCGGCCGTCGGCCAGCCCGACGGCGTAGACGGCCTCGGCGCCGGCCTTGCCCACCAGCCCCGGTACCGCCCGGTGCAGCGCCAGCTCGTCGCGCGTGGTCCCCGAGGTGTACTCCGGGTGGGTCCGGATCGCGTCCGCGACCCGCTGCTCCGGACCCTCGCCGGCTGCAGCCAACCGGCCGAAGGCGCGGGCCAGGCCGTAGAGGGTCAGTGCGAACAGCGGGGCGCCGCAGCCGTCGACGGCCAGGTTGGTCGCCTGCTCCGAGGCGAGGTCGTCGATGCCCCGCAGCAGCGCCAGCTGGGTCGGGTGGTCGGGGTCGCGGTAGGTGGCCGGATCCGCGCCCAGGGCGATCGTCGTGGCCAGCATCCCGGCGTGCTTGCCCGAGCAGTTCATGAACACCGGCGACCGCGGCAGCCCGGACCGGATGGCGGCCTCCCGCGCGCCCTCGTCGAGCGGCCAGTCGGGCGGGGTCTGCAGGGCCGACTCGCCCAGCTCGGCGGCCGCGAGGATCTGCCGCACCCCGTCCACGTGGAAGGGCTCCCCCGAGTGCGATGCCGACACCAGCGACAGCAGCGGGCCGTCGAGGTCCAGCCCGGCCCGCAGCATGCCGACCGCCTGCAGCGGCTTGCTGGAGCTGCGCGGGTACATCGGCGCGAACTCCGCCCCCACCGAGCTCAGCAGCGCCCCGTCCGGCCCGGTGACCGCCACCCGGCCGCGGTGCACGCTCTCCACGAAGCCGTTGCGGACGACCTCCACCAGGATGGGGTCCTGCTCCTCGGGCCTCGTCATGACGCGGAATCTACGCGGCGGCAGCCGTCGCGGCGGAATCCCTCCGCCCTGGGCCGACACCGGGCGGCCAACTTGTCAGTACAACCGGTCCGGAGGTCTTACGCTCATCCCGTGAACTGGGACGACTACGGCGCAGCGCTCTTCGACCTCGACGGGGTGCTCACCCCGACGGCCGAGGTGCACATGCGGGCCTGGCGCGACCTCTTCGTCGACTTCCTCACCCGGCGGGGCGTGGTGGACCAGCCCTACCTGGACAGCGACTACTTCGAGCACATCGACGGCAAGCCGCGCTACGACGGCGTCCGCTCGATGCTCGCCTCCCGCGGCCTGCAGCTGGCCGAGGGCGACCCGTCCGACGGACCGGACGTGGAGACCGTCTGCGGTCTGGGCAACCGCAAGAACGCCTTCTTCACCGCCGTGCTCGCCGACGACGGCGTCCAGCCCT
Source organism: Microlunatus lacustris (assembly GCA_039527025.1). Classification (GTDB taxonomy): domain Bacteria; phylum Actinomycetota; class Actinomycetes; order Propionibacteriales; family Propionibacteriaceae; genus Microlunatus; species Microlunatus lacustris. The sequence goes on from BAAAJN010000001.1 coordinate 229,850, forward strand.
ACCCGGGCTCGGTGGTCCTGCTGGACTTCCTGGCCGAGCGGGGGACTGCGGTGGCCGTCGTCTCCTCCTCGCGGAACGCGCCGGCCGTGCTGGAGGCCGCCGGCCTCGCCGACCGCTTCGAGGTCGTGGTCGACGGCGCCCTCGCCGGCCGCGAGGGGCTGGCGGGGAAGCCGTCCGGCGCCACCTACGTGCACGCGGCCGAGCAGCTGGGGGTGCCGGTGCAGCGGACGGTCGTCTTCGAGGACGCGCTGTCCGGCGTCGAGGCCGGGCGTGACGGCGGGTTCGGCCTGGTGGTCGGGGTCGACCGGGGCGTCGGCGTCGAGCGGCTGAGCGCCGCCGGGGCCGACCTCGTCGTCGCCGACCTCGCCGAGCTGGCCCGATGACGTACGGATCGAGCGGAGACAGCCCGATGCGCGCCCACGACCCGCTGGACCGCACCCGCTTCCCCGTCGACGAGTGGCGGTTGACCGAGGCCCAGTACAGCGCCGCCGACCTCGGCGTCACCGAGACGCTGTTCGCCGTCGGCAACGGCTACCTCGGGATGCGCGGCAACGTGGAGGAGGGCCGCGAGGCCGTCGCGCACGGCACCTTCATCAACGGCTTCCACGAGACCTGGCCGATCCGGCACGCCGAGGAGGCCTTCGGCTTCGCCCGGGTCGGGCAGACCATCGTGAACGTCCCCGACAACAAGACCATGAAGCTCTACGTCGACGACGAGCCGATGCTGCTGTCGGTGGCCGACCTGGAGTCCTACGAGCGCTCGCTGGACTTCCGCGACGGCGTCCTGCACCGCGACATCGTCTGGCGCACCCCGGCCGGCAAGCGGGTCCGGGTCAGCTCCACCCGGATGGTGTCCTTCCCCCAGCGGCACCTGGCCGTGCTGTCCATCGAGGTCACCATGCTCGACGACGCCGCCCCGGTGGTGGTGTCCTCGCAGACGCTGAACCGCCAGGACGGCCGTGACGAGTACCACGTCCGGGCCGCGGCGATGGGCAGCGGTGCCGACCCGCGCAAGGCCGAGGCGTTCGAGACGCGGGTGCTGGAGCCGCAGCTGCACTGGTGCGCCGAGAACCGGATCGCGCTCGGCTACCGCTGCGCGAACTCGGGGATGACGCTGGCCGTGGGCGTCGACCACGCCATCGAGACCGACAACGAGTACACCGCCCACCTCAGCGCCGACGACGACACCGGCAAGATGGTCTACCGGGTGGCCGCCCAGCCCGGGCAGCCGATCACGATCACCAAGACGGTCTCGTACCACACCTCCCGCGGCGTGCCCGTGCGCGAGCTGGTGGACCGGGCCCGGCGGACGCTCGACCGGACGCTGGCCGAAGGCGTCGAGGCCCAGTACGCGGCCCAGCGCAGCTGGCTGGACGCCTACTGGGAGCGGGCCGACGTCGTCGTGCACGGCCAGCCCGCCCTCCAGCAGGCCATCCGCTGGAACCTCTTCCAGGTCGCCCAGGCCACCGCGCGGGCCGAGCAGTCCGGCGTCCCTGCCAAGGGCGTCACCGGCTCCGGCTACGGCGGGCACTACTTCTGGGACACCGAGATCTACGTCCTGCCCTTCCTCACCTACACCTCACCGGGGATGGCCCGCAGCGCGCTCCGGTTCCGCTACAACATGCTGGACGCGGCCCGCCGGCGGGCCCGGGACCTGGCCCAGAGCGGCGCCCTGTTCCCCTGGCGCACGGTCAACGGCGAGGAGGCGTCGGCCTACTACGCGGCCGGCACCGCCCAGTACCACATCGACGCCGACATCTCCTACGCCCTGTGCAAGTACGTCGCCGCCAGCGGGGACGAGGACTTCATGTGGCGCGAGGGCATCGACATCCTGGTGGAGACGGCCCGGCTGTGGGCCGACCTCGGGTTCTGGCGAGAAGACGGCGACGGCTCGCGCAGCTTCCACATCCACGGCGTCACCGGGCCTGACGAGTACACGACGGTGGTGAACGACAACCTGTTCACCAACGTGATGGCCCGCTACAACCTGGCCCAGGCCGCCGAGCTGGTCCGGCACATGTGCGAGGACCTACCGGTGGCCTACCGCAGCGCGGTCGAGCGGCTGGACATCCACCCCGATGAGGTCGACGAGTGGAGCGCCGCCGCGCAGGCGATGGCCATCCCCTACGACCCGGTGACGGGGATCAACCCGCAGGACGCGCAGTTCCTGGACCGGGAGGTGTGGGACCTGCGGCAGACGCCGGAGGACAAGCGGCCGCTGATGCTGCACTACCACCCGCTGGTGATCTACCGGTTCCAGGTGCTGAAGCAGGCCGACGTCGTGCTCGCGCTCTTCCTGCAGGGCGACCACTTCTCCAGCGAGCAGAAGCGGCTGGACTTCGAGTACTACGACCCGATCACCACCGGTGACTCGACGCTGTCGGGGGTGGTGCAGTCCATCATCGCGGCGGAGGTCGGCTACCGGGAGCTGGCGCTGCGCTACTTCCACAGCTCCCTGTTCGTCGACCTCGCCGACCTGCACGGCAACGCCAGCGACGGCGTGCACGTGGCCTCCACCGGCGGGGTCTGGAACGCGCTCGTCTTCGGCTTCGGCGGGATGCGGGACTACGACGGAGACATCACCTTCGACCCGCGGCTGCCGGCCGGCTGGGAGGGCCTGACCTTCCGGATCGCGCTGCACGGGACCCGCCTGGAGGTGGTGCTGACCTCCGACGCCATCCGGTTCACCGTGGTGCACGGGGAGCGGGCCGAGATCAAGGTCCGCGGACGCCGCCTCGTCGTGCAGGATGGTCACCCGGTGACCGTGCCGCTGGAGGGCCAGGGTCCCTCGCTCGACGGGGTGATCCGGCTGCAGACCGGCGAGCGGCGTCCCGACGGCAGCTTGATCACCGCCTCGGTGCCGCAGGCCGCGCTCCGACGGCTCCGGGTGAGCTGAGCCGCACCCCTGAGCCTGTCGGAGCACCCTCCGACAGGCTCAGGGACTCCGGGCTCAGTGGTCGTCGTCACCGCTCAGCGCCGCGGGGTCCTTGACGTAGGTCTTGCGCCCCCACAGCGCGCGGTTGAGGGCCCAGGTGAGGGCCCACAGCACGACGCCGATGCCGAGCAGGATGCCGGCGATCGTGTACTGCTCGCTGGCCCGGCCGGTCCACGGCCCGACGAGGTAGGCGCAGAGCAGCGCGCCCAGGATCGGCAGGACGGTGGGAGCCCGGAAGTGCTGGTGCTCCTGGGTGTCCTTGCGCAGCACCAGGCAGCAGACGTTGACCACCGTGAAGACGGCCAGCAGCAGCAGGGCCGTGGTGCCGCCCAGGGCGCTGACCCGACCGACCAGGGTGACCAGCCCGAAGGCCAGCAGGGTGGTGAACACGATGGCCACCCAGGGCGTCCGCCGGCCGGCGAGCACCCGGCCGAGCGCGGGCGGCAGCACCCGCTGACGGGCCATGCCGTAGAGCAGCCGGCTGGCCATCAACATGTTGATCAACGCCGAGTTGGCCACCGCGAACATGGAGATCAGCGGGAAGATCTGGTCGATCGGCAGGTTCGGCGCCCCGGCCGTCACCACCTTGAGCAGAGGGGCGTCGCCCTCGCCCAGCTCGCCGGCCGGCACGATGGCGATCGCCGAGATCGAGACCAGCACGTAGATCACCCCGGTGATGCCCAGCCCGGTGAGCATGATCTTGGGGAACACCTGCTCCGGGTTGTGCACCTCCTCGGCCATGTTCACCGAGTCCTCGAACCCCACCATGGCGAAGAAGGCCAGGGAGGTCGCGGCCGTGACGGCGATGAAGATCGACTTGTCCTCGGGGGTGTCGAAGACCACCACCCGCCCGAGGTCAGCCTTCCCCTGGGTGATCGCGAAGAAGCCGATGAAGATCACGATCAGCAGACCGCTCAGCTCGACGCAGGTCAGCACGATGTTGGCGTAGACGCTCTCGGCCACGCCGCGCAGGTTGATCAGCCCCACCAGGGCGAGGAAGAGCACGGCGAGCACCGTGGTCATGCCGTCGCTGACCGCGACCGCGGACAGCCCCAGCCAGTCGGCCCGGACGACGTTGATCATCGCCTCGAGGTTGGCGGCGAAGGCCCGGGACGCCGTCGACGCCGACGTGATGCCGGAGCAGGTGACCGCGAAGGCCATCAGGAAGGTGACGAAGTGGATGCCGAAGGCTTTGTGCGCGTAGAGCGCTGCTCCCGCGGCCTGGGGGTACTTCGTCACCAGCTCCAGGTAGGAGAACGCGGTGATGGTGGCGACGACGAACGCGAGCAGGAACGGCAGCCAGACGACGCCGCCGACCTCGCGGGCGACGGTGCCGGTGACCGCGTAGATGCCGGTGCCGAGGATGTCGCCGATGATGAAGAGCAGCAGCAGCTTGGGCCCCATCACCCGCCTGAGCTCGGGCTGGTCCGGCAGGGCGGTGTCGGCTGTGGTGGGCGAGGCGTTGGCGACCATGGCGGGTCCTCCAGGCGGGCCGGGGATGGGGTGGCCGTGCGGTTGCGCGCAGTCTAGGACCGCGGATCCTCCGCCAGCAGGGGGTGGCTGCCCTGCCCAACTGCTTGCTGCCGCTTGCATCTGCTTGCAATTGCAAGCACCATGGGAACGTGAGCCGCTTGAGACCGACCCGCATCGGGGACCAGCTCGGCACGCTGGGGGAGTTCATCGCCGCGCAGCGGCGGACGGCTGAGCTCTCGCTCCGCCAGCTCGCTGACCAGACCGGGATCTCCAACCCCTACCTGAGCCAGATCGAGCGCGGGCTGCGCAAGCCGTCGGCCGAGGTGCTGCAGCAGCTGGCCAAGGCCCTGCGGGTCTCGGCGGAAAGCCTGTACGTCCGGGCCGGGATCCTCGACCCCGAGGACCACCGCAGCACCACGGTGGAGATGGCCGTTCTCGCCGACTCCGGTCTGACCGAGCGCCAGAAGCACGTCCTGATCGAGATCCACAGCTCCTTCGTCAAGGAGAACGAGCGGAACGCGGCCGACCTGGCCGCCGCCGCCCCCGCAGCCGCTGCCACCGGTGCCGACGAGCACCGGTCAGCCCCCGACCCGACTCCCTGAACCACCCACCACCTGAAACCCATCAGGCGCAACCGCCCACAGGAGGCACCGATGTCCACCACGCCCGACCCCACCCCCGTCGACCCGGATCTGCCCAGCAGCTGGGTCGACCCCACACCGGTCGAGGTCCCGCTCGAGGCCGACCCCGTCGCCGGCTCCGACGGCCTCCCGCCGCAGGACACGACGACGGGCGCCGCCACGGGCACCCCGGCCGGGGCCGCGGAGGACCTCCCGCCCGCCGCCGAGCAGGCTCGGCGCACGGCGTCCGAGGCCACGGCGGCCATGCGCGAGTCCGACCTCAAGGCCCTCTACGCCGCCGCCGGTGCCACCCAGGTGGTGGTCGGCGCGGTCCGGGACACCGTCACCGAGACGTCCCGCTGGGCCAACGCCCGGCTGGCGGAGCTGCGGTTCCGCCGGGCCGAGCTCGCCAAGCAGGCCGAGCAGATGCGGCAGCGGACCGAGGACCTGACCGAGGAGGTGACCGAGGACGTCAAGGCCGCCCCCGACATGGCCAGGGGCCGGGTCGCCGAGCTGCAGCAGCAGGCCACCGGCACGTACAGCGACCTCGCGAGCCGCGGCCAGCGGGTGCTGGACGACGTGCGGTCCGAGGTCGTCAACCGGATCGACCCGGCCTTCGACCGGCTGCAGGAGCGGCTCGAGGCCGCCCGTCGGACCATCCGCGGGACCGCGGCGTCGGTGCCGACCCCGCCGGCGGCGCCGGTCGCCGAGCCCTCGGTCCCCGCGCCGGCCGCCCCGGTCGCGGAGAGCCCGGTGCCCGCTCCCGCGGAGACCGTCGTCGAGGACGTCGCGTACGAGGACGCCGTCGTCGACGAGGTCGTGATCGAGCCGCACCCGAGCACCGGGACGGACTCCCCGCAGGACCGCTGACCGGCTGCGGAACGCCAGGAGGCGAGCACCCGCCCCCCTGGGTGCCCGCCTCCTGTGTCCTGGTGTGTCAGCTGCGGTAGACGACCACCCGGTCGCCGTTGCGCACCCGGTCGAAGACCCAGGCGATCCCGGCCTTGTCGCGGATGTTGACGCAGCCGTGGCTGCAGCCGTTGTAGCCACGGGCGGCGAAGTCGGCCGAGTAGTGCACGGCCTGGCCACCGCTGAAGAACATCGCGTAGGGCATCGGCGTGTGGTAGATCGACGAGACGTGGTTGCGGCTCTTCCACAGCACGGAGAACTTCCCCTCCCGGGTCCGCGTGTTCGCGCAGCCGAAGCGGGCGTCGAAGGTGCGGATGATCTTGGAGTTCTCCAGGTAGTAGAGCTTGTCCACCTTCTTGTCGATGCACAGCGAGCGCCCCTTGACCTTGCAGCGGGCGTCCAGCGCGGGCGACGGCGTGCTGATCTTGATCGTGCCCGTCTTCGCCACCAGCTTCGTCCAGGTCGTCTTGCTGACCAGCCCGTCGGCCTTGAGGCCGTTGCCCTTCTGGAACTTCTTCACGGCGGCCTCGGTCTTGGTGCCGAAGTAGGAGGTGACCAGGTCCGGGCTCAAGGTCTTCGCCTTGACCAGCCGCTGCTGCAGCGCCTTGACGCCGCTGTTCGTCTGGCCCTTCTTCGGTGCCGTGTACGCGGTGGACACGTACGTGGTCGCGGCCTGCGCCGCGGGAGCGACCGGCTCGGTACAGGACGCGGCGCCGATGAGCGCGGTCGCCATGACCACCCCCAGCAGCAACCGGATGACCTTCTTCATGCGCTTCCCCTCAGATCGTTCGGACGTCGACCGTCCGCGGTGCCTGTTCTGCACCATGTACGCCGGGGAAGAGCCGCCGGTTGCCCCGCTGATACACGGGTTTCTCCGGGGCCGAGAATGCGACGAACCCGCCGCCCGTGGTCGGGGCGTGCGGGTTCGTCGGACCTGCGTGCAGGAAGCTCCGTCAGGCGTTCTTGGCCCGGGACCGCGTCCGCGAGCGCTCGTTGCCGGACAGCACCACCTTGCGGATGCGCACCGCGGCCGGGGTGACCTCGATGCACTCGTCGCCGCGGCAGAACTCCAGCGCCTGCTCCATCGCCATGTTCTTCGGCGGGATCAGCCGCTCCAGCTCGTCACCGGTGGAGGAGCGCACGTTGGTGAGCTTCTTCTCCTTGGTGGGATTGACGTCCATGTCGTCGGCCCGGGCGTTCTCGCCGACGATCATGCCCTCGTACACCTCGGTGGTGGGGCCGACGAACATCGTCCCGCGCTCCTGGAGGTTGAACAGCGCGTAGGCGGTGACGACGCCGCTGCGGTCGGCCACCAGCGAGCCGCTCGGCCGGGTCCGCAGCTCGCCGTGCCAGGGCTCGTAGGCCTCGAAGACGTGGTGCATCATCCCGGTGCCGCGCGTCTCGGTGAGGAACTCGGTGCGGAAGCCGATCAGGCCGCGCGCCGGGACGAGGTACTCCATCCGGACCCAGCCGGTGCCGTGGTTGACCATCTGCTCCAGGCGTCCGCGACGCAGACCCATCAGCTGGGTGACCACGCCGACGAAGTCCTCGGGGGCGTCGATGGTCAGCCGCTCGACGGGCTCGTGCAGCTTGCCGTCGATCTCCCGGGTGACCACCTGGGGCTTGCCGACGGTCAGCTCGAAGCCCTCGCGGCGCATCATCTCCACCAGGATCGCCAGCTGCAGCTCACCGCGCCCCTGGACCTCCCAGGTGTCGGGGCGCTCGGTGTTGAGGACGCGGATGGACACGTTGCCGATGAGCTCGGCGTCCAGCCGGTTCTTCACCAGCCGGGCGGTCAGCAGCTTGCCGGACTTGCCGGCCAGCGGGGAGGTGTTGATGCCGATGGTCATCGAGATCGACGGCTGGTCGACGGTGATCAGCGGCAGCGGCTTCGGGTTCTCGGGGTCCGACAGCGTCTCGCCGATGGTGATGTCGGGGATGCCCGCGATGGCGACGATGTCGCCGGGACGGGCGATCTCGGCCGGCACCCGGTCCAGCGCCTCGGTGATCAGCATCTCCGAGAGCTTGATGTTCTGGATGGTGCCGTCCTGCTTGCACCAGGCGACGACCTGGTTGCGCTTCATCTCACCGGCGAACACGCGGCACAGGGCGAGACGGCCCAGGTAGGGGGAGGCGTCGAGGTTGGTGACGTGCGCCTGCAGCACTGCACCCTCCTCGTACTCCGGCGCGGGGACGCCGTCCAAGATGGTGGCGAACAGCGGGCCGAGGTCGGCGGAGTCCGGCATCTCCCCGTTCTCCGGGGCGGTCAGCGAGGCCCGGCCGGCCTTGGCCGAGGCGTAGACGACCGGGAAGTCGAGCACATCGGTCTCGCCGTCCTCGAGCAGGTCCATGAACAGCTCGTAGGTCTCCTCGACGACCTCCGCGATCCGGGCGTCGGGCCGGTCGACCTTGTTGACCACGACGATGATCGGCAGGTTCTTGGCCAGCGCCTTGCGGAGCACGAAGCGGGTCTGGGGCAGCGGACCCTCGGAGGCGTCGACGAGCAGCACGACGCCGTCGACCATCTCCAGGCCGCGCTCGACCTCACCGCCGAAGTCGGCGTGGCCGGGGGTGTCGATGATGTTGATGATCACGTCCGAGCCGTCCGGGGCGTGGTGCAGCACCGCGGTGTTCTTGGCCAGGATGGTGATGCCCTTCTCCCGCTCCAGGTCCATCGAGTCCATGACCCGGTTGTTGACGTCCTGGTTCGCTCGGAAGGCGCCGGACTGCCAGAGCATGGCGTCGACGAGCGTGGTCTTGCCGTGGTCGACGTGGGCCACGATGGCGACGTTGCGCAGGTCAGAGCGAGTGGGCATGCGTGAGGACTTCCTGGTGTCTAGGTGGGGGTCGCGCGGTCGCACTGGCGACGGGCAACCTCGACGAGTCTACCGACCCGCGCGGCTGGGCCCGAATCGCCGCTGGCCAGTGGCGGGAGCGCTGCCCGTCCGAGGTCGCTGCACCCCCGTAGGCTGGACGCGTCCGGACGGGAAGGAGACCCACGTGGCAGGCGGCGCGGACTGGTTCAAGGAGTCCTTCCGGCAGGAGTACGACCAGCAGTCGGCGGCGATCGGACGCTTCAACCTCGCGATCTTCGGCAAGACCGGGGTGGGCAAGTCGACGCTGGTCAACGCCATCTTCGGCGAGGACGTGGCGGCGACCGGGATCGGCGAGCCGGTCACCCGCGGCAGCCACCTCTACCTGGACCGGGTCGGGCACCTCGGCATCGTCGACACCCAGGGCCTGGAGGTCGGCAAGGACAACAAGGAGATCATCTCCGAGCTGGGCAAGGCCATGAAGGAGATGCGGCGTCGCCCGCTGTCGGACCAGATCCACGTGGCCTGGTACTGCGTCCGCGGCATGGACCGCCGGTTCGAGGAGGCCGAGGCCGACTTCGTCCGGCGGCTCGACGACCTCGGCCTGCCGGTGGTCCTGGTGCTCACCCAGGTGCCGGCGCGGGAGGGCCGCTACCACCCGGACGCCGTCGAGCTGGCCCGCCGGATCGAGGAGCACCGGCTGCCCCTGGCGGGCGCGCGCCCGTTCTTCGTGTTCGCCAAGGCCGACCCGTTCGCCGACCAGCCCGCGCACGGCCTGCAGGGCGTCCTCGATGCCACCTTTCGCGTTGCGCCTGAAGGCGTCCACGGAGCCCTCGTCGCGGCGCAGACGATCGACGAGGCTCGCAAGGCCAAGGAGGCCCAGGGCTACATAGGGGCGGCGGTGACCGCGGCAGCAGGGGCGGCGTTCATCCCGATCCCGTTCTCCGACGCCGCCGCCCTGGTCCCCATCCAGCTGGGGATGATGGCCAAGATCGCGCAGCTGTACAAGATCAAGGTCGACCGGGCCGCACTGCTGGCCATCGCCTCCACGACCGCGGCCACCCAGGCCGGCCGGGCCACCTTCAGCGGCCTGCTCAAGATGGTCCCCGGCGCCGGCACGGTGGCCGGCGGGATGGTCAGCGCCGGCGTGGCCACCAGCTTCACCTACGCGATGGGCCAGGCATGGCTGGTGGTGTGCCAGCGGGTCGCCCGCGGCTCGCTCGGCGGGCTGGGTCGGGCGCTGGACGACGAGGCCGTCCGGGAGGCGTTCGCCGAGGAGTTCCGCAAGCGGCTGAAGATCCGCCGCGAGGAGCGCGTCTGAGCTCCTCGCACGGGTGGAGTGCCGAGACGAGCGTGTGGACCGGTGAGGTGTCGTCACCTCCTCCGTCCACACCATGTCGGCGCAGGGGTGTCCGGCGGGGCGCGCCGGGGCTACCGTGACGGGATGGCTGGTGCCGCCCTCGTCCGCGACCACGCCGCCGGCGTGGAGCGGCTGCGGGCGAGCCTGGCGCGCATCCCGGTCGGTGCCCCCGTCCGGTTGGCCAAGCCGACCTCCAACCTGTTCCGGTCCCGCGCCCGGACCAGCGTCCCCGGGCTCGACACCTCGGGGCTGACGGGTGTCTTGTCCGTCGACCCCGTGGCCCGGACCGCCGAGGTCGCCGGCATGTGCACCTACGAGGACCTGGTCGCGGCCACCCTGCCGCACGGTCTGACCCCGCTGGTGGTCCCGCAGCTGCGCACCATCACCCTTGGCGGCGCCGTCACCGGTCTCGGGATCGAGTCCGCCTCCTTCCGCAACGGCATGCCGCACGAGTCGGTGTTGGAGCTGGACGTGCTCACCGGCACCGGAGAGGTGCTCACCACCTCCCCGGAGCAGCACCCGGACCTGTACCGCGCCTTCCCGAACTCCTACGGCACGCTCGGCTACGCGACCCGGCTGCGGATCGCCCTGGAGCCGGTGCAGCCGTACGTCGCCCTCCGGCACGTCCGCTTCCGGGCGCTGAAGGATCTGCTCGCGACGATGGCCGAGGTCGTCGACTCCGGCAGCTTCGAGGGGGTCGGGGTCGACTACCTCGACGGCGTGGTCTTCGGCGCCGACGAGGCCTACCTGTGCCTCGGCACCTCGACCAGCGCGCCCGGCCCCGTCAGCGACTACAGCGGGCAGGACATCTACTACCGCTCCATCCAGCACGACCACGGGATCCGGCACGACCGGCTGGCGGTCGAGGACTACCTCTGGCGCTGGGACACCGACTGGTTCTGGTGCTCCCGGGCCTTCGGGGCGCAGCACCCCCGGCTGCGGCGCTGGTGGCCGCGCCGGCACCTGCGCAGCAGCTCCTACTGGAAGCTGCTCGCCCTGGACCAGCGGTTCGCCCTGGTGGACCGGGTGGAGCGGCTCCGCGGCCGGCCACCCCGCGAGCGCGTGGTGCAGGACGTCGAGCTGCCGCTCGAGCGGACCGGCGAGTTCCTCGACTGGTTCCTGGGCGAGGTGCCCATCGAGCCGGTCTGGCTGTGCCCGGTCCGGCTGGGGCAGCGCTGGCCGCTCTACCCGATGCCGCCCGAGCGGACCTTCGTCAACGTCGGCTTCTGGTCGACGGTGCCGGCCGGAGCCGTCGAGGGCGCGACCAACCGACGGATCGAACAGCGGGTGGGCGAGCTCGACGGGCACAAGTCGCTGTACTCCGACGCCTACTACGCCGAGGACGAGTTCGACGACCTCTACGGCGGGGAGGACTACCGGGTGGCGCGGAAGACCTACGACCCGGACGGCCGCTTCCTCGACCTCTACACGAAGGCGGTGCGACGACGATGACCACGACCCGGCAGCCCACGACCGGGGCCCCGGCCCGGATGCCACTGGCCTCGATCGTGCAGACGGTGCTCGGCGGCCAGGTGCCGCTGCGGTTCACCGCCTACGACGGCAGCGCGGCGGGACCGGACGGCGCCCTCGGCTTCGACCTGCTGACCCCGCGCGGCGCCACCTACCTGGCCACGGCCCCGGGCGAGCTGGGCCTGGTCCGGGCCTACGTGGCCGGCGACCTCGCGCTGCACGGCGTGCACCCGGGTGACCCCTACCGACTGCTGGCGGCGCTCGACGAGGTGGAGATCACCCGGCCGCCGGCCCGGGTGCTGGCCGAGATCGTCCGCTCCCTCGGCGTGGAGCGGCTGAAGCCCGTCGCGCCGCCGCCGCAGGAGGTGCAGCCGCCGTGGCGCCGGGCGCTGCAGGGGCTGCGGCACAGCCGGCACCGCGACGCCGACGCCATCTCCCACCACTACGACGTGTCCAACACCTTCTACGCGTTCGTGCTCGGCCCGTCGATGACCTACACCTGCGCGTGCTACCCGACCGCCGGGGCGAGCCTGGAGGAGGCGCAGGAGAACAAGTACCGGCTGGTGTTCGAGAAGCTGCGGCTGCAGCCGGGCGACCGGCTGCTCGACGTCGGGTGCGGGTGGGGCAGCATGGTCCGCTACGCCGCCCGCCGGGGCGTCCGCGCCACCGGCATCACGCTCTCGGCCGAGCAGGCGGCGTGGGCGCAGCAGGCGATCGCGGCCGAGGGTCTCGACGGGTTGGCCGAGGTGCGGCACGGCGACTACCGCGACATCACCGGGACCGGCTTCGACGCGGTGTCCTCGATCGGTCTGACCGAGCACATCGGGGTGGCCAACTACCCGGCCTACTTCCGGTTCCTCCGCTCCCGGCTGCGGACCGGGGGGCTGCTGCTCAACCACTCCATCACCCGTCCGGACAACCGGCGCTCGGCCGCCACCAGCGGATTCATCGACCGCTACGTCTTCCCCGACGGGGAGATGACCGGCTCCGGCCGGATCATCACCGAGGCCCAGGACGCGGGGCTGGAGGTGCTGCACGAGGAGAACCTGCGGCCGCACTACGCCCTCACCCTCCGCGACTGGTGCGCCAACCTGGTCGAGCACTGGGACGAGGCGCTCGCCGAGGTCGGCCTGGGCACGGCGAAGGTCTGGGGCCTCTACATGGCCGGCTCCCGTCTCGGCTTCGAGCGCGACATCGTCCAGCTGCACCAGGTGCTCGCGGCCCGGCACGACGGGCACGGCGGCGGGCTCGACCTGCCGCTGCGCCCCTGGTGGCGGCCCTAGCCCGACCGGCGGAGGAGCCGACCAGCACGACCGAGCGGAGCGAGGTCCGACTACACAGCCAACCGGCTGAGGAACTCCCGGGTCCGCTGCTCCCGCGGGGCGTCGAAGATCTGAGCGGGTGGACCCTGCTCCAGCACCCGGCCGTCGTTCAGGAAGCAGACCTTGTCCGCGACGGAGCGGGCGAACCCCATCTCGTGGGTGGCCAGCACCATCGTCATGCCGTCCCGGCGCAGGTCACGGAGCAGGGTGAGCACCTCGTGCACCAGCTCGGGGTCCAGCGCCGAGGTCACCTCGTCCAGCAGCATCAATACCGGGGCGTTGACCAGCGCGCGGGCGATCGCCGCCCGCTGCTGCTGACCACCCGAGAGCTGGTCGGGCTTGGCGTCGGCCTTGTCGGCCAGCCCGACGCGGGCCAGCATCTCCCGGGCCTGCTGCTCGGCGGCCCTGCGCGGGCGCTTGTGCACCCGGACCGGGGCCAGCGTCACGTTGTCCAGCACGTTGAGGTGCGGGAACAGGTTGAACGCCTGGAACACGATCCCCACCCGCGCCCGGACGGCGTCGACGTCGACCCGGGGGTCGGAGATGTCCTCCCCGGCCAGCAGGATCTGGCCGTCGTCGAGGGTCTCCAGCAGGTTGAGGCAGCGCAGCAGCGTCGACTTCCCGGAGCCGGAGCCACCGATCAGCACCACGCACTCACCCGGCTCGACGTCGAGGTCGAGGTCGTCGAGCACCACCTGCGTGCCGAACACCTTCCGCAGCCCCCGGGCCTGCAGCAGCGGCTGTCCCGAGCTCGTCGAAGGGTTCACGTCGTCGTCCCGGCCACGCCGTACCAGCCCTGCCGGCGGGCGATCCAGTCGGTGAACCGGGTCAGCGGGATGGTCAGCGCGACGAAGAGCAGCCCGGCCACCACGTAGGGGGTGAAGTTGAAGTCGGTGGCGGTGGCGATCTGGGCCGAGCGGATGGCGTCGATGACCCCGAGGACGGCGATCAACCCGGAGTCCTTCTGCAGGCTGACCAGGTCGTTCAGCAGCGGGGGCACCACCCGGCGGACGGCCTGCGGCAGCACCACGAAGCGCATCGACTGCGCGTAGGACAGCCCGAGGGACCGCGCCGCCGCCCGCTGCGACGGGTGCACCGACTCGATGCCGGCGCGGAACACCTCGGCCACGTAGGCCGAGTAGGTGAGCACCAGCGCCGCGCCGCCCCAGACCAGCGGGTCGTCGGGCAGCACGCGCAGGTTGAGGGCGGGCACGCCGAAGCCCAGCAGGAAGATCACCAGCAGCAGCGGCAGGCCGCGGAAGACGTCGGTGTAGGCCGCCGCGGCCGCCCGGACGGGGAAGAACACCGGCCCGCGCAGGGTGCGGAGCACGGCCAGGGTGAGCCCCAGGACGAGGATGAGGACGCCGCAGACCAGCATCACCCGGATGTTCAGCCACAGCCCGGTGGCCACCGCGGGCAGTGCCTGCCAGGCGCGGGACGGGTCGAAGAAGGTCTGCTGCACGCGCGGCCAGCCGGGGGTGGCGGTCAGCCCGGTGACCAGGACGGCGACGATGACCAGGCTGCTCAGCACCGCGACCAGCACCGAGCGGTTCGAGCGCCGGCGCCGGTAGGCGAGCCGTTCCTGCTGCAGGGCGGACGGCTGCCAGCTGCTGGTGGCCGGCTCCTCGCGGTCGGCGGCGTGCCCGGGGTCGACGTCGACCGGGCGGAGCGGCCTCACTGCAGCAGCGGGGCGCCGTCGGCGTTCGACAGGTACTCGCCCTCGATCTCGGCCAGCGTGCCGTCGGCTCGCAGCGCGTCGACGGCGGCGGACACGCACGCGGTCAGCGGGCTGCCCTTGGCCAGCACGAAGCCGAACTGGTCGGCGCTGCCCGCGCCGGGCGGCAGCTGGCCGACGATCTTCCCGTCGTCCAGCTGGGCGGCGGCCGCGTAGAAGGCGGTCGGCAGGTCGACGACCAGCCCGTCGATCTGGCCGTTCTTCAGGGCCTGCACCGCGAGGTCGTTGGTGTCGTAGACCGCGACCTGCTGCTCGGGGAGGATCTGCTCGGTGATGGCGGTGTAGGAGGTCGTCCCGACCTGCGCGCCCAGCTTGGCCGTCTTCAGCTCGGCCACCGTGGTCGCCCCGGCGATCGGCGACCCGGCGGTGGTGACGACCGCCTGGGCCACGTCGTAGTAGCCGGAGGAGAAGTCGACGGCCTGGCGACGCTGCTCGGTGATCGAGACCTGGTTGATGTCGACGTCGAACTTCTTGTCCCCGGGCGCGTAGGCGTTGGTGAAGGGGACGGTGATCCAGGAGACCTCGTCGCGGGCGAAGCCGAGCTGCTCGGCGACGGCGTAGGCCACCGCCGACTCGTAGCCCTTCCCGTTCGTCGGGTCGTCGTCGGAGAACCAGGGCGCGTAGGCCGGCTTGTCGGTGCCGACGGTGAACTGGCCGTCGGCGACCAGGCTCAGGGAGTCCCGGCTGCACGCCGTGCTGGCCCCGGCCTCGCTGGTGGCCGGCAGCGGCGTGGCGTCCTCCGGGGCGCAGGCGACGACCGCCAGGGCCAGTGCCGCGGCCAGGCCGAGACCGGCCGATCGCAGACCGGCGGAGCGGGGGTGACGCGGCATCAGGACTCCTCGAGACCGTGGGTGTGCGCTCACCCTAGCCTCGCGTCCGGGAGTGCCACGGACGTCGGCGCAGGCGGTGAGACGTACCCTGCCGGGGTGACCAGCGAGGCGTCCGGAGCCGCTCGGCCGGCCCCCGGAGAGACTGCGCGGGCAGCGGTGCACGACGCGCTGGCGGAGCTGGAGCTGCCGTGGTCGGAGACCCGGCCCGGGCTGTTCGCCGTCACGCTGCCGGGGACGGCAAAGCTCAGCACGGAGTGCGCGCTGGAGGTCGGCCGCCACGGAGTCGCCGTCCGCGCCTTCGTGGCCCGACGACCGGACGAGAACCACGCCGAGGTCTACCGCTGGCTGCTCGAGCGCAACCTCAAGCTGCGCGGGATCTGCTTCAGCCTGGACGCGGCGGGCGACATCCACCTCACCGGCACGGTGCCGCTGGAGTCGGTCTCCTCCACGGTCGTCGACCAGCTGCTCGGCGCGGTCGCGGAGACCGCGGACGCCAGCTTCAACCCGATCCTGGAGCGGGGCTTCGCCACCAGCATCGCCCGGGAGTGGGCCTGGCGCCGCTCGCGCGGGGAGTCGACGGCGAACCTCGCCGCCTTCGCCCACCTGGACCCTTCGACGAGCTCCTGGCGCGACGACCCCTGAGCCTGTCGAAGGGTCAGCCGTCCAGTCGGGCGGCGACGTCGGCGGGGAAGCCGCCGGTGGCCACCGGGCCCCAGCGGGTCGGGGTGATCCGGATGAGCGACTTGTCCTGCAGCCGCATCGCCGCCCGGTACTCGTCCCAGTCGGGGTGCTCGCCCGCGATGCAGCGGAAGTAGTCGACCAGGGGGTCCTCGGCCTCGGGCATGTGCAGCACCTCGGCGTCGCCGTCGACCTGCACCCACGGCCCGTTCCAGTCCTCGGACAGGACGCAGACCGAGACGGGCGGGCGGCGCTCGGCGTTGCGGATCTTCGCCCGGCCCGGATAGGAGGAGATGACGATCCGGCCCTGCTCGTCGACGCCGCCGGAGACGGGCGAGAGCTGCGGCCGGCCGTCGGCGCGGGTGGTCGCCACCAGCATCCTGTGCCGGGGACGGACGAAGTCGAGCAGCTCGGCGAGCTCGACGGCGGTCGCGGTGGCGATGGATCGGGCCATGGCCGCGACGTTACCGCGCCCGTAGGGTGAGGCTCCGTGACGATCATCGACTGGCAGGAGCCGGCGCTCCGGCTGCGGTTCGTGGCCGAGGACGACGCCCCGGTCCGGCTGGTGGACGCGGCTGCCGAGCTGCCCGCCGCCGACGAGGGCCGCTACCGACGGGTGCACCAGCCGCTGGTGGAGGTCGTGTCCCCGCGCCACGGCCAGTCCGCCGCCGGGCACAGCCAGCGGCACACCGGGACCGCGCTCGGCCGGGCTCTCCGCTACGCCGGCCACCGCACCGAGCGGCGGGGGAGCGTCGAGGTGCTGGTCGTCGAGCAGCGGGACGCGGAGACCGGCCTGGTCGTCCGCAGCCGGTTCGAGGCCCCGGACGGCGTGCCGGCCGTCCGCTGCACCAGCGAGCTGTCACTTCCCACCGAGGTCGAGCCGATCACAGTCTTCGCCGTGACCAGCCTGGGCACCGGGGTGGTCGCCTCCGACGACCTGGCGGCGGCGACGGTGTGGCGCGGTGAGTCGACGTGGTCGGCCGAGGGGCGCTGGGGTTCGGTGCCCCTGCGCTCCCCGGGGCTGGCCCGGGTGGGGACCGGCGTGCGCGGCGAGACGCACCTCGGCTCGATCGCCACCGTCAGCACCAGCACCTGGTCCTCGGGCACCTGGGTGCCGGCGGGCGCGGTGAGCGCGGGCGGCCGGACCCTGGCCTGGCAGGTGGAGCACAACGGAGCCTGGAGCTGGGAGGTCGGAGAGCGCCCCGGCTGGTCGGCCCAACCGCCGCCCGGCGGGCCTGACGGACTGCCCTGGGAGGCCGTCGACGCCGGGTCCTGGGACGGTGCCTACCTGGCGGTGCTCGGACCGAGCGACCGGCTGCACGCCTGGTCGGTGACGCTGCAGCCCGGCGGGAGCCCTTTCGTCGCCGTCCCGGTGACCTTCGCCGTCGCCGCCGGGTTCGAGGACGCCTTCGCCGGCCTCGCCGCCCACCGCCGTGCGACCCGGCGGCCGCACCCGCAGGACGCGACGCTGCCGGTCGTCTTCAACGACTACATGAACACGCTGAACGGTGACCCGTCGTCGGAGAAGCTGCTCCCCCTGGTCGACGCGGCCGCCGCCGTCGGCTGCGAGTACTTCTGCATCGACGCCGGCTGGTACGACGACACCGACGGCTGGTGGGCTTCGGTGGGGGACTGGGAGCCGTCCACGGTCCGCTTCCCCGAGGGGATCGGTGAGGTGCTGGGCCGGATCCGCGACCGCGGCATGGTGCCCGGGTTGTGGCTGGAGCCCGAGGTCGTCGGCGTCACCAGCACCGCGGCCCGTACCCTGCCGGAGTCGGCCTTCCTGCAGCGCGGTGGGGTCCGGGTCCGCGAGCGGGACCGCTACCTGCTCGACCTCCGCAGCCCGGCGGCCCGCGCCCACCTCGACGCTGCGGTCGACCGGCTGGTGGGTCTCGGCGTCGGGTACTTCAAGCTGGACTACAACGTCATCCCCGGCGCCGGGACCGACCGGGACGCCGAGAGCGTCGGCGACGGGCTGCTGCAGCACAACCGGGCCCTGCTGACGTGGCTGGAGCAGGTGCTGGACCGGCACCCCGGCCTGGTGCTGGAGAACTGCGGCTCCGGCGCGCTCCGCTCCGACGCGGCGATGCTCGGCCGGCTGCAGCTGCAGTCGACGTCGGACCAGACCGAGCCGCTGCTCTACCCGGCCATCGCCGTCGGCTCCCTGCTGCACGTGCTGCCCGAGCAGGCGGCGCACTGGGCCTACCCGCAGGCCACCATGACCGACGAGGAGATCGGCTTCACCATGGTGACCGGCCTGGCCGGGCGGCTCTACCAGGCCGGTCTGCTGGACCGGATGGACGACGCCCAGCGCGCGCTCGTGGCGGCCGGGGTGCAGGCGCACCGCGACACCCGGCACGTCCTGGCCCGCTCCGTCCCGCGCTTCCCGATCGGCCTGCCCGACTGGGACGACGCCTGGGTCACGGTCGCCTTCGACGCCGGTGAGGAGACGCTGCTGCTGCTGTGGCGGCGGGCCGACGCCGAGCCGTCGGTCGAGGCCGCGCTGCCGCACCTGGACGGCGCCGAGCTCGACGTCGCCCAGGTCTACCCGCCGACCGACCTGCTGCCCGACTGGGAGGTCGAGCGGACGGGGACCGGCCTGCGGTTGACTCCTGGCGCGGCCGGCGTCGGGGCGCGGCTGCTCAGGCTGACGCGTCGCTGAGCTCGGGCCTCAGACCCGGTGCACCTTGTGCTGGGCGGCCTGGGCGCGCGGGCGCACCGTCATCCGGTCGATGTTGACGTGCGCGGGCCGGGCCGCGACCCAGGCGACGCAGTCGGCGATGTCGTCGGCGGTCAGCGGGTTCTCCACGCCGGCGTAGACCTTCGCCGCGCGCTCGGCGTCTCCGCCGTACCGGGTCAGGGAGAACTCCTCGGTGGCCACCATGCCGGGGGAGATCTCGGCGATCCGGACGGGCTGGTCGACCAGCTCCAGCCGCATCGCCCCGGCGATGGCCCGCTCGGCGGCCTTGGCGCCGCAGTACCCGGCGCCCCCCTCGTAGGCACCGTCGGCGGCGACCGAGGTGACGAAGACGACCTGGCCTTCCGCGGCGATCAGCGCCGGTAGCAGGGCTTTGGTGACCGCGGCCGCGCCGAGCACGTTCGAGGCGTACATGGCCTGCCAGGCGTCCAGGTCGGCCTCGGCGACCGGCTCCTGGCCGAAGGCGCCACCGGCGTTGTTGACCAGCAGGTCGCAGCGCGCGCCGACGGCCGCGGCCAGGGCGGCGACCTGGGCCGCGTCGGTGACGTCGCAGGCCACCGCGGTGCCGTCGATCTCGGTGGCCAGCGCCTCGATGCGGTCGCGCCGTCGCGCGGCGGCGACCACGTGGAAGCCGTCCGCGGCCAGCCGGCGGGCGCTCGCGGCGCCGATCCCGCTGCTCGCCCCGGTGACGACGGCGACGGGACGGCTGCTGGACGCGGGCGGGGAGGTCATGGGCGTCATTCTCCTGATGGCCGTCTCGCCGTCGTCCGGCGGCCCCGGCCGGCCAGGAGGGGTTCCACTAGGCTCGGCCCATGAGCTCAACCTTGATCCTGCTGCGGCACGGCGAGAGCGCCTGGAACGCGTTGAACCTGTTCACCGGCTGGGTGGACGTCGACCTCAACGAGAAGGGCGAGCGCGAGGCGCGCCGGGGCGGCGAGCTGATCGCCGAGGCCGGCCTGCTGCCCGACACGCTGCACACCTCCCTGCTGCGCCGGGCGATCCGGACCTCCCAGCTGGCGCTGGACACCGCCGACCGGCTGTGGATCCCGGCGAAGCGCTCCTGGCGGCTGAACGAGCGGCACTACGGTGCCCTGCAGGGCAAGGACAAGGCTGCGACGCTGGCCGAGTACGGCGAGCAGCAGTTCATGACCTGGCGACGCTCCTACGACGTCCCGCCGCCGCCCATCGACAACGACGACGAGTACGCGCAGTTCCACGACCCGCGCTACGCCAGCCTGCCGCCCGAGGCGCGGCCGCAGACCGAGTGCCTCAAGGACGTCCTGCTCCGGGCGCTGCCGTACTGGTACGACCAGATCGTGCCCGACCTGCTGGCCGGCAAGGTCACCCTGGTCGCCGCGCACGGCAACTCGCTCCGAGCGATCGTCAAGCACCTCGACCAGATCAGCGACGAGGACGTGGTGGGCCTCAACATCCCCACGGGCATCCCGCTGGTCTACGAGCTCGACGAGGCCCTGCAGCCCGTCACCCCCGGCGGCCGCTACCTCGACCCCGAGGCAGCCGCGGCGTCCATCGAGGCGGTCAAGA
Source organism: Microlunatus lacustris (assembly GCA_039527025.1). GTDB lineage: Bacteria > Actinomycetota > Actinomycetes > Propionibacteriales > Propionibacteriaceae > Microlunatus > Microlunatus lacustris. The sequence goes on from BAAAJN010000001.1 coordinate 250,238, forward strand.
ACCAGGGCAAGAAGAAGTAGAGGAGATCGACTCCGCGGCGCCTGCTCGCCGTTGCGGCGTCAGCAGGCGCCGCGGGAACGAGCAAGCGCCGCGGGGCGCACGGGTCTGCTGTGATGCCGTGCGGTCTGTGCGAAGTCGATCATGGCGGCACGCTAGCCGGACGCGGTGACATGCAGGCCCAGCGCAGTACGAGCTAGGCCCGCGGCGTCCCCCCGCGCCCGGGCGGGACTGCCGCGCCCGGCGCGCAGGGCGCGAGAGCCTGGACGAGGCGCACGAGTGCGGAAGGGGCGCGGGACCGACCCCTCCGACAAGCTCAGGGCGCGGACGAGGCCACCGCCGGAGGGGGCGCGGCCGTCCGACGAACGACGTCGGCGGGTCAGAGCCCCCGGAGCAGTCCGAGCGGAGCGAGGACAGACAGCGCAGTCACGGCTGCGGCCAGTACGCGTCCTCGGGGAAGTCGCCGGTGACGATGTAGATGATCCGGCGAGCCATCGAGGCCGCGTGGTCGGCGATCCGCTCGTAGTAGCGGCCCAGCAGGGCGACGTCGACGGCCGCCTCGACGCCGTGGTCCCAGTCGTCGCTCAGCAGCAGGCGGAACTGGGTGCGACGCAGCTCGTCCATCTCCTCGTCGCGGGCGCGCAGCTCCTGGGCGTTCTGGATGTTGCGGTCGTTGAGGGTCTGACCGGCGGTGACGACCATCTTCTCGGCGACGTCGCCCATCCGGACGAAGTTGGGCCGCAGGTTGTCGGGGACGGCGATCTCGGGGTAGCGCAGCCGGGCGATCTTGGCCACGTGGGCGGCCAGGTCGCCCATCCGCTCCAGCTCGGTGACCATCCGCAGGGTCGCGACGAGCGTCCGCAGCTCGCCGGCGACCGGGGCCTGCCGGGCCAGCAGGGAGAAGGCGCGCGCCTCGACCTCGCTCTGCTTGTGGTCGAGCTTCTCGTCGTCGCTGATCACCTGCTCGGCGAGGTGGATGTCGGCCTCGAGCAGGGCCGTCGTGCTGCTGCGCACCGCCGACGAGACCACCTGGGACATCTCGACCAGGTCGGCCAGGATGTCGTCGAGCTGCTCGCGGTAGGAGTCCCGCATCGGTCGTTCCCCTCGTAGATCGCTGAAGTCGGGGCCAACCCTATGCCCGGGCAGTACGGGCAGCCGTGGGAGCGGTGAACGGGGGGTGAACAGGACCCGAACGGTCCACGCCGCGACGCGCGACCAGAGGATGAACGGTCGGGAGCATCCAGGCGCCGGCTCTACGATTCACCTGTGATCCCGACCCTCGTGGCGCTGGTGGCCCTCGTCGTCGGCGTCCTGCTCGGGGTGCTGGTGTCCCGCTGGACCCGCCGCGAGCGGCCTCCCGTCGAGGCGGACGACCTCGAGTCCGCGCCGCCGCCGCTGCCCGAGGGCGTCGCGGAGGTGCTGAGCGTGCTGCCGTCCTCCGGCGTCGTGGTCGGGCCGCACGACGAGGTGCTCGAGGCCACCAGCACGGCGCGCAACCTGGGGCTGGCGCGCGGCAGCCGGGTCGCCCTGCCGCAGCTGCTGGAGATGGTGCGCGCGGTCCGTCGGGACGGGATGATCCGCACCTCCGACCTCGAGGTCTCGCGCGGCCCCCGGGCCGCCTCCACCTTCTTGACCGCGCGGGTCGCGCCGCTGGCCGACCAGCACATCCTCATCCTGGCCGACGACCAGACCACCGCCCGGCGGACGGAGCAGACCCGGCGCGACTTCGTGGCCAACGTCAGCCACGAGCTGAAGACGCCGATCGGGGCGATCTCCCTGCTGGCCGAGGCGGTGGAGGACGCGGCCGACGACCCGGACGCGGTCCGGCGCTTCGCCGGCCGGATGGGGGTGGAGTCGGCGCGGCTGAACGACCTGGTCGCCCAGATCATCGAGCTGTCCCGGCTGCAGGCGGACGACCCGCTCAAGGACGCCGAGATCGTCGACATCGACGAGGTGCTGGTCGACGCGGTGGACCGCTGCCGGGTCGACGCCGAGCAGCACCAGGTCTCGCTGGCCATCGCCGGCACGGGCGGCACCCAGGTGCTGGGCGACGCGCGCCAGCTCAGCGTCGCCGTGGGCAACCTCGTCGAGAACGCCGTCGTCTACTCCGACCCCGGGGCACGGGTGGTCGTCGCTGCCCACGTGCAGGCGAAGAGCGACGACGACTACGTCGAGATCACCGTGTCCGACAACGGCATCGGCATCCCCGCTTCCGAGGTCGACCGGATCTTCGAGCGGTTCTACCGCGTGGACTACGCGCGCAGCCGCGCCAACGGCGGCACCGGCCTCGGCCTCTCGATCGTCAAGCACATCGCCGCCACGCACGGCGGCGAGGTCTCGGTCTGGAGCCAGCCCGGTGCCGGCTCCACCTTCACCATCAAGGTCCCCGCGCACCTGCACGGTGCCGGGACCAGGACGTCGGCCGAGGATGCCACGGCGTCCACCACCGCACTGCCGGCCGGTGGCCGGCCGACCCCACGACAGGAGGTCCGATGACACGCGTGCTGGTCGTCGAGGACGAGGAGTCCTACCGCGAGGCCCTGGCCTACATGCTGCGCAAGGAGGGCTTCGACGTCGTCGAGGCCGCCGACGGCACATCCGGTCTGGCCGAGTACGACCGGACCGGGGCCGACATCGTGCTCCTGGACCTGATGATGCCCGGGCTGCCGGGGACCGAGGTCTGCCGCCAGCTGCGGCTCCGCGGGCCGGTTCCGGTGATCATGCTCACCGCGCGCGACTCCGAGATCGACAAGGTGGTGGGCCTGGAGCTGGGGGCCGACGACTACGTCACCAAGCCGTTCAGCCACCGGGAGCTGGTGGCCCGGATCCGCGCGGTGCTCCGGCGGGGGACCGACGTCGAGCTGGTGCCGGACGTCGTCGAATCGGCCGGGGTCCGGATGGACGTCGAGCGGCACGAGGTCTCGGTGAACGGCGACCGGGTGAAGCTGGCGCTCAAGGAGTTCGAGCTGCTCGAGATGCTGCTCCGCAACGCGGGCCGGGTGATGACCCGCGGTCAGCTGATCGACCGGATCTGGGGTGCGGACTACGTGGGGGACACCAAGACCCTCGACGTGCACGTCAAGCGGCTGCGCAGCAAGCTGGAGGCCGACCCGGCCAACCCGCGCTACCTGGTCACCGTCCGGGGCCTCGGCTACAAGTTCGAGGGCTGAGGCCCGCTTCTCCCGAGGGTGTCCGGGGCCGGCACGACTGGCGCGGGCACCCCGTCGCCCGGGGTTAGGGTGACCCGGTGACCGGCGAAATCACCGTGTTCTCGGGCTCCGGCCACCACGAGTTCGCGGAGGAGATGTGCTCCATCCTCGGGGTGGAGCTGTCCCAGACGCGGACCACCCGCTTCAGCAACGACTGCCTGCAGGTGCAGCTGCGCGCCAACTGCCGCCAGCGTGACGTCTACATCGTGCAGCCGCTGGTGCCGCCGGTGCAGGAGAACCTGATGGAGCTGCTGCTGATGTTGGACGCGGCCCGCGGCGCCTCCGCGGCCCACATCACCGCGGTCATCCCGCACTTCGCCTACGCGCGCTCGGACAAGAAGGACCAGCCGCGCATCTCCATCGGTGCCCGGCTGGTCGCCGACATGCTCGCCGCGGCCGGCGCGACCCGGGTGCTGACCATGGCCCTGCACGCCCCGCAGGTGCACGGGTTCTTCTCCGTGCCCGTGGACCACCTGAGCGCGGTGCTGGAGCTCGCGGCGCACTTCCGCCGGCAGGACCTCAGCAACACCGTCGTCGTGTCCCCGGACCTCGGCAACGCCAAGGTCGCCACCGAGTTCGCCCGCAACCTCGGCCTGCCCGTCGCGGCCGGCTCGAAGCAGCGCGAGTCCGACGACCGCGTGGTGATCGACCGGATCGTCGGCGACGTGGCCGGCAAGGACGTCATCGTGCTGGACGACGAGATCGCCACCGGTGGCTCCATCGTCGAGCTGCTCCGGGTGCTGCGGCAGGAGGGCGCCCAGCAGATCTCGATCGCGTGCACGCACGGCCTGTTCACCGGTCCGGCCATCGAGCGGCTCAAGCAGGAGCCGGACATCGCCGAGATCGTCACCACCAACACGGTGCCGCTGCCCCCGGAGAAGCAGCTGCCCAACATCGTCGTCCGCTCGGTCGCCCCGCTGTTCGCCGAGGCCGTGCACCGGATCCACGCGGGGGAGTCGGTCAGCAGCCTGTTCAGCGACCGCGAGACCTACGGCTGACCTGCGGGGGTGACCCCGCAGGCCGGCCGGCGCCCTAGCCGGTGGCGCTGGGGCTGGGGCTGGCAGACGCTCCCGGGCTGGCGGTTGCGCTGCCGCTCGCACCCGGGCTGGGGATGGGGGTCTGCGGCTCGGGGCTCTGCGTGATGCTCAGCTCGGTCGTCGGCGACGGGCTGGCCGAGCCACCCACCGAGGACCACTCCGGCAGGTTGCCGTCCACGACCGGGCAGTTCAGCGCGACCTCGCCGGCCCCCTCGAACTGCATGGTCACCGACGCGGCCCCACCGGCGACCAGCTGCGGTGAGGACACGGTGATCAGCGGCTGGTTGGTCAGCACCACCAGGCGGCCGCCGGGCAGGGCGATGGGCGTGGTGATCTCGGCGGTCACCGCCGGGCCCGGGGACCCGGACAGCGGGGAGGGCACGACGGCGACACCGGTCAGCGTGTCGTCCGCACCGCTGAGCACCGACGCGCTGATGATGCCCTGCCCCTCGGTCCGCGACACCACCACGAGGTTGCGGATCTTCAGCTGGTTGTCCGATCCCACGTCGAGGTTGGTGCCGTCCGCGGGGGTGTAGGGCTGCGACGTCTGCGCGTCGAAGCCGCAGCCCGCGGCCCCGAGGAGGGTGAGCGAGAGCGCTGCCGCCGCCAGCGCACGGGCGCCACGGCCCCTTGCTCGTCCCGCCGGACGCCTGTCTTGTGACACGAGGTCGACTCCCGCCTGCCTGAGATGACACCTTGCTCTGCTGGACACTGCCCGCAGCCTAGCGAGTCGCCCCGGCTCCCTGCACCGGCTCTCCGGTCGCGGTCCGCTCCCGTGCCCCGAGGCACAGCCGCTGCACAGATGTGAACGGTTTGTCAAGCCTCCAGCGGGCCTGCGATGGGCCTCTGGCTAGGGCGGACGCTCCTCTGGCGAACCTGAGAGCGTGCTAAACTTGGGTTCGCCGAAAGGGGTATCCAACAACATGACCTTCACAGTTGGTGAGACGGTGGTCTACCCAAATCATGGGGCTGCCGTCATCGAGGACATCGAAACCCGTCAGATCAAAGGCGAGGACCGGCTCTACCTGGTCCTGCGCATCGTGGGGCAGACCGACCTGGTGGTCCGGGTGCCGGCCTGCAACCTCGACCTCGTGGGGGTCCGCGACGTCGTGGACGCCGACGGCCTCGAGAAGGTGTTCGGTGTCCTGCGCGCACCGCACACCGAGGAGCCGACCAACTGGTCGCGCCGGTACAAGGCGAACCTCGAGAAGCTGCACTCGGGCAACGTGATGAAGGTCGCCGAGGTCGTCCGTGACCTCTGGCGTCGTGAGCGCGAGCGCGGCCTCTCCGCCGGTGAGAAGCGCATGCTCGCCAAGGCCCGTCAGATCCTGACCTCCGAGCTCGCGCTGGCCGAGCGCGTGGACGAGGCCAAGGCCGAGATCCTCCTCGACGAGGTCCTCGCGTCCTGAGTTCCACCCGTCGGACAGCCTGCCGCGTGCGGGTCTGCTGATGCAGATCCGCACCGGCATCGGGGTCGACGTGCACCGCCTGGCCCCGGGCCGTCCGATGACGGTCGCGGGGCTTCTGTTCGTCGGCGAGCCGGTCGGCCCCGAGGGCCACTCCGACGGAGACGTCGTCGCTCACGCCGCCTGCGACGCCCTGCTGAGTGCGGCCGGGCTGGGTGACCTGGGCAGCAACTACGGCACCTCGGACCCGCGCTGGTCGGGCGCGGCCGGCGTCGCCTTCCTGACCGAGACCGCCGCCCGGGTGCGGGCGGCCGGGTACGAGATCGGCTCCGTCGCCGTCCAGCTGGTGGGCAACCGGCCCAAGCTCGGCCCGCGCCGCACCGAGGCCGAGCGGGTGCTGGGGGAGGCGGTCGGCGCCCCGGTCTCGGTGGCGGGCACCACGACCGACGGACTGGGCCTGACCGGTCGCGGCGAGGGCATCGCCGCCATCGCCACCGCAGTCGTCCACCGCGCCTGACCGATCCCGGCCGTCGACCCGGCCGGGCCGTCCTCAGCGGACCAGGTTCGCCTTCGCCGTGTAGCTGTTGCAGGCCCCGACGTCACCGCTGTTGAGCCCGGTCTGCCCCCAGTACTCGCGGGAGCGGGCCAGCCCGTGGTTGCCCACGATGCTGGCGTCGCCGCTGACCGAGTCGTCACCGACGGCCCGGTAGACGTCGAGGATCCCGCGCACGTCGGACTGCTGGATGTCCAGCGAGGTCGAGACCGAGCGGAGGAACATCCCCGACAGGCAGTCAGCCTGGACCTCCAGCCGCCGCGAGAAGGTCAGCTCGGTGGCCTCGTCGCCGGACTGCTGGCCGAGCGCCTGGGAGGAGATGAGGAGCGCTGTCCGCGCCTGCAGGGCGTGCCCGAACTCGTGCGCCATCACCACGTCGGCGCCCCACTTGTCGGTCGCGACCACCGGGACGGCCTCGTCGAGCAGGCTGCTGTAGTAGACCTGCTGGTCGGCCCCGCAGTAGAAGGCGTTCACCTCGCTCTTGCCGCAGCGGGTGGTGACCTCACGGCCGTAGACGGTCACCGTCGGCCGCACGATCTGCCACCCGGCGGCCTCGACGGGCGGCTGCCAGACCCGGACCAGGCACTCCATCAGCTCGTTGAAGTGCGTCTCCAGCTCCCGGTCGCTGGCCCCGCTCACGTCGATCGGCTCGGCGTCGCAGCGCACCGGGGCGGGCACGGTCTGCTCGTAGAACGGGTTGGCCACGAGCAGCTGCTCGGCCTCCTCGTAGGTCTCGGGCTGCGGGATCGCGGGCGGGTTCGTGTCCGGGGGTGGCACCTGGAAGTTGTCGTTCTGGTACGCCGAGTCGGTGGTCGAGCCGCCGGTGGCCAGGTTGGAGACGACGAGCCCGGCGACCATCAGCAGGCCCAGGACCATCCCCGTCTTCAGCAGGGCGCCGAGCGGGCTGCTGCGCCGGGGGGCCGGCCGCCGGGGCGGCTGGCCGAACGGCTGCAGGCCCGGCCGGCCGTACGGGTTCTGGCCGTAGGGGTGCGGGGCTGACCCGCGCTGACTGCCCCAGCCCTGGGGCTGCCCGTAGGGGGTGAAGCCGTAGGGGTTCTGCCCCGGGGGCACCCGCCCGGGAGCGTTGCCGGACGGCGGAGGTCCCCATGGTCGCTGGCTCACCGGGTCACCCTAACCGGGCGGCGGGGCGCCCGGGCGGGGGAACCGGCCAGCGCGGGGACGATCTGCGTGGAGAGAAACTCCGCCGCCTGGCGACCGGCGGTCCGGCGGGGATGGCAGGGTGTCCTCGTGCCTGCTTCCTCTGCTTCGACGACGCCCGCCCGCCGCCGGGTCGGGACGCTGCTGGTCACCTGTGCGGTGGCTGCCGGCCTCTGGACCGGACCGCTGGTCGACCTCGCGCACGCCGACGGCACCGCCTCCCGCGTCGTGGTCGAGGGCGAGCTGGCGCAGGACGGCACGCTGGTGATCACCGAGACCATCACGTTCACCGGCGCAGCGCCGGCCGAGGTGGAGCAGCAGCTCGAGACCCGCGAGAACCTCGTCGGCGACCGCCAGTACGTGCAGGAGGTGTCGGCCGTCACCGGCAGCGCGGGCGGGAACCCGGTGACCCCCGCCGTCAGCACGGACGGTCGCTTCACCACCCTCACGATGCCCACCGGCGGTGCCTCCGAGGTCACGCTCGGCTACACCGTCACCGGGGCCGTGGTGAGCATCGAGGGTGACGAGACCGCGCTGCGCTGGCCGCTGCTGCAGGGGCTGAGCGCCAGCGTCGAGCAGTTCGAGGGCACCGTCGAGATCCCCGGCGCCTTCAGCTACGTCAAGTGCACCGCTGGTCCGCCCAACTCCACCGTGCCCTGCGACTTCGCCTCGGCCGGCGTCGAGGACTCCCAGACCCCGACCTTCCGCGACGGACCCCGCGGCCAGGGGGAGGTCGTGGTGGTGGACATCGGCTTCCCCGCCGGTGCGGTGACGGCCAACGAGGTCGTCGACCGCCGCTGGACGGTGGGCCGGGCCTTCTCGGCCGACCCGCTGCCGCTCAGCCTCGCCCTCGGGCTGCTGGTCCTCGGCGGGCTGGCGCTGCTGGTCATGCACCGTCGCCACGGCAGCGACCGGGCGAACGGGACCGGGGAGCTCGGCCGGGTGGCCGAGTTCGCGCCCGTGGCCGCCGGCCAGAGCGAGTTCAGGGTCGTCGACGAGATCCGTCCGGGACATGTGGGCACGGTGGCCGACGAGCGCGTCGACCCCATCGACGTCACCGCCACCCTGGTGGACCTGGCCGTCCGGGGGCACCTGCTCATCACCGAGCTGCCGCGGGAGACCGAGTTCGGGCGCACCGACTGGGACCTCACGCGACTGGCCAGTGCGGACGAGCTGAAGCCGTTCGAGCGCACCCTGCTGGACGGGATCGCCCCGCAGGGAGGCAACGTCCTGGTCTCCCAGGTGGCCGAGCGGGTGAACGCGACGGTGGGCGAGGTGCAGGACGAGCTCTACGACGAGGTCGTCGCCAACGGCTGGTACGAGCGCCGCCCCGACGCCACCCGCAACCGCTGGACCCAGCTGGCGATCTCCGGCCTGATCGCTGCTGTGGTGGTCACCGTGCTGCTGGCCGCCTTCACCACGTTCGGCCTGATCGGGCTGGCGCTGATCGTGCTGGCCCTCGGCCTGGTGTTCGTGGCCCAGGAGATGCCCAGCCGGACGGCCAAGGGGTCGGCGCTGCTGCGCGGGCTCGGGGTGCTGCGCACGGACCTGCTCAGCCAGCCGACCTCGCAGATGCCGCCGGGACGTGAGCTGGAGGAGATCTCGCAGGTCCTGCCCTACACCATCGTGCTGGGCGGCAGCGAGCGTTGGCTCGACGCCCTGGTGGCCGCCGACGACGACGAGCACGCGGACTCGACCGACCTGTCCTGGTACCACGGGCCGGCGGGCTGGCACCTGCGGGACCTGCCGGACTCCCTGCGCAACTTCATCACCACCGTGACCGGCAGCCTCTTCAGCCGGTAGGACCGGCGGGTACGGTCGGGCCATGCGCCGCCGCTGGCTGTTCGGGGACCAGCTGGGTCCCGCGTTCCTCGACGACCCGGCGCAGCCGGTGCTGATGATCGAGGCCCACCGGGTGCTGCGCCGGCGGCCGTTCCACCGGCAGAAGGCGCACCTGGTGCTCTCGGCCATGCGGCACCGGGCTGCCGAGCTCGGCGACCAGGTCATCTACCTCGTCACCGACACCTACCGGGAGGGCCTGGCCCAGGTCGACGAGCCGCTCGACGTCGTCCAGCCGACGTCGTGGGAGGCGCTGCACTTCGTCGACCGGCTGGCCGGCGAGCGGGACATCGACCGGCTGCCCGCCCGCGGCTACGCCACCTCCCGGGCCGACTTCGCCGCCTGGGCCGACGGCCGGCGCGGCCGGCGGCTGCTGATGGAGGACTTCTACCGCGACGCCCGGATCCGGCTCGACGTGCTGATGGAGGGCAAGGATCCGGTCGGTGGGCGTTGGAACTTCGACGCCGACAACCGCGAGCCGCCGCCGAGGACGCCGACGCTGGGACTGCCCGAGCCGTCCTGGCCGGTCGAGGACGAGATCGACGCGCAGGTCCGCGACGACCTGGACCGGCTGGAGCGCGAGGGGGTCCGCTTCGTCGGCGAGGACGGCCCTCGCCGGTTCGCGGTCACCCGGACCGAGGCGCTCAACGCCCTCGGCGACTTCGTGCAGCACCGGCTCGCCACCTTCGGCCGCTACGAGGACGCCATCCTCAGCGGGGACCGCTGGATGTCGCACTCGCTGCTCTCGGCGCCGGTCAACCTCGGGCTGCTGGACCCGCTCGAGGAGGTGGACGCCGCCGTCGAGGCCTACCGTGCGGGCGACGCCCCGATCAACGCCGTGGAGGGCTTCGTCCGGCAGGTGATCGGCTGGCGCGACTACATCTGGCACCTGTATTGGTACCTGGGCGAGGACTACCGCAGCAACAACGTGCTGCGCGCGGAGCGCGACGTGCCGGACTGGTTCGTCGACCTCGACCCCGCTGGTACCGAGGCCGCCTGCCTGCGCTGGGCCCTGACCTCGGTCCGCGACGACGCCTGGGCGCACCACATCCCGCGGCTCATGGTGCTCTCCAACTACGCGCTGCTGCAGGGCTGGAGCCCGCAGCAGATGACCGACTGGTTCCACCGGTCCTTCGTCGACGGCTACGACTGGGTGATGGTGCCGAACGTCGTCGGCATGTCCCAGCACGCCGACGGCGGGGTGCTGGCCACCAAGCCCTACGCCGGCGGCGGCAACTACATCAACACCATGAGCGACCACTGCGGCGACTGCGTCTACGACCCGAAGCAGCGGCTGGGGGAGAAGGCCTGCCCGTTCACCGCGGGCTACTGGATGTTCCTGCACCGCAACCGAGAGCGGTTCGTGCAGAACCACCGGATGCGACGCTCGATCAGCAACCTGGACCGGCTGGCCCACCTCGACGTGCTGGTGGCCGAGAACCCCGACCTGGCCTGACCCGAGCCCGGCCGCGCCCTGAGCCTGTCGAAGGGCCTTCGACAGGCTCAGGCCGCGGGGACAGGCTCAGGCCGCGGGGACAGGCTCAGGCCGCGGGGACAGGCTCAGGCCGCAGAGGCAGGCTCAGGCGTCGATGCTGCTCATGTCCGGGTAGCGCTCACCGACCGCGGCCGGGACGGCCTGCGCCAGCTCGGCCAGGTCGTCGGCGGTCAGCTCGACCGCGGCGGCGGCCACGTCCTCCTCCAGGTAGTAGAGGTCGATGTGGTCGACGCCGAGCCGCTGCAGGCTGGCGTCGCAGGCCGAGCGGACGTGGGCGGGGCTGCCGTTGATGCCGAGGAACCCGCCCTCCTCGCTCCGCTCGTTGTCGAACTTGGTGGCCAGCACCACGTGGTCGCGGCGGTCGGCGATGGCCTCGCCCACCAGCTTCTCGTTGGTGAACGGGCCGTACATGTCGGCGGTGTCGAGGAAGGCCACACCGAGGTCGAGGGCGCGGTGGAGGGTGGCCACGGCCTCGGACTCGTCGGCCGTCCCGTAGAACTCCGACATGCCCATGCAGCCCAGGCCGAGGGCGGAGACGGTCAGCGCGGCGTCGCCGCTAGCGTGAGCCGCCTGAGCCGAACCAGGAGCCGCTGATGCCCGTCCCCCCGAGCTGGACGCTGCCCGACCTGCCCGCCGCGGCCCGCTGGTCGGTCGCCGTCCGTGACGGCGGCAGCGGCGCGGTGCTGGCCGCGGCCGAGCCCGACCAGCTCCAGCTCACCGCGAGCCTCGGCAAGCTCTTCCTGCTCGTCGAGGTGGCCGCCCGGCTCGATGAGGGCACCCTCGACCCGGCGGAGCCGCTCACCTGGACCGACGACGAGCACGTGGCCGACTCCGGCGTCTGGTACCTGATGGACATCCGCACGCTGGGCGTGCGCGACCTCTGCGTCCTGGTCGGGGCCGTCAGCGACAACCTGGCCACCAACGTGCTGCTCCGTCGGGTGGGGCTGACCGCCGTCCAGGCCCGGGCCGTCGCGCTCGGCTGCACCCGCTCGACGCTGCTCGACCGGATCCGGGAGCGCCGCACGCCGGACGACCCGCCGACGCTGTCGGTGGGCACCGCGGGCGAGCTGTCGGCGCTGCTGCAGGCGCTGCACGCAGGATCGGTCGTCTCGGCCGCGGTGTCGGCCCAGGTGCTCGGCTGGCTGGCCGCCAACGCCGACCTGTCCATGGTGGCGGCCGCTTTCGACCTCGACCCGCTGGCGCACGGCGAGCCCGACCGCGGGGTGACGCTGGTGAACAAGACCGGCACCATCTCCACCGCGCGCGGCGACGTCGGCGTGGTCAGCGGACCCGACGCCACCCTGGCCTACGCGGTGCTGGCCACCTGGCCCGAGCACGTCGCGGCCCGCGACGAGGTGCTGGCCGCGATGCGGGCGGTGGGCCGGCAGCTGCGGGTCGCCGTCGGGGGTTGAGCTGCCTCAGGGGCAGAACAGGGGGACCACGGGTGCGCCGGGGTGCGGCGCCCACCGAGGATGGGCTGGTGGAGATCGCTGCGTGGGTGCTGACCCTGTCGTTGGTCGTGGTGCTGGTCGGATCGGCGGTGGCCAAGCTGGCGCGGGTGCCGGCCGTCGTCGAGTCGATCACCGGCGTCGGCTGGCCCGCGGACCGGCTCTGGCTGCTGGCCGTCATCGAGCTCGTCGGAGCGGCTGGACTCCTGGGAGGTCTGGCGGTCCCGCTGCTCGGCCTGGCCGCCGCGGTCGGCAGCGCCGTGTACTTCTCGGCGGCGGTGATCTCCCACCTGCGTCTGCGGCAGTCGCCCGGGACGGCGGTCCGTCCGCTGGTCATCGCGGTCGCGACGGTGGTGGTGCTGGCCCTGGCCCGCTGAGCCTCCGAGCCGGTCGCCGGCCTCAGCCAGTGGTCAGCAGGTCGGCCAGCACCGCCGCGCCCCAGAGCAGCGACGCCACCGGCACCCGCTCGTCGACCCCGTGCACCCCGGCCGCGCGTCGGCCGTCCGGGTCCTCGCCGAGCGGGGCGAACCCGTAGCAGTGCAGCCCCAGCCGGGCGAAGGCCTTGGCGTCGGTGCCGCCGGCCATGCAGGTGGGGACGACGACGGCGGCCGGGTCGGCGCGCAGCACGGCCGCCCGGATGGCGGCGAACCAGGGGCCGTCCACCGGTGCCTCGACGGGTCGCTGGAACGAGGTGAAGGTGTGCTCGACGCCGTCCCCGAGCAGGCCGGGCAGGGCGGCCAGCAGGGCGTCGTCGTAGCCGGGTGGGCAGCGGACGTCCACCTCCGCCGACGCCGAGCCAGGGATGACGTTGACCTTGTACCCGGCCTCGAGCACCGTCGGCGTCGACGAGGCGCGGCTGGTCCAGCGGGCCGGGTCGGCCGACTCGCCCAGCAGCTCCAGGGCGGCCTCCACGCCGGCGTCGCTGTCCAGGTCCACGGCGACGCCCAGGGCGTCGGCCAGCGTGCCCAGCTGCGCGCGGACCACCGGAGCCAGGTGCAGCGGCCAGCGGTGGTGGGCCAGCCGGTGCAGGGCGTCGAGCAGCACGACGACGGGGTTGTCGACCCCGGGGCGGGAGGCGTGCCCGGCGGTGCCGGTTGCCGTCAGCCGCAGGTGCATCGTGCCGCGCTCGCCGGCGGCGACCGGGTAGCAGCGGACTGCAGGCGCGGCCGGCTCGGCGCCGGCGGGTCGCAGCTCGCGGAACTCCCCGCCCGACTCCCCGATCGCGGCGGCGGTCCCGGCGAACAGGTCGGGACGGGTGTCGACCAGCCACTCGGCGCCGTACTCACCGCGGTCCTCCTCGTCCGCCACGAAAGCGACCACCACGTCGCGGCGGGGCCGGGTCCCGGTGCGGCCCCAGTGCAGCAGCGTGGCCAGGGTCATCGCGGCCATGTCCTTCATGTCCGACGCGCCCCGGCCCCAGACGAAGCCGTCGGCCACCGCGCCCGCGAACGGGTCCACCGACCAGTCGGCCGGTTCGGCCGGGACCACGTCGAGGTGCGCGTGCACCACCAGGCCGGGGAGGGCGGCGTCCGTGCCCGGGACCCGCAGCACCACGTTGGCCCGCTCGGGCGCGTCCGGCCGGGCCAGCAGCAGGGGCGCGAACCCGACGGCCCGCAGCTGACCGACGACCCACCGGGCCAGCGGGGCCTCGCCGCGGCTCCGACCGCGACCCCAGTTGGTGGTGTCGAAGCCGATCATCGTCCGCAGCAGCGCCACGACCTCCGGCTGGTCGGACGGCACGGGCGGCGACGGCTCGGTCACGCGGTACCTCAGTTCGGTGAAGAGCAGGCGGATGAAATCGATACGTAACAGAAGAACGTCCAGCATGACCGACCGCGTGATCGGGAGTCGAGGCGCGATCGCGTGTCGATGTGCCGATCATGCTTCCTTTCCACGCTTGCGTGTGCGAGGGTCGGACGCAGTTCCGGTGGGCGAGATCTCGATGCGCTGACGCATCAGTGACGTATCTCTGCCGGACGCCGGGGCAGGTCGTGCGGTCCACCGGGTCGCACCGCGACGCGAGGGGCGCACATGGTCGATCGGACACCACCGGGACGCGGACGCCGGAGCGTGCTGCGACGGATCGCGGGGGCGACGCTGGCGCTGGCCCTGCCGCTGGGCTTGTCGGTGGTGGCGCCTCCGGCGGCGGCCGCCGCGGAGGGCGACCTCAAGGTCGCGCTGACCAGCGACATCGACACGCTGAACCCGTTCCTGGCCATCCTCGCCTCGAGCACGAACATCCTGCGCTTCCAGTACGAGAGCCTCGTGCAGTACGGCACCAACAACGAGGTGGTGCCCGGGCTGGCGTCGGAGTGGCAGACCTCGCCCGACGGCAAGACCTGGACGTTCACCATCCCCGCGGACCGGAAGTGGTCCGACGGCGAGGCGCTGACGGCCGAGGACGCCGTCTGGACCTTCGACGCGGTGAAGAACGAGGAGGCGCTGCAGCAGGCCAACGGCGGGCTCGTCACCAACGTCGCCGAGGTCACCGCGACCGACCCGCAGACCCTGGTGATGACGCTGAACTCAGCCCAGGCCGCCAACCCCGGCGCCGAGCTGCCGATCGTGCCCGAGCACGTCTGGGCCGACGTCGACGCCGCGACCTACGAGAACGACACCGACACCGTCGGCTCCGGGCCGTTCACGATCACGTCGTACGCGCAGAGCCAGAGCGTCGAGCTCGAGGCCAACCCCAACTTCTGGCGGGGCGCACCCGAGATCAGCGGGCTCACCTACGTCAGCTACAAGAGCACCGACGCGGCCGTGCAGGCGCTGCGGACCGGTGAGGTCGACGTGGTCAGCGGCCTGACCCCGGCCCAGTTCCAGTCGTTGGAGGGTCAGCAGGGCATCACCACCAACTCCGGGGCGGGTCGGCGCTACCAGGCGATGGCCATCAACCCGGGGGCGGTGGACGCCGACGGCAAGCCGCTCGGCAACGGCAACCCGGCACTCAAGGACGAGGTGCTCCGCGAGGCGATCATCACCGCCATCGACAACCAGACCCTGCTGGACCGGGTGCTGCAGGGCCTCGGCAAGCCGGGCCAGACCGAGGTGCCGAGCGTCTACCCGGCCTACTTCGGCTTCGCCCCCGGAGCCACCCAGCGCCCCTTCGACCCGGCCAAGGCCAACCAGATGCTCGACGAGGCCGGCTACACCAAGGGCGCTGACGGGGTCCGCACCGACAAGTCGGGCAAGCCGTTGGAGCTGCGGCTGATGGGCCGCAACACCGACCCGACGCACCAGCAGCTGGCCGAGTTCATCCAGCCCTGGCTGCGCGACATCGGCATCGCCGTCGAGGTCTCCATGGTCACGCCGAACCAGGTGAACGACGACTCCACGCTGGGCCGGTACGACCTGTACTTCACCGGCTGGGGCATCGGCCCCGACCCCGACTTCCAGCTCTCGATCAACCGCTGCGACAGCCGGCCGAACGCCGACGGCTCGGGCTCGACGAGTGAGTCCAACTGGTGCGACCCGGCCTTCGACGAGCTGTACGACGCGCAGCACGCCGAGCTCGACCCGGCCAAGCGCGCCGAGCTGGTCAAGCAGGCCTTCACGATGATCCACGAGGCCGCCGTCAACAACGTCTTCTACTACGCCGACAGCCTGGAGGCCTACCGCAGCGACCGCTTCGCCGGGTTCACCAAGCAGCCTGAGGAGGGCGGCGTGATCACCGGTCAGAACGGCTACTGGGGCTTCTACGACGCGGCGCCGGTGACCGCATCGGACACCGACGCCGACGGCGGCGCGTCCGAGGGGCTGCCCGGCTGGGTGCTGCCGGTCGGGATCGGGGTCGTCGTGCTGGCCGCGCTGGGCGTGGTGCTCGGCCTGCGACGCCGCTCCACTGCCGCCGACCGTGAGTGACGCGTGACCCTGCCCATCGCTGGATCACGCAGCGCTGATGAGGCGTTGGTCGACGACCAGGAGGTGCCGGCTGGCTCGACGCTGGGCCGCTACCTCCTGCTCAAGGCGGGCGCGGCGCTGGTCAGCCTGGGCATGGTCGTGGTGCTGGGCTTCTTCTCCTTCCGGATCCTGCCCGGCTCCGACCCGGCCATCAACCTGACGCGCGGCCGACGGGTGAGCGCGGAGGAGGTGGAGCGGCTGCGGGTGCAGTTCGGCCTCGACCAGCCGTTGCCGCTGCAGTTCCTGCGCTACGTCCGGGACCTGCTCACCGGTGACCTCGGTTACTCCTACGTCTACAACCAACCGGTCGCGGGGCTGATCCTCGACAGGCTGGTGCCCACGCTGCTGCTCACCGGCACCGCCGCGGTGATCTCCATCGTGCTCGGCCTGTGGCTGGGCCAGCGCGCGGCCTGGAAGCGGGGCAGCTGGTTCGACAAGGTGCAGACCGGACTGGCACTGACCTTCTGGTCGGTGCCGACGTTCTGGCTGGGCCTGCTGCTGCTCCTGGTGTTCGCCGGCGGGCTGCGGCTGTTCGCGGCCGGCGGGATGACGTCGCCGGGCAGCGATGCGACCGGGTTCGCCCTGGTGCTGGACGTGGCCTGGCACATGGTGCTGCCGGTGCTGACCATCGTCGCCGTGGTCTACGCCCAGTACCTGATGGTGATGCGTGCCTCGGTGCTGGAGGAGATGACGGCCGACTACCTCACCACCGCCCGCGCCAAGGGCCTGACCGAGGACAAGGTCCGGACCCGGCACGCCGTGCCCAACGCGCTGCTGCCCACCGTCACCCTGGTGTTCCTCACCCTCGGCGGCCTGGTCGGCGGGGCGGTGACCGTGGAGACGGTGTTCTCCTGGCCCGGACTCGGCTACCTGACCTTCCAGGGCCTCAGCGCCCCCGACCTGCCGCTGCTGCAGGGCACCTTCGTCGTCTTCTCCTCGATCGTCATCGCCATGAACTTCGTGGCCGACCTGGTCTACCGGGTCCTCGACCCGCGGCTGAAGGCGGCATGAGCGCGCCGACGCCCGTGCGGGCCCGCAGCGCAGCCGCCGCCCGCCGCCGAGCCCAGACCGCCGAGGTGCTGCGCGAGTTCGCGGCCAACCGCTCCGGGGTGGTCGGGCTGGTGCTGCTGCTCGCGGTGGTCGTGCTGGCCGTGCTCACCCCCGTGCTGATCCCGATCGAGACCCTCGACGTCACCCGGCTGACCGCCGCCCAGAACGAGCCGCCCTCAGGCACGCACTGGCTGGGCACCGACCCGGCCGGGCGCGACGTCGTCGCCCTGCTGCTCTGGGGCTCCCGGATCTCGCTGCTCGTGGGCTTCGCCGCCACCGCGGTGTCCATGGTGATCGGCACGGTCGTGGGGATGGCGGCCGGTCACTTCACCGGCTGGGCGCAGGCGGTGATCATGCGGGTGATCGACTTCTTCCTCGTCATCCCCGGCCTGGTGCTGGCCATCGTGCTGTCCTCGGTGCTGAGCCGGGGCGTGTGGACGATCATCATCGCCATCGGCGTCACCAGCTGGGCGGCCACCGCCCGCATCGTCCGCTCGCAGACGCTGAGCATCGAGGCCCGCGACTACATCGAGCGCTCCCGGGCGCTCGGCGCCGGCGACGTGCACATCCTGGTCCGGCACGTGCTGCCCGCCGTGCTGCCGCTGGTGCTGGCCAACACCACGCTGACGGTGGGCTCCGCGGTGATCGCGGAGTCGACGCTGTCCTTCCTCGGGCTCGGCGACCCGACGACCATCTCCTGGGGCTCCATGCTCAAGACCGCCTTGGACACCGGGGCCGCGACGGCCGGGTTCTGGTGGTTCGTGCTGCCGCCGGGGCTGGCCATCGTCGTCGTCGTGCTGTCGTTCACCCTCGTCGGCCGGGCCCTGGAAGCCGTCGTCAACCCCACCCTGCGAGGTCGCTGATGTGCCCGCCGTCCCCGCGCCCTGAGCCTGTCGAAGATCCACCCGCGCTGGCCTGGCGGGACGTGCGGATCTCCTACTCACCGCGGCTGGGGGACACCGAGCCGGTGGTCGCCGTCGACGGGGTCAGCCTGGCCGTGCCCCGGGGCGGCACCGTCGGCATCGCCGGTGAGTCCGGTTGCGGGAAGTCGACGCTGGCGCTCTCGGCGCTGCGTCTGCTGCCCCGGTCGGCGGAGGTGGAGGGTGCCGTCGAGATCGCCGGCGAGGACCTCGTCACCATGCGCTGGGGTCGGCTGCGCGCCGTCCGCTGGACCGAGGCGGCCATCGTCTTCCAGGGCGCCATGCACTCGCTCAACCCGGTCCGGCCGGTGGGCAAGCAGATCGCGGAGGCGCTGGAGGTGCACCGGACCGGCGGTGCCGGGGACGACGCCGCGACGGCGGCCCGGGTCGCCGAGCTGCTGGCCCTGGTCGACCTGCCCGCGGGTCGGGCGAAGTCCTACCCGCACGAGCTGTCGGGCGGGCAGAAGCAGCGGGTGATGATCGCCATGGCCCTGGCCTGCGACCCCGACGTCATCGTCGCCGACGAGCCGACCACGGCGCTCGACGTCGTCGTCCAGGCGGCAGTGCTCGACGTGCTGTCCGGCCTGGTCCGCGACCGCGGTCTGACCCTGGTGATGATCAGCCACGACCTGGCCGTGCTCGCCGCGGTCTGCGAGCGGATCGTCGTCATGCGGCACGGCCGGATCGTGGAGGAGGGCCCGGCGCGGCAGGTGGTCGGCGACCCCCAGCACGAGCACACCCGCGAGCTGGCCGCCGCCTTCCCGGTGATCGGCGACCCGGCGTCACGGCTGCAGGTGGGCACCCGGGCGGCGGGCGAGCCCCGCGCGGTGAGCCGGTCGAACCGCCCTTCGACAAGCTCAGCGAGCGGCCCTTCGACGGGCTCGGAGAACGGGGCGAGCGCAGGGCCGCTGCTGGAGGTGGACGACCTCGTCGTCGACTTCCGCACCCGGGGGACCCGGGTCCGGGCCGTCGACCACGTCTCGATGAGCTGCGGGGCGGGGGAGATCGTCGCCCTGGTCGGTCAGTCGGGCTCGGGCAAGACCACGCTGGCCCGGACCATCCTCGGGCTGCAGCCCGCGACGGGCGGCGAGGTCCGCTACGCCGGCTCGCCGCTGCCGCGGGACCGCCCTGGGCTCAAGGCCTACCGGCGGAAGGTGCAGTTCGTGCTGCAGGACCCGAGCGCCTCGCTGAACCCCAAGCACAGCGTCTACGAGGCCGTCGCCGAAGGCATCCGCATCCACCGGCTGCCCGGCGACGAGGAGCAGCGGGTCCGGGCCGCCCTCACCCAGGCCGAGCTCACCCCGCCGGAGCGCTACCTGCGCGCCATCCCCCAGGAGCTGTCCGGCGGGCAGCGGCAGCGGGTCGTCATCGCCGGCGCGCTGGCCCTGGAGCCGGGCTTCCTCGTCGCCGACGAGCCGGTGGCCAGCCTGGACGCCTCGGTCCGCGGGGAGATCTTGGCCCTGCTGCTGCGGCTCAAGGACGACCCCGGGCTGGGCGCCCTGGTGATCACCCACGACCTCGGGCTGGCCTGGAACATCGCCGACCGGGTGCTGGTCATGCACCGTGGCCGGATCGTGGAGAGCGGGCCGGTCGAGCAGGTGCTGCTCGACCCGCAGCACGACTACACCCGCAGCCTGCTCGCCGTGGTGCCCTCGGAGCTGGGCCGGCAGTGAGCGGTCGCGACGGGCTCGGCCCGCTGGCTCCCGGCGACCGGGTGGCGCTGGTCGCGCCCGCCGGCCCCACCCCGCCCGAGCAGCTCGCCCGGGCCGCGGCGCTGCTGCGCTGCTGGCGGCTGGAACCGGTCACCTACCCCGGAGTCCGGGCCGCCCACCCGCGGGCGGGCTACCTGGCGGCCGAGGACGCCCAGCGCGTCCGTGACCTCGAGGACGCCTGGTGCGACCCGTCGATCGCGGGGGTCTTCGCCCTCCGCGGTGGCTACGGCAGCGTCCGCGTCCTCGACCGGCTGGACGTCGACCGGATGCGTGCCGCTCGGCCCAAGCCGTTGTACGGCAGCTCCGACCTCACCGCGGTGCACGAGTGGCTGCGCGAGGAGCTCGGGGTGATGAGCTGGTTCACGCCGATGGTGGGCACCGCCTCGCTGCTCGACGACGCCGAGGCGACGGCTTCGCTCCGGGTCGCGGTGCTCGAGGGGCTGGAGGGCCGGCGCTGGTCGGCCCGCGCGGCGTCGGTGCTGGTGCCCGGCACCGCCACCGGCACCCTGATCGGTGGCAACACCTCGCTGCTGGCCATGACGCTGGGTGCCCGGCGTCGGCGGCCGGTGGACAACACCGGCACCATCGCGCTGCTCGAGGACGTCACCGAGGAGACCTACCGGATCGACGGCTACCTCACCAGCCTGCTGCGGGCCGGCTGGTTCGACGGCGTGGTCGGCATCGCCCTGGGCAGCTGGCAGGCGTGCAGCCCGCTGGCCGAGATCGAGGCGCTGTGCCGCGAGCTGCTGGCCCCGCTGGGCGTGCCGATGGTGGCCGAGCTGGGCTTCGGGCACGGACCGGCCGCGCACAGCCTGCCGCTGGGCCGGCGCGGGACCCTCGTCGCCGAGCCCGGCCGGCCCCCCGAGCTGCTCATGGCCCCGCTGGGTCCGGCGGAGGCGGCGTGAACGAGCCGACCCGGCCCCGGGCGTCGACCCTGCTGAAGCAGCGATTGCTGGAGGCGCACCGCGCGGAGCTGGCCGCCGGGCTGGCCTGGGCGGCGTCGGATCCCAGCCTGGAGTCGGCCGCGGCGCTGGTCACCGGGAGCCGTCGACGGTTCGTCATCGGGGCGGCGACGTCGTTCACCTACGCCTCGCTGCTGGCCGCCAAGCTCAGTGCCGCGCTGGCCAAGGTGACGTTGGTCGACGGGACGATCGTCCGTCCGCTCGACCTGCTCTCCGACGTCCGGGACAGCGACGTGATGATCGCCGTCTCGTTCAGCCCGTACCGGCGCTACACCGTCGAGGCGGCCCTGCCCTTCGTCCGGGCGGGCGGGGCGCTCGTCGTCATCACCGACGCCCCCGACGCCCCGCTGGTCCAGCACGCCACCGAAGCGGTGGTCATCGACGCGCCGGGTGACCGCTCCGACGGAGCCGGCCGGCTGCACCCGGAGTCACCGCTGGCCCCGCCGGTCGTCGTGGCCATGGTCATCGACGTGCTGACAGCCCTGTCCAGCGCCAGCGCCAAGGGCGCTCAGCGCCGGCTCGCCGACCGCGAGCGGCTGGCGCAGGAGCTGCACCTCTACCTCTGAGCGGGCCTCAGAGCTGCAGGCCGGGGTACAGCGGGAAGTCGGTGAGCAGCTCGGCGCAGGCGGCCTTGGTCCGCTCGGCCAGGCCGTCGGCCAGCACGTACTTGGCCTTGCCCGGCTTGCCGTTCGACGCCGTCGCCGGGGTGGTGTTGGAGAGCACGTCGACGGCCAGAGCGGCGACGCGGTCGAACTCGTCGGCGCCGAAGCCGCGCGTGGTCAGCGCGGGGGTGCCCAGCCGGACACCGGAGGTGTACCAGGCGCCGTTCGGGTCGCTGGGCACCGCGTTGCGGTTGGAGACGATGCCCGCGTCCAGCAGGGCCGACTCGGCCTGCCGGCCGGTCAGCCCGAACGCGGTGACGTCGAGCAGGACCAGGTGGTTGTCGGTGCCGCCGGTGACCAGTTTGGCGCCCCGGGAGAGGAAGCCCTCGGCGAGGGACTTGGCGTTGTCCGCGACCTGACTCGCGTACGTCTGGAACTGGGGCGTGCGCGCCTCCGCGAAGGCGACGGCCTTGGCCGCCATCACGTGGGCCATCGGGCCGCCGAGCACCATCGGGCAGCCGCGGTCGACCGACGCGGCGTACTCCTGCGTGGCCAGCACGAGGCCACCGCGAGGTCCGCGGAGCGACTTGTGGGTGGTGCTGGTGACCAGGTGGGCGTAGGGGACGGGGTCCTCCTCGCCGGTGAACACCTTGCCCGCGACCAGGCCGGCGAAGTGCGCCATGTCGACCATGAGGGTCGCGCCGACCTCGTCGGCGATCTCACGCATCTTGGCGAAGTTCACCCGGCGCGGGTAGGCGGAGTAGCCGGCGATCAGCACCAGCGGCTTGAACTCGTGCGCTGCGGCCCGCACCTGGTCGTAGTCGATCAGCTGGGTCTCGGGGTCGGTGCCGTAGGAGCGCTGGTGGAACATCTTGCCGGAGATGTTGGGACGGAAGCCGTGGGTGAGGTGGCCGCCGGCGTCCAGCGACATGCCCAGCGCGCGCTGGTTGCCGAACTTGTGCCGCAGGTCCTCCCACTGCTGCTCGGTGAGGTCGTTGATGCCCTTGACGCCCAGCTCGGCCAGCTCGGGCAGCTCGACCCGGTTGGCCAGGATCGCCCAGAAGGCGACCAGGTTGGCGTCGATGCCGGAGTGCGGCTGGACGTAGGCGTACTCGGCGCCGAACAGCGCCCGGGCGTGCTCGGCGGCGATCCCCTCGACGGTGTCGACGTTCTGGCAGGCGGCGTAGAAGCGGTGCCCGACGGTGCCCTCGGCGTACTTGTCGGAGAACCAGCTGCCCATGGTCAGCAGGACGGCGGGAGAGGCGTAGTTCTCCGAGGCGATCAGCTTGAGCGAGCTGCGCTGGTCGGCCAGCTCCTGCCGGGTGGCCTCGGCGATCCGGGGCTCGACCGACTCGATCACCGACAGGGCGGCCTGGTAGGCCTGCGAGGCGGTGGCGGCGTAGTCGGCGCCGTTGGCGGCGGCCGTCGCGGTGGTGAGCGTCACGATCTCTCCAGCGGGTGGGGTGCGGGGGGCGGCCCGGTGTCACCGGACCAGACGCCAATCTACCGGCCCGCACCCGGTACGACCGCCGCGTCCTCGGGGCGGTGCGCCGGCTCGAGGCCCAGGAACAGCTCGGTCCCGACGACGCCGAGCAGGGACAGCGCACTGGCCTCCGGTGTCCCGGGCGCGGCCGAGTAGACGACGACGGACTGGTCGTCGTCGGGGACGAGCAGGGTGTCGCAGTCCAGCAGCAGCGGGCCGAGCCGGGGGTGCAGCACGGTCTTGCGGTGGCTGCGCCACCCCCCGGCCGGCGCGGACTCCCACAGGGCGGCGAACTCCGCCGAACCGGTCCGCAGGTCGGCGAGCAGCTGGAGCAGCGCGGGGTCGCCGGGGTAGCGGGCGGCCGCGGTGCGCAGGCAGCCGACGGTCTGGGCGGCGATGGCCGCGCTCTCGCCGGGCCCGACGCCGACGGGGTGCCGCGGCGGGTCCGCCGGGTCCGGCAGGAAACGGAGCCGGTTCATGTTGCGACGCTGGGGCTGCACGGCCGACAGATCGCCCAGCAGCGCCGACGCCATCGCGTTCCAGGCCAGGATGTCGCCCTTGGCGCTGGTCACCAGCACCGGCAGGTCGACGAACCGGTCGACCAGCCGCAGCACGGTGGCCCGGACCCGGAGCTCGATCGTCCCCGGAGTCGGCGGGGCGGACCCGGCGAGGTGGAACAGCTCGAAGCGCTCGTCGTCGCTGAGCCGCAGGGCCCGGGCCAGCGCGCCCAGCACCGAGGGTGACGGGTGCGGACCGCGGCCCTGCTCCAGCCGGACGACGTAGTCGACGCTGATCCCGGCCAGCATCGCCACCTCCTCGCGACGCAGCCCGGCGACCCGGCGGTGGAGGCCGGCCGGAAGCCCGACGTCGGCGGGGTCCATCCGGGCGCGGGCGCGCCGCAGCACGGTCGCGAGCTCGGCGCGGTTTCCGGAGGTGGTCACCGACCCAGCATCCTCCGGCGACGGCCTCTCCGGGTAGGACCGCCGGTCCCACGACCAGCCGGCCCTGGTGCGGTCCGGCCCAGCGGCCGACGCTGGGGCCATGACCACCTCAGCTGCCCACTCACCCGTCGCCCTCGTCACCGGGGCCAACAAGGGCCTCGGCCTGGAGACCGTCGCCCGCCTGGCCGCCCTCGGCTGGACCGTCCACCTCGGAGCCCGGGACGCCGAGCGCCTCGACAAGGCGGTCGCCGAGGTGACCGGTCGCGTGGACGGCGCCGACGTCCGCCCCCTGCTCCCACGTGACCGACGAGGCCTCCGTCGCCGCCGGCGTCCACACCGTCCGGGCCGCCTCTGGCCGGCTCGACGTGCTGGTGAACAACGCCGGCATCGGCGGCACCCACGCCAGCCCGGCCGACACCGTCGCCGCCGACTTCCTGCCCGTCTACGGCGTCAACGTGCTCGGCCCGGTGCGGATGACGGCCGCCTTCCTGCCGCTGCTGCGGGCCGCCGCTGCCCCGCGGGTGGTCATGGTGAGCAGCGGGCTCGGCTCCTTCGCCACCACCAGCGACCCCGACCGGATCGAGTCCAGCGTGCCCTCGCTCGTCTACGCCTCGTCCAAGGCCGCGCTCAACATGATCACCAGCCAGTACGCGAAGTTCCTCGACGGCGTCCGCGTCGTCGCCGTCGACCCCGGCTACACCGCCACCGATCTCAACGGGCACGCGGGACCTCAGAGCATCACCGAGGGGACGGACGCCATCGTCAGCGCCTGCGTCGACGACGAGCTGCCGGGCGTCTTCTTCGACCGGACCGGCGCCCAGGCCTGGTGAGCTCGCGGAGCATGCCCTCTCCGGTCGCTAGCGTGCGGCGCAGGAGGTCGCCATGTCCGAGCCGTACCCGCCCTACCCGCAGACACCCCCGCCGCTGCCGCCACTGCGCTGCCCGCTGTGCGAGGGCCAGCAGTTCGCCCGCGAGGAGTCCCGCCAGGAGTCGCGCTGGGGGTTCACCTCGCACCGGATGACGCTGCTGATCTGCCAGCGCTGCCGCTACGTGCTGCACTTCTACGACACGCACTCGATCTTCGACCTGGACTGAGATCCAGGACGGCGGTCAGCGGCGGCTGCGGGCGATCTCGTACAGCGCGATGCCCGTGGCCACGCCGGCGTTGAGCGACTCCACCGACGCGGTGATGGGGATCGAGGCCAGGGTGTCGCACGCCTCGCGGACCAGCCGCGACAGCCCGTCGCCCTCGCTGCCCACCACGAGCAGCAGGGGCCCGCTGGTCTGCGGCAGGTCGGCGATGTCGGTCTCGGCTTCGCCGTCCAGGCCGACCAGGAAGAACCCGGCGTCCTTGTAGGCCCGCAGCGCACGGTTGAGGTTGGTGGCCCGGGCGATCGGGATCCGGGCGGCCGCTCCGGCCGAGGTCTTCCAGGCCGCGGCCGTCATGCCCGCCGAGCGGCGCTCGGGGATCAGCACGCCCTGCGCGCCGAAGGCGGCCGAGGAGCGGACGACGGCCCCGAGGTTGCGGGGGTCGGTGATGGAGTCCAGCGCCACCACGAGCGGCTCGCCGTCGGTGTCCAGCGCCGCGGCCAGCAGGTCGTCGGGGTGGGCGTAGGTGAACTCGGGCAGCTGCAGGGCGACGCCCTGGTGGATCGCCCCACCGGTCATCTTGTCCAGCTGGTCCCGGGTCACCTCGAGCATCGGCGTCTTGGTGTCCGCCGCCAGCTTGAGGATGTCGCGCAGCCGGTCGTCGCGCTCGGCGCCCTCGGCGATGTAGGCCGTCTTGATCGGGATGCCGGCCTGCATGGCCTCGAGCACCGGGTTGCGGCCCGCCACCCACTCGGGTCCGGTGCCCGGACGGCCGGTGCGCGGCGCCGGCCCGCCCCGGTCGCTCAGCCCGCGGGCGGCCGCCGCGGCCGCCGCCTTCGGCGAGACGTAGGACTTGTGGTAGGGCCGGTCCTCGGCCCGCGGGGTCGCGCCGCGACCCTCGAGCCCCCGGCGGACGCGGCCCCCCGAACCGGCGGTGTTGCCCTTGCCCTTGCGGCGGACGGCGCCCTTGCGCTGGCTGTTCCCGGGCATTTCAGGCTCCTGTGGTGGTCTCGTGCGGGGAGGCGAGTGACCACCGGGTTCCCCGCGGTGTGTCCTCGAGGACGACGCCGAGCGCCGCCAACGCGTCCCGGACGGCGTCGGCCGCCGAGTAGTCCTTGCGCGCCCGGGCCGCGGCGCGCTGCTCGACGAGCGCGGCCACCAGGCCGTCGACGACCGGCCGCAGGTCCGGCCCGGCCCCCGCTCCGGTGCCGTGCGCCCAGACCGGGTCCTCCGGGTCCAGGCCGAGGACCGCCAGCATCGCCCGCGTCCGGCCCAGGTGGAGGGCGAGGGCGTCGAGGTCGTCGGCGTCGAGGGCGGTGTTGCCGTCCCGCACGGCCGTGTAGAGCACGGCCACCGCGGCCGGGGTGGACAGGTCGTCGTCCATGGCCGCGACGAACTCGTCCGGCAGCTCGGTCGCGGGTGCCTCGGGCACCAGCTCGGCGGCGCGGGTGACGAAACCGTCGATCCGGGCCAGCGCGGCCGTCGCCTCGGCCAATGAGTCGTCGGAGAACTCGATGGCCGAGCGGTAGTGCGGCTGGGCCAGGTAGAAGCGGACGGCCCGCGGCGGATAGGCCCGCGTGACCTCCGAGACCAGGGCCCCGTTGCCGAGCGACTTGCTCATCTTCTCCCCGGCCGCGGTGACCCAGGCGTTGTGCATCCAGAAGCGGGCGAACCGCTGCCCGGCCGCGGTGGACTGGGCCAGCTCGTTCTCGTGGTGCGGGAAGCGCAGGTCCAGGCCGCCGCCGTGGATGTCGAACTCGTCGCCCAGGTACTTGCCGGCCATCGCCGAGCACTCCAGGTGCCAACCGGGCCGGCCGCGGCCCCAGGGGGTGGGCCAGGACGCCGTCGTCGGCTCCTCGGGCTTGTGACCCTTCCAGAGCGCGAAGTCACGGGGGTCGCGCTTGCCGCGCGGGTCCGCGTCCTCGGCGGCCTCCATGTCGTCGATCCGCTGCCCCGACAGGGATCCGTAGGCCGGCCAGGAGCGGACGTCGAAGTACACGTCGCCGGAGCCGTCCTCGGCGGCGTAGGCGTGGCCGCGCTCGACCAGCACCTCGATCAGCTCGATCATCTCGGGGACGTGGCCGGTCGCCCGCGGCTCGTAGGTGGGCGGCTGGCAGCCCAGGGCCGCGTACGCGTCGTGCAGCTCGCGCTCGAAGCGGTAGGCGTGGGCGAACCAGGGGACGCCGGCCTCCGCGGACTTGGCCAGGATCTTGTCGTCGATGTCGGTGACGTTGGCGACCACGGTGACGGCGTAGCCCCGGAAGGTGAGCCAGCGCCGCAGGACGTCGAAGACGACCTCCTTGCGGATGTGCCCGACGTGCGGCGCGGACTGCACGGTCAGGCCGCAGTGGTAGATCGACACCTGGCCGGGGACGACGGGGACGAAGTCCCGCACCGCGCGGGTGGCGGTGTCGTAGAGGCGGAAGGCGGTCGTCACCGCGGCAGCCTACCGTTCGGCGTCAGGCGTCCAGTGCCATCAGCCGGCGCATCGCGTCCACGCCCTCGCGCAGCGCCTTGAGGTCGCGCCTCGACATCCGGGCCAGGTAGGGCTCGACGCCGGTGCCGAGGGAGTCCCGCAGGGTGCTCAGCTCCTGCTTGCCCTCGGGGGTGAGGTCGATCATCCAGGCCCGGGCGTCCCGCGCGTCGGCGCTGCGGGCGACCAGACCGGCCGCTTCCAGCCGCTTGACGTGGTTGGTGATCGTCGGCTGGGAGCAGCGCTCGGCGACGGCGAGCTCGCTGATCCGGGTCGGCCCGTTGTCGCTCAGCCGGGCCAGGATGCGGGCCGCGGCGAGGCTCAGCGTGAACGTGCTCGACTTGGGTACCCAGCGCACCACTCGGGCGGAGGTCGTGATCAGATCCTCCCCGAGGGCGTGCAGGTCGTCGTTCATGGCCGAAGCCTATGTCCACAGCCCGGCCCGCGGCACGCCCTGCCCACGGTTCTCGGACGATTCACAGCCGCCCTGGACCGGCGGCGTCGGAACGGCTCCACTCAGGCTCACCGGCTGATCGCCGCGACGACCAGCCGGGCCAGCTCCGCGTAGGCCTGGGCGTCGTCCAACCCGGTGGCCGCCCCGATCTCACCGGAGGTGATCCGGCGCATGGTCGAGGTCACCACCTCGCCCACGAACGCGGCGGGCACCCGGCGGAAGGCACCGGCCGCGATCCCCTCGTCGATCAGCTCCCGCACCCGGACGGCGGCGGCCGCGGTGTTCTGCTCGTACACCTCCGCGGCAGGGGCGAAGGCGGCGACGTCGGCCCGGAAGTCTGGACCCGCGGCGCGCAGCTGCTCGGCCACCGCCTCCAGGTAGCGGACCACCCGCCGGGCGGGGGACCGGGTGCCGGCGATGGCGTCCTCCACCGCGGCGGTGGCCCGGCGGAAGAACTGCCGGACCGCCAGCAGGGCGAGCTGCTCCTTGCTGCCGGCCAGCGCGTACAGGGTGCGCTTGGAGCAGCCGAGCCGGGCAGCGACGTCCTCGACGGTGCCGGCGAGGAACCCCTCGGCCAGCACCAGGCGCACCAGGTCGTCCTGCAGCTGCCGCTGGCGCGGCGTCAGCCGACGGCCGTCCGCAGGGCTGGCGGCGGTGGGTAGAGTGCTCTGCATCGCGGTACCACCGTACTGCTGGGCGTACCGCTCCGCCGGCCGGAACCCGGTCGTCGGTCGACGAGGAGGTCGACTGTGACCGTCGCACGACTGCTGCCCACCGAGGAGGGCGCCGAGCTGGTCGCCCTGGTCCGTGAGGTCGCCCAGGCCGAGCTGGCGCCGCGCGCCTGCGCCGAGGAGGCCTCCGGCCGCTACCCGCGGGAGGTGTTCTCGATGCTCGGCGGGCTGGGCCTGCTGGGGATGCCCTACCCCGAGGAGCTCGGCGGGCTGGGCCAGCCCTACGAGGTGTACCTGCAGGCGCTGGAGGAGGTGGCCGCGGCCTGGATGAGCGTGGCCGTCGGCGTCTCGGTGCACGTGATGAGCTGCCACCCGCTGGCCACCTGGGGGACGCCGGACCAGCAGGAGCAGCACCTGCCGGAGCTGCTCGGTGGCGGGCTCCTGGGTGCCTACGCGCTCTCGGAGGCCCAGGCCGGCTCCGACATCGCGGGCATGACCAGCAGGGCGAAGCGCACCGACGAGGGCTACGAGCTGCACGGGGCCAAGGCCTGGGTGACCCACGGGTCCCAGGCCGACGCCTACACCGTCTTCGCCCGGGTCGGGGAGTCCCCGCCCGGCGGCATCACCTGCTTCCTGGTGCCCGGCGACGTGCCCGGGCTCAGCTTCGGCGCCCCCGAGCGGAAGATGGGGCTGAGCGCGTCGGTCACCGCCGGCCTGCACCTCGACGGCGTCCCGGTCGGCGACGACCGGCGGATCGGGGCGGAGGGCCAGGGGATGCGGATCGCCCTCTCGGCGCTGGACTCGGGCCGGTTGGGGATCGCGGCCTGCGCCACCGGGCTGGCCCAGGCCGCGCTGGACCTGGCCGCAGGCTACGCGGCGGAGCGGCAGCAGTTCGGTCGCGCCGTCGCCGAGTTCCAGGGGATGCAGTTCCTCCTCGCCGACATGGCCGCTGCCGTCGACAGCGCCCGCGCGACCTACCTGCTGGCGGCGCGGAAGCGGGACGCCGGGATGGCCTTCACCCGGGACGCGGCTGTGGCCAAGCTGGTGGCCACCGACGCCGCCATGCGGGTCACCACCGACGCCGTCCAGGTGCTCGGCGGCTACGGCTACACCGCCGACTTCCCGGCTGAGCGGTACATGCGGGAGGCCAAGGTCACCCAGATCTTCGAGGGCACGAACCAGATCCAGCGGCTGGTCATCGCCCGGCAGCTGCTCGGCCCACTCGGCGGGAGCTCCCGTGCGGCTCGCTGAGGACGACGTCGTCCTGGTCACCGGCGGCGCGTCCGGCCTCGGTGAGGCGACGGTCCGCGCGCTGCTGGCCACCGGGGCGCACGCCGTGCTCGTCGACCTGGCCGGCTCCCGCGGCGAGGACCTGGCCGCCGAGCTCGGACCGCGGGCGGTGTTCGCCCCCGCCGACGTCCGCCACCCCGACCAGCTGGCTGCCGCCGTCGCCACGGCGACCGCGCGCGGTGCGCTCCGGGTCGCCGTCAGCTGCGCCGGAGTGGCCACCCCGGGCCGGGTCGTCGGGCGGCGCGGCGTGCTGCCGCTGGCCGACTTCGCGCGGGTGGTGGAGATCAACCTCGTCGGGACCTTCAACCTGCTCCGGCTGGCGGCCGAGGCGATGGGCGGCAACGCGCTGCTGGACGGCGACCGCGGGCTGGTCGTGATGACGGCCAGCGTCGCCGCCTTCGACGGCCAGGTGGGCCAGGCCGCCTACGCGGCCAGCAAGGGCGGCGTCGCGGCGCTGACCCTGCCGGCCGCCCGGGACCTCGCCGACCGCGCCGTCCGGGTGATGACCATCGCCCCCGGGGTGATGGAGACCCCGATGATGGCCGGACTGCCCGAGGAGACCAGGACGTCGTTGGAGGCGCTGGTGCCGCACCCGGCCCGGCTGGGCCGACCGGGCGAGTACGCGCAGCTGGTGGAGGCCCTGGTGGCCAACCCGCTGCTGAACGGTGAGGTCATCCGGCTGGACGGGGCGCTGCGGATGCCGCCCCGCTGAGCGGTCAGCCCTTGACGGCCCTGGCCCGCAGCGCGGCGATGTCGAGGTACTCCGTGGCCGGCGGCTCGTCGTCGCCGGGTCCCTCCCCGTCGTCCTCCCACGGGTCGTAGGGCTTGTCGGCCTCGTCGTCGACGAAGCCCTGGGAGGGGTCGAAGGGGTTGGCCAGCGGCCCCATCGACTCCATCGCCGAGAGGGCGATCTGCTCGTCGGGCAGGTTCTGCAGCACGTCGTCCATGTAGCTCTGCGCGGCCTCGTCGATGGCGATCTCCCGGCCGGCCTTCTCGCCCATGAACCAGCGGTGCTCGAGCACCTCGTGGTACAGCTCGGCCGGCTCCAGCTTCTTGCGCATGCTGCTGGGCACCAGGTTGACCACCGGTTCGAACCGGTTCGTCAGCCACTGGTGGGCGACGATCGACTCGTCCGCGCCCTGCTGGTCCGTCCGCGCCCGGTAGGCGTCGAGGTCGTTGAGCAGCCGTCGGGCCTGGTTCTCCTCGGTGTCCAGCCCGGTCAGCCGGATCAGCCGCCGGGAGTGGTGGCCGGCGTCGACGACCTTGGGCTGGATCCGGATGGTCGAACCGGCGAAGTCGGTGGTGATGTCCAGCTCGGCGACGTCGAAGCCGAGCGCGTTCAGCCGCCGGACCCGGCTCTCGATCCGGTGCATCTCGCTGCCGTCGAACTCCTCCACCTCGGTCAGCTCGGCCCACAGCTCGCGGTAGCGGCTCTCGATGGTCTGCACCAGCGTGAGCGGGTCGAGGTTGGCGTCCAGCAGACCGCCGGCCTCGAGGTCGCAGAACTCGCCGAAGAGGTTGACCCGGGCGATCTGCAGGTCGTGCTCGCGCTGGCCGTCGGTCAGCTGGTCGTGCAGCTCGCCGGTCTCGGCGTCGACGAGGTACGCGGCAAAGGCGCCGGCGTCGCGGCGGAACAGGGTGTTGGAGAGGGAGACGTCGCCCCAGAGGAAGCCGATCAGGTGCAGCCGGGCCAGCAGCACCACCATCGCGTCGACCAACCGGTTGACGGTGTCCTGGCGCACGCCGCGGCTGAACAGCGAGCGGTAGGGCAGGGAGAACTGCAGGTGCTTGGTGACCAGCACGGAGTCGAGCGGGCCGCCGTCGAGGTCGTGGCGGGTGGTGACCACACCCACCGGCTCCACCGAAGGGGTGTCCAGCCGGGTGAGGTCGCGCAGCAGCCGGTACTCGTGCCGGGCGAGGTGCTCCAGCACCTCCTTCACCGCGTAGATGTCCGAGCCCACCCGGACGAAGCGGACGACGTGCCGGGAGATGCCGCGCGGCAGGGCCACCAGGCTCTCCTCCGGCCACTCCGCGAGCGGTGTCTCCCAGGGCAGGGTGATGAACCGGCTGTCGGGCTTCGCCGCCAGGAACCTGGGCATGCCGTCATCTTGTCAGGTGCGTCCAGTGCGGGCCGACTGCCTAGGCTGGCCGCCGTGACCGAGCTGATCGCCGCACCGACCGGCGCCCCGGTGGTGCTGGCCGAGCCCGACTGGACGGCCCGCCGGGACGCCCACCAGGCCCGCGTCGACGGCTGGTTGGACGGTCACCGGGAGCGGCGCGGCCGCGGGCAGAGCCACCCCGTCGAGGACTTCCTGTTCGAGTACTACAACCAGCGCCCCTCCCAGCTGCGGCGTTGGCACCCCGGCTCCGGCGTGGTGCTGGCCGGCGCCGCGGCCGAGGAGCTGCTGGACTGGCGCGGCTACGTCCGGGCCGCCGACGGCGTCACCCTGGACACGGCCGCGGTGCTGACCAGCCGGGCCCCGACCGTCCGCTGGGTCCGGGACCTGCTGGCCGCGACGGCCGACCGGCCCGGGTTCTTCGGCTGCTTCGGCCTGCACGAGTGGGCGATGGTCTACCGCCAGAGCACGGAGGAGCGGCGGCACCCGGGGTGGCCGCTGCGGATGCCGGCCACCGACGTCGACGCCGTGGTCGAGGAGCGCGGGGTCCGCTGCGGCCACGTCGACGCGTTCCGCTTCTTCACCCCGGGGGCGCGGCCGCTCAACCTGCTGCAGCCGACCCGGGCCGACCAGCAGAGGCTGGAGCAGCCCGGCTGCCTGCACGCCAACATGGACCTCTACAAGTGGGCCTACAAGCTGAGCCCGCTGGTGCCCTCGGACCTGGTCGCCGACGCCTTCGCGCTCGCCCGGGAGATCCGGGTGCTGGACATGCGCGCCAGCCCGTACGACTTCACCGCCCTGGGACTGTCGGCCGTGCCGGTGGAGACGGCGGAGGGCCGGGCCGCCTACGCGAGCGCCCAGCGGGAGTTCGCGGTCCGCGCCGCCCCGCTGCGCCGGCGGTTGCTGGACGTGCTCGACCCGCTGGCCGGCTGACGGGCTCAGGCCGCTGGCCTCACCAACCGGTACATGGTGCGGTGGAACCAGCTGGGGCCGCAGGTCATCTCCCCGCCGTCCGCGACGAAGCCGCGGCGCCGGTAGAAGCGGTCGGCGCGGTCGTTGCCGTGCAGGATCCACAGGTAGGTCTCCCGGTCGGTGACCGCGAGGTCGAGCAGCTGGTGGCCCAACCCGCTGCCGTGGGTCCGGGCCCGGGTGTAGAGGTGGTGCAGCTGCCAGCCGACGTCGGTGGGCGGGGCGCCGAGCGCGCGCTCCCAGTCCTGGGTGCCGGGGCCGGAGCGGACGACGCCCACCACCTCGCCCGCCTCGTCCTGGGCCAACCAGGCCTGGGCGCGCGGCTCCGGCTGCTGCCCGGCCGCAGCCCAGGCGGCCCGGGTCCGGGCGATCGTCTCCGGGACCGCCTGCCGCTGCTGCTCGGCGAACGCTGGCGGCATGATCGCCGGGTAGGTCTCGGCGAGGCAGGCGACGTGGCAGTGGACGTAGGCCTCGGCGTCGTCGAGGGTGACGGGCCGGAGGTCGTACGAGGCGGGCATGCGGGAGCTCCTGGGCGGGGTCGGTGGCCGGGACACGCTAGCGCGCTGCTCCGACCTACGATCGGGGCGTGACGAGTGGTGACGGCTGGACGACCTGCGCCGCCGGGCACCGGCACTGGGGGCTCTTCGGGGCCGCGGGCCTGCTGCTCCGCAGCATGGCGGACGAGCCGCCCGCCGTCGCCCTCCAGCTGCGCGCCGGCCGCAGCCACCACGGCGGCACCTGGGGGATCCTCGGCGGCGCCCGGGACGCGCACGAGACGGCCGTCGAGACGGCGCTCCGCGAGGCGGGCGAGGAGGCGACGGTCCTCCCCGAGCGGGTGGCTGTCGAGGCCAGCTACGTCGACGACCACGGCGGCTGGGCCTACACGACGGTCGTCGCCACCGCGTCCACGGCCATGGGCCTCGCCCCCCGCAACTGGGAGAGCGATGCGGTCCGCTGGGTACCGCTGGCCGAGGTCGACGCCCTCGACCTGCACCCGGGGTTCGCCCGCACCTGGCCACTGCTGCGCGCCGTCGGACCGGCTCCGGTGGTCGTCGTGGACGCCGCCAACGTGGTGGGCAGCCGGCCCGACGGCTGGTGGAAGGACCGGGCCGGCGCGGCCGAGCGGTTGCGCGACCAGCTGGCCAGGGTCTCCGACGCCGGCGTGGCGGGGCTCGGGGACGTCGGCCCGGCGGGGGTGACGTCCTTCCCGCGGTTCCTGCTGGTGGTCGAGGGCCAGGCGCGCGACGTCGGCCCGGTGGAGGGCGTGGAGGTGGTGGGCGCGGCCGGCTCCGGCGACGACACCGTGGTGGCCGCCGTCGCCGCGCGGTCGGGCGACGGGCGGCCGGTGCTCGTGGTCACCGCCGACCGTGAGCTGCGCGGCCGGGTGGCCGACCTCGGCGCCGAGGTACTGGGGCCGCGGGGACTGCTCGACCTGCTCTGACCTGCAGCAATTGGCTGCTGCCCCCCACGCCAGGTGCTGCGCGACGCTACCGTTCGGGCGAGGGCCGGCCGCCTGCGCCGCCCGCAGCCGACGACCAGGA
The DNA here is from genome assembly GCA_039527025.1 of Microlunatus lacustris. GTDB lineage: Bacteria > Actinomycetota > Actinomycetes > Propionibacteriales > Propionibacteriaceae > Microlunatus > Microlunatus lacustris. Next base: position 284,557 of record BAAAJN010000001.1, read on the forward strand.
GAGGAGCAGCCGGTGAGCACCCGCGCCCGCTGGCCCGACGCGTCCGCCGCCACCCCGGCCGGCCTGGCCGCGCTGGGCACCGAGACGGCCAACGCCCGGACGACCGACCTGGACGCCATGAGCACCCTCGAGGTGCTGCAGGTGATGAACGCCGAGGACCAGACGGTGGGCCTGGCCGTGCAGCGGGCGCTGCCGGCGATCGCCCGCGCGGTGGACCTCGTGGTCGGCGCCCGCCAGCAGGGCGGCCGCCTGGTCTACGTCGGCGCCGGCACCAGCGGGCGGCTCGGTCTGCTCGACGCCGTCGAGTGCCCGCCCACGTTCGGCACCGCACCCGAGGAGGTCGTCGGCCTGCTGGCCGGCGGCGACGGCGCCTTCGCCGTGGCCGTCGAGGGTGCTGAGGACGACGCCGACCTGGCCGTCGCCGACCTCTCGGCCCTGCAGATCGGGCCGGGGGACGTCGTCGTCGGGCTGGCGGCCAGCGGCCGGACGCCCTACGTCGTCGCGGCCCTGCACCACGCCGGCCGGGTGGGTGCCGGCACGGTCTCGGTGGCCTGCAACGCCGGCTCGCCGATCAGCGCCCTGGCCGACGTGGCGATCGAGGTCGAGACCGGTCCCGAGGTCGTCACCGGGTCCACCCGGCTCAAGGCCGGGACGGCCCAGAAGATGATCTGCAACATGCTGTCCACCGCGGCGATGGTGCGGACCGGCAAGGTCTACCGGAACCTGATGGTCGACGTCCGGCCGACCAACGCCAAGCTGGTCGACCGGGCCCGGCGGATCGTGGCCACGGCCGCCGCCGTCGACGGGCAGCGCGCCGACGAGGCGCTGCGTGCCGCCGACGGCCACGCCAAGACCGCCGTCGTCATGCTGCTGGCCGGCTGCGACCCCGACGACGCGCGCGCCCGGCTGGTCCGGCACGGCGGTCGGGTCCGCGAAGCTGTCGCCAACTGAGCCACCCAGCCCGGGAGCGCAGCAGGCCCCCGGCCGGAGCCGGGGGCCTGCTGGACGTCCAGCCGCGTCTCACCGCGACCGGAGGTGCCTCAGGAGAGGCGGTCGCCGGTCTTGGTCGAGAACACGTGGAAGTGCTCCGCGTCGGCGGTCAGCCGGATCGTCGATCCCCGGCTCGGCGGGCGCCGCGAGGAGATGCGGGCCACGATCTGCTGGGCGGTGAGCCGGGCGTCCTCGTCCAGCCCCGTGAGGGTGCCGTAGAGGAACGCGTCGGCGCCGAGCTCCTCGACGACGGCCACGTCGAGGCCGATGCCCTGGCCCGAGTCGGAGATGTCAAAGTTCTCCGGCCGGATGCCGATGGTGAGCTTGTCCTCACCGGCGGCCTTGGCCAGCCACTCGCGGGGGACCGGCACGGTGTAGTCGCCGACCTTGATGCCGCCGTCGACGACGGTGCCCTCGATCAGGTTCATCGCGGGGGAGCCGATGAAGCCGGCCACGAAGAGGTTCTTCGGGGTGTCGTACAGCTTCAGCGGGCTGTCGACCTGCTGCAGCACACCGTCCTTCATGACCGCCACGCGGTCACCCATCGTCATGGCCTCGACCTGGTCGTGGGTCACGTAGACGGTGGTGACGCCGAGCCGGGTCTGCAGGGCCGCGATCTGGGTCCGGGTGGAGACGCGGAGCTTGGCGTCGAGGTTCGACAGCGGCTCGTCCATCAGGAAGACCTGGGGCGAACGGACGATCGCGCGGCCCATGGCGACGCGCTGGCGCTGACCACCGGAGAGGGCCTTGGGCTTGCGGTTGAGGAAGTCCTCCAGGCCGAGGAGCTTCGCGGCCTCCTGGACGCGCTGCTGGCGCTCGGTCTTGTTGATCCCGGCCATCTTGAGCGCGAAGCCCATGTTGTCGCCCACGGTCATGTGGGGGTACAGGGCGTAGTTCTGGAACACCATCGCGATGTCGCGGTCCTTGGGCGGCAGGTCGGTGACGTCACGGTCGCCGATGTGGATGGCGCCCGCATTCACCTCCTCCAGCCCGGCGAGCATGCGGAGCGAGGTCGACTTCCCGCAGCCGGAGGGGCCGACGAGGACCATGAACTCGCCGTCGCCGATCTCCAGGTTGAGCTTGTCGACGGAGGGGTGGTCGGCGCCGGGGTAGACCCGGGTCGCCTCGTTGAACTGGACTGTGGCCACGCCACACTTCCTTTCCACGGGCAGGTACGTGCCCGACGATCCGTAGTGGAAATAACAACCGAAGTGTGACACGGCACTCCCGGCCCGGCAACGAAACGGCCCGGGATCGGGCGATCTCCTCCACCGCCGCGTCGGGACCGCCGGTGAGGGACGTCCGCGTGGCGGGGTCGACCAGCTGCTCGCGGTTGCGCTGCTCGTCCGGTCCGGACCTCTCGACCCTCCCGGCGCCGATCCGGGGGATCGTGCAGAGCGCGTACGGGTCCTCGATCGCCGACGTCTTCCTGGTCGCCGCGCCGTTCGTGCTGCTGGCCTTCCTGATCTCGATCTTCCTCGAGGAGGTCGTGCTGCAGCCGTGACCGGCGCGGCTCAGATGAGCTGGAGCCGCTGGCGGCCGTCGTCGACGGGCAGCTCGTCGACCGTGGCGGTCACCTCGAGCCCGGCCAGCTGGACGCGCCCGCCCAGGTTGGTCAGGAACGCGGTGTCCGCGGCGTCGCGCCCGGTGGAGACCCGCAGCAGGCTCTGCCGCGGCGCGAGGTGGGTGGCGTCGACCACCGACCAGGCGCCGTCCACGTACGCCTCGCAGACGGCGTGGTACTCCATCGGGCTGAGTCCGGGCGCGAAGACCGCGGCCAGCCGGGCGGGCACGTTGAGCGCCCGCAGCAGGGCGATCGACAGGTGCGCGAAGTCGCGGCAGACGCCTTGGCGGCCCAGCAGGGTCCGGACCGCGCCGTCGGTGGGCAGGCTGGACCCGGCGGCGTAGGTGAGCTGGTTGCCCACCCAGTCCGCGACGGCGGTGAGCAGCTCCCCCTCCTGCAGCCCGGCGAACTCGCTGGCCGCGGTCGGTCCCAGGGTGTCGGACTCGCAGTAGCGGCTGGGCCGGACGTAGGTGACCAGGTCGAGCTCGTCGACCGCCGGCGGGGCGGCCTGCCCGTCGGCCACCGCCCGGTAGTCCAGGGTGACCTGCTCGGCGTGCGTCCGCAGGACGTGCAGCCGGCTGCCCTGGGCGTCCACCAGCTCGGTCGGCTCGACGCGCTCGCCGTCGGCGACCAGCGTCAGCTCCTCGGTGGCCAGGGCCACCCCTGCGGCCACGGCCACGCTGAAGACCAGCTTGCTGGGCCCGTCGAGGGTCAGGTCGAGGTGGGAGGTGACCGTGCGCTGCATGACCGTCATGGTTCCAGAGCGGTGCGGCGGCCGGGTGACGGTCAGATGACGGTGGACGTCAGCACGTCACGGCATCGGCGAGGCGTCTGCGGATCAGCGCCGGCGACGGGCGACCAGCACGGCCGCGACGGCCCCGGCGGCGACCAGCGCCGTCAGCCCGCCCACCCAGACCCAGGGGGAACCGCCGTCGTCGGCGCCCGGGGCGTCGGCCGTCGACGGGTCCGCCGACGGCGTCGGGCTGGGCACCGGGGGAGCGGGCTCGGCGGCGGCGTACTCGGGGGCGCCGCCCTTCGTGCCCGCCACCTGGAGGTTCAGCGTGTAGGGGACGACGTAGCTCTGCTCGTCCGGGTCGGCGCCCAGGGAGACGACGACGGCGTACCGGCCCGGGACGAAGCTGCTCGCCCGGTCGGCGGTCTGGGCGCGGTTGAGGTAGCGCACCGGGGTCGTCGACGCGCCCAGCACCAGCCGGCCGTCGGGGTTGAGGAAGTCCTCGCCGCCGCCGGCGCTGGTCGTCGCCCGGCCGCGGACGGGGGACAGGACGGTGATGTTGGCCCTGATCGCCTGGCTGCCGATCTTCTTCGCCAGCGTCGACGACGGCTGGGTGAAGGTCAGCGTCGCGTCGAGGTGCTGGCCCCAGGTCTGCTGCACCAGCAGCACCTGGGTCTCGCCGGGCACGATCGTCGAGGAGTAGTTGCCGGCCTTGACCGTCGGCGCGTCGGCGAACGAGCTGCCCGGGACGGTGCTGCGCGGGTTCTCCCCGAAGGCCGGCTCGAAGGGCTCCGCCCGCGTCGGCGCCGGCAGGCCCTCGGTGTCGGTGACCTCGCGCTCCTCGGTCACGGTGATCTCGACGGGGACGGTGCCGGTGCCGCGGTAGCGGGCCTCGCCCTCGACGGCGTCAGCCCGTCGGACGGCCAGTCGCAGGGCGGTGGCCTCGGCGCAGGCCGCGACGGGCGGCTTGCCGGTCTGCTGCCCGGCGCTCACCGCGGCGGTCAGCAGCGAGGACCCGACGTCGTCCTGCCGGACGTCGGCCGCCGTGCCGCAGGCCGTGCCGTCGGGGGTGGTCAGCGAGACCGCCAGCGCGTCCGGGCGGCCGAGCCGGTTCAGCGACGCCGCGACGTGCAGCGTCGAGCGCAGGGTCTCCCGGTAGACGTCGTAGTAGCGGACATCGCCCTCGCCGGTCGGTGGCAGCTCGTCGGACCAGGCGCCGGCGGTCAGCACCGCCGCCTGCTCGGGCGTCGTCCCGCCGGTCACCGGGTCGCCGCTCACCTGGAAAGGTCGGGCCGCCCGGTTGCGCAGGGTCTGCAGGCTGCTGGCCAGCGTCTCGGAGTTGCGGGCGTCGTAGTAGGTGCCCCGCCCGCGCGACGCGACGCACGTCAGCTGGTCGCGGGCGTCGCCGCTGACGTCGAGACCGACGACGTCGACCTGGAGCCCGGGATCGGCCTTGGTGATCTGACCGGCCACCTCGCAGGGGTCCGGGTCGCAGGTCGACTCGCCGTCGGACAGCAGCACGATCGTCCGCTTGCCTCCGTCGTCGGAGGCTCCACCGCCGGCGTCGAGGTCCTCGGCCGCCTGCTCGAGCGCGTAGCTGATCGGCGTCTCCCCGTAGGGCGCGTAGCCCTCGATCGCCTCCCGCAGCTCCTTCGTCTGCCCGGTCTCGACCGGCACCACGAGCTGGGAGTCGGTGCAGGCCCCCTCGTCGCCCCGGTTGAAGACCTTCGCCCCGAAGACCCGCAGCCCGACGGCGGTGTCGGCCGGGATCTGGCCGACGACGGCGTCCATGGCCGTCTTGGCGGCGGCGATCTTGACCTCCCCGTCCGAGGTCTTCTCCTGCATCGAGCCCGAGGAGTCGAGGACGAAGAGCAGCTGCGTCGTCGCGTCGGCAGCCTGCGCGGCGGGCACCGGGGGGAGCAGCAGCAGGGCGAGGGTGGCCGCGGTCAGGGCGGCGGCTGCCGCTCGGACGCGCCGGCGCACGCCGCCGGGGGTCGTGCTGGCCATCTGGTCCTCCTGGCAGGGGGTGTCGACCGGTCCTGCTCGAAGGGGCCGATCGTAGCCGGGGCGGCTGTGGGCGGTCAGGCGATACCATGACGGCAGCGAACTCGGGGTTTGGCCAGAAGAGGACCCCCGTGCACGCTCTCCCCCGGCCGCCGAGCCCGCGGCGGACCACGCCGTGACGGTGCAGCCCGGCGCCCGGCTGCCCGTGCTGGTGCGTGCCGGTCGCGCTTCGGTCGCCGGCGGCGCGTGCCTCGCCGCCTGTGCCGAGCAGGTGGGCCGCCCGCACCCCGAGAACCCGCGCTCCCGACGCCTGGCCCACCTCGGCGGGCTCGCCGCGGTCAGCGCCCTGGTGCTCTACCTGACCTGGCGGCTGCTGTTCACCCTGCCCCTCGGTGGGCCCGATCGGGTCGCCGGGCTGGTCCTGGTCCTCTTCGAGGCCCTCCCGCTGGCCCGCCTCGTCGCCACGACCGTCGCGCTGTGGAACATCGACAGCGCCGGTCCGGACCCGGTCACCGATGCCGGGCCCGGCCACCGCGTCGTCGTCCTCATCACCACCGACGACGAGCCGGTCGAGGTGGTCGCCCCGACCATCGCCGCCGCGTGCGCGCTGCGGCCGACCCACCAGACCTGGGTGCTCGACGACGGCGACCGGCCCTGGATGGCGGAGCTGGCCGTCCGCTACGGCGCCCGCTACGTCCGCCGAAGCGCTCCCGACCACGCCGCGGCCGGCGCCCTGGACCACGCCCTGACCCTGCTGCAGGCGGAGATCGCCGCCGGCGCCGAGCGCCTGGACGTGGTCGCCGTGCTCGACGGCGACCACGTGCCGCTGGCCACCTTCTTGACCGACACCCTCGGGTGGTTCGACGACCCGGAGATCGCCCTGGTCCAGGCCCCGCAGGCCTACTACAACGCGGGCGCCTTCGACGACGACGGCGAGACCGGTGAGCAGGGCCTGCTCTTCCACGTGCTGATGCCCGGCCGGGACGCCCGCGGGGTCGGGCCGTTCTGGTCCGGCTCCACCGCGTTGCTGCGGCTCGAGGCGCTGGCCGGGGTGGGCGGGGTGGCCACCGGCACCGCTGCGGCCCACCTGCAGACCTCGCTCAACCTGCTGCGCGCCGGCTGGAAGACCACCTACCACCACCAGGTGCTGGCCGTCGGACTCGCGGCGAGCACCTCCACCCAGTACCTGAGCCAGCGACGCCGCTGGGGTCTGGGCGCCATGCAGCTGCTCGTCGCGGAAGGGTGCACGGCTCGGCGCGGGCTGTCCCGGCGCGTCCACCGCGCCTACCTGAGCGCGACCCTGATCTGGCTGCAGGGGGTCGGCACGGCGCTCGCTCTCGGCGTCCCGGCCGTCCTGCTGGTCAGCGGGGCCTCGACCACGACCGCCTCGCCCCTGGTCGTCGCCCTCGCCGTGCTGCTCATGCTGGCCGTCCGGCTGTGGGGGGCCGAGCAGCTGTACCGGCAGCACCTGCGCTGGCGGACAGCCGTCGCGCTCCGCGTCCTGCGGGTGCCCGTCGGGCTGTCCTGCCTGCGCTGGCTGCTCACCCGGCGGGAGCCGAGGGCCGAGGTCGCCACCGGGCCCGTGGCCGGTGACCGCGCCCGCGGGAAGGTCCCCGGCGTCCTCTGGCTGCTGGTCGGGCTGACGGCTGGCGTCCTGCTGCACGGGCTGCTCGGGGTCACCGGCCTGGCGCCGTGGCGGCTGCCCCTGGCAGCGGCCGTCGCCTCGGGGGTGTGGCTGGTGCTCGGTCTGGCCGCCCTCGTCCTCGCCCTGCGGCACGTCCAGGCCCCTGCCCACGCGTCCTCGCGGCGCCGGGGCTACCGCGCACCCGTCCACGCCCTGGTCAACGTGAACGGGCAGCGCGGTGAGCTGGTGGACGTGTCCGTCGGCGGCGTCGCCCTCCAGCTGCCCCGGGGCGCGTTCAGCACGTCGAGCCGCCTGGTCGCGCTGCACCTGCCCCTGGCCCCGACGCTGGAGCTGGAGCCGGTCCGGATGTGGCAGTCCGACGACCTCGACCACGTCGCGCTCCGGGTGCCGGACGGGGACTGGGACACCTACCGCGCGCTCTCGCTGTGGCTGTTCCACACCCCGCCCGGCGTCGTCGACGGCCTGCCGCCGCAGGCCCCGGCGGTGGCCGCCATGCTGCCGACCAACCACTCCCGGCGCCCACCGCTCGTCTGCCGGCATGGTTGAGGCCGAGGACGTCCCGCGCCGCGGTGGAGGGTTCCGGAGGCACGGCTGGCTCGTCTTCGTCGGTCTCGGGCTGCTCATCGTCTGCGCCCACCAGCTGCTGCCCGAGGGGCTGGCGCGCAGCGGGCTCTACCTCGTCACCGGGCTGCTCGGCGTGCTGGGCGTCCTGCTCGGGATCCGGCTGCACCGGCCGCAGCGCGCCCGTGCCTGGCTGGCGCTCGCAGCCAGCCAGCTGGTCTGGGTGCTGGCCGACGTTGTCGGCACGGTGCAGGAGCTCGTCGCCCCGACCGACGCCTTCCCGACCGCGGCCGACGGCTTCTACCTCGCCGGTTACCCGCTGCTCGGCCTCAGCCTGTTCCTGCTGACCCGGGGCCGTCGGCCGCGGCACGACATCGAGGGCGCCCTGGACAGCCTCACCGTCGCCGTCGGGCTCTACCTGCTGTGCTGGGTGCTGCTGGCCCAGCCGACGCTGGACCACGCCGTCGACTCCTGGTGGCAGGCCGGGGTAGCCGTCGCGTACCCGCTGCTCGACATCACCATCATCGTCATGCTGGTCGCCCTGATCATCACCCCGGGCACGCACACCCACGCGCTGCGGCTGCTGGTGACCGCGGTCCTGCTGGTGATCATCGCCGACACCGCGGCCACCGGCCTGGGCCTGCTGGCGCTCGGCAGCACCGACCCCCTCGACTTCGTCTGGCTGCTCTCCTACGTCCTCATCGGTGGTGCCGTGCTGCACCCCTCGGTCCGGAAGCTCTCGGCCGTCGCGCCGCCCGGCCGGCCGGTGTTCAGCCGGCGCCGGCAGATCTCGACCGCCGCCGCCGTGCTGGTCGCGCCCGGGACGCTGGCCGTCCAGCACGTGCTGGACCTCCCGCTGGACGTCTGGGCGGTCGTCGTGGCCTCGGCCGCGATGTTCCTGCTGGTGGTGGCACGGATGAACGTGGCGATCCACCAGATCGTCAACGCCGACCGCCGGAGCGAGAAGGACCAGGCCGAGCTCGCCCACCAGGCGGCGCACGACTCGTTGACCGGACTGCCCAACCGGGCTCAGAGCCTGGAACTGCTGAGCGGCACGCTCAGCCGGGCCCAGCGCAGCGGAGCGATGATCGGGCTGCTCTTCGTCGACCTCGACGGCTTCAAGGCGGTGAACGACACCTTCGGCCACGGCGCCGGCGACCAGGTGCTGCGGACCGTCGCCCAGCGGATGACGACGGTGGTCCGCGGCGGTGACGTGGTCGGCCGGCTCGGCGGGGACGAGTTCGTGCTCCTCCTCGAACCGGTCATCGACGAGGAGTCGGCCGTCGCGGTCGGCGAGCGGCTGATCGAGGTGGTGTCGGCGCCGATCGTGCTGGCCAACGGCCAGGACGTCAGCGTCGGGGCCAGCGTGGGGGTCGCGATAAGCCAGGACGCCGGCACCGACCCGGACGCCCTGCTGGTCGAGGCCGACACCGCTGCCTACCGGGCCAAGACCCGCGGTCGCGGCCGGATCGAGGTCTTCGGTGCGGGCCTGCGTCGTGAGCTGCAGGCCCGGGTCGACCTGGAGCGGGGTCTGCGCACCGCGCTGTGGCAGGACCAGCTCGAGCTGCGTTTCCGGGCGGTGACCGACGTCGACACGCGGCAGCCGGTGGGCTGGGAGGCGGTGCTGCACTGGAACCGGCCCGGGGTCGGTGTGATCCCCGTGCCCGCCTTCCGGCCGGTGGCCGAGACCACCGAGCTGATCTTCGACCTCGACGCCTGGGCGTTGCGCCGGGTCGCCCAGCGGATCGCGGAGTGGGAGGCCGCCGGCTTCGGCGGGGTGCAGGTCGGCGTGCGGGTGTCCGTCCGGCACGTCGCCCGTTCGCGGATCCTCGAGGACGTCCGGACGGCGCTGGCCGAGTCGCACGTCCGGCCGGAGCAGCTGACCGTGCAGGTCAGCGACACGGGGGTGGTCGACGACCCGCTGGTCCTGGACCACCTCACCCAGCTGCGCGGCGACGGCACGAAGATCAGCCTCGACGACTTCGGGATCGGCCACAGCTCGGTGCGGCGGCTCGCCCACCTGCCGCTGGACGTGGTGAAGCTGGACGGCTCGCTGGTCGCCGACGAGTCGGCCACCTCGGCCGGTGTGCTCGAGCTGATGGTGCGCGGGGTGCGCACCTTCGGCCTGCTCGCCGTGGTCAAGGGCGTGCGCACCGAGGAGGACCTCCGGCCGCTGCGCTGGGCCGGCTGCGAGCTGGCCCAGGGTGAGCTGTTCGGCGGTCTGGTCGACGACGCCGAGGTGCTCCGCCAGCTCGTGCAGCAGGCCGTCCCCCGCTGAGGGACGGCCGGGGCCTTCAGCCCAGGACGGGAAGCTCGCCGTCGGTGGTGACCAGCAGGGCCTCGAGCCGGGCGACCGGCAGCGCGCGCGACCACAGGTAGCCCTGGCCGTAGTCGCAGCCCAGCTCGCGCGCGATGCCCGCCTGCTCCCGGGTCTCGACGCCCTCCATGGTGACCTCCAGCCCCAGCTCGGCTGCGGCGGTCGCCATCGCCCGGACGACGGTGTTGTCCACGTGCCGGCCCAGCTGGGCGGCGAAGGAGCGGTCGATCTTGATCCCGTCCAGCGGGTAGGCCACCAGCTCGTGCAGCGACGCCCAGCCGGTGCCGAAGTCGTCGAACCAGACCTGGAACCCGGCGCCGCGGGCCTCCCCGACGGTGTCGACGGTCAGCACGGACCCGTTCGGGCGGACGGTCTCGGTCAGCTCCAGCGTGACCGCGGACGGGTCGAGCCCTGCGACGGCGGCGGCCCGACGGACGTGGTCGACCCAGTCGTCCTGGTCCAGGTGGCGACCGGACAGGTTGACGCTGACCCGCAGGCTGGGATGACGCGCGCGCCAGCGGCTGAGGTCGCTGAACGCGCGACGCATCATCGCCCGGTCCAGGTCGACGATGAGGTTCGTCCGCTCGGCCAGCGGGATGAAGACGCCCGCCTCGTCCAGCGCGCCCGAGGGGTGCTCCCAGCGGGCGAGCGCCTCGACCCCGACCATCCGACCGGTCCGGAGCTCGACGATCGGCTGGTACCAGGGGACGATCTCGCCGTGCCCGATGGCCCGGACCAGGGCCGCGGCTCCGCGCTCGGTGGGCCCGGGCAGGTTGTTGGCCTGCCGGGTGAGGGCCAGCTGGTCGGCCGCGACGGCGGCGAAGTCGGTGAGCAGCTCCACGTCGGCGGCCCTGATCGTCCGCGGCACGATGTCGGTGAGGTAGAGGACCCCGACGACCGAGGAGCCGTCCAGCAGCGGCACCCCGACGAAGGCGCCGCTGGCCCCGGAGATCGTCCGGTCGTTCGAGGCCCCGAGGTCACCGATGACGACCGGCGCGCCGGTGGCGGCCACCGCCTCGCTCAGCTTGGCGACGGCCTGGCCGTCGGCGTCGGTGCGCGGGCGGGTCGAGGCCATCACCCCCTGCACGGGCCCGTCGACGAGGGCGAAGGTGGCGTCCCCGAAGCCGAGGGTGCGGGCGGCCAGGGCGGCGATCCGGTAGGCGGGTCCGGGGACCGGCCGACGGGGGCGCGCGCCCGGACCCGTCGGCTCAGCCATGGCTGCACGGGGGGATGAGCACGACTGATTATTGCACCTGGGCGCGGCCCGGACCGGGAGCGTCCGGAGGCCACTGCCACGGCGAGTGGTCCCGTCGTCGAACACATGTTCTAATAGCGACATGCGGTGGGAGGGGCAGCGGCTGGCGGCCGAGGCACCGTCGACGGGCGCCCTCCCGGGGCTGGGGCGGCTCGCCGACCTGGTGCGCACCGTGCAGACCCCCGAGTTCGCCGGCATCACGTTCCACGAGGTGCTGGCCCGCTCGGCGCTGAACAAGGTGCCGAGCACCTCCGCCTCGCCCTTCGCCTGGACGGTCAACCCCTACCGTGGCTGCAGCCACGCCTGCGTCTACTGCTTCGCCCGCAACACCCACACCTACCTCGACCTGGACACCGGCGCCGACTTCGACTCCCAGATCGTCGTCAAGACCAACGTGGCGGAGGTGCTGGAGCGTGAGCTGCGGCGGCCGTCCTGGGGGCGCGAACCGGTGGCGCTGGGCACCAACACCGACCCCTACCAGCGGGCCGAGGGCCGCTACCGGCTGATGCCGGGCGTCATCGCCGCGCTGGCCGGGTCGGGCACGCCGTTCTCGATCCTCACCAAGGGGACGCTGGCCCGCCGGGACCTGCCGCTGGTGGTGTCCGCGGCGGCCGAGGTGCCGGTGGACCTGGGGGTCTCCATCGCCCTGGCCGACGAGCACCTGCACGCCCTGCTCGAACCCGGCGCACCCAGCATCCGGGCCCGGCTGGACCTGGTCCGCGCCATCACCTCGGCCGGGCTGACCTGCCAGGTGCTGGTCGCGCCGGTGCTGCCGATGATCACCGACTCCGACTATTACCTGGAGGCGATCCTCGCCGACATCGCCGAGGCGGGCGGCACCAGTGCCACGGTGATGGCGCTGCACCTGCGGCCCGGCGCCCGCGAGTGGTTCCTGCAGCACCTGGGTGAGCACCGGCCCGACCTGGTCGACGCCTACGCCGAGCTGTACCGCGGCGGCTCCTACGTGGTGCGCTCCTACGCCGAGGACCTGGCCCGGCGGGCGAGGAGGATCATCCGCCGGCACGGGCTGGACCGGCCCGGCTGGCTGCGGGCAGCACCGGCCTCGGCCCAGGTCGCCGCCGCGCCGGCGGTGGTCGAGCCACCGACGCTGTTCTGAGGCCCTGAGCGTGGCGACGGCCCTCAGCCGTCGGCGACGCTGCTGGTCCGGCCGCCGAGGAAGGCGCGCAGGGCCGGGTCGGCCGAGATGAGGCGCTCGACCTCCTCGGCGCCGTCGCAGCGGCAGAGAGCGACGCTGACCCGGGTGCCGTCGTCATCGAGGACCTGCCAGTGCGCGCCGAACGCCTCCCAGCGCCGCAGGCGGGCCACCGGGTCGGCGTCCGGCTGCGGGCGACCCATCCCGGGATCCTAGGGGACCGACCCTCGTGCGGACCCCCTGGCGGTCCGGGCGAGGTGCCGGGCACGATGGGGGGACCAGTAGCCACGGCCCTGCGGGGCCCGGACGAGGAGGTCCTGATGAGCGAAGCAACCCTCGGCGCCGACGACAACGTCGGCTCCTCGCACGACGCGGACATCGACGCCGCCTACGACGACGACAACCCGGCGAGCGACGCGACGGCGTCGACGCCCGACACGCTCGAGGGTGACGAGAACAGCTCGCACGCCGCCGACGTCGACGCGGGCTTCGAGGACTGACCCCGGTCGGCGCTCAGCCGGTGTAGGGCTCGGGCGTGGTGCTGGGATCGCCGTCGGTGGCCGCAGCCAGCCGTGGCACGGCGGTCTCCAGCATGAACGGGATGCTCAGCGGGGAGTTGAAGCCCAGCGCCGCGGCGAAGTCCTGGTCGAAGGCGCCGAGCTCGACCAGACGGCCCTCCTCCACCACCGGCAGGGCGGCGAACAGCTTGTTGTCCAGCGCCTCCTGCTCGAAGCCCTCGACCAGCAGCACGTCGGCGTCGAGGACGTCCAACCGCTCGAAGCTCACGTCGGCGCTGGTCTCGGGGACGGTGAAACCGAGCTCGGTCAACCAGCCGGTGCGGTAGTCGTCGGCGCCCAGGCTGCGGGTGCCGCTGTCGGTCGAGCCGAGGCCGAAGGCCGCGGACTTGCCGGCGAAGGACGGGTTGGCGGCCACCGCGTCGGTGAACGCGGCGGAGGTGCGCTCGACCAGGGCCTGGGCGTCGGCGTCGCGGCCGAGGGCCTTGCCGGTCACCAGGGTCTGGTCCTCCCAGGTGGTGGCGCCGAGGGCGACGTCCCCCGACTGGGCGACGGTCGGGGCGATCGCGGACAGCTTGTCGTAGGCCGCCTGGTCGATGTAGCTGTTGACGCCCAGGATGAGGTCGGGGGCCAGCCCGGCGATCTTCTCGAACTCGAGGTCCTGCGAGCCGACGGTGGGGATGTCCTTGCCGCGGACGCCCTCCGGCGCCCAGGGCCGGTTGGGTGCGTCGTAGCCGAGGAACTCGCGGACGCCGACGGGCTCGACGCCGAAGGCCAGCACGTAGTCCTGCTCGTTGAAGCCCACGGTGAGCACCCGCTGCGGCGCGGCCGGGATGGTCGTGGTGCCGAACTGGTGGTCGATGGTCACCGGGAACGCGCCGCCCGCGGAGCCGGGCGCTGCCGGCTCGGCTGGTTCGGTTCCGGAGGCCGAGCAGCCGGCCATCACGACGAGCAGGAGCAGGGGGACGAGCGCGGCGAGCGGTCGTCGGAAGGCCGTCAGGGCCGTCGATCGGGACATGTAGGGGAGGCTAACCTAAGTGCCGCTCCGGCTTCATCCGGAGGTCCACGGCGCGGAACCGCGGTCAGCCCGGTCCAGCCAGCAGGGCGTCGATCTCCGCCGTGCCCGGTGCGGTCGCCGGGCCGCTCCGGGTCACCGACAGCGCGGCGGCGGCGTTGGCCCGGCGAGCGGCTGCACGCAGGTCGAGCCCGCGATTCAGCGCGCCGGCCAGCACGGCCACGTGCGTGTCCCCGGCCCCGGTGCTGTCGACGGCCCGGACGGCGAAGCCGGGGACGTGCCGGGCTCGGTCGGCGACCTCCGGTCCGGCCAGCCAGCAGCCGTCCGCCCCGTCCCGGACGACGACGTGGCCGTGCTCGCGGACTCTGCGGACCAGGGCGAGCGCCGCCTCGGCCGGGGTGGCCAAGCCGGTCATCAGCCGCGCCTCGCGGGCGTTGGCGCTCAGCAGGTCGGTGCGGGCCAGCAGCCGGGCGAGGGAGCGCGGGTCCAGCTCGGCGACCAGCGGTGAGGGGTCGCTGACGACGCGGACGGCGGGCGGCAGATCGGCGACCCAGCCGGGCAGCAGCCCGTGCCGCTCGGGGTGGGCGAGGCTGTAGCCGGTGACGTAGACGGTGTCGGCACCCCGCACCGGCACCAGGTCGAGGTCGGCGCGGGTCAGCGCGCCCTCGGCCCCGACGGTGGTGACGAAGGTCCGCTCGCTGGAGGCGTCGACCAGCGCCACGCAGTAGCCGCTGTCGTGGTCGGCGAGCCCGGCCTGCACCACCTCGACGTCGAGCTCGGCGAGGGCGCGGCGGACCAACTCCCCGAAGGGACCCGTGCCGTACTGCCCGGCGTAGACGACGCCCGTCCCGTCCCGGGTGGCGGCGAGCAGGGTGTTGTAGCCGCCGCCCGCGGTCAGCAGCGACGAGGAGGCGACGGTGTCCCCGCCGGGGTCCGGCACCCGGTCGACGGTCAGGACGAGGTCGACGATGACGCTGCCGGTGGAGACGAGCCTGCCCTGCTCAGCCACGTCGGCCCCGCTTCCGGTCACGGAGGGCGAGCAGGTCGTCGACCAGCGGGGCGAGGTCCAGCTGGTTCACCCGCTGCACCTGGGCGACGGCGTCCGCCGGCCAGGCCGCGGTGCCGGACACAGCACCCAGGACGGCCCCGGCCATCGCGGCGATGGTGTCGGTGTCGCCACCGCAGGAGGCGGCGAGGCCGAGCGTGGCCCACGGGTCGTCGCTGGTCGCAGCCAGGCCGAGCGCAGCGACCACCGACTCCTGGGCGGCGACGGAGGTGCCGACGACGTCGCGCACGAAGGCGAGGCGCGCGTCCGCGGTGGGAAGCCCGCGGAGGTGGGGGAGCGTCCAGCGCAGCCGCGCGGCGATGCTGCCGCCGGCCACCCAGTGCCCGCGACGACCGGCCAGCTCGGCGGCGGCGAGCGCCACCTCGAGCGCCTCGTGCCGGCTGGCCCCGCCGACACCCGCGCTCACCGCCGCGCCGACCGCGGCGGCCGCCGCCAGCCCGAGCCCGGTGTCGTGCGTGCCGCGGCTGACCTCGACGACGGCGTCCACGAAGGTGGGCAGGTCGCTGACGTCCACGGCGATGCCCACCGGGGCGATGCGCATCGCCGCCCCGTTGGTGCTGCCGAACCGCCCGGCCTCCTCGGCCGGGACGCCGGCGGCGAGCCGCTCCAGGGCCGCCTTGCTGGACGGGCCTAGCAGGTCCAGCGAGCCGCGGGCGCGCATCCGCTCCTCCCACGCCATCAGCGCCTCGGCGTAGACGGGCAGCGGGACGGCGCCGTCGTGCTCGACCAGCAGCCGGGCCAGCAGCACGGCCTGCTCGGTGTCGTCGGTGACCGTGCCCGCGGGGAGACCAGCGGCGATCTCCTGGTGCGGGCCGGCGTCGACGAGGCCGCTGATGCGGCCGTGGTCCGCGGCGATCTGCTCCGGTGACAGCGACTGGGTCGGCATGCCGAGGGCGTCGCCCAGGCCCAGGCCCTGGAAGGCGGCCAGGGCGCGGTCCCGGTCGATGTCGTGGCCCGTCATGGCCCGCACCCTAAGCCGGGGCGCTGACACCGCGCCTGCCGTGCGGAGGCGCCGCCGGCCGTTCCCCTGGTGACCAGCGCCGCAGTGACCCCCTGGTTGGTCGCGTCAGGCTCCGTTACCGTGCGGTGGAACATCCACCGAGCCCAGGAGTTCGCCGGTGACCAACGTTCTCGTCGGAGTGGACAGATCCGACTCCTCGACCCGTGCCGTCCAGCTGGCGCTGAGGTGGGCGGAGGTCTCCGGCCAGAGCCTGCTCGTCGTCCACGTCATCCCGTGGTCCCCGTTCTCGTTCCAGACCGCGAGCGAGAACGAGTACCGGCACGCCCAGCGGGAGAGCGAGATCGCCGCTGCCCAGGCGCAGGTCATCGCTCCGATGGTGGCGCTCGCCGAGGGTTCCGGCGTGGACGTCGCCGCCCTGGTGCGGCACGGCAGCCCGTCGGACGAGCTGATCGAGCTGGCGGAGTCCCATGACGCCACGCACCTGCTGGTGGGCCGTACCGGGGACTCCGGGCTGCGGGTCTCGCTCTTCGGCAGCGTGGCCAGCCGGCTCGTCCAGCACGCTCCTGTTCCCGTGACGGTGGTGCCCTGATGAACCCGGTCGACTGGTTCGAGACCCTGTCCGCCTGGGTCACCGGCGTCATCTTCTTCTCGCTGCCGGTGGGCGAGACCGCCGTGCCCTTGATCGTGGTCTGGCTGATCGCGGCCGCGACGTTCTTCACGGTGTTCCTGGGCTTCCAGAACATCCGCGGCTTCAAGCACGCCATCGACCTGGTGCGCGGCAAGTACTCCGATCCGAACGACACCGGTGAGGTCTCGCACTTCCAGGCGCTGGCGACGGCCGTGTCGGGCACGGTCGGGCTGGGCAACATCGCCGGGGTGGCCATCGCGATCTCCCTCGGTGGTCCGGGCGCGACCTTCTGGATGATCCTGGCCGGCTTCCTCGGCATGAGCACCAAGATGGCGGAGTGCGCGCTGGGGGTGAAGTACCGGCGCGAACGCGCCGACGGTTCGGTCTCCGGCGGGCCGATGTACTACCTCCGCGACGGGGTCGGCAAGATCGCCGGCCGGCGGCTGGGCAAGTTCCTGGCCGCCTTCTTCGCGGTGTGCTGCATCGGTGGCTCGCTGGGCGGCGGGAACATGTTCCAGTCCAACCAGGCGACGCAGCAGATCATCAACGTGACCGGCGGACAGGACACCTTCATCGGTCAGAACCCGTGGGTGGTCGGCCTGGTCTTCGCGGTCTTCGTCGGCGCCGTCATCATCGGCGGCATCAAGAGCATCGCCCGGGTGACGGAGAAGATCGTCCCGGCGATGGCCGCCATCTACATCCTCGGCTGCCTCTTCGTGCTGGTCTTCAACCTCGAGGCCCTGCCGTCGGCGATCGGCCAGATCTTCGTCGGGGCCTTCACCGCCGAGGGCATCACCGGCGGCGTCATCGGCACTCTCATCGTCGGCTTCCAGCGGGCCGCGTTCTCCAACGAGGCCGGCGTCGGCTCGGCCTCGATCGCGCACTCCGCGGTGCGGACCAAGGAGCCGTCGACGGAGGGGTTCGTCGCCCTGCTGGAGCCGTTCATCGACACCATCGTGATCTGCACCATGACGTCGCTGACGATCATCATCACCGGGGCCTGGACCAACCCGGCGGCGAGCGAGCTGGGCGGGGTGGCCCTCACCTCCTCGGCCTTCGGGTCGGTGGTGAGCTGGTTCCCCGTCGTGCTGGCGATCTCGGTGATCTTCTTCGCGTTCTCCACGATGATCAGCTGGAGCTACTACGGGATGAAGGCCACCGGCTACCTCTTCGGCGACAGCCAGGCCGCAGAAACCGTGTTCAAGGCGATCTTCTGCATCTTCACCGTCGTCGGTTCGGCGGCGTCGCTCGGGTCGGTGATCGACTTCTCCGACTCGATGATCTTCGCCATGTCGCTGCCCAACGTCGTCGGCCTCTACATCTTGGCCCGCTCGCTGCGCAAGGAGATCAACGGTTACCGGGGCCGGGTCCGGTCGGGGCAGATCACCGCCTACAAGTAGCCGGAGCGGCGGCCCGACCGGTCAGTCGAACGGCCAGGTCGACTGCTGCAGCCCGATGACCACGAACAGCGCGCCGCCCAGCGCGGTGTTCAGCAGGG
Source organism: Microlunatus lacustris (assembly GCA_039527025.1). Lineage (GTDB taxonomy): Bacteria > Actinomycetota > Actinomycetes > Propionibacteriales > Propionibacteriaceae > Microlunatus > Microlunatus lacustris. Next base: position 302,462 of record BAAAJN010000001.1, read on the forward strand.
GGAAGCGGCGGTAGAGGGCGAACAGCTGCTCGGGCCCGCGGCAGCGCAGCGAGAGGGCGATCATCACCAGGTAGACCAACCCGCCGAGCAGGGCGAAGACGCCGACCGAGGGCAGGGCCAGCAGGGCGGCCAGCGCGTAGGCCGCGCCGCACAGCAGCAGGGTCTTGACCCGTCCGAAGTAGGTGGCCACGGTGGCCACGTCGGCCGCGCGGTCGGCGGCGATATCGGGCACCGCGGAGTAGGCGTGCATCGCCATGCACCACAGCAGGGCCGCGCCCAGCACCGGGAGCGGCGGCTGGCTGCCGCTCACCGTCGCGTACGCGGCCAGCCCGGGAGCCACGTAGAGGATGTTGAAGGCGGCGTCCACCACCGGCCGGCCCTTGGCGCGCAGCGGGGGCATCGAGTAGCCGATCCCGGTGACCACGAAGAGCAGCAGCCACGGCCAGGCGTTGGGCAGGAACGGGACCAGGGCGAGGAAGGGCAGGTTCAGCACCAGGATGGCGATGACCAGGCTGCGGCGCTGGCCCGCCTGCAGCAGGGTCTCGTAGTCGCGCTTCTTGGGGTTCAGCCGGTCGGTCTCGACGTCGAACAGGTCGTTGACGCCGTAGATCAGCAGGTTGGCCGGCAGCGTCAGGTAGAGGCCCAGCAGCCAGACCTCCGTCGGCGGGCGCAACGACGTGGCTGCGAGGGCCACCATGTACGGGCCGAGCAGGTACATCCAGAAGCGGGGCCGAGACACCCGCAGCAGGTGGCGCATCGAGCGCCATGCTAGGTCGGTGGACAAAGCCTTCCAGCGCCATCGCTGGCTGCTCGCGGCCCTGCTGGTGGCCGCGGCCGGCGGGCTGGTCCGCGCGCCCCTGGAGCCCCGCTGGTGGTGGGTGTCGGCGTTGGCCATCCTGCTGTTCTCCGCACCGGTGATCGTCGAGGCGCTCCGCTGGCTGGGAGCCCGGCGCGGCACCGCGCTGCTGCTCGGGCTGGGGCTCTACGCCCTGGTCTTCGAGACGATCGCCGTGGCCACCGGCGTGCCGTACGGCCGGTTCTCCTACAGCGGGGTGCTGGGCCCGCCGGTGTTCGGCCTGGCGCCGCCGACGGTGCTGCTGGCCTGGACGCCGCTGCTGCTCGGCAGCCTGGCGTTCACCCGCCGCGCCTGGCAGGCGGTCGCGCTCGTCGTCGTCTGCGACCTGGTGCTCGACCCGGCTGCGGTGAGCCTCGGCTTCTGGGCCTGGGACGAGCCTGGCTGGTACTACGGCGTCCCGCTGGTGAACTTCCTCGGCTGGGTGGTCTCCGGCGGGATCGCGGTGCTGGCGCTGCGCCGGCTGCCCCGGCCGCTGCCCGGGCTGTTCGCCCGCAACCTGTGGCTGGTGCTGGTGTTCTGGACCGCGGTCAACGCCTGGAGCGGCCAGTGGCTCGCGGTGGCCGTCGGCGTCGTCACGGTCGTGGCTTTGTCGCCCGGCTATCGTCGCGCCTCGTGAGCACAGCACTGGTCATCGGCGGCGGCATCGGGGGCCTGGGGAGCGCGGCGCTGCTGGGCAAGCGCGGGTTCGAGGTGACCGTGCTGGAGAAGAACGCGCTGCTCGGCGGGCGGGCCAACTACTTCGAGGCCGGCGGCTTCCGCTTCGACATGGGGCCGTCCTGGTACCTGATGCCCGACGTCTTCGAGCACTTCTTCGCCCTGCTCGGCGAGCGCGTCGAGGACCACCTGGACCTCCAGCGGCTCGACCCCTCCTACCGGATCGCCTTCCGCGGCAGCGACCTCGAGGTCGACATGTACTCCGACCTCGACCGCGACGTCGAGACCTTCGAGCGGCTGGAGCCCGGCAGCGGCCAGGCGCTGCGGACCTACCTGGACAGCTCGGCGGAGCAGTACGCCATCGCCATCGAGCAGTTCATGTACCGCAACCACGACAGCTTCTTCGACTTCATCGACCGCAAGACCGCGGTGCAGGGCCGGCAGCTGCACGTCTTCGAGAACATGCACAAGTACATCAGCCGGAGCTTCTCCACCGACGCGGTGCAGAAGATCCTCGAGTACCAGCTGGTGTTCCTCGGCTCCTCGCCGTACAACACCCCGGCGCTCTACAACATCATGAGCCACATCGACTTCAACATGGGCGTCTTCTACCCCCGGGGCGGCATCTACTCGATCATCCGGGCGCTCGAGGCGATCGGTACCAAGCACGGCGTCACCTACCGGACCGAGGCGCCGGTGGCGCAGATCCTCACCGACGGCGGCCGGGCAACCGGTGTGCGGCTGGCCTCGGGGGCGGAGATGTTTGCCGACCTGGTCATCTCCAACGCCGACATGGCGCACACCGAGACCGAGCTGCTGCCCAAGAAGGACCGCACCTACCCGGCGCGCTACTGGGCGAAGAAGACGCTGGCGCCGAGCGCCTTCATCCTCTACCTGGGTCTGGAGGGCCGGGTGCCCAGCCTGACGCACCACAACCTGGCCTTCGGGCAGGACTGGAAGCGCAGCTTCGGGCAGATCTTCGACGACCCGGCCTGGCCCGACGACCCGTCCTACTACGTCTGCGCGCCCAGCCGGACCGATTCGACGATGGCGCCGGAGGGCCACGAGAACCTGTTCGTCCTCGTGCCCGTCGCGCCCGGGCTGTCGATGACCGACGCCGACATCGTCACCTACCGCCGCAAGGCGCTGGACCTGCTGGCGCAGGACTTCGACGTCCCCGACCTCGAGTCCCGGATCGTCTTCGAGCGGACCTACACCTCGCGCGACTTCACCGCCGACTACAACGCCTACGGCGGCTCCGCGCTTGGGCTGGCGCACACCATGAAGCAGACGGCGTTCCGGCCGAACAACATCAGCAAGAAGCTGTCCAACCTCTACTACGTCGGCGCCAGCACCAGCCCGGGCATCGGGATGCCGATCTGCCTGATCTCGGCCGAGCTGGCCTACAAGCGGATCATCGGCGACAAGAGCAGCGGGCCCCTGCCGGTCTGAGGGCTCTCAGGCGCTGACGCGGTTGAGCAGGGTCTTGGCCTTGAGCAGAGCCGGCTGGCGGGTGCTCATCGGCACGGTCCACAGGTCGTGGCCCGCGAGGCCCCAGCCGGCGAGCAGCTGGTTGGCGGCCAGGAAGCCGGTGGTGGCCGCGCGCTCCATGAGGGCGACCGGGTAGTCGCACCGGATCCCGTCCCCGGCCAGCACCAGGCGCGGGTCGGGAGTGACGACCTCGGGACGCCTCAGCCACGGGCTGGTGCCGACCAGCGGGCAGTCGTCCTCCACCAGCCACTCGTCGGCGACCACCTGGGCGTCGGCGGTCTCGGGGTAGACGCGGGCCAGCTCCGCCCGCAGGGTGCGCCGGACCCGGTCGTCGTCGCCGTCCTCGAGCTGCAGGGCGTAGGCGTGCACCTCGACGACGGAGGCGTCGTGCTCGTCCGACCAACGCCGGGCGCCGGCCTCGAACCGCTCGAGCACCGTGATGTTGTCCATCGGCCCGTAGCCGCTGGTGCCGAGGAAGGCCGGGCGCTCGCTGTCGACGCGGCGGTCGAGCCAGAGGCGCCAGACGGCGAAGCGGGGGGCGTTCGTAGTTTCGAGGATCCGGCTGCGCCACTCGTCGTTCGCGTCCGGGCCGGTGTCGCTCGCCTCCACCAGGCGGCGGGTGGTGCGGAGGTCGGTGGCCAGGACGACGGTGTCGGCGCTGAGGGTGCCGGCGTCGGTGGTGACCCGGACCTGCCCGTCTTCCGCGCCGAGTTCGAGGGTGAGGACGGACTCGCCGGTCCGGACCTCGACGCCGAGCCGATGCAGGTAGCGGCCCAGTGGCGCCCAGAAGACGGTGTCGTAGTCGTCGACGGGGACGTCGAAGAGCAGGCCCTCGGACGAGCCGAGGAAGTAGCTGTGGAACATGCCGACCAGCTCGCCGGCCGAGAACTCGTCGGGGGAGGCGAAGAAGCTGCGGGCGAAGACCTCCAGCGCCAGGTGCCGGGCGGCGTCGGGGAAGCCGAGCCGGTCGAGGAACTCGGCGGCGCTCTCGCCGTCGTGGGCGGAGAAGGTCGCGGGGAAGTCGACGTCGAGCAGCTCCCAGACCGCCTCCTTGTCGATGTTCGCCAGGTCGGCCGCTTTGAAGCTGGGGCTCTGGGCGACGAAGGCCGCCATGTTGAGCGGCGGCGTCTTGGGCACGTTGGCGAAGGAGTCCCGGTGGCCGCCGGCCAGGACCAGCGGGTAGTCCTCGACGGGGGTCAGACCCTCCAGGGCGGGGTCGACGCGGCGGAGGAGGGCGCGGAGGTTGTAGTACTGGCGGAAGAACGCGTGGAAGCCGCGGCTCATGGTCGTCTCGCTGCCGTCGGCCTGCTCCACCGGCCAGGCGCGGACGCGGCCGCCCAGCTGCGCCTCGCGCTCGACGAGGGTGACCTTGACGCCCCGCTCGGCGAGACCGACGGCGGCTGCGATGCCGGCGATGCCGCCGCCGAGGACGAGGGTGGTGGGCTGGGTCTGCGCCTGGGAGAGGCGGAGAGCGCCTGGGGCGCCGGGGTGGCGAACAGCCTTGCTGTCGTGCCCGGGGAGCCAGGTCTGCTTCATCGTGGGCACCGGGTCAGCGCCGTGCTGGGTTCGTGGGCGGGGTTGGACATGTCACCGGCTCCTCACGCCGACGACGACTTCGAGCGGCGGTTTCACTCTAGTCAGCGACCCCAGGGCCGGTAGGGCGTCAAGGGCGGGTGCACAGCCTGCGAACTTGGCTGGATGGAGCTGACGGTCGGACTCGAACCGACAACCGCCTGTTTACAAGACAGGTGCGCTACCAATTGCGCCACGCCAGCAGGGTGCACCGCACAGCGTACTGACCGACCACGGCGAACCGCTGACGACGACCAGGCGAACAGTGTGATCCCACACAGTGACGGCGAGGTGGCGACAACGATGTGGTAACGCTGGATACCCTGTGGCGATGCCCCACCTCCGATCCGCGCTGCGGGCGTACGCCCTCGCCGTGCTCCTCGCCGTGAGCTCGGGTGTGGTGGCTGTCCTCGTCGCCCTGGAGTTCAAGCTGCCCCTGCGCGACCCGGACGGGTTCCTGGGTCCGGCCTGGGTCCGGCTGCCCGTGATCGTCGCCCTCTTCGTGGCCCTGGACGTCATCCCGCGGGCCATCGCTGGCCGGCGCAACGTCGTGCAGGTGCTGCGGGAACGCTACGGGCCGGCACGGTCTGCGCTGGTCGTCGTCGGCCTGGGCACGTTCTACATGACCTACGTCGCCTACCGGAACCTCAAGGGCGCGCTGCCCTTCGCTAGGCCCGACGTGCACGACACCGCTCTGCTGCAGCTCGACCGGACCATGGCCATGGGGTACGACCCGTCGCATCTGATGCACACCATGCTGGGCACCGGGATCGCGGCCTACGTGCTGTCGGCGATCTACCTGGTGTTCCTCGGCTTCGTGCCGTTCTCCGTGGTCGGGGCGCTGATCTGGCTCCGCGACGTCCGCGCGGCGTCCTGGTACGTCACCGCGCTCTGCCTCAACTGGATCCTGGGCACGGTCAGCTACTACCTGGTGCCCTCGCTCGGCCCGGTGTTCGTGCGCCCCGGCCGCTACGCCGACCTACCGGCCACCGGGGTCACCGCGCTGCAGCAGGGGCTGGCGGAGACCCGGCTCGAGGTGCTGATCAACCCGCTCACCGCGGAGGGCCTCGCCGGCGTCGCGGGCTTCGCCTCCCTGCACACCTCGGTCGTCTTCACCGCCGCCCTGGTCGCGCACCGCATCGGGCTGCCCCGGACGGTGCGCTGGGTGCTGTGGACCTTCCTGGCCCTGACCATGGTCGCGACCATCTACTTCGGCTGGCACTACATCATCGACGACATCGCCGGCCTGGCGCTGGGTGGCAGCGCCGTGGCGCTCGCCGGCTGGGCGAGCAAGGCCGTCGACCGCGAACTGGCCCGGCCGCACGTGCTGGAGGAGCCGCAGCCCGCTGGCGTCACCAGCGGCGTCTCGGCCGGCTAGCCCCAGCCCAGAGCCTGCAGCAGCCGTTCGAGGTGCACCGGCCGCAGCGGCAGCACCGGCATGGTGCGCAGCAGCAGCCCGGTCACCGCCAGCACCACGAGGGCGACGGCGGTCCCGACCCGGACCGGCGGCGCCGAGACCACCGGGACCACCGCGTCGCGGGTCATCAGCACCACCAGGCAGAGCGCTCCGAGCGCGGCCAGGGCCCACCAGCGGCGGTAGTCGATGCCTGCCACGGACAGGGTCAGTGCGACCGCCGCGGACCCGGCCACCAGCCGCCAGAAGGTCCGCTCGGACAGGGACCGACCGAGCAGCCGCCACACCACCCCGAGCAGCAGCAGGTGCATCGTGGCCCAGAGCACCGCGGTGACCAGCACGCTGGCCGCGCTGGTGGTGGCGTAGTAGCTGGTCATGTTGTCGAGCAGTCCGTGCCCGAGCCGGGCCACCGCGTCGTGGTCGGGAGGGCCGCCAGGCAGCGGTTCCGGGGCGGGCACCCCAGCCGCGGCGGCGTCGGCGCGAGCCCGGGCCAGCGCGGCCGGAGGAGGGGGCAGCAGCACGCTGACCGCGGTCAGCCCCACGCCGGGCAGCACCGCCAGCGTCGGCCAGAGCCGCGGCGACCTCGGAAGGGTGCGGTGCAGGGCGAGCCAGCCGAGGGGCAGAACGAGGACGGCCAGCAGCTCCTCGGTACCGATGGTCACCGAGGTCAGCAGCGCGACGACGAGAGCCGCGACCGGCGGCGGGAGCCGGGCCCAGGGCACGGTCACCAGGACGACGGCCACCGCCAGGCCGAGGGCGTCCGGTCGGCCGAGGTCGCGGGCCACGTGGGACGGCCCGAGCGGGGTGGCCACGACGGCGACCGCCAGCGCCACCGCCGTCCAGCGGTCTGGGGCGCGCCGGGCCAGCGCGACGGCCAGGACCAGCACGGCGACCAGCGAGACGACGGTCAGCCCGACCGCGACGACGTTGACCAGCGCGAGGGTCGGCGGCTCGCCGCCGGCCAGGGCCCGCAGCGCTGCTCCGTGCAGCCCGCGGCGGACGAACCCGTCGGAGTAGCTGAGCCAGTACTGCGGGGCGACGTAGGGAGTCATCGGACTCAGTCGCGCGGCCCGCCGGACCAGCAGGACGACGGTGGCCGCCAGGACGGCGACCGCCAGCAGCCCGGCCACGATGACCGCGGCCGACGCCGCCCGGGATGGCTGCCGGGATGCCGCAGGCACCTAGCTGCCGAGGCCAGGACCGGCCAGGAAGACCGTCCCGGTGCCGCTGACCACCAGCTCCTCACCGGCCCGGGCGAAGGCGGACTGACCGCGGTGCAGCGGCAGGTCGTCGGCGCCGCCCTCGACCACCACGGTCCCGTCGGTCACCAGCAGCACCCGGGCCGCGGCGGTCTGCGGGACCTCGACGACGGTCTCCCGCGGCTCCAGCCGCCAGAGCGCGAACTCCGGGGCGGGGGTCGGGTAGCGCCAGCAGCCGGGCGCCTCCTCGACCGGCTCGACGTAACCCGGGAAGCCGGGGGTGAAGTCCAGGATGGCCAGCAGCTCGTCGACGTCGACGTGCTTGGCGGTCAGTCCGCCGCGCATGACGTTGTCGGAGTTGGCCATGATCTCCACGCCGCCGCCGTGCAGGTAGGCGTGCAGGTTGCCGGCGGGCAGGAACACCGCCTGGTGCGGCGCGAGCGGCACCCGGTTCATCAGCAGCGCGGCGAGCACACCCGGGTCGTCGGGGTAGGGCTCGGTCAGCTCGCGGGCGGTCCGGGCGAAGAGTCCGACGTCACCGTCGTCGGCGACCTGCGCGGCCGCTGCCCCGACCCGGCCGACCACGTCGAGCTCGGCCCCGGTCAGCCGCAGCAGACGGGCGAAGACGGCGCCGAGCCGCTCATCCGCCGGCGTCGAGGTGTCGGCCAGCGGAGCGACCAGCGCCAGCGCCTCGGGCACCCCCAGCTGGACGAACAGCGCATGCGTGGCCCCGGGGTCGCGGAAGCCGCAGAGCGCCTCGCTCTCCTGCAGCGCGCAGAGCATCTCCGGCTTGGGCCAGGTGTCCTTGTAGAGCCGGTCCGGGGCGTCGGCCGCGACCCCGGCCGACTCCTCCCGGGCGTGCCCCTCCTCGGCCTGGGCCCGGGTGGGGTGCGCCTGGAGAGAGAGCGGCTCGTCCGCCGCCAGCACCTTGAGCAGGAAGGGCAGACCGTCGCCGAACTGGTTGACCACCGGCTCGCCGACCACGCCGGCCGGGTCCGCGGCGATGACCTCGGTGAGGGGGCGGTCACCCAGCGTCGACGGCGCCGAGTGGTGGGCGCCCAACCAGAGCTCGGCCTGCGGCTCGTCGGTCGGCTCCTCGCCGAGCAGCTCGGGGACGAACGTCCGGGAGCCCCACGCGTAGGGCTGCCGGACCCCCGTCAGCAGCTCGGCCACGTCAGTTCCGGGTCCGCGCCGGGGCGCCGACGGCGTCCTGCCAACGACTGAGCGTCCGCGACACCGCGAGCGTGTCGGCCCACGGCACCAGCGGCGACTCCACGTCGCCGGCGCGCAGGCAGCGCATCACCTCCTGCGCCTCGAAGGTGTAGCCGCCGCCCGGCCAGGACGCCACCAGCTCCTCCGGCGCGTCGACGCCCTGGCGGTAGACGCTCAGCTCGGCGGGGCGCAGGAACATGTCGTCGAACATCACCCGGCCCTTGGTGCAGTAGACGCTGAGCCGGTTGGGCAGGTCGGCCCGCAGGGTGCACAGGATCGACGCGGTCGCGGCGGCGCGCTCCGACGTCGCCGGGTATGTCAGCAGCGCTGCGGCGTGGTCGTCGACCCCGGTCGAGGCGGCCGTGCCGTAGCCCAGCACCTCCCCGGGCTCACCCAGGAACAGGTTGACCGCGTGCACCGGGTAGACGCCGGCGTCCAAGATGGCGCCGCCAGCCTGCGCCGGGTCCAGCAGGCGGTGGTCCTCAGGGCCGTCGAAGGCGAAGCCGAACTGGGCGTCGACGTGCCGGACCTCGCCCAGCTCACCGGAGGCGACCAGCTCGGCCGCGTGCCGGATCAGCGGGTGGGTGCGGGTCCACATCGCCTCCATGACGAACAGCCCGCGCTCCTGGGCCAGCGCCAGCAGCTCCTCGGCCTGCTCCGGCGTCACGGTGAGCGGCTTCTCGACCAGCACCGCCTTGCCGCCCTCCAGGCAGAGCTTGGCGGAGGGGTAGTGGTCGTTGTGCGGCGTCGCGATGTAGACCACGTCGACGTCCGGGTCGGCGGCCAGCTCCTCGTAGGAGCCGTGGCTGCGGCGGAAGCCGTACTCGGCTGCGAAGGCCGCAGCCTTGTCGGCCGAGCGCGAGCCGACCGCGACCAGGGCCGCCTCGTCGGGCAGCAGCGCCAGGTCCTTGGCGAGCACGGAGGCGATGTGGCCGGTGCTGAGGATGCCCCAGCCGGTCGTGGAAACGTCGGCGTCAGTCACCCCGCCATCGTGGCGCATCCCACCGACACCGGTGACGCCCGGTGCCCTGGCCCGTCCTCGGCGATGAATGACACCGGTGTGGTTTGCGCCTACGATGGCGGCATGGTCAGCGCCTCGAACCCGTCGCTCGAGAGCAGCGAGCCGTTCGGCGAGCTCAGCGAGCGGGACGCCGAGATCCTCGCCTTCGAGCGCCAGTGGTGGAAGTTCGCCGGCGCCAAGGAGCAGGCGATCCGCGACAAGTTCCAGATGTCGGCCACCCGCTACTACCAGGTCCTCAACGCCTTGATCGACAAGCCGGAGGCCCTGGTGCAGGACCCGCTGCTGGTCAAGCGGCTCCGCCGGCTGCGGGCCACCCGGCAGCGCAACCGGTCCGCCAAGCGGCTCGGCATCGACCTGACCATCGACTCCTAGCGGGCCGTTTCTGTCAGTGGGTCCTGGCAGAATCGTCCACATGTTCGATTCAGCGCGCGACGCGTGGACCAGTGCGGAACTGGCCGCGCGGATCGACGCGAACCAGGCCGAGCTGCGGGAGCGCGAGTGCGAGATCCTGCTGCTGGCCGCGGCCTGGGCTGACGCCCACGGGATCGATCCCACGGCGCCGGACCACGAGCCCCTGGTCGAGCGGGCCTGCACCTGGGGTGGCCAGGGGACGCCGGAGGTGTCGGAGTACGCGGTCCACGAGCTGGGCGCGCTGCAGGGTGTCAGCTCGGCGAGCGCGGAGCGGCTGATCGCGGACGCCCTGGACATCAGGCGCCGGCTGCCGCGGTTGTGGCGCCGGGTCGGCGGCGGTCACGTCCGGGCGTGGCAGGCCCGGGCCGTGGCTCAGGCCACCCACGCGTTGTCGCTGGAGGCAGCCGGTCTGGTGGACGCCGCGGTGACCCACCGGATGGGGATGTTGCCGTGGGCTCGATTCCAGCGGGTTCTCGCCGCCGCTGTCCTCGAAGCCGATCCCGCCCTGGCGGCCGAGCGTGCGGAGCGCGCGCGCACCGAACGGGATGTGACCGTCTACGCCGGCGAGCACGGGCTGAAGACCATCGTGGCCCGGGCAGCCGCCGGGGACGCCAGCTGGTTCATGGCCACCGTCAACCGGCTCGCCGACATCCTCGCTGTCCAGGGTGATGGCGACCCGGTCGGTGTGCGGCGGGCCAAGGCCGTCCGTCTGCTCGCCCAGCCGGCCGCCGCGCTGCAGCTCCTGGTCGACCACCAGCACGAGCCCGTCGAGCCCGAGACCGACGAGCACGAGGACCAGCACCAGTCGCTGGACCTGACCCCGCCCGGGGAGCCCGGTGCGCGGGCAGCGGCGGATGCCGCGGGTGGTGCTGCACTTCCACCTCAGCGACACCGCCGTCCGAACCGAACAGGGGCTGGTCCGGCCGGAGGACGGAGACGTGCAGACGGTGCAGCAGCTGCGGGACTGGCTGGCCGAGACCGGCTGCCAGGTCCAGGTCCGGCCGGTCGTCGACCCCGCGCAGGTCGCGGCGGTCGACAGCTACGAGACCCCGAGCTCGATGCGAGACGCCCTGATCGTCCGGCACCCCGCCGAGGTCTTCCCCTACGGCAGCGGGATGGGCCGGAACCTCGACCTCGACCACTCCGTCCCCTACCGCTCGACGGTCGACGGCGGCCCACCCGGTCAGACTGGGCTGCACAACCTCGGCCCGCTGAGCCGCCGCAGCCACCGAGCCGTCACCCACGCCCGTTGGCGACGATGTCAGCCGCTACCGGGCACCCATCTCTTCCGCTCCCCGCACGGGTACGTCTTCGTGGTCACCAACCAGGGCACCGTGGGGCTCGGCTGTGCTCCCTTCGCCCAGCAGATCTGGCGGCAGGCGGTCAGCCACGTCCAGGCCGTGCTGGCCGCGTGAGACCGCTCCACGCCGCCCGCACCGCCGGGACCAGCGGCCGGACCGGCACCTCCCGGTAACCGCCCAGCGCCAGCCCGGCCCGTCGCTCGAAGAGGTTGGCCGCGGCGCGATCCCCGGTCCGCAGCACCGACCAGACCAGGCAGGCGCCGTAGGCGGGCAGGAACGGCAGCCCTGCGCACCAGAACCACTGCCAGCTGTGCCGCTCCTCGTGCTCCAGCAGGCCGGGCCGGTGCCGCGCCCAGCGGCCGGCCGTGATCAGCACGTCGCCCACCGTGAACGCGCCGGCCACCGGGAACGGCAGCCGGTAGCCCTCAGCCAGCAGCAGCCCTCGAGGCCCGGGCTGGACGGCCGCCCGGCCCAGCCGGGCGACGGCGAGCCCGAACGGCGTGCTGAGGTTGACCCGGTTGCCGAGGCGCCGCACCCGGTCCCGCCGCGACATCGTGCTCGAGCGCTCCGTGACCATGGCAGCACGGTAGCGCCCGCCTGCGGTCTCAGAAGCCGGACAGCGTTCCCACCCACTGGGACCGCGATGTGCTCGCGCCGGGGTGCCCGCGTAGGGTTGCTGACGTTCATCCAGAGGGGATGAGGGAACGGCCCTTTGACTCCCCGGCAACCGCCTGGCCACCCAGGAACGGTGCCAACTCCGCCGTGGTCGAACGTCGGCCACGACAGATGAAGAAGGAACAGGAATGACTGCGCTCGCAACCCCCTCCGCCACCTCGGCCGGGGTGCCCGCCCCCGCCGGTGTCCGGCCCGGAGCCTTCGGCAACGCCACTCACCTCGTCTGCCGCGCGTGCGGCGAGAAGAGTTCGCTCGGCCCGTTCTACGCGTGCCTGGAGTGTTTCGGCCCGCTCGAGGTCGGCTACGACTTCCCGAGCATCACCCGTGAGCAGATCGAGTCCGGCCCGAAGAGCATCTGGCGCTACGCCCCGCTGCTGCCGGTGCCCGCCGACATCGCCACCTTCCGCTCGACCGATCCCGGCTACACGCGGCTGCTCGACGCCGCGAACCTGGCCGCCGACCTCGGGCTGCGCAAGCTCTGGGTCAAGGACGACTCGGGCAACCCCACGCACTCCTTCAAGGACCGCGTCGTCGCCGTCGCGCTCTCGGCCGCCCGCGAGCTCGGTCTTCACGTGCTGGCCTGCCCCTCGACGGGGAACCTGGCCAACGCCGTCGCCGCCGCGGCCGCCCGGGCCGGCATCAAGTCGGTCGTCTTCGTGCCGGAGAACCTCGAGCAGCAGAAGATCATCGCCTCTGCGGTCTACGACACCACGCTGATCGCGGTCCAGGGCAGCTACGACGACGTCAACAAGCTGGCCAGCGAGATCGCCGCGGAGGAGGAGGGCTGGGCGTTCGTCAACGTCAACGTCCGCCCCTACTACTCCGAGGGCTCCAAGACCCTGGCCTACGAGATCGCCGAGCAGCTGGGCTGGCGGATCCCCGACCAGGTGGTCATCCCGGTCGCCTCCGGCTCGCAGCTGACCAAGATCGACAAGGGTTTCGCCGAGCTGGTCCGTCTCGGCCTGGTCGAGGACAAGCCGTGGAAGATCTACGGCGCCCAGGCCACCGGCTGCTCGCCGATCGCCCAGGCCTACCGCGCCGACCTCGACTTCGTCCCCCCGGTGAAGCCGGACACCATCGCCAAGTCGCTGGCCATCGGCAACCCGGCCGACGGGCCCTACGTGCTCGACGTGGTCCGTCGCACCGGAGGCCTGATCGCCGACGTCGACGACGAGACGGTCGTGCAGAACATCCAGCGGCTGGCCCGCACCGAGGGCGTCTTCGCCGAGACCGCCGGCGGGGTGACCGTCGGCGTCACCGCGAAGCTGATCGCCGACGGCGTGCTCGACCCCGACGCCGAGACCGTGGTCATCAACTCCGGCGACGGCCTCAAGACCCTGGACGCGGTCAGCGGCCGGGTCGGCCCCAAGACCACCATCCCGCCCCGCTACGACGCCTTCACCGACTTCTGGAAGGAGCTCGACCGATGAGCGCCACCGTCCGCATCCCCACCATCCTGCGCACCTACACCGCCGGCGCCGGCGAGGTCCCCGCTGACGGCGGCACCTTGGCCGAGCTGCTCGACTCGCTCGAGAGCAACCACAAGGGCATCCGCGCCCGCATCCTCGACGACGCCGGCCAGCTGCGGCGCTTCGTCAACGTCTACGTCGGCGACGAGGACGTCCGCTTCTCCGGCGGGCTGGAGGCCCCGGTGCCGGACGGTGCCAAGGTCTCGATCATCCCGGCGGTCGCGGGCGGCTGACCTCCGGGTAGGCAGCCAGCAGTTCCTCGGCCACCGCGACCATCAGCGCCGGCAGCTCGGGTGGGGCCAGCGCGCGGATGGCGGAGCCCAGAGCCGCCAGCACGCCGACCGTCGCCTCGAGCACGTGCACCTCGACCTCGAACACGACCGGCGGACCTTCGTCGAGGACGCGGGAGCGACCAGCGCCGTAGCTGGCCAGCAGGGTGAGAGCCAGCTCGTAGCGAGCCGGGTCGCAGGCGAGCCGGACGGTGTGCGACGGCGGTCCTGCGAACTGCGACCGCAGCTCGCGCCACAGCGCCCGCAGGTCGAGGTCCGGCGGCCGGCTGCTCGGCTCGTCGAGCACGGTGGCGGCCAGCACCCGGGAGACCCGGTAGGAGCGCGGCTGGCCCCGGTGCGCGGCGACCAGGTACCAGGTGCCGGCCGCCTGCAGCAGCCCGTAGGGGTCGACGGTGCGCACGCCGGTCCGGCTGGGGTCGCGGGGCCGGTAGGTCAGCCGCAGCCGGCGGTCGGCCAGCACGGCCTGCTGGACGGTGGCGAAGTGCTCCAGCTCCTCCGGTCCACCCCACCAGCCCGCGGCGTCGACCAGCACCCTGTCGCTGATCCGGGCCGCTGAGCGGCCGTGCTCGGGCGCCGCGGAACCGGCCACCTTGCGCAGCGCGGAGGCCAACGGCGCCGCCAGCCCGACCGAGTCCGCGGGGACCTGCCCGGCCAGCAGCAGCGCCTGCACCTCGGTCGCAGTCAGCTCCTCCACCGCGGGGCGGTAACCGGGCAGCAGGGAGAAGCCGCCGGTGCGCCCGCGCTCGGCGACCACCGGCACCCCAGCCGTGGACAGCGCCTCCATGTCCCGCAGCACCGTCCGCGGGGTCACCTCCAACCGCCGCGCCAGCTCGGTCGCGCTCAGCCGGCCGTGGGCGCGCAGCAGGCCGACGATCTGCAGCAGCCGGTCCGCGCGCACCTGGCGAGCATCGCAGAAAATCATGACAGCAGGTGTCCGGTATGGCGTTCGAGGATGGTCGCAGACGGTCCCGCCGGGGCCGAGCACCCGAGGAGGAACCATGACCGCCACCCAGACCCACGCGACCCGCACCGACGACGTCCAGGACCCGCGCGTCGCGCTGGCCCGCAGTCAGCAGTGGGTGGCCGAGCTGCTGGCCGGGGTCACCCCCGACCAGCTCACGCTGCCCACCCCCTGCGCCGAGTTCGACGTCGCGCAGCTGGTCCAGCACCTGTACGGCGTCGCCGACCGGGTCGAGGCCCTGGGCCACGGCCGTCCGGCTGCCGACGTGCCGGCCTTCGTCGACGACCTGCCCGAGGACCTGGCGGCCGGCTACCGGGCGCTGGCCGAGCGGTCGCAGGCGGCCTGGGCCGACGACGCGGCCCTGACCCGCGTGGTGGTCGCGCCGTTCGGCCCGCTGCCCGGCGCGCAGGTGGTCGGCGTCTACGTCAGCGAGCAGGTGACGCACGGCTGGGACCTGGCCATGGCCACCGGGCAGCCGGCCGAGGCCGCCCCCGAGCTGGCCGAGCTGGGGGAGCGCGCCATCCGGGCCGTCCTGGACCCGCTGCCGCGGGGCGGGGTCGTCCCCTTCGGCCCGGCCGTCGAGGCCGCGCCCGGCGCCGGGCCCACGGAGCGGCTGGCCGCCTACCTCGGACGGTCACCGCGCGTCGGCTCGTGACCTCGGCTGCTCGTCCCCAGGGTGACCACTGGTGCTGTCCACAGGCCCGGACGGGGGAGCGCCGCTGTCGGTGCGGCCAGGCAGACTGGCAGGCATGTCAGCACCCGCCGTCCGCACCCCTGCCGCCACCGTCCTCGGCCGCGTCATCACCGCGATGGCCGGGCCGGACGCCAAGCCCCGCGAGGACCAGGTCCGCGCCGTCGACGAGCTGGTGGAGCGCGGCCGGAAGGTGCTGGTCGTGCAGGCCACCGGATGGGGGAAGTCGGCGGTCTACTGGGCGGCGACGGCGGCCCTCCGCGAGCGGGGGGCCGGTCCGACGTTGGTGGTCTCCCCGCTGCTCGCCCTGATGCGCGACCAGATCAGCGCCGCGGAGCGGGCCGGGCTGCGCGCGGCCACCGTCAACTCCACCAACATCGACGACTGGGCGCGGGTGATGGGCGAGCTGCGGGGCGGGCAGCTGGACGTGCTGCTGATCTCCCCGGAGCGGCTCTCCAACCCGGTCTTCGCCGCGCAGCTGCCCGACCTGCTGGCCTCCTGCGGGATGCTCGTCATCGACGAGGCGCACTGCGTCTCCGACTGGGGCTTCGACTTCCGGCCCGACTACCAGCGGCTGACCCGCACCCTGCTGGCCCTGGCGCCCGGCACCCCGGTGCTGGCCACCACCGCCACGGCCAACGAGCGGGTGACCGCCGACGTGGCGGCGCAGCTGGGCGAGGAGACCGTCACCCTGCGCGGTTCGCTGGCCCGGGCGTCGTTGACGCTGGCCGTGGTGCCGCAGCTGACGGTGCTGCAGCGCTACGCCTGGGTGGCCGAAGCGCTGCGCTCACTGCCGGGCTCGGGCATCGTCTACGTGCTCACCGTGGCCGAGACCGAGCGGGTCACCGGCTTCCTGCGCGAGCAGGGCCTCGACGTCGCCGCCTACTCCGGTCAGACCCCCAACCGGGAAGAGCTGGAGGACCGGCTGCGCGACAACCAGGTCAAGGCGCTGGTCGCCACCTCCGCGCTGGGCATGGGCTACGACAAGCCCGACCTGGCCTTCTGCGTGCACCTCGGTTCGCCCGGGTCCCCGGTCGCCTACTACCAGCAGGTCGGCCGGGCCGGTCGCGCCCTGGACGACGCCCTGGCCGTGCTGGTGCCGGCCGAGGCCGACGAGCGGATCTGGGAGTACTTCGCCACCGCGGGCATCCCCGACGAGCACCACGTGGAGCGGATCCTGGACGCGCTGGGTGAGGAGCCGCAGACCGTCCCGGCGCTGGAGGCAGCCACCGGCATGCGCCGCGGCAAGCTGGAGAGCACGCTGAAGATCCTGGCCGTCGACGAGGCGGTCGAGCGCCGCTCCGGCGGCTGGGTGGCCACCGGGAAGCCCTGGTACTTCGACGAGGCCAAGTGGGCGGCGCTGCGCAAGGTCCGGGCGGCCGAGGCCGACCTGATGCGCTCCTACGCGCACGGCGAAGGCTGCCTGATGCGGTTCCTGCAGCAGGCGCTGGACGACCCCGACCCGCGCCCGTGCGGCCGCTGCTCGGTCTGCACCGGCCGGCTGCCGGCGCCGGGGGCCGAGCCCGACCCGGAGATCGTGGCCGCCGCCGCCCGCTACTTCCGCGGGCAGGACGTGGTCGTCGAACCGCGCAAGATCTGGGCCTCCGGGCTTCCCGGGCACAAGGGCAAGATCGGCTTCCTGGCCCCCGGGCGGGCGCTGGCCTTCGCCGACGACCCGGCGTGGGCCGAGGAGCTCGGCCGGATGTGGCAGCGGGACGCGCCCGCGTCGCCGGAGGCGCTCGCCGCCATGGTCGAGGTCCTGAAGCGCTGGTCCAAGGTCTGGCAGCGGCCGGTGGCCGTGGTGCCGATGCCGTCGCGGAGCTACCCGACGCTGGTCGGCTCGGTGGCCGAGCACCTGGCGCGGATCGGCCGGCTGCCGCTGGTCGACGCGCTGGCGGTCAGCGGGCCCGCTCCCGCCGTCGACGCGTCCAGCTCCACCCGGGCGCAGGACCTGCTGCGGACGACGACGCTGCAGCCGGGCGTCACCTTCGACGGGCCGGTGCTGCTGGTCGACGACCGGATCCGCAGCCGGTGGACCGTCACCGTGGCCGGCTCCCTGCTGGCCGGGGCCGGGGCGACGTCGGTGCTGCCGCTGGCCCTGCACCAGCTGCCCTAGAGTCGGGATCCGGACGGGAGCGGAGGATCGGATGCTGGTCGGGGTCGACTGGGGTGGGACCAAGATCGAGGTCGCCGCCCTCGGCGAGGACGGTGACGAGCTCGCGCGGGTCCGGGCCCACACCCCGCGCTCGGACTACGACGGCTGCCTCGCGGTGATCGCGTCGCTGGTCGCCGAGGTCGAGGCCACGACCAGGCGGACCGGGACGGTCGGGGTCGGGCTGCCCGGCAGCCTCGACCCGCGGACCGGGCTGGCCAAGGGAGCGAGCTCCACCTGGCTGAACGGCCGCCCGGTGGAGGCCGACCTGGCGCGGGTGCTCGGCCGGCAGGTGCGGACCTCCAACGACGCCGACTGCTTCGCCGTCTCCGAGGCGGTCGACGGGGCCGGGGCCGGGCACCGGGTGGTCCTCGGGGTGATCATCGGCACCGGCACGGGAGCGGGCATCGCCGTCGACGGCCGCGCCCACCACGGACCGAACAACAGCGCGGCCGAGTACGGCCACAACCAGCTCCCGCGTCCCGACGTCAGCGAGATCCCGGGCCCGGCCTGCTACTGCGGCCGGCACGGCTGCGTCGAGCGCTGGGTGTCGGGCCCGTCGTTCGCCCGGGACTACTTCCAGCACGCCAGCGTCGACCTCGTCGACCCCCCACGGCTGACCCCGAAGGAGATCCTCGAGCTGGTCCGGTCCGGGAACCGGCTGGCCTCCCTGGTCTGGGACCGCTACCTCGACCGGCTGGCGCGTGGGCTGTCCATCGTGGTCAACACCCTCGACCCCGACGTCATCGTGCTCGGCGGTGGGATGTCCAACATCCCCGAGCTCTACCCCGAGCTGCCCGGCCGGATCGCCGCCGCGACCTTCTCACCCTGCTTCTACACCCCGATCCTGCCCGCCGCGCACGGTGACTCCAGCGGGGTCCGGGGCGCGGCGTGGCTCTGGAAGGACTGACGTGCACGAGGACGACCTGACCCGGCTGGCCTTCGCCACCGAGCTGATCCGCGAAGCCGGCACCGTGGCCTTGGGCTACTTCGGCCGGCTCTCCACCCTGACCATCGGCAGCAAGGGGGTGCAGGACGTCGTCTCCGAGGCCGACGTCGCGGTGGAGAACCACCTCAAGGGCCGGCTCGCCGACCGGTTCCCGAGCGACGCCTTCCTCGGCGAGGAGACCGGGCACGCCGACTTCCCCGGCAGCACCGGCATCTGGGTGGTCGACCCGATCGACGGCACCCAGCCGTTCGTCAGCGGCCTGCCCACCTGGTGCATCTCGATGGCCTACGTCCGCGACGGGGCGGTGCTGCTGGGCCTGGTCCTCAACCCGGTCGCCGACGAGCTGTTCGCCGGCGGCGACGGGGTGCCCGCCACCCTCAACGGTGACCCGGTCCAGCCGCACCCTGGCCGATCGCTGACCGACGGCCTCACCTACCTGGGCTACTCCCCGCGGGTCGGCCCTGACCGGATCGTCGCCGTGCTCGACCGGCTGCTGCAGGCGGGCGGCATGTTCGTCCGCAACGGCTCGGGTGCCCTGGGCCTGTGCGACGTGGCCTGCGGGCGGCTGGTCGGCTACGTCGAGCCGCACATCAACAGCTGGGACTGCCTGGGTGCCGTCGCGGTGCTGCAGGCCGCGGGCGTCCGGGTCAGCGACTTTCTGGCCGGCGACGGGCTGCTGCAGGGCAACCCGATCGTCGCCGGGCCGCCCGCGGTCTACGACCAGCTGGTCGCCGTCCTGGGCGACGCCCGCCGCTGAGGACCCTTCGACGAGCTCAGGGACCGGGGCGTCAGCTGCCGAGCAGCCAGCCGACGTCGCCGGTCAGGGCGTCGGCCGCGGCCGGGCCCCAGCTGCCGTCCTCGTAGGGCTGGATCTCGGGACGGCGCTCGTCGAGCAGCGGGGCGAACGCCTGGAAGGCGGCCTCCAGGCCGGCGGAGCTGGTGAACAGTGATCGGTCGCCGGCGAACACGTCGTAGATCAGCGAGGTGTAGGCGCTCATCGAGCCGGCCGACACGTTCTCCAGGTGCAGGGTGCTGCAGCTCTCGGCGGGCACCGGCTCGGGACCCGGCTTCTTCACCGTCATCTGGATCTCGATGGCTCCGTTGCCCTTGAGGTCGAAGATCAGCGCGTTGGTGGTGGCGCCCTGGGAGTGCACCGGCCCGTCCGACGGCTTGAAGATGAGGCTGACCCGCTGTGCGCTGGCGGCCATCATCTTGCCGGTGCGGAGCAGGAAGGGGACGCCCTGCCAGCGGTCGGTGTCGATCCAGAGCCGGGCGGCGACGAAGGTGTCGGTCTCGGAGTCGTCCGGGATCCCCTCGGTCTCCCGGTAGCTGGCGTACTGGCCCAGCACGACCTCCGACGGCTCGAGCGGGCGGAAGGCGGCGATGACCGACTCGCGGGCGTCCTGCAGGTCCTCGGCGCCCATGCTCAGCGGCGGCTCCATGGCCACCTGGGCGGCGACCTGGAACAGGTGGGTGACCAGCATGTCGAGCGAGGCGCCGGTCTCGTCGTAGAAGCCGGCGCGGTCGGCGATGTCGAGGGTCTCCGGGACGTCGATCTGCACCTGGGCCAGGTGCTCGGCGCTCCAGGTGTCGTTGAAGAGGCGGTTGCTGAACCGCACCAGGTGCAGGTTCTGCGTCGCCTCCTTGCCCAGGAAGTGGTCGATCCGGTAGACCTGCTCCTCGTCGAAGACCGAGTGCACCAGCTCGTCGAGCTCGTGGAAGCTGTCCAGCGAGGTGCCGAACGGCTTCTCGTACACCGCCTTGGAGCCGGGGCCGAGGCCGTGCGCCTTGATCGCCCGCGTCGTCTTCTCGAAGGCCGACGGCGGGATGGCCAGGAAGTGGATGATCCTGCGGTCCTCGCCGAGCTCCTCCTCCGCCTCGCCGAGCACGTCGAGCAGGCTGCCCGGCTCGTCCTGGGTGAAGCCGCCACCGGCGAACAGCACGTTGGGGGCGAAGTCCTGCCAGGCGTCGGGCTCGGGCGTGGTGGCGAACTCGCTCAGCGCCTCGTGGACGCGCTGCTGGAACTCGGAGTGGGAGACGTCGCCGCGGCCGTTGCCCACCAGCTTCCAGCGCTTCGGCAGCAGACCGCGGGTGTAGAGCTCCCAGAACGCGGGGAGCACCAGGCGCTTGGCCAGGTCGCCCGTGCCGCCGTAGAGGATGATGATGGTCGGCTCGTCGGTCGCGGACCCCTGCTCGGACGTCTGGTTCTCAGCCACGCGAGCAGTATGCCGCCCGCCGCAGGGGCGCCCGGGGCGGGCAGCCGCCGCTGGACACCGCGGTCAGCGCCGGAAGTCCTCCACGCGCAGGGTCTTCGTCGAGCCGTCGCGGTCCTGGTAGCGCACCGTCAGCCCGTCCGAGCCCAGCCTGCCGGTCACCACGGGGCGCCCGTCGGGGGTGGGCGTCGCAGACGGCTCAGGGCTCGCGGTCACGCCCGGGGCCGGGGTGGTGGGGGCGGGGCCCGCAGCTGCTCCGCCACCCGCCGTGCAGGCGGTGGCGGCGAAGCCGGCGAGCAGCAGGGCGCCGGCGGTCCGGAGGAGCTCCACGTCTCCAGGCTAGGCCGGGCGGTCAAGGTCCTCCGGTGGACGGCGAGGGCGGTGCCTGACAGCCTGACCGGGTGGACACCAAACCCGTTGCCAGCTGGCTGACCGACATGGACGGCGTGCTCGTGCACGAGGAGCAGGCCCTGCCCGGCGCCGCGGACTTCATCGCCGCCCTGCAGCACCACCAGCGGCCCTACCTCGTGCTGACCAACAACTCGATCTTCACCGCCCGTGACCTGCGCGCCCGGCTGCTCGGCAGCGGCATCGACGTGCCGGAGTCCTCGATCTGGACCTCGGCGCTGGCTACCGCGCAGTTCCTGGCCGACCAGGACGCCGGCGGCTCCGCCTACGTGATCGGCGAGGCCGGCATGACGTCGGCGCTGCACGACGTCGGTTTCGTGCTGACCGACCGGGACCCCGACTACGTGGTGCTCGGGGAGACCCGGACCTACTCGTTCGAGGCGATCACCCGGGCCATCCGGCTGATCGACCGCGGTTCGCGCTTCATCGCCACCAACCCCGACGCGACCGGTCCCTCACCGGAGGGGGCGCTGCCGGCCACCGGCTCGGTGGCCGCGCTGATCACCCGGGCCACCGGGGTCAAGCCCTACTTCGTCGGCAAGCCGAACCCGCTGATGATGCGGTCGGCCCTGAACGCCATCGAGGCGCACTCGGAGACGACCGTGATGGTCGGCGACCGGATGGACACCGACATGGTCGCCGGCATCGAGGCGGGACTGCGGACGATCCTGGTGCTGACCGGCTCCACCCGGCAGGAGGAGGTGACCCGCTTCCCCTACCGGCCGACGCGGGTGCTGGACTCGATCGCCGACGTGGTGCCGCTGGTGGCCGAGCTGGCCCCCGACGAGTACACCGGGCTCAGCGCCGACTGACCGGCGCCCAGGGTCCGGGGCGACCCGGCCGGCGCGGCACCACCTGCTGACCCAGCGGCAGCAGCGCCATCCCGACCAGCTTGAAGTTGGCCACCCCCATCGGGATGCCGATCACCGTCAGGCAGAGCGCGACGCCGGTGACGACGTGGGTGAGGGCGAGCCACCAGCCGGCGACCAGCACCCAGACGACGTTCCCCAGGGCCGCGCCCACCCCGGCGCCCGGCCGCGGCACCACCTCGCGGCCGAACGGCCAGGCCGAGTAGCCGGCCAGCCGGAACGAGGCGATGCCCCAGGGGATGGTCACCACCAGCAGGCAGCAGATGAGGCCGGCGAGCACGTAGGCCACCCAGAGCCAGAAGCCGCTGAGGACGAACCAGATGACGTTGAGCAGGGTGCGCACGAGGCCCAGGGTGCGTCGCCGCGGAGCACCAGACCATCGGGCGCAGCCCTGGCCGGACCCGGACCGCACCCGGTGACGATGATGGCCCCATGACCGCGACCGATCCCGCACCCGTCCCCGACGACGCCACCCTGGAAGCGGTCGACCGGTGGGTCGACTTCCGGCTCTGGCACACCCGCACGCCCGGTGCCCAGGTGGCGCTCGGCGTCGCCGGCGTGCCCTTCTTCTCCCGCTCGTACGGCTACGCCGACCTCGAGCAGGCGGTCCCGATGACCGACGGCCACCTGTTCCGGATCGCCTCGCACTCCAAGACCTTCACCGCGACGCTGGTGCTGCAGCTGGTCGAGCAGGGCCGGCTGGGCCTGGACGACCCGGTGGGCGACCACCTGCCGTCGCTGACCGGCAGCCCGCTGGCCGCGGTCGTGGTCCGCGAGCTGCTGGAGCACACCGCGGGCGTGCTGCGCGACGGACGCGACGCCGACTACTGGATGGCCTCCCGGCCGTTCCCCGGCACCGACGCCCTGCTGGCGATGGCCCGTGACGGCGGCCTCAAGACCGCCCCGGGTGAGCGCTTCGCCTACAGCAACGTGGGCTACTCCCTCCTCGGCCTGGTGGTCGAGGCGGTGACGGGCGAGGGTTTCGCCGACGCGGCCCGGCACGGCGTCACCGAGCCGCTCGGCCTCGCCGACACGGTGGCTGACTACTGGCGCGAGCGCGCGGGGGACTACGCCGTCGGGCACACCGGCCTGCACACCGGGACCCGTCGGCGGCCGGTGGAGCACGTCGACACCGCGGCGATGGACGCCGCCACCGGGTTCACCTCCACCGCCACCGACCTGGTCCGCTACTTCGGCGCCCACGTGCTGGGCGACGAGCGGCTGCTCAGCGACCGCACCAAGCGGCTGCAGCAGCGCCTCGCCAACGCCGGAGACCCGCGGACCGACGACGGCTCCGGATACGGCTGGGGGATGGTGCGGGAGAAGGTGGACGACCAGGTCTTCGTCGGCCACTCCGGCGGCTACCCCGGCCACATCACCAAGACCCTGGTCGACCCGGCGACCGGGCTGACCATCTCGGTGCTGACCAACGCCATCGACGGCCCGGCCACCCCGCTGGCCCGCGGCATCGCGCAGCTCCTGGCCGCGGCCGCGGAGGGTGGCGGCGCCGAGCCGACGGCGTCGGCCCGGGCCTGGACCGGCCGCTACGCCAACCCCTGGGGCCTCCTGGACATCGCGGCGGTCGGCGGTCGGCTGCGGACCGTGGCCAGCACCGAGTGGGCGCCGCTGCAAGCCCGCGACGAGCTGGTGGAGGACGGGGACCGGCTGCTGATCGAGACCGGGGTCGGCTACGGCTCGGTCGGCGAACCGGTCACCCGGCTGGACGAGGGCCAGGGGCTCCGCTACGGCGGGATGAGCTTCTGGCCGTTCCCCGACCTGCCCGGCGGGGCGGCCCACCGCCTCGGACCGGACGCCGGGTAGCGCTCAGGCCTGGCCGTGCGGCGGGGTCTTCGGCATCAGCAGCACCGCCACCGTGAGCAGCACGGCGACCGCGGCCGTGCCGACGAACACCGCGTGCAGGGCCGGGTCCAGCGCCGACGCCGGGATGCCGGCGGCGGTGGTGGAGACGGTGCCGCCGCCGCTGCGGGCCAGCGAGGCGTTGGCCACCGCACCGAAGACGGCGATGCCGACGGCACTGCCCATCGAGCGGGCGAACATGTTGGTCCCGGTGACCACGCCGCGGACGGCCCACTCCGCCGCGGCCTGGCCGGCGATCAGCGTCGGGCTGGCGGTCAGGCCCATGCCGAGGCCGATGACGAAGCAGGTGCCGGCCATCGTCCAGACCGAGCTGCCCGGGCTGATCAGCACGAGCAGGCCGACGCCGACGAGGATGAAGAGGCAGCCGAGCAGCGCGGTCAGCCGGAAGCCGACCCGCAGGTAGATGCGCCCGGCGGAGGAGGCGGCGATCGGCCAGCCGAGGGTGAGCGCGGCCAGCGCGAAGCCGGCGACCAGCGCGTTGTGGCCCAGCACGCCCTGCACGTAGAGCGGGACGTAGGAGGTCAGCCCGATCAGCACCACGCCGATCGAGAGGCTGGCCAGGTTGGTGGTGTTGAGCAGCCGGCTGCGGAACACCCACGGCGGGATGACGGGCTCGGCCGCGCGCCGCTCCACCAGGGCGAAGACGACCAGCGCGACGACCGCGACGGCCAGCACCCCGATGCCCGGCACCGAGAGCCAGTCCCAGCGCACCCCGCCCTCGAGCAGGCCCAGCACCAGCAGCGAGGTGCCGACGGTCAGCAGCGCCGCGCCCCGGTAGTCGATCTGGTGCTCGGACTTCGTGACGTCCTCGGAGAAGCGGCGGTGCAGCACCCAGGCGGCCACCAGACCGAGCGGGACGTTGACGAAGAAGATCCAGCGCCAGTCGAGGACCTCGACGAACACCCCGCCCAGCGTGGGACCGACGACCGAGGAGATGGCCCAGACGCTGGCCACGTAGCCCTGCACCTTGGCCCGCTCGGCCACGGTGTAGATGTCGCCGATGATGGTCATCGCGGTCGGCTGCACGGCGCCCGCTCCCAGCCCCTGGACGGCCCGGAAGACGATCAGCGCCGGCATGCTCCACGCCAGCCCGCACAGGATCGAGCCGAGCACGAACAGCGCGACGCCGGCCAGCATGACGGGCTTGCGGCCGAACAGGTCGCTGAGCTTGGCGAAGATGGGCACGCAGACGGCCTGGGCCAGCAGGTAGATGGAGAACAGCCACGGGAACTGGGCGAACCCGCCCAGGTCGTCGACGATGGCCGGCACCGCGGTGGCGAGGATCGTCGAGTCGATGGCCACCAGCCCGACGCTGAGCATGACCGACAGCAGGATCGGTCCCCGCTCGGACCGCAGGCCGACGTCGGCGCGGGTGATCGGGCGCGTCTGGGTGTCGGCCATGGCAGAGCCAACCCTGGGAGGAGGCTGGGCATTCCCGGTGCCGGTTCTCAGGGGGTCGCCGGGCCGGTCCCGCGCACGGGCGCCGTCGGCGAGGATGGGCCCCACCCGCCGCACCCGCCGACGCAGGAGTCCGCCGATGACCGAGCCCAGCGCCCCCTACCGCGACCCGTCGCTCAGCCCGGAGCAGCGGGTCGAGGACCTGCTGGCCCGGATGAGCCTGGAGGACAAGGCCGGGTTGATGTTCCAGGACATGGTGCTGATGGGGCCGGGCGGCACCCTGGTCGGGGACGAGAACCTCATCGGCCGGCCGGGCAGCGAGGCAGCCGTCCGGGAGCTGCGGATGAACCACTTCAACCTGCTGGGATCCCCGGACAGCGTCCGGGACCTCGTCGGCTGGTACACCCGGCTGCAGGAGCTCGCGACCAGGACCGCGCTGGGCATCCCGGTGAGCCTGTCCACCGACCCGCGGCACTCGTTCAGCGACAACGCGGGCACCGCGGCGACCTCGGGCACGTTCTCGGCCTGGCCGGAGTCCTTGGGCTT
Organism: Microlunatus lacustris; assembly: GCA_039527025.1. Classification (GTDB taxonomy): domain Bacteria; phylum Actinomycetota; class Actinomycetes; order Propionibacteriales; family Propionibacteriaceae; genus Microlunatus; species Microlunatus lacustris. Next base: position 328,092 of record BAAAJN010000001.1, read on the forward strand.
CGCGGCCCTGCGGGACCCCGCCCTGGTCGAGCAGTTCGCCGACATCGCCCGGCAGGAGTACCTCGCCGGAGGCTTCCGGGTGGCGCTGCACCCGCAGGTCGACCTGGCCACCGAGTACCGCTGGGCGCGGATCGGGATGACCTTCGGCGAGGACGCCGACCTGACGTCGGCGCTGGTCCGGGCCTACGTCCGCGGGTTCCAGGGGGAGCGGCTCGGACCGGAGTCGGTGGCCACCATGACCAAGCACTTCCCCGGCGGCGGCCCGCAGCTGGACGGGGAGGACCCGCACTTCGCCCACGGGCGCGAGCAGGTCTACCCGGGCGGCCGGCAGGAGTACCACCTGGCCCCCTTCCGCGCCGCCCTGGAGGCCGGGACGTCGCAGATCATGCCGTACTACGGGATGCCCGTCGGGACGGACTGGGAGGAGGTCGGCTTCGCCTTCAACCGGCCGGTGATCGCCGGTCTGCTGCGCGAGGAACTGGGCTTCGACGGGATCGTCTGCACCGACTGGGGACTCATCACCGACTCGTCCTTCGCCGGTGAGCCGATGCCCGCCCGCGCCTGGGGGATCGAGGAGCTGAGCCCGGCGGAGCGGGTGGCGCGGGCGCTGGAGGCCGGCGTCGACCAGTTCGGCGGCGAGAGCTGCCCCCAGCTCGTCGTCTCGCTGGTCCGGTCCGGAGCCGTGTCGGAGGAGCGGCTGGACGTGTCCGTCCGCCGGCTGCTGCGGGAGAAGTTCGTGCTCGGCCTCTTCGACGCCGCTCCGCTGGATCTCGACCACGCCCTGGCCACCATCGGCCGGGAGGACTTCGTCGCGGCCGGGGCGGCGGCGCAGCGGGCGTCCATCACCCGGCTGACCGCGGCCGCCGACGGGCCGGCCGCCCTGCCGCTGGCGCACGGCCTGGCTGTCTACGTCGAGGGCTTCGCCGGCGACGCGGCCTGCCGGCTCGGCCGACTGGTCGACGACCCGGCCGACGCCGACCTGGCGGTGCTGCGGCTGGCCGCCCCCTTCGAGCCACGGCCCGGCCGGTTCGAGTCGATGTTCCACGCCGGCTCCCTGGCCTGGTCACCGCAGGAGCGGGACCGGCTGCTGGCCGTCTGCGCGGCGGTGCCCACCGTCGTCGACCTCTACCTCGACCGGCCAGCCGTGGTGCCCGAGCTGGCCGGGGCGGCGGCGGCGCTGCTGGTCAACTACGGGGCCAGCGACGACGCCCTGGTCGACGTGCTCACCGGGCGGGCGCAGGCCCGGGGCCGGCTGCCGTTCGACCTGCCCTCCTCGGAGGAGGCCGTCCGGGCCAGCCGCAGCGACGTCCCCTTCGACACCGCCGACCCGCTCTTCCGCTTCGGCGACGGCCTGCAGGGCCGAACTGCCGGCTAGGGCACGGGAGGGGTGTTTGCACTCGCAGGGGGAGAGTGCTAAACATTGGGTTAGCACTCTCCTCGTGTGAGTGCCACCTCTCTGAGCGTGTGAGGCCTCCCCGGAGGTCGTCCGTCGCGGGCACCAGCTCAGGGACACACAACTAGCAGCCATCGAGCCGGCGGTCCCGCCGCCGGCGCGCGGGAGGACTCGCGGAGAACATGCCCAAACTCATTTCGTTCAACACCGAGGCACGTCGCGGGCTCGAGCGTGGGATGAACATCCTCGCCGACGCCGTGAAGGTCACCCTCGGCCCCAAGGGCCGCAACGTCGTGCTCGAGAAGAAGTGGGGCGCCCCCACGATCACCAACGACGGTGTCAGCATCGCCAAGGAGATCGAGCTCGAGGACCCCTACGAGAAGATCGGTGCCGAGCTCGTCAAGGAGGTCGCCAAGAAGACCGACGACGTCGCGGGCGACGGCACCACCACCGCCACCGTGCTGGCCCAGGCGCTGGTCCGCGAGGGCCTGCGCAACGTGACCGCCGGCGCCAACCCGATGGCCCTCAAGAAGGGCATCGAGAAGGCCGTCGCGGCCATCGTCGAGGAGCTGGCCAAGACCGCCGTCGACGTGGACACCAAGGAGCAGATCGCCGCCACCGCGTCGATCTCCGCCGGTGACGCGAGCGTCGGCGAGATCATCGCCGAGGCGATGGACAAGGTCGGCAAGGAAGGCGTCATCACCGTCGACGAGTCGAACACCTTCGGCCTGGAGCTCGAGCTCACCGAGGGCATGCGGTTCGACAAGGGCTACATCTCGCCCTACTTCGTCACCGACACCGAGCGCATGGAGACGGTCCTCGACGACCCGTACGTGCTCATCGTCAACTCCAAGGTCTCGAACCTCAAGGACGTCCTGCCGCTGCTGGAGAAGGTCATCCAGGCCGGCAAGCCGCTCGTCGTGATCGCCGAGGACGTGGACGGCGAGGCCCTGGCCGCCCTGATCGTCAACAAGATCCGCGGCACCTTCAAGTCCGTCGCCGTCAAGGCCCCGGGCTTCGGTGACCGCCGCAAGGCCATGCTCGGCGACATCGCCATCCTCACCGGTGGTCAGGTCATCTCCGAGGAGGTCGGCCTCAAGCTCGACGGCGTCGGGCTCGAGCTGCTCGGCCAGGCCCGCCAGGTGCTGGTCACCAAGGACGAGACCACGATCATCGAGGGCGCGGGCGACTCCGACGCCATCGCCGGCCGGGTCAACCAGATCCGCGCCGAGATCGACAACTCCGACTCCGACTACGACCGCGAGAAGCTGCAGGAGCGGCTGGCCAAGCTGGCCGGCGGCGTCGCGGTGATCAAGGTCGGCGCGGCCACCGAGGTCGAGCTCAAGGAGCGCAAGCACCGCATCGAGGACGCCGTCCGCAACGCGAAGGCCGCCGTCGAGGAGGGCATCGTCGCCGGTGGTGGCGTCGCTCTCGTGCAGGCTGCCGCCAAGGTGTTCGCCGACCTCCAGCTGGAGGGTGACGAGCAGATCGGCGCCCAGATCGTCCGCGTGGCCGTCGAGGCCCCGCTGCGCCAGATCGCCATCAACGCCGGCCTCGAGGGTGGCGTCGTGGTGGAGAAGGTCAAGGGCCTGCCCGCGGGTGAGGGTCTGAACGCCGCCACCGGCGAGTACGTCAACCTGCTCGAGGCCGGGGTGCCGGACCCGACGAAGGTGACCCGTTCTGCCCTGCAGAACGCCGCCTCCATCGCGGCCCTGTTCCTCACCACCGAGGCCGTCATCGCCGACAAGCCGGAGAAGGCTGCTCCGGCCGGCGGCGGCGACCCGTCCGGTGGCATGGGCGGCATGGACTTCTGAGTCCAGCCCCACCAGCACCACAGCACGACAGACCGGGAGGCGGTCCCCTGCGGGGGGCCGCCTCTCGGCGTTCCCGGGCCCGGTCCGGACCGCTAGGGTCGGGGCCGTGAGCGCGCTGCGGGTGGTGGACGGGCACAACGACCTGCCGTGGGCGATGCGGGGGGTGGGCTACGACTTCGACGCCGTCGACATCGCCCGGCCCCAGCCGCAGCTGCACACCGACCTGCCGCGGCTGCGCGCCGGCTCGATGGGCGCCCAGTTCTGGTCGGTGTTCGTGCCCTGCTCGCTCCGCGGGGACGCGGCGGTCACCGCCACGTTGGAGCAGGTCGACGCCGTCTACGACATGGTCCAGCGCTACGTCTCCGACCTGGTCCTGGTGACCAGCGCCGACGGCCTCCGGGCCACCCTGGACGACCCCTTCCTGATCGGCAGCCTGCTGGGCGCCGAGGGTGGGCACTCGATCAACAACTCCCTCGGCGCGCTGCGCACCCTCTACCGGCTGGGCGTCCGCTACCTGACGCTGACCCACAACGAGAACACCGACTGGGCCGACTCCGCCACCGACGAGCCCCGGCACGGCGGGCTGACCGCCTTCGGCCGCGAGGTGGTGGCCGAGATGAACCGGATGGGCATGCTCGTCGACCTCAGCCACGTCGCCCCGACGACGATGCGCCAGGCCATCGAGGTCAGCGAGGCGCCGGTGATCTTCAGCCACTCCTCGGCCCGCGCGGTCTGCGACCACCCGCGCAACGTGCCCGACGACGTGCTGGCCTCACTCGCCGGCAACGGCGGCACCTGCATGATCACCTTCGTCCCCTCCTTCGTCAGCCCCGCCGTCCGCTCCTGGTCGCTGGAGGCGGAGGAGGTGGCGAGATCGGAGGGGCTGGACCCCCGGGACCTGACGGCGATGGACGGCTTCTGGGCCCGCTACGACGTCCCCCGGCCCCGCTCGACGCTGGCCGACGTCGTCGCCCACCTCGAGCACGCCCGCGAGGTCGCCGGCATCGACCACCTGGGGCTGGGCGGGGACTACGACGGGGTGGGCGTGCTGCCCGAGGGCCTGGAGGACGTCTCCTGCTACCCGTCGCTGCTGGAGGCGCTGCGGGCCGAGGCGTGGTCGGAGGAGGACCTGGCCAAGCTGGCGTCCGGCAACATCGTCCGCACCTTCCACGACGCCGAGGCCGTCTCCTACCGGCTGCGCGACCAGCGGATGCCCTCGATCGCGACCATCGGCGCCCTCGACGGCGCCCCCTCGTGAGCGGCCTGCTCGAGGTCATCGCCCGGCACGCCGCCGACGCCGAGCGGGCCGAGGCCGGCGGAGCCGACCGGATCGAGCTGGTCGGCACCATGGAGCACGACGGGCTCTCGCCCGAACCCCGGCTGGTCGAGCAGGTCCGGGCGGCCACCAGCCTGCCGGTCCGGGCCATGCTGCGGCTGCGCGAGGGGTTCGGCACCGACGGCGGGGAGGTCGCCCACCTGAAGGGCCTGGTGTCGGCCTACGAGACCGCCGGCGCCGACGGGCTGGTGCTCGGCTTCCTCAACGCGCACACCGAGGTCGACGTCGAGGTGGTCACCGAGGTGGTCGCCGACGCCCGGCCGGGTTGGACCTTCCACCGCGCCGTCGACTCCTGCATCTCCACCGACCGCGCCTGGCGGGAGCTGCGGCACCTGCCGGGCCTGGACCAGGTGCTGACGGCGGGTTCGGCCCGCGGGGTCAGCGAGGGGCTGGACGAGCTGGTGCAGCGGGCCCGGACCGACGACTTCGCCCGGCGGACCATCATGGCCGGCGGCGGGCTGCTGCCCGAGCACGTGCCCTGGCTGGTCCGGGCCGGCGTCCGGGCCTTCCACATCGGCTCCTCGGCGCGTCCGCTCGGCTCCTGGAAGGCCTACGTCGACCCGGACCTGGTGCGCACCTGGCGGACGCTCATCGACGAGCAGGTCGCGGACGCCCCGGCCCCCGCCGCCGGGTGACGCTCCTCATCGACGCGCCGACGTGGCCGGGCCACGGCCGGCTCTGGTCGCACCTGGTCAGCGACACCTCCTATGACGAGCTGCACGCCTTCGCGGCCGACCTCGGGCTGCCGCGGCGGGCTTTCGAGCGGGACCACTACGACGTCATCGCCGAGCGCTTCGACGACGCCGTGGCGGCGGGAGCGGTGCTGGTGCCGTCCCGGGAGCTCGTCCGGGCCCTGCACGCCGCCGGACTGCGCCGCCGGAAGGTGTCCCGGCTCGCCCCGCCGTCATCCGGCCGGGCAGGATGGTCGTCGACATGACCGCCCCCCGCCCGGAGGCGGAGCCGCGCGAGCGGCTCGCCCGACCCATCCTGCTGACCGTCGACGACGACCCCACCGTCTCCCGCGCCGTCGCCCGCGACCTGCGCCGCCAGTACGGCGCCGACTACCGGGTGGTGCGTGCCGACTCCGGGCCGGAGGGCCTGGACCTGATCCGCGAGGTCGTGCTGCGCGGTGAGCAGGTGGCGGTGATCCTGGCCGACTACCGGATGCCGCGGATGAACGGCATCGAGTTCCTCGAGCAGGCGATGGACCTGGTCCCGCAGGCCCGGCGAGCCCTGCTCACGGCCTACGCCGACACCGACGCGGCGATCGCGGCCATCAACGTCGTCGACGTCGACCACTACCTGCTCAAGCCGTGGGAACCGCCGGAGGAGAAGTTCTACCCGGTGGTCGACGAGCTGCTGGCCGCCTGGCTGCGCGAGGGGAAGCCGGCCGAGCGCCGCACCAAGATCCTCGGCCACCCCTGGAGCCCGGCCTCCTACGAGGTCCGTGACTTCCTGGCCCGCAACCTGGTGCCCTACAGCTGGTACCACGTGGAGGAGGCCGACGGCCGCCGGCTGCTGGCCGCCGCGGGCGCCGACGCCAGCCAGGCCCCGGTGGTCATCACCACCACGGGCACCCCGCTGGTCCAACCCAGCCTGAGCGAGCTGGCCGACGCCGTCGGCCTCAGCACCAGCCCGCAGGCCGAGCTCTACGACGTCGTCATCGTCGGGGCCGGTCCGGCCGGCCTGGGCGCGGCCGTCTACGCCGCCTCGGAGGGCCTCAAGGCCGTGGTGGTCGAGCGGGAGGCGGCCGGCGGGCAGGCCGGGCAGAGCTCGCGGATCGAGAACTACCTCGGCTTCCCCGACGGCGTGGCCGGCGGCCAGCTGACCGAGCGGGCCCGGCGGCAGGCGCTGCGCTTCGGCGCCGAGCTGATCACCGCGCGCACCGTCACCGGGCTGGAGGTCAAGGGGCCGGCGCGTCAGCTCACCTTCGACGACGGCAGCTCGGTGCTCGCGCACGCGGTGGTGCTGGCGACCGGCGTCAGCTACCGGCACCTCGACGCCCCCGGCGCGGACGAGCTGGTCGGCCGGGGCGTCTACTACGGCTCGGCCTCGACCGAGGCGCCTGCCTGCGCCGGGGACCACGTGGTCGTCGTCGGCGGAGCCAACTCCGCCGGGCAGGCCGCCGTGTTCTTCTCCCGGTACGCGGCCAAGGTGACGATCGCCGTCCGCGGAGACGGGCTGGAGCGCTCGATGTCGAGCTACCTGATCGACCAGATCGCGGCGATCGACACCATCGAGGTCCGCACCTGCACGACCGTGGCCCGGTGCGCCGGCGACGAGCGGCTGCAGCAGGTGACCCTGCGGCACGTCGACGGCCGCGAGGACGTCCTGGACGCCGGCCACCTGTTCGTCTTCATCGGGGCCGCGCCGCTCACCGGCTGGCTGCCGCCGGAGCTGGTCCGCGACCCCAGCGGCTTCGTCGTCACCGGGCTGGAGCTGCTGCGCGGCGACGCGCCGCCGCCCAGCTGGGACCTGCCCCGCGACCCCTACCTGCTGGAGTCGAGCATCCCCGGCGTCTTCGTGGCCGGGGACGTCCGGGCGCAGTCGGTGAAGCGGGTCGCGTCCGCCGTCGGGGAGGGTGCGCTGGCCGTCACCCTCGTCCACCGCTACCTGGCCGAGCAGTGAGGAGACCCCGATGACCTCCGGCTCCGCCTCCGTGCACCGGCTCACCCCGGACGAGCTGCGCACGCTGTTCCTCTTCGAGGCCCTCGAGCCCGGGCAGCTGGACTGGCTGAGCGAGCGCGGGCACGTCGAGTCCCACGGCGCCGGCTCCGCCGTGTTCACCGAGGGCGAGGAGGCGAGCTGCTTCTTCGTCCTGCTGTCGGGGACCATCTCCCTGCAGCGCAACGTCGAGGGCACCCAGGTGGAGATCACCCGGACCGCGCAGCGCGGTGTGTACTCCGGCGCCACCCAGGCCTTCGTGCCCAGCACCGAGGCGCCGCGCTACCTCAACTCCGTCACCGCGGTCACCGACGCCGAGTTCTGGGTGATCGACGCCGCGGACTTCGGCCCGCAGATCCGGCTCTGGTTCCCGATGGCCATGCACATGCTCGAGGGCGTGACCATCGGCTACCGGTCCAGCCAGGCGATCATCGGGCAGCGGGAGCGGCTGCTGTCCCTGGGCCGGCTCTCCGCCGGGCTCACCCACGAGCTCAACAACCCCGCGGCCGCCGCCGTCCGGGCGACCGCGGCGCTGCGGGAGCGGGTCAGCAAGATGCGCGGCAAGCTCGCGCACCTGGCCACCGCCGACGTCGACCCCAAGGCCCTGGTGGCGCTGACCGAGCTGCAGGAGGCGGCGGTCGAGCGGATGGTCAAGGCCGAGAAGCTGTCGCCGCTGGAGGTGGGCGACGCCGAGGACGCGCTCAGCGACTGGCTGGACGACCACGGCATCGCCAACGCCTGGGACCTCGCGCCGACGCTGGTCGCGGCGGGCGTCGGTGCCGACTGGCTGGACGAGATCGCCGCGACGGTGCCGCCTGAGCAGCTGCCCGACGGCATCCACTGGGTCACCTACGCGCTGGACACCGAGCAGCTGATGGGGGAGATCGAGGACTCCACGCACCGGATCTCCGCCCTGGTCGGGGCGGCGAAGCAGTACTCCCAGCTGGACCGGGCCGGCTACGCCGACATCGACGTCCGGGACGGGCTGATCAGCACCCTGGTGATGCTCGGCCACAAGATCAAGGAGTCCGGCCGGATCACCGTGGTCAAGGAGCTCGACCCGGACCTGCCGACGATCCCCGCCCACCCGGCCGAGCTCAACCAGGTGTGGACCAACCTCATCGACAACGCGCTGCACGCGATGCCCGACGGTGGCACGCTGACCGTCCGGACGGCGCTGGACGGCGACCGGCTGCTGGTCGAGGTGGGCGACACCGGCGCGGGCATCCCCGAGGAGCTGCAGTCGCGGATCTTCGAGCCGTTCTTCACCACCAAGCCCGTCGGCGAGGGCACCGGGCTGGGGCTGGACATCTCCTACCGGGTGGTCACCCAGCGGCACGGCGGGGACCTCCGGGTGGAGTCCCGGCCCGGCAGCACCCGGTTCCAGGTCCGGTTGCCGCTGACCGCCCCGCCGGCCGCCGGCTGAGGGCGAGGGTGGATCCGGCCCGGTCAGCCGGACCCGTGGACACCGTCTAACCTTGGCCCATGGTGGCCCACATCCCTGTCCCGGCGACCGCGGCCGGCATCAGCCTCGACGAGCAGCTGTGCCTGGCTCTCTACACCGCCTCCCGGGCGATGACCGCGCGCTACCGCATCGCCCTCACCTCGCTCGGGCTCACCTACCCGCAGTACCTGGTCATGCTCCTGCTGTGGGAGGAGGGCTCCTGCTCGGTCGGGACGATCGGGAAGCGGCTCAGCCTCGACTCCAGCACCCTCTCGCCGCTGCTCAAGCGCCTGCAGGCCCTGGACCTGGTGACCAGGACCCGGGCCACCACCGACGAGCGGCTGATGATCATCGGCCTCACCGAGCAGGGGGCGGCCCTGGAGGCCCAGAACGCCGAGGTCGGCGTCGAGATGCGTCGGGCCACCGGGCTGACCCCGGAGGAGTACCGCGAGCTGACCGAGCAGCTGAAGACCCTGACCGCCCGGCTCGACTCCTCCACCGCGGAGGCCAGCGCCGGGGCCGTGGCGCCCCGCGTCTCCTGAGTCTCAGGTCCCTGAGCTCCTCGACGGGCTCGGGCCGAGCTCTGGCGGCAGCGGCTCGCGGTGCAGCACCACCAGGGAGCTGACCGCCCGGGTCAGGCAGACGTAGAGCCGGCGCAGCCCGGTCACCCGGTCCGGCTCGCCGGCTACGATGCCGGCCGGCTCCAGCAGCACGACGTGGTCGAACTCCAGGCCCTTGGCCAGGGTGGCCGGCACCAGGTCGGTCCGGCTCTCGAAGCCCTGGGCCTGCTCCCCGAGCAGCTCGAAAGGCACCCCGGCGTCGGCCAGCGCCGCCCGCACCGCCGGCACCGCGGCGTCGGGGACGACCACCCCCACCGTCCCCTCGGCCTCCAGCGCTGCGTGCACCGCCCCGACGACCGCAGGAGTCGGCTCGGCCGCCTGCCGCAGGACGAGCTCGCCGCGGGACCGGCGGACCGAGTGCGGCGGGGTGAGCGAGGGCGCGATGTGCGGCAGCAGCCGGGCGGCGAAGTTGATCACCGCGCCGGGCACCCGGAAGCCGGCGACGAGCTCCTCGACCACCGCGCCGGGCTGCCCGAGGTGGCCCAGCGACTCCCGCCAGGAGCGCGTCGCCCACGGCGTGGTGGCCTGGGCGAGGTCGCCGAGCACGGTGACCGAGCCGGTGGAGGCCCGCCGGCCGACGGCCCGCAGCATCATCGGCGACAGGTCCTGCGCCTCGTCGAGGACGACGTGGCCGAGGCTCGGGGTGCGCTGCAGCAGGTCGGCCACCTCGTCGACCAGGACGACGTCGGCCAACGTGAAGCGGGCGGCGGCCACCGTCCGTGCCTGCTTCGGCAGCCGGACCAGCCGTTGCTCGTCGGCGTCCAGCAGCCCCTCGGCGCAGGCGGCCAGGAAGTCGGCGTCGGTGAGCAGCCGCAGCACCAGCTTCGCGGGGTCGAGCGTGGGCCACAGCTGCTCGGCGTAGACCCGGACCGGACGGCTGCGGGCGACCGCGTTCTGCACCCGGTCGTCGGGGGAGTCGCCGGACGCCTCCATCCGCAGCAGCACCTGGTGCGCCAGCCGCTGCGGCAGCATCGCCCGGCCGGCCTCGTAGCGGACTCCGCGGGCCTGCAGCTCGGTGACGATCTCCTGCGCCAGGTACGCCCCGACCCGCCACTGGTAGGCGCCGCGCGGCACCACCAGGGTCTCCGACGGCCGGCCGAGGTGGCCCCAGACCGCGCGGCGCAGCACCTCGGCCATCCGGGCGTCGCCCTTGACCACGGCCGGTGCCGCCGCTTCCACCGCCCGCACGGCGACGCCGGTGGCCCCGGTGACCAGCGAGGTGACCGTGGCCTGGGTGGCGTCGATCTCGCCGAGCGCAGGCAGCACGTCGGCGATGTAGGACAGGAAGCTGTCGTTGGGCCCGACGACGAGGACCCCGGAGCGAGCCAGCTGCTCGCGGTAGGCGTACAGCAGGTAGGCCGCCCGGTGCAGGCCGACGGCGGTCTTGCCGGTGCCCGGGGCGCCCTGCACGCACAGCGACTGGTCCAGCCGGGCACGGACGATGGTGTCCTGCTCGGGCTGGATGGTGGCCACGATGTCGCGCATCGGTCCGGTGCGGGGCCGCTCGATCTCGGACTCGAGGATGGCCGAGGCCGCCGCCTCCACCTCCGCGGCCGGCGAGCGGACCAGGTCCTCGTCCTCGAAGGCGGTGAGCCGGCCGGCGGAGAAGCCGAACCGGCGCCGTCGGCGCACGCGCATCGGCTCGCCGACCCGCGCCTGGTAGAAGGGCAGCGCCATCCCGGCCCGCCAGTCGATGACCAGCGGCTCCCCGCCCGCCTCGCCGGTGACGTGCCGACGACCGACGTAGAGCGTCTCGTCGCGCTCGGCACCGAGGTCGGTGGCGTAGTCCAGCCGACCGAAGAACAGCGGAACGGTCGGGTCGTCCTCCAGCGCCTTCATCCGGCGGTGCAGGACCTGCTTGAGGTGCTCGGTGGAGACGCGGTCGCCGCCGGTGGCGGTGAGCCCGGCGGTGTGCTCGCGCATCCGCTGCAGTGCGCTCCGGGACTCGGTGAGGTGGCGCTGCTCGGCGATCAGGGTGGACGGGGCGGGTGCGGGCATGCGGAACGGCTCCGATGTCAGTCGGCCGGTGGGCGGGAGCGGAGGGTCAAGTTACCCCGGTCGGCGCGGTCCGGCGAGGGGTTTTCGCGCACCCCCCGCGCAACGGCGGGAGGCCGGGTTCCTACCCTGGGGCGGTGACTTCAGACGAGGCGAACCCCGGGGCCACCGAGCGCTCCTACATCCCGGTCGAGAACCCGGTGGACCGTCCGCGCACGTCGCGGACGACGGTGCGGGTGCTGCTGACCAACCCGGCGGGGGAGACGTTGCTGTTCGAGGACAGCGACCCCGGCCTGGACGACGCACGCTGGTGGGTCACCCCCGGCGGCGGCATCGACCCCGGCGAGACCGAGGTCGAGGCGGCAGTCCGTGAGGTCTGGGAGGAGACCGGCTACCGGCTGGACCCGGCCGACCTGCTGGGCCCGATGGCCCAGCGGCACGTCGTGCACGGCTACTCCGACCAGGTGATCGAGCAGGACGAGTCGTTCTACCTGGCCCGGGTCCCCGACTTCGACGTCGACACCTCCGCGCACACCCCGGACGAGCAGCTCACCTTCCAGCAGTTCCGCTGGTGGTCGACCGAGGAGCTGCGCTCGACCGACGACTGGATCTGGCCGCACGAGCTGGTGGAGCTGCTGCACCTGGTCGACGAGCGGGACCGCTGGCCGGTCGCGCTCGGCACCCAGGAGGAGTCGACCGTCCTCGACGTGCACTGAGCCCGGCTCAGGCCCCCAGCTCGCTCATCACCACCGGCAGCTCGTCCAGCAGCTCACGGGCGAGGAAGCCGACGGTGCCGATCCGCGCGGCCAGCCGGTCACCGGCTGCGGCGTGCACGTGGGTGGCCCAGCAGGTGGCCTGGTCGGCCTGCCCGGTGCGACCCAGCAGGCCGGTCACCGCGCCCACCAGCACGTCGCCGCTGCCCGAGGTGGCCAGGCCGCCGTTGCCGGCCCCGACCTTCCAGATCCGGCCGTCGGGGTCGGCGACGGTGCCGTAGCAGGTGACCAGCGCGCCGTAGCGGGCGGCGATCTCGGCGATGTCGCGGTCCTCGTCCTCGATCTCGCGGCCGAGCAGGCGGGCGGCCTCCTGCCCGTTGGGCGTCAGCACCAGACGTCCGCGGAGGGGCTCCAGGGCCTGGAGCATCCCCGGCAGCACGCCGAGCGCGAAGGCGTCGAGCACCAGCCAGGTCTGCTCGCCGAGCAGCGGGATGGCCGTCCGGATCAGCAGGGCGGTCTCCTCCGGCTCGTCCAGGCCGACCCCGATGGTGACGACGTCCGCCGAGCCGAGGTCGTCGGTGATGGCGGAGAGGTCGCCGCCGAGCACGCTGCCGCGGGCGTCCTGGGGCAGGCCGACGACGCCCGCCTCCGGCGTGGCCACCGCGAGCGGGACGGCGGCCGACGACGCGACCGCCAGGGTGAGGTGCCCCGCCCCGACGCGCAGCGCACCGAGCCCGGCGAGCTGAACGGCCCCGGGCGTGCTGGCTGCGCCGCCGACGATGAGCACCTGCCCGCGGCCGTACTTGGAGCTGCCGGCGTCGGGCAGCGGCCAGGAGCGGAGCAGGGTCGGGGTGACCTCGCGGGGGGTGCCCGGCTCAGGTCTGGGGTTGGACACGGGAGTCTCCAGGGTGCTGGGTGACCGGCGCGTCGGACTCCTCGAGGTGCGAGACGTCGTTGAACAGCCGGACCTGCCAGCCGCCGTCCGGTGCGCGGCCGAGATGGGTGATGGACACGTTCTTGACCGGGGTGCTCGCCCCGATGTCGAGGATCTGGTGCTCGTCCAGGCCCTCGCAGACGTAGCGGAAGCAGAGCACCAGGGCGTCGTGGCAGAAGACGACGACCCGGCTGCCGTCGGGCACGTCGTCCAGGTCGCGGAGGAAGCTGCGGACGCGCAGCACGACGTCGGCCCAGGACTCCCCGCCGGGCGGGCGGTGGTAGAACTTCCCGAGCCAGCGGCGGCGCTCGGCCTCCCCGGGGAAGCGGTTGACCACGCCCTTCCAGGTGAGCAGGTCCAGCACCCCCAGCTCGCGGTCGCGGAGCCGCTCGTCCACCCGCACCGGGGCCTCGACGCCGGCCGCGGCCAGGCTGAGCTCGGCGGTCTGCCGGGCGCGGACGTAGGTGGAGGACCACAGCAGGGTGGGGACCTCGTCGGCGAGCAGCGGGGCGAGGCCGCGGCCGAGGGCCTCGGCCTGCTCCCGGCCCACGTCGGACAGCTCCACGTCGGCGTCGCGGGCGCCGACCTCGATCACCTCGGCGTCCTCGGCGTGGGCGCGGGCGGCCGCGGCGTTGCCGAGGCTCTCCCCGTGGCGGATGACGACCAGCTCGGCGACAGCCATAGACCCTTCCTGCGGTGTGCGGCCGGGAGGTACCCGGACCCGGACCACCGTATCCGCCGCGGAGAGCCCGTCTAGGTTGGCCCCATGGACTTCCGCTACCTCGGCAACTCCGGCCTCAAGATCTCCGAGATCACCTACGGCAACTGGCTGACCCACGGCTCGCAGGTGGAGAACGAGCAGGCGCACGCCTGCGTCAAGGCCTCCCTGGAGGCGGGCATCACCACCTTCGACACCGCCGACGTCTACGCCAACACCTTGGCCGAGACGGTGCTCGGCGAGGCCCTCGAGGGCGAGCGCCGCGAGTCGCTGGAGATCTTCACCAAGGTCTTCGGCCCGATCGGACCCAAGGGCCACAACGACCTCGGCCTGTCCCGCAAGCACATCATGGAGGCCGCCCACGGCTCCCTGACCCGGCTGCGGACCGACTACATCGACCTCTACCAGGCACACCGCTACGACTACGAGACCCCGCTCGAGGAGACGATGCAGGCGTTCGCCGACCTCGTCCGGGCGGGCAAGGTGCTCTACGTCGGTGTCTCGGAGTGGACGGCGGACCAGCTGCGGGACGGGGCCGCGCTGGCCCGTCAGCTGGGCTTCCAGCTCATCTCCAACCAGCCGCAGTACTCGATGCTGTGGCGGGTCATCGAGGGCGAGGTGGTGCCGGCGTCGAAGGAGCTCGGCATCTCCCAGGTCGTCTGGTCCCCGATCGCCCAGGGCGTCCTGACCGGCAAGTACGTGCCTGGTCAGGACCTGCCTGAGGGCTCGCGGGCCACCGACGACAAGGGCGGCGCGAACATGATCGCCCGCTGGATGAAGGACGACGTGCTGGAGCGGGTGCAGCAGCTCAAGCCGATCGCCGAGGAAGCCGGGCTGTCGATGGCCCAGCTGGCCATCGCCTGGGTGCTGCAGAACGAGAACGTCGCCACCGCGATCATCGGCGCCTCCCGGCCGGAGCAGGTCTTCGACAACGTCGCGGCCGCCGGCGTCACCCTGGAGCCGGCGCTGCTGGCCCGGATCGACGACGTCCTCGGCGACACCGTGGTCAGCGACCCGGCCCGGACGCTGGAGAGCTCGCCGAAGACCCGCGAGACCTGACGGGGGCTCAGGAGGCGTCGGCGGCGGCCTCGATGGCTGCGATGTCGATGCGGCGCATCTCCAGCATCGCCTTGATGGCCCGGGAGGCGCGGGCAGGGTCGGGGTCGGTCGTCAGCTCGGTCAGCCGGTGCGGCACCACCTGCCAGGACAGCCCGTAGCGGTCCCTGAGCCAGCCGCAGACGCTCTCCTCGCCGCCGTCGGCGACCAGGGCGTCCCAGTAGCGGTCGGTCTCGGCCTGGTCGGCGGTGTCGATCTGGAACGAGACCGCTTCGTCGAAGTGGAACTGCGGGCCGCCGTTGAGCCCGGTGAACCGGGCGCCGTCCAGCTCGAACTCGACGATGAGCGTGTCGCCGGGGCCGACGCCCGGGGTGCCCTCCGGCGCCGGGTTGACGCTGAGCACGCGGGAGTTGGGGAAGACGGAGACGTAGAAGCGGGCGGCCTCCTCGGCCTGGCCGTCGAACCACAGGCACGGGATGATGGCGGGCATCGCGGGTCCTCTCTCGGGAGTCGTGTGCCAGGAGAGACCGCCGGGCGGGGGAGAAGTCATCGCCCTTCGACAGGCTCAGGGCGCGGCCAGGCTCAGGGCGCGGCCAGGCTCAGGGCGGCGGGGGCGGACCGTCCTCGAGGCTGCGCCGGTGCTCGGCCATCGCCTCGGCCACCGTGGCCATGAAGTCCTCGATCAGCTCGAGCTGGTCGTCGTCGTAGCGCTCGATCGACGCGCCGATCCGGGCGCCGAGCGGGCCGAAGAACTCCCGGCCGAGCTCCTGACCCGCCTGGTCCTGGTGCAGCCGCACCTGGCGTCGGTCGTGGGCGTCGGGCACCCGACGGACGTGGCCGGCCCGGACGAGCCGGTCGACCGCCCCGGTCACCGCGCCCGAGGTCAGGTTCAGCACCTGGCGCAGCGTGCCCGGTGTCGCGGCCCGGCCCTGGCGCTCGCTGTTGAGGATCAGCACCAGCGCCTGCAGGTCGGTCGGGTGCATCCGGTGGGTCTTGGCGAAGACGTCGACGACCCGGCTGGCCTCGGCCCCGTAGCGGCGGAGGTGGTCGGTGATGAGCGCGCGCAACCGCTCCCGTCGGGCGGTGTCGGCCATCGTCCTCCTCGTGTTTGCGCAGCCACGGGCGGCCGCCTAATCTCTTAGTCACCAAGACTATCGACAATTGAGAGAAATGAGCACCGTGCACCGCTTCTGGGCAGGTATAGCAGCCCTGGTCACCGGACGACGCTCCGTGTGGGCCGTGCTCGTGCTGGCCGTGGTGGCCAGCGGTCTGGCCATCAGCCTCAGCCCTGGGCTGAAGGTGAGCGACGACCCGACCGCCGGGCTGCCGGCCTCGGCGCAGTCCACCGAGGTCGCGCAGCTCCAGCAGCAGCTGCCCTCCGGGGCGCTGAACCCCGCCCTGGTGGTCTACAGCCGGCCCGGCGGCACGCTGACCGAGGCCGACGTCGCCGCGGTCGCCCGCCAGGGCGAGCAGCTGGGTGAGCTGGCCCTGGGCGGGCGGGTGTCCCCGCCCCAGGTGTCGCCCGACGGGACGGCCGCCCTGGTCGCCATCCCGCTGTCGGGGGAGGTGACGGGGGAGGAGAACACCGAGCGGGTCGCGGAGATCCGGTCCGTCGTCCGCGCCGACCTGCCGGCGGGGGTGGTCGCCCAGGTGACCGGCGGGGCCGGGTTCTCCGCCGACATCGCCGGGGCCTTCGCCGGGGCCGACATCACGCTGCTGGCCACCACCGCCACGGTCGTCGCCCTGCTGCTGCTGGTCACCTACCGCAGCCCGCTGCTGTGGATCATCCCGCTCTCCGTCGTCGGCCTGGCCGACCGCGTCGTCGCCTCCCTGGTGGCCGTGGTCTCCCAGGGCGAGGCCATCCCCTTCGACGAGTCGACCACGGGCATCGTCTCGGTCCTCGTCTTCGGTGCCGGCACGAACTACGCGCTGCTGCTGATCGCCCGCTACCGGGAGGAGCTGCAGCGCACCGAGGACCGACGGCAGGCGATGCGCGACGCCGTCACCAGCGCCGGACCCGCGATCGCGGCCTCCGGCAGCACGGTGGCGCTGGCCCTGCTCATCCTGCTCGCCGCCACCTTCGGCGGCACCCGGGCGATCGGCGTGGCCGGTGCCCTCGGGATCGTCGTCGCCCTGATCTTCGGGCTCGTCGTGCTGCCCGCCGCCCTGGTCGTCTGCCCGCGGGGTCTGTTCTGGCCGCTGGTGCCGCGGGTCGACCCCACGGGGACCGGGAGCACGGGCGGTCGGGGCTGGCGCCGGATCGGCCGGGCCACCGCCCGCCGGCCCTGGCCGGTCATCGTCGCTTCGCTCCTGCTGCTGGCCGGGCTCGGGGCCGGCACGCTCAGCACCAGCTACGGCCTCAGCCAGGAGGACACCTTCCGCACCAAGGCCGAGTCGGTGGACGGCCTGCGCACCCTCGCGGCCTCCTTCCCGGCCGGTGCCGCGTCCCCCGTCGTGGTGATGACGAACCCGGCCGACGCCGACGCCGTGGTCGCCGCCGCGGAGGGCCTGCCCGGTGTCGCCTCGGCCACCCGGGGCGAGCAGACCGACGCCCTGGCCGAGGTGGACGTGGTGATCGAGGCGGCCCCGGACACCGACGCCAGCTACGACACCGTCCGCGCGCTGCGGGACGAGGTCGTCCGGACCGACCCCGAGGCCCTGGTGGGGGGCAGCGTGGCCGCGAGCCTCGACGCCCGTGACGCCTCGATCCAGGACCTGCTGCTGATCAGCCCGCTGATCCTGCTGGTCGTGGCGCTGGTGCTGGTCGCGCTGCTCCGGGCGGTGGTCGCTCCGCTGGTGCTGATCGCGACGGTGGTGGTCAGCTTCTTCGCCGCCCTCGGCGCCGGCAGTCTGGCCTTCACCTACGTCTTCGACTTCCCCGCGCTGGACTACCAGGTTCCGCTGCTGGCTTTCTTGTTCCTGGTGGCGCTCGGGGTGGACTACAACATCTTCCTGGTCTCCCGGGCCCAGGAGGAGTCGGTGCGGCACGGCACCCGGGAGGGGATCATCGAGGCCCTCGCCCTGACCGGCGGGGTGATCACCAGCGCCGGCATCCTGCTCGCCGCGGTGTTCACCGTGCTCGGGGTGCTGCCGGTGATCGTGCTGACCGAGATCGGCATCATCGTCGGGCTCGGCGTGCTGCTGGACACCCTGCTGGTCCGGACGGTGCTCGTCCCGGCCCTGGTGCACGTCCTCGGCGACCGCTTCTGGTGGCCGCGCCGCCTGCCGCGGCACGCCGATCCCGACGCGGCCCCGGTGGTCGAGCCGGAGGGCCTGCAGCCGCGGCGCGCCCTGGTGTGACGTCGCCCGCACGTCCAGGGACGGGGCTTCGTCAGTCCGCCGCGACCGCGTCCTCGGCGTCCATGATCCGGTAGGCGTAGCCCTGCTCGGCCAGGAACCGCTGCCGGTGCGCGGCGAACTCGGCGTCGACGGTGTCCCGGGAGACCACGGCGTAGAAGCGGGCGGTCACCCCGTCGGCCTTGGGGCGGAGCAGCCGGCCGAGGCGCTGGGCCTCCTCCTGCCGGGAGCCGAAGGCGCCGGAGACCTGGATGGCCACCTGGGCGGTCGGCAGGTCGATGGAGAAGTTCGCGACCTTGCTGACCACCATCAGGTCGATCTCACCGGACCGGAACTGGGCGTAGAGCTTCTCCCGCTGACGGACGGTGGTGTCGCCCTTGATCAGCGGGGCGCCGAGCCGTTGGGCCAGCTCGTCGAGCTGGTCGACGTACTGGCCGATGACCAGGGTCGGGACGCCCCGGTGCTTGGCCACCAGGTCGACGACGACGTCGGTCTTGGAGTCCGCCGTCGAGGCCAGCCGGTACTTCACGTCCGCCTCGGCCACGGCGTAGGTCATCCGCTCCGCCTCGGTCAGGGTGACCCGCACCTCGACGCAGTCGGCCGGTGCGATGTAGCCCTGCGCCTCGATGTCCTTCCAGGGCGCGTCGTAGCGCTTCGGCCCGATCAGGGAGAAGACGTCGCCCTCCCGGCCGTCCTCGCGGACCAGGGTGGCGGTGAGGCCGAGGCGACGGCGGGCCTGCAGGTCCGCCGTCATCCGGAACACCGGGGCGGGCAGCAGGTGCACCTCGTCGTAGATGATCAGACCCCAGTCGCGGGCGTCGAACAGCTCCAGGTGCGGGTGCACGCCGCCGCGCTTGCTGGTGATCACCTGGTAGGTGGCGATGGTGACCGGACGGATCTCCTTCTTGGCGCCGGAGTACTCGCCGATCTCCTCCGCCGTCAGGGTGGTCCGCTTCACCAGCTCGTCGCGCCACTGGCGGGCCGAGACCGTGTTGGTCACCAGGATCAGGGTGGTCGCCTGCGCCTTGGCCATCGCGGCCGCGCCGACGATCGTCTTGCCCGCCCCGCAGGGCAGCACCACGACGCCGGAGCCGCCGTGCCAGAAGCCGTCGGCCGCCTGGCCCTGGTAGGGCCGCAGCTCCCAGCCGTCCTGGTCGAGGTCGATGGCGTGCGCCTCGCCGTCCACGTAGCCGGCCAGGTCCTCCGCGGGCCAGCCGAGCTTGAGCAGCACCTGCTTGAGGTGACCGCGCTCGGAGGGGTGGACGACGACGGTGTCGTCGTCCACCCTGGCCCCGACCAGGCCCTTGACCTTGGCGCTGCGCAGCACCTCGGTGAGCACCGGGCGGTCGGTGCTGACCAGCACGAGGCCGTGGGTCGGGTGCTTCTCGATCCGCAGCCGGCCGTAGCGGTCCATGGTGTCGGCGACGTCGACCAGCAGGGCGTTCGGCACCGGGTAGCGGCTGTAGGTGAGCAGGGTGTCGACGACCTGCTCGGCGTCGTGCCCGGCGGCGCGCGCGTTCCACAGGCCCAGCGGCGTCAGCCGGTAGGTGTGGATGTGCTCGGGAGCGCGCTCCAGCTCGGCGAACGGCGCGATGGCGATGCGGCAGGCGTCCGCGTCGGGGTGGTCCACCTCCAGCAGCAGCGTGCGGTCGGACTGCACGACCAGCGGGCCGGCGCCCACGGCACCCGGGGGCATCAGTTCTCCTCGTCGTCGGGGGTGACCTGCGGGGCCGCGGACGGCTCGGCAGGGCGGGGGGTGGGCTGGGGCGTCGGCTCCGCCGACGGCGGCGGCTCCGACGGGCCGGGGGTCGGCGCGGTCGGGGTCGGGGTCGGGCTGGGAGTGGGGCTGGGTGTCGGGCGCACCACCAGCAGGGTCGGCGAGCTGGGGCTCTCGTTGCCGGCCGCGTCCACGGCCCGGACCTGGACGACCTGCTGGCGGGTGTCGTTGAACCAGCGCACGGTCGCCGAGGTGGTCGGCGTCGTCGCGACCGGGTAGCCGTTGAGGACGACCTCGTACTCGACCACGCCCACGTTGTCCGCGGCGGGAGGCCAGCGCAGGGTCAGGGCGGTGGGGGAGACGTCCGCGCTGGTGATGGTGGCGACCGGCTCGGGCGCCTCGTCGTCGCGCGGGTCCGCCGGGTCGAACGCGGTGGCGCCGGTCCGCGGCGGGCGCTGCGGGCGCGGGGCGGGGGTCCGGGTCGGCTCCACCGGCGCGCTGGTCGCCGTCGCCGTCGCCGGCGCAGCCGGCGCCGCGGTGTCCGCGGGGACCGACGTTCCCGTCGCCGTCGCGTCGGGCGCCGGGCTGGTCCGGGGGCGGCGGCTGGCCGGGGCCGAGGCGTCCTGCACCGCGCTGACCGAGGGTCGTGCGGTGCGCTCGTCGCGCGGTCGCGGCTGGCTGGCCTGGTACGGGGACCGGGCGACGCCGGGGACCAGGTACAGGCAGCAGACCCCGACGGTGCAGACACCGAGGACGAGGAGACGTCGCACGGCCACGGGATCCACCGCGTCAGTCTAGTGGCCGGGGCCAGCCGTCCCGGCCACACGCGGAGCGCCGGTCAGGCGCCCCGGGGTCCCGCGCCGACCCGCGAGATCCGGGCCAGCGGGATGGTCACGACCTGGGCGCTGGAGCGGTCGACGGCGCGGACGGACCCACCGGTGAGGTCCAGCGGAGCCAGCTCCCGCTCGGTCGCGCTGCCGTCGGCGGCCACCCAGGCCACCCAGACCGGCGCGGCCTGCTGGGTCGCGACCCGCAGCCGCTCGAGGGTCTGCTCGGTGCTGTCGGCGCCCTCCTCGGCCCGGCGCCGGGGGTGGTCGCGCTCGGCGGCGAGCAGGGCGGCCGCGACCTCCTCGGGCTGCGCGCTGGGCAGCGTCTCCTGCGGGGTCGGCCGGGCGGCGCGCTGACCCGGTGGGGGCGTCATGGTGCGGCCGCCCTCGTCCTCCACCGCCGGCGTCTGGCCCAGACCGTGCAGGAAGGCGACCAGCTCGGCGGGTTCGACGGCGGCCACCAGCACGCCGGGCGCGACGGTGCGCAGTCCCAGTGACGCGGCCCCGGGGTGGCCGAGCAGGGCCGCAGCCTCGCCGGCGTCGTCGGTGCGCAGGTAGGACAGCGCACTGCCCACGCGGATGCTGCCGTGCCGACGGGCGACGTCGTCGACGAGGTAGGCCAGCGGCTGCGGGACCGGGGTCGCGGAGTGCTCGGCCAACCAGGTGTGCACCTCGACGGCGGACCAGCCCACGTCGAAGGCCCGGCGCAGCGAGCTGTCGCTGAACCGGTAGACCCCGCCGCCCCCGCGGGACTCCTGCTCGGCCAGCAGCCGCAGCTCCCCGGCCACGTCGTGGGCCAGCGGACCGGGCGCGACGGCGGTGAGGTCGGCCTGCAGGATCACCTCGTGCACCGGCTCGGGGAACAGCCCGACCAGCGCGGCGGGCAGCACCGGCTCCGCCCGGTCCAGGCTGGCCGCGAACGCGCTCACCCCGCCGAGGGCGACCAGGCCGAGCCAGCTCGCCTCCCGCCAGGTCCAGTCGACCAGCGTCCCCACGTCGACCGGCCCGCGGGTGAGCCGTGGCCGGTGCCAGGCCAGTGCGCCGGTCAGCTCCTCCAGGTCGGGCACGGTGCCTGGTTCCAGCGCCGCGGCCAGGCCCAGCAGCAGCCGGCGGACCGCCGGGGCCGAGGCGGCGTCGGCTTCGGGGCCGAGCGGGTGGGTGCCCGGCTCGGCGGAGGCGGAGAACCAGCGGGGGGCGGCCAGCCAGCTGCGGGCGAGCAGCAGCCACCGGCTCGGCCCGTCCTGGCCGGCCCAGCGGTCGAAGTCCGCGGTCGGCAGCAGGCAGAGGTTCCCCCCGGGCGCCACCAGCCCGGCCGCGGCCGCGCACTCGAGCACGAAGGTCGCGTGGTCGGCATCGGTGCCCAGCCGGCGGCCGAGGGCGGTGACGTCGCGCGCGGACACCCCGCCGGTGCGCAGCAAGCGGTGCGGGACGGTGTCGACGGCGTGCGCGACCAGCTCGACGTCGTGCAGCAGCCCGAAGGCCGCACCGGCGGCGGCGGAGTCGACCAGCCGGGGGGTGCGGACCCGGCCGGTGACCGCTGGCGCCGCCGTGGGCACCGGCTCCCGGCTGAACCGGCCACCGCGCAGCTGCCAGGCGACCTCCCGGGGCAGCACGACGGTGTCGCCGTCGAGGGGCCGCAGCAGCCCGCGGGCCAGCAGCTGCTCGACCGGCGAGCGGGCGTCGTCGACCGCCACGGCGCGCTCGGCGTTGCGGACCGCGCCGGTCGGCGACCACAGCAGCCGGTCCAGCACGGGCCGCACGGCGGGGTCGCAGGCGGCCAGCGCGGCGTCGACCTGCTCGGGTCGCAGCGGGCGGGGCGACGGCGGGGCCAGGCCGCCCGGGTAGGGCTCGAACACCTCGCGGACCCCCCGGACCAGGTGCAGCTGGTCGTCGGCGCCCCAGAGCAGAGCCCGGCGCCGCAGCTCGTCGACGGCACGAGCCGCCGCCGCCGGTTGGCCGAGCAGCGCGCTGACGTCGTCGACCGACGCCGGGTCGGGGCAGGCGGCCAGCGCCTCGGCCACCAGCCGGCACCAGGCGTCGAGGCTGTCGACGGCCCGTGCCACCGAGGTGCCGGTGGTGGAGCGCGAGCCCAGCTCGGTCAGGTCGTGCGGCAGCGGGTAGGTGAGGTCCGGGCGCAGCCGGAGCAGCTCGGTGAGCTGGGCGGCGGTGAGCGCCCGGAACGCCTCGGTGAGCGTGCGCGGCCGGTTCACGGCCGCGGTGCGGCGGGGTGGCACCGGCTCAGCGCCAGGGGTTCGGGTAGGACGGCGGGGCGGCGACGGGCCCGCGCTTCAGCGCCCGGTGCACCAGCGCGCCGACGGTGATCAGGGTGGCCCAGCAGATCAGCAGCGACCAGACGCCCACGAACGACCACCACTCGCCGAAGCCCAGGGGTGCCCGGCCGAGACCGACGAAGGCGAAGAACCCGACGGCGCCCAGCGCCACGGACAGCGTCGTGCGCACCTGCTGCTGGGCGGCGCGGACCCGGGAGCGCAGCGCGAACGCGACGGCCACCATGACGGGGGCGAGGATGAAGATGATCGCGCCCAGCCCGAGCACCGCCAGCAGACCAGGCGTGGCCGCGGCGAGCACCTGGCGGGCGTCGACCCGGCTGGTGGCGGGCTGCTCGCCGTAGGGGCCGGGGCCGAACCACTGCGGGGTCCCGGGAGCGGGGAATCCGGGCGGTGCTGGCGCGGGAGCCACCAGAGCCGGCGCGGGCAGGGCCTGCGGGGCGAGGGCCGTCCCGGGTGGACCGCCGTGCGCGGAGCCCCAGGCCGACCCGGAGGTGAGGTTGCTCGACACCACGGTGAAGGGCTGTTCGGGATCACGGACGTCCTCGACCACCGGGACCAGGGCGGCCAGCGGGGCGACCGGCGCCGAGGGGTGGTCGAACTGCGGCCTCTCGACCGGTGCGCCGGCGGCCGGCTGGACGTGCGGCGGGGCCGTCTCGAGCGGGGCGGCGCCCGGGGAGGTGAACTCGGCCGGGCGCTCGACCGGCGCGTACTCCGGTCCGTCCTCCCAGGTGGCCATGGCTCCCATCCTAGGTTGGCCGCCACGCTCCCGGGCGGGCCTCAGTGGTCGGAGGGGACGATGTGCACCGGGAGCCGGCCGCTGCCGCGTCGGACGGTGAGCTCCAGGGTGAGGTGCGACCGACGGGCCATCGCCAGGCCGGCGGCGGTGGCGACCAGGGCCACCATCGCCCCGCAGGCCAGCATGCTCTCGCGGGCGCCGACGTGGTCGACGAGCCAGCCGACGGCGGGGCCGCCGATCGCCTGACCGCCCAGCAGCACCATCAGGTAGACGCTCATCACCCGGCCGCGGACGGCGGGGGTGCAGGTGGTCTGGACCAGGGAGTTGGCGCCGGTGAGGAACTGCAGCGTGCAGAACCCTGCCCCCACCAGGACCAGGCAGAACAGCCAGACGGTCGGGGCGAGCGAGGCGATCATCAGCACCAGGCCCAGGGCGACCAGGGTGGTGGTCAGCACCCGCAGCCGGGGGCTGGACTGCCGGCGGGCCGACATGACCGCCCCGGTCAGGGCGCCCACGGCGGTCAGGGAGTTGAACAGGCTGTAGCCGCCGACGCCGGCGGTGAACACGCTGTCCGCGAAGGCGGCCAGGATCACCGGCATGTTCAGCCCGAACAATCCGATGGTCGCGGCCAGGACGATGGACCAGCCCACCTCGGAGGTGCGGCGGATGTAGCGCAGCCCGTCCTTCAGCTGACCCTTCTGGGCGCCCGGGACGACGGCCGGCGCCTTGGCCGGACGGATGATCGCCACCATCGCGACCACCAGCAGGCAGGACGCCGCGTTGAGCAGGAAGGACCAGCCCTGGCCGACGGCGCTGATCAGGGCGCCGGAGGCGGCCGGGCCGACGAGGGCGCCCAGCTGGAACACCGAGGAGTTCAGGCTGACGGCGTTGCGGATGTGGGAGTGGCCGACCAGCTCGGAGACGAAGACCTGCCGGGTCGGGTTGTCGACCACGGTCACGAAGCCGAGCGCGGCGGCCACGACGAAGACGTGCCAGGCCTGGATGGCCCCGGTCAGGGCCAGGGTGCCCAGGGTCAGGGCCATCAGGGCGGCCGCCGACTGGGTGATGATGAGGATGGTCCGCTTCGGGTAGCGGTCGGCGAGCACGCCACCCCACATCCCGAACAGCAGGACGGGCAGGAACTGGAGCGCGACGGCGACGCCCACGGCGGTGACGCTGCCGGTCAGCTCCAGCACCAGCCAGTCCTGCGCGATCCGCTGCATCCACAGGCCGGTGGTCGCCACCATCTGCGACGACAGGTACAGCCGGTAGTCGCGGACCTCCAGCGCGGCGAGCGAGCGCGGCCAGGAGCGGCGCGGGCGGGACGGCGGGGCGGGCGGGGAGGTCGACGGGGACGTCGGGGCGTGTTCGGCAGTGGCCGCGGACACAGAGTTCACCTGATTCAGCAGTACGAGGACGGCACGGAGCTCGGGGCTCACGGGGATCTTCGGCTCTGCGCTGAGTCGACCGGTCCAACGTACGATAGCCGTGCTTTATTCGGCGACGACATTGACACTATATTTCTCATTGCGTATCGCAATGAGTAGCGGAAGGGGGCGGGCGTTGGCCACGGACACGAACTACGACCCGGTGGTGCTGCGCACCTTCCTGGCGGTGTCCACCGGGCTCAGCTTCACCCGGGCCGCGGAGCAGCTGGGGCTGAGCCAGCCGACGGTGTCCCAGCACGTCCGCCGGCTGGAGGAGGCGTGCAAGCGGCGGCTGCTGCGGCGCGACACCCGGACCGTCGAGCTGACCGACAACGGGCAGGCGATGGCCGGCTTCGCCCGGACCATCCTGGCGGCGAACGACGAGGCCGTCGCCTACTTCACCGGCTCGGCGATGAGCGGTCGGCTCCGGTTCGGGGCGGCCGACGAGCTGGCCCTCAGCGAGCTGCCCACCATCCTGCGGGAGTTCCGCCAGCTCTACCCGCGGATCAACCTGGAGCTGACGGTCACCCAGAGCGGCACCCTCTACCGCCGGCTGACCGCCAACCACCTCGACCTGATCTTCATCAACCAGGAGGCCGACCTCGGCCGCGGCACCCTGGTCCGCCGTGACCGGCTGGTCTGGGTGGGCATCGACAGGCTGCAGCTCGATCCCGACCAGCCCGTGCCCGTCATCACCTACCACGCGCCGAGCCTCAGCCGCTCGGCGGCGATCGACTCCCTCGAGCGGGCGCACCGGACCTGGCGGATCACCTGCAACACCCGCGAGATCAACGGCGTGCTGGCCGCGACCCGGGCCGGCATCGGCGTCTGCGTGCTGGCCCAGAGCCGGGTGCCCGGCGATCTGCGGATCCTCTCCGGCCGGTTCGGGCTGCCCTCGCTGCCCGACGTCGAGATGGCGCTGGTGGACAACCCGCGCTCGGCGCAGGGGCCCGTGGAGGCGCTCAGCCGGGCCATCGTCAACCTGCCGCTCGGGCCGCACGCCTCCCCCCAGGACCGGGTCCGGCGGTAGCCCGCCAACCCGGTTGGGAGCCCCTCGGGATGCGGCTAGTGTTGCGGGCTGATGACCGTGCCGGGCGCCCCCGGCGACGACGCGAGACTGGGGACAGACGTGCCTGTTGGCAAGGTGAGGTTCTACGACGCCGAGAAGGGCTTCGGCTTCCTGACCAAGGACGAGGGTGGCGACGTGTACGTGCGCGCCACCGCGCTGCCGCCCGGGGTGACCAGTCTCAAGGCCGGTCAGAAGGTCGAGTTCGGCGTCGTCGAGGGCCGCAAGGGCGAACAGGCGCTGTCGCTGCGCGTCGTCGAGGCCCCGCCGTCGCTGTCCAAGGCCCAGCGCAAGCCGCCGGAGCAGATGACGGTCATCGTCGAGGACCTGATCAAGATGCTCGACGGGCTGGGCAACGGCTACCGCCGCGGCCGGCACCCGGAGTCCCGGACGGCCACCCAGGTGGCCAGCGTGCTCCGCGCCGTGGCCGACGAGCTCGAGCTCTAGCCCCGCTCCCCCACCCACCTCGGGGTCGTCGTGTGCGGCGGCCACCGTTTCCGCTGCCAGAATGGACCCATGGCTCCCAGCACCCGCACCGTCAAGCCCGACGCGATCTGCCTGGCGGCCGTCGACTTCGCGCGGGAGGCCGCCGTGGAGGCCGCCGGGGTGATGGGCGTCGGGGAGCACCTCGGCTCCCACCCCGACAGCGAGCGGGTGCTCAGCCACTTCTTCGCCTGCCCGCACCCGGCCTACCGGGGCTGGCGCTGGTCGGTCACCGTCGCCCGTGCCTCGCGCGCCAAGGTGGTCACCCTGGACGAGGTCGTGCTGCTGCCCGCTGAGGGTGCGCTGCTCGCCCAGGAGTGGGTGCCGTGGGCCGAGCGGATCCAGCCGGGCGACGTGACCCCCGGCCTGCTGATGCCCACGCCCGCGGACGACTCGCGGCTGGAGCCCGGCTACACCGGCGGCGAGCACGCGGCCGACGCCGACCCCGCCGACGCGAGCCAGGCCCGCGTCGTCGTGGCCGAGCTGGGGCTCGGCCGTGAGCGCGTGCTCAGCCGCACCGGCCGGGACGAGGCGGCCGAGCGCTGGCTGACCGGCGACGGCGGCCCGGACAACCCGATGTCGAAGCAGGCCCCCGGCCCGTGCGAGACCTGCGGGTTCTTCCTGCGGCTGCAGGGCGGCATGGGGGTGCTCTTCGGCGCCTGCGGCAACGCCTACTCCCCTTCCGACGGCCGGGTGGTGAGCGTGGACCACGGCTGCGGGGCCCACTCCAGCGTCCCGCCCCTGGAGCCGGCGGAGGAGCTGCCCGCACCGGTCTGGGAGACCATCGAGTGGGACGACCCCGTCTCCCTGTTCGACTGATCCGGGCGGCGCAGGCATGGCCAGGGCGAGGGCCGAGCGGTCGGAGATCGAGGAGGTCCGCCGCGCGGTCGCCGCGTTCGTGGCCGCCGGCGCCGACGAGTCGGTCCAGCGCGTCACCACCGCGGTGCACCGGCTGTCGCGCCGGCTGGACCGCTGGTACGACCGGCAGCTGGCCGACATCGACGTCTCGACGGGGGAGTGGGCGGTGCTCAGCGAGCTGGCCCGCAGCGGCGAGGACACCCCGCTGACCCCGAGCCACCTGGCGGCCGCGGCCAACGTGGCCCCGTCGTCGATGACCCACCGGCTGGACCGGATGGTCGAGCGCGGGCTGATCACCCGGACCCAGGACCCCTCGAACCGGACCCGGGTGCTGGTGCAGCTCTCCGACGCCGGCTACGCCCTCTACGCCGCAGCCATCCGGGAGTCCGACCTCGTCGAGTCCGACCTGCTGGAGTCCCTCACCGGTGCCGAGGTCGACCAGCTCGCCGAGCTGCTGGAGAAGGTGCTCTCCGGCCTGGACGCCGCCGACCTCTGAGGCCCAGCCCCGGACCTGGGGCGGACGGGTGGGTGGGTGGGTCCGGGCGTCAGCGGGGCAGGGCGTCGGGAGCCGACGCCTCGGTCGCACGGCGCTGCCGCACCCGGTTCCAGCAGTAGAGCAGACCGACCAGGCCCAGCCCGGCGCCGCTGGCGCAGATGGCGAACCAGTCGCCGTGCCCGTCGGCGGCCAGCTGGTCGCGCCGCAGCCAGGTCAGCACGGCGGCGACGGCGAACAGCATCGTCCCGACGGCCACCACCCGCAGCCCGTCGACGTCCACCGGGGGCACCGGGGCCTGCACCAACCGGTGGTGGTGCTCCGGCCGTCCCGCGGGAGGCGCAGGCGTCGGCGAGGTCACAGCCGAGATCCTACGATGCTCCGCATGGTCCAGAGCTCTCCCAAGCCGGCGCAGCGCGCCACCGCCGTCGGCCGCCCCGTCAGCCGGGTCGACGACTACTTCCAGATCAGCGCCCGCGGCTCGACGGTGGCGCGGGAGGTGCGTGGCGGCCTGGTCACCTTCTTCACGATGGCCTACATCATCGCGCTGAACCCGCTGATCATCGGGACGGCGCCGGACGCGGCCGGCAACCTGCTGGGAGGGTTGCCCTACCTCGACGACGCCGGCAACGTGCTGGGCGCGAACGTGGACACGACCATCACGCTGGTCGCGGGGGCCACCGCGCTGATCGCGGGGCTGATGACGATCCTGATGGGGGTCGTCGGCCGCTTCCCGATCGGCATCGCCGCCGGCCTGGGCATCAACGCCCTGCTCGCGTTCACCGTGGCACCGCTGATGACCTGGCCGCAGGCCATGGGGCTGATCGTCATCGAGGGGATCGTCATCGCCCTGCTGGTGCTGACGGGCTTCCGCACCGCCGTCTTCCGGGCGGTGCCGCGGTCGCTGCGCGCCGGCATCTCCATCGGCATCGGCCTGTTCATCGTCTTCGTCGGCCTGGTGGACGGGGGCATCGTCACCAAGCCCGAGGGCAGCGTCCCGGTGCAGCTGGGGGTCAACGGCTCCCTCCTCGGGTGGCCGATGCTGGTGTTCGTCCTGGCCCTCTTCGCCGTGGCCGTGCTGTACGCCCGGCGGGTCCGCGGGGCGCTGCTGATCTCCATCGCCGGCGCCACCGTGGTGGCCGTGCTGATCGAGCTGGTCGCCAAGGCCGGCGCCAAGTCCGCTGACAACCCCACCGGCTGGGCGCTGAACGTGCCCAGCCTCAACGGGGTCGCCTCGGTGCCCGACCTGTCGCTGATCGGGCAGGTCGACGTCTTCGGCGCCTTCGGGCCCTCCTTCGCCGGGGGGTTCAAGCCCGCCCTGTTCCTCCCCCTGGTGCTGCTGATCTTCTCGCTGCTGCTGGCCGACTTCTTCGACACCATGGGCACCGTCGTCGCGGTCGGCGCGGAGGGTGACCTGCTGGACGAGCAGGGCAGCCCGCCGCACCTCGCCTCGGTGCTGATGGTCGACTCGGTCGCGGCGGCGGCCGGCGGCTTCGGGTCGGTCTCGTCCAACACCTCCTACGTCGAGTCGGTGGCCGGCGTCGGCGAGGGCGCCCGCACCGGTCTCGCCTCGGTGGTCACCGGGATCGGGTTCCTGCTGGCCATGTTCTTCGCGCCGCTGGTCAACATCGTGCCCTCGGAGGCGGCGACGCCGGCCCTGGTCTTCGTCGGCTTCCTGATGATGAGCCAGGTCACCAAGATCGACTTCGACGACGTGGAGGAGGGCCTGCCCGCCTTCCTCACCCTCGCGCTGATGCCCTTCACCTTCTCGATCACCATCGGCATCGGCGCCGGGTTCATCAGCTACGTGCTGCTCAAGGTGGCCCGTGGCAAGGCCCGGACGCTCCACCCGCTGATGTGGGTCGTCGCCGTGGCCTTCGTCATCTACTTCGCCTCCGGGGTCCTCAACCTGCTGGCCCGGTAGGCGCGGAGGTAGCGTCGAGGGCTCCGCACGTCACCGAACTCGGAGGAACTCACCCGTGAGCAGCAGCTCCACATCGACCGCCGCCAGCCGCCAGTGGGAGCTCGTCTCCCGGCCCTCGGGCTGGCCGGCACCTGCGGACTTCCGGCTGGTCGAGGTGGAGCTGCCGGCGCTGGCCGACGGTGAGGTCCGGGTGGCCAACGAGTTCGTCTCGGTCGACCCGTACATGCGCGGCCGGATGAACGACACCCGGTCCTACGTGCCGCCGTTCGGGCTCGGGGAGGCCCTGACCGGAGGGGCCGTCGGCCGCGTCGTCGCGTCCCGGGCCGAGGGCCTGGCCGTCGGGGACCTGGTCAGCCACGACCGCGGCTGGCGCGACGTCGCCCAGGGGCCGGCCTCGGGCTTCCGGCGGGTCGAGGACGTGCCGGGGCTGCCGTCCTCGGTGCACCTCGGGGTCCTCGGGATGCCGAGCATGACCGCCTGGGTCGGGCTGCTCGTGGTGGCCGGGATGCGGCCCGGTGACACCGTCTTCGTCTCCGGCGCGGCGGGGGCCGTCGGCTCGGTGGTCGGCCAGATCGCCCGGCTGCGCGGGGCCGGGCGGGTGGTCGGCAGCGCCGGGTCGGCCGAGAAGGTGGCCCTGCTCACCGAGCGCTACGGGTTCGACGCCGGCTTCAACTACCGCGACGGCCCGGTGGCCGAGCAGCTGGCGGCAGCCGCGCCCGAGGGCATCGACGTCTACTTCGACAACGTCGGCGGGGACCACCTGGAGGCGGCGATCGAGGTGTTCAACCGCGACGGCCGGGCCGCGCTCTGCGGAGCCATCTCGACCTACAACGCCGCCGAGCCGGCGCCCGGGCCGCGGAACCTCTTCCAGGTGGGCGGGAAGGGGTTGACGCTGAAGGGCTTCATCGTCAGCTGGTACGCCGCCGAGCACGGCTCCGCCTTCGCCGCCGAGGTCGGCGGCTGGCTGCGGTCGGGTGAGCTGACCTACGACGAGACGGTCGTGCCGGGTCTCGACCGCA
Organism: Microlunatus lacustris; assembly: GCA_039527025.1. Classification (GTDB taxonomy): domain Bacteria; phylum Actinomycetota; class Actinomycetes; order Propionibacteriales; family Propionibacteriaceae; genus Microlunatus; species Microlunatus lacustris. The sequence continues at coordinate 358,917 of BAAAJN010000001.1, forward strand.
CCGTCGACGCGTTCCTCGGCCTGCTCCGCGGGGAGAACACCGGGAAGATGGTCGTCGCGGTCTGAGCCGAGGGCGCGTCAGTCCTGCGGACCGTGGCTGCGTCGGCGGCGCACGGACAGCGCCGCCGCCCCGGCGAGCAGCAGGACGGCCAGCAGCACCCAGCCCCAGACCGGTGTCCCGCCCCCGTCGACGGCCGGCGGCGGCTCCGCAGGGCCGAGGTACTCCCCGCTCCCTGCGGCATCAGCGGTGAAGGTGAGGGTGCCGGTGATCGGGTGGCCGTCCGACGACGTCACCCGCCAGTTGACCGTGTAGACCCCGGCCGGGGCGCCGGGCACCAGCGGCTGGCGCACGGTCGCGTCGACCAGCTCGGCGGCGCCGGTGGAGGCCGGACCGTCCGGGCCGGTGACGACCACCTGGGTCCCGAGCGCGACCGCCGGCTGGTCGAAGGTGAGCACGACGGCGCCCGGGGTGCGGGGGACGGTGGCCCCGTCGGCCGGGTCGGAGCCGACGAAACTGTTGTGCGCGGCCGCGGGGGCGGCCGTGAGCACCCCCAGCAGCAGCGCTCCCAGCACAGCCAGCACCCCGCGCCCCAGGCGCCGCCTCGTCACCGCCGGCGTCCGGCCCGGACGGTGCCCAGCGCCACCCCGGCGGCACCCGCGGCCAGGACGGCGAGGGCGAGGCCCGCCCCGCCCAGCCAGCGGGCGGTGCCGTCCGCGGCGGCGACGGTCAGGCTCGTCTCCGCGGCGTCGCCGCCCGCGGACGCGCCCTCCGCCGCAGCGCCGACGACCAGCACCGGAGCCGGGTGCTCCGGCTCCTCACCGGACGCCGGGACGGGCTCGTCCCAGCGCACGACCTCGTCGTCGGAGTAGGTCTGGGTGGCGGGCAGCAGCACCTCGCCCGGCGCGGGCAGCGGGCCGACCGACAGCGCGAAGTCCTGGTACTGGTCCGGGCCGATGGCCGTGTCGTCCCCGGCGGTCCAGGTGACGGTGCGGGCCGCCTCGGTCACGGTGGCGCCGCCGACCTCGACCGGGCCGGGCAGCGGCGCCCGCTCGACGCTTGACGTCCAGCCCGGCACCGGCCGGGTGCGGACCGAGGTGAACGGGGTGTCCTGCGGCAGCAGGACCGCGACCTGGGTGGTCGAGGCCTCGTCGGACTCGTTGGGCACCCGGAAGGTGAGGACGGCGTAGCCGCCGCTGGTCGCGGTGCCGTCGGCGACCACGCGCACGTGGGCGTCGGCGGTGGGGAGGGCGAGCGGGGTGAGCAGGAGTCCGCCGGCGAGGGCGGCCAGGGTGAGGGAGGCCGTCCGGGGACGGGCCAGGGTGGTACGGATCATGGGAGGTCCTTGAGGGTCGAGCGCGGAGCGCGCCGCGGTCCCGGCCCGGTGGGCCGGGAGTGCGACGGCGAGGAGGTCAGCGGGCGACCAGGACCGGGGGACCACGTGGCGCGGCGGGGGAGAGCGGGGCGACGGCGACGACCGTCCTCGGCCGGGGGGCACGGAGCACGGCTGCGCGAGGACGCCGAGCCGACGGCGCGGCCGTGGCGGCGCGCACCACCCGGTCGGCCAGGGCCCACAGCGCCTGCTCGCCGCGCAGCAGCAGCAGCGCGGTGGCCGCCGCGGCCAGCAGGTGCGCCAGCAGCATCGGCCAGCCGGGCATCGCCATCGCCGCGGAGTCGCCCGGGGCGCAGCGGAGCACCGCCCCGGCGGCGTGCCCGACGTGCGGGTCGACCCCGCCGCAGGTTGCGGCACCCGCGCCGGCGTCCAAAGCCAGGTGCAGCAGCACCTGCTGGCCGCCGAGCAGTCCGAGCAGCAGGGGGAGCCGGACGCGACGGGCGGTGGCGGTGACGGCCGTCAGCCCGAGCAGCCCGGCGCAGACGGCCAGCAGCGCCGGCGGCGGCGCGTGCCCGCCGGCGGCCAGCTGGTCGGCGAGGGCCAGGCCCAGCGAGCTGGTGCCGAGCACCCCGGCGCGCAGCACCCGCACCCGTCCGCGCAGCGGGGCCGCGCCGGCCGGACGGGTCATCCCCGCTCGCGCCCGCGGGCCAGGGCGTCCAGCTGCTCGTTGTACGCGCGGAGCTCGGCGTCGTCGTCGCGGTCGGCCTGGCGGTCCAGGCGCTTGGTCTCCGAGGCGTCGCTGCGCACCCAGCCCACGACGAGCGCCAGACCGAGCAGCAGGGACGGGATGTCGCCGAGACCCCAGGCGATCCCGCCGCCGGTCTGCTGGTCGGCCAGCAGGGCCGCGTCGTCGGTGTAGCCGAGCGCGTGCCACCAGTCCGGCGCCAGCAGCGTGCCCGAGGACATCAGCGAGATGCCGAAGAAGGCGTGGAAGCCCAGGGTGACCAGCAGCAGGACCAGCCGGAACGGGTAGGGCGGCCGCTGCGGGCCCGGGTCGATCCCCACCAGCGACCAGACGTACAGGTACCCGCTGAGCAGGAAGTGCGCCACCATCAGCACGTGCCCGGTGTGGGTGAACATGGCCAGCTCGAACAGCCCGGAGTAGTAGAAGACGACCAGGCTGCCGGTGAACAGCGCGGAGGCCACCAGCGGGTGGCCGAGCACGGCGAGCACCCGGGCGTGCACCAGCTTCAGCAGCAGCTCGCGCGGGCCGAAGCTGCCGTCGCGGCGGCCCGCGAGCGTCCGCATGGCCAGGGTGATCGGCGCCCCGAAGACCAGCAGCAGCGGCACCGGGACCATCAGCATCATGTGCTGGATCATGTGCGTGCTGAAGTGGATCCGGCCGTAGACGCCGGGACCGCCGCTGGTCAGGAAGACCAGCAGCAGGCAGCCGGCCGCCCAGGCGACGGTGCGCAGCACCGGCCAGCGGTCGCCACGCCGGACCATCTTGGCCACCCCGGCGGCGTAGAGGCCGAGCAGCAGGCCGGCCACGGTCAGCCACAGCGTCTCGGGGTAGAACGCGGTCAGGTAGTTCGAGGCGGTGACCGGCGGCGGCAGCGGGTAGCCGAGCAGGGCCGCGACCGGGTCGGAGCCGATCTCGGGCACCGGAGGGGCTGAGCGGGAGAGGGCGACGGCGATGCCCATGGTCGCGCCCATCACCACCAGCTCCACGGCCGCGAGCCGGGCGAACCCCCGGCCGTCGGTGGTGATCCGGCGCAGCGTCACCCGGCGGTGCTGCCACCCCGCGACCCCGAGCAGACCGAGGCCGACGACCTTGGCCACCACCAGCAGGCCGTAGGGCGAGTCCAGCTGGTCGAAGGAGCCCACCCGGAGCGCGGCGTTGATCAGCCCGGACAGCGCGACGACGACGAAGCACCACAGGGCGAGCGTGGAGTAGCGACCGGCGACGGTGGACAGCTGGGCGCCGAGCCGTCGGCCGGTCAGCACCAGCGCGCCCAGCCCGCCCACCCACAGGCAGACCCCGAGCAGGTGCAGAGCCAGGCTGTCGACGGAGTTCATGTGGTCGGCGTTGCCGGCCGAGTGCCCGGCCAGGGCCAGCGGCAGCAGGGCGAGGAGGCTGAGCACCGAGGCCCAGGCCAGCGTGGTGACCCGCGTCGCCAGCATGACCAGGTTGACCACCACGGCGACGGCCAGCGCGCTGGCCAGCAGGGAGCGGCCGAGGTCGACCTGGGAGATGAAGGAGAAGGCGATGCTGGTCGAACCGGGGGAGCCGAGCGGCAGCCCCGAGACGTCGGCCGCGGTGAGGGCGATCACCAGCACGGCGGTGGCCAGCCAGACCAGGCCCGCGCCGACGGCGGCCTTCGCCGTCGACCGGCGGGCGCCGCTCAGCCGGTCCGGCCGGGAGCCGGCCTCGGGCGCGACGAACCAGGCGGCGGTGAAGAGCAGCCCGACGGTGAGGGCCGCCGCCAGGTCGTGCACGGCGCGGACGACGGGCAGCCCGTAGCGGACCACCGCCCCGGCGTCGAAGCCGGCGATCCCGGCGGCCAGCTCGCCGGTGAGGCCGAGCAGGGCGAGGGCCAGCCCCACCGTGACGGCGACGACCAGGCCCGCCAGCAGCGTCCGGCGCGGACCGGGGGCCAGCAGTGCGTCGGCCGCCGTCGCGGCGTCGCTGCTCCGGGCGCGGGCACGGTTCCGGTCCCCGGCGCCGGTCTGGGTCTGCACCAGGCCAGTCTAGGAAGCACCTCCGACAACCGCGACCGGACGAGAACTCGCCTGGTTCTCAGCCTCGCCTGCGGCAGTGTTCAGGTCGTCGGCCTACCGTGGACGACCTGCGACGGAGCACCGCCGTGGACCCCGACGGAGGGAGCAGCGCATGGGACTGGCAGACAAGGCGAAGAACAAGGCCGAGGAGCTCTCAGGCCAGGGCAAGGAGGCGGTCGGCGACGCCACCGACAACCGCGACCTCCAGGCCGAGGGACGCGCGGACCAGGGCGGGGCGCAGGCCAAGCAGGCCGGCGAGCACGCCAAGGACGCGGCGAAGGACGTCAAGGACGCCTTCACCTCGTGAGCTCTCGCGACGCCGCCACCCCTGCGGTGGCGGCGTCGTCGCGTCCGGAGCCACCGCCGGTCGCGGGAATCTTCTGCGCCGGCCGCAGGTTGCCCCGGCATGACCACGTTCCCGGCACCCAGCCGCGACGGTGCCCCCGTCCCCGAGCAGCCGCAGGCCGACGGCCCCGGGACCGGTCCCGACGGACCGAGCCAGGTCAGCCCGACCGACTTCAAGGCCGTCTTCCGTCGGCACCCGGCCGGCGTCGCCGTCGTCACCTTCGGTGACGGCGACGAGCTCTACGGCTTCACCGCCACGTCGGTGATCTCGGTGTCGGCCGACCCGCCGGTGCTCACCTTCTCGATCGACTCGACGTCGTCGTCCTGGCCCGCGCTGGCCGAGGCCGACACCGTCGTCATCAACTTCCTGGCCGCCGCGCAGGTCGACGTGTCGGCCCGCTTCGCGACCCGCGGCATCGACCGGTTCGCCGAGGGCGGCTGGTCGCTGCTGGCCACCGGTGAGCCGGTCCTCGACGGGAACCAGGCCTGGGTCCGCGGCCGCGTCGTGCAGCGCACCGCCATCGGCCGCAGCTTCCTGGTCTCGGTGCTCGCCCTCGAGGCGCACCAGGCCGGGACCACCGAGCCGCTGGTCTACCACGACCGGACCTACCACGCGGTGGGCGACCACACGGCCCTGTGACGAAGGGTGCCCGTTGACCGGGCATCCCATAGTCGTTGAATTTAGCCTTGATAAAGGTTAGCCTGGGCAAGTGACCGCTGCGACAGCCCCTGCTCCGGACCAGGCCCCCACGCTGGACCTGGCGAACGCGCTCCGTCCGGCGGTGCTGCGGCTGGCCCGCCGGCTGCGCCAGCTGCGCGACGACTCCCACGAGCTCGGCTCCAACCAGCTGTCCGCGATGTCGGTGCTGCTCAACTCCGGCGACCTGACGATGGGCGAGCTCGCCGCGCAGGAGCTCGTGCAGCCGCCGTCGATGACGCGGATCGTCAACGGCCTGGAGGAGCGCGGCCTGGTCACCCGCACCGCCGACCCGCAGGACCGCCGCTCGGCGCGGGTCAGCCTGACCGAGGAGGGGCGGACGATCCTGCTGGCCAACCGCCGGCGCCGCGACCAGTGGCTGGCGGTCCGGCTCGCCGTGCTGGACGCGGGAGAGCGGGACCTGCTGCAGCGCTGCATCCCGCTGCTGGAGAAGGTGAACCACGCGTGAGCCTGGACACCGACCGCGCCACGAGCTCCGACGAGACGACGGGGACTCCCGGCCCGGCCCGTGGCGGCATGTTCGCCGCGCTGACCAACCGCAACTACCGGATCTACGTCTCGGGCTCCTTCGTGTCCAACATCGGCACCTGGATGCAGCGGGTCGCCCAGGACTGGCTGGTGCTGGAGCTGTCCGGCGGGTCCGGCCTGGCGGTGGGCATCACCACGGGCCTGCAGTTCCTGCCCATGCTGCTGCTGTCGCCGTGGGGCGGCCTGGTCGCCGACCGCTTCGACAAGCGGCTCGTGCTCAAGATCACCCAGGCCTGGCTCGCGCTGTGCGCGGCGCTGCTCGGCCTGCTGGCCATCACCGGTGTCGCCGTCACCTGGCACGTCTACCTGGTGGCCTTCGCGTTCGGCCTCGGCACCGCCTTCGACAACCCGGCCCGGCAGGCCTTCGTCTCCGAGGTCGCGGGCAAGGAGCACCTGCCGAACGCCATCGGCCTCAACTCCGCCGCCTTCAACGCCGCCCGGATCGTCGGTCCCGCCATCGCCGGCCTGGTCATCGCCACGTTCGGCTCGGGCTGGGCGATCCTGTCCAACGCCGTCACCTACACCGCCTTCATCGTGGCGCTGGTGGTGATCGACTCCGCGACGCTGAACACCAGCCCGCCGGCCGCCCGCGCGAAGCGGCAGATCCGCGAGGGCCTGGCCTACGTCCGCGGCCGGCCCGACCTGCTGCTGGTGATGGGAACGGTCTTCTTCCTCGGCACCTTCGGGCTGAACTTCCAGATGACGTCGGCCCTGATGGCGCAGCAGGAGTTCCACCTCGGCGCCCGGGAGTACGGCATCCTCGGCACGATCATGGCCGTCGGCTCGCTGGCCGGCGCCCTGCTGGCCGCCCGCCGGCGCACGGCCCCGCGCGGTCGCTACGTCGTCGGGACGGCCGTCGTCTTCGGCGTCATCGAGATCTTGGCCGGCCTGATGCCCACCTACCTCACCTACGCCGCGATCCTGCCGTTCCTCGGTCTGGCCGCGCTGCTGACGCTGACCGCCGCCAACGCGTCGGTGCAGATGAAGGTGGACCCGCGGCTCCGCGGCCGGGTGATGGCCCTCTACATGATGGTGCTGATGGGCGGGACGCCGATCGGCGCGCCGATCCTCGGCTGGGTGGGCGAGGTCTTCGGCGCCCGCTGGACCCTGATCGGGGGCGGTGCCCTCTCCACGGCCGGTGTGCTGCTCTGCGTGGTGCTGCTGGCCCGGCGTCAGCGGCTGCACCTGGTCCCGCACCGGCACAGCCCGCACCTCAGCGTGGAGCGCCGGGCCGCCTGAGCGGGCCGCGGGCGGGCCTGGAGGTGGGTGACCTCAGTGCGGCGGGGGTGGGGCGACCTGCACCGCCTCGAAGTCGGTGACCGCCGGGGGGAGCGGGAACGCCCGCCCGCCCAGGGCGGCGTAGGCCGGCTCCAGCACCGCCGCGTTGAAGGCGTCGAGGTCCTCGCGGGACCGCCAGGCCTGCACGACCTGCCAGCCGCCGTCGACGGGACCGGCGGCGAAGTAGTGCCGCTCGGGCGGGGTGGTGACGTCCACGACGCGTTGCAGCTCGGCGTAGTGGGCCGCGGTGCCACCGGGAAAGAAGGCCAGCCGGACGAAGACCATGCCCCAGTCTGCACCGGCTCCAGCGGACCGGATCGGTCGACCCGACCGACTAGGGTGCGGCCATGAGCCACCCCGTCGCCACCGTCCGCGGGGAGGCCACCCTGCAGGGGCTGCCCGACCTGGCCGGGTTGTCGGTCACCGTGCACCGTTCTGGGGACTCCGCCGCCACCGTCCGCCGGGCCCTTGCCACCGCCTCGGCCGAGGTCGGGGCGGCCGTCGAGCCGCACCGCGAGGCGTTGGAGAGCTCCGCCGGCAGCGGCGTGCACGTCGCCCCCGTCTTCGCCCGGCAGGGCCGACGGGTGACCGGCTACCGCGGCACCTGGTCCAGCCGGCTCTCGGTCGCCGACTTCGACGCCCTCGGTGAGCTGGTGCTGGCCCTGAGCGCGCTGGACCAGGTCGCCGTGGACGGTCCCTGGTGGTCGCTGCGGCCGCAGAACCCGCTGCAGCGCGAGGCCCGGCTGGCCGCGCTCGCCGACGCCCGCCGGCGGGCCGACGACTACGCGGCGGCCTTCGGCGCCACCGTCGTCGACGTGCTGGAGATCTCCGACCTGGACACCCCCGCGCCCGGGATGCTCGCCCGCTCCTTCGCCCGAGCCGGGGGCGGCGGGGCCGACGAGCCCGAGCTGGACCTCGAGCCCGCCCTGCAGACCGTGACCGGTCAGGTCACGGTGCGCTTCGCGCTCTCCCCGGCCGTCCTCGACGCCCCGGCCTGACCACCGGCCCCGGCCACCCACCTGCTGGGCGGCGTCACCTCGCCGTCACGATCTGCGGATAGATTCCGGGTCATGTTCGCCAAGGTCCTTGTCGCCAACCGTGGCGAGATCGCGGTCCGTGCCTTCCGCGCGGCCTACGAGCTCGGCGCCCAGACCGTCGCGGTCTACCCCTACGAGGACCGCAACGCGGTGCACCGGATCAAGGCCGACGAGGCCTATCTCATCGGCGAGCGCGGGCACCCGGTCCGGGCCTACCTCGACATCGACGAGATCATCCGGGCCGCCCGCGAGTCCGGGGCGGACGCCATCTACCCGGGCTACGGCTTCCTCAGCGAGAACCCGGACCTGGCCCGGGCCTGCGACGCCGCCGGCATCACGTTCATCGGCCCGCCCGCCGACGTGCTGCAGCTGGCCGGCAACAAGGTCCGCGCCTTGGAGGCGGCCAAGGCCGCCGGCATCCCGACGCTCAAGTCGACCCCGCCGTCGGCGGACCTCGACGAGCTGGTCGCGGGCGCGGAGGAGATCGGCTTCCCCGTCTTCGTCAAGGCGGTCGCCGGCGGCGGCGGCCGCGGGATGCGGCGGATCGACGACCCCGCGCAGCTGCGCGAGCTGGTGTCGTCGGCCATGCGCGAGGCCGAGGGCGCCTTCGGCGACCCGACCGCCTTCATCGAGCAGGCCGTCGGGCGACCCCGGCACATCGAGGTGCAGATCCTCGCCGACGGCCGGGGGACGACGCTGCACCTCTACGAGCGCGACTGCTCCATCCAGCGGCGGCACCAGAAGGTCGTCGAGATCGCCCCCGCGCCGAACATCACCGCCGAGCTGCGCGAGGCGCTCTGCCGCGACGCCGTCCGGTTCGCGGAGTCGATCAACTACTCCTGCGCGGGCACGGTGGAGTTCCTCGTCGAGACCGAGGGCGAGCGGGCCGGCCAGCACGTGTTCATCGAGATGAACCCGCGCATCCAGGTCGAGCACACGATCACCGAGGAGATCACCGACGTCGACCTCGTCCAGGCGCAGATGCGGATCGCCGCGGGCGAGACGCTGGGCGAGCTCGGCCTGGTGCAGTCCGACATCGCGATCAACGGCGCGGCCCTGCAGTGCCGGATCACCACCGAGGACCCGGCCAACGGCTTCCGCCCGGACACCGGCACCATCACCGCCTACCGCTCGGCGGGCGGGGCGGGCATCCGGCTGGACGGCGGGACGGCCGACACCGGGGCCGAGGTCAGCGCCCACTTCGACTCGATGCTGGTCAAGCTGATCTGCCGCGGCCGCACGTTCCCGATGGCGGTGGCCCGGGCCCGGCGCGCGCTGGCGGAGTTCCGGATCCGCGGCGTCAGCACCAACATCCCGTTCCTGCAGGGCGTCCTGGAGGACCCCGACTTCATCGCCGGGAACGTCTCCACCGGTTTCATCGAGGAGCGGCCGCAACTCCTCACCACCCACGCACCGGCCGACCGCGGCACCCGGCTGCTGCGCTGGCTGGCCGAGACCACGGTCAACAAGCCGAACGGCGAGGCGCCGACCCTGCTCGATCCCGGCGTCAAGCGCCCGGCCGGCGTCGACCTGTCGAAGCCGTCGCCGCACGGCTCGCGGCAGCGGCTGCTCGAGCTGGGCCCGGAGGGGTTCGCGGCCGACCTGCGGAACCGCGTCGGCGTCGAGGTCACCGACACCACGTTCCGCGACGCGCACCAGTCGCTGCTGGCCACCCGGGTCCGGACCAAGGACCTGCTGCGGATCGCGCCCTACGTCGGCCGGATGACCCCGGAGCTGTTCAGCGTCGAGTGCTGGGGCGGGGCGACCTACGACGTCGCGCTCCGGTTCCTGTCGGAGGACCCGTGGGAGCGGCTGGAGGCTCTGCGCTACAACATGCCGGGGCTGGCCCTGCAGATGCTGCTGCGCGGCCGCAACACCGTCGGCTACACGCCCTACCCGACCAAGGTGACGACGTCCTTCGTCGCCGAGGCGGCGCGGACGGGCATCGACGTCTTCCGCATCTTCGACGCCCTCAACGACGTCGCCCAGATGCGGCCGGCGATCGACGCGGTCCGCGAGACCGGGACGACGGTCGCCGAGGTGGCGCTGTGCTACTCCGGCGACCTGAACAACCCCGGCGAGGACCTCTACACCCTCGACTACTACCTGCGGCTCGCCGAGCAGATGGTGGAGGCCGGGGCGCACATCCTGGCCATCAAGGACATGGCCGGGCTGCTGCGGCCCCCCGCGGCGGCCAGCCTGGTCACGGCGCTGCGGCAGAACTTCGACCTGCCCGTGCACCTGCACACCCACGACACCGCCGGTGGTCAGCTGGCCACGCTGCTGGCCGCCGTCGGGGCCGGGGTGGACGCCGTCGACGTGGCCAGCGCGCCGATGGCGGGCACCACCAGCCAGCCGCCGGCGTCGGCCCTGGTGGCGGCGCTCGAGCACACCGAGCGCTCGACGAACCTCGACCTGCGCGCGGTCATGGACCTGGAGCCGTACTGGGAGGCGATGCGCAAGGTGTACTCGCCGTTCGAGTCGGGGCTGCCCAGCCCGACCGGCCGGGTGTACGACCACGAGATCCCCGGCGGCCAGCTCTCCAACCTGCGCCAGCAGGCCATCGCCCTGGGGCTGGGTGAGAAGTTCGAGCAGATCGAGGCGATGTACACCGCGGCCAACCGGATGCTCGGCCGGCCGACCAAGGTGACGCCGTCGTCGAAGGTGGTCGGCGACCTCGCCCTGCACCTGGTGGCCGTCGGCGCCGACCCGGCGGAGTTCGAGGCGAACCCGCAGAACTACGACATCCCGGACTCCGTCGTCGGCTTCCTCAGCGGCGAGCTGGGCGACCCGCCCGGTGGCTGGCCCGAGCCGTTCCGCAGCAAGGCGCTGCAGGGCCGGACGGCGCCGGTGCGGGAGACCGAGCTCGGCGCCGAGGACTCCGACGCCCTGGACGTCGAGGGCGCGACCTGTCGGGCGACGCTCAACCGGCTGCTGTTCCCCGGCCCGACGAAGGACTTCCTCAGCGCCCGGGAGACCTACGGCAACGTGTCCCGGCTGGACACCCTGGACTACCTCTACGGCCTGCAGCCCGGGGAGGAGCACATGGCCCGGATCGGTCGCGGCGTCAGCCTGATCCTCGGCCTGGAGGCGATCGGCAGCCCGGACGAGCGCGGCATGCGCACCGTCATGTGCACGATCAACGGCCAGCTGCGGCCCATCCGGGTCCGCGACACCTCGATCAAGGTCGACGTCAAGGCGGCCGAGAAGGCCGACCCGACCAAGCCCGGCCACGTCGCCGCCCCGTTCGCCGGGGTGGTCAGCGTCAAGGTCGACGAGGGCGACACCGTCGAGGCCGGGGCCACGGTGGCCACCATCGAGGCGATGAAGATGGAGGCGGCCATCACCTCACCGGTCGCCGGCACGGTCTCCCGGCTGGCCATCGGCCCCATCACCCAGGTGGAGGGCGGGGATCTCGTCCTGGTGGTGAACCCGTCCTGACCACCGTGCCCTGACCACCGCCGACTGCGCGCGCCCCGGTCCGGACGACTGAGCGAGCGCGCCCTGAGCTTGTCGAAGGGCCCTTCGACAAACTCAGGGACCGGTCGTCATCGCGCCCAGAAACCCACGAGATCGGGCGCGGGCCGGCCCATCGACGCGGCGACCTGGGCCCAGGGGACGAAACCGTCCAACCAGCTGGCCAGGGCAGCGGCGGTCTCCTGCTGCTCCGGGGTCTTCAGCTGCGGCAGGGCGACGCGGTAGGCACCGGCCATGGCCAGCGCCGTCTCGTAGCGGTGCCAACCCACCGTCAGGCCCTGGACGGGCACGAGGTTCAGCGCCGCGGTGCTGTCCAGCAGGTGCCGCAGCCCCACCGACGACGACACCCCGCCGCGAGCGAGCGCGAAGTCGAGGTCGTCCAGAGCCTGGGGGGTGAGGCTGAGCCTGGTCGAACCCCAGGCCAGGTCGCAGACCAGCGTCTCCAGCACCCGCCAGGTGGCCCCGGTGCGCTCGGGCCGGACGTGGGCGCCGGCCAGCAGCACCTCGACGTCGTGCGGCTCGGGCTGGGTGGGGGAGACGACCTGGGCGGCCGGCGGGCGGCGGAAGATCGGGCCCAGCTTGGCGAGGAGACCGGTGCGCGCCGGGTCGGGCTCCGGGGTGAACGCCCGACGGGCCACCTCGCGCAGGTGGGCCGCCCGGTCGTCCGGAGCGCCGAAGATGCCGCGGACCTCGTCGAGCCCGACCGCGTACAACCGGAGCTCGCCCATGGCTGTCACGGTAGTGCTCGCCGCATCGGAGCGCCCCTATCCTGGGCCCATGAACCCCCGGGCGCGTCGCTTCATCGTCTCCGGGGTGCTGGTGGGGCTGGTGCTCCTGGTCGCCCTCAGCGCGCTGCTCCGCTGACTCAGGCCTCCGCCGGGGCCTCCTGCGCCGGGGCCTGTGCGGCCGCCTCGCGGCGGGCCTGCCGCCGCTCGCCGCGCCGCTCGACCAGGGTGTAGAGCACCGGCACCAGCAGCAGGGTGAGGATCGTCGAGGAGACGAGCCCGCCGATCACCACGACCGCGAGCGGCCGGGAGATGAAGGCGCCGCCGCCGGTCAGCCCCAGCGCCATCGGGATCAGCGCGCAGATGGTCGCCGCGGCGGTCATGATGATCGGTCGCAGCCGCAGCCGCGCGCCGTCCACCACCGCGGTCCGGACGTCCTCGCCCTTGTCCCGGTACTGGTTGACCAGGTCGATCAGCACGATCGCGTTGGTCACCACGATGCCGATCAGCATCAGCAGGCCGACCATCGCCGGCACCCCCAGCGGGGTGTCGGTGAGCAGCAGCGCGGCCACCGCACCGGTCGCGGCGAACGGGATCGAGATCAGCAGGATGAGCGGCTGGACCAGGCTGCGGAAGGTCGCCACCATGATCAGGAACACCAGCACGATGGCCAGCAGCATGGCCAGGCCCAGCTGGGTGAACGCCTCCTGCTGGTCCGAGGACGCCCCGCCCTGCTCGACGGTGATCCCGGCCGGCACGTCCAGCTGGTCCAGCTGCGTCTGCACCGTCTGGGTCAGCTCGCCCAGGTCGGACGCCGACGGCGTCGCCGAGACGGTGACGGCGCGGATGCCGTCGATCTCGGTGACCGTGCTCGGCGCCAGCACCTGCTGCACGTCGGCCAGGTCACCGACCGTCAGCGGGTCGGCGCGGACGTCGGCCACCGCCTTCTGCTCCTCGGCCAGCTCCTCGCTCTGCTCCCGCTGCTCCTCGGCCTGCTCGACCTGCTCGTCGAGCGCGGTCAGCTGTGCGTCGATCTGCTCCAACCCCGCCTGGGACTGGGTGACCGCGGCCGAGACCTGCGCGAGCTGCTGGGCGTAGCTCTGCTGGGCGATCTGCGCGGCGAGCGCGGCGGTGACTCCCTGGGCCTGGGCGACGGCGGCCGCCTGGGCGGCCTGGCCGGCGGCGATGGCGCGGCCGGCGGCGACGACCGCCTCCCGGACGGCCTGAGCGGCCGCGTCCAGCTCCTCGGGCTCAGGAACCGCGTCCGCCACCTCGTCCGGGTCATCGGGGTCCGGTACCGCGCTGGGCAGCAGGTCGGCCACCTCAGGCGGCAGCTCGGTCGGCAGCGGGACCGCGGGCTGCGGCGGGCCGGAGGGGAGGGCCGGCGGAGGCGGCGGGGACGCCTGCAGCCGGGCGAGCTGCTGGCGGGCCTCGGTCAGGCCCTCCGACGTCTCCTCCCGCTGCTCGACCAGCTCTTGACGCTGCTCCTCCGTGGCCTCGACCGCTTCGGCCTCCGCCTCCTCGGCCGCGTCCTCCTGCTTCTCCGTGACCCGGTCGGTGGCCTCCTCGGTCGCCTTGGCCTGCTGCAGCTGGCTGACGGGCAGCTCGATCCGGGCGATGTCGCGGGGGCTGGCGTCGTTCGCCTGGGTCCGGACCATGATGTCGCGGGGCTCGCCCTCGAGGCTGACGGTGCCGACCTGGGTGCCGCGCAGTGCCCCGGCGATGGCCTGGCCGACCTCGGCCTGGGTGAAGCCCTGCTCGGCCGCCGTGCCGCGGTCGACGTCGACCTCGAGGATCGGTCGCTGCTCGGCCAGGTCGCTGGTCACCTCGTCGAGGCCGGCGATGCCGCCCAGCGTGGTCTGCACCTGCTCGGCCGTGGAGGCCAGCAGCTCGGGGTCGTCGCCGGTCACGGTCACGGTGACGTCGGAGCCGGCGCCGGTGGTGTTGACCGACGCGACGGTGGTCTCGCCGACGTCGGGCATCGCGGCGAGCCGGGCCTCGAGGTCGGCCTTGACGGCGTCCCAGCGGTCCTCGTCCCGCACGGTGGCGGTGATGGTGGCCAGGTTGGACCCGCCCTGGCCGACGGTGGTCAGGTATCCGCTGACCTCGGGCATGCCGGCGAGCATCTGCTCGATCTTCTCCGCGGCCTCGCTGGTCGCGCTCAGCCGGGTGCCGGCCGGCATCTCCTGGCTGATCTGCACCGAGCTCTTCTCGGCGACGGAGCCCAGGAAGTCGGTCTTCAGCAGCGTCGCGGAGGCCATCGTGCCCACGAAGACCAGCACGGCGGTGAGCAGGACGACCAGCGGGCGGCGCAGCGCGAAGGCCAGCACCGGCAGGTAGCCGCGCTGCAGTCGGGTGACGTGGTCCTCGCTCTCGACGGCGGCGCCGTCGGGCCGGGCCTTGGACGAGCGCAGGAACCAGAAGGCCAGCACCGGCACGATGGTCATCGAGACCAGCAGCGAGGCGACCAGCGCGATGGCCACGGTGATGGAGAACGGCCGGAACAGCTCACCGGTCACGCCGGAGACGATGGCCACCGGCAGGAAGACGGCCACGGTGGTGAGGGTGGAGGCGGTCACCGCGCTCGCGACCTCGCGGACGGAGGCGACGATGGCCGCCGGGGTCAGCGCGACGCCGGGGACGGCCCGTCGCTTGATGTTCTCGACCACCACGATGGAGTCGTCGACCACCCGACCGACGGAGACGGTGAGGGCCGCGAGGGTGAAGATGTTCAGCGAGTACTCCCCGGCCCGGAGGCCGATCATCGCGATCAGCAGCGAGAGCGGGATGGAGATCGCGGCGATCACCGTCGAGCGGACCGAGAACAGGAACGCCAGGATGATCAGCACCGCGAAGGCGAGGCCGAGGCCGCCCTCGACGGCGAGGTCGTGGATCGACTCCTCGATGGAGGGGGCCTGGTCGAAGACCGTGCTGAAGGCGGTGCCCGCACCCATCGTCCGTTCGAGGTCGGGCAGCAGGTCCTCGACGGCGTGGGAGATCTCCACCGCGTCGGCGTCGCTCTCCTTGAGCACGGTGAGGCTGAGCGCCGCGCGGCCGTCCTGGCGGGCGACGGTGGTGGAGTCGACGGACTGCACCTCGACGGTGGCCAGCGATTTCAGGGGCACGGGGCCGTCGGCGGTGGCGATCGGCCAGTTGCCGACCGACGCGGCGGTGCCGGGGGCGCTGCCCACCTCGATGGCCAGCTCGCTGTCCCCGTCGTAGCTGGTGCCGGCGGGGACGACCAGCGCCTGCGCCTGCACCAGCTGGGTCACCGCGGCGGCGGTCAGGTCGTTCTCCCGCAGCTCGGCCGGCTTGAGGGTGACGGCCAGCTCGGTGGTGTCCTGCCCGCTGAGCTGGATCTGCCGGACGCCGTCCACCTCGGACAGCCGGGGAACCGCGACGTCGGACACCAGCTGGTTGAGCTCGCGCAGGTCGGCGTCGGAGGCGACGGCGATCACCAGGACCGGGATGTCGTCGGTGCTGCCGGCCTGGACCGTGACCTCGATGTCGTCGGGCAGGGTCGGGACGCCGTCGGCGGCGGTGCGGATGGCCGTGACCGTCTCGTCGTCGTCCAGGCCGTAGTCCCACTCGACGGTGAGGCTGGCGAAGCCGTTGGCCGAGACGGAGCGGACGCTCGTCACGCCCTTGACGCTGCTGATCGCCTGCTCGAGCGGCTCGGCCACGTCCTTGGAGACGGTCTCGGGCGAGGTGCCCGGGTAGGTGGCGGTGACCACGGCCGTGGGGATCTGGGTCGAGGGCAGCAGCTCCTGCCGCAGGGAGGCGGTGGCCAGCAGGCCGAACACGACGATGGCCACCGTCACCAGGCCGACCAGCATCCGGTTGGCCAGGCTCAGCTTGGTCAACGAGGTCATCGAGATCCTTCCGCACTCCCACGACGACCCACCGGAGGACTCAGGGGTCGGCCGGCCCGGCGCGACTCCGCTCGCGCAGGAGCGGACCGCAGGCCGGGACGACCGTAGTCCGGCCCGGCAAACCCGGCACCTCCGTCACAGCCCGCGCACAGGCACCTCCGCCGGGCGCCCGGCGGCGCGACGTGTCGCCGGACGGCGCCCACGGCGGCTCGCGTACGCTTCCTGCCACCATGGCGCGCGGACGGACGAGGTCGAGAGCTGCGCGCCCCGGGATCCTCGCGGGGCTGCTCGGTCTGCTGCTGGCCGGGGGCCTGCCCGCCGTCGCCGGGGCGGAGGACACCGTCGCCTTCACGATCGAGGACCGGCGGATCACCGAGTCGTCCGGGCTGGCCAGGGACGAGGCGAACGGCCTCTACTGGACGGTGAACGACTCCGGCGACGCCGGGACGGTGTACGGGCTGGAGGACGACGGCCGCCTCCGCGGCACCCTCAACTTCCGGGCCCAGCCGACCGACGTCGAGGCCGTCGCGGTGGACGGCGACCGGCTCTACGTGGCTGACATCGGCGACAACGAGGCGTCCCGATCGATGGTGAGCGTCTACTTCCTCACCAACCCGCGGGCCAACGGGCTGACGGTCACCTACAACTCCTACGACTTCCGCTACGAGGACGGGCCTCGCGACGCCGAGACGTTGCTGGTGGATCCCGAGGGCCGGCTGCTGGTGGTGACCAAGGGCGCGCAGGGCGGGATCTACCAGGCGCCGCCGACGCCGTCCCGCTCGGCCACCAACGTGCTCACCCGGGTCGGCGACGCTCCCGCCCTGGTCACCGACGGGGTGTTCCTGCCCGACGGCCGGATCGCCCTGCTCACCTACGGGTCGGTGGAGGTGCTGGACGGGGAGACCTACGCGCCGGTGTCCAGCACGCCGATCCCGCGGCAGCCCCAAGCCGAGTCGCTGGCGGTGAACCTGGCCGGCGACGGCCTGCTGGTGGGCAGCGAGGGGCAGAACAGCACGGTGTTCGCCCTCCCGCTGCCGGGTGCGGTGGCCGGCGAGGAGGCGCCGGACGCCAGCGGGAGCCCGGCCGACTCGGGCGAGGACCCCGACGCCGACCCGGCTGACGAGGACACCGCCCCCGCCGCCGGCCGTCGCGGCACCCTGCTCGCCGTCGGCCTGGCCGCCGTGGTGGCCGTGGTCGCCGGGGTGGTCGTGGCGGTCGTCCGCAAGCCCTGACCGGGCTCAGCTCAGCTGCTCGACCACCCAGTCCACGCACCGGGTGAGCTGGCTGACGTCGTCTGGCTCGACGTTGGGGAACATGCCGATCCGCAGCTGGTTGCGGCCGAGCTTGCGGTAGGGCTCGGTGTCCACGACGCCGTTGGCCCGCAGCGTGGCGGCCACCGCCTTGGCGTCGACGCCCTCGAGATCGATCGTCCCGACCACCGGGGAGCGGTGCGCCGGCTCGGTGACGAACGGCGTCGCGTAGGGGCTGACGTCGGCCCAGCCGTAGAGCCGGTGGGCGGAGTCGCGCGCGCGGTCGGCGGCGAAGGCCAGCCCGCCCTGGTCCAGCAGCCAGCCCAGCTGCTCGTCGAGCAGGAACAGCGTGGCGATGGCCGGGGTGTTCAGCGTCTGGTCTTGGCGGGAGTTGGCCAGGGCGGTGCCCAGGCTCAGGCTTTCGGGGATCCAGCGGTCGGTGGCTGCGACCCGCTCGGTCCGCTCCACGGCGGCGGGGGAGAGCAGGGCCAACCACAGCCCGCCCTCGGACCCCAGGCTCTTCTGCGGGGCGAAGTAGTAGACGTCGGTGGACGCAGTGTCCACCTCGACCCCGCCCGCGGCCGAGGTGCCGTCGACGACGACCAGCGCGCCGTCGTCGGCGCCGGCCACCCGGCGGACCGGCGCCAGCGCCCCGGTGGAGGTCTCGTTGTGGGCCCACGCGTAGACGTCGGCGTCGGCGACGGCGGCCGGCACCGCGACCGAGCCGGCGGCGGCGGTGACCACGTGCGGCTCGGCCAGGAACGGTGCGGCGGCCGCGGCGGCGGCGAACTTGGCGGAGAACTCCCCGAAGCTGGCGTGCGCGCTCCGCTGCTCCACCAGCGAGCAGACGGCGACGTCCCAGAACGTGGTGGAGCCGCCGTTGCCCAGCACCACCTCGTACCCCTCGGGCAGGCTGAACAGCTCGGCCAGCCGGGCGCGGACGCGGCCGACCAGCTGCTTGACCGGCGGCTGGCGGTGCGAGGTGCCCAGCAGGGCCGCCCCGCGGGTGGCCAGCGCGGTGACCGCGGCGTCGCGGATCTTGGCCGGACCGCAGCCGAAGCGGCCGTCGCCGGGCAGCAGCTCGGCCGGGATCTCGAGGGCACTCACGGTCGCCGATCCTCTCACGCGGCGTCGCGGCGGCCGCCGAGGTTTCCCACCCTGGAAGACTGGCGTCCATGCCCGACCTCGCAGCAGAGCGCGTCAACTACTCCGGCGATCAGCTGCTGGAGTCGACGGTGCCGACCAGCCCGTTCCCGCTGTTCGAGCGCTGGCTGGAGGCCGCCTTCCAGGCCAAGGAGGACGGGTTGCTGCCCGAGCCGACGGCGATGGTGGTGGCCACGGCGGCGCAGGGCCGGCCGAGCGCCCGGACGGTGCTGCTCAAGGAGGTCGACGCCGACGGCTTCGTCTTCTTCACCAACTACGCCTCGCGCAAGGGCGACGAGCTGGCCGCCGAGCCCGCCGTCGCGCTGCACTTCGGCTGGTACCCGCTGCAGCGCCAGGTCCGGGTCGAGGGCCTGGCCACCCGGGTGCCCCGGGCGGAGTCGGAGGCCTACTTCGCCACCCGGCCGCGCGGCTCGCAGCTGGGCGCGTGGGCGTCGCCGCAGTCGACGGAGGTCGGCTCCCGCGAGGAGCTCAACGCCGCCTACGCCGCCGCCGAGCAGCGCTTCGCCGGCCAGGACGTCCCCTGCCCCGGGCACTGGGGCGGGTTCCGGGTGGTGCCGGCGGTGGTGGAGTTCTGGCAGGGCCAGCCCAGCCGGATGCACGACCGGCTGGCCTACCGCCGCACCGGCGACGGCTGGGACCTGGTCCGCCTCGCCCCCTGATCCCCGTCGCACACCGAGTTGTCAGACTCAGGCCTGGGCGTTGAGGGCGATCTCGACGGCGAGGAACTGCTCGGGGAAGGCCTGCAGGACGCGGAGCCGGGGGTCGGGGACCGGCAGCACGCGCGGCTGCAGCAGCGGGCGCAGGGCGGCGAGCCGGGGGTCGGCCAGCACCGCGGCGACGGCAGGGGGGTCGCCGCCGCCGACCACGGCGTCCAGCGACCCGGCGTGCGGGGCCAGCAGCCGGGCGGTGACGTCGGCGGTCTCGGCGTAGGCCTTGGCGGACTGGTTGTCCCGACGCCGGGCGTAGCGCTGCTGGGACCAGCCGCCGGCCTTGGTCCGGCCCTGGACGTAGGTGGAGTCGACCTTGGACTCCAGCAGCCGGGCGCCGGTGAACCGGCCGACGGCGTAGCCGCCCTTGCGGACCAGCACGGCCCCGACGGCCCGGGTGCGGCCCACGTGGTCGAGCAGCGCGTCCAGCGGCTCGCCGACCGGTTGCCAGGGCAGGAACGGGACCGTGACCACGGCCGCCGCGCCGTCGTCGGCGACCAGGGTGACGACGTCGCTGCTGAGCGTGGCCTCGACGGCGCCGTGCCGCTCGGCGAAGCCGTCGAGCCAGCGGCGGAGGCGCTCGGGGGGCACCCGGACGACGCGGTCGGTCTCCACGGTGCTCCTCAGGGGTGCGGACAAGGGTCCAGACATGGACGAACCCGCGAGCACTTCGGCGCGTCGAGAGATCTCGACGTCGTCGGCCGGTGAACAACTCCGGCGCTCGCGGGTTCGGGTGTTGGCTGTGGATTAGCCGGCCGCAGGGGACCAGAACACACAGTCAGCGCGTGCGGCTAGCTGGCCGACACCTCACATGTCCCAAAGTCATTCATTCTTTGGACCACCTCCTTCCCGTGTACCACAGAAGATAGGCCTCGATCCGGGCCGACGCAACGGTTATCCGCGTCACATCTGGAGGGGCCGTTCAGGCCAGCACGACCTCGACGCCACGCCCCCGCAGCACGGCCACCACGGCCGGGTCGGCGTCGCTGTCGGTGATCACCGTGGCCACCTCGTGGACGTGGCAGATCCGCGAGAACCCGACGGTGCCCAGCTTGGAGGAGTCCAGGACGACGACGGTCCGCTTGGCCTGCTGGGCCATCACCCGGTTGATCGCGGCCTCGGCCTCGTCGTAGGTGGTGATGCCGGCCACCGGGTCCAGGCCCGTGGCCCCGAGGAAGCAGATGTCGGGCGTCAGCTGGCTGAGCGTCTCGCTGGCCATCGCCCCCACCAGCTCGTAGCTCTGCGGCCGGGCCACCCCACCGCAGACCATGATCTTGATGAAGGGCCGGACGATCAGCTCGGTGGCGATGTTGATCGCGTTGGTGACCACGGTGATGCCGGTCTGCAGCGACGCCTGGCCGGGGATGGCGCGGGCCACCTCCACCGTGGTCGTCCCGCCGTTGAGGGAGACGGTGCAGCCCGGCCACAGCATCTCCACCGCGCACTGGGCGATCCGCGCTTTCGCCTCGCCGTGGTTGATCGTCTTGTAGCGCAGCGGCAGGTCGTAGGAGGTGGTGTTCGGGACGGCGCCGCCGTGCGTGCGGCTCAGCAGCTGCTGGTCGGCCAGGTAGTCCAGGTCGCGGCGGATGGTCGCGGCGGAGACGGCGAAGTGCTCGGCAGAGGCCTCGACGTCGATCCTGCCCTCGGTGACCAGCATCTCGAGCAGGGCCGACAGGCGTTCGGCGCGGGTCACGGGTCACCTCCAGTCCGTCCGGGCGGCTGCTCCGCCACCGGTCGTCATGCTATGTTCATATCTGTTCGTTTGGGTAGTAAAACAAGCATTATCTGGACAACAGGAGAGAAGCCGTGACCTTCTTCGTCGACGACGAGATCGCCTCCCAGCCCGCTTGCTGGCGCCAGGCCGCAGCGCTGGCCCCCGGCCTGGCCGAGGAGCTCAAGGCCCCCGGGGAACGGGTCGGCTTCACCGGCTGCGGCACCTCCTGGTTCATGGCCCAGATCATCGCCTCCTGGCGCGAGGCCGCCGGGTTCGGCGAGTCCGACGCCTTCAGCGCCAGCGAGGTGCCCGACCGGCCCTACGACCGGATCGTGGCCATCACCCGCTCGGGCACCACCAGCGAGGTGGTCGAGCTGCTGGAGACGCTGCACGGCCTGGTCCCGACCACCGTCATCCTGGGCGACCAGAGCACCTCTGCCGCTCGGCTGGCCGACCAGGTCGTCGACCTGTCCTTCGCCGACGAGCAGTCGGTGGTGCAGACGCGCTTCGCCACCTCCGTGCTCGCCCTGTTCCGCGCCGCCTACGGCACCGACCTCGAACCGCTGGCCGTCGCCGCGGAGGAGGCCCTGGCCGAGCCGCTGCCCGACGGCCTGGCCGAGGCCGAGCAGGTCAGCTTCCTGGGTCGCGGCTGGACGATCGGGCTGGCGCACGAAGCCGCGCTCAAGTACCGCGAGACCTCGTCGTCGTGGGCCGAGTCCTACCCGGCGATGGACTACCGGCACGGTCCGATCTCCATCGCCCGCGAGGGTCGGCTGGTCTGGATGTTCGGGGAGCCGCCCGCCGGCCTGGCCGACCAGGTGCAGGCCACCGGCGCCCGCTTCCTCAGCTCCGACCGCGACCCGGTGGTCGAGCTGGTCACCGTCCAGCGCGTCGCCGTGGCCCGGGCCCGGCTGCTCGGGGTCAACCCCGACACCCCGCAGCACCTGACGCGGTCCGTCGTCCTCGACGACTGAGCTCCCGGGCGTGACGGACTACGTCGTCGCCGTCGACCTCGGCGGCACCCTGACCAAGGTCGCGTCCGCGGGCGCCGACGGCACCGTCAGCGGCGTGGTCCGGCTGCCCACCCGGGTGGTCGACGGGCAGGCCTCGGTGAGCTGGCTGGCCTCCGTCGTCGAGGACGCGGTCGCAGCCCGGCCGGGGGAGGTGTGCCGGGGCTACGGCGTCGTGGTCCCGGGGATCATCGACGTCGCCCGCGGCGTGGTCCGGGCGGCGCCCAACGTCGGCTGGACCGACGTGCCGCTCCGGGACCGGTTGACCGAGCTGACCGGACGGACCGGCACCGTCGACCACGACGTCCGCTCCGGCGGACTGGCCGAGTGGCGGGTCGGCGCCGGCGTGGGCGCCCGGAACCTGCTGTTCCTGCCGCTGGGCACCGGCATCGCGGGCGCCATGGTGGTCGACGGACGGCTGGTGGACGCCGACGGCTACGCCGGCGAGATCGGCCACCTCGCCGTGCCAGCCGCGGACGGCACGCCCTGCCTCTGCGGCCAGCGCGGCTGCCTGGAGACCGTTGCGTCCGCGACCGGCGTCACCCGCACCCACGCCCGGCTGGCCGGGACGGAGCCGGTGGACGCCCGCGCAGTCGCGGAGCTCGCCCGAGCGGGCGACCCGGCGGCCCGGCAGGCCTTCGACCTCGCCGTCACCGCCCTCGTCGAGGCGCTGACCGTCTACGCCACCCTGCTCGGCCCGGAGACCGTCGTCGTGGGCGGCGGGCTGGCCGGGGCGTTCGACCTGCTGGGCCGCCCGATCGCCGCGGGCCTGGCGGACCGGTTGACCTTCCAGCGCCGGCCCCAGCTCGTCCCGGCCCGGCTCGGCGCCGACGCCGGCGTGATCGGGGCCGGGCTGGTGGCCTGGGACCTGATCGGTGAGGATGGGCGACCGTGAGCCCTGAGCCCTCCCCGACCCGCCTGTGGTGCGAGCGCGTGGCGACCCCGGTCGGCGAGCGCCGCGGCGTCCTGCTCGACGTCGTCGACGGCCGGATCGCCGAGCTGCAGCCGGCCGCCGGCCCGCCCCCGGACGCCGAGCGGGTCACCGGCTGGACGGTGCCCGGCTTCGTCGACACCCACGTGCACGGCGGCGGAGGGCACGACTACGCCACCCTCGACGTCGAGGAGGCCCGCGCGGCCCGTGCCTTCCACCGGGCCCACGGCACGACCACGGCGCTGGCCAGCCTGGTCACCGCCGAGCTGGACAGCCTGGTCGCCCAGATCGAGACCCTCGTCCCGCTGGTCCGCACCGGCGAGCTGGCCGGGTTGCACCTCGAGGGTCCCTTCCTGTCCCCGGCGAAGAAGGGCGCGCACACCGCCTCCCTGCTGGTCCCGCCGACCCCGGAGGCGGTCGACCGGCTGCTGGAGGTGGCCGACGGCACCCTGGCCATGGTGACGATCGCCCCCGAGCTGCCCGGCGCGCTCGACGCCATCGCCCGCTTCGTCGGGGGCGGGGTCACCGTCGCGGTGGGTCACACCGACGGCGACGAGACCGACGCCCGGCGCGCGCTGGACGCCGGCGCCACCGTGGCCACCCACCTCTTCAACGCCATGCGGCCGATCCACCACCGCGAGCCCGGGCCGGTCCCGGTGCTGCTCGGCGACGAGCGTGTCATGGTCGAGCTGATCGGGGACGGCTTCCACCTGCACCGCGACGTCGTCCGGATGGCCGTCGACGCCGCCGGCCTGGACCGGGTCGCGCTGGTCACCGACGCCATGGTGGCCACCGGGATGCCCGACGGCGGCTACACCCTCGGCGGACTGGACGTCGTCGTCCGGCACGGCGAGGCGCGGCTGGTCGAGACCGACGGCAGCCCCGGCTCGATCGCCGGCTCGACGCTGACCATGGCCGCCGGCTTCGCGTTCCTGGTCTCGCTGGGGATGAGCATCCCCGGTGCCGCCCACCTGGCCGCCAGCACCCCGGCCCGCCGTCACGGGCTGAGCGGCGTCGGCACCGTCGAGGTGGGCGCCGCCGCCGACCTGTGCGTCGTCGACGACGCCGGCCTGCTGCAGCGGGTGCTGCAGAACGGGAGCTGGGTGCGGTGACCACCGCCTCGCTGACCGACCTGCTGACGCCTGCGGCCGCCGCCGGCCGCGGCGTCGGGGCCTTCAACGTCTTCAGCCTCGAGCACGCGGAGGCGCTGGTCGCGGGGGCGGCGCAGGCCGGCACGCCCGTCGTGCTGCAGCTGTCGCAGAACGCGGTGAGGTACCACGGCAGCCTGGCCCCGATCGCGCTGGCCACCCTGGCCCTGGCCCGGGCGAGCGAGGTGCGGGCGGTCGTGCACCTCGACCACGCCACCGACGTCGACCTGGTGCACGAGGCCGTCGAGCTGGGCGTGGGCTCGGTGATGTTCGACGGCTCCGAGCTGGGCTACGACGACAACGTCCGGGTGACCGCAGAGGTGGTCGCGCACTGCCACGCCCGCGGCGTCGACGTCGAGGCCGAGCTCGGTGAGGTGGGGGGCAAGGACGGCGTGCACGCCCCGGGGGTGCGCACCCGGCCGGACGAGGCCGCCGCCTTCGTCGCGGCGACCGGCGTCGACGCGCTCGCCGTGGCCGTCGGCTCCTCGCACGCGATGACCGAGCGCAGCGCCGCCCTGGACCTCGCGCTGATCACCGAGCTGGAGGACGCCGTCCCGGTCCCCCTGGTGCTGCACGGCTCCTCCGGGGTGCCGGACGAGGAGATCATCCGGGCCGTCCGCGCCGGGATGACCAAGATCAACATCGCCACCCACCTGAACAAGGTGTTCACCGCCGCGGTGCGGGAAACCCTGCAGGCCGAGCCGGATCTGGTCGACAGCCGGAAGTACCTGGCCCCGGCCCGCGACGCGATGGCGGCCGAGACGGCCCGGCTGCTGATCATGCTCGACGGCGCGGACTCCCCAGCTCGAGCACCTCGACGGCCGGACGACGCTGGCCGTCGTCCCGGCTCCGGACGGGCACCGACGCGCTGAGGACGAGGTCGTCCTCCCAGCGCGAGACGGGCACCGACGCGGCGCTCGGCAGCCCGACGGGTCCGAGGTCGTAGCCTGCCGGCGCCTCCCGCAGGGCCTCCAGCTCGGCGACCAGCGACGCGTAGGCGATGCGGTTGCCCAGCTGGCGGGTGGCGGACATCGCCATGTCGGTGGCCACCAGCCGGCGCAGCCGCTGCACGTCGGCGACCAGCTTCTGCTGGCGCGCCTGCGCGCGCACCGCCTCGAGGAACGGGTCGAGCTCGTCCTCGGGTTCGAGTGCGGCGGCCACCCGCTCTCCCAGCCGCAGGACGGGAGGGCCGAGCCGGCGGCGGGCGGCCTCGGCGGCGACCGAGAGCAGGGGGAGCGCGACCAGGGCGACCACGACCATGAGCCAGGAGAACAGCTGGGACGGATCGAGCTCCATCGCCTCCCCTCCTCCTCGAGCGGGTGCCGGCACGGACCGGCCCGGCCGAGGGGCTGCGGACCTCCTCGCCCGTGGCCCCACTCTAGGTCTGCGTGGCGCTCCTCGGCAGGGACCGCGGGTGCCGTCAGCCCCGGCCGGTGAACGCCGCGTAGCGGTCCAGCGACTCCCGCCGCTCGGTGGCGTGGTCGACGATCGGGGGCGGGTAGCCGCGCGGGAGACCGTCGGGGTTGGTCCAGGGGGTGTGCAGGTGCGCGAGCGGGACGTCGGCCAGCTCGGGCACGTGGCGGCGGATGTAGGTGCCGTCCGGGTCGAACTTCTCCGACTGGGTGACCGGGTTGAAGATCCGCACGTACATCGCCGGGTCGTTGCCGCAGCCCGCCACCCACTGCCAGTTGAGCTGGTTCTGGGCCACGTCGCCGTCACGGAGGTGCCGCATGTACACCTCGGCGCCGTGCCGCCACGGCAGGTGGAGGTCCTTGACCAGGAACGAACCGGTGACCAGCCGCAACCGGTTGTGCATCCAGCCCTCGGCGAGCATCTGCCGCATCCCGGCGTCGACCAGCGGGTAGCCGGTGCGGCCCTCCTCCCAGGCGGCCAGCCGGGCCGCGGCGAGGCTGCCCGGCTCCGGCTCGTCCACCGCGAGGTCGACGAACGCGCGCTTGATCGGCTGGCTGACCGCGTCGGGCCGGTGGAACAGCACGTCGGCGTAGAAGTCGCGCCAGACGACCTGCCGGGCGAGTGCGGCGGTGCCGTCCGACGGCTGCTCGGCCAGGTCGGTCAGCACCGTCCGGGGGTGCAGGTGGCCCCAGCGCAGCGGGGGGGACAGGTGGGTGGTGGCGTCGGCGCCGGGCACGTCGTGCAGCGCTCTGTAGGCGGCGGGGCCGTGCGCGGCGCGCTCCAGCCAGGCTCGCCACGCGGCCCGGGCGTGCTGCTCGCCGGCCACCGCGACCAGCTCGGGCTCGGGGGCCTCCGGCGTCACCCGGTCCTCGACCGCCAGCCAGGTCACCTGGCTGACGTCGACGGCGGGCGCCGGTCCGTGCACGCCGCGCACCAGCCAGGCGCGGTGGAACGGCGTGAAGACCGAGAACGGCTGGCCGGTCTGGGTGCGCAGGGTGCCGGGGGCGACGCCGTAGGGCGAGCCGGTGGCTCTCAGCTGCACGTCGACCGCGGCCAGCGCTGCGGTGACGGCTGCGTCCCGGCGCCGGCCGTACGGGGCGAAGTCGGCGCTGACGTGCACCGTCGACACCCCCGCCTGCCGGGCCACCCGCGGCAGGACCTCGGCTGGCCGGCCCTCGAGCACGCTCAGCCCCGGACCGCCGGCGGCTCGCAGGTCGGCGTCCAGGGCCTGCAGGGCGGCCAGCAACCACGCCCGCCGGCCGCGGCCGGCCGAGCGCATCAGGGTGGGGTCGAGGACGAACAGCGGGAGCACCGCGGCCCCCTCGTCGACGGCGGCCAGCAGGGCAGGGTTGTCGGCCAGCCGGAGGTCACGACGGGCCCACCACACGGTGGCCGGGCGGGGGAGGTGCACCGGCTAATCTTGCCTCGCGCGGCGAGCGCGCCGACGGCTGGAGCGGGCCACGACGGAAACCAGGGAGAATGACACCGTGAGTGACCTGATCGATACCACCGAGATGTACCTCCGCACGGTCTACGAGCTCGAGGAGGAGGGCATCGTCCCGCTCCGGGCCCGGATCGCCGAGCGGCTGCACCAGAGTGGTCCGACGGTGTCCCAGACCGTGGCCCGGATGGAGCGCGACCAGCTGCTCCGCGTCGAGGGCGACCGCCACCTCGAGCTCACCGAGGAGGGCCGCAACCGCGCCATCCGGGTGATGCGCAAGCACCGGCTGGCCGAGCGGCTGCTGATCGACGTCATCGGGCTGGACTGGGAGCTCGTGCACGACGAGGCCTGCCGCTGGGAGCACGTGATCTCCGAGGACGTGGAGCGCAAGCTGGTCGACCTGCTGGGCTCCCCGACCCAGTCGCCCTACGGCAACCCGATCCCCGGCATGGCCGAGCTGGGGGTCACCGGCGCACCCGGTGTCTTCCGCGACGGCAACGAGCAGCTCCAGGACGTCGTCCGCCGCCAGACCAGCCCCACCCGGGTGGTCATCGAGCGGATGAGCGAGGAGATCCAGAAGGACGTCGAGATGATGGGGACGCTGCGCCAGGCGGGCATCCAGCCTGGCGCCGAGGTCAGCGTCGAGGCGGGTGGGCTGGGCGTCCGGCTCTCGGCCGCCGGCCGGCCCGACTGCGAGATCGACCGCGAGGCGTCCACCCACCTGTTCGTGTCCCGCGTCTGACGCCAGCGGTGGCTGAGTCAGCCGTCGGGGCGCCGGCGATGAGCGCGCTGCTCGACGGGCACTGGTACGACGCCGTCGCCGGACTGCTCGACACCGCGCTCACCCGCCCGGACCAGTTCTTCGGGCAGGGCGAGAAGCGGGACCTGACCCGGGCCCGGAACCTGGCCATGGCGGCCCGGCGGGTGCTGGACCTGGACGGTGAGGACTTCGGCGAGATCGCCGCCGGCTTCGACACCCCGTGGGCCCCGCGACTGGCCGCGTCCGGCTTCCCGGCTCAGCCGCGGGCCGCCGAGCGCGGCGCGCTGGGTTCGCTGGTGCCGATCTACGAGCTGATGCTCGAGGTGCTGGACCTGCGGGCGGTCCGCCGGGAGCCGCTGCAGGTGGTGGTCACCGCGCACCTCATCGGGGAGTACCTGCCGCAGCTGGCGTGGGAGTCGACGCTGGGCCACGCCGGCGACCCGCTGCGGCTCGAGGACGAGGTCGGCGGCAGCCGGTGGGGCACCGACGACCCGCTGTGCCCGCACTCCTCGGCGCTGCGCAGCACCGCCAAGCGGGCGCTGAACGCCTGCCGTGGCGACGCGGAGGGCTACACCGCCTACCTCGACCGGTTCCACTCCCGGCAAGGCGACGCCCTCGCGGTCTGCGCGGTCAACGGCGCGACGGTCGGCCCCGGAGAGCGGCCCGACATCGGGGACTGGTGCCCGAACCCCTGCGCCTTCGTCACCGCACGCCCGCTGTCGGAGCGCCGCGACCTCGACGCCCGGGTCAGGCTGGCCAAGCTGTACGTGGAGTCGCCCGTGGTGGCGCTGCGGCACCACGCGCCCGTCGGGCACTTCTTCGGGGTGCCGTCGACGGCGGAGATCTCCGAGGCGTGGCTGCGGACCTGGGAGAAGCTGTCGGCGCCGTGGAACGACGGCTGCAACCCGCTGCTGACCACCCCATCGGCCGACGCCGCCGTGCACGAGGCCCTGCCCGGGATGGCCGCGCTGGTGTCCGCGGTCGCCGGTCGCCCGCTGGGGCCGGGCCGGCTGCTGCGGGACATCGGCGACGACGTGGCCCGCGCGCTGGAGGCGACGGACGTGGAGGTGGTCGGGTGAGCGGGAGCGGGAGCGAGGAGCCGCTGGACGACTGGCGGACCTTCCTCGCGGACTTCCACCGGGACCGGGCTGGCGTGGCCGAGGCCGTGCTCTCCCGGGCCACCGCCGGCGACCACTCGCCCTACCGCTGGCTCGGCCGCGCCGTGTCCGCCGATGCCCGGACCATCGTCGACCTGGCCGCCGGCTCCGGGCCGATGTCGCGTGAGCTCGCGCGGCCCGGTCGCACCGTCGTCGGCGTCGACCTGTCGGCGGCGGAGCTGGCGCTGGCCGCCGAGCGGGGGCCCGGGCCGTGGGTCCGCGCGGACGCCCTGCGGCTGCCGTTCCGCGACGGCTCGGTCGACGTGGTCACCAGCTCGATGGGCCTGGTGGTGGTCCGGCCGCTCGAGGCGCTGCTGACCGAGATCACCCGGGTGCTGCGGCCGGGCGGTGTGCTGGCCGCCATCGCTCCGGCCGTGCGCCCGCTCGGTCCGACCGACCTGCTGACGCTCGGGCAGATCAGCCGCCGGCTGCGCGGCAAGCCCCGGTTCCCCGGACCGCTGGAGCTGGCCGGATTCCACCAGACCCTCACCGACGTCGGGCTGACCCGGGTGGAGGACAAGCGTGAGCGCTACCGGTTCTCGGTCCGCAGCCGCGCGGACGCCGAGCTGGTGCTGTCAGCGCTCTACCTGCCCCGCATCCGGCGCTCCCGCATCGAGGCGGCCGTGGAGTACCTGGAGGACCGGCTGCGGCGGTCCGAGAGCGTCGAGGTCGCCATCCCGATGCGCCGCGTGGTGGCCATCAAGTAGCTCCGCCGCGGCGGGGAATAGGGCTTCGCTCCGGCTCGTTGTGCCCGGTGACCGCAGCACATCCGCGGCCAAGACTTCCGGACAGGAGCAAGCATGGCAACGATCGACATCAGCGCCGAGAACTTCGAGAGCACGATCACGGACAACGACATCGTCCTGGTCGACTTCTGGGCCGACTGGTGCGGCCCCTGCAAGCGCTTCGGCCCGATCTACGAGAAGTCCTCCGAGCAGCACGGGGACGTCGTGTACGCCAAGCTCGACACCGACGCCAACCAGCAGCTCTCGGGCCAGCTCGGCATCGAGGGCATCCCGACCCTGATGGCCTTCCGCGAGGGCGTGATGGTCTTCAACCAGGCAGGCGCCCTGCCCGGCCCGGCGCTCGAGCAGGTCATCGACGCGGTGAAGAAGCTCGACATGGACGAGGTGCACGCGCAGGTCGCGAAGCTCCAGGCCGAGCACGGCGAGCACGAGCACGCCGACCACCAGCACTGAGCTCCACCCCTGCGCCCTCAGCTCGGCCCCCGTGCCCTGAGCACGGCCCCCGTGCCCTGAGCGCGGCCCCCGTGCCCTGAGCTCGTCGAAGGGCTAGCGACCCTCCTCAGGCCGCGTAGAGGTCCACCACTGCGGTGAACGCCTGCGCGGCCTGTGCCACGTCCAGGTCCAGGACGACCTCGAGAGTCCGCCACGGGTCGGTGCTCTGGGCCTGCACGGCGGCCGCGACCGGACGGCGGTCCACCACGGTCTGACCGCGGCCGAGTCCCTCGAGGTCCACCCGGACCGGGTGGCGCTCGACGGTGAACAGCTCCGGGTGCGTCAGGTAGACCAGTGCGCCCGCGTCGCCGATCCCGCCCACGTACCCCTGCTCCGACCGGCCGTCGGCCCGGGCGCCACGACGGAGCAGCAGCTCCCCGACCAGCCGTTGCGCCGGGTGGTCGCCGCCGGCCCAGCGCCGGGCGTGCTCCTCCGCGATGGTGAGGCGGTTGAACACGTCCAGCCCGTACATGGCGGTGGGGATCCCCGACTCCACGACACAGGTGGCGGCCTCCGGGTCCTGCCACACGTTGAACTCGGCGAGCGCCGTCGCGTTGCCGCCCGCGGCCGAACCGCCCATGAAGACGATCCGCTCCAGCTGGTCGGCCACCTCCGGGTGCAGGGTCAGCAGCATGGCGAGGTTGGTCTGCGGCGCCAGGCCGACCAGGGTGACCGGGCCTTCCGCCTCCACGATCGCCTGACGCAGCAGCTCGACGGCGGTCAGGTGGCTGACCGTGCGGGCGGTGCCGGGCAGCACGATGCCGGCCAGTCCGTCCTCACCGTGGAAGTGGCTGTCGTCCTGCGTCCGCTCGATGAGCGGCTTGACCGCCCCCGCGGCGACCGGGACGTCCGGGGCGCCGGCCGCGTCCAGGGTCTTGTGGGTGTTGACGACGACCTGGTCCAGGCTGGCGTTGCCCGCCACGCAGCTGATGGCCCGCACGATGAGGTCGGCGTGCCCGACGGCGTAGAGCAGGGCGAGCGCGTCGTCGGTGCCGGTGTCGACGTCCAGGACGATGGTGCGGGCAGGCATCGACGACCTCCGGGCGGGAGTTGGGTACGGGCACGGCCGATCCACTAGCCTAGGTCCTCGGGTCTGGGGCTTCCGGTGCCGCAGAGCCCCCATAGCTCAGGGGATAGAGCAAAGGTTTCCTAAACCTTGTGTCGCAGGTTCGAATCCTGCTGGGGGCGCCAGTTGCTCGACCTGGTGGCCGGAACTCCCCACCTCGCCGGCCTCGAAGCCGCTTCGTCCGGGTCCGAGGGCCAGTCGCGCGCGGCGGCCACCACGAGGGCTGCGTGCGTCATTCGAGCGGCGCTCTCCTCCGCCGGCCCTGCACGCCCGCCTCGTCGAGGCGTCGCTTGACGGTGACGAGCTTGTAGACGAAGACCGCCGCCGCGGTGACGGCGCCGGCGTCGTCGAGGAGCCCGAGCGGTCCCAGCACGACCTCGGGCAGCACGTCGACTGGGCTCGCGAGGTAGATCAGGGAGCCGATCATCGCGACCAGTCCGCGCGGTGGCACGCGGTAGCGCCACATCACGAACCCGATCGCGCCCACCCCGAGCAGCGCGAGCACGCCGAGCAGCACGAGCACCAGGGTCAGCGGGTCGGACATGTCCATGGGTTCCACTGTGCCGGGTGGGGACGTGCACGCCGTCGGCGGGCGGGCGATCCCCGTCTCCCGTCCTTGCTGCGAGGGCTCCGACGAGCCCACCTCGGCATGACCCGGGCGTCCGGATGCCGGTGCGCCCGGCGGGGCGCTGATACGTTTCCCCTGATGAGTCGTCGGCTCATCAGGCTCGTCGGCTGGCTCGCTCGACCCTCGGCGCGGAACGGCTCCAGGTCCGACCACCAGAGCGACCGCCCGTCCTCGGGCGCTGACAGCAGTCAGGGCCACCTCTGCTCGGGTACCTCTCAGATAGGACCTGCACCATGAGTCTTGGCCTAGGGATCTTCCTCCTCGTCGTCGGAGGCGTCCTCGCGTTCGGCGTCC
The DNA here is from genome assembly GCA_039527025.1 of Microlunatus lacustris. GTDB lineage: Bacteria > Actinomycetota > Actinomycetes > Propionibacteriales > Propionibacteriaceae > Microlunatus > Microlunatus lacustris. Next base: position 390,929 of record BAAAJN010000001.1, read on the forward strand.
GGGACCAGTTCAGCGCCCTCGATCTCACCGCGATCGGCTACGTGTGCATGGCGGGCGGAGTGCTCGCCATCATCCTGACCCTGGTCCTCCAGCAGCAGCGGCGCCGGACCAGCAACGCCACCTACGTCGAGCGCCGGGACGACCCGCGCCCTCCGGTCTAGCGCCGCCCGCCGCACGACCTGGTCCTGCGGCGGTGACCGTCCTCCGCGGGCGTCAGCGCCGTCGGGGTCAGCTCGCCAGGCCGGCGCGGGTGGTAGCCAGCCGGCGGGAGGAGTGCGGCGACCGTCCCGCCAACGGCCCGTCGGCGAGCTGCTCATGCAGGCGGGTCCAGGTCAGGTCGGGGTAGCGGTCGTTGTCCAGCGGCACCAGCTGGGCCGTCCCGCTGAACATGTCCCGCATGTACTGCATCCCCTGCCAGGCCGGGAACACCGAGCCGTGCTCGGGCGCGACGAGCTGCGTCAGCCGGATCATCGCCCCGAGGCCGCCGACGCTGCCTGCCCGGAGGGTCCGGTAGGGCTGGCCGGTCACCTCGGTCATGGTCTGGGCGATCTCGCGCGCGCTGACGGTGTCACCGGCGATCCGCAGGGTGCGTGGGGCGGTCTCGTCCATCGCGGCTGCGGCGGTGTACGCGGCGGTGTCGTCCTTGGTGGTGAAGTCCAGCGGCTGGTCCACCTCGCCCCAGTGCAGCACCCGCCGGATGCGCGGCTGGATGATCGGCATCTCGGCCCCGAGCATGTCCATGAAGGCGCCGTTCAGCACCGAGGTGACCTTGATGGAGGCGCGGTCGGCTCGGCCGCTGAACTCCCTCCGCAGGTCGAAGTTGCGGTTGCGCCCCGGCTCGGTCTTCGTGAAGTCGGCGGAGTAGTCGGAGGAGATGAAGCGCGGCACGCCCGCCCGGACGGCGGCGTCGAGCAGCACGCTCTGCCGGTCGAGGATGACCTCTCCGAGACCGTTGAGGGCCGACACGACGCAATCGGTGCCGAGCAGGACCCGGGCCAGGGCGTCGACGTCGGCCGGGTCCGCGGAGACGACGGTGGCGCCGAGCGAGGTGAGCCGGTCCCGGTCCGCGGCGGGGGCGTCGGGGCGCAGCAGGGCGCGGAGGTCGGCGCCCCGGACGAGGAGAGCGGTCGCGATGCGGCTGCCGAGGTCGCCGGTGGGGCCGGCGAGCACGATGGTGGGCGAGGTCATGGGTGGTTCCTGTCGGGTCGTTGGTGGTGCCGAGCGGTCAGGCCGTGAGCCAGCGGCGCACCGGGTCCGCGGCGGTGGGCACCGGAACCCAGCACCTGCAGCGGCCGGGTGGGGTCGGCGGCGAACCGGCCTGGTCCGGAGGAAGGCGGACCTGGCGCGGGTGGGCTCGACCCGGCGCCGAGAGATCCGACCAGACGCAGCACCGCGTTCGGCTGCTCCACCGTAGGTGCGACACCCTGACCGAGCGGCCCGGCGGCGCCGCAGACAGCGCCGCGACCCACCGCATGGTCACCGGCCGGTCCCAACCGGGGTCGACGGCCTCGCCGTCGGACACCTGCGCGTCGACGGCAGCGACCAGGGCGGGAACCGCCGGCCCTGGGGCGAGCACGCCCTCGCGATGGGGCGACGAGGAACGCTCTTGTCCGGAAAGTGCCCCCGATCAGGCGTGGTACCTAGCCCAGCCGGGTCGTCGCCCCCCATGATGGACCTCCGGCCCGACGACGTGGAGGAATCATGGCTGATACCGCACAGACGATCGAGCGTTTCCACACCGGTCGTGTGGTCATGCTCGCGACCGTGGCCGCGCTGGGTGGGTTCCTGTTCGGGTTCGACACAGCCGTGGTCAACGGCACCGTCGTCGCCGTCCGGGACGCCTTCGGGATGGGGGCCGGGCTCACCGGGTTCGTGGTCTCCTCAGCCCTGCTCGGCTGCATCGTCGGTGCCTACCTGGCCGGGCGGCTGGCTGACCGGATCGGTCGGATCCGCGTCATGGTGCTGGCCGCGGCGCTCTTCCTGATCAGCGCCATCGGGTCCGGACTGGCGTTCGGTCCGGTCGACCTCATCGTCTGGCGCGTGGTCGGCGGGATCGGCGTGGGTGCCGCCTCCGTCATCGCCCCCGCCTACATCGCTGAGATCTCGCCAGCCGCGGTGCGAGGGCGGCTCGGGTCGCTCCAGCAGCTGGCCATCGTCACCGGCATCTTCGTGGCCCTGCTCTCCGACGCGATGCTGGCCGGCATCGCGGGAGGTGCCGCCGAGGACCTCTGGTTCGGGCTCGAGGCGTGGCGGTGGATGTTCCTCGTCGAGGTGATCCCGGCGCTCGCCTACGGCGTGCTCTCGTTGCAGATCCCGGAGTCTCCCCGGTACCTGGTGGCGAAGGGAGAGCCGGAGCGCGCCCACGAGGTCCTGGGTCAGGTGCTGATCACCGGGGTGCGCGAGCGGATCGAGGAGATCCGGAAGACCGTCACGCTGGAGTCCCGCACCTCCTTCAAAGACCTGCGCAAGCCCGCGGGCGGACTGCTGCCGATCGTGTGGATCGGCATCGCCCTGTCGGTGTTCCAGCAGTTCGTCGGGATCAACGTCATCTTCTACTACTCCTCGACCCTGTGGCAGTCGGTCGGGTTCACCGAGGAGGACGCGCTCACCCAGACCGTGATCACGTCCGTGACGAACATCGTCGTGACGATCGTGGCCATCTCGCTGATCGACAAGATCGGTCGTCGCAAGCTGCTGATCATCGGGTCGGCCGGCATGTTCGTCACCCTCGGGATCTTGGCCGTGGTGTTCGGCACCGCTCCCGTCGTGGAGAACGCCCAGGGCGTCCTCGAGCCGACGCTGGGCGACACGCAGGGGCTGGTCGCCCTGCTGGCGGCGAACGGTTTCGTCGTCTTCTTCGGCATGTCCTGGGGCCCGGCGGTGTGGGTGCTGCTCGGCGAGATGTTCAACAACCGGATCCGCGGTACCGCTCTCGGTCTGGCGGCGGCGGCGCAGTGGCTCGCGAACTTCGCGATCTCGACGTCGTTCCCGGCGCTGGCCGAGCTCGGCCTGTCCTTCGCCTACGGCTTCTACACCCTGTTCGCACTGCTGTCGCTGCTGTTCGTGGCCAAGTTCGTGCCGGAGACGAAGGGGCGCCAGCTCGAGGACATGACCTGACGCTGGTCCGTTCCGCCCCTGGCCGGCACGACGCGGCCGGCCAGGTCTGGCCAACCTCCGCTCGCGACGGCAGGATGTGACCGACATCACCCAGGGAGGTCAGATGAAGCTCCGGAGGACGATCGCCGTCGGCACGGCGACATTGGCGACGGCGATGGCGGGGGTCCTGCTCGTCGGCCCGCAGGCCACCGCGCACAACGCCGAGTTCCAGGCCAAGTTGCGGGACCCGAGAGGTCGGGTCGTCGGGACGGTGCAGTTCAGCACCACCCGGCACGCCACCCAGGTGGACGCCCGGCTGCGACCCAACCGCTACGTCACGCCCAACCAGTTCCACGGCTTCCACATCCACGCCAACAACAACCCCGCGAACGGCGAGGGGTGCGTCGCCGACCGGCGGGAGCCGGGCTCGACCTGGTTCGTCTCCGCCGACGGCCACCTCTCGGCCGACCTGCAGGACCACGGCGACCACCAGGGTGACCTGCCCAGCCCTCTCGTGCTGTCGGACGGCACGGCGCGGCTGTCCTTCACCACCGACCGGATCGAACCCGGGGTGCTGCGCGGCCGGGCCGTCGTCCTGCACGACGACCCCGACAACTTCGGCAACGTGCCGACCGGGAACGAGCCCACCGACTACCAGGGCAGTGCAGCGGCCATCGACCTCACCGACCGGACCGGCAACGCGGGCGACCGGGTGGCCTGCGGGGTGGTCCGCCGGTCCTGGTGAGCGCCCCGGCGGCGGTTGACCGGTCAGCAACCTGACGCTGTCCTGGTGCACGACGGGCTCTGGTGGGTACCGACGCCGTTGGCTAGTGTTCGTCCTTGCACGAGTCCTCGGGGGAGGTTCTGCACCACCACCAAGACCTCGGGAGATCGGACATGGGTCGTCGACCAACAGCCCAGGACGTGGCTGACCTCGCCGGGGTGTCCCGCAGCGCGGTGTCGCTGGTGCTGAACGGGCGTGCGAACGGAGTCATCTCCGCCGTCAACCAGGAGGCCGTGCTGGAGGCGGCGCGTCGGCTCGAGTACACGCCGAACGCCGTGGCGCAGAGCCTGCGGACGTCTCGCACCCGGATCCTCGGCGTGCTGACCTGGCGCGGGGTGGGTGGACTACCCCTGCACATGATGGCCGCCGCCCTGCAGACCTCGCTCGCCAACGGCTACAAGCTGATCAAGATGTACGCCGAGCCCAGCGCGAGCGACCAGCGCCGCGCTCTGTCGACGCTCGGCAACCAGCAGGTCGACGGGATGCTCGTCGTCGCTCCGGAGCTGTGCGAGTACGAGCCGGTCGAGGAGCTGTTGGCGTCGCCAGCGGTGCTGCTCAACTGCCACGACCCCGGTCAGCGGCTCACCGGGGTGGTGCCCGACGAGGAGGGCGCCGGGCGCGGCGCGGTCGAGGTGCTGCTGGGCCGCGGCCACCGCGACATCGCGGTGCTCAGCGGGCCCCTCAGCCATCCCCAGACGCGCCTTCGCGCCGGCGGGGCCGTGCGGGCGATCGAGGCGGCCGGGATCAGGCCGCGACAGCTGGAGGCCCACGACCTCCGGATCGACGAGGGACTGGCAGCCGCGAACTCCCTGCTCGACGCCGGCCGACCTCCGACGGCGCTCGTGTGCACCAACGAGCGGCTCGCCGTGGGTGCGATGCTGGCCGCCGCCCGGCTCGGGCTGAGGGTGCCGGCGGACCTCTCACTGGTCAGCCTGGACGACCGCGAGCAGCTCAGTGCGCAACTGTCGCCGGAGGTGACCCGGATGCAGCGGCCCGACGACCTGATGGCGGCGCACGCCACCGAGCTGTTGATGAACTGGGTCGAGACCGACAGTTCGCCCGGAGCGCACTCGTACTCGTTCGTCTGCCCCTTGGTCGAGGGCGCTTCGGTCGCCGGCCCCCGGGGCGGTTGAGGCGTCAGCTGGTCGGGTCCTCCGACCCGGTCTGGTCGTCGGCCTCCGGCGCGTGGATCTGGTCGCTCTCGGCCTGGTCGGACTGGCCGTCCGTGCCGTCGGGGCGTCCCTCGGCCGGGGCCGTCATGGTGGGCTCGGAGTCCTGGTCGTGCTCGTCGGCAGTGTTCTCGCTCATGACTCCCTCCCTACCCGCTGGCTGCGGGGCCACGCAAGACCCGGGTCAGCGGATCGTGTAGCCACCGTCGACCAGCAGATCGGCGCCGTTGACCATCGCCGCGGCGTCGCTGGCCAGGTAGACCGCGGCGGCGGCGATCTCCTCGGGCAGCGCGAAGCGGCCGACCGGGATCTCGGCCTTGAGGGCCTCGCCCTCGGGGTTGTCCCAGGCAGCGCGGCCGAGGTCGGTCAGCACCACCGTCGGGCTGATGGTGTTGGCGGTGACCCCGCGGCCGGCCCACTCGGTGGCCAGCACCCTGGTCATCCCGACCAGCCCGAACTTCGAGGCGCAGTAGGCCGCGTGCCCGGGCAGCGCCACCGTCGCGGCCTGGGAGGCGATGCTGATGATGGTGCCGCGACCCTGGGCCAGCATCCGCCGGCCGACGTGCTGGCTGACCAGGAAGGCTCCGCGGAGGTTGACCGTCATCGTCTGGTCCCACGCGTCCAGACCCAGCTCCTCGGCCGGGGCCAGCAGGGCGAGGCCGGCGCTGTTGACCAGCACGTCGATCCGGCCGTACTGCTCGGCGACCACGCCGACGGCCTCAGCCACCGACCCTTCGTCGCTGACGTCGCAGGCCACCGCCGAGGTCGCAGACCCGTCAGCCACCTTGAGCTGGGCAGCCTCCATCGCCCGGTCGAGCACCGCGACGATGGCGCCCTTGGCCGCGAACGCGTCGACCACGGCGGCGCCGATGCCCGACGCCCCGCCGGTGACCACGGCGACCTTGCCGGCCAGCGAGAAGTCCAGCAGGGCGTCGGGTCCGGCGTCACTCACGCTGGGCACCTTCCTCCCTCCGTGAGACCGCCGCAAGCGGCCACGCAGGACTGTTGTGGACCTGTTGCGTCAACCAGTGGTTGACGGTTGCGCGACGTCAACCTACGGTTGACGGATGACTGACGCTTCCGTCCGACTGGACGACCTCATCGGCGCCGTGTCCTCCGCCCACCAGGACCCGCTCGAACGGCTGGAGCAGGCCGCCACCCTCGGCGCCCACCTCGACGACGTCGCGGACTCCCTGATCGGTCACTTCGTCGACCAGGCCCGCCGGTCGGGGGCGTCCTGGACCGACATCGGCCGCCGCATGGGCGTCACCAAGCAGGCCGTGCAGAAGCGCTTCACGACGAAGCCGGGCGCCGGTCTGGACCCCAGTGCCGGGTTCAGCCAGTTCACCGAGCGGGCCCGCCTCGCTGTCGTCGCCGCCCAGGAGGAGGCGCGGAGCGCCGACCACGACCGGATCACCGTCGGCCACCTCGTGCTGGGGGTGCTCGCCGACCCCGACAGCAGCGCGGCTCGCCGGATCGCCGCGCAAGGGCTGGAGCTCGAGGTCGTCCGGACGACGGCCCGGGCCACCCTGCCCGAGTCGGCGACCGAGGTGCCCGCGCTGATCCCCTTCGACGCGCACGCCAAGCGCGCCCTGGAGCAGGCGTTCGCCGAGGCCGAGCAGTCGGGCGCCGAGCGCGTCGGCACCGTGCACGTGCTGCTGGCCGTCGCCGCGGTCGAGGACGGTACGGGGGTGCTGGCCGGCCTGGGCTTCGACCCGGGCGCCTGACGCTACGGTGACCGCGTGCCGCGGGTGCTGCTGACGGGGATGTCGGGGACGGGCAAGAGCACGCTGGCGGCCGAGCTGGCGCGCCGGGGCCACCGGACGGTGGAGACCGACGACGACGGCTGGCACCGCGAGGACGGCAGCTGGCACCCCGGCCGGATGACGGCGCTGCTGGACGCGCACCCCGACCTCCTCGTCGTCGGCACCGCGGACAACCAGGGCCGGTTCTACGACCGCTTCGCCGCGGTCGTGCTGCTCAGCGTCCCGGCGGACGTGGTGCTGGCCCGGGTCAGCACACGGAGCACGAACCCCTACGGCCGGAGCGGCGAGCAGCGCGCCGAGATCCTCGGCCACCTCTCGACGGTGGAACCGTTGCTGCGGCGCGGGGCGACGCTCGAGCTGGACGGCCGGCGACCGACCGGCGAGCTGGCCGACGTCGTCGCGCAGTTGCTGACCAGCGGCTGAGGCCAGGCTCACCGGCGCGGCAGCTCAACCGGTCCGCGGCGACCAGCACGTCCATCGAGCCTGGACGTGCAAAGTTAACTTGATACTTCAAGTAACTCCCCTAGACTGGCTCGCAGGCACCGAACGGTGCCCCTCCTGCCACCGAGAGCCGACCATGACCTCCCTGTTCGAGCGCGGCGTCCCCGCGGGCGCCTACGACGCCTTCCTCCCCGGTGCGGTGGCGGCCAGCCGTCGTCAGCGGTCGTGGCAGCCCGAGGACGGTCCGCTGCCCTCGCTGTTCCTCAGCCACGGCGCCCCGCCGCTGCTGGACGACGCCGACTGGATGCGCCAGCTGCTCGCCTGGTCCCTCTCGATGCCGAAGCCGCGCTCCATCCTCATCGTGAGTGCGCACTGGGAGTCGGCCCCGCTGTCGCTGTCCTCGAGCGCGGCCGCCGCACCGCTCGTCTACGACTTCGGCGGGTTCCACCCGCGCTACCACTCCCTGACCTATCCCACCCCGGACGCGTCGGCGCTGGCCGCGCGGGTGCACGCGGTGGTGGGCGACACCACGACGGTGCACGAGCACGCGCACCGGGGCCTGGACCACGGGGCGTGGGTCCCGCTGATGGTCATGTACCCCGTGGCCGACGTCCCCGTCCTCCAGCTGAGCCTGCCGACCGAGGACCCGGGCGACCTGCTGGCTCTGGGCGGACGGCTGCGCGCCCTGCGCGAGGAGGGCGTGCTGGTCATCGGCTCGGGCTTCACCACGCACGGGCTGCCCTTCCTCAACCGGGCCAACGCGGCGGGCGAGGTGCCGACCTGGTCGTCCGACTTCGACCAGTGGGCCGCCGAGCTGCTGGCCAGCGGGGACGTCGACGGGTTGGCCGGGTTCCGCGACCACGCCCCCGGGATGCCGTGGTGCCACCCGACCGTGGAGCACTTCATCCCGATGTTCGTCACCTTCGGGGCCGCCTCGGCCGACCCGCAGGCGGCGGTGACCACGATCGACGGCTACATGATGGGGCTGTCCCGCCGCTCCTTCCAGCTCGCCTGACCCCTTCGACAGGCTCAGGGCACGGCGACAGGCTCAGGGCACGGCGACAGGCCCAGGGCACGGCGACAGGCTCAGGGCACGATGGGCTCGTGACCGAACCGCAGCAGGACTGGCCCGACGGTGTCCGACGGATGCTGGCCGGGGCGGCCGAGCACGGGCTGGACGTCGAGGTGCGTCCGCGGCCGCCGGCCCGCAGCCTCGAGGAGGCCGCGACCCTGCTCGGGATCACCCCCGCTGACATCGCCAAGACGCTGGTGCTGCGCCGCTCGGACGCCCGCTACCTCTTCGCGGTGCTGCCCGGGGACACCCAGCTGGCCTGGCCGAAGATCCGCGCCCTGGTGGGGGTGAACAAGCTGACGCTCCCCGACGCGGGCGAGGCGCGAACGGCGACCGGCTACGTGCGGGGCACCATCACCCCGGTGGGTAGCACGACGGCGTGGCCGCTCTGGGTGGACGCCCGGCTCGCCGGCCGCCGGGTGGCGATGGGTTCGGGCGATCCGGGCTACAGCGCCTTCCTGGACGCGGACGGGCTCGTCCGCGCCTACGCGGGGACGGTCGCCGACCTGGCGGGCTGAGCCCGAGAGCCGTCAGTCCGGGTCGAGCACGTGCCGCAGGTAGCGCGGGGGTGCGGCCAGGAAGCTGCGGTAGTGCTCGACGAGCAGCAGGTCCTCCCACCGGCTCTCCCGCAGACCCCAGGCCCCGACCTCCAGGATCCGGGCCCCGGGCAGCGCGCACAGCACGGGGGAGTGGGTGGCGCAGAGCACCTGGGCGCCGCTCCGCGCCAGGGCGTCGAGCCGGCCGACGAGCGCGAGCACCGAGGTGAACGAGAGCGCTGCCTCGGGCTCGTCCAGGCAGTACAGACCCGGGTTGTCGAGGTGCTGCGCGATGAGCTCGAGGAACGACTCGCCGTGGCTCATCTCGTGGTACGCGGCCCGGCCGCCGGCCTCGCGCTCCAGGTAGGTGTAGTAGCCGTGCATGCTCTCGGCCCGCAGGAAGAACCCCCAACGTGGCGCCCCCGCGCCGCGGACCAGCTGCAGCCAGGAGCCCAGCGGCGACTCCGAGGGACGGGTGCGGTGCCGCCCGTAGGGGGTGCCGCCCTCCGCGTTCAGCCCGAACGCCTCGGCGACCGCCTCGACCAGCGTCGACTTGCCCGAGCCGTTCTCCCCGACCAGGAAGGTGACGCCGGGCGCGAGCTCGAGCCCGTCCGCCAGCAGCTGGGCCACTGCCGGCACGCTCACCGGCCAGCCGTCCGCGGGCACCGGCGCCGCCGGGTCGCACTCGATCCGGCGGACCGGCCGGGTGTCGCGGGTCCACGGATCAGCCATCCCGCGATCCTGCCAGGGCCCGGCTGAGCGGGCGGTCGGCGCGTCCGCCGGCCGGGTCGCCCGCCCTACACTGCCGGGCATGGCCAAGACGGGGGTCCCCAGCCGACGCGTGCTCGCGCTCACCTGGCTCGGCGTCGGGGCCGCCATGGTGGCCGTCCCGGTGTGGCTGGCCTGGACCCGCTGGCAGCCGATCCTGGTGGGGCACCCGCTGATGCTGGTGCTCGGCATCGGCTGCGGCCTGCTCGGCTTCGTCGCCCTGGCCTGGGCCGTGGCCAGCCTCGTGCTGGGCGACCGCGCCGACGACGAGGCCCAGCCGCTCACCGAGCGGCAGCGCACCGTCCGGGCCAACCGGCGGATCGCCCTCGCCGTGCCGGCTCTGCTGCTCTGCGTGCTGCTGGCCGGTTCCCTCGCCTGGTCCCGGCCCCACCCGGCCTCACCGGTCGCCGTGGCGGCCATGCGCTCGGCGGACGGCGTCCGGGTCTCGGACCGGCTGACCTGGTTCGAGCTGGCCTCGACGGCCCGGGTGGAGGACGAGGTGGTGCGGCCCACCACCGGAGTGGTCCTCGTCCCCGGCGCCCGGGTCGACCCGCGGGCCTACGCGCACGTGCTGCGACCCCTGGCGCAGGCGGGCTACCTGGTCACGGTGCTCAAGGAGCCGTTCGGCTTGTCCGTCGTCGACCCCGGTCACGCCGCGCGGGTGATGGCGGCGCACCCCGAGATCGCGCAGTGGGTGGTGGCCGGCCATTCGCTGGGCGGCGTCACGGCTGCCTCGTTCGCCGACGAGCGGGTGGTGGTGGGGGAGGCGCGGGTGGCCGGGCTCGTCCTCTGGGCGTCCTACCCGGCCGCCCGCCTGGAACGCGCCGACCTCGTCGTCACCTCGGTCTCGGCGGAGCTGGACGGGCTGAGCACCCCGGCCAAGGTGGACGCGGCGAAGAGCAAGCTGCCGCCCGACACCAGCCACGTGGTGGTGCCCGGGGCGGTGCACAGCTGGTTCGGCGACTACGGCGAGCAGTCCGGTGACGGCACCCCGACCGGGGACCGGGCTGAGGCGCAGGCCCAGATCACCCAGGCCACCCAGGCGGTGCTGGCGGCGGTCACCCCCCAGCCGGCGAAGAAGAAGTAGCGGCGGCGACCGGTTCGGCGGTCGCCGGCCAGATCCCTAGGATCGGGGGATGAGCGCACAGGGACTGCAGCAGGCCCAGGACAAGATGGTCGCGGCCGGGGTGAACCCGCAGGCCATCGACGTCTTCAGCCACTACTACCACCAGCTGGAGGAGGGCGTCACCGGCTTCATCCCCGAGGACAGCATCGAGCCGCTGGAGGACCCCGACCTGCTCAGCGACGTCACGGTCAGCGAGGAGGACGCCCGGAGCGCCCTCGCGGCCACCGTCGTCATCAAGCTCAACGGCGGCCTCGGCACCTCGATGGGGCTCGACCGCGCCAAGTCCCTGCTGACCGTCCGGGACGGCAAGAACTTCCTCGATCTCATCGTCGACCAGGTCCGGGCCGCGCGCGCCACCTACGGCGCCAAGCTGCCGCTGGTGTTCATGGACAGCTTCCGCACCCGCGAGGACACTCTCGCCGCCCTGGCCGGCTACGACGACCTGGCCGTCGACGGGCTCGACCTCGACTTCCTGCAGAGCCAGGAGCCCAAGCTGCGCGCCGACGACCTGACGCCGGTGGAGTGGCCGGCCGACCCGACGCTGGAGTGGTGCCCGCCCGGGCACGGCGACCTCTACACCGCCCTCGAGGCCTCGGGGATCCTCGACCGGCTGCTGGCGCTCGGCTACCGGTACGCCTCGGTCTCGAACTCCGACAACCTGGGCGCCGCCCCCGACGCCACCATCGCGGGCTGGTTCGCGGCCAGCGGAGCTCCCTACGCGGCCGAGGTCTGCCGGCGGACGACGGCCGACCGCAAGGGCGGGCACCTGGCCATCCGGAAGGCGGACCAGCAGCTGATCCTGCGCGACACCGCGCAGACGGCGAAGGAGGAGATGCACTACTTCACCGACGAGCACCGCCACCCCTACTTCCACACGAACAACCTGTGGTTCGACCTCCAGGTGCTCTCCCGGACGCTCAAGGAGCGCCACTCGGTGCTGGGCCTGCCGCTGATCAAGAACGAGAAGACCGTGGACCCGGCCGACCCCTCGTCCACCCCGGTGGTGCAGATCGAGTGCGCGATGGGCGCGGCGGTCGAGGTGTTCGAGGGCGCGACGGCGATCGGGGTGGGCCGGGAGCGCTTCCTGCCGGTGAAGACCACCAACGACCTGCTGCTGCTGCGCTCCGACGTGTACGAGGTGGACGACGCCGGCCACCTGGTCCGGGTGGCCGACCCGGCGCCGCTGGTGGACCTGGACAGCGCGCACTACAAGACCATCTCCGCCTTCGACGCCCGGTTCCCCGCCGGGGCGCCGTCGCTGCGGCAGGCCAGCGGGTTGGCGGTGGAGGGTGACTGGACCTTCGAGGCCGACGTCACCGTGGTGGGGGCCGGCCGGCTGCCCGACGAGGGCGAGCCCCGCACCGTCCCCGCGGGGACGGTGCTGCAGGGCTGACCGCGAGCGCTCAGACGGTGCTGACGACCTCGTCGTAGTCGAGCCGCGGCTGGCGCGGGCGGTAGGACTCCTCGGAGGGGTGACCGAGGTTGACGACCAGGAAGACGCGGTGCCGCCCGTCGGGGAAGAACGCGCGACTGACCGCGTCGGCGTCGAAGCCGCCCATCGGGCCGGCCACCAGACCGGCCGCGCGGACGGCGACGATGAAGTAGCCCGCCTGCAGCACGGCGTTGGTGTGGGCGACCCCCGCTCGCGCCTGCTCGTCCGCGAAGTTCGCCCGGGCCCCGGGGACGACGGGGAACACCCGGTCCAGCTCGTCGTGGAAGTCGGTGTCGGCGGCCAGCAGGGCCACCAGCGGGGCGGCGGCGGTCCGCTCCTTGTTGCCGCCGGCCATGTGCTCGACCAGGCGGTCACGCGCTGCGCCGGAGCGGACCAGGACCATCCGCAGGGGCTGGCTGTTCATCGCCGTGGGCCCCCACTTGGCGAGCTCGTGGACCGTCCTCATCTGCTCGTCGGTGACGGGCTCGTCGGAGAAGCGGTACGCGGTCGCCGCACGGCGGAAGAGCCGGTCGGCGGCCTCCGGGGTGATGCGGAGTGCGGAGTCGAACTCCTGCTCGTACGCGGTCAGGTCGGCGGGGTCGAGGTCGAGGTCGGTCATAGTTCGTCCAACAATCAATGAGTTCGGCTATTCCGACCAGGCCGCGGTGGGCGGCGCCGTCGCGAACGGACCCGTCTGCGACGATGACTCCCCGTCGCGACCGGAGGTGGGATGGACCGCTGGACGCCCGCCTGGCACCAGGCCCTGGCCTACGCGGTGACCGGTGTCCGGTTCGAGGACCTCGGCCGGCAGGCCCGCCCCGATCTCGACGCGCTGGCCGCGCTGCTGCGGCCCCGGCTGGGCGTCGACGTCGACCCTGCGGCCTTGACCAGGGCGCACCCGCTGCCGGCCGACCTCGCGGCGGGCCTCGGTGCCGCCCAGCTGGCCGCGGCGACGAGCGACCTGCGGCGGCGGCTCACCGGGGCGCTGCCGGCGGTGGTGGCCGCGGAACGGCCGCTGACCGCCGACGAGCGCCGGCTGCTGCAGGACGTCCCGCCGCACCACGGCAGTTGAGCTCCGCGGCCGGCGACCCGGCGAGGCGGTCCCGGGCCTCAGCCCCGGTTGCTCTGCGCCCGCAGCAGGTCGCGGATCTCGGCCAGCAGGTCCTCACTGGAGGCGGCCTGGGCCGGCTCGTCCTTCTGGCGGATCGCGCTCAGCCGGTTGTAGGGCACCACGACGGCGAAGTAGAGGACCGCAGCGGTCAGCACGAAGGTGATGAGCGCGGTCACGAAGTTCCCGACGTTGATGCCGCGGACGGCGATGTCGCTGAGACCCTCGACCTGGACGACCAGGCCGAGGACGTCGAGCACGATCTTGGTGAACGCCTGGACGACCGCGGCGAACACCGTGCCCATGACGAAGGCCACCGCCAGCTCGACCAGGTTGCCGCGCACGAGGAAATCCTTGAAGCGCTGCACGAGATCTCCTCCAGGGGTGCCGGTCCGGCTGTATGCGTGGCGCGACCGTAGCAGGACCTCCGCCGGGGAGCCGGGAACCGTGTGTCAGCGCCAGACCAGGGTCAGCGGTCCGGTCACGGCCGCCTGCGCCAGCTCGGTGGCCGTCCCCGCCGCGACCTCCACCAGCACCAGTCCTCCGGTGCTGCCCGGGCTCATCTCGGTGTCCACCTGGGGGACCGTGACCACCCGGGTGCTGCGCGCGACGACGGCCGCCCCGCCGCCCTGCTCGTCGGCGCCGACCAGGTCGACCACGTCGCCCGGGCGCAGCAGGGCGACCACCCCTGGGTCGGACAGGCGCACCGGCGCCACCACCCGACCGGGCGCGGACCGGGTCTGCGGCGCGACGAGCGCCAGCGACGTCAGCACCTGGCCCTCGGCGAGCGGGGCGCTGACCGCGCGGCCGACCACCTGCTCCGGGGCGTCCAGGGCACCGGCCGGGACGTCGGCCGCCCGGAGGGCGCGCCGCTCGAGGTCGGTCGCGGCCAGGACGGTGCCACCGGGCACCTCGTGCGCGGCGACCAGCACGGTCCGCTCCGGTGGCGGCTCGGGCAGGGCGGCGGAGAGACTGGTGAGGACGGCCAGCGCCGCCGCCACCGCGGCCAGCGGCCGGCGGTGCCACGAGGCGGCGCGCAGCAGGGCGCGGAGCGGGTGACGACGCCGCGCGGCCGGGGCGGTGGCCGGGCGGTGGCGTGGACGGGACGGCGAGCGGACGGTCATGCCGTCAGTCTCAGGACGCACCGCTGGGCGGTGCGCGTCGTCCACAGGGCTAGGAGCTGGCGGCCTTGCCAGCTGTGGAGGAGGCCGACGAGCCGCTGCTGCCGCTGGACTCCTTGGCCGGCGCGGACTTCTCCTTGCCGGAGCCGTTGGTCCCCGATCCGTTCGACCCGGAGCCGTTGCCGCCGGCGCTGGTGCCCGCCTTCTCCTTGGTCGGCGTGGACGTGCTGCCGCCGTCGGAGGAGCCGCCCTCGGACGGGGCCTTGCGGCTGTCGGTTCGGTAGAAGCCGGAGCCCTTGAACACGACGCCGACGGCGTTGTAGACCTTGCGGAGCGAGCCACCGCAGTTCGGGCACTCGGTCAGCGCCGCGTCGGTGAACTTCTGCACCGCCTCGAGGTCGTGCCCGCACTCGGTGCACCGGTACTGGTAGGTAGGCATGAGCGTGCTCTCTCCGGTCTCAGGTGGATCAGGCGCCGCAGGACGACCCCGGCGCACTTAGCACTCCAGCATACCGACTGCCAACGTCGGCTCCGGTCCGGTTCCCGGAGCCGCTCCCGCCGCGTGGCGCCTCGCGCGGCGGGAGGACGGGTCTGCGGTCACTAGGCTGAACCGGTGCGTCGCCTACCCCGCTGGCTGCTGTTCCCCGCCATCGTCGTGGTGCTGGCGGTCGTGGTGCTGCCCTTCCTGGCCGTCAGCGCGGTCCGCGAGTCCTACCCGACGACCGCGGGCCGCCTCACGCTGCCCGGGCTGAGCGCTCCGGTCGACGTGCTCCGTGACGGCCACGGGGTGCCGCACGTCTACGCCGACAACCCGGAGGACCTGTTCGAGGCCCAGGGCTTCGTCGCCGCCCAGGACCGCTTCTTCGAGATGGACTTCCGCCGGCACCTGGCCGCGGGCCGGCTCGCGGAGCTGTTCGGGGAGTCCCAGGTCAGCACCGACGCCTACGTCCGCACCCTCGGCTGGCGCCGGGTGGCCGAGCAGGAGCTGCGGCTGCTGTCCTCCTCCACCCGCCGCTACCTCGACGCCTACGCCGCGGGGGTGAACAGCTACCTGCGGGAGCGGTCGCCCGCCGAGCTCTCGCTGGAGTACCGGCTCCTCGGCGTCCAGGGGCTGCGGACCGCACCGCAGGAGTGGACCGCCGCGGACTCGCTGTCCTGGCTCAAGGTGATGGCCTGGCAGCTGGGCTCCAACATCAACTCCGAGTCCTCGCGCGGGCAGCTGACGCCCACGCTGGGCCCGACCCGGACCGCCGAGCTGTTCCCCGAGCACCCGTTGGAGGGCTACGACCCGATCCTGGATCGGGGCACCGTCCGGGCCGGTGCTTTCGACCCCGGCGCGGCGCAGGCCTCGAACCGGCCGGCGCCGTCCGGGCTGACCTCGGCCGAGCTGCGAGCCGGAGGGTCGGCCCTCGCCGCGGCCGCCGCCGTCGACCGCCTGCTGCCCGAGGTCCTCGGCACGGCGGACGGCGCGGGCGGGATCGGGTCGAACTCCTTCGTGGTCGCGGGCTCCCGGACGGCCAGCGGCCAGGCGCTGCTGTCCAACGACCCGCACCTGGCCACCTCCATCCCCTCGACCTTCGCGCAGGTCGGGTTGCACTGCCGCACCGTCTCCGAGGACTGCCCGTTCGACGTCAGCGGGTTCAGCCTGGCGTCGGTCCCCGGGGTGGTGATCGGCCACAACTCCGTGATCGCCTGGGGGTTGACCACCAGCTACGCCGACGTGCAGGACCTCTACCTCGAGCAGGTCCGGGGCGACACCGTCCGGCGCGGCCGGGACTACGAGCCCCTCGAGCAGCGCACCGAGGAGATCCGCGTCCGCGGGGAGGACCAGCCCCGCACGCTGCGGATCCGCTCGTCCCGCCACGGTCCTCTGCTGTCCGACGCCAGCGAGGAGCTGCAGCGGATGGGGGCCCAGCGCGGCGAGTCCGGCGGCTCCGGGTACGCGGTGTCGCTGCGCTGGGTCGGCTCGACGCCGGGCCGCACCATGGACGCGCTGCTGCGCCTCAACCGCGCCCGGGACTTCGCCGAGTTCCGCTCCGCGCTCTCCCAGCTCTCGGCGCCGTCGCAGAACTTCGTCTACGCCGACACCGCCGGGAACATCGGCTACCAGCTGCCGGGCGACCTGCCCGTCCGCGGCCGGGGGGACGGTCGGATGCCGTCGCCGGGCTGGGACGAGCGCTACGACTGGACGGGCCGGATCCCGTTCGTCGAGCTGCCCTACACCTACAACCCCCCGAGCGGCTACCTGGTCGCGGCGAACCAGCAGGTGATCGGTCGGCAGTACCCGTACCCGGTCGGCTCGGAGTACTCCTACGGCTGGCGCAGCCAGGAGATCCGGGACCGGCTGGCCGACGCGCCGCCGCTGACCCTGGATGCGGCCGAGCAGATCTTCTACGACGAGACGGTGCGCCCGGCCGCCCGGCTGGTGCCGGCGCTGCTCCGCGTCAAGGTCACCGACCCGTGGGTCGCGGAGGGCCAGCGGACCTTCGTCGGCTGGGACTACAGCGCCTCCGCCGACTCCGCTCCGGCGGCGTTCTACAACGTCGTCGTGCACAACGTGCTCGAGCTGACCTTCCGCGACGAGCTGCCGCAGGACCAGTGGCCGCGGGGTGGTGACCGCTGGTACGCCGTCGTCGACGCACTGCTGGACGACCCGGACAACGCCTGGTGGGACGACGTCCGCACCGACCGGGTGGAGCGCCGCGACGACGTCCTGCTGGCCGCGATGACGGCAGCCCGGTCCGAGATCACCTCGCTGATGTCGCGCGACCCGGAGGGCTGGCGCTGGGGCCACCTGCACCAGGCCCGGCTGGAGAGCCTGACCCTCGGCCAGAGCGGCATCGCTCCCGTCGAGGCGCTGTTCAACCGCGGCCGGTACCCCGTCGGCGGCGGCCCGGGCGTGGTCAACGCGCTCGGCTACGACGACCTCGAGGGGTACGGGGTGACGACCGGCCCGACGATGCGGATGCTCGTCGACCTCGGCGCGCTGGACGACTCCCGGTGGATCAACCAGAGCGGCGTCTCCGGGCACGCCTTCGCCGAGCACTACGACGACCAGACCGAGCTCTGGGCCACCAACCAGATGCTGCCCTTCGTCAGCTCGCGGCCAGCGGTCGAGGCCGCGACGCGGGACCGGCTGGAGCTGGTGCCCGGCGGCTGAGCCCTTCGACGGGCTCAGGGCGCGGCCCTTCGACGGGCTCAGGGCACGGGCGGGCCGCCGAGGTCGAGCACCTGCAGCCCGGCCGGGATCTCCACCCGGAGGTCGACGACGTCGGGGGCCGGACCGAGCGGCACCCGGACCTCGGTCCAGTCCTCACTCGGGTCCACCCGGGTCCCGCCCAGCGGCTGCCAGGCCTCCTCCCCGACCGGCGGGCGGTGCCGCAGCGCCAGCGTGCCGCCCCCTCCGCGCACCCGGAGCAGGAGCGCGTCCGCGTCCGCCGTGGAGACCCGCCAGAAGTCGATGCTGGCCCGTGACCGGCGGCGTACGGGCGCGATGGCCTCGCCCGCCAGCAGCTGGTCCGGCACCAGGTCGACGCCGTCGTGGTCGTCGAAGTCGACGGCGCGCAGCAGCGTCGTGGCCAGCGCCGTCGGGGCAGCCGGCTCACCGGCCACCTCCAGCGCGAGGCGGGACCGGGCGTCGGCGACCGAGCGCCCGACCAGCAGCTCGTGCGCCCCGGGCAGCAGCGCGAACCCTCCCACCCGGACGTCCCAGACGGCCAGCCGGGCGGGGTCGACGTCCATCGTCACGTCCTGGGTCGCCCCCGGCTCCAGCACCACCCGGGTGTGCCCCACCAGCCGGACGGGGTAGACCAACCGCCCCGGGCAGGTGTGCCGCGCGTAGACCTGCACCACCTCCGTCGTCGTCCGCGGGCCGGGGTTGGTCAGCGCCAGCGCCACCCGCAGCGGACCGCCCGCCGGCGGTCCGGCGGGCAGGGCACCGGGCTCGACGGCGGCCGGGCCCCAGAGCACCTCGGTGTAGCCGAGGCCGTGGCCGAACGGGTAGCGGGCCGCTGCAGGGTCGTAGCCGTAGGTCTGCCGGCTGGCGATGACGTCGTAGTCGAACAGGTCGGGCGCGGCGTCCGGGTCCGCCGGCCAGGCCTGCGCGAGCCGTCCGGTGGGCTCCTCCTCGCCCCGCAGCACCGCGGCCAGCCCGTGCCCCAGCTCCTGCCCGCCGTGGCTGCTCCACAGCACCGCCGCACCGTCGACCTCGTCGGGATCCAGCACATAGGGGTAGCTGGAGACGACGACCAGCACGCAGCGGGGGTTCGCCGCGCGGGCGGTGCGCAGGATCTCCCGCTGGCGCTCGGCCAGCACCAGGTCGGGCCGGTCCTGGGTCTCGCGCCCCCACAGGTGCGGCTCGTTGCCGGCGGTGACCACCACCACCTCAGCCTCGGCCGCGGCCTCGGCGACGGCGGCGAGCCCGGACGTCACCGTCGACAGCACGAAGCGCTCGGCGTCACCGAGGTCGGCCGCGCCGGCCTCCAGCCGGTCCGTGCCCACCTGGCGGCGCACCCAGCTGCGCGAGCCCCGGTGCCGCAGCACGCAGCGGCCGTGGCCGCTGCTGTCGAGGGTGAAGCTCTCCTGCACCTCCCAGCCGCCCACGCGGGTGGCGGCCGCGCGCAGGGTGCGACCGCCCTCGACGGTGAGCAGCCGGCCGTCGGCCGCGGTCAGGGTGCAGGTGCCCCGACCCCAGTCGTCCAGGGTGAAGCGCGCCTCGGCGTCCGGGGCGGTGCCGTCGGCGACCAGCCCGCCCGAAGCGCGGTCCAGCCTGACGTAGCGACCGGTGGTGGTCGAGCGGAGGGTGACCACGTCCGCACCGGCGGCGGTCCGCACCTCACCCGATTCCGCCAGGGCCTCGGCCAGCCCGACGACGTAGGGCGGCGTGCCGGAGTACCAGTCGTGCAGCACCCGGTCGGCGAACGGCCCCACCACCGCGACCGAGGCGGCGGGCGGCAGGGGGAGCAGACGGTCGGGGTCGGCCAGCAGCACGACCGAGCGGGTCGCCGCCTCCCGGGCCAGCACCCGGTGCGCCGGGGTGTCCAGGTCGGCCGCCGTGGTGCCGGCGTACGGGTCGTCGGCCGGGTCGAGCTCGCCGGTGAGCAGGCGCAGGTGCAGCAGCCGGGTGACGGCGCGGTCCAGGTCGGCCTCGGTCACCAGTTCGGCGTCGAGGGCCGCGGTGAGCCGCTCGACGGTCGGGCCGGCGTCGGCGCCGCCGTCGGTGAAGGAGTCGACGCCGGCCCGCAGCGCGGCGGCGTGCGAGCTGACGTGGTCGGGGAAGTGCCGCTGGGAACCCGCCAGGTTGCTGGGTGCGTAGGCGTCGGAGACGACGAGCAGGGGGAGCGGGGCCGCGGCGCGCAGGAGGTCGAGCAGCTCCCGGCTGACGTGCGCGGGACGGCCGTTGACCAGGTTGTAGGCCGGCATCAGCGCGCCCACCACGCCGGCGGCCAGTGGTCCGGCAAAAGCCGGCAGCTCGTACTCGTGCAGCACCCGCGGCCGCATCGTCGAGGAGCTGACGTCGCGGTCGGTCTCGTTGTTGTAGCCGAGCACGTGCTTGAGGGTGGGCACGGTGCGCCACACCGTCGGGTGGTCGCCGCGCAGGCCGCGGGCGTAGGCGGTGGCCAGCTCGGCGGTCAGCCACGGGTCCTCGGAGAAGCCCTCCTCGTTGCGGCCCCAGCGGGGGTTCCGCAGGGGGTTCACCACCGGCGACCACGCGTTCAGGCTGACTGCCGGGTCGACGGCGTGCTTGGCCCGCAGCTCGACGCCCACGGCCTCGCCCACCCGCCGCACCAGCTCCGGGTCCCACGTGGCGGCCAGCCCCACGGGTTGGGGGAAGACCGTCGCCGTGCCCAGCCAGGCGACGCCGTGGGCGGCCTCGGTGCCGGTGACGAAGGGCGCCAGACCCAGTCGCGGGACGGCCGGCGCGTGCTGGTGGCAGAAGGCCGTCTTCTCGGCCGTGGTCAGCTCCGCGGTCAGCGCGGCAGCGCGCCGCCAGAGGTCGGTGGCGGCGCTGTCTGCGTGCACGTCGGATCCCTGTCGTCTCGAAGATGGTCGAACCGCTTCGACCAGGAACGCCTCGGCGTCACCGGTGTCCGCGTCTGGGCATCGTGCCGCACCCGGGGCGCGAAACCAAGCCCTGGTCGCCCATCGGTGGCGCAGTGCACCCTGGTCGCGACGAACCGTTGACGTGCTGGACCTCGCGACGTAAGGTCTCGCCATCGAAGCGCTTCGACGGCGTCGCTCCGGAGGGGGAGACCTGTTGTCGCATGGTCCGTCCCACAAAGGAGTGTTCGTCAGATGAGTCCGTCGACCAACCCCGGTACCGCGCCCGCTGCCTTCCGGCGCCGTTCCTTCCTCGGCCTGCTGGGAGCCGGTGCGGCCGCCACCGCCCTGCCGTCGGTGCTGGGCGGCTGCAGCTCGGCCGCCACCTCCGCGCCCGCGCCGACCGCCATCGACTCCGCGATCCTGCCCAACTACAAGGCGGTCGAGTACGCGAAGCCCGACATCCCCAGCGTCAACGGCTCCACCCCCGGGTACACGACGATCCCGAAGGAGCTGGTGCAGTCGGTGCCGACCGCACCCGGCACCGGCCGGACCATCACCGCGATGACGCCGCTGTGGGGCACCATCCCGCCGTCCAACGGCAACCAGTACTACGAGGCGGTCAACGGCATCCTCGGCTCCGAGGTCGAGTTCCAGATCACCGACGGCAACGTGTACGGCGACAAGCTGGCCGCGGTCCTGGCCTCGGCCAAGGACGTGCCGGACTGGGTCCAGATCCCGTCCTGGGTCATCCCGCCGCGCTTCGGCTCCGAGATCGTGCAGAACGTCTTCACCGACCTGACCCCGTTCCTCGCCGGCTCCGCGGTGGACAAGTACCCCAACCTCGCGAACATCCCGACCGACGCCTGGAAGGCCTGCGTCTGGAACGGCAAGCTCTACGGGCTGCCCTACCCCGACACGGTCATCCGGGACGCCACCTACTACCGCAAGGACATCCTCGACGAGCGGGGCATCACCCCGGACGTGAAGTCTGCCGAGGACCTGCTGGCCCTGGCCAAGGAGCTCACCGACCCCTCGAAGAACCAGTGGGGTGCCGAGGACCCGTGGTCGGGCATCGTCATCGCCTACGGCGTGCCGCCGAAGTGGCGCCTCGACGACGCCGGCTGGCTGATCAACCGCGTCGAGACCCCGGAGTACCGGGCGGCGCTGGAGGCGGCGGCCAAGTTCTTCGCTGCCGGCGTGGTGCACCCCGACGCCGTGGCCGACCAGGCCAGCGAGGCCAAGTCGCGCTTCCAGTCCGGGAAGTCGCTGATCATGTGCGACGGCACCGGCGGCTGGAACGAGGCCCTGCGCGACAACCTGGCCAGCAACCCCGACTACGCCCAGCAGGCCTTCGCGCCCTTCGCCGGCGACGGTGGCGAACCGCTGCTGTGGAAGGGCAACGGCGCCAACATGTTCTCCTTCATCAAGAAGACCGACGACACGGCCCTGGTCGAGGAGATGCTGGCGATGGCCAACGTGCTCGCGGCGCCGTTCGGCACCACCGAGTTCGACCTGATCAACAACGGCAAGGAGGGCGTGCACTTCACCCGTGGCGCCGACGGGGTGCCGAAGCCGACCGCGCTGGCCGCCAAGGAGCTGCAGCCGACCTACATCTTCCTGGTCGACCCGCCGGTGGTGGAGGCCAAGGTGCAGTACCCGGGCTTCGTCGAGGCGATGTGCACCTGGATGGCCGAGGCCGCGCCGTTCGCCAAGGAGCCGCTGTTCTACGGCCAGCAGATCACCGAGCCGACGCAGTTCGCCTCCATCGCGGCGCCCTTCACCGACCTGGAGAAGGACATCGCCCGCGGTCGCAAGTCCCTCAGCGACCTCGACGCCGCGATCGCGGAGTGGAAGGCCTCCGGTGGGGACCAGCTGCGGGACTTCTACCAGAAGATCCTCGACCAGCAGTGAGCACCGCCACCCGTCCGACGCCGTCGACCACCGGCGCCGCCCCCACCGCGGGGGCGGCTCCGGCCCGTCGGCGGGCGGCCGCCCCTGCGGCCCCGCACCGCAAGCTGTCGTTGCGCACCCGCCTGCGGCGGGACGCACCGCTGCTGGTCATGACGTTGCCAGCGGTCCTGCTGCTGGTCGTCTTCGCCTACGTGCCGATGCTCGGCAACATCATGGCCTTCCAGCAGTACTCGCCCTACACGGGCTTCTTCGCCAGCCCGTTCGTCGGCATCAGCAACTTCGCCCGGGTCTTCACCAACCCCTTGTTCCTCAACGCGGTGGGGAACACGCTGGTGATCACGGCGTTCCAGCTGGTCTTCTTCTTCCCCGTCCCCATCGTGCTGGCCCTGCTGCTGAACAGCGTGCTGTCGCCCAAGCTGCGGGTGTTCGTGCAGTCGGTCGTCTACCTGCCGCACTTCTTCTCGTGGGTGCTGGTGGTGACGATCTTCCAGCAGATCTTCGGCGGCGCCGGACTGATCAGCCAGACCCTGCGCAACAACGGCTACGCCGGCTTCGACCTGATGACCAACCCCGACACGTTCCTGGTGCTCATCACCATGCAGTCGGTCTGGAAGGACGCCGGCTGGGGCATCATCATCTTCCTCGCGGCGCTGGGCACCGTCGACCCGGCCCTGCACGAGGCGGCCGCCTCGGACGGGGCGGGCCGGTGGCGCCGGATGTGGCACATCACCCTGCCCGCCCTGCGACCGGTGATCATCCTGCTGCTGATCCTGCGCCTCGGTGACTCCCTCACCGTGGGCTTCGAGCAGCTGATCCTGCAGCGCGGCGCCGTCGGTGCCGAGGTGTCGGAGGTGATCGACACCTACGTCTACTACCAGGGCGTGGTCTACGGCGACTGGAGCTTCGCGGCTGCAGCCGGCCTGATCAAGGGCGTCGTCAGCCTCGGCCTGGTGCTGGGCGCCAACAAGCTGGCCCACGTGTTCGGCGAGTCAGGAGTGTACAAACGATCATGAGCGCCCCCACCCCCACGCTCGAGGTGGCTCCGGCCACCGCCAAGCTCGCCCCGGCTCGCCGGCTGCGCCGCTCGAAGTACCGCCCCACCTGGGAGGAGGAGCCCAGCGTCTTCGGCCTCGTCGGCAAGGGCGTCGTGCTCGTCCTGGTGGTGCTGGCCATCATCTTCCCGCTCTACACCGTGCTGCTGACCAGCTTCTCGACCCAGGCCGAGACGCTGCGCACGGGCGGTCTGGTGGTCATCCCCGGCGAGCTGACGCTGGAGGCCTACAAGCAGATCCTGACCGGCGGCGTGGTCACCCGGGCCGCGCTGGTCAGCATCGGCATCACCGCCGTCGGCACCGTCTTGTCCACCGTCGTGTCGGTGATGGCCGCCTACGGGCTGTCCCGGCCGAGCTCGCTCGGCCACCGGCCCATCCTGTTCATCTTCTTGATCACGATGTTCTTCGGAGCCGGTCTGATCCCCACCTACCTGCTGGTCAGCGGGCTCGGCCTGATCAACTCCTACTGGGCGCTGATCCTGCCCGGCGCGGTGTCGGCGTTCAACATCTTGATCCTGCGCAACTTCTTCATGGGGATCGACTCCGCGATCACCGACGCCGCCCGGGTCGACGGGGCGGGGGAGTGGCGGATCCTGGCGCGGATCGTGCTGCCGATGTCGGGGGCCGTCGTGGCCGTCGTCGCGCTGTTCTACGGCGTCAGCTACTTCAACGCCTTCTTCAACGCGATCCTCTACATCAACGAGAACGAGAAGTGGCCGCTGCAGCTGGTGCTGCGGTCCTACGTCCTGCAGGGCGTCAACCTGCCCGGCGCGGGGGCCCAGCCCGAGACCGCGGCGTCCGGGGCGGTGGCAGGGCTGCCGATCAAGATGGCGGTGGTGGTGCTGGCGATCATCCCGATCCTGGTGGTGTACCCGTTCGTCCAGCGGCACTTCACCAAGGGCGTCATCTTCGGCGCCATCAAGGGGTGAGGCCCGTGCGGGGCCGGCGCTCGGCTGCCGGCCCCGCAGCCTCAGTCCAGCGGTGCGGTGCTGGCCCGCTCGACCACCTGCGGGGTGAGCAGCCGGGTCTCGGCCAGGCCGTCGTCGAGCACCCGGCTCATCGCCATGTCGACGGCCAGCCGGCCGATGGTCATGGCCGGGATGTCGATCGAGGTCAGCGGCACGGGTTGGGCCTCGGCGAGGGTGACCGGGCACAGGGCGAGCACCGAGATGTCGTCGGGCACGACCAGGCCGCGCTCCTGCAGCCGGCTCATCACCCCGGGCAGGGCCGCCTCGTTGTGCACCACCAGGGCGGTCAGGCCGGGCACCCGGTCCAGCACGGCGTCCAGCGCGTCCCGGCCGCCGGGGTGCGAGGCCTCGCTCAGCTGGATGACCGTCTCCACCCCGGCCTGCTCGGTCTCGCGCCGGTAACCCAGCAGCATCCGCTCGGCGTAGGCCGTGTGCCGGCCGAGCACCAGGGGAGTGGGTCCCACCAGGGCGATCTTGGTGTGGCCCAGCCCCAGCAGGTGGCTGACCGCGAGCCGGCCGGCCGCCTCGAAGTCCAGGTCCACACAGCTCAGGCCCCGCGGGGCGTCCGGCACGCCGATCAGCACCGACGGCTGCTTCATCTGCACCAGGAAGGGGATCCGGTGATCATCGGTCTCGATGTCCATCATCAACAAGGCGTCGACCATGGAACCCGACGAGACGCGCTCGATGCTCGAGACGTCGTCGGTGGTGAGCAGCAGCACGTCCTGGTCGTAGGTGCGGGCGCGGGTGGCCACCCCGGCCACGAACTCCATGATCACCGACACGTTGACGTCGGCCCGCAGCGGCGCGACCAGGGCCAGCACGTTGGTGCGGCTGGAGGCCAGCGCGCGGGCGCCGGCGTGCGGGCGGTAGCCGAGGCTGACGATCGCGCTCTCCACCCGGGCGCGGGTGGCCGCGGAGATGGGTCGCTTGCCGCTCAGCACGTAGGAGACGGTGGAGGTCGAGACGCCGGCCGCCTCGGCGACGTCGCTGATCGTGGCCATCGTGCTCCGGTCTGGGGTGGGAGGGACGGCTCATGGTAGCCACGCCCGCGCCGGCCGGCGGGGCTCCACGGCCGGCCCGGCGGCCGGGGCTGGCCGAGCTGACCGCCCGGCACGGCCTGCTGGTGGGCGCCGACTACAACCCCGAGCAGTGGCCCCGGGAGACCTGGCCGGACGACGCCCGGTTGATGCGGCAGGCGGGGCTCAACCTGGCCACCGTCGGGGTGTTCAGCTGGGCGACGGTGGAGCCGACGCCGGACGCGCGCGACTGGGCCTGGCTGGACGAGGTCGTCGACCTGCTGCACGCCGGAGGTGTCGCGGTGGACCTGGCCACGCCCACCGCGTCGCCGCCGCCGTGGCTGGGGCTGCGCTGGCCGGAGACGCTGGCCGTCGACCCGGACGGCGTGCGGATGAGCCACGGCTCGCGCAACCACTTCTGCCCGAGCTCACCGGTCTACCGGGAGCGCTCGCTGGCCCTGGTCGCCGACCTGGTGGCGCGCTACGGCGACCACCCGGGCGTGGTGATGTGGCACGTCGGCAACGAGTTCGGCCAGGTCTGCCACTGCGACCTGTGCGGGACGGCGTTCGCCCGCTGGCTGCAGGACCGCTACGGCGACCTGGACACCCTCAACGAGGCCTGGGGGACCGCCTTCTGGAGCCAGCGGCTGGCCGGCTGGGACGAGGTCGTCCCGCCGCGCCGGGCGCCCTACCTCGGCAACCCGACCCGCAACCTGGACTTCCGCCGGTTCGCCTCCGACACGCTGCTCACCCTCTACCGCGAGCAGCGCGACGTGATCACCGCCGCAGCCCCGGACACCCCGGTGACCACCAACTTCATGGGCTTCTTCGCGCTCGCGGACTACCGCCGCTGGGCGCCCGAGATCGACGTGGTGGCCGACGACTCCTACCCGGACCCCGACGACCCCGCCTCCCCGGCCGAGACGGCGCTGACCCACGACCTGGTGCGCAGCCTGGGCGGCGGCCGCGGCTGGATGTTGATGGAGCAGGCCTCCGGCGCGGTCAACTGGCGTGAGCACAACGTGGCCAAGTCGGGTGCCCGGATGCGCCGGGACTCCCTGCAGGGCATCGCGCACGGCGCCGACGGCTCCTGCTGGTTCCAGTGGCGCGCCTCCCGAGCCGGCAGTGAGCGGTTCCACGCCGCCCTGGTCCCGCACGCCGGGCCGGACACCGAGGCGCACCGGGCCGTCCGCGCGCACGGCGCCGAGCTGGCCCGGCTGCGCCCGGTCGCCGGAGCCGCCACGTCGGCCGCCGTCGCCCTGCTCTTCGACTGGGACAGCTGGTGGGCCGCCGAGGAGCCGGCGCTGCCGTCGGCGCGGTTGCGGCCGCTCGAGCAGCTCCGGGCCTGGCACCGCCCGCTCTGGGAGCGCGGCGTGGCCGTGGACGTCCGGGGCAGCGAGGACGACCTGTCCGGCTACCGGCTGGTGCTGGCGCCGTCGGCGTTCCTGCTGACCGACGCGGCCCGGGACCGGCTGGCGGGTTACGTCGCCGCCGGCGGCACCCTGGCGCTGGGCCCGTTCGGCGCCGTCGTCGACGCGGCCGCGCACGTCCGCACCGGACCGTTCCCCGTCGGGCTCACCGAGGTGTTCGGGGTCGCCGGCGAGGAGTGGCTGCCGCTGGCCGACGCCGACGTGGTGACCCTGACCGGCGAGGCCGCCGGCCCGACCGGGCTCTGGGCCGAGCGGCTGACCGCCGCCGGTGCCGAGGTGCTGGCGCGCTTCGCCGGCGGGCCCGTCGACGGCCGGCCCGCGGTGCTCCGGCACGCCCACGGCACAGGGCGGGCCTGGTACGTCGGCACCGTGCCCGACCCGGGCGTGCTGGACGCGCTCACCGTCCGCTGGCTGGCCGACGCGGGGGTGACCGGCGTGCTGGCGGACCTGTCCGACGACCCGCTCCCGCCCGGCGTCGAGGCGACCCGCCGCGGCGACCACTGGTTCCTGCTCAACCACACCGAGCACGCCGTGCGGCTGGGCCTCACGGCCCCGGTGCGCGACCTGCTGACGACGACCCACCACACGCACCACCTCGACCTCCTCGCCGGAGACGTCGTGGTCCTGGACAAGGAGTGAGATGAAGTTCACCGACGGCTACTGGCAGACCCTGCCGGGCGTCACCATCCTCAAGGCGGCCGACCTCGACTCGGTGGAGGCGGCCGGCGACCGGCTGGTCGCCTACTGCCCGACGACGCGGATCCGGCACCGCGGCGACACCCTGAACAAGCCGGTGGTCACGGTCACCTTCGACGCCCCGGCCCCGGGCGTGATCGGCGTCCGGGTCGAGCACTTCCAGGGCACCCGAGCCCAGGACCCGGCCTTCCCGCTGCACCGCGGCGACGTCGCGCCGACCGTCACCGCCGACGGCCGCACCGGCTCGCTGACCTCGGGCGACCTGACCGTCACCGTGGACGCGGAGAACGGCTACCGCGCGCAGTTCAGCACCGGCGGCCGGGTGCTGACCGCGTCCCTGCCCGGCAGCGTCGGGCTGGTCCGGGACGCCGAGGGCCGGTCCTTCGTCCGCGAGCAGCTCACCCTCGGCGTCGGCGAGCACGTCTACGGCCTCGGCGAGCGGTTCGGCCCGCTGGTCAAGAACGGCCAGACGGTCGACCTCTGGAACGCCGACGGCGGGACGGCCAGCGAGCAGGCCTACAAGAACGTGCCGTTCTACCTGACCGACCGGGGCTACGGCGTCTTCGTCGCGCACCCTGAGAGGGTCGGGTTCGAGGTGGGCAGCGAGGTGGTCTCCCGGACCCAGTTCTCCGTCGAGGGCCAGGCACTGCAGTACTACGTCATCGCCGGACCCAGCCCGAAGGAGATCCTGGACCGCTACACGGCGCTGACGGGGCGGCCGGCCCGGGTGCCGGACTGGTCCTACGGGCTGTGGCTGTCGACGTCGTTCACCACCAGCTACGACGAGGCCACGGTGATGGCGGCCATCGACGGGATGGCCGAGCGGGAGCTGCCGCTGTCGGTGTTCCACTTCGACTGCTTCTGGATGCGCCAGTTCCACTGGTGCGACTTCGTCTGGGACCCGGCGACCTTCCCCGACCCGGCCGCCATGCTGGAGCGGCTGCGGGCCAAGGGGCTGAAGATCTCGCTCTGGATCAACCCCTACATCGCCCAGCGCTCGGAGCTGTTCGCCGAGGGCCGCGACCTCGGCTACCTGGTCCGCACCACCGACGGCGACGTCTGGCAGTGGGACCTGTGGCAGGCCGGGATGGGGCTGGTCGACTTCACCAACCCCGACGCCCGGGACTGGTTCACCAGCAAGCTCAAGGTGCTGCTGGACATGGGGGTCGACGCGTTCAAGACCGACTTCGGCGAGCGGATCCCCAGCGAGGGCGTCGTCTGGCACGACGGCTCCGACCCGGCCGGGATGCACAACTACTACGCGCAGGCCTACAACCAGTGCGTCTTCGACCTGCTGCGGGCCGAGCGGGGCGAGGGCGAGGCGGTGCTGTTCGCCCGCTCGGCCACCGCCGGCGGCCAGCAGTTCCCGGTGCACTGGGGCGGGGACTGCGAGTCGACCTTCGTCTCGATGGCGGAGTCGCTGCGCGGCGGGCTGTCGCTGGCGCTGTCCGGCTTCGGCTACTGGAGCCACGACATCGGCGGCTTCGAGGGCACTCCCGACCCGGCCGTCTTCAAGCGCTGGCTGGCCTTCGGGCTGCTGTCGTCGCACTCCCGGCTGCACGGCTCCAGCTCCTCGCGGGTGCCGTGGGCGTTCGACGACGAGGCCGTCGCGGTGACCCGCACCTTCACCCGGCTCAAGCTGTCGCTGATGCCGTACCTGGCGCAGCTGGGGGAGCAGGCGCACACGCACGGCACGCCGGTGATGCGGCCGATGCTGCTGGAGTTCCCCGACGACCGCGGCGCGGCGGGTGTCGACACCCAGTACATGCTCGGCGACTCGCTGCTGGTGGCGCCGGTGTTCCGCTCCGACGGGGTGGCGGAGTACTACCTGCCCGCCGGCACCTGGACGCACCTGCAGACCGGCGAGACGCGGCAGGGTCCGGCCTGGCACACCGAGACCTACGGGTTCGACTCGCTGCCGCTGTTCGTGCGACCGGGTTCGGTGCTGGCCCGGGGTGCGGTGACCGACCGGCCCGACTACGACCACCTCGACGGCGTCACCCTCGAGGTGCACGGCCTGGCCGACGGCGAGAGCCGGACGGTGCGCGTCGCCCCCCGGACCGGCGCGGAGGCGGCGACCTTCACCGTCGTCCGTTCCGGGGACGAGCTGAGGGCGTCCGCCGAGGGGACGACCCAGCCCTGGCACCTGCGGGCCGGGGACGTCTCGGCGTCGGCGTCCGGGGCCGGGTCGGTGACGCTGACCCTGGGCTGAGCCGGAGATTGCGGGAAGACGGCAGGCCGACCGGCCGCAACTGTTGAGGTCTTCCCGCAATCGCCCTCCGGGGCGCGAAACGGGGTGGCCGAGCACCGCCGGACCGGGCCTAGAATGAGCGGCACAGGCAGTGATCCGGCCATCACCGGTGAGCCTCCGGAAGAACGGGCCGTCAGGCCTCACTAGAACCGGACGGGTGGGCCCGTCATCGCCTTCGGACCAGAGCGGTCGTCCCTCGTGGGCGGCAAGCGAGGTGGTACCGCGGCGGTGACGTCGTCCTCGTGCAGGCAGCAGCCCACGAGGAAGAGACGGACCGATGACCTACCCGAAGCAGACGATCGGCGCGCCGAGCCCTGAGCCCGTCGACGGGTCGAGCGGCATCCCGTCGAGCCCGCGGTTCCCCGAGCTCGAGGAGCGGGTGCTGGCCTTCTGGAAGGCCGACGACACCTTCGCCGCGTCGGTGGAGCGCAACCCGGCGGGGGAGAACGGCAGCAACGAGTTCGTCTTCTACGACGGGCCGCCGTTCGCCAACGGGCTGCCGCACTACGGCCACCTGCTGACCGGCTACGTCAAGGACATCGTCCCGCGCTACCAGACCATGCGCGGGCGGCACGTCGAGCGGCGCTTCGGCTGGGACTGCCACGGCCTGCCCGCCGAGCTGGAGGCGATGCGCCAGCTGGGCCTCAAGACCAAGGACGAGATCCTCGAGCTGGGCATCGACACGTTCAACGACGCCTGCCGGGACTCGGTGCTGCGCTACACCGACGAGTGGCAGGCCTACGTCACCCGCCAGGCCCGCTGGGTCGACTTCGAGCACGACTACAAGACCCTCGACATCTCCTACATGGAGAGCGTGCTGTGGGCCTTCAAGACGCTGTACGACAAGGGCCTGGTCTACGAGGGCCTGCGCGTGCTGCCCTACTGCTGGAACGACGAGACCCCGCTGTCCTCCCACGAGCTGCGGATGGACGACGAGGTCTACCAGAACCGGCAGGACCCGGCCGTCACCGTCGGCTTCCGGCTGGAGACCGGCGAGCTGGCGCTGATCTGGACGACGACGCCCTGGACCCTGCCCAGCAACCTGGCCATGGCCGTCAACCCGGCGATCGACTACGTCGTCGTCGAGCACGAGACGGAGCGCTACGTCATCGCCGAGGCCCGGCTGGCCGCCTACGCCCGCGAGCTGGGCGAGGACGCCGCCGCGCACGTCGTCGAGCGGATCACCGGCGCCGACCTGCTCGGCCGCCGCTACACCCCGCCGTTCAGCTACTTCCTCGGCGCCGAGAACGCCCACGTCGTGCTGGCCGCGGAGTACGTCACCACCGAGGACGGCACCGGGCTGGTGCACATCGCCCCCGCCTTCGGCGAGGAGGACAAGGCCGTCACCGACGCCGCCGGGATCCCCGTCGTCGTCCCCGTCGACGCCGCCGGCAAGTTCACCACGGAGGTGCCCGACTACGCCGGGATGCAGGTCTTCGACGCCAACCTGGCGATCATCGACGACCTCCGCGCGGCCACCGCCGACCCCCGGTCCCTGAGCTCGTCGAAGGGCTCGGTCACCCCGGGCACCGTGCTGCTCCGCCGCGAGACCTACGACCACCCCTACCCGCACTGCTGGCGCTGCAAGAACCCGCTGATCTACAAGGCCGTCTCCAGCTGGTTCGTCGCGGTCACCGCGATCAAGGAGCGGATGGGCCAGCTGAACGACCAGATCACCTGGGTGCCCGAGCACGTCAAGGACGGCCAGTTCGGCAAGTGGCTGGCCGGCGCCCGCGACTGGTCGATCAGCCGCAACCGCTTCTGGGGCAGCCCCATCCCGATCTGGAAGTCCGACGACCCGGCCTACCCGCGCGTCGACGTCTACGGCTCGGTGGCCGAGCTGGAGGCCGACTTCGACGTCGCGGTCACCGACCTGCACCGGCCCTACGTCGACCAGCTGACCCGGCCGAACCCCGACGACCCGACGGGGAAGTCCACCATGCGCCGGATCGAGGACGTCCTCGACGTCTGGTTCGACTCGGGCTCGATGCCCTACGCGCAGGTGCACTACCCCTTCGAGAACGCCGAGTGGTTCGACCACCACTACCCGGGCGACTTCATCGTCGAGTACATCGGCCAGACCCGCGGCTGGTTCTACACGATGCACGTGCTGGCCACCGCGCTCTTCGACCGTCCGGCGTTCTCCAGCTGCATCAGCCACGGCATCGTGCTGGGCAGTGACGGGCAGAAGATGAGCAAGTCGCTGCGCAACTACCCCGACGTCAACGAGGTCTTCGACCGCGACGGAGCCGACGCCATGCGCTGGTTCCTGATGTCGTCGCCGATCCTGCGGGGCGGCAACCTCATCGTCACCGAGCAGGGCATCCGCGAGGGCGTGCGGCAGGTGATGATCCCGCTCTGGAACGCCTGGTACTTCTTCTCCCTCTACGCCAACGTCGCGGACGGGGGGCAGGGCTACGAGGCCCAGGAGCGCTACGACTCACCCGACGTGCTCGACCGCTACGTCCTGGCCAAGCTGCGCCAGCTGGTGGAGACGCTGACCACAGAGCTGGACGCCCTGGAGGTGGCCGCGGCCTGCGACGCCACCCGCGGTTTCCTCGAGGTGCTGTCCAACTGGTACATCCGGCGCTCTCGCGAGCGATTCTGGGACGGCGAGTCGGCGGCGTCGCACGCCGCGTTCGACACCCTCTACACGGTGCTGGAGGTGCTGAACCGGGCGATCGCCCCGCTGCTGCCGCTGACCACCGAGGAGATCTGGCGCGGGCTGACCGGCGGCCGGTCGGTGCACCTGACCGACTGGCCGGATGCGTCCCTGCTGCCCGCCGACGACGCGCTGGTCGCGGCGATGGACCGGGTCCGCGAGGTCTGCTCCACCGGCTCCGGGCTGCGCAAGGCGCAGAACCTGCGGGTCCGGCTCCCGCTGGCCCAGCTGACCGTGGTGGCCGACGACGCGGCCGCGCTCGAGCCGTTCCGGAGCCTGGTCGCCGACGAGCTCAACGTGCGCACGGTCGAGCTGACGCACGTGGACGCGGGCGACGCGTCGGCCTTCGGGGTCCGGCAGACCCTGCAGGTGCTGGCCCGGGTCGCCGGCCCGCGGCTGGGCAGGTCGGTGCAGACCGCGATCAAGGGCAGCAAGAGCGGCGACTGGTCGGTGGCCGAGGACGGCACGGTGACCGCCGGCGGCATCGCCCTGGTCGAGGGGGAGTACACCTTGCAGACCGCGGTCGCCGACGCCGATCCGTCCGACCAGCGTGCCGTGGCGATGCTGTCCGGCGGGGGCTTCGTCATCCTGGACACCGCGGTGACCCCCGAGCTGGCGGCCGAGGGCCTGGCCCGCGACGTCGTCCGCGCCGTCCAGCAGGCCCGCCGGGAGGCGGGTCTGCAGGTCAGCGACCGGATCGCCCTCACCCTGGGCGGCGGCCCGGAGCTGGTGGCCGCGGCGCAGACCCACGCCGAGCTGATCAGGACCGAGACGCTGGCCTCGTCGCTGGAGGTGGCCGAGCAGCCGCTCGGACCGGACGCCGTCGACATCGGGGACAGGCAGCGCGTGGAGATCGCGGTCCGGCGAGCGTGAAGGGCTCGTCCTGCGACTCCGGGGAGTGTGTCCATGGTCGCGGATCGTCGGGACCAAAGTCCCGAGTTCGTCCCGGAAGAACGGGCCGAGGTCAGCTCAGCTGTACCCGAGCGCACACATCGTCCCTGGTCAGGAAGAGGTTGAGCGGATACGGACGGATCTGACGGCGCCCGGTCGGGCGCGCAGGAGGACTGGCGCAGCCAGTCTCTTCCGGTAGTGTTCGCCTCAGCGGGGGCTCAGGTAGTGTCGACCTCCCGTAAAGGACAGAACCATGGTTGGACCGCTCGTCAACTCCTCCGCGCCCTCGACGGCGACGGGCACCCAAGGTGGACGCGGCGCACGGCTCGCCGCTCGTGCGCTGGTCACGACGGCTGCTGCCGCCGCCCTCCTCAGCGCCGCGAGCTTGTCGGCCTCGGCAGCGCCGGGCGACACGGCGACCGATTCGGTGGTCGCCAACGTGAACGTCAACTCGACGATCACCCTGAACCTCGACCAGGGGAACTTCGACCTCAACGGGATCCCGGGCAGCACCGTGAGCAAGGCCGGTGCCGTCACGGGCGTGGTGACCACCAACAACGCCGCCGGCTACTCCGTCGGCGTCGTGGCGGCGGCGAGCACCCTCCGGCCCTCGCTCTCCGCCAACACCGACAGCATCCCGATCGCCAACCTCGAGGTGACCGATTCGGACGGCGACCTCACGCCGCTGAGCCCGACGACGCCGGTGATCACCAACACCCAGGACACCCGTTCGGCCCTCACCGGTGACGCCTTCAGCGACGACTACCAGGTGGACATCCCCGACGTGAACAGCGACACCTACAGCGTGACGCTGAACTACACGGCGACCGCTCTGGCCTGATCGGTTCCCACCAGTCGGGGGCGACTGAAGGGTTGTCATGAGCGCACCGCTCCGGTGCAGCATCGCGGTCGGGTTGAGCGTCCTCGTCATGGCGGGGACGCTCAGCCCGCGTGCCGCGTCCGCTGCGCCCTCGCCGGAGCCGACGTCGACGAGCTCGACGCCGGCCTCGCGAGCCACCACACCGGCCAGCACTCCCGGCAGCTCAACCTCCTACCGGCGGGAGCGGGGTGACTTCTCCCTGACCGTGAGCCCGACCCGGCTCGCCATCGGGCAGCAGGACATCGGGTCGGCGCAGCAGGTCACGCTGGTCAACCGCGGCGAGGTGGCTCTGCCCATCACCGTGCAGAAGCGCAACTTCACCGTCGGGTCCGACGGTGCACTGAGGTACCAGGAGGACGCTCCGT
This sequence comes from Microlunatus lacustris, assembly GCA_039527025.1. Taxonomy (GTDB): domain Bacteria; phylum Actinomycetota; class Actinomycetes; order Propionibacteriales; family Propionibacteriaceae; genus Microlunatus; species Microlunatus lacustris. Next base: position 425,515 of record BAAAJN010000001.1, read on the forward strand.
ACGCCGCATCGTCCTGGGTCACCGTGAGCCCCGGGCAGTTCCTGCTCGAGCCGGGGGCCGCCCAGGTCGTCACCGCCACGGTCCAGGCGCCGGAGGCGTACGAGCCGGGTGACCACCAGATGGCTCTGATCTTCATGGTGCCGGCCCCCGACTCCGACGACAACGTCAAGGTCAACCGGGGTGTCGGCCTGCCGGTGTACATCACCGCACCTGGTCCGGTCGTGGACGCCGTCTCCCTCAGCGGACTGGACGCACCCTCCTTCGTCGCCGGCGGAACCGTGCCGATCACCGCGACGGTCACGAACTCCGGGACCGTTCACCACGACTTCCGCCGGCCCTCCCCGTTGACGGTCAGCGGAGCGGGAACTGCAGAGCCGTTCCCCGACTTCACCGTGCCGCGCGGGTCGGTCCGGGAGATCGCCACCACCTGGGACCCGCCGCTGCTCTGCATCTGCCACCCCACGGTCACCATGACCAGCACCGACGGTGGCCTCCAGTCCCAGACCGTCCGCGTCATCGTCTTCCCCTGGCCGTGGGTCGTCGGCGGCGTCGGGGTCGGCCTGCTGCTCCTGCTGGTGGTCAAGCTCGGTCGCCGGCGCTACGCCGCCCACGTCGCCGAGGCGGCCGCCCAGCTCCACCCCCAGGGCCCTCGTGCCGAGGGCTGACCTCCGGTCCTGGACGCGGCCGGCTCATCGCCGGCCGGTGGTCCTCGTCACCGCCATCGCCCTCCTGAGCTCCCTGCTGGCCGTCGTCGCCCCGCCGGTCACCGCCGAGGCCGCCGGCACGCTGCTGTTCCAGAACGACTTCGACAACCGGACGGTCGACGGCACGGGAACGGTGACGAAGCCGACGCCGACTGCCGGGACGAACGCGGCCTGCCTCACCGCCGCGGGGAACAGCTCGGTGCTGCCCCTGCTGAGCTGCCCGGGAGCGTCGGACCTGCAGGGCAACGGCAAGCTGCGGCTCACCAACGCCACCGGCAACCAGATCGGCGGGATCTTCGGCGGTACCAGCTTCCCGTCGTCCAACGGCCTGGACGTCATGTTCAAGAGCTACCAGTGGGGCGGCAACGCCGCCGACGGGATGAGCTTCGTGCTGTCCGCGGTCGACCCGGCCAACCCGGTGCCGCCCACCTCCATCGGACCCGGCGGCGGATCGCTGGGGTACTCCCCGGCGGGCAGCATCAACGGGCTGCCCAACGCCTACCTCGGCGTCGGACTGGACGTCTTCGGCAACTACAGCAGCACAGGCTTCCAGGGCTCCGGCTGCACCAACCAGACCAACATCACCACGGCGGTGCCGGGGGCAGTCGTGGTCCGGGGCCCGGGCAACGCCCGCGCCGGTTACTGCGGGCTCACGACGACCTACACCGGGACCACCGCCTCGCGGGTCAGCCTGCGGGCCGCCACCCGGGCCGCCTCCCTGGTCCCGGTCCAGGTGCTGGTCAACCCCACCAGCTCCTCCTACACCTCCGGCGACACCGGCGTCGTGGTCGCGGCCGGGACCTACAAGGTGGTGGTCACCCCGGTCGGCGGCACCGCCCGGACCCTCACGGGCCCGCTGCCCGCTGCTCCGACCACGCTCTACCCCTCGACCACCTGGACGAACGCCAACGGCGTGCCCCGGCAGCTGGCCTTCGGCTTCGTCGGCTCGACGGGGGGGTCCACCGACAACCACGAGATCGACGACGTCCGCGTCCTGACCTTCAACCCGGTGCCCCAGCTGGCGGTCTCGACCACGAGCCACGTCGCGCCCAGCCCGGCTCTCGGCGCCCCGGTCAACTACGTGGTCACGCCCTCGGTGAAGATCGGGGCCGGCGTGGCCAGCCCGATCTCGGTCACCCAGACCGTGCCGGCCGGGGTCACCCCGGTCGGGGCGTTCGGCGCCGGCTGGTCGTGCGCGGCGGCGGTCGGACGCAGCATCACCTGCACGACCACGGCCTCGTCCTTCCCGGACGGGACGACGCTGCCCGTCATCAACGTGGTGGGCATCGTCACGGCCAACGGCTTGACGGCGACCACGGTGCAGAACGCGTCGACCACGACGGTGTCGTCGGCGGACGGCAACCCGGCCACGGTGACGGCGACCACGGCCGGGACGGTCCCCGCGGCCCCGACCGGGGTGAGCATCTCCCCGGCCGTCGGACCGGTCTCCGGGGGTGGCTCGGTCACGGTCAGCGCGACCAGCAGCACAGCCCCCACCGCCATCGAGATCGGGACGACGGCTGAGCAGCAGGCTGGGACGCCGGTGGTCCTGCTGCCGTGCCAGGGGTCGGCCAGGACCGGCTGCTTCCTCGCCAACGGCTCGACCCTGACGATCCCGTCGATGCCCGCCCGGTCCAGCTCCGGCCCCGTGACGGTGACGGTCGTGACGCTGGGGGTCGCGTCCACCGCCACCTACACCTACGCCGACCGGCCCGCCACGCTCGCCACCCCGACGGCGTCGGCGGGCATCACCAGCACCACGCTGACCTGGGTGGCGCCGGAGGCGAACGGCAGCCCCATCACCAGCTACGTCGTGACGCCCTACCTCAACGGCACTGCCCAGACCCCGGTCACGGTCGACGGCTCGACCACGACCCGCACCTTCACGGGCCTGACGGCGGGCGGGTCCTACCGCTACACCGTCCAGGCGGTCAACGCCTTCGGCACGTCGACGACCAGCCCGCAGTCGCTGGCGGTGGTTCCCTACGACCTCCCGGGCGCGCCGGTGATCAGCACCGTCGCGGCCGGGACGGAGCAGGCCACGCTGACCTGGACCACGCCCGCCGACAACGGCAGTGCCGTGACGGGCTACGTGGTCACCCCCTACATCGGGGCGGTGGCGCAGGCCCCTCGCACCTTCACCGGCTCCGCCACCACCCAGACCGTGCCGGGCCTGACGGCAGGCACGGCCTACACCTTCACCGTCGCGGCCGTGAACGCCGCGGGCACCGGGCCACCCTCGACCAGGTCGACCGCAGTGACCCCCAACGCCTCACCGACCCTCAGCTTCGCGGCGCCCCCGGGAGGTCAGATCGGCGTCCCCTACAGCACCCAGCTCACGGTGGACAACGGCACCTCCCCCTTCACCTGGTCGGTCAGCGGGGGCAACCTCCCCGCCGGCCTGACCCTCAGCGCGAGCGGACTGCTCAGCGGGACCCCGACCGCGTCCGGCAGCTTCGCGGTCACCGTGCAGGTGGTCGACGCCAGCGGCCAGACCGCGACCCGGTCGCTCACCCTGGCCATCGCGGCGGCGCCCGTCGTGACCTTCTCCCCGGCGGCCGGCGAGGTCACCGTTCCCTACAGCCAGCAACCGATCGTGACCGGGGGCAGCGGACCGTTCCGCTGGGCCGTCACCGCCGGCAGCCTGCCGGCCGGGCTCAGCATCGACGCAGCGACGGGGCTGATCAGCGGCACCCCCACCGCGTCGGGCAGCGTCTCGGTGACCGTCTCGGTGACCGACAGCTCCAACCAGGTGGCGAGCCGCACGGTCACCCTCGTGATCGCGGCGCTGCCGACGATCACCTCGAACGCACCGCCGGCGGGCCAGGTGGGCCTGGCCTACAGCACGACGTTCACCGTGACCGGGGGGACGGCGCCGCTGGCCTGGTCCGTCTCCGCCGGCAACCTGCCCTCGGGGCTGTCCCTGAACTCCAGCACCGGCGTGCTCTCCGGAACCCCGACCGCCACCGGCAGCTCCTCGTTCACCGTGCTGGTCAGCGACGCCTTCGGCAAGACGGCGAGCCGGGCGGTGACCCTGGTCGTCAACTCCGGTCCGCTGGTCATCACCAAGACGGCCGACGTGTCCTCGGTGGCGCCCGGTGGCAGGGTGTCCTACACGATCGCGATCACCAACAGCGGGTCCACGGCGTTCTCCGGGGTCAACCTGAGCGACCCGCTGGGCGGGGTGCTGGACGACGCGGTGTACAGCGGCGGCGCGAGCGCGACGACCGGCACGCTGACCTACAGCGGCTCGACCCTGGGATGGACCGGCAACGTCGCCGGCAACGCCACCGTGACCATCACCTACGCGGTCGTGGTCAACAACCCCGACCTGGGCAACAAGGTGCTGGCCAACACGGTCAGCTCCTCCACCGTGGGCACGAACTGCCCGAGCGGCAGCAGCGACAACCGGTGCACCGCCACGGTCACCGTGTCCGGGTTGTCGATCGTGCACACGGCGAGCAGCGCGACGACGACCCCCGGCAGCACGGTGACCTTCAACATCGTGGTCACCAACACCGGCCGGACCCCGTACGCCGGCGCGAGCCTCACCGAGAACCTCGCCGGGATGCTGGACGACGCTTCCTACCAGAGCGCTGCCGCGACGACCGGGAGCGTGTCCTTCGCCAGCCCGACGCTCAGCTGGAGCGGCGACCTGGCCGTGGGGGCGACGGCGACGATCACCTACTCGTTCGTGGTGGCCGAGACCGACGTCCGCGGTCGGGTGCTGGACGGCACCGTCGTCTCGCCGACGGCCGGCAGCTCCTGCCCCGCCGGCAACGCCGCCGCCTCCTGCACGGCTGCGGTCACCGTGCTCGTCTCCGCCCTGTCGATCACCACCACGGCGGCGGTCAGCACCACCACGCCGGGGTCGACCGTCCCGTACACGGTGACCCTGGCCAACACCGGTCAGACGGCCTACACCGCGACCACGGTCGCCGTCGCGCTCGCCGGTGCCCTGGACGACGCCACCTACAACGTCGACGCGGCGTCCAGTGCCGGCGCCGTCGTCTTCGACGCGGGGACCCGCGACCTGGTATGGACGGGCGCCCTGGCGGTCGGCGCCACGGTGACCATCACCGCCTCGGTGACGGTCCTCGACCCGGACCCCGGCAACCGGGTCCTGACCGTCGATGCCTCGTCGTCGGCGGCCGGCAGCACCTGCCCGCCAGGCGGCGCCAGCCCCGCCTGCACTGCCACGGTGCAGGTGCTGGTCCCGGCGCTCACCATCACGAAGTCGAGCAGCGTCACCTCGACCACGCCGGGGTCCGTCGTCGGCTACACCGTCCTGGTCACCAACACGGGGCAGACGCCCTACACCGGAGCCGGCTTCGACGACGACCTGACCGGCGTGCTGGACGACGCGACCTACGGCGGCGACGCCACTGCCACGGCTGGGACCGTCACCTCCGGCGGCGGGCGGGTCCGCTGGACCGGAGACCTGGCCGTCGGCGCCAGCGCGACGGTCACCTACTCCGTGACGGTCGCCGACCCCGACGTCGGCAACCAGTCCCTGACCAGCCGGGTGACCTCGTCGACCCGGGGGACCAACTGCACCACCGGCAGCAGCGACACCCGGTGCACCAGCACCGTGCCGGTGCTGACCCCCCGCCTCAGCATCAGCTCGGTGAGCGACGTGTCCACCACCACCCCCGGTTCGGTGGTGCGGTTCACCACGACGGTCACCAACGCCGGGCAGACCAGCTACAACGGTGCCGTCATCACGTTGCTGACCGCCGGCATCCTCGACGATGCCGTCGGCAACGGCGACCGCACCGTCACGACCGGATCTCTCGCTGGGGTCGGCGATGACGGCAACTCCAGCTGGACACTCAGCCTCGCGCCCGGTCAGAGCGGCACGCTCTCGGGAGCCTTCACGGTCCGGTCGACGACCGCCACCGGGCGCTCTCTCGATCTGCGGACCGTGTCCGGTGCCCCCGGGAGCAGCTGCCCGACCGCCTCCTCGAGCGGCTCCTGCTCGGTCAGCGTCCCCGTCCTCATCCCCGAGCTGACCATCACCAAGACGGCCGACGCGGCGACCGTCGTCACCGGGGGCACCGTCGCCTACACCGTCGCGGTGACCAACACGGGGGAGACGACCTACCAGGGTGCGAGCTTCGAGGACCCCCTGGTCAACGTGCTGACCGACGCGGTCTACGCCGGCGACGCCGTCGCCAGCAGCGGCACCCTCTCCTACGCCGGATCCACCCTGGCCTGGTCGGGCGACCTCGCCCCGGGCGCCAACGCCACCATCACCTACTCGGTGGTGGTCCGGGACCCCGACCCCGGTGACAAGCGGATGATCAACACCGTCGTCTCGACCACCCCCGGCTCCAACTGCGCCCGCACCAGCACCGACAGCCGCTGCACCTCCGTCGTCGACGTGCTGGTGCCGGGTCTGACCATCGCCAAGACGGCAGACGTGGCCAGCTCCGCGCCGGGTGGCGCCGTGGGCTTCACGGTGACGGTGACCAACTCCGGCACCACGCCGCAGACCGGAGCCACCTTCGCCGACGCCCTGAGCGGCGTGCTCGACGACGCCACCTACGCCGGCGGCGCCACCGCCAGCTCGGGCACCGTCGGCTACGCCGCCTCGACCCTGACCTGGACCGGCGACCTGGCGGTCGGGGCTTCGGCCACCATCCGCTACACGACCACGGTCAAGGGGGCGGGGGAGGGTGACAACCAGCTCGTCAACCGAGTCGTCTCGAGCACCCGGGGCAGCAACTGCGCGGCGGACAGCGCGGACCGGCGGTGCCAGGTCGCGGTCCCGGTGGCGCGGCTGCTGCTCGTGCGCACGGCTCCCGCCACCACGACGCCCGGAGCCCTGGTCCAGTTCCCGGTGACCTTCACCAACACGGGCCGGGTCCCCTACGTGGGGATCTCGGTGACCATGCCGCGCGCGGACTCCGCGGACGACGTGTACGCCACCGACGAGATCATCCCGTCGTCGGGAACCATCGTCCGCACCGACGCAGCCTCGGTGTGGACCGGTGACATCCCGGTCGGCGGCACGGTGACCATCCCGTTCAGCCGGACGGCGTTCGACCCGCCGACGGGCAACCGGCGGATCAAGGCCACCCTGGTCTCGGACGCTCCCGGGAACAACTGCCCGCCGGGGACCAGCGACCCCCGCTGCTCCATGGACATCCAGGTCCTGGTGCCCGGTCTGAGCATCGCCAAGGCGGCGGACGTCACCTCCGTGGAACCCGGCGGCACGGTGGCCTACACGGTGACGCTCCGCAACTCGGGTGAGACCCCGTACGCCGGGGCCGAGGTCGTCGACGCGCTGGCCGGGGTCCTGGACGACGCCACCTACAACGGGGACGCGACCGCGACCCGCGGTGCGGTGGCCCTCACCGGGTCGAACTTGATCTGGAAGGGTGACCTCGGGGTCGGGGAGGTCGCCACGATCACGTACACGGTGACGGCCCGTCAGCCGCCCGACGGCGACAAGGGCATGACGAGCCGGCTCAGCTCCACGGCGGCGGGCAGCTCGTGCCCTCCCGGCGGCGGTGCCGCGACGTGCGTGTCGACGGTGCGGGTGCTGACGCCGGCGCTGACCATCACCAAGTCGGCCGACGCGGCCAACGTCACGCTCGGGTCGACCGTGACCTACACCGTGCTGGTCCGCAACACCGGGCAGACGTCGTACCCGGCGGCGACTTTCGACGACGCGCTGACCGGCGTACTGGACGACGCGACCTACGACCCGGCCGCCACCACGGCCACGAGCGGGACCGTCGTCCGCACGGGCGGGGTGCTCCGCTGGACGGGTGCGCTCGCGCCAGGCGCGGAGGCCACGGTCAGCTACGCCGTCACCCTCAACAACCCGGCCACGGGCGACCGGACCCTGGTGAACACCGTCAGCTCCACCACCACGGGGAACAACTGCAGCCCGGGGAGCGGGGACCCGCGCTGCGTGGCCACGGTGGCCGTCACCAACGCCGTGACCCTGACCTTCGAGAAGACGGCCGACGTCCGGACGACGGCCCCCGGTGCGAAGGTGACCTACACCGCCACGGTGACCAACGCCCGCACCACCGCGGTGGCCGACGTCACCTTCACCGATCCCCTCGCCGGTGTCCTGGACGACGCGTCCTACGGCAACGACGTGTCGGCCAGCAGCGGGACCGCCTCGTTCGCCGCCGACGGCATCAGCTGGACCGGGACGGTCGCGGCCGGGGCGACGGTCACCCTCACCTACTCGGTGACCGTGTCGCCGGCGAAGACCGGGGACGACATCCTGGCCAGCAGTCTGTCGTCGACGTCGTTGCCGGGCAGCAGCAACTGCGCGGCGGCCAGCACGGACCCCCGCTGCACCTCCACGGTGCCGGTGGCGCGGCTGCTGCTGGAGCGCACCGCCCCCGCCACCACCACCCCGGGTGCGCTGGTGCGTTTCCCGGTCACCTTCACCAACACCGGGCAGGTCCCCTACTTCGGGATCTCGGTGACCATGCCGCGCAAGGACTCGGCCGACGACGTGTACGCCAGCGAGGAGATCGTGCCGTCGTCGGGGACGATCGTCCGCACGGAGGAGGCCTCGGTGTGGACGGGCGACATCCCGGTCGGCGGCACGGTGACGATCCCGTTCGCCCGGACCGCCTACGACCCGCCCACGGGCGACCGCCGGATCAAGGCGACCCTGGTCTCGGACGCCCCGGGCAACAACTGCCCGCCGGGGACCGTCGACCCGCGCTGCTCGATGGACATCCGGGTGCTGGTCCCGGCCCTGGACGTCGCGGTGACCGCCGACCGCACCTTCGTCGTGCCGAACGGCGTGGTCGCCTACACCGTGACCGTCCGCAACACCGGCGAGACCCCGTACGTCGGGGCCCGGGTCACCGACGCCCTGGGCGGTGTCCTGGACGACGCCACCTACAACGGCGACGCCGCCGCGACGGCGGGGACCGTGGTCTTCGCCGACCCGGACCTGACCTGGACCGGGGACCTCGCCGTCGGACAGGCGGCCATCGTCACCTTCACCGTCACCGCCCACCGCCCGGCGGACGGCGACAAGGGCATGGCCAGCCGGGTCACCTCGACCGACGCCGGCAGCAGCTGCCCGCCGAACACCAGCAACGCGAGCTGCGGCAACACCGTCGCCGTCCGCAGCCAGATCCTCACCACCGTCGCCTCGGCCAGCACGGACAGCGCGGTGCCCGGGGAGCGGGTCACCTACACCGTGACCACGACCAACACGGGCCAGACCGACTACACCACCGCGACCTTCGCCGCCCCGCTCGCCGGCCTGCTGGACGACGCGGTGTACGCCGATGACGCGACGGCGACCAACGGGTCGGTCGTGCGCACCGGGGACTCGCTGGTCTGGACCGGCCCCCTGGTGCAGGGCGCCCAGGTCGTCGTCACCTACTCGGTGACCGTCAAGGACCCCGTCCCGGACGCCGGCGACCACCGGCTGGAGCAGACCCTCACCTCGATCCGCAACGGCAGCAACTGCCTCGCCGACAGCACCGACCCCCGCTGCACCACCTCGGTGCCCATCGCCAGCCTGCAGATCGTGAACAGCGCGGACGTGACCAGCGCCAAGCCGACCGACGTGGTGCGCTACCAGGGGACCTTCACCAACACCGGGCAGGTGCCCTACGTCGGCATCACCATCTCCGACAGCTTCGTCGGCGCCCTCGACAACGCCACCTACAACGGCGACGCGACCGCCACCTCGGGGTCGGTGATCATCGTGGTCGGCTCCGGCCGGGTGCAGTGGACCGGGGACGTCCCGGTGGGCGCCACCGTCACCATCACGGGGTCGGTCACGGTGAACAACCCGAAGACCGGGGACGGGACCCTCAGCACGACGATCACCACCGACGCCCCAGCGACCAACTGCCCGGTCGGCGGGACCGACCCGGCCTGCAGCACCAGCGTGGCGGCGCTGACCCCGGCCCTGAGCATCGCCAAGGTGGCCGACCGCGTGGTCACCACGCCCGGCGGGACGGTGGGTTACACCATCACCGCCACCAACACCGGCCAGACCCCGTACGTCGGCGCCCAGATCTCGGACGACCTGGCCAGCGTCCTCACCGACGCCCGCTACGGGGGCGGCGCGACGGCGACGGTCGGCAGCGTGGCCCTCGCCGACCAGCGGCTCACCTGGACCGGCGACCTGGGGGTGGGGCAGTCCGTCGTCATCACCTACCGCGTGACCGTGGACGACCCTGATCTCGGCGACAAGCTGATGGTCAACCGGGTCACGTCCGACGAGCTCGGCAGCACCTGTCCCACCGGAGGGTCGCGGAGCGCCTGCACGAGCACCGTCACCGTCCTGGTGCCCGCGCTCGACATCGACATCGCCGCCAGCAACAGCACCACCACGCCGGGTGCCGCGGTCGGCTACACCTTGACCATCACCAACACGGGCCAGACCGACTACCCGGGCGCGCAGGTGACCGCCTCGCTGCTCGGGGTGACCACGAACGCGGCCTACGCGGGCGATGCGGTCTCGACCACCGGCACGACGCGCTACGCCGAGTCGGCCCTCACCTGGAGGGGCGACCTGGCGGTCGGGGCCACCGCGACCATCACCTACAGCGTCCGCGTCGACGACGGGCTGCCGACGGGTCAGCAGCTCACCACCTCGGTCAGCTCGGCGGAACCCGGCAGCACCTGCACCAGCGCCGCCCCCTGCCTCAACACCGTCACGATCCTGATCCCGGGGCTGGCCATCAGCACCACCGCCGATGCCCCGACCGCCACCCCCGGCGACCCGGTGACCTTCACCCTCCGGGTCCAGAACACCGGGCAGACCGCCTACCGCGGGGCCACGGTCAGCACGGCGCTCACCGACGTCCTGGACGACGCCGCGCTCGACGGGCCCGTGACCGCCTCGTCCGGCGTCGCGACCTCCGCGGCGGGGGACGTGAGCTGGACCGGGGACCTGGCCGTGGGCGCCGACCCGGTTCTCATCACCTACCGGGTGCGGGTCCTCGACCCGGATCCGGGCAACCGGGTGCTGACCGCCACCGCGGTGAGCTCCGACCCCGGCAGCACCTGCCCGCCCGGCACCGACGACGCGATCTGCACCGCGACGGTGACCGTGCTGGTGCCGAGCCTCGCCATCACCAAGACGGCCGACGTGGCCACCACCACCCCTGGCTCGGTGGTCCGCTACACCATCACGGCCACCAACACCGGCCAGACCAGCTACACCGGGGCCACCGTCTCGGACTCGCTCGGTGACGTGCTCACCGACGCCGCCTACAACGGCGACGCGGTGGCGACGGGCGGCGGTGCCGTCTCCTACCGAGCCGAGGAGCTGATTTGGACCGGCGACCTGCTGATCGGGGCCAGCGCGAGCATCACCTACTCGGTCACCGTGGCCGAGCGCCCGACCGGGGACAAGCAGCTGACCAACCGCGCCGTCTCCACCACGCCCGGCAGCACCTGCCGTCCCGACTCGACCGTGGCGACCTGTGCGGTCACGGTGCCGGTGCTGATCCCGGGCCTGCAGATCACCAAGACGGCCGACCGGTCCACCGTGGTCGCCGGCAGCCCCGTCAGGTACACCGTGACGCTCACCAACACGGGTGAGACCGACTACGCCCCGGCCACCTTCACCGACCCGCTCACCGACGTGCTGGATGACGCGACCTACGCCGGCGGCGCCGTGGCCAGCTCCGGGACGGTCGGCTACGCCAACGGCACCGTGGCGTGGAGCGGGGCGCTGGTCCGGGGCGAGACCGCCACCATCACCTACGCCGTCACCACCGACTTCCCCGCCCGCGGCAACGAGGTGCTGCGCAACCAGGTGGTCTCCCAGTCGGCCGGCGCCACCTGCCCGGCCAGCTCCACCGACCAGGCCTGCCGCAGCGAGGTGACCGTGCTGGTCCCGGCCCTGAGCATCACCAAGACGGCCGATCTGACCCGGGTCGTGGCCGGCGGCCGCGTGAGCTACACCATCCAGGCCGTCAACACCGGTCAGGCGCCCTACCCGGCGGCTGCGCTCACGGATCCGCTGACCGACGTGCTGGACGACGCCACCTACGACGGGAACGCGACCGCGACGTCGGGGACCGTGCGGTTCGACGCCGGAACCCTGAGCTGGACCGGCGCCCTGGGCACGGACGAGAGCGTGCTGATCACCTACTCGGTCACCACCCCTCTGGACCCCGCCGGGAACGCGTCGCTGGTCAACACGGTGAGCTCGGACGACGTGGGCAGCACATGTCCCGTCGGCGGTGGCGGCCCGAGCTGTGCCTCCACGGTCGGCGTCGACGCCCAGGTGCTGACCCTGAGCGACATGACCTCGTCCTTCGAACTCACGGGGCTGCCCGGCGCGACCGTGACGGACGAGGACGCGGTCTCGATGACGGTCACCACGAACAGCCCGGGCGGCTACTCCGTCACCGTGCAGGCCGCCGACGACGTGCTGGCCCCGGCCACCCCAGGCAACTCCGACACCATCCCGGTGGACCAGCTGCGGGTCCGGGACAGCGGCCAGGAGCTGTGGCAGCCGCTGTCGGCGGAGAACCCGTTCGTCGTCCGTACGAAGAGCTCCGCGTCGGGGCCGGCCGGAGACGCGGTCAGCAACGGGTACCAGGTCGACATCCCCTTCGTCGCCGCCGACACGTACTCCACCACCCTCGACTACGTCGTGGTCACCCAGTAGCCGCCCCCGCTAGGAGAAGAATGCCCTCGACATCACGTACCCGGTCTCGCGCAGCGACCATCTCGGCCTGGTCGGCTGCTGCCGCCACCCTGCTCTGCCTGGGATCCGCTCCGGCCTCGGCTGCGCCGCGGTCCACCCCGGCGCCACCGCAGCTCAGCATCGCGGTGGACAACGGGTCGGACCGTGCCGCCTCGGGTGACGAGCTGAGCTACGTGATCACCCTGACCAACGTCGGCACCGAAGACGTCTCCGACCTGCTGGTCACCCAGAGCCTGCCGCCGGGCACCTCGCTGATCTCGGCCGACGCCGACGGCGAGAAGAAGAAGGAGGGGGTCGAGTGGGAGGTCGACCTGGAGGCGAACGAGAAGACGACCTTCAAGACGAACGTGGAGCTGGCCGACACCCCGGCCGAGGTGCTCCGGCTCGCCATCGTGGCCTGCGCCAAGGTGTCGGCGAAGGCGGCGCCGGTGGTGTGCGCGTCGGACTCTGACCTGCTGCCGGCCGGTGAGGAGGCCGCGAAGGCGGAGGCGGCGATGACGACGGAGACCGGGGTCGTGGACCGGAGGGTCTGGTACCTGGCCGCCGGAACCGTGCTCGCGGCCGGGCTCGCGTCTCTGCTCGTGCTGCGGCTGCGCAGACGCGCCTAACTCGACCGGCTCGCCGATGCGGGTCGCGGCCGTCAAGGTGGGGCGCGGGGTCAGCGCGCGCAGGGGAGCAGCCCCGCTGGCGTGACGATCGCGTCGACGGGCCGGTCCCACGCCTGCGCGGGGATCGCCTCCAGCACCTCGTCGGTGTTCAGCAGCACCCACACCGGGGCGGACGGGTCGGCCGCGGCCACCGCGCGGTCGTACCAGCCGCCGCCCCGGCCCAGCCGGTCCCCGCGGCGGTTCGCGGCCAGCCCCGGGCAGAGCACCAGCTCGGCCCGGGCCAGGCCGCCGTCGGGCAGCGGCTCGGTCGCCGGCTCGAGGATGCCGTGCCGGCCCTGACGCAGCGCGTCCGGTCCGCCGTACGGGGCCCACACCGGAGCGCGGCCGCGGCTGAGGACCGGCAGCAGCACCGTCACGCCGTGCGCGGCCAGCCAGCCGACCAGCTGCAGGGTGCCGGGCTCCACCCCGGTGGACAGGTAGGCGGCGACGGTCCGGGGCAGGGCGGGGCCGAGTGCGTCGTCGAGGACGGCCAGCCGGGCCTCGTCGTCGGCGGTCCGCTGCGCCGCGCTGCGGCTCTCCCGGCGCAGCTGGACGGCGCGCCGGAGGACGTCCTTGGCCCCGCTCAGGGCGTCGTCGTCGGCTTCGGTCACGGGCACCCGCCCACCCTAGGCAGGCCCTAGCATCATCCGGTGACCGCCGAGACCTCGATCCCGTCCGCTCCCGCCGCCCCGAGCCCCGACCGCGACTGGTGGCGCCAGGCCGTCGTCTACCAGGTCTACCCGCGCAGCTTCGCCGACAGCGACGCGAACGGCATCGGGGACCTGCCCGGGCTGACCTCGCGGCTGGACTACCTGGCCGAGCTCGGCGTGGACGCGATCTGGCTGAGCCCGTTCTACCCCTCGGCGCTGGCCGACGGCGGCTACGACGTCGCCGACTACCGCGACGTGGCTCCCGAGCTCGGCACGCTGGCCGACTTCGACGTGCTGGTGGCCGAGGCGCACGCCCGCAACCTCAAGGTGGTGGTGGACATCGTGCCCAACCACACCTCCGACCTGCACGCCTGGTTCCAGGAGGCGCTGGCTTCCGAGCCCGGCTCGGCGGCCCGTGCGCGCTACATCTTCCGCGACGGGACCGGCCCGGACGGGGCCGAGCCGCCGTCGGACTGGATCTCCCACTTCGGCGGCCCGGCGTGGACCCGGCTGCCGGACGGCCAGTGGTACTGCCACCTGTTCGCGCCGGAGCAGCCCGACCTCAACTGGGACAACCGGGAGGTGCGCGACGACTTCTTGACCACGCTGCGGTTCTGGGCCGACCGCGGCGTCGACGGCTACCGCGTCGACGTCGCGCACGCGCTGGCCAAGGACCTGTCGGAGCCGCTGCGCAGCAAGCCGACGCTGGAGGACGAGGGCGTCCCGCTGGACGGCACCGACCCGCTGTACGACCGCGACGAGGTGCACGAGATCTACGCCGAGTGGCGCCGGGAGGTCTTCGACCGCTACGACCCGCCGCGGACCGCCGTCGCCGAGGCCTTCGCCCCCTCCGAGCGCCGGGCGCTCTACGCCCGCCCCACCGAGCTGGGCCAGGCGTTCAACTTCGACCTGCTCAAGGCCGACTTCGGAGCCGAGGACTTCCGCACCGTGATCGACTTCTGCCTCGCCGAGGCCGAGCGGGCCGGCTCGTCCACCACCTGGGTGCTGTCGAACCACGACGTGGTCCGGCACGCCACCCGCTACGGGCTGCCGCGCGGGATCGACCTCGACGAATGGCTGATGGGGGAAGGGCAGGTGCCGCCGCTGGACGAGGCGCAGGGGCTGCGCCGGGCCCGGGCCGCGACGCTGCTGATGCTGGCGCTGCCCGGCTCCTCCTACCTGTACCAGGGCGAGGAGCTCGGGCTGCACGAGGTGGCCGACATCCCGCTCGGCGCCCTGCAGGACCCGATCTGGGTGCGGACGCTGGGCACGAAGAAGGGGCGCGACGGCGCCCGCGTCCCGCTGCCGTGGTCGGAGGACGGTGCCTCCTACGGCTTCGGGTCCGGCGCGGCCTGGCTGCCGCAGCCGGCCGCCTTCTCGCGGACCGCGGTGTCGGCGCAACGGGGCGTCCCCGACTCGACCTGGGAGCTGTACGCGCAGGCACTTGGGCTGCGCCGCCGGCTGCAGGGCGCGGAGTCGCTGACCTGGCTGCCCGCCGGACCGGACGTGCTGCACCTCGAGCGCCCGGGCGGCTGGCACTGCGTGATGAACTTCGGCAGCGACCCGATCCGGCTGCCGGAGGGTCAGCTGCTGCTGAGCAGCGCCGACGCGCCCGTCGTCGACGAGCTGCCCGGCGAGACGACGGTCTGGCTCACTCGTCCTCGTCCGGCGTGACCGGGACGTCGTCGCCGCGCACGTCGTCGACGGGAGCGGCCCGCTCCGCGCCGGCCCCGAGGGCGGCGGTCCGCGGCTCGGGCTGGCAGCGCGGGCACCAGAACAGGTTGCGGGTGACCATCACCGCATGGGCGATCGGGGTGTCGCAGCGTCGGCAGGGCTCGCCGGTCCGCCGGTAGACGTAGTGCGCGTCCACCCGGCGGGCGGGGCCCGAGCGGCGCTCCCGGTCGTCGGGGTCGGTGGTGATGATCTTGCCGCTGCGGACCCCGGAGCGCATCAGCCGGACCAGGTCCTCCCACATGTCCAGCCAGACGACGGGGTCGAGGTCGCGGCCGGCGAGGTAGGGGTGCACGCCGTGCCGGAAGAGGATCTCGGCGCGGTAGACGTTGCCGACGCCGGCCAGCACCGTCTGGTTCATCAGCAGGGCGCCGAGCGCGGTGCGGCTCCGGGCCAGCTTGGCCTGGGCCAGCGCCGGGTCGGAGCCGGGCCGCAGCGGGTCGGGCCCCAGCTTGGCCGCGATCGCGTCCTTCTCCCCGCGGGTGATCACCTCGCAGGCGATGGGGCCGCGCAGGTCGAGGTAGGTGGCCTCGCCCTGCAGCCGGAGCCGGAGCGCGCCGCGGGGCTCGGGGGCCGGCAGGTGGCCCTCGGTGAACTTGCCGTACAGGCCGAGGTGGACGTGCAGGTACAGGTCGTCGCGGGGGGTGCGGGGGGTCGTCCCCCCGCCGGAGGCGGAGTCCCGGCCGTAGCGGTGGAAGAGGTGCTTGCCGTAGGCGTCGGTGCCCTCGAGGGTGTGCCCGTCGAGCAGGGCGGCGCCGTCGGAGAACCGGCCCTGGGGGCTGCTGGCGCGCAGCGTCTGCCCGCCGAACAGCTTCGCGTGCCGTCGGGCCAGGCGGTGGATGGTATGACCTTCAGGCACAGGGGGAGGGTAGTGCGCGGCCCCCAACCCTGCCGAGTTGTCAGAACGGAGTTGACCCAGGGGTCAACTGGCTTCTGACAAGTCGGCCCCGGCCGTGGCTCAGCGCCAGCCGCCAGGCCGGGATCTAGGGTGGCGCTCATGCCCCTGTTCGGCCGCAAGAAGAACGAGGACCCCGCCACCCCGCTGGACCGGACCCGCGAGCCGCTGCCCCCGCCGCCCGAGCCCGGGCCGTCGGGGCTGCGCTCGATGGAGGACCACCGTGACTACCTGCTGAGCTGCCTGGAGCCCCTGCCGGCCTTCAGCCAGCACGTGCTCGACGCCCTGGGGCTGAGCCTCTGCGAGGACATCACCTCGACGATCAACATGCCCCGCTTCGACAACTCCGCGATGGACGGGTACGCCGTCCGCGCCGTCGACGTCGCGGGCGCCAGCGAGCAGACCCCCGTCAGCCTGCCCGTCGTGGGGGAGGTCGCCGCCGGTCAGGACGCTCTGCACCGGCTCTCCCCGGGCACGGCCATGAAGATCATGACCGGGGCGCCGGTGCCGGCCGGCGCCGACGCCGTCGTCCCCTACGAAGCCACCGACCGCGGCAGCAGCGACGTCCGCGTGGTCGCGCCGAGCACCGTCGGTCAGCACATCCGCTACGTGGGCGAGGACGTGCAGGCCGGGGCACAGCTGTTCTCCGTGGGCGACCAGCTCGGACCGCGGGCCATCGGGCTGCTCGCCGGCATCGGCCTGGACAAGGTGCTGGTCCGGCCGCGGCCGCGGGTGGCGGTGGTGAGCACCGGCACCGAGCTCGTCGAGCCCGGTCGCGAGCTCGGCAACGCCCACCAGATCTACGACTCCAACTCCTACCTGCTGGCCGCGGCGGCCTCCCAGGCCGGTGCAGACGTCTTCCGGGTGGGGCTGGTGAGCGACGACCCCGAGCAGGTCAAGCAGCTGATCCTGGACCAGCTGGTGCGGGCCGACCTGGTGGTCACCACCGGCGGCGTCAGCCAGGGCGACTACGACGTGGTCAAGGCGGTGGTGCCCGAGCTGGGCGCCACCGACTTCACCCAGGTGGCCATGCAGCCCGGCAAGCCGCAGGGCTTCGGCCTGGTGGGGGAGGACCGGACGCCGATGATCATGCTGCCCGGCAACCCGGTCAGCGCCTTCGTCTCCTTCGAGGCCTTCGTCCGGCCCGCGATCCGTCGGCTGATGGGCCTGACGCCGTGCACCCGACCGGCGTCCCGGGCCCGGCTGACGCACCCGGTCCGCTCCGCGCCGGGGCGCCGGCAGCTGGCCCGCGGGATCGTCACCCTGGACGCGGACGGCACCCACTTGGTCGAGCTGGCCGGCGGGCACGGCTCCCACCTGATGGCCGACCTGGCCCGGGCCAACGCCCTGGTCGTGCTGGCCGAGGACACCACCGCCGTCGAGGCGGGCGAGGACGTCGAGGTCTGGCTGCTCGAGGAGGTCGCGGGATGAGCGAGCAGCCGTTCCCGCACCTGACCGCGACCGGCCAGGCGCGGATGGTGGACGTCTCGGCCAAGGAGGTCACGTCCCGCAGCGCGACCGCCGCCGGCCGGGTCCGGCTGAGCGCTGCCTGCGTCGCGGCCCTGCGGGACGGCACGGTGCCCAAGGGCGACGCGCTGGCCGTGGCCCGGATCGCCGGGATCCAGGGCGCGAAGCGGACGCCGGACCTGGTGCCGCTGTGCCACCCCCTGTCGATCAGCGGCGTGGACGTCACCGCCGAGGTGACCGACGACGGGGTGGAGCTCACCGCGACGGTGCGGACCACCGACCGGACCGGGGTGGAGATGGAGGCGTTGACCGCGATCAGCACGGCCGCGCTGACCGTCGTGGACATGATCAAGGCCCTCGACCGGGCCGCGGTGATCACCGACATCCGGGTGCTGGCCAAGTCGGGCGGCCGCCGGGGAGACTGGCAGCGCGAGGAGGACGGCCGGTGAACGAGGAGGTCGACGTGGCGGACGACGCGCTGCCCGAGGCGCTGGTGCTCACGGTGTCCACCCGCGCCTCGGCCGGGGTGTACGAGGACCGCTCGGGTCCGGTCGTCGTGGCGGCGCTCCGCGAGCTCGGCTTCGCCGTCGGCGACCCCGTGGTGGTGCCCGACGGGGACGCCGTCGGCGACGCGCTGCGCGGGGCGGTCGCGGCCCGACGCCCGCTGGTGATCACCACCGGCGGCACCGGGCTGAGCCCCGACGACCACACCCCCGAGCAGACCCGGACCGTCGTCCAGCGCGAGATCCCGGCCCTGGTCGCCGAGATCGCCCGCTACGGCGTCGACCACGGGGTCCCGACGGCGTTGCTCAGCCGCGGCGTCGCCGGCGTCTCGGGCCAGACCCTCATCGTCAACCTCCCCGGCTCGACCGGGGGAGCCCGCGACGGGATGACCGTGCTGGCGCCCGTCCTGCCGCACGCGGTGGCCCAGCTGCGCGGAGCCGACCATCCCCGGTGAGCGCCTCCCGCGGAGGCGGCCCTGAGGTGAGCGGCCCCGAGTCACGTGGCCTGGGCGAGCGGCCGCAGCGCAGCGGGTCCCCGCTCCAGATGTTCGGCCGGCACCACTGGCCGGTGACCCTGCGCCACGGACCCGTGCAGCTCGCGCCAATGCGGACCCGGGACCGGGCGGCCTGGGAGCGGGTGCGGACGGCCAACGCCGACTGGTTGCGCCCCTGGGAGGCGACCCTGCCGCCCGGCGCCCAGCCGGGACCGGCCACCTACGCCGGACTGGTGCGGACGCTCACCCGGCAGGCCCGCGAGGGCCGGATGCTGCCCTGGCTGGTCTTCCACGACGCCGGTGGTACCGCCCTCCCGCATCTGGCCGGGCAGCTGACCGTGAGCGGCATCGTCGGCGGGTCGGCGTCCTGGGGCCAGATCGGCTACTGGGTGGACGAGCGGCTCGCCGGGCGCGGGATCATCCCCACCGCGGTGTCGCTGGCGGTCGACTACTGCTTCCAGGTCATGCACCTGCACCGGATCGAGATCGCGATCCGGCCGGAGAACACCGCGAGCCTCCGCGTGGTGACCAAGCTGGGGTTCCGGCCCGAGGGCCTGCGACCCCGCTACCTGCACATCGACGGCGACTGGCGCGACCACCTGGTCTTCGCCCTGAACGCCGAGGAGGTCCCGGGCGGGATGCTGCGGCGCTGGGACAGCCTCCGAGCCCGCTGAGCGGTCGCGTCGCCGCCACGCCGCCGGCCCCGG
Source organism: Microlunatus lacustris (assembly GCA_039527025.1). Lineage (GTDB taxonomy): Bacteria > Actinomycetota > Actinomycetes > Propionibacteriales > Propionibacteriaceae > Microlunatus > Microlunatus lacustris. The sequence goes on from BAAAJN010000001.1 coordinate 444,981, forward strand.
GTCGATTCTTCCCGACACACCGCGGCAGGTCCGGCGGGCGGCGGAGGCCGCCACCTACGGTTCCGGTGTGGGGACGACAGGTGTGATCTTCGGTGCCATCGCGATCGCCTGGCTGGCCTATCTCGTGCCTCATTTCGTGCGCCGCCGCGAGGAGCAGCTCGCCGTCGACGCGGGCGACCCGGCCAGCCGCTTCTCCGAGTCCGTGCGCGCGGTGCGGCACGGGACCGCGCCCCTGCTCAACCAGGACCTCAGCCCGATCGCCGAGTACGAGGTGTCCACCCCGCTGACTCGCCGGGCTGCGGTCCGCGAGCTGCGCCGGCTGGAGCAGCTGGCGCCCCGCCGCCGCCGACGGGTCCTGCTGGTGCTGCTGACCCTGCTCGGCGCCACCGTGGCCCTCGGCGTGGCCGGGCTGGTGCCCTGGGGCCTGGTCACCGTCCCCGGCGTGCTGCTGGTGGCCTTCCTCGCCGTCGCCCGGTTCAGCGTCCGGGGTCTGCGGCGCGAGCTCGACGGCCGGTTCGCCAGCATCCAGTCGGGCGGCGACGAGTCCACCGTGCGGCTGAGCCGCAGGGAGCTGGCCGCGGCCACCTCCGCCGCCCGCCCCGCCACGCCGGCCCCCCCGGCGCCGTCGACCGGCGCGCTGTGGGACCCGGTGCCCATCACCGTCGCCACCTACGTCTCCAAGCCGCTGGCTCCGCGCACCGTGCGCACCATCGACCTCTCCGGACCGGGTGCGGCCAGCCCGGGCCGACCCGTCGGGCCGGTGACCGCGGACGCCCCGGCCGCCCCCGTCCGCGAGGTCCGCCCGGGGTTGGAGGAGGACGGTCGGCAGGTCGCCGCCGGCTGAACCGTGGCGAGGACCACGGTCTGGCCAGTGGTATTGTTCTGCGGTCGGTGAGAGCCGGCAGAGGGGCTTTGGCGCAGTTGGTAGCGCGTCTCGTTCGCAATGAGAAGGTCAGGGGTTCGAATCCCCTAAGCTCCACTCTCCATCACCGCGGTTGACCAGGCATGGCGCTGGTCCCGGCTCTGCCCCGCGCGTCCACCGAGCCGAGGACGGCCCGGAGGTGGGCAGCGAACTCGTCGGGCTTGCCTGTCTGGCCGAACTCGCCACCGAGGAAACCGGCATGGCCACCGGGGAACGGGACGACGTCGGTGCCCAGCTGGGCTGCGAGCCCGTAGGCAGCGCGGCAGGCGAACTCCCCGTCGGAGCGCCCTCCGGACTCGAGACCGGCCGCCACGACGACCCGGGTCGGCGCAGCGCGGATCGCCTCCACGTCCAGCCGGTGGTGGCACCCACCCCTGAGGTTGAGCATGAGCGGGTCGTTCCGGGAGCCGTCGTCCTCGACCGGGAGCCCGAACGCTGCAGGATCGGGTGCTGGCTGAGCCAGGTAGTCCGCAGCGACCAGACCCCGGTGCATCACGAACCGGATGAACTTCGCCATCGCCGGACCCAGCCCGACACGGCAGTAGGTGGCGTACATGTCGTCGATCACGGCGGCCACAGCCGCGGCGTCGGGGACGGCGTGGGTGAGCGGCGGCTCGTGGGCCACGAGCGTGGAGAGGTCGTCGGGGTGTCGCGCCACCAGCGCCAAGGCGTTCACCGCACCGCCCGAGCTGGCGAAGAGATCGACCGGGCCGCTGCCCAGGTCAGCGAGCACGGCATGCAGGTCGTCGGCGTGCTCGACGGCGTCGACCTCTGCGGTCGGGTCATCTCGCTGACTCCGACCCGTGTTGCGGGGGTCGTACGTGACGACCACCCGGTCGGGGAAGTGCCGGGCGAGAGTTCCGAAGCCGGAGGCGTCCATTGGCGAACCGACCAGCACCAGAGGAGTCGCGAACGGGCTCAGCTGGCCTCGCACGTCGTAGGTCAGGCGGGCACCGGGTACCCGGACATGGCGGGTCACGGGTCGGACAGGGGTCAGCGCATCTGAGTCGGTCATGCCCCTGTGACTCCGGTCCGGTCGTCAACTCATCGGTGTCCTCATCCAGCCATCACCCGAACCAGACGTCGTTGCCGTGGTCGGCCTGCCGTGCTTAAGTGAGCATCTGTGACCGTCCTCCGGGGTGGTGAACTGGCGCCTCGTTCTCCGGGTCGGCCCTGGGTCAAGCAGCGGCTCACGCAGGGCATCCGGCCGGCGACGGCCCTGGGTGCGCTCCACGAGCTCCACGTGTGTGAGGACGACCATGGCTGATCTCTCTGCGACGGACCCGGTGGTGTCGGCCTCCGCCACCCGGGTGTTCGACCAGCTCGGGAGGATCCTGCACGGCAGCAGCGACGACCGGTCCCTCAGCCGGGTGCTGCAGCGGGTCGCCGAGGCGGCTCAGCAGCTCGTGCCGGAGCTGGTCGACGTGTCGGTCACGCTGGTGGAGGGTGACTGGGCGCGGACGGCGGTCTTCACCAGCCAGCTGGCCTCCGACCTCGACGAGCGGCAGTACGAAGTGGGATCCGGGCCGTCCACCGCTGCGTCCCTCGCCGGGTCCACCGTCCTCGTCTCGACGGCCGAGCCGTCGGTCAGCGCCTACCCGGACTTCGCGCGTTCAGCAGCGGAGCGGGGGGTCAGGTACCTGTTGTCGGTGGGCCTGCCGGTCCCACAGCGGACGCTCGGCGCGCTCAACCTGTACTCCGCCGCCGACCGCACGTTCGCGCCGGAGTCGGTGTCGTTGGCGGAGGCGCTGGCCGGCTACGCGGCGGTCGCCGTCGCCAACGCCGCGCTGTGCCAGTCGGCGGTGGCCGAGGCCCGGCACATGCACGAGATCCTCCGGACCCGCGCCGTGATCGAGCAGGCCCGAGGCATCCTGATGGGCAGCCGTCGCTGCGGCCCTGACGAGGCGTTCATCCTGCTCAACCGGGTGTCGCAGCAGCAGGACCGCAGGATCCGCGACGTCGCCGCGGACCTCGTCGACCGCACGCAGGGACCCGGCACCGGAGCGGGCGCGGAGAGCTGGCCAGGCCCGGCCTGACCGTTCCTCGACCGGGTCCCTCACCTGGCTCCCACCCACCCAGCCTGCCCCTGGAGGTCAGCATGCGCACCCCGCCGGCCGAGGTCGACGTCGACGAGACGCTCATCAAGGCGCTGCTGGAGCAGCAGTTCCCCGCCCTGCCGGGGGAGGTCCGTGTCGTGGCGAGCGGCTGGGACAACGTCATCGCCCGTCTCGGGAAGGACCTCTGCGTGCGGATGCCACGGCGGGCGCTGTCGGCCCCGCTCGTCCAGCACGAGGCCGACTGGCTGCCGCGGCTCGGGGCCACCCTGCCGGTCGCCGTCCCGACTCCGGTCGCGGTCGGCCGACCCGCGCCCGGCTACCCGTGGACCTGGCTCGTCTGCCCGTGGTTCGAGGGTCGTCGGCTGGCCGACGTCCCGGTCGCCGGCCGCAGCACCGCCGCGACCCAGCTCGGCGCCTTCGTGTCGGCGCTGCACCAACCGGCGCCGGACGAAGCCCCGGTGAGCCCGTGGCGGGGCATCCCGCTCACTGCGCTCGAGGCCAGCGTGGCTGAGCGGCTCGCGCAGGTTCCCGACGCCGACGCGGCCACCCTCCGGGCGGTGTGGGACCGGTCCGTGGACGCGCCGGCGCACGAGGGACCACCGGTCTGGCTGCACGGCGACCTGCACCCGCTCAACGTGCTGACGCACCACGACGCGTCGCCACCGCTCCGGGCCGTGCTCGACTGGGGCGACCTGTGCCAGGGCGACCCGGCCACCGACCTGGCCATCGCCTGGCTCGCCTTCGACGAGGTCGGGCGTGCGGCGTTCCAGGCGGCCGCCTCCGGCCGTCACCCACTCGAGGATGCTGTCTGGGACCGCGGGCTGGCCTGGGCCGTCGCGCTGGGGCTGCTGTTCATGCTCGACGCCGAGCCCGGGACGACGGCACACGGCGTCGGCGAGCACCTCCTCGTCCAGCTCCGGACCGACCCGCCAGACGGGTCGGACGACCCCAGCCCGCCGGCTGCTGCCGGTACAGTGCTCCGGTGCGGCTGAGCGCGGGGATGCACCGGCCACGCCACCGCCGAGGACGAGGGAGCAGGAAGCCATGACGTCGCGGATAGGACCGGTCCCGGCTCAGCCCGAGGCGCGCGGGACGCGGCAGACGCGGCAGCGCACCGCCGTGGACGAGGTGCTGAGCGACACCACCGCCTTCAGCACGGCCGCCCAGATCCACGCCGCGCTCGCCCAGCGCGGCGACCGGGTCGGGATGGCCACGGTGTACCGGACGCTGCAGCGCATGTCGGAGGCCGGCGCCCTGGACGCCATCCGCACCGACGAGGGCGAGGTGGCCTACCGCCGCTGTTCACGCAGCCACCACCACCACCTGGTCTGCCGCACGTGCGGGCTGGCCGTCGAGGTGACCGGTCCCCCCGTGGAAGCGTGGACGGCCCGGGTGGCCGCCGAGCACGGCTTCACCGGCGTCAGCCACGACCTGGAGATCTTCGGGCAGTGCGCCGCCTGCGCCGCACAGGCCGACGCGGACGCCTCCTGACCGTCCCGCCGCCCTGGTCCCGGTGGACTCTGCACCTCTCATCGTCGAGGCGCCCCTTGGTGTGGACGCCCCGGCGCCGAGGGTGCCTCGAGGTGCGATCGGGCAGCCGACGACCACGAGGGTTGCTGTGGGGTCAGCAGAACACTCGGGACAGAGCTCTGGATCGAGGACCTGTCATGGGTCGCCGCCAGTCGTCCGCCTCCTTGACCGTCGAGGTCGTCGACGACGCCGTGGTGCTGACCCTGAGCCGGGCGCGGGCACGCCACCTGGCCACGGTGATCGACGGAGTTGGTCGCCGTCAGACCTGGCTGGACGAGGCTGCGGTGGCGATGCTGACGGCAGCCGACGGGCCGGATGTGGGTCAGGGCGAGGTGAACCAGCGGGGGGCCTGGCGGGATGCGTCCGCCCTCGTCAGCCGGGAGCTGCTCCGGTCGTCGAGCCTGATGGGCGTGGCGCAGGACATCGCTGACCACGTGCTCCAGTTCAGCGACGGCTGCAGCGTGGCCATCCTGGTCCTGTCTCCTGACGACCCGGCCCTGTTCGAGGTGCGCATCGCCGCCGGCGAGGGCGCGGCCGAGTTCGTCGACCGCACCCTGCGGAGACGGGGCAGCCTGGCTGGGCGGGCCGTGGACCACGACTGCGGGGAGCTCGGCACGACCGCCGACGGGGAGGCGTGGGGCACTGGAGCCGCATCGGCGGCTGGCCGCCGGCCGGTGATGGCGGTGCCGATCCACAGCGGTGGCCGACCCTGCGGGGCGATCGTGGTGCACCGGGACCCGGGCCGACCCGCCTCCTCCACCACGGTCGAGACCATGGTGGAGGAGTTCGCCCGGCAGACCTCCCTGGCTCTCGAGCTCGCCACCCGGACGGGCTCGGTGCTGGCCGAGCAGAGCGAGGCCGAGGCGGCCGCGATCGTCCTGGCCCGGGACTGACCCGACTCGGGCGGCTCCCGGCAGTGGAGCGAGCAGGGCTACGATCGGGCGGGCATATCGGGAAAGCACGAGGAGGTGGGCTCTGTGGCTGCTCTGGAGGGGTCCATGCAGATCGGCGTCGTCGCCGAACGGACGGCCATGTCGATCCCGACTCTGCGCCACTACGACGAGGTGGGCCTCGTCACCCCGTCGGCGCGCAGTGAAGGCGGCTTCCGCCTCTACACCGAGGACGACGTGCAACGGATCCTGGTGATCCGGCGGATGAAGCCGCTGGAGTTCACCCTCGCCGAGATGCGGGAGCTCCTCGAGGCACTCGACGTGCTGAACGACACGTCGGCCACGGCCGAGGAGGTCCAGTCGGCCCAGGCGGTGCTGGTCGACTGCCGGCAGCGGGTCCAGGCGGCCACGGCGCGGATGCAGAAGCGCCTCGCCTACGCCGCTGAACTGGACGGGATCCTGGAGCAGAAGGCCCAGGACCCGTCACGGCCGGTCTGACGGATTTTCCGAAGACCCTAACTCTCAGTGCGAGTGAGGGTAGTGTCTGTCTCCAGTTGAGTTGGCCGGGGGGCGGGCATCGTGTCGGTGGGATCCAGTGCGGGTGGACCTCAGCCTGCCCGGAGGCATCGGCTGGGCAGCCGGTTCGACCCGCGCCGCAACAACTTCGACGGGCTGCGGCTGGCTCTCGCGCTGATGGTGGTCGTCGACCACGGGACCGTGATGCGTACCAGTGAGCACCCGGGTACCTGGGGCCGGTCGGCGATCGGTGACTTCGCCGTCGACGGGTTCTTCGTCCTCAGCGGCCTGCTCATCACCCGCAGCTACCTCAAGCTCGACTCCTTCTTCCGGTTCACCTGGCACCGGGTGCTGAGGATCATGCCCGGCTTCCTGGTCTGCCTGGTGGTCACCGCGCTGGTGTTCGCGCCCGTGGCGGCGCTGCTGACCGGGCGGACCGCGGCGTCGGCGTTCACCGAGTCGCCGACGGCCTGGCGCTACGTCTACGGCAATGCCGCCCTCCTCATCACCCAGTACGACATCGCCGGGCTGCTGCCCGACAACCCCACGCCGTACGTCTTCAACGGCTCGCTGTGGACCCTGAGCCTGGAGGCCCTGTGCTACGGCTTGGTCGGGCTGTTCGGGGTGCTGGCCGTCCTGCGTCGCCGTCGTTGGCTCGTCCCGGCGCTCGCCGCCTTCTTGTGGGTGCTCACTCTTCTCCAGGAGGCGGGCTTCGAGGTGCTGATCGGGGACGACACCCTGCGCCTGGTCGTGGCCTTCCTGGTGGGGGCGACCGCCTGGCTCTACGCCGACCAGATCCCGATGAGGGGCTGGCTGGCGCTGTTGGCGGCGGTGGTGCTGCTGGTCAGCATCGCCACCCTCGACAACTACCGGCTCACGGGCATCGTCCCCGCCGCCTACATCCTGGTCTGGCTGGGCACCTGCCTGCCGTGGAGCGTGTCCCTCGACCGGGACCTGTCCTACGGTCTCTACATCTACCACTGGCCGGTCCTCCAGCTGCTCGCCGCGACCACCCTTGTGACCATCCCGGTCCCTCTCTTCATCCTCCTGGGTGCGGTCCTCACCGGTATCCTCGCCGTGGTCTCCTGGCACGCCGTCGAGCACCCTGCCCTCCGCCAGAAGAACCGGACGCTGCCGCCCTGGTCCCCGAGGCGGTCCGTGGGCGCCGCTCGCCCGGCCGCGGATGCACCTGCAGGGACGACGTCGGCCAGCGGAGACCTGCCGGTGTCCTCCCGCGAACCGCTCGGGTGAGGAGCAGGTGCCTCGACCACCGTGCCGCCGACCACCACCGCGCCCTGTTCGAAAAGCTGGTTCCTCGACATCGCCGTCGATCCACGACGTCGGCATGTTCGAGCCGGCGTCCGACCTCGACTCTCTGATTGGACGTCAGCATGGCCCGCCCTTCCGTCCCTCTCCGTGCACTCCTCGTCCTCGGGCTGAGCATCGTCCTGGTCGCCGTCCTGGCGGCGGTGTGGAGCTCTGCTGATCCCGAGGACCCCTGCCGGCACCACCTCGACGACAGCACCGTGGAGTCCCAGCGCGCCTACAGCGCGTGCCGGCAGGAACAAGGCGGCGACGCCGGCGGTGCGCCGACCGCCCCCACCGACGAGAACGCCGCCAGCCGCATCCTCGGTCCTGCCCCGTCCGGGTTGCCGTGGCATTCCGGCGTCTGGCTGGGCGGCCGCTTCACCACCGGGGCCCTCGACGAGTTCGGCGCCTGGCGGGGTCGGCCGGCTGATGTCGTCACCACCTACTCGGCCAAGAGCAGCTACCAGGCGATCATGGACGAGGACTGGCACATCACGGTCTGGAACGGCTTCAACGGGCGGCTCAACTACGGCCTCGCCATGCTGCCCGAGGACGGCGACGGCTCGTTGGTCAGCGTGGCCCGAGGTGACCAGGACGCGGTGTGGACCGAGGTGGCCAGGAAGCTCGTGGACAACGGCCGGGGTGACTCCATCATCCGGGTCGGGTGGGAGTCCAACCTGCCCGACTGGCCCTGGCAGGCCTCCGCCGAGTCAGCCGATGAGTACCAGGCTGCGTTCCGCCGGATCGTCACGACCATGCGGTCGACGGCGCCCGACCTGGTGTTCGAGTTCGGCGTCGCCTGCGGCTCTGGCCTCCCGGGCACGAAGGACCGGCTGGCGGCACTCACCGAGGTGTATCCCGGCGACGACGTCGTGGACCTGATCGGCTGCGACACCTACGACTGGTACGACACCCAGGCCAGCTCCGCTGCGGACTGGCAGGACGTGCTGCTGCCGGCGAAGGGTCCGGGCATCCAGGACGTCGTCGACTTCGCTCGTCAGCGCGGCAAAGGAGCTTCCTTCGCTGAGTGGGGCCTGGCCAAGAAGGCGATCCGGAGCAACGGTGGTGGCGACAACCCCTACTACGTCGAAGCCATGTACAACTTCTTCAACGCCAACCGGGACGTCGTCGTGTTCGAGTGCTACTTCGACGAGCCGACCGCCTACATCAAGAACAGCCTCTTCGGCACCGACCAGAACCCGAAGGCTGCGGCCGTCTACCAACGCTTGTGGTGAACATCCCCTTCCGCGGATGGCCGTGCGGAGGTGGAGATCACGCCGTCGAGGCGTAGACGCGGGGCGTGAGCCGGGTGCTCGCCGCGGGCGCCAGCACCAGGCCGAAGCCCAGCCCGTCGAGGACGGAGCTGATGGTGGCCGCCGGCAGGGAGCCGTGGCGCTCCAGCACCAGGTGCGGACGGTTGTGGTCGGGCGGGATGACCGTCCGGTGCAGGGCCAGCACGCTGGTCGACGCGGGCAGGAACCAGGGGTGGCGCCGACGGGCGGCAGCCTCGTCGGTGTGCTCGAGCAGGCGGAAGGCCGGGTGGCTGCCGAAGTCGGCGGCCAGCCCCGCCGCCCGCCAGTGCGCGGGGGAGTCGGCCGCCCCGGTCGCGTGCCGGGAGCGGTTGGCCGAGGTGACGTAGAGGAACGGTGTGCCGGCAGCGACCTGGGCGCGGTCGAGGAAGTCGTGGGACGGGCAGGCGTGTCCGGGAGCGATGAGCTGCGTGGTCACGACGTCATGGTCGAGGGCGGTCAGGTGCGCCGGCACGAGCGGCTGCGCCGGGCCGCGGAACCCGAACGGACCGAGGCCGAGGAAGGCGTCGACGATCTCGCGGGCGGCGGCCGCGCTCAGCCCCGACGGCAGCCGGGTCAGGTCTCAGACGTCGGCCACGGAGGCCGGCGGTGCGGTGATGCTGCCCGTCTGGGCGGCGGGCCGGCCCTTGAGCAGGTTGACCGCGCGGACGGTGGCTTCGTCCGGGCGGCTCACCAGGGCGTAGAAGTTCCCGAAGGCGGCCCCCACCACGGCCCCTGCGGCCAGCTCGGCGGCGGCCCAGGCCGCGTCCTCGGTCCGCTCGACCACCCGGCGCGGAGGGTGACCCGGTCGAGGAGCAGGGCGCTCGGGTGTGCGGACCATCCCCATGGCTGCCTCCTCCGGATCGGCTCGGGGGGAGGAGGCACCAGGTGCCGGTGCTGATACCGGCTGCGGCCGGAGTCCCCCGGATCGGCTCAGCGGAGTCCTGGGCACCAGCCGTCGGAGGTGACGCTGCGAGGCCCTGCCCCGGTGGGCACGACCTCCCCGTGCAGCTGTTCGTCGGCGGACCAGTGGAGCACGTCCTCCAGCCACGGCCGGTCCAGCAGCTGGCGCCGCTCGTGCAGGGCCGCGTACTGGTCCCAGGACCGTCGCAGGGCGGCGCGGAGATGGTGCGATCGGGTCTTCGTCGTCATGGGTGGCGTCCCCTCTGCCTGGTGCTCGTCCCCATCCTGGCCGCCGGTGCGGCCGGATGCTGATGGGCTCCAGCCTCGGTCTGAGGCGTGCCGACCGGCCTGAGGAGGATGCCTGATCTTCGCCGGGCGGGTCCCGCCCCACGTCCTGAGGTGACCGGGGTGCGTCCTGGTCGAACCGCCCGTACGGTGACCGGGTGTACGTGAAGACTCTCATCCCCGGCAGCCGGCCCATCCCCGCCCTGATGGCTGCCACCAGCCCCGACGAGATGCTCCGCCTGCAGCTGTCCCGGCAGGGCTGGGTCTCGTTCGGTCGACCTCTGCAGCCGGGCGCGGTCGGTGAGGTGCGGGTGGGCGTCGACCGGCTGCAGGTCGTGGCCAACGGTCGCGTCGTCCTCGACGACGGCACGAACCCCGTCTCGCCGTCGGGCTGGTGGGCCGCCGTGGACGACCTCGGGGGGCACTGCGTCGTCGTGATGGTCCGCGACGGCTCCGTCGACCTCGCGCAGCCGGACGCCGGTGACCGCCTCGCCACCCTGCTGAACACCGACCAGGCGATCTCGGCCGCCCTGCCGGTGGTCACCGACCTCGTCAGCTGACGCCGGGCGCGTCCTGGCGCGCCGACCGGGCGAAGCGCTGCGCGAGGGTCGCGCACGCGTCCTGGAGCTCCGGTGGTCCGATGACGTGGAGGTCGGCGTCGAAGCGGGCGAGCGCCGCCGCCAGGCCGATCCAGGACCAGGCGCCCAGGGCCAGCCGGCAGCGGTCGGGCCCGAGCGCCTCGACCACCCCGTCGAGGGCGAAGGGGACCACCTCGGCGGCGGGCAGGTCAAGTACGACGTCGCCGCGGCAGGGCCAGGTGCCGGACCCGGAGGAGCCCTTGAACCGCGCGTCGACGAAGCTGCTGACGTCACCGCCAGGCAGCTCGCGCGGGGTGAAGCGCGGTCCGGTCGGGATGCGCGGGGTGATCCGGTCCGCCCGGAAGATCCGCCAGTCGACCCGGTCCAGGTCCCAGCCGACGAGGTACCAGCGACCGGCTCGGCTGACGAGGTGGTGGGGCTCGACCTGGCGCGGCGGGACGACCCGGCCGGGCTCCGGCTCGGGTTCGGTCTGGGTGCTCGCGTGGTCGAAGCGCAGCACCTCGCGGGCCCGGACGGCGGCCGTGAGCGCGACCAGGACGGCAGGGTCGACCCGTTGGTCCGGGGAGGCGGGGACGGGGGTGAACTGGACGGCGTCGATGCGGTGCCGCAGCCGGGCCGGCATCACCTGCCGGACCGTGACCAGGGCGCGCCCTGCCGCCTCCTCGACCACCGCGCCGCTGGCGGCCGCCGCGCGGAGGGCGACGGCGAGGGCCACGGCCTGGTCGTCGTCGAACAGCAGCGGGGGCAGCTCCGCGCCGGCCTCGAGGTGGTACCCGCCGTCGGGGCCCTTGAAGGCCTGCACCGGGTAGCCGAGCTCGCGCAGGCGGTCGACGTCACGACGCACGGTGCGCGAGGTGACGCCGAGGCGCTCCGCGAGCACGGCACCCGGCCAGTCGCGGCGTGCCTGCAGCAGCGACAGCAGGGTCAGCAGGCGGGACGAGGTCCGGGTCACGTGGTCCATCGTGCCCCGGGTAGAGGACCGATCCTGTCCGCTACGGGCGACAGGATCAGGGCTGCCGCCGACGACGACCGTCGGTGGGAGATCCCGAGGCGAGGAGCCGACCATGAGCATCACCACCACCACCCGCCTGAACTTCCGCGGACGGGCCCGCGAGGCGCTCGACTTCTACGCCGCCGTCTTCGGGGGTGAGGTGATGGCCTTCTCCTTCGCCCAGGGCGGCGACGAGCAGGACTCCGCCGACGGGGCGGTGGCCGACCAGATCAAGTGGGGCGGAGTCCGGGCCCCCGGGTTCTCGGTGATGGCTTTCGACGTGCCGCCGGGGAGAGCCCACGACCCGGGCACCGACGCCGTCTACGTCTCGGTCCGCGGCGACGACCCTGGAGAGATCACCCGGTACTGGGACGGCTTGGCTGAGGGAGGAACGGTGCGGGCGGCCCTGGGTCCGGCAGGCTACGCACCGCTGTACGGGATGGTGACCGACCGTTTCGGCGTCACCTGGGTGCTCGACGTGCTGCCGCCCCAGCTCGTCGGCTGACGCCCAGCGAGCGGGGGTGCGCCCGACGGACCGGTCGGCCCCCGGATTGAGCCGATCCTGAGGTGGTCTGGAGGGCTGGTGGGTCCTGAGGAAGTGCTGGGGGAAGGTGCCCAGCAGGGCTGAGGGGCTGTGGAGGTGGGCGGGGCATCGTTCTTCTCACCAGCCCGGACGACGGGTCGGGGGCAGGGCCGGGGGGCCGCCCACCACATCGTCAGCCTCTCAGCCCCAGGAGCTCCCCATGACCACCACCACGACCGCCGCCGGCGCCGCCACCCGCCGTCCGTCCCGTCGGGCCGCGAAGATCGCCACGGTCCTCGCCGTGCCGGCCGCCATCGCGGTCTCCGGGCTGGTGGTCTCGCAGGCCTCCTACTCCGCCTACTCCTCGACCACGGTCAGCCCCACCAGCAACTGGGCCAGCGGCACCGTCGCGCTGAGCGATGACGACAACAACACCGCCGCGTTCACCGCCGCGAACTTGAAGCCCGGATCCACCGGCACCCAGTGCATCGCGGTCACCTCGACCGGCAGCCTGGCCTCCACCGTGCACCTGTACGCCACCGACCTCTCCTCCACCAAGGACCTGGCCGCGAACATCGACCTGCAGGTCGTCCAGGGCACCGGCGGGTCGTTCGGGAACTGTGCCGGTTTCACCCCGGTGGCCGGTGGCGGCCAGCTGTACAGCGGGACCGTCGCGGGGTTCGCCGCCGCCCACACCGGGTTCAGCAACGGGGTCGGGAACTGGGCGCCGACCGGCGCCCGCACGGAGAGCCGCAGCTACCAGATCGTGTACACGGTGAAGACCACAGCTCCCGACACCACCCAGGGCGGCACCGCTGGGGTCGGGTTCACCTGGGAGGCCCAGAACAGCTGAGCTGCACCACCCGAGCCTTCCGGCCCCGTCGGGGGAGTCCGGAGCGCGCGCAGGGCCACCGACCACTGGTCGGTGGCCCTGCTCGTCGTGCACCCGGTCAGACCCGTCCGGGCCGGTCGCTCAGCCCGCGGGCGGACCGTACAGCTGCAGGTCGTTGCCCTCGCTGTCCTTGAACGACGCGATCCGGCCCCACGGGTGGTCGCTGATGCCGCCGATGAAGTCGACGCCGGCACGGGTGAGGCGGTCCACCTCGTCGTCGATGCTGCCGTCGGGGGTGAAGGTGATGACGGCGCCGCCGTCGGCGTGCGCGGCGGTCCCCTCCCGGGCGTTGAGGCCGATGGTGAGGTTGCCGGCGTCGATCTCCGACCAGTCCTCACTCTGGTCCTTGACCTGCAGGTCGAGGGTCTCGGCGTAGAAGCGGACGGCCCGCTGCATGTCGTCGACCGGGACCCAGACGGTGGCGATGGAGGTGGCCACAGACGTACTCCTTCAGTGGTTGGGAGGTGCTGTCGGCCTTGCCTCTACCCGTCGGAGCCGTCCGGCACCCGCGCTCAGTAGGAGCGGTTCCGGGGACCGAGGTTGATCATGCAGCCACCGGGCATCGGCCGGATCTCGAAGCCGCTGTCGAAGTCGAGCCGCTCGTCGGAGTCGACGGGGTAGATCTCCTCGGGGACGGGGTACCTCCGCAGCTCCTGCCGGGTGGGGTCGGGCGGCACGGGCGGTGGCGTGGCCGGGCGGGTGGTGCTGGGCTTGACGGTGCGCACCGCAGCCCGCAGCGGCTCACCGATCGGCACCTCGGCCCCGCAGGTGGCGCAGACCCGGCCGTTGCGGTTGACGCCTTCGCACACCCGGCAGCGCCAGACCGGTCCGAGGGGGTTCACCGCGGTGGCCGGCCGGTCAGCTTGCCCACGAGCTTGCCGACCAGCCCCTGGCTCGGCTTGCGGGCCGCCGGGTCGCTCTCGGCCGGGGGAGCGCCGCCCCCGCTGATCCGCAGCCCCTTGCCCCGCAGCGCCCCGGACGGAGCCGCGGGCGCTGCACCAGGCGGGGCGCTGGGGGCGCCGACCCGCGGGGTCGGGCGCCGAGCCGGTGCGCTGGGCCGGATCGTGGTGGCCGGGCTGTCGCTGGGCAGCCGGATCCCCATCAGGGTGCTGTGCACCTGCGCGATGGTGGGCCGCTGGGTGGGGTCGGCGAGCAGCATGGCGTCGACCAGGTCGGCCAGTGCGGGCACGACGCCGGCCCGGGGGACGCGCAGGACCTCACCGCTCCGGACGGCGAACGCCGCCTCGTGGTACTTGGCGGTGTCGAAGGGCGGGACCGCGCCGGTCAGGAACTCGGTGTAGATGAGCCCGAGGGCGAAGATGTCGGAGGCGACCCCGAGCTCCGCCGGCTGGACCCCGGCCTCCTGGATGTAGCCCAGCAGCTCCGGGGAGTAGTAGTTGATCGTCCCGACGATCTCCTCGAACGGCGGCGGGCTGCCGGCGATGTAGGAGCTGTCGAAGTCGATCAGCTTGCTGGTGTAGCCGAGCTCGGTCCGCTTGACCAAGATGTTGCTCGGCTTCAGGTCCCCGTGCACGATCCGCAGGTCGTGCAGGATCTTCAGGCTGTGCGCCACGGACTTCATCAGCACCAGCTGCAGGCGGAGCTCGAGTCCGGCCACCCCGGCCGGACCGAGGTCCTCGGCGTCCACCTTCTCGGTGATCTTGTAGTACTTGGCGCCCCAGCGGAAGAAGTCCAGGGTGACGATGAGGTTGCCGCCGTAGGTCGACAGCGGCGCCAGCGCCTTCTGCATGCCGCGGTGCTGGGCCTCGAAGGTGGCGCACCGGGCGCGCTTGCGGGCCTTGGTCTTCTCGCTGCCCGGCGCGTTCTCGTCCGGGTAGGTGGGGCTGAGGAACTCCTTGATGAAGAACTGCCGGCCACCGCGCTCGGCGTAGGTCCACTTGCTGAGCCCGGCGCCGACGACCTTGAAGTCCTCGAGGACCAGGTACCCGTTGACGACGTCGCCGGCCTTCACGAGCGGGCCTCGTCCCGGGTCGGCACCTGGTCGGGCACCGGGGCGCTGGCCTCGGCGGCGCGGGGCTCGGCGGTGCGGGGCTCGCCGGTGCCGGGCTCGCCGTCGAGCACCGCGTCCCCGGCCTCCTCCTCCTGTTCGGGCTCCGGCGGGGCGTGCAGGTACCGCTCGTAGCCGGACTGGTACCGGACCCACAGCGCCTGGGTGTCGTCGAGCTGGCGCTGGCGGAGCCGCTGCAGCTCTTGCTCCGCCTGCTGGACGGCCCGGCCCAGCTCGTCGATGGGGGTGGTGAACTGCTGCTCGAGCTCCTCCACCCGGGGCGCGTACAGCCTCTTGAGCTCCCCGAGGTCGGCGCCGACCGCCATCACCGACATGGCCGCGTCGTCCCCGGTGACCGCCACCACCTGGTCCTGGATGGCCTGGGACCATCCGCTCACGCTCCGGGCGCCGACCAGGGCCCTCAGCACCAGGTGCTCGAAGTGCATGGGGGAGGGGAGGTAGCCGAAGCACCCGTCGGTGGCCGACACCAGCAGGAACGGCGCCTCCAGCTCGACGCGGCGGTAGTTCACGTGGAACTCGGTGTCGGCGGACATGGCGTTGCTGACCACCGAGTCCCGCCGCAGGTTGGCCATGGCGTCGCTCGGTTCGCGCAGGTCGTCGGTCGTGAGCTGGCGCGCGCCGCCCGGCTCGAACACGTAGGCCCGGGAGTCGCCGGCCCAGAACGCGTGGCAGAGCCAGCCGGAGCCGCCCCGCTGCGCGCGCTGCAGGGCCAGCATCGCCATCGTGGTGGGCAGCGCCCGCAGCAGCCGGGACCGCAGGCCGCTCTTGGGCGCCTTGAGCTCGCGCAGCCGGTCCTGCAGCGCGGCCGAGACGGCACGCTGGAGGTCGGCCGCGGCGTGCTCGCCCTTGAGGTTCCAGTCCGGCACGAGCAGGGTCAGCATGCGCTGCTCGACGACGTCACGGGCGATCCGGGAGGCGAGGTAGGCGCCGCTGTGCGGACCGTCCTCGGTCTCGTAGACCGTGCCGCCGGCGCCACCCATGCCGTCGAAGACGGCGAGCAGGCCCAGGTCGGGGCCGTCGCGCAGGATGGGGTCGGAGTCCTCGCCGTGCCCGGCGACCTTGCCGAGGTTGAAGCCGAACGAGACGGTCGGTCCCGGCGTGACCAGCTCGGTGCCGGGGCGGCGGGCCTCGCTCACACCGAGTTGCCGATGGAGTCGATGATCGTCCCGTAGTCGACCTCGGAGAGGCCGCCACCGGCCTGGGAGGGGTTGTGCACGACGTTCTCCCACACCGCGGAGATGTCGCTCCACCCGGGACCGTCGGGGGCGAAGAGGATGAGCCGCTTCGAGCTCGAGCCCATCAGGCCCTGCTCGTCCTCCCACACGTCGGTGAGGGCGCTGAAGTCGGCCGGCACGCGCGAGGACAGGTCGGCGGGCACGATCGAGGGGTCGAGCGGGTGGGCCGGCTGGTCGGTCCAGACCACGATGACCTGACGACGGCGGTCGCCGGTGGTGGTCCAGGGCGAGTTGATGGCCAGGGCCACCGCCTCGAGCCCGGACTCCGGCGCGTCGCCGCCGCCCTGGGCGATCAGCCCGTTCACGAACTCGGAGAACCCGCCCCGATCGGCCGGCAGGGTGTAGAACGGCGACTCCTCCAGAGCGGCGGCGCCGTCGGCGACGAAGTCGCGGAAGGCGATCACCCGGACCCGCAGCTGGGCGACGTTCTTGCCCTTCTCGGTCAGGTTGGCCTGCACGTCGTCGTAGAAGCCGAGCGCGTTCGCCTTCACCGCGTCGATGATCGGGGTCATGCTGCCGGTGACGTCGATGCAGAACACGATGTCCACGGCGTAGCTGAGACCGCGCGGGGCCGCCATGCTCGTCTGGGCCGGCGTCGGCGGCGCGGGGGCGGCCGCGGGAGCGGGAGCCGCGTCGGCCGCGGCCGTCGACTCCTCGACACCGGCGGCGTCGGCGTTCGTCGGGGTTCCGGGGGCGGTGTTCTCGGTCATGGGTCTCCTCGAAGCGGTGAGCCTGGTGACGCGCAACCCACGGCGTCGGGGGCCTGCGTCTCTGGCCCGCCCCAATCTAGGGGTTCGGGCTGACAGCGCGCGCCGGGTCGGCCCGACCGACCCGGCGCGCGCTGCTCAAGCCGCCTTCGGCCGGCGGGCGGCCAGGGTCCGGCCGTGCTCGCGGGCGTCCTGCTCGGCCTTGCGGCTGAGCTCGTCGGCGAGGTCGCTGAACTGGTCCAGGGCCGGGTTGACCCCGACCAGGGTGAACTCCTTCTCGACCACGGTGAGGTCGAGCTGCCAGACGTCGGCCAGGATGCGGCGCATCCAGCCCGTCGCGTGGTCCCAGCCCTCCCGCGGCGTGCCGGCGGTGTAGCTGCCGCCGCGCACGGTGACCAGGACAGCCGGCTTCCCGGCGACCACCGGCGTCACGCCGGCCGCCATCCGGGGGTCGGTGATCACCAGGTCGACCCAGCTCTTGAAGTGCTGGGAGACGCCGAAATTGTAGAGCGGCACGGCGAACAGCAGGGCGTCCGCCGCGACGAGGGCGTCCACCTCGGCGGCGGCCTGGGCCACCGCGGACCGCTGCTCGATCGAGCGCTCCGGCTCCGGGGTGTAGGCAGCGCCGACGGCGGCGGCCCAGGCCGTGGCGGACACCGGCTCGGTGCCCACGTGACGGCGCACCACGTCGTCGTCGGGGTGGGTCGTCGCCCACTCGGACTCGACGAGGTCGGCGACCTCACGGCTGTGGGATCCGTCGATCCGGATGCTGGCGTCCAGGCGGAACAGGGTCACGAGATTCTCCTTGTACTTGGCTAGGCCTACAAACTAGGAAAAAGCTAGCACAACGGACAGAACAAGTCGGGCGGTAGCCTGGGTTCGTGGACAAGTCCCCGGTCGAGGAGCACGGCAGCGCAGCGACCGCGGCAGGCCCGTCGGCGTGCGACGCCGGGGTCCGCCGGGCGTTCGACTTCCTGGGCAAGCGCTGGAACGGCGTCATCCTGGGCACGCTGAGCTCCGGGCCGCTGGGCTTCGCCGACCTCCGTCGGGGCGTGGGCGCCATCACCGACTCGGTGCTGTCCGACCGGCTGGTCGAGCTCGCCGAAGCGGGGCTGGTCGAGCGCACCGTCACCCAGACGCGGCCCCCGGGGGTGAGCTACCAGCTCACCGGCACCGGATCCCAGCTGCTGCCGATCCTGCACCAGCTCGGCAGCTGGGCCGACGGCGCGCTGCCGCCCGCGCGGTGCCAGGGGCGGGCAGACCGGGACGTGCCCTCGGGCTGCTGACCGCGGGTGGTCTGGATCGCAGAGGGTGACGTCGGACGACGTCGCCTCGGTCAAGATCAGGGGCCGGACTGCGCTGCACGTGGTCGACTCCCCCGGCCTGACGGTCCGGGTGCGCCCTGACGGGTCAGGGGCGCGCCCACACCGAGACGTGGGCGGTGCTCTCCGGGGTCAGGGGTGAGCGGTCCCAGCCCGACCAGCGGTGCCGGAGCTCCAGCCCCGCGATCCGCGCCATCAGGTCCAGCTCGGCCGGCCAGGCGTAGCGGAAGGGGATCCGGCGGAACTGGCCCGTGCCGTCGGCCGACACGGTGACGTGGGTCGAGGTGAAGGCCTGGGTCACGACGTCGTACTGGTCGAAGCCGACGTGACCGCCGCCGTCGGGGTACGGGTCCACGGTGAACGGGACGGTGTCCTGCCCGGGCGGCAGCCGGCGCAGGTCGGGCAGCCCGACCTCGACGAGGAACAGCCCGCCGGGCCGCAGGTGCGC
This sequence comes from Microlunatus lacustris, assembly GCA_039527025.1. Lineage (GTDB taxonomy): Bacteria > Actinomycetota > Actinomycetes > Propionibacteriales > Propionibacteriaceae > Microlunatus > Microlunatus lacustris. The sequence goes on from BAAAJN010000001.1 coordinate 463,427, forward strand.
AGCCGCGTTCACGAAGACCGCCACCTGGCCCTCCTGGGTGGTGACGTTGCTGATCGTGTTGAACACCAGGTAGACGAGGGCGAAGGCTCCTGGCACCCGGGTGGTGGTCATGTCGCCGATCGTGACCCCGACCGCGTCGCCCCCGGGCTTTCTCGGTGACCCGGGCCGCCATGGCGCGGCTCAGCTCGATCCCGTGCACCGGCAGGCCGCGCGCGGCGAGCGGAGCGGCGATCCGCCCGGTGCCCACCGCGAGCTCGAGGACGGGACCGTCGCCCGCCAGCTCGGCCAGGACCTGGACCGCGGGCAGCACGACGTCGGGGTGGTTCGCCCCGCCCTCGGCGTCGTAGCCGGCGGCCACGCTCGCGGGGAACCAGCCGTCCGCCGGGTCGTCGCCGGCCCGCACCGGGGGAGCGCCGGACCCGTCCGCGATCTCGTCCACGAGCACGGACGCTACGCCTGGCCGTCCGCGGTGGCCAGCGCCGAGCGGCCCCTGCTCCCGGACGGTGGCTCAGGCGCCGACCAGCAGGGTGGCCGCCAGGGCGAGCATCACGACGGCGATGCCTCCGTCGAGCACGCGCCAGGCGCCCGGGCGGCGGAAGACCGGGGCGAGGGCACGGGCGCCGTACCCGAGGGCGGTGAACCAGCTGAGGCTCGCGACCCCGGCGCCGGCGGCGAACCACCACCGGCCGGGCACCCCGTGGGTGCTGGCGATCGACCCCACCAGCAGCACCGTGTCCAGGTACACGTGGGGGTTCAGCCAGGTGAAGGCCAGTGCGGCAGCCAGGGCGCCGGCGGTGCTGAGCTGGCGGGCGGCCGCGGCTTCCAGGTGTCCGCCACGGACGGCGCGCCGAGCCGCGAGCAGCCCGTAGCCGAGGAGGAAGGCGGCCCCGAGCCAGCGGACGACGTCGAGCACGACCGGTGCGCGCTCGACGACCGTCCCGATGCCGGCCACGCCGGCCAGGATCAGCACCAGGTCCGACAGCGCGCACACCGCGACGACCAGCGTGACGTGCCGCCGCTGCAGGCCCTGCCGCAGGACGAAGGCGTTCTGCGCCCCGATGGCGACGATCAGTGAGAGGCCGGTGAGGAAGCCGGACAGAGCAGCGGTGAGCACCTGACGACCGTAAGGGCCGCCGGAGCCTGAGACCAGTTCAGGTTCCTCACGGACCTTAAGATGAGCTCATGATCCGTGTGCAGCCCGAGCAGGCGCTCACCCTGGCGGCCATCGTCAGGGAGGGCACCTTCGACGCCGCAGCCCGACGCCTGCACCTCACCCCCTCCGCGGTGAGCCAGCGGGTCCGGGCGCTCGAGATGGCGCTCGGTCGCCCGGTCCTGGCCCGGGTCCGTCCGGTGGAGCTGACCCCGGCCGGGGAGACGGTGGTCAGATTCGCCCGCCAGCTGGAGCTGCTGACCGAGGACCTGGCGGAGCAGCTCGCGACCGGGACGGGCGGCTCGACGCCCCCCATCACCCTCGTGGTCAACAGCGACTCCCTGCACGCGTGGGCCCTGCCCGGGCTGGTCCACGCGGGGGAGCACGTCCAGCTGACGATCCTGCGTGAGGACCAGGACCACTCCCTGGACCTGCTGCGACGCGGCGCCGCGCACGGAGCGGTCACCGCCACCGCCGCCCCGGTGCCCGGCTGCACCTCGCGCCCGCTGGGGGTGATGCGGTACCGACCCGTCTGCGCTCCGGCGTTCGCCGCGCGCTGGTTCCCCGCCGGCGCCACTCCCGCCGCCCTCGCCACGGCCCCGGTGGTGGTCTACGACCACCGCGACGACCTGCAGGACCGCTACCTGCGGCGGCACCGCCGGGCGGACCTGCACCCGCCGCGGCACCACGTGCCCGCCACCCACGAGTTCGGCGAGGCGCTCCGGCTCGGGCTCGGCTGGGGCATGCTGCCCGACCTGCAGCTCGCACAGCTGCCGCCCGGGTGCGTCGTCCCGCTGGAGCCGGCCGCCCACCTCGACGTGGCCCTGCACTGGCAGCAGTGGCGCCTCAGCACCACCGGGCTCGACCAGGTCGCCGAGGCCGTCACCCGCGCGGCCTGCGCGCTGCTGCGGTGACGGCGGACCTCCTCACCGCCAGATGTGCAGGGTGGTCGGACCCATCTGCTCGCTGAACCGGCCGGTCGGACTGGTCCGGTGCAGCAGCTGCCGGACCTCGGCGTCGAAGGTCTCGAAGCGGTGGCCGAACAGGTGCGGGGCCGCGCTGGACAGCGAGTAGACCGACGCGGCCACCTCGTCGGCGCTGCGGTCCAGGACCCGGCCCTCGATCGCGATCCGGTGCGGGCCGGTGAACCCGGCCGCCCGGTAGATCGCGTCCTCACCGCCCGGCGTGGACGCTGCCAGCACGCCCTGGCCGGCTCGCCGCTGCTCCCCGAGGTGGCGCCGGACGAGCTGCTGGAGTGCGGCCCGCGGCGGCTGCGGGTGCGGCAGCGCGGCGGGGGTGGGAACGCCTTCGTGGGTGGTGGCGCTGACGTGCACCAGGGCGCCGTCGGCGCCGAGCAGGCCACGGACGGCGGCGGCGACCCGCGGCCGGTCCATCCAGTGGAACGACTGGGCGAAGGTCGCCACCCGGATCTCCGGCAGGTCGGCGGGGAGCTCCTCCCCGCGCAGGTGCCGCCAGCTGGTGGTCGTCAGACCCGCCCGGTGGGCGAGCCGGGCGGCCACCGCCAGCATGTCGGCGTCGGCGTCGACCCCGATCGCCTCGGCGAAGAGCGGGGCGAGCAGCAGGGTCAGCGACCCGGGTCCGCACCCGACGTCCAGGAGGCGTCCTCGACCGTCCAGCGCCAGCTCGGCCTGCAGCCGGTCGGCGATCTCCCGCGGGTAGGGGGTGCGGCCGAGCGGGTAGTAGCGCGCAGCCCCGGCGTACAGGGAGGGGTCCCACGACCAGGTGCCCACGCCGGGTCGGTCGGCGCTCAGGCCGCCTGGTAGGAGAGGCAGCCGGCGTCGGCGGTGGTGGAGCCGACGGTGATCGAGGGCGCCCGGCACTCCAGGTCCGCGTTGTGCACGCAGTCCTGCCGCTGGCAGGCGCCGACCTGGGCGACGACGTCGAGGCCGCCCTTCTGGTTGAGGGACAGGAACGTCCCGCAGGAGGCGGAGGAGTCGATGTTGACGGCGAAGGCGTGGCAGCCGTCGTGGTTGTAGGCGCAGGCGGTGGCGGTGCAGCCGGTGACGTGCGGCATCTCCAGCATGGCGGTCATGGTGTCTCCTCGGGGTGCGGTCGGATGACCCGAACGTAGCCCCGGAAACCGGCTCTGACCAGGCAGGTGAGGCTTCGCTCAGCCCTGCTCAGGTAAGCCTGCACTGATCTCGTGGGAGCCCTGACCGGGGTCCAGCCGGCGCGCCAGGTGCTCACCGGTGGGACCCGTGGCCCGGCGCACCACGTCCGCGGGCGGGCCGGCGTCGACCAGCCGGCCGCCGGCCGCCCCGCCGCCCGGTCCGAGGTCGACCAGCCAGTCCGCGCCGAGCACCACGGCGGCGTCGTGCTCGACGGCCACCACCGTGCTGCCGGCGTCCACCAGGTCGTGCAGCAGCCGGAGCAGCCGCTCGACGTCAGCCGGGTGCAGGCCGGTGGTCGGCTCGTCGAGGAGGTAGAGGGTCCCGGTCAGCCGGGAGCGCTGGAGCTCGGTGGCCAGCTTGATCCGCTGCGCCTCCCCGCCGGACAGCTCGGTGGCGGGTTGGCCCAGCCGGAGGTAGCCCAGCCCGACGTCGCGCAGCGCGCCCAGCCCCCGGACCGCGGCCGGGATGTCGTCGAGGGCGGTGGACGCCTCGTCCACGCTGAGGTCCAGCACGTCCGCGATCGTGCGGCCGCGGTGGGTGACCTCGAGCGTCTCGGCCGCGTACCGGGAGCCGTGGCAGGTGGGGCAGGGGGCGTAGGTGCCGGGCAGGAACAGCATCCGGACGGCGAGGAAGCCCTCGCCCGCGCAGGTGGCGCAACGACCGGCGGCCACGTTGAAGGAGAACCGGCTGGCCGTCCAGCGGCGGCGGCGGGCCTCGGGGGTGCGGGCGAAGGTGGTGCGGACCGCGTCGAAGAGGCCGGTGTAGGTGGCCAGGTTCGAGCGCGGGGTGCGTCCGATCGGACGCTGGTCGACCACGACGAGCCGGCGGACGGCGGCCAGCCCGGTGACCCGGGCGACCGGCCAGCCCTCCCCGCGCGGACCGTCCTCGGCGGTGGCCCCGGTGAGGGCGTCGTCGACGGGGTCGTCGGGGTCCTCGTCGGCGCCCGGGTCCTCGTCGCCGGTTTCCGCGGGCAGCCCGAGGTGGTGGCGGACGACGTCGGCCAGCACGCCGGTCACCAGGGTCGACTTGCCGGCGCCGGAGACGCCGGTGACCACCGTGAAGGTGCCGAGCGGCAGGGCGACGTCCAGGCCGCGCAGGTTGTGCGCGGTGACGTCGGCGAGCTCCAGCCAGCCGGTCGGCGTCCGCGGGGCGGAGCGCAGCGCTGGCCGGTGTCCCGGGTCGAGGAACCGGCGGGTCACCGACTCCGGCACCCCCTGCAGGTCGGCCACCGGTCCGCTGTGCAGCACCCGGCCACCGGCGTCGCCCGCGCCCGGTCCGACGTCGACCAGCCAGTCCGCCCCGCGGACCAGCTCCAGGTCGTGCTCGACCAGCAGCACCGTGTTGCCGGCGTCGCGCAGCCCCAGCAGCACCGCCGCCAAGGCTTCGGTGTCCGCGGGGTGCAGGCCGGCGGAGGGCTCGTCGAGGACGTAGACCACGCCGAACAGGCCGGACCGCAGCTGGCTGGCCAGCCGCAGCCGCTGCAGCTCCCCGGCCGAGAGCGTCGGCACCGCCCGGTCCAGGGCCAGGTAGCCCAGCCCGAGATCGACGACCAGCTCGCTGCGGCCGAGCAGGTCGGCGAGCAGGCTGACCGCGGCGCTCTCCGGGTCGTGCTCGCGCGCGGCCGCCCGGAGCACCGCGGTCAGCTCGGCCAACGGCAGGGCGGCGAGGCCGGCGATGTCCCGGCCGGCGAAGGTGACGGCCAAGGCCTCGGGCCGCAGCCGGCGGCCGCCGCAGACCGGGCAGGGCGTGGCGTCCAGGTAGGGCCGGAGCCGCCGGCGCACCGGGGCGGACTTCGTGCCGGCGAAGGTCTCGAGGACGTGGCGGCGGACGCTGGTCCACTTCCCCTGGTACGGCCGTTGGATCCGCCCGGCCTCCCGCTCGGCGTGCACCGTGACCACCGGCTGCTCGTCGGTGAACAGGATCCACCGACGGGTCTCGGGGTCGAGCTCGCGCCAGGGACGGTCGACGTCGTGGCCGAGCGTGGCGAGGATGTCGCGGAAGTTCTTGCCCAACCAGGCGCCCGGCCAGGCGGCGATCGCGCCCGCGCGGATGCTGAGCGAGGGGTCCGGGACGACGGAGGACTCGCTGACGTCGAAGGTCACCCCGACGCCGTGGCAGTGCGGGCAGGCGCCGGCCGGGGTGTTGGCGCTGAAGGCGTCGGAGTCCAGCCGCTCGGCTCCCGGCGGGTAGCGGCCGACCCGCGAGAACAGCATCCGCAACGAGTTGGACAGGGTGGTCACGGTGCCGACCGACGAGCGCGACGACCCCGACGCCCGCTGCTGCTGCAGCGCGACGGCGGGCGGCAGCCCGTTGACCGCCGTCACCTGCGGCACCCCGGCCTGCTGGATCAGCCGTCGGGCGTAGGGCGCCACCGACTCCAGGTACCGACGCTGCGCCTCGGCGAAGATCGTGCCGAACGCCAGCGACGACTTGCCGGACCCGGAGATACCGGTGAAGGCGACGACGGCGTCCCGGGGCAGCCGGACGTCCACGTCGCGCAGGTTGTGCTCCCGCGCTCCTCGGACCTCGAGGAAGCCGTCGCCCCGCACGGGGTCAGTTCAGCCGGGAGACGGCGAAGAGCTCGGCCAGCCGCCCCTCGGGCAGGCCGGCGAGCGCGGCGTTGCCGGTGTTCCAGCCGCGCAGCATCTCCGCCAGGCCGTCGCCCTGGTGTCCGGTCTGGGACGCGTGCGCCTGCAGCGCGGCCACCTTCTGGTCGAAGCGGTCGGTGATGTCGACGGCGTGCGGGAGCTCGGGATGACCCATCAGCCAGAGCTCGGTGACCTTCCACGGCTCCAGCCCCTGCTCGAGCAGCTCCGGCCAGGCGAAGCGGTTCTCGGCGGCGGGGTAGACGGCCCGCACCGTCGCCTCACCGGCGGCGAGGTGGTCGGGGTGGGAGGCCTGCAGCCGCTGGTAGAGCCGCTGCGGCGACTGGGTGAGGACCCGCTGCGGACGCACCTGCCGGATCACCTCGACGATCGAGCGCTGCAGCTCCCAGGTCGGCTCCAGCCAGCCGTCGCTCCAGCCGTCGAGGAAGCGGACGTCGCTGACCCCCAGCTCCGCCGAGGCGGCCCGCTGCTCGCGCTCGCGGAGCGCCGGCATCTGGTCGCGCGGGGTGTCGTCGAAGCCGCCCTGCTCGCCGCGGGTGCAGAGCAGCAGGGTGACCTCGACCCCTGCCGCGGTCCAGCCGGCCAGCGTGCCCGCGGCTCCGAAGTCGGCGTCGTCGGGGTGGGCGGTGACCACCAGGGCGCGCTGCACCTCGGCGTCGGGCAGCGGGTCGGCCCAGCCGTAGGGGTTCGGGCGTGCGGGCGGCTGGTCGGTCACCCGGACACCCTAGGCGGGCCGGTGGGCACCGGGGACTCGTCCTGACGCTCGCTTGACGGATATTCGTACAGGTGTTCGATACTGGGGCATGGCCACCCGCGACAACCTGCTCTCCTCCGTCCTGCACGGGACGGCCTGGCGGGCCACCGTCGAGCGGCGCTCCATCGCCGACGCCCTCGCCGAGCTGCGCGCGCTGGCCGGGGGGCGCGACGACGTGCTGGCGGAGGTGGCGGGGGTCACGGCCGGCTCGTGGATGGCCTGGCCCGAGGTCCGGGTGGGGCACGAGCTGCTCGTCGCCGGGCTGCTGGTGATGGCGGCGGAACGGCTGGACTACGACCTGCTCGGCCACTGGGTGCGGGTGGGCTACGAGCGGGGGCTGCAGGCCCGCCGCCCGGTGCACGGCGACCCGCTCGGGAACGGGATCGACTGAGGCGTCCGCGGAGCCATCTGCTTGGCTGGGGTGGTGCAGATCGATCTGAGCGGCCGGACCGCGCTGGTCACCGGCACCGACCCCAAGTCGCTCATCCAGCGGCTGATCGAACCCGAGGAGATGGCGAGCATGGTCACCTGCCCCGCCTCGCCGCTGGCGTCGGCCACCACCGGTGGCGGCCTGCGCGTCGACGGCGGCCACGTCGACGGGATCCTGCCGTGACCCTCGAGCCGGGCGAGCGGGCCGAGCTCCGCGTGCACACCCTGTCCACCGGGGTCGACAGGCTGGTGCTGACCACCGACGCGCACGTCGAGGCGCCGAACTGGACGCCGGACGGGCGGTGGCTGGTGGTCAACGCCGACGGGCTGCTCCACCGCGTCCCCGCCGCCGGGGGCGAGCTGGAGCGCCTGGACACCGCGCCGCTGGACCGCCTCAACAACGACCACGTGCTCAGCCCGGACGGCCAGACGCTCTACCTGTCCTCTTCCAGCGACGGCCACCTCTACCGGGTCCCCGTGAGCGGCGGTCGACCCGAGCGGATCACCAACGACCGCGGAGCGGGCTTCACCCACTACCTGCACGGCGTCTCCCCGGACGGGGCGACCCTGGCCTACGTCGGGGTCGAGACCGACGACGAGGGCCGGCGCAGCAGCAACCTCTTCACCACCCCGAGCGCCGGCGGGACCGACGAGCAGCTCACCCGGACCACGGCCCCGACCGACGGGCCCGAGTACAGCCCCGACGGGCAGTGGCTCTACTTCAACAGCGAGCTCCGGCCCGCGGGTGAGCCGGCGGCCGCCCCCGGTCATGCCCAGGTGTTCCGGATGCGGCTCGACGGCAGCGGGCTGACCCAGCTGACCTCCGACGAGCGGGTCAACTGGTTCCCGCACGTGTCCCCGGACGGTCGGACGGTGCTCCTGCTCAGCTTCCCGCCCGGCACCGAGGGGCACCCCGGCGGACGGCAGGTGCAGCTGCGGACGATGGGACCGGCGGGGGAGGACCTGCGCGACGTGCTGGCTCTGCGCGGCGGCCAGGGCACCGTGAACGTCAACAGCTGGGCGCCGGACTCCGACCGGTTCGCCTACGTCGCCTACCCGGCGTCATGACCTAGGCCCCTGGTGCCCCGGGCCCTGGGGCACTAATGTCGGCGGCAACCGTGGTGGTCACGACCGCTCGACAGTCCCGGTCGACGACGGGGGATCACCGTCGGACGCAGGACGGGGCGACCGCGGCGCTCGGGGGACCTACGTCGGTCCGGCTCCCGCCGGACCTCTCGACAGGCTCCGGGCTCGGAGGTCAGCCGCTGCCGGTCGCGGCGAGCACCACCAGCAGCGGGACGAGCCGGTCGCCGGGCACCTGGTGCTGGCCGCGAGTGGTGACCCGGAGCCAGCCACCGGCCACCAGCTGGCGCAGGTGGTGGTAGATCTGACCGGTCGTGCCGAGCCCCTCCGCGTGCGCCAGCTCGGCGGCCGTGCGGGCCCGGCCGGTGGCGACCAGCTGCAAGATCTGCATGCGGGACGGGTGGCCGAGCGCGGTCAGCGCCGGGACCGACGCCGCCCAGTCGGTCGCCAGCAGGTCCTCCGCCGACCGGGTGATCTGCCACGACACCAGAGCCCCGTCCGCGTCCGGGGTGCTGCCGCCGAACACCACGGCGGGATCGAGACCGCGGGCCCGCAGCTGGTCGAGCAGCCAGAAGGTGTCGGTGGTGGAGGGTTGGGGAGTGGCTGGACCCGCCGTCGGGGACCCGCTCAGGCGCTCCTCGACGAGGGCCAGCCGGTGGCGCAGCTCGTCCAGCTCCTGCTGCACCGACACCTGCCCCTCCTGCTCCTCCACGCGCCCGACGGTAGCGGACGGAGCCCCCGGCCCAGGACGGCGAAGGGGCCGGTGACGACGTCACCGGCCCCTCACCTCATGCGGTCCTGCTCACTGCTGGTAGCCGACGTCCTGCCACTTGACGTTGGTCAGGCCGAAGGCGCCGTAGTTGGCGAGGTTCGACTTGGTCGCGATCAGCTCGGGACGCTGGTACAGCGGGATGGTGTGCACGTTCTCCCAGATGATCTTGGCGGCCTGGTTGGCCAGCTCGATCCGCTTGGCCTTGTCCGTCTCGACCTTGATCTGGTTGGCGAGCTCGTCCACCTCGGGCATCGAGAGCTGGGCGTAGTTGCTGTCGGACCCGGTGCCGAACAGCTGGTTGATGTTCGCGAACGGGAACGGCGTGCCGATCCAGGAGAAGGGGATCATCTCGAAGGAGTGGCTGGACAGCGTGGTGCTGAACTCGTCGGACGGCACGTTGACGATGTCGACCTTGATGCCGATCTCCTTGAGCATGTTCTGCGACTGCAGGCCCTCGTTCTGCGCGGCGGGGACGCCGTCCAGGGTGGAGAACTTCACGGCCAGCTTCTTGCCGTCCTTCTCCCGGATGCCGTCGGACCCGACGGTCCAGCCGGCGGCGTCGAGCTCGGACTTGGCCTTCTCCGGGTCGTACTTGAGCCCGGTGAGCTCGGCCATGTCCTGGTAGCCCTCCTGGTTGGACAGGATGATGGTGTTGTTCAAGACGGTGGTGGGCCAGTCGATGCCGGCGAGGTCGGAGCTGCCGATGGCGTCGCGGTCCAGCCCCTGCAGGACGGCCTGGCGGACGACCTTGTCCTTGAGCAGACCGGCCTTGCTGTTCACGGTGATGTGACGCCAGTTGGGCCCGGCCGCCTTGCGGATGGTGGCTCCGGACACCCCGGTGGCCAGCTGGTAGCCGTTGGGGTCGGAGCCGATGTCGTAGACGTCGATCTCGTTGTTGACGAACGCGTTCGGGGTGGCGTCGACCGCGATCACCCGGTGGCTGATCTTGTCGAGCAGCGGCTTCTCGCCCCACCAGTTCTCGTTCGGGACCTCGGTCACGACCTGCTGGGTCTTGTCGATGTTCTCGACCTTGAACGGGCCGGCGAGCCACTCGTTGTCCAGCGTGGTCCAGCCGGTGTTGAAGGTGTCGGTGTCGGCGATGCTCTCGGCCTTCAGCGGCTGGGTGAACGGCTGGGCCCAGTCGGGGAAGGCGTCCTTGAAGGTGATCGTCACGTCGAACTTGTCCGCGCCGGACTCGATGCTGGCGACCTGGTCGAAGCCGTCGGTCGAGGCGCAGTTGTTCTTGGTGTTCTCGCCGTTGCAGGCCTTCCAGGTCGCCGTCAGGTCGTCGACGTCGATCGGGGACCCGTCGCCCCAGACGGCCTCCGGGTTCAGCACCATCTTGACGACCGTCGGCTTGGCCTGGGTCTGCTCGGCCGAGACCAGGTAGTCGGGGTTGGCGGTGGGCACGCCCAGGGCGTCGAAGTTGAAGTAGTTCGGCAGGATCGAGTCGCGGATCTGGGTGTAGTCGTTGTCGTTGCCGTCGATGTGCATGGGGTTCCAGTTCTCGGCCAGCGAGCTGACAGCGAGCCGGACCTCACCCCCCTGCGCCAGGCTGCCCCGGTCCTGGGCGTTGGTGTCGAACGAGGTGTTCGAGCCCAGGGACTGCTCCGAGCCTGCATCACCGCCGTCGTCGCTGCCGCCCCCGCCGCCACCGCAGGCGGCGAGGGAAAGGGCCCCGACGAGCAACGGGGCCGCAAAGATCTTGCGTGCTTTCACAATTCCTCCAAGAAATGTACTGAGAAAGGCTGAGAGCCCGGCACGGGACTCACTCTACGTGGGCTTTCCGTGACGGCAACTCGACGCCGCGGGGGACGGACCGTCCCGTTCTTCCGCCGAACTGTCCGGCGCTTGCTCGTCCGGCCGGTGACCACCGGCTTCAGACGACCGGGACCTCCTTGTTGTAGTGGCAGGCCGACGTGTGGTCCACGCCCACCGGGTAGAGATCGGGAACCACGTCGACGCAGGCGCGCCGCTCGTGCTCCGACAGGGTGGCGAACCGTTGGCAGCGGGTGCGGAACCGGCAGCCGCTGGGCGGGTTCGCGGGGCTGGGCAGGTCGCCGGACAGCAGGATCCGCTGCCGGCTGCGCTCCTTGTCGGGATCGGGCACGGGGATCGCCGACAGCAGGGCCTGGGTGTAGGGGTGGGTCGGGTGGTCGTAGACCTGGTCGACCTCGCCGATCTCGACGATCTTGCCGAGGTACATCACCGCCACCCGGTCCGCGATGTGCCGGATCACGGCGAGGTCGTGGGCGACGAAGAGGTAGGACAGGTCCAGCTTGGCCTTGAGCTCGTCGAGCAGGTTGATCACGCCGGCCTGGATGGAGACGTCGAGCGCCGACACCGGCTCGTCCAGCACGATCAGCTTGGGCTCCAGGGCCAGCGCCCGGGCGATCCCGATCCGCTGCCGCTGCCCGCCGGAGAACTGCTGGGGGTACCGGCTGGCGTGCCCCGGCTCGAGGCCGACCAGCCGGAGGAGCTCGGCGACCCGGCGCTCGATCTCGGCTTTGTCGACCTTGAAGACCCCCATCGGCTCCGCGATCAGGTCGAACACCGGCATCCGCGGGTCGAGGGAGGCCATCGGGTCCTGGAAGACCACCTGGAGGTCGCGGCGCATCGCCTGCCGCTCCCTGCCCGTCAGCTGTCCGGTGTCGCGGCCCAGGACCACGACGCGGCCGTCGGTCGGCGCCTTGAGGTTGAGAACCTCGAGCAGGGTGGAGCTCTTGCCGCACCCCGACTCCCCGACGAGTCCCAGGGTCTCGCCCACCTTGATCTCGAGGTCGATGCCGTCGACGGCGTAGACCGTGCCGACCCGGCGACGGAGGACGGCGCCCTTCATCAGCGGGTAGTGCCGTTTCATGCCCTCCAGCTCCAGCACCGTCTCGCGCTGGTCGCGGGGGATCCGCTCCAGCGCCGAGTGGGCTGGAGCGGGCACCGGGAAGATGTCGTCGTAGCCGAGGTTCCCGGCGGCCACCTTGCCGACGTGGATGCAGGCGGCGGTGTGCGCCGGGTGCTCGGTGGACAGCAGCGGCGGCTCGGCCTCGCGGCACTCGGGCGTGGAGAGCGGGCACCGGGGCTCGAAGGGGCACCCGGGCGGCAGGTCCACCACCGACGGCGGGTTGCCCTCCAAGGTGGCCAGCGCCTTCTTCTCGGTGGCGTCCAGCCGCGGCACCGCGCCGAGCAGGCCGATCGTGTACGGCATCCGCGGGGCGTAGTAGATCTCGTCGACCGAGCCCTGCTCGACGGGGCGCCCGGCGTACATCACCGTCACCCGGTCCGCGATGCCGGCGACCACCCCCAGGTCGTGGGTGATCATGATCATCGCGGCGCCGGTCTCGCGCTGCGCCTTCTTCAGCACCTCGAGGACCTGCGCCTGGATCGTCACGTCGAGCGCGGTGGTGGGCTCGTCGGCGATGATCACGTCCGGGTCGTTGGCGATGGCCATGGCGATCATCGCCCGCTGCCGCATGCCGCCGGAGAACTCGTGCGGGAACGACCGCACCCGCACCTGCGGGTTCGGGATCCCGACCAGGTCGAGCAGGTCGACGGCCCGGCTGGTGGCCGCCGCCCGGGAGACGTCGTGGTGGGTCTGGATGGCCTCCACGATCTGGTCGCCGATCGTGTACACCGGCGTCAGGGCCGACAGCGGGTCCTGGAAGACCATGGCCAGCGACTCCCCCCGGAGCCGGGACATGCTCTCGTCGGTCCGGCCCAGCAGCTCGTCGCCGTGCAGCGTGACCGAGCCGGTGATCTTCGCGGTCGGCGGGTGCAGGCCCATGATCGCCATCGAGGTGACCGACTTGCCGGAGCCCGACTCGCCGACGATGGCCATGGTCTCGCCCGCGGCGAGGTCGAAGCTGAGCCCGCGGACGGCCTGCACCGGCCCGGCCTCGCTGGGGAACGTGACGTGCAGGTCCTGCACGCTCAGCACGGTGCCGGAGGTGGTCCGGCGCACCTTGCCGGCGGGTGAGGAGGCGGCCGAGGCCGCGGTGGCGCTCATCGAGCAGTGCCTCCAGAGGCGGAGTTGGGGTCGAGGGCGTCGCGCAGCCCGTCGCCGACGGCGTTCACGCTGAGGACCAGCACGACGACCGCGACCGCGGGGCTGACGAACAACCAGGGGAAGGAGTTGACCTGCCGGGCGCCCTCACCGAGCAGGGTGCCCAGGGAGGTGTCGGGCGGCTGGACGCCGAAGCCGAAGAACGACAGACCGGTCTCGGCCAGGATCGCGGCGCTGACGTTGAGGGTGGCGTCGATGATCAGCAGCGAGGAGATGTTCGGCAGGATGTGCCGGACGATCGTCTTCGGGGCCGAGAGCCCCATGAAGCGGGCCGCCTGGACGTACTCGCGCTCCTTGACCGACAGCGTCAGGCTGCGGACGACCCGGGAGGACAGCATCCAGCCGAAGCCGGCCAGCAGCGCGACCAGCAGCAGCCAGGCGTAGGGACCCTTGGGCCCGCCGGTGGACAGCACCGCGATCAGCAGGAACGAGGGGACCACGAGCAGCAGGTCGATCACCCAGAGCGCGATCCGCTCGAACCAGCCGCCGAAGTAGGCGGCGAACGAGCCGACGATCGCCGCGATGCCGGTCGACAGCAGGGCCACCAGGAAGCCGATCAGCAGCGACTTCCGGAGCCCGCGCAGCGTCAGGGCCAGCATGTCGCGGCCGGACTGGGTGGAGCCGAGCGGGTGCCGCTCGCTCGGGGGTTTGAGGTAGGCCCGCCGGTCGACCTCGTCGTAGGCCCACTGGCTGAGGTAGGGCCCGATCAGCGCGATGACCACGAGGGCGGTGATCACCACCAGCCCCAGCACCGCACCCTTGTTGCGCAGGAAGCGCCGCAGGATCAGCCGGCGCCGGGTGATCCGCTTCGGCTCGCCACGGCGCGGCGTCGGCTCCTGGACGGGCCGCTCGGTGGCGACCTCCACCGCGAAGTTCTCTGTCATGACGCTCCTAGCTCAGCCGGACGCGGGGGTCGAGGATGGCGACCGCGATGTCGGACAGCACGGCCCCGACCAGGACGCAGGCGCCGCTGAAGGCGACCACGGCCACCGTGCCGTTGACGTCTTGACCGGTGATGGTGGTGACGCCGTACTCGCCCATGCCGTGGAAGGAGAACATGATCTCCATGAACGTCGCCCCGGTGAACAGCGTGGCGATGGAGAAGGCGAAGTAGGTCCCGGTGGGGATCAGGGCGGTCCGCAGCGCGTGCTTCATGACCGCCTTGGACCGTCGCAGGCCCTTGGCCCGGGCCGTGCGGACGAAGTCGGAGCCGAGGGCGTCCAGCATCAGGTTCCGCTGGATCCGGCTGAAGAAGGCCGCGTTGATCAGGGTCAGCGCGATGGTCGGCAGCACCAGGTGCTGCAGGCGGTCGACGAGGGCGGCCCCGGTGTAGGTGCCCACCCCGCCCGTCTCGCCGACGAACTCGAAGATCCGCAGCCCGGTGGCGTTGTTGGTCTTGGTGGCGATGACCTGCAGCGCGCTGGCGATGACGAACGAGGGCACCGACAAGATGAACAGCGACGCCGCGGTCGAGGCCCGGTCCGACGGCTTGTACTGGCGGGTGGCGGTCCAGGCGCCGAGCAGCACGCCGATGACCGTGCCGAGCAGCGCCCCCAGGGTGATCAGCCTCAGGCTGACCCAGATGCGCCGGCTGACCTCCTCGCCGACGTCGCCGCCGCGCGGCGCCTGGCCCCAGTCCCAGTGCAGCACGACGCCCTGCAACCACGTCCAGTACCGCTCGAGCAGCGGCACCTGGTCGCTGAGGTTGCGGGACCGCAGGTTCTGCTCGATCGACACCGGGTCCAGCGGCGGGTTGACCAGCTCGTACAACGAGCGCGGGTTCAGCTGGGTCGCCGCGAGGAAGTACGTCAGCGTGATCGCGATGAAGAGCAAGATGACGTAGTTCAGGAGTCGTCGTGCGATGTACGCACCCAAAGGAGATCTGCCTCTCTCACCCGGTCCGGGGAGAGGCACCCCCCCGGCGATCCTGGAACTGTAGTCGCGCGTTCTGGAGGGTCCGCACCGGTGGCGCCGCCGTCACACAGATGGAACGCACCGGCCCGGCCACGGGCCGCTCAGATCCAGCTGCGGAACCACATCCGCGACAACCACGCGGGATAGGGCAGCAAGGTGTCGGTGAGGACGGGGTGCAGGTAGGCGAAGTTGGCCGCCACCAGGGCGACGAAGGCGCCGCCGATGATGGCACCGACCATCCGCCGGTCACCGCCCGCGCGAGGTCCGAGGATGCGGCCGAGGCACAGCGCCACCGCCATCACCGAGAACGGGATGATGGCGATCGCGTAGAAGAAGAACAGCGGTCGGGTGTCGTGGCTGAACCAGGGCAGCCAGGCGCTGAGCACGCCGACGACGGGGATGCCGAAGCGCCAGTCGCGGCCGCCGACCCAGAACAGCACGGCGGCGCCGAGGGCGAAGACCGCCGCCCACCACAGCACCGGCGTGCCGATCCCGCTGATCACCCGGATGCAGTTGTCGGGCCCCAGGCAGCCGTCGGTGCCGGGCGCGATGCCGTTCACGGCGTCGATGCCGATCGGCCGGGCCACCACCAGCCACCCGGCGGGGTCGGCCCGGTAGGAGTGGGTGGCGGAGTTGATGAAGCTGCCGGTGTGGAAGCCGTAGATGTCGCGCTGGTACTGCAGCAGCGAGGCGAGGTCGGCCCCGAGCAGCTTGACGCTGGTCGCCTCCGGGTGCTGGGCGCCCCACTGCCGGTCGTAGCCGCCGCTGGTGGCCAGCCAGCCCGCCCAGCTGGCGGTGTAGACGAGCACGCTCACCACCACCACTGACACGAAGGCGGGCACGCCGTCCTTGAGCACGGCGGTCGAGGACCGCCAGCCGGCCCCGGCCAGCCGTCTGGCGCCGACGTCCCAGGCCAGGGAGAGCAGGGCGAAGGCGGCGAGCAGGTAGAGCGCGTTCCACTTCGAGCCCACCGCCAGGCCGAAGCAGACGCCGGCGGCGACCCGCCAGGGCCGCACCAGCAGCAGCGGCCCGTAGCGCCCGCCCAGATCCGGGAGCCCACGGGCCTGCAGGTGGTCGGCCAGCCGGCCGCGCATCCAGTCCCGGTCGGCGGCCAGGCACGCGACGGCGGCCACGACGAAGAAGGCCAGGAAGATGTCCAGCAGGGCGACCCGCGACATCACGAAGGCCAGGCCGTCGAAGGTGAGCAGCAGGCCGGCGATGCCGCCGATCAGCGTCGAGCGCGAGACCCGGCGCACCAGGCGGATGGTGACCACCACCAGCAGGGTGCCGAACACCAGCGACGCGAACCGCCAGCCGAAGGAGTCCATCCCGAACAGCTGCTGGCCACCGGCGATCAGCCACTTGCCGACCGGCGGGTGGACGATGAACGACGGCGACTCCAGCATCACGTCGGGGGTGCCGCTGGTCACCGACGCGTCGGCGCCCGCCGGCCAGCTGCGCTCGTAGCCGTGCCGGAGCAGGGAGTAGGCGTCCTTGGCGTAGTAGGTCTCGTCGAAGACCAGCTTGTTCGGGTAGCCGAGCCCGACCACCCGCAGGCCGAAGGCGATGGCGCCGATCACCAGGGTCACCAACCAGCCGGTCAGCCGGTCGGTCGGCATCGGGTCGCGCAGCCGCTCGACCGTCGTCAGAGGTCGCGGGACGGGCGGCGGAGTGCCGCGGGGGGAGTCGAGGACGGGCTGAGGGTGCTCGACCGCGGCTACCTGCTCGGTCACCGGCACATCCTAGGTGTGGCGTCTGCGACGCTGGGGCGATGAGCGCAGCCGAGGAGCAGAACCGCGCCCTGAGCCCGTCGGATCGTGCCCTGAGCCCGTCGGATCGTGCCCTGAGCCCGTCGGATCGTGCCCTGAGCCTGTCGAAGGGCGTGGTGGTGCTGGCCGGCACGCCGATCGGCGACGTCGCCGACGCCTCACCGCGGCTGCGCCGCGAGCTCGTCGGGGCCGACGTGATCGCCGCCGAGGACACCCGCCGGCTGCGCGGTCTGCTGCAGCGGCTCGAGCTGACCACCGGCGCCCGCGTCGTCTCCTACTTCGAGGGCAACGAGGTGCAGCGCACCCCGGAGCTGCTCGCCGCGCTGGCCGAGGGTGCCCGGGTGCTGCTGGTCACCGATGCGGGCATGCCCTCGGTCTCCGACCCCGGCTACCGGCTGGTCGCCGCGGCGGTGGAGGCCGGCTACCACGTCACCGCCGTCCCCGGGCCGTCCGCGGTGCTCACCGCGCTGGCCGTCTCGGGGCTGCCCGTCGACCGGTTCTGCTTCGAGGGCTTCCTGCCCCGCAAGCCCGGCGAGCGGGGACGTCGGCTGGCCGAGCTGGCGGGGGAGCCGCGCACGCTCGTCTTCTTCGAGGCCCCGCACCGGACGGCGGAGGCGCTGGCCGCGCTGGCCGAGGCCTTCGGCGGGGACCGGCGGGGTGCGGTCTGCCGGGAGCTGACCAAGACCTACGAGGAGGTCGTCCGCGGTCCGCTGGAGGAGCTGGTGGCCTGGGCGCAGCACGAGGTGCGCGGCGAGGTGACCCTGGTCGTGGAGGGGGCGCCGGCCGTCGAGGTCGACCTGGACAGCGCCGCCGCCGAGGTGCTGGAGCTGGTCGCCGCCGGCACCCGGCTGAAGCCCGCGGTCGCCACCATCGCCGCCGAGACGGGGCTGGCCAAGAACGCGCTCTACGAGGTCGCCCTGAAACTGCAGACGCAGCGGACCTGAGAAGGCCTGGACAGCCCCGGTCGAGACGACTGCGTCGGCACCTCCAGGGACCTGCGAGGGTGACGGGGTGGATCTGCCCGCCCCGCCCGACCCGCTGCCGCACGCGGTCGTCGACACCCACTGCCACCTGGACGCCACGTCCGAGTTCTCGGGGCTCGAACCCGCCGACGCGCTGGCCCGGGCGGCCGCCGTCGGCGTGCCGCGGGTGGTCCAGGTCGGCTGCGACGTCGCGAGCTCGGTCTGGGCCGTGGAAGCGGCGGCGCGCTTCGACGGCGTGGTGGCCGCGGTCGCCCTGCACCCCAACGACGCCGCCCGGCTGGGCGAGGGCCTGGCCGCGGGCCTGGAGGCGGTTGCCGCGCTGGCCGGCCGGCCCGGCGTCCGGGCGGTGGGGGAGACGGGACTGGACTTCTTCCGCACCCCCGACGCGCAGGGCCAGGCCCGCCAGCGGGAGTCGTTCGCCGCGCACATCGCGCTGGCGCGCGAGCACGACCTCACGCTGGTCGTCCACGACCGGGACGCGCACGCCGCGGTCCTCGACGTCCTGGACGCCGAGGGGGTGCCCGACCGGGTGGTCATGCACTGCTTCTCCGGCGACGCGGACTTCGCCCGTTCCTGCCTGGACCGCGGCGCGCACCTGTCCTTCGCCGGGCCGGTCACCTTCAAGCCCAACGTCCACCTCCGGGAGGCGCTGGCGCTCACCCCGGCCGACCGCCTGCTGGCCGAGACCGACGCCCCCTACCTGACCCCGGTGCCGCTGCGCGGTCGGCCGAACGCCTCCTACCTGGTGCCGCACACCATCCGCTTCCTGGCCGCGGCGCGGGGAGTCGACCTGGCCGAGCTCTGCGCGCAGCTCGACGCCAACGCCGAGGCCGCGTTCGGCGGAGCCTGGTGAGCCGGTGGAGCTGACCGAGGCGCTCCGCCGCCGCCGGATGGTCCGCCGCTACGACCCCGACCGGCCGGTCCCGGTCGCCGCGGTGGAGGCGGTGCTGGCCGCCGCGCTCCGGGCGCCGTCGGCCGGGTTCACCCAGGGCGTCTCGCTGCTGGTGCTGGACACCCCGCCCGCTCGTGAGGCGTTCTGGGCGGCTACCGCGCTGCCCGGCGCGGATCCTGAGCGGCCCAGCCGCTGGCTCGCCGCGATGGCGACCGCGCCCGTGCTGGTCCTGCTCTGGACCGACCGCGAGGCCTACCTCGACCGCTACGCCGAGCCCGACAAGGGCTGGTCCGACCGCGACCCGGAACGGTGGTCGGCGCCCTACTGGTTCGTCGACGCCGGGATGGCTGCGATGGCCGCGCTGCTGGCCGCGGTCGACGTCGGGCTCGGCGCCTGCTTCTTCGGGGTCCCCGCCGAGCGGTCCGACGCCGTCCGCGCTGCCTTCGGCGTGCCGCGCGACCAGCTCAGCGTCGGCGTGCTCAGCCTGGGCCACCCGGCTCCGGACGACCGCCCGGGCGGATCGGCGGCGCGGCGGGGGAGGCGGCCGGCCGAGGAGCTCGTGCACCGCGACCGCTGGTCGGTCTCGTAGCAGTCGCACCCGCCGCAGCCGCGGATTTCGCGTCGTGTCGAGGTGGCCGTTACTATTCCGTGACCGTTTTTCGGGGACCGGCCTCGTGCTGCGCCCTGAAGTCGCCGAGGTCCGCGTCGCGCGGACCACCCTCAGGAGTGCTGTGCGCAAGATCATCCCCGTCGTCGCCACTGGCGCCGCTCTGGCCGTGGCCGGGACGTCGGTCGGCTGGGCCGCCTTGAACAAGGACGTGACCATGTCCGTCGACGGCTCGCCGACCACCGTGACCACCACCGCCGGCACCGTCGGTGAGCTGCTGCAGGACGAGGGCATCGAGGTCACCAGCCGCGACATCGTCGCCCCCGACGTCTCCGCCAAGGTCACCGACGGCACCCGGGTGGCCGTCCAGTTCGCCCGCCAGGTGACCTTCACCGTCGACGGCCAGAAGAAGACGATCTGGACCACGGCCACCAGCCTCGACCAGGCCCTGGGTGCCCTCGGGGTCAACACCGCCGGCGCCGACCTGTCGACCAGCCGCAGCGCCAGCATCGGCCGCGAGGGCCTGGCCGTCGACGTCGCCACCCTCAAGACCGTCACCATCAAGGCCGCCGGGAAGGAGCGCCAGGTCAAGACGACGGGCACCACCGTCGCGGACGCGCTCGCCGCGGCCAAGATCGAGGTCGACGGCGACGACGAGCTGAGCGTCGACCCCGACGAGACGTTGGAGAACGGCGCGGCCTTCACCTGGACCAAGGTGGACGTCAGCAAGGAGACGAAGAAGCAGGACGTCGCGTTCAGCACCGTCCGCAAGGAGTCGTCGAAGCTGGCGCGCGGCACCACCAAGGTCGACACCACGGGCGAGCGGGGCACCCGCACCCTGACCTTCAAGGTGGTCCGGAAGGACGGCAAGGTCGCCAAGCGCACGCAGGTCTCCAGCAAGGTGACCGACGCCCCGCGCGACGAGGTGGTCCTGGTCGGCACCAAGGCGCCTAAGCGCCCCGCCGCCCCGAAGCCGGCGACCAGCTCCGGCTCCTCCTCGAGCGGCTCGAAGAGCTCCAGCTCCGGCTCGTCGGGTTCCTCCGCGCCGAGCGTCGCCTCCGGCAGCGTCTGGGACCGGCTCGCGCAGTGCGAGTCGGGCGGCAACTGGAGCATCAACACCGGCAACGGCTTCTACGGCGGCCTGCAGTTCACCCTGAGCACCTGGCGCGGCTACGGCGGGACCGGGATGCCGCACCAGGCCAGCCGCGAGCAGCAGATCGCCGTGGCCAAGAAGGTCCAGGCCGGGCAGGGCTGGGGCGCGTGGCCGGCCTGCACCGCGAAGCTGGGGATCCGCTGAGCCTCCTGGACCCCACGGCGGTCCGCCGGATCGCCACCGGGCTGGGGCTGCGGCCCACCAAGCAGCGCGGCCAGAACTTCGTCACCGACGCCAACACGGTGCGGCGGATCGTCGCCGCGTCGGGCGTCGGACCGGACGACGTCGTGCTGGAGATCGGGCCGGGCCTGGGGTCGCTGACCCTGGGCCTGCTCGAGGCCGCCGGCGCCGTCGTCGCGGTGGAGGTCGACGAGCTGCTGGCCGGCGCGCTGCCGGCCACCGTGGCCGAGCGGATGCCGTCGCGAGCCGACGCGCTGGCCGTGGTCACCGCGGACGCGCTCCGGGTGACGAGCCTGCCGCGCGACCCGACCGTGGTGGTGGCGAACCTGCCCTACAACGTGTCGGTGCCGGTGCTGCTGCACCTGCTGGCCACGTTCCCCAGCTGGCAGCGCGGGTTGGTGATGGTCCAGCTGGAGGTGGCCGACCGGCTGGTGGCCCGACCGGGCTCCAAGATCTACGGCGTGCCCTCGGTGAAGATGGCCTGGTACGCCGCCTCCTCCCGGACCGGGACGGTGCCCCCGAGCGTCTTCTGGCCGGTGCCCAACGTCGAGTCCGGACTGGTGCAGATCATCCGCCGGCCGCCGCCGGTCACCACCGCGTCCCGGGAGCAGGTGTTCACCGTCGTCGACGCCGCGTTCGCGCAGCGCCGCAAGATGCTCCGGTCCGCCCTGTCCGGGCTGGTCGGCAGCTCGGCCGCAGCCAGCGAGGTCCTGGTCGCCGCTGGCGTCGATCCCGAGGCCCGGGGCGAGATGCTCGAGGTGGGCGACTTCGCCCGGATCGCCGAGCAGCTCGACCAGGCGGGGCTGGCTGGCGGCGTCCAGGCCTGAAGCCCTGCCGAGGGAGGTCCTGGCTCACGCCGTAGCCTCGGTCCGTGGTCTCCCCTCTCCCGCCGACCCCCGTCGGAGTACGGGTCCGTGTGCCCGCCAAGATCAACCTCGCCCTCAAGGTGGGGGGCCGGCGGGCCGACGGCTACCACCCGCTGGCCACCGTCTACCACGCGGTCTCCCTCTACGACGAGGTCGAGGCGGCCTGGGCCGAGCCCGACGAGTTCGCCGTCGAGGTGAGCGGTGAGGGAGCCGACCAGGTCCCGCTCGACGACTCCAACCTGGCCCTGCGCGCCGCCCGGCTGCTGGCCCGCACGTACGGTCCCTACGACTCCCTCGGCGTCCGGCTCACCATCCGCAAGGCGATCCCGGTCGCGGCCGGTCTGGCCGGCGGCTCGTCCAACGGCGCGGCCGCCCTGCTGGCCTGCTCGGTGCTGTGGGACCTCGACGTCGCCCCGGAGTCGCTGCGCGAGCTCGCCGCCGAGCTGGGCAGCGACGTCCCCTTCGCGCTGCTCGGCGGGACCGCGCTGGGCAGCGGCCGCGGGGAGGAGGTGGTGCCGGCGCTGGCCCGCGGCACCTACCACTGGGTGCTGGCCTTCGGCCACACCGGTCTGTCCACCCCGGCCGTCTACGGCCGCTTCGACCAGCTGGAGCCGGACGCGGGCGTGCCCGAGGTGCCCGACGACCTGATGAACGCGCTGCGCAGCGGCGACCCGGAGCTGCTCGGCCCGGCGCTCAGCAACGACCTGCAGGACGCCGCGCTGGACCTGCAGCCCCGGCTGCGCCAGGTGCTGGAGGCCGGGCTGGAGTACGGGGCGGTGGGCGCCGTCGTCTCGGGCTCCGGGCCCACCTGCGCCTTCCTCGCCGCGAACGAGGCCACGGCCATCGACCTCGCCGTCGCGCTCAGCGCCGACGGCGTCTGCCGGGACGTCCGCCGGGTGAGCGGCCCGGTCGTCGGGGCCCGGGTCGTCGCCTAGCTCCAGCTTCGTGAGACCCCCGGCGGACCGCGGTGGACGTCGTCGGCCCTGCTGAGGCTGAGCCGGTGACCACGACCGCCGGGGGCTCGCAGCAGACCCGCCGCCGCCAGCTCTCCGGGCAGCTCTCCGGACCGCTGCGCCGGTTCCTGGCGACCGAGTCCGGCAGCGCCGTCCTGCTGGTCGGGGCCGCGGTGGGCGCCCTGGCCTGGGCGAACTCACCGTGGTCGTCCTCGTACGAGGCGCTCTGGGCCACCCGGGCTTCGGTGGAGGTCGGCGGCGCCGGACTGGACATGGACCTCGGCCACTGGATCAACGACGGCTTGATGGCGGTCTTCTTCTTCGTCATCGGCCTGGAGGTGCGCCGCGACCTCGCGGTCGGCGAGCTCACCGATCGTCGCCGCGTCGTGCTGCCCGTCCTGGCCGGCATCGGCGGCATGGCGATCCCGGCCCTGCTCTACCTGCTCATCGCGCCGAGCGGGGAGGCGAGCGCCGGCTGGGGTGTGGTGATCGGCACCGACACCGCCTTCCTGCTCGGCACCCTGGCCCTGGTCGGACCCTCCATCTCGACCCAGCTGCGGGTCTTCCTGCTCACCCTGACCGTGATCGACGACATCGTCGCCGTGTCCGTCATCGGCGTCGTCTACTCCGACCACCTCGACCTCCCGGCACTGCTCGTCGCCGGTGCCGGGGTGGCCGTGCTCGCGGTGCTGGGGCGGCTCGGGGTCTGGCGCACGTGGCCGTTCGCCGTCGTGACGCTCCTCGTGTGGTGGGCGACGGTCAACTCCGGCCTGCACGCCTCCATCGCCGGCATGGTCGCGGGCCTGCTGATCCCGGCCTTCGCTCCCCGGCGGGAGGAGGTCGAGGGCGCCGCCCGGCTCTCCCGGGCCTTCCGCCCGTCCCCCATGCCCGAGGTCGGCCGCTCGGCGAGCATGGCCCTGGCCCAGGCGGTGTCGGTGAACGAGCGCATGCAGATCGTCCTCCACCCCTGGGCGAGCTACGTGGTCGTGCCGCTCTTCGCGGTGGCCAACGCCGGGGTCGACCTGCGCGGCGGCGTGCTGGGGGACGCGCTCACCTCGCCGGTCACCTGGGGCGTCGTCGTCGGCCTGGTGGTGGGCAAGCTCCTGGGGATCGGGGGCGGTGCGCTCGGCGGCGTCGCCCTGCGGCTCGGGCGGTTGCCGCAGGGGGTCGGCCCGGGCCAGGTCCTGGGCGGCGGCGCCCTGTCCGGCATCGGGTTCACGGTCTCGCTGCTCATCATCGGCCTGGCGTTCGACTCCCCGCGGCTCCAGGACGAGGCGACCGTCGGGGTGCTGCTGGCCCTCGTCCTGGCCACGGCGACGGGATGGGTCGTGTTCCGGCTCGCCGCGGTACTGCACGGCGAGACCTCCGCGGGTCTGCCCACCACCCTGGCCCGCCCCGTGGACCCCGACCGTGACCACATCCTCGGTCCGCCCTCGGCCCCGCTGACCCTGGTCGAGTACGCCGACTTCGAGTGCCCCTTCTGCGCCCGCGCGACCGGTGTCGGCCGGGAGGTCCGGGAGCACTTCGGCGACGACCTGCGCTACGTCATCCGGCACCTGGCGCTCCCCGACGTCCACCCGCACGCCGAGCTCGCGGCCGTCGCCGCCGAGGCCGCGGCCGAGCAGGGGCGGTTCTGGGAGATGCACGACCTGCTGTTCGCCCACCAGGACCACCTCGACCGCGACGACCTGGCCGGCTACGCCGCTGAGCTGGGCCTGGCCGTCGACGACTTCCTCGAGGACCTGGACGAGCAGCGCCTCGCGGCCCGCGTGCGGGAGGACGTGGCCAGCGCCGAGGCGAGCGGGGCCCGGGGCACCCCGACCTTCTTCATCGGCGACCGCCGTCACGTCGGCCCCTACGACGCCAAGACCCTGATCGTCGAGCTCGAGGCGGACCGGCCCCGCCGCGACGCCACCGACGCGGCCGCGTCGTCCTGAACCCGGCGCACCGATCACCCCACGGGTGGGCGACGGGTAGCGGTCACCCCGTCGCCAGGTGCCGGCCGAGCCGGGCGGCCAGCGCCACGACGTCGCCCTGCGGAGCGCCCGACCACTCCTGCCACCACGGCAGGTCCTCCGGCGTGCCGGCGTGCTGGACGACGACGTGCTGGTGCACGTGCGCGACGGAGTGCCCGGTGACCAGGGTGTGCACGAAGGCCACGTCGAGCTCCGCGCGCAGCGCCCGAGCCAGCCGGGTGGTCGTCCGACCGAAGGCCGCCGCCTCGGCGTCGGTCAGGCCGTCCAGGTACGGCACGTGCCGCCGGGACTCGACGAAGAGGTAGCCCAGGGCGCCGGTGGCGCGGTGGCTGACGCTGACCAGGTCGTCGACGTGCACGACCGGCCCGACCAGGGGCCCCTCGCCCCGGTGCTTGTGGCAGATGAGGCAGTCGTCGTCGGGCATGCTGCGATCCTGGCAGCCTGCACCCCGAACGGCCGGAGAGGACCCGGTGGTGCCACCTCTCGTCCTCACCGGCGACGCCGTCCTCGACGTCGACGCGATGACCCGCGCGGAGCAGGTGGCGGCGACCCGCCGGCTCTGGCAGGGCGGCCGGCGCCGGCCCTCAGGAGCTCACGCCAGTCGACCCGCGGCCCCCCGCAGCTGAGGGAGCCGGAAGAGTCATCTGACTGAGTTCCTGAGGGTCGAGCAGCGAGCATCGCGTGCTCGCCGAGCCCCGCGCGAGCCCTCAGGGCGCGGCGGTCGGTTCCTCGCGGTAGACCACGAGCAGCCGGCGCAGGGTCTGGGCCAGCTGGTGCTGGTCCCCGGCGTCGAGGCCGGCCAGCAGCTGCTGGTCGGCCTGCAGCAGGTCGGCCAGAGCGGCGTCGACGGCGGACCGGCCGGCCTCGGTCAGCCCGACGAGCACGCCGCGCTTGTCGCCCGGGTGCAGGTCCCGGCGGACCAGGCCCCGGGCGGCCAGCCGGTCCACCCGGTTGGTCATGGTGCCGGAGGTGACCATCGTCTCCCGCAGCAGCTGGCCGGGGGAGAGCTGGTTGGGCGGCCCGGCCCGGCGCAGCGCGGCCAGCACGTCGAACTCCCAGGTCTCCAGGCCGTGCGCGCTGAAGGAGGCGGCCCGCTGCCGGTCCAGGTGCCGGGCCAGCCGGGTGACCCGGGACAGCACCCGCATCGGGGTGACGTCGAGGTCGGGGCGCTCCCGCGACCAGGCTTCGACGACGAGGTCGACCTCGTCGCGGGGTTCCCGGTCGGCGGCCATGGCCCGCATCCTACGGGCGCGCGACCGGCCGGCCGGCGGCCCGACGCCGGGCTCAGCCGCGGCCGCGGGCCGCGGTCAGATCGGCGTCGGAGCGCGGCATGGTCGCGGCCAGCGTGATGATGCCGGCGCAGAGCAGGGCGGGCACGGCCATCGTCTGCTGGATGCCCAGGTGCCGGACGAGGAAGCCGATGACGGCCGGACCCATCAGGAAGGAGGCGTAGCCGAAGGTGACGACGACGGCCAGCACCCGGCCGCCACCGAGGTGGCCGGCCACGGCGTAGACCTGCGGGGCGATCATCCCGACGCCGAAGCCCACCAGGGCCCAGCCCGCCACGAGCAGCGGCAGGGTGTCCACGAGCGTCACCGCGAGGTAACCGAGGGCCGCGCAGGCGCCACCGGAGCGGACCACGGCACGCCGGCCGAAGCGGCTGACCAGCCGGTCGCCCAGCAGCCGGATGACCACCATGAACGCGTTGACCGCGATCAGGCCGATCGCCCCCGTCGTCGGGTCCACCCGGGCGACGTCGGTGACGTGGATGGCCGACCAGTCGACGGCGGTGCCCTCGGACAGGCCGAAGGCCAGCGCCATCAGGCCCAGCACCCAGGCGGCCCGGGGGATCTTCGCCCGGACCCCGTCGACGGTGTGCGGGACGACCGCGCTCTGCGGGGTGATCCGCAGCAGCACCACCAGCACGACGACCGCGATGACGGCCAGCCCCAGCATCAGCGGGGTGACGACGTCGCCGCCCTCGACACCGAGCACCTGGGCCAGCAGCAGCACCGCGCCGGCGCCGACGAAGCCGCCGATCGAGAACCAGGCGTGGAACGTGCTCATCACCGGTCGCCCGCGGGCCGCCTCCACCTGGACGCCGAGGGCGTTCATGCCGACGTCCATCGCGCCGTTGCCCAGGCCCAGCAGCACCAGGCCGAGGACCGCGAAGCCGAAGCTCGGGGCCAGCGCGATGGTCACCGCGGCGGCGATCAGCACCGGCAGGCCGCAGAGCGCCACGGCGCGGGCGCCGACGGCGTCGGCCAGCCGACCGCCCACCTGCATGGAGAGGATGCCCGCGACCCCGCCGCAGAACAGGATCACCGCGATGTGGCTGTCGTCGATCTGCAGCTTCTCGCGCAGCGACGGCAGCGCCCCGCCGTTCCCGCCGATGAGCATGCCGTTGACCGCGAACAGCACGGCCACGGCGACCAAGGCCACCTTCGCGTCGAGCGGGGCCCCCCGGCCGGTGGCGGGAGCGGGGGAGAGGGTCGAGGTCACAGCGCGTCCGTCTTCTGTATCGATTTAGATGACAACGAGGACGATACGGCGAGCAGCCTTGCGGAGGCAAGTGGCGGGCGGGCTCAGCGACGCGGTTCGGTGACCAGCGCAGGCTTGGCCTGGAGGTGGCTGAGCCCGTTCCAGGAGAGGTTGACCAGGTGGGCGGCCACCTCGCGCTTGCCCGGGTGCTGCGCGTCCAGCCACCACTGGCCGGTGCTGGCCACCATGCCGACCAGCATCTGGGCGTAGATCGGGGCGTGCTTGGGCTCCAGCCCCTG
Organism: Microlunatus lacustris; assembly: GCA_039527025.1. Taxonomy (GTDB): domain Bacteria; phylum Actinomycetota; class Actinomycetes; order Propionibacteriales; family Propionibacteriaceae; genus Microlunatus; species Microlunatus lacustris. The sequence goes on from BAAAJN010000001.1 coordinate 490,483, forward strand.
GCGCTTGAACTCCGCGGAGAGGATGCCCTCCACCTGGGTGGCGACGTCGTTGAGGATGGTGGCGAACGAGCCACCGGCGTGGCCGAGGGAGGAGTCACGGGCCAGGATGCGGAAGCCGTCGGTGTGGGCCTCGATGTAGTCCAGCAGGGCCAGCGCCGCCTGCTCCAGCAGCTCGCGCTGGTGGCCGGACGTCAGCGAGCTGCGGATCCCGTCCAGCAGGGTGCGGACCTCGCGGTCGACCACGACGGCGTAGAGCCCCTCCTTGCCGCCGAAGTGCTCGTAGACGACGGGCTTGCTGACCATCGCCGTGGCGGCGATCTCCTCCACCGACGTGCCGTCGAACCCGCGCAGGGCGAACAGCGAGCGGGAGACGTCGATCAGCTGCTCGCGCCGGTCGGCGCCGGACATCCGGACGCGGCCGGGACGCCGGGCGCGCGTCGACTCGCGCCGTTCCGGTTCCCGTGCTGCCATGCCGTCCAGTCTGCGGGCTGGCGTCCCAAGGGCGAAACGTCATCCCCGGCCTGCGTGTCCCGCCGGGCGCGGGGGCTCGCCGTCCAGGGTGCGGCAGGGCAACCGCTCGCATAGTGTGGTCCCCGGTCGGTCCCCGGACCGGTCGTTCCCCGGTTGGTCTGCCGGCAGGGCCCGCCTGACTTTGAATCAGGACCAGCGACGTAGGTTCGACTCCTACCCGGGGAGCTCCCGCAGGACGTCCACCCCCAGCGAAGAGAGCTCGATGCCCCGACAGCCCGACGCGCCCCTGCAGCCCGCCCCGTCGGCGGCCGACGACCCCTCGAGCAGTCCGCACCCCGTCGCCGCTGTGGTGGTGCTGGCGGCCGGGGAGGGCAAGCGGATGCGCTCGGCGCGGTCCAAGCTGCTGCACGAGGTCGCGGGCCATTCCCTGCTCAGCTACGCCGTCACCGCGGCCACCACGCTGCAGCCGCAGCACGTGGTCGTCGTCGTCGGCCACCTGCGTGAGCAGGTGGAGGCGCACCTGGCCGAGATCGCGCCGCACGTCACCACGGTGGTGCAGGGCGACGAGGCGTACGGCACCGGGTACGCGGTGCAGTGCGCCCTGGCCGCGCTGCCCGAGCTGCACGGCGACGTGGTCGTCACCTACGGCGACGTCCCGCTGCTCGACGGGGACACCCTCGCCGGGCTGCTGGCCGACCACCGGGCCCAGGGCGCCGCGGTGACCGTGCTGACCGCCCAGGTGGCGGACCCGACGGGCTACGGCCGCGTGGTGCGCGACGGGAGCGGGCACGTCGAGGCCGTGGTGGAGCAGCGCGACGCCGACGAGGACCAGCGCACCATCAGCGAGATCAACTCCGGCATCTACGTCTTCGAGGCCGCCACCTTGGCCCAGGGCCTGGCCGAGCTGCGGCCGGACAACGCCCAGGGCGAGCTGTACCTCACCGACGTGCTGGCCTCGGCCCGCCGGGCGGGCGGGCTGGTCAGCGCCCACCTCACCGAGGACGCCTGGCTGACCGAGGGCGTCAACGACCGCGTCCAGCTGTCCAGCATCAACGCCGAGCTGAACCGCCGCATCCTCGACCGCTGGATGCGCGCCGGGGTCACCGTCGTCGACCCGGCCAGCACCTGGGTGCACGCGTCGGTCGACCTGGGGATCGACGTCACCCTGCTGCCCGGCACCAGCCTGGAGGGCGCGACGTCGGTGGCCCCCGGCGCGGTGGTGGGTCCCGACACCACCCTGGTCGACGTCGAGGTGGGGGAGCGCGCGCACGTCACCCGCACCGTCGCCTCGCTGGCCGTGATCGGACCGCACGTGTCGGTCGGGCCCTTCGCCTACCTGCGGCCGGGCACCCGGCTCGGTGCCGGCGCCAAGGTCGGCACCTTCGTGGAGACCAAGAACGCCCAGCTCGGGGCCGGCGCCAAGGTCCCGCACCTCTCCTACGTGGGCGACGCGGTGATCGGGGACGGCGCCAACATCGGCGCCGGCGTGATCTTCGCCAACTACGACGGCCAGCACAAGGCCACCACCACGGTGGGCGCCTTCAGCTTCGTGGGCAGCAACTCGGTGCTCACCGCCCCCGTGGTGGTCGCCGACGGCGCCTACGTCGCCGCGGGCTCGACGATCACCACCGACGTCGAGATCGGTGCGCTGGCCGTCAGCCGCGGCCGGCAGCGCAACGTCGCCGGCTGGGTGGTCCGCAAGCGGGCCGGCACCAAGGCGGCGCGGGCCGCCGAAGCCGCGGCCGGCAGCCCCGACCCCGTCGGCGCGGCGGCCGAGCAGGACCAGGCCGCGACCGCCGCACCGCTGCAGGACCAGCAGGCGCAGCCGGCGCCCGTCGTGGGCCAGCAGGTGCTGCAGCAGGCGCACGACCACCCGGGCGGCGATCAGCGCCCGGGCCAGCAGGACGACGAGGGGAACGCCCAGGCATGACCGGTTTCAAGAAGCCCAACGAGAAGCACCTGCTGCTCTTCTCGGGGCGGGCCTACCCCGAGCTGGCGGAGGAGATCGCCAGCCACCTGGAGGTCGGGCTGGTGCCCACCCGGGCGCTGAACTACGCCAACTCCGAGATCTACGTCCGCTTCGAGGAGTCGGTCCGCGGCTGCGACGCCTACGTCATCCAGAGCCACGCCGCGCCCATCAACGAGTGGGTGATGGAGCAGCTGATCATGGTCGACGCCCTCAAGCGGGCCTCGGCCAAGCGGATCACCGTCGTCGCCCCGTTCTACCCCTACGCCCGCCAGGACAAGAAGCACCGCGGCCGCGAGCCGATCTCGGCCCGGCTGATGGCCGACCTGTTCAAGACCGCGGGCGCGAACCGGCTGATGTCGGTCGACCTGCACGCCGCGCAGATCCAGGGTTTCTTCGACGGCCCGGTCGACCACCTCTGGGCGCTGCCGGTGCTGAGCGAGCACATCTCCGCGCGCTACGACACCTCCGAGATGACCGTCGTCTCCCCGGACGCCGGCCGGGTGCGGCTGGCGGACATGTGGACCGACCAGCTGGGCTGCTCGCTGGCGATCATCCACAAGCGCCGCGACCCGAACCTGGCCAACACCGTCGCCGTGCACGAGGTGGTCGGGGAGGTGGAGGGCAAGGTCTGCCTGCTGGTCGACGACATGATCGACACCGCCGGCACCATCTGCCAGGCCGCCGAGGCGCTCAAGGCGCGCGGGGCCAAGGCGGTCATCGCGGCGGCGACCCACGCGGTGCTCTCCGGTCCGGCGATCGAGCGGCTGACCGCCACCGCCTTCGAGGAGGTCGTGGTCACCAACACCCTGCCGATCCCCGACGAGCGCCGCTTCCCGGGCCTGACCGTGCTGTCCATCGCCCCGCTGATCTCCCGGGCCATCCGCGAGGTGTTCGAGGACGGTTCCGTCACCAGCCTGTTCGGCGGCCAGAGCTAGCCTCGCACGGGTTTCCGGCCCCGGACCCGTTCCGCTAAGGTGGACCAGTTGCCTCGGCGAGGGTCGCGTACCGTGATCGACGAGGGATGCGGGCTGCGTGCTCCATCCCCCCGGACGGTCGTCCTCCTCGCCAGGCGCAGGTCAACCACCGCAAGTTCTTCTGAGGAGTTCGTTTCGTGCCCGAGGTCAAGCTCACCGCCGAAGTCCGCACCGAGTTCGGCAAGGGCGCTGCCCGCCGGATCCGCCGCGCCGACAAGGTGCCCGCCGTGCTCTACGGCCACGGCACCGACCCCATCCACATCACGCTGCCGGGTCACGAGACCCTGCTGGCACTGCGCACCAACAACGCGCTGCTCGCCATCGACGTCGAGGGCACCTCCCAGCTCGCGCTGCCGAAGCAGGTCCAGCGCGACCCGCTGAAGCACACCATCGAGCACGTCGACCTGGTCCTCGTCCGCCGCGGCGAGCTGGTCACCGTCGACGTGGCCATCCTCGTCGAGGGTGAGGCTGCTCCGGACACCCTCGTCGTGATCGACCACAACAGCATCCCGGTCGAGGCCGACGCCACCGCCATCCCGACCGAGATCGTCGTCTCCATCGAGGGCCTCAAGCCGGGCACCCAGATCCTGGCCAAGGACATCACGCTGCCCGAGGGTGCGAGCCTGGCCATCGACCCCGAGGCCCTGGTCATCAACATCACCGGTGCCCAGTCCGAGGCGGCCCTGGAGGCCGAGCTCGCCGAGGCCGAGGCCGAGCTGGGCATCGAGCCCACGGTCAACGAGGACGCCGAGACCGCTGACGAGCCCGCCGAGGGCGAGTCGTCGGAGGGGTCCTCGGACTCCGAGCAGTCCTGACCGCGGTCTAGACCCGCGGCATGCTGCCCTGGCTGGTGGTCGGGCTCGGCAACCCGGGCCCGACCTACGCAGGTCACCGGCACAACGTCGGCTTCCTCGTCGCCGAGGAGCTGGCCCGCCGGACGGGCGGGGTCTTCGGCAAGCCCAAGGGCATCAAGGCCGAGCTGGCGGAGTGCCGGCTCGGCCCGCCCGGGGCTGACGCGCCCCGGCTGGGGCTGGTGAAGTCCCGGAGCTACATGAACGACACCGGCGGCCCGGTGTCCCGGCTGCTCGCGTACTACAAGATCACCCCTGACCGGCTCGTCGTCGTGCACGACGAGCTGGACCTCGACCCCGGCCAGCTCCGGGTCAAGTTCGGTGGCGGCGACAACGGGCACAACGGGCTGCGCTCCATCCGCGCCTCGACCGGCACCGGCGACTACTTCCGCGTCCGGGTCGGGGTCGGCCGCCCGCCGGGCCGGCAGGACCCGGCCGACTTCCTGCTCAGCAACTTCTCCGCCCGCGAACGGGAGGGGCTGGGCGTCGAGGTGGCCCGGGCCGCCGACGCCGTCGAGTCGCTGGTCCAGGTCGGGCTCGAGCGCACGCAGAGCGCGTTCAACTCCTGACCCCTGCCGCGCGCGGGCTCGCCGGGCGGACCCGTCCGCGTCCCGCCGACCGGCCTCGGCGAGGCTGGTGCCGTGACCTCGGACCTGACCTCTCTTCCTGATCTCCTCGGCCTCCGGCTCCTCCGCCCCGACCTCGATACGACGACCGCCGTGACGGACCTGGACGGCGGACGGGTGGAGCTCGCGCTGTCCGCGGCGGACGGGCTGCCCGGGCTCCGGCTGGAGGTGGACCTGGCCGACGCCGTCGGCTACTGGCACCCGACCGCGTCGGGATCCCGGCCGCTGCCGCCCGACTGGTCCGGGCGGACGGTGACCAGCCTCGTGGCGTCCGCCCCGCTGGGAGCGCTGCACGACGCCGCCGGCCGGGTGCTGCTCGGCTGGGCGGCCGACGAGGACGTCGCCGAGCTGTCCCTCACCCTCGGCGTGTCGGAGGAGCGCAAGTCCTTCGTCGTCGAGCTGTCGCCGACCCGGCCCCGGTCGGCGCCGCTGCGGGTGCTCCTCGACACCTCCGGGGAGGACCTGGCCCCCGCCGCGCGCCGGCTGACCGACTGGCTGTCCGCCCGGCACGCGGAGCCGCCCCTGGTCCCGCCGGCCACGGCGACCGTGCCCGTCTACTCCACCTGGTACACGTTCACCCAGGACGTCGACGACGCCGTCGTCACGGCAGAGGGGGAGCTGGCCGCCCGGCTGGGCTGCGGCTCGCTGTTCCTCGACGACGGCTGGCAGCGCTTCGCTCACGGCCGCGGCTACCAGGGCTGCGGCGACTGGCTCCCCGACCCCGCCAAGTTCCCCGACCTCACCGCGACGGTCGCCCGGCTGCACGAGCAGGGTCTGGCGGTTGCGCTGTGGGTCGCCCCGCTGCTGCTCGGGGACCAGAGCGAGGTCTTCGCGCGGCTGGCGCCGTTCGCCCCGGTGCGGGTGGAGGAGGGCCTGCGCTGCCACGTCCTCGACCCCCGGCACGCGGAGGTCCGCGCCTTCGTCGTGCAGACCTGCCTGCGGCTGGTGACCGACCACGACGTCGACCTGCTCAAGATCGACTTCCTGGACCAGGCGATGGTCTACCGCGACCTCGACCCCACCGCTGGTGACGTCGGCCAGGCCATGGCCGACCTGCTGCAGGAGCTGCGGGCGGGTCTCGTCGAGGCCGGCCGCGGCGAGGTGGCCTTCGAGTTCCGCCAGCCCTACGTCAGCCCGGCCCTGGCGCGCTACGGCCAGATCCTGCGCGCGGGCGACTGCCCCGCCGACAGCGTGGTCAACCGGCGCTCGACGGTGGACGCCAGGCTGGTCGCCGCGGGACGGGTGGTGCACGCCGACCCGATGATGTGGGGTCCGGCCGGCGGCGCGGCCGCCGTCGCCCAGCAGCTCTACGCGGGCTGGTTCGCCGTCCCGCAGATCTCCATGCGGCTGGCCGCGCTCGACGAGGTCCAGTCCGCAGCCCTCGAGGGCCTGCTCGGGCTCTGGGGCGAGCACGCCGAGGTGACCCTGCACGGCGAGCTCGCGGTCAGCGGCGCCGAGCGCGGCTACGACACGGTGGCCGCCGTGCGCCGCGACCTCGACCGCAGCGTCGTGGTCCGCCACGCCCTGGTCGTGATCGACCTCGACGAGCACCCGACCGGCCAGGTCGACGTGGTCAACGCCACCGCGGAGGGCCGGGTCACCGTCCGGACCAGCCGGCCGCTCGTGGGCGGATCCACCCGGACGGCGTCCGGGGCGCCGTCCGGGTCGGTGCCGACGGGGGTGTCGGGGCTCCTCGACCTCGCCGTCGAGCCCTGGGGGAGCGTCACCCTCCAGCTGGCCTGAGGCGCTGGACGCCGGGCGCCGTGGGCCGTCGCCGTCGTCCACAGATCGTCCGGCAGATCTCGTCAGGGCCGCGCCACCGTGGTCGGGTGGAGCCGTGCCCTGCTCCCCGGACCCGCTGCTCGCCGGGTGCGCCGGGGGACCTACCTCCGAGGCGCGGCCGCAGCCTCGGACCCCGTCGGGCGCCACCGGCAGGTGGTCGAGGCGACCTGGCCGCTGCTGGGCGGCGGCGCCGTGCTGAGCCACGTCTCGGCCGCCGTGCTGCACGGTCTCCCGGTGTGGACCCACCGGCCCACCCACGTCCAGATCACCCGTACCGACGGCCGGGGCGAGCGCCGCGGCAACGTCCACGTGCACGTGGCGCCCCTCTGCGAGGAGAAGCGGCGGGAGGACGCGGTCCGGGACCTCGACTGGCAGGTGGTCCGCTGAGAAGCGGTGGACCTGGAGCGCCCGGGTGATCTGCGGGCCCGGCTGCTGCAGGCCTTCCGACGGGGTGCGGGAGTCGAGACAGGGCGCAGGACGGCCGCGGCGCAGCGGTCGGACCGGTTCCGCCCGGCCTGTAAGGTCGTCCGGTGACGCTGACGGGACTCGTCGACCTCTTCTGCACCGACCCCACCCTCTCCGCCAGCATCGACGACGCGCGTGCGCGTCGGCTGCCGGCGCTCGACCTGACCTCCCCGCCCTCCATGCGGCCCTTCGTCGCGGCCGCGCTAGCGGCCTCCGGTGCGCACGGCGGTGCCGACCGACCCGTGCTCGTGGTGACGTCCACCTACCGCGAGGCCGAGGACGTGACCGCCGCCCTGCAGTCCCTGATGGGCGAGGACACGGTGGCGTACTACCCGGCCTGGGAGACGCTGCCGCACGAGCGGCTCAGCCCGCGCTCGGACACCGTCGGCCGTCGGCTCGCGGTGCTGCGCCGGCTGGCCGGCAACGCCGAGCTGCCGGCGCCGAAGATCATCGTGGCGCCGGTCCGCAGTGTGCTGCAGCCGCAGGTCAAGGGCCTGGCCGACCTGCTGCCGGTGCGGATCGTCACCGGTGAGGACCACGACCTCGGCGAGCTGACCGCCCGGCTGGTCGGCGCGGCCTACGTCCGTGTCGACCTGGTCGAGCGGCGCGGGGAGTTCGCCGTCCGCGGCGGCATCCTCGACGTCTTCCCGCCCACCGAGGAGCACCCGGTCCGGATCGACTTCTTCGGCGACACCGTCGAGGAGATCCGCTACTTCACCGTCGCCGACCAGCGCTCCAGCGAGCTGACGCTGCGCGAGGTCACCGCCTCCCCCTGCCGCGAGCTGCTGCTCACCGACGAGGTCCGGGCCCGGGCCGCCGCGCTGTCCTCCGAGCACCCCGAGCTGTCGGAGATGCTCGAGCGGATCGCCCAGGGCCACGCCGTCGACGGGATGGAGGCGCTGTCGCCGGTGCTGGTCGACGGGATGGAGCTGCTGGTCGAGCTGCTGCCGCCGGAGACCTACGTCCTGGTCAGCGACCCCGAGCTGGTCCGCGGCCGGGCCGTCGACCTGGTCAAGACCAGCGAGGAGTTCCTGCACGCCTCCTGGGCGGCAGCCGCGGGCGGGGGCAAGGCCCCCGTCGACCTGGGCGCCTCCTCCTACCGGCCGTTGGCCGACGTCCGCTCGGTCGCCATGGCCCGGGGGCTGGCCTGGTGGACGCTGTCCCCGTTCAGCTCCGGCCCTTCGACAGGCTCAGGGGACGGCGAGGTCGTCCGCACCGACGACGGCGAGATCGTCGACCTGCGGACCTCGGTGAGTGCGGCCGGGGTCGAGTCCCGCACCATCGCCGGCCACCTGGCCGAGAGCCACCGCGGCGACACCGAGGCGGCCATCGCCGACATCGCCCGCCGGGCGAAGGAGGGCTGGCGCGTGGTGCTGGTCGCCGAGGGCAAGGGCACCAGCAAGCGCTACGCCGAGGTGGCCGCCGAGCGTGAGATCCCCGTCCGCGAGCGCGACGACCTCACCGAGACCCCGGCTGCGGGGATGGTCACCATCGTCACCGGCGACCTGCGGGCCGGGTTCGTCGCCGACGGCCTGAAGCTCGCCCTGTTCACCACCTCCGACCTGTCCGGGCAGCGGCCGGCGGACAAGTCCGCCCGCAAGATGCCGGGCCGGCGCAAGAACCAGATCAACCCCCTGGAGCTGACCCCCGGCGACCCGGTCGTGCACGCCCAGCACGGCGTCGGCCGCTACGTCGAGATGGTCCAGCGCACGGTGCAGGACGCGACGCGGGAGTACCTGCTGATCGAGTACGCGCCCTCCAAACGGGGCCAGCCGGGCGACCGGCTGTTCGTGCCGATGGACCAGCTGGACCAGGTCACCCGCTACGTCGGCGGGGAGAACCCGACGCTGGACAAGATGGGCGGGGCCGACTGGGCCAAGCGCAAGGGGCGCGCGCGCAAGGCGGTCCGCGAGATCGCGGCGGAGCTGATCAAGCTCTACGCGGCCCGGCAGGCCACCCGGGGGCACGCCTTCTCTCCCGACACCACCTGGCAGCGCGAGCTGGAGGACGCCTTCAACTTCGTGGAGACCCCCGACCAGCTGGCGGCCATCGACGAGGTCAAGCGCGACATGGAGCAGATCGTGCCGATGGACCGGCTGATCTGCGGCGACGTCGGCTACGGCAAGACCGAGATCGCCGTCCGGGCCGCGTTCAAGGCGGTGCAGGACGGCAAGCAGGTGGCCATCCTGGTGCCGACGACGCTGCTGGTCCAGCAGCACTACGCCACCTTCGCCGACCGCTACGCCGGCTTCCCGGTGAACGTCGCGCCGCTCAGCCGCTTCCAGTCCGAGTCGGAGGTGCGCTCGACGATCGCGGGCGTCGCCGACGGCAAGGTGGACGTCGTGGTCGGCACCCACCGGCTGCTGGGCGGGGAGGTGAAGTTCAAGGACCTCGGTCTGGTGATCATCGACGAGGAGCAGCGCTTCGGTGTCGAGCACAAGGAGCAGCTCAAGCGGCTGCGCACCCACGTCGACGTGCTCGCCATGTCGGCGACGCCGATCCCGCGCACCCTGGAGATGGCCGTCACGGGGATCCGCGAGATGAGCACGATCGCCACCCCGCCCGAGGAGCGGCACCCGGTGCTCACCTTCGCCGGTCCCTACGACGAGGCCCAGGTGACCGCGGCCATCCGCCGCGAGCTGAGCCGCGAGGGCCAGGTGTTCTTCGTGCACAACCGGGTGCAGAGCATCGACAAGGTCGCGCGCCGGTTGACCGAGCTGGTGCCCGAGGCCCGGGTGGTCACCGCGCACGGCCAGATGAGCGAGCAGCGGCTGGAGCAGGTGATGGTCGACTTCTGGGAACGCCGCGCCGACGTGCTGGTCTCCACCACGATCGTCGAGGCCGGCCTGGACATCTCCACGGCCAACACCTTGCTGATCGACCGCTCCGACCTGCTGGGCCTCTCGCAGCTGCACCAGATCCGGGGGCGGGTGGGCCGGGGCCGCGAGCGTGGCTACGCCTACTTCATGTACCCGCCGGACAAGCCGCTGACCGAGACCGCCCACGACCGGCTGGCGACCATCGCCGCGCACACCGACCTCGGCGCGGGCATGGCCATCGCCATGAAGGACCTGGAGATCCGCGGTGCCGGCAACATGCTGGGCGGCGAGCAGTCCGGGCACATCGCCGACGTCGGCTTCGACCTCTACATCCGGCTGGTCGGCGAGGCGGTGGCCGAGTACCGCGGCGTGGACACCGAGCCGGAGCCCGAGGTCCGGATCGAGCTGCCGGTCGACGCCCACCTGCCGACCGACTACGTCGAGTCCGAGCGGCTGCGGCTGGAGATGTACAAGCGGCTGGCCGAGGTGCGGGCCGAAGCCGACCTCAAGGCGGTCGAGGCCGAGCTGCACGACCGCTACGGCGTCCCACCGGCGCCGGTGCTCACGCTGATGGAGGTGGCCCGGTTCCGGCTGCTGGCCCGGACGGCCGGGGTCAGCGAGGTGGTCAGCCAGGGCAACCACATCCGCTTCGGCCCCGCCGACCTGCCGGACTCCAAGAAGCTGCGCCTGCAGCGGCTCTACCCGCGGACGCTGGTCAAGGAGACGGCGAGCATCATCTTGGTGCCCCGGCCGGTCAGCTCGACGATCGGCGGCCCCCCGGTCACCGACACCGCGCTGCTGGCCTGGTGCGGCAAGGTGATCTCCGACGTCTTCCTCGGGTGAGCCCGACCCGTAGGATCAGCGCCAGCCCCACCCCTCAAGGACGGTCGATGAAGCTCCTCCCCGCACCCCGGCTGCGACGCGCGGCCGCCGCCGCCGTGGCCGTGGTGGCCCTGGCCGGCTGCAGCAACGCCTCGCCCTCCGTGGTCGCCTACGTCGGTGACAGCCAGATCAGCCAGCGCCAGCTGGAGCAGGCGGTGGACGGGCTGAGCAGCACCCTGGAGGAGGGGCAGACGGTCTCCAGCGAGGCCGTGGTCAACGCGATGATCCAGGGCGAGATCGCCGCGCAGGTCGCCGCCGAGCAGGACATCACGCTCACCGACGCCGACCGGGACGCCGTGCTGGCCCAGAGCGAGCTGGCCCCGCTGACCTCGGTACCGGCGGCCCGCGAGGTCGTCCACGACGTGGCCGACTCCCAGATCGTCGCCCAGCGGCTCGGTGCCGACGCCTTCCTGGCCGCCATCGCCCAGCGCGACGTCACCCTCAACCCGCGCTACGGGGTGCTGGACCCGGAGCAGAAGATCGTGGTCTCGGGGCAGACCGGCTCGCTGTCCGAGCCCGCCGAGCCCGCACCGGCCCCCTGAGCGGATGACGGACGCACCCGTCGCCCGGCCGGGCCCGGGACTGCCGCAGACCGTGCGGCTGGTCGAGGTGATGGCGGTGCTGCGCCGGCGCTGCCCCTGGGACGCCGAGCAGACCCACCGCACCCTGGTCCAGTACCTGCTGGAGGAGGCGGCGGAGACCGTCGAGGCCATCGAGTCCGGCGACGACGTCCACCTGCGCGAGGAGCTGGGTGACCTGCTGCTGCAGGTCGTCTTCCACGCCGAGATCGCCGCGGCCTTCGACCTCGAGGACGTCGCCCGGGGCATCGCCGACAAGCTGGTCAGCCGGCACCCGCACGTCTTCGAGGCCGACGAGGTGCCGGCGGACCTGCACCACACCTGGGAGCAGCGCAAGGCCGTGGAGAAGGGTCGGACGTCGGCCCTGCAGGGCATCCCCGAGCAGATGTCGGCGCTGGCCCGCGGGCACAAGGTCGTCGCCCGCTCCCGTTCCCGCCGGGTTCCGCTGGAGCTGCCGGACGAGCCGGTCACCGCCGAGGAGGTGGGGGCGACGGTGCTGGCCCTGGTCGCCCGGGCCCACGCCAGCGGCGTCGACCCCGAGCAGGCGGTCCGCGACGCCATCCGCGGACTCGAGCGGCAGGTCCGCGCGGCCGAATCCGTTCCCCCGGCACCACCCGAGCACTAGCCTGCTGCCATGTCCGAGCCACCGCGCCGTCCGAGCGCACCGCCGCCCTCCCAGCAGGCGAGCACCCGGGCCGACGTGACCGCGGCCTGGGAGGCGCGCCGCGAGCTGGGTCCGGAGTACGACGAGCACATCGCCAACGGACTGGCCGACCGGGTCGAGGAGCTGGTCGCCTACCGGACGGCCGAGTTGCGGCAGCGAGGCAGCAGCGCAGACGCCGACGTCGAGCTGGAGCGGACGGCCCAGCGCCAGGGCTTCGTGCTGGGCATCATCTCCCTGGGCGTCGGGGTGCCGATCACCGCGATCAGCGCCAGCAACGTCGAGCCCGGGCTGCTCGGTGTGGCCGTGGCCTGGCTGGGCATCGTCGGCGTCAACGTCGCGCACCGGCTGGGCCACCGTCGTCGCCGCTCCTGAGTCCGGCTCCGGAGCGCCCCGCGGCCCGGTCCGGCCCTCGCCGCTAGGGTGAGACCCGATCACTGATCTCCTCAGCCCCGGGGTCGCTGGAGAGCCGGGGCACCACCCGAAAGGCAGTACTCGTGGCGAGTATCGAGTTCGTCGGCGCACGCGAAATCCTGGATTCCCGCGGCAACCCCACGGTCGAGGTCGAGGTCATCCTCGACGACGGTTCCGAGGGGCGGGCGGCGGTCCCGTCCGGCGCCTCCACCGGGGCCTTCGAGGCCGTGGAGCTGCGGGACGGCGGCGACCGCTACGGCGGCAAGGGCGTCAGCAAGGCCGTCCTCGGCGTCATCGACCAGCTCGGACCCGAGCTCGTCGGCTACGAGGCCAGCGAGCAGCGGCTCGTCGACCAGGCGATGCTGGACCTGGACGGCACCGAGAACAAGTCCAAGCTGGGCGCGAACGCCATCCTCGGCGTCTCGCTGGCCGTGGCCCACGCCGCCGCCAACTCCGCGGACCTGCCGCTCTACCGCTACGTCGGCGGCCCGAACGCCCACACCCTGCCGGTGCCGATGATGAACATCGTCAACGGCGGCTCCCACGCCGACTCCGACGTCGACGTGCAGGAGTTCATGATCGCCCCGATCGGTGCGACGACCTTCCGCGACGCCCTCGAGCAGGGCGCCAGCGTCTACCACGCGCTCAAGTCGGTGCTGAAGAAGCAGGGCCTGTCGACCGGCCTGGGCGACGAGGGCGGCTTCGCCCCGAACCTGCCGGCCAACGTCGCCGCGCTGGAGCTCATCTCCACCGCGATCGAGTCGACCGGTCTCAAGCTGGGCACCGACATCGCGCTGGCCCTCGACGTGGCCTCCAGCGAGTTCTTCGAGAACGGTGCCTACAGCTGGGAGGGCGGCACCAAGTCCGCCGACGAGATGACCGCGATCTACGAGCAGTGGGTCCGCGACTTCCCCATCGTCTCCATCGAGGACCCGCTGGCCGAGGACGACTGGGCCGGCTGGACCGCGCTGATGGGCCGCATCGGCGACAAGGTGCAGGTGGTCGGCGACGACCTGTTCGTCACCAACGTCACCCGTCTGCAGCGCGGCATCACCGAGAAGGCGGCCTCCGCGCTGCTGGTCAAGGTCAACCAGATCGGCTCGCTCACCGAGACCCTGGACGCCGTCGACCTCGCGCACCGCGCCGGCTTCCGCTGCATGATGAGCCACCGCTCGGGCGAGACCGAGGACACCACGATCGCGGACCTGGCCGTGGCCACGAACTGCGGCCAGATCAAGTCCGGCGCGCCCGCGCGCACCGACCGGGTGGCCAAGTACAACCAGCTGCTGCGCATCGAGGAGGACCTCGACGACGCCGCCCGCTACGCCGGGCTCGGCGCGTTCCCGCGGTTCCAGGCCTGAGCGCAGGCATGCTGGGAGCCATGACCCGGCTGCGCGTCCTCGACCGTCCCGGCCGGAGGACCTGAGCGTGCCGAGCGGACCCCGTCCGCCGGCGCGCCCGGGCTCCGGTCCGGGCCGGGGCAAGACCCGCGCCCGGCCGCCGCTGCGTCCCGGGGCAGCCGCCACGCCGCGCTCGGCGTCCTCGCCCGCGTCGCCGTCCACCCCGGACCCGGTCATCTCGGGCTCCGGGGCGACACCGCTCGGGCCGGCCCGGCGGGCATCGCGGTTCGGCGCCAGCCTGACCACCCGGGCCGTCGCGCTCGTCGTGGTGCTGCTGGTGCTGACCATCTCCTACGCGACGTCGCTGCGCATCTACGTCGCCCAGGCCCACGACATCGCCGCCACCCGGGCCGAGATCAGCGAGCGGCAGCAGAAGATCGGCGAGCTGCAGGGCGAGCTGGCTCGCTGGGGTGACGCCGACCACGTGCGCACCCAGGCCCGGGAGCGGCTCGGCTGGGTGGTGCCCGGGGAGACCGGCTACCAGGTCGTCGACGCCGACGGGAACCCGCTGGGCGGCGGGGCCGAGATCGAGTCCGAGGGCACCGGGGTGGCCGAGCCGCAGGACGCCTGGTGGGCCAAGCTGTGGGGCTCGGTGGAGGCGGCGGACAAGCCGGCGCCGGCCAAGCCCGAGGAGAAGGTCATCACCACCGAGACCGGCCCTCGCTGACGCCGGGGTCGGCGGGGTTCAGCCGAGCCGGCTGAGCGTCGTCTCGGCGGCCACCGAGCGCGCCACCGCGACGTCGAAGTGCCCCTGCCCGGGCACCAGGGCGTTGGCCACCGCGCACCCCGTCCCCAGCCGGACGGCCTCGGCCAGCGGACGGCTCGAGTCCAGGCCGGCCAGCAGCCCGCCGAGGAAGCTGTCCCCGCTGCCCACCGCGTAGCGGCCGCGCCGGGTGGACGGGCCCACCCGCCACACCCCGTCCGACCCCGCCGTCACGGCGCCGGCGGTCGAGTCGGTCAGCACCACGGCGGCCCCGCTGCGGTCGTGCAGCGCGGCGGCCATCGCGCCCAGGTCGCCCTGCTCGGGCACGGCGAGCACCTCGGCCGCCTCGGCCCGGTTGATCTTGAGCAGTGCCGGCTGGGCCGCGACGGCCCCGGGCAGCGACTCCCCGTGGGTGTCGACAGCGACCTGCACCCCCGCCGTCGCGCCCAGCCGGACCAGGTCGGGCACCGCGTGCGCCGATCCCACCGGCCCGCGGCCCGAGATCGACAGCCAGCCGGGCCGACGGCCGAGCTCGCCCGCCAGCACCGACGCCAGCCGGGTCAGCACCGCCGGGGGCACGGCGGGGGAGTCCTCGTAGATCTCGGTCAGCGCGCCGCTGTCCGCGGCGGCCACCGAGACGCAGGTCCGGGTCTCCGCGTCGGCCTCGACGACGACCAGCTCGAGCCCTTCGGCCTCGGCGATCCGCGCCACCCGCTGGCCGGTCGGCCCGCCGAGCAGCACCACGACGACGACCTCGGCCCCGACCGCGCGCGCCGCGCGGGCCATGTTGAGCGCCTTGCCGCCGGCCACCGCCAGCGGTCCGGGCGTGCGGTGCACCCGGCCCAGCTGGTAGGAGTCGAGCAGGTAGGTCAGGTCGAGGGACGGGCTCAGCGCGGCGACCGTGATCACCAGCCGCACCCTAGCGGCCGGGTCGCGCCTGCCAGACTGTGCGCGTGCGCGAACCCCTGACGGTCCAGGACGAGACGACGGTGACCGCCCAGCTGCAGCGGCCGCCGCGCGGGGTGGCCGGTGTCGCCGCCCGCTGCCCCTGCGGCAAGCCCGCGGTGGTGGCCACCGTGCCCCGGCTCGCGGACGGCACCCCGTTCCCCACCACCTACTACCTGACCTGCCCGCGGGCGACCGCCGCCTGCTCCACGTTGGAGTCCCAGGGCGTGATGGCGACGATGACGGCCCGTCTCCAGCAGGACGAGGCGCTCGCGGCCCGCTACCGGTCCGCGCACGAGGCCTACCTGCGGGACCGGGCCGAGCTGGGCGAGGTGCCCGAGATCGCCGGGGTCAGCGCGGGCGGCATGCCGGACCGGGTGAAGTGCCTGCACGTGCTCGTCGCGCACAGCCTGGCCGCAGGCCCCGGCGTCAACCCGCTGGGGGACGAGGCGCTGGCGGCGGTCGGGGAGTTCTGGCGCCGACCCTGCCTGCCCGACGACGGTCACGCCGCCGACGCGGAGGAGGACCGGTGAACCGCGTCGCGGCCATCGACTGCGGGACGAACTCCATCCGGCTGCTGATCGCCGAAGCCGGTCCGGACGGCCGGCTGGTGGAGCTGGACCGGCGCACCGAGATCGTCCGGCTGGGCCAGGGCGTGGACGCGACGGGGGAGTTCCACCCCGACGCGCTGACCCGCACCTTCGCCGCCACCGACGCCTACGCCGCCCTGATCCGCGACGCGGGCGTGCCGAGCAGCCGGATCCGCTTCGTGGCCACCTCCGCCTCCCGCGACGCGCGCAACCGCGAGGTGTTCTTCGCCGGCATCCGCGACCGGCTGGGGGTGACGCCGGAGGTGATCAGCGGTGGCACCGAGGCCGAGCTGTCCTTCGTCGGCGCGCTCAGCCGGGTCGCCCCGCCCGCCGAGCCGGTGCTGGTGATCGACATCGGCGGCGGGTCCACCGAGCTGATCGTGGGCGGCGCGTCCGGGGCGGTGGCCTCCGCCGTCTCCCTCGACATCGGCTCGGTCCGGCTGACCGAGCGCTTCCTCTCCGCCCACCCGCCGGCGCCGGACGCCGTCGCCGCGGCCGCCGCCCACGTCGACGCGCTGCTGGACACCACCGGCATCGACTTCGCCGCCGTCGGCACCTGGATCGGGGTGGCCGGCACGGCCACCACGCTGGCCGGGGTGCACCTCGGCCTCGAGCGGTACGACCGGGAGCGGGTGCACGGCTCGGTGATCCCCCTGCCGGCGCTGCACGCCCTGTTCGCCCGGCTGGTCACCTCGACGGTCGAGGAGATCAAGGCCCTGCCCTCCATGCACCCCGGCCGGGCCGACGTGGTCGGTGCCGGCACCCTCATCGCGGTCCGGATCGCCGAGCGGCTGGGCGTCGACGGCTGGCTGGTCAGCGAGTCCGACATCCTCGACGGCACCGCGCTCGACCTGGTGCGGGCGGCAGGCCCGACCGGCCCGCACTGACGGCGGTCAGGCAGCGCCCGCGGGCGGTAGTCTCAGCATCCTATGGACGGCCCACCCTCCGGGCGCCGGTCGTCCCGGGCCGGTTCGACGGGGCGCCCGTTCCGGCCCGACGCCGGACGGACGCGACGCGGGCTGACCGGGACCGCCCGCCGCCGCAGCCTCGTCTCCGTGCTCGCGCGCCACGCCGCCCGCGTGCGGTCGCGCCGAGCGCTGTGGTCCGGCGTGCTCGGGGCGCTGGGCACCACCCTGCTCGCCGCGCTGCTGGCGCTGCCCTTCGCCGCCATCTGGGGGATCGCGCACGCCGAGATCGAGGAGTACGTCGGCCCCCACCGGGTCACCTTCGCCACCAGCTTCACCGGGGAGATCGCCGTCGACCTCGGCCCGATCGGCCAGGCCTTCGTGCCCAGCCCGGTCGCCCCGGTCGGGGTCACGGCCACGATCGGCAGCGTCGGGACGGCGGCGTCCACCCTGAACTCGCTGTTCTCCGCGCAGACGCTGGCCGCCTACACCAGTCTCTTCGAGGAGCCCGAGATCGTCGTCGAGGCCATCGTCGACGAGCTGCAGGTGGACGCCCTGCTCGAGGGGGCCAAGGCCGAGGCGGTGCTGCTGCTGGCCTTCGCCCTCTGGCGGCTCCGCAGCCAGCTGCTCAGCCCCTGGGTGGCCCGGACGGTGACCAGCCGTCGGACCGGCGCCGTCTACGGCGCAGCCCTCGTCCTGGTCCTCGGCTCGATCCTCGCGCCCAGCACGCCGGTCGGCACCCGGATCCCGGTGACGATCGCCGCCGGCAGCCAGTTCGCGTCGGTCACCGTGGACAGCCGGGTGCTGGCGGACCTGATCGACCGCGGCGTCCGGGGCGTCACCCTGCTGAGCGGTCGCCAGCAGGCGGCGGTCCAGAGCTACATCGACACCGCGGCGGTGGACCTGTCCGGGCAGCTGGAGCGGCTGCCCCAGCCGCAGCCGGGGGAGACGATGCTGCTCGGCTTCAGCGACCTGCACTGCAACCAGGCGATGACCGAGCTGATCACCCGGCTGGCGCGGGTCACCCGGCCGCGGGTGGTGCTGAGCGCGGGCGACGACACCGTCAACGGGACGGCGGTGGAGAAGACGTGCGTCCGGCGGGAGGCCGGCATCGGGACCGGGGCGGAGGTCCCGCTCGTGGTCGCCAGCGGCAACCACGACTCCGACACCACCGAGGCCCAGCAGCGGGCCGAGGGCATGGTCGTGCTGGACGGCAGCACCGTCGAGGCGGCCGGGCTGCGGGTGCTCGGCGACGACGACCCCGAGTACAACGTGCCCTTCAGCCAGGACCGGACGCGGGACCGGCCCGAGACCGAGGAGCAGCTCGGTGCCCGGATGCTGCAGACCGCGGCCGCCCGCCCCGTCGACGTCGTGATGGTCCACCAGCCCGCGGCCTCGGTGGTGCTGGTGACGGCCACCGACCCGGCGGCCCGGCTCATCACCTGGGGGCACTTCCACACCGAGGTGGGCCCGACCGTCGTCCCGCACACCGACGGCTCCTGGACCGTCGGCATGCAGCAGGGCACGGCCGGCGGCGTCCGGCAGCCCACGATCACCTCGTTCAGCACCCCGTTCTCGCCGCCGCTGAAGAACGCGGACGTCTACTTCTACTTCCGCGACGACGCCACCGGGCTGGTCACCGGGGTGCAGCCGGTGCGCTTCACCCCCGACGCCGAGGTGGTGGTCGAGGACCGGATCGCCACCGGCGACCTCGACGCGCTGCCGGTGGAGACCCGGGCCCGGCTGACCGGCAGCACGCCGTCCCCGACGGCCACCCCCGAGGTGCTGGGGCCGCGCGCCGGCGGGAACCCGCCCTAGGATCTGACCCGGAGGGCCCCCGTAGCCCAACGGCAGAGGCAGGCGGCTTAAACCCGCCGCAGTGTGGGTTCGAGTCCCATCGGGGGCACGCGGGCGGCTGAGGGGCCGGTGCTCCTTCTTAGCGGATTCATGGCGTGCGGGTCCGCGCCCTGCGGGGGGCCTTCGTAGACTTGACCAGTAGCGCCGCCCCTGGTGCTCGCTCAGGAGGACATCACATGTTGCGCAGTTCGAACCCGATCCTCTCCAAGCAGGACGCGTTCACGCCCGCAGCACCGCAGTACGGCCAGAACCAGTTCGGTCGTTCGCCGTACCAGCAGTACCCGCCGGAGGCCTACGGCCAGCCGGCACCGGTGCAGCAGGCGCCCGAGGGTCCGATGACCTTCGACGACGTGGTCACCAAGACCGCCGTCACGCTCGGCGTGCTGGCCATCGCGGCCGGTCTCGCCTGGATGCTGGTCCCGGCCGCCCTGTACTTCCCGACGATGGTGCTCTCGGGCCTCGTCGGCTTCGTCGCCGTCATGGTGGTCTCGTTCCGCCGGGTGGTGAACCCGGGCCTGGTGCTCGCCTACGCCGCGATCGAGGGCGTGTTCATCGGGATGATCAGCAAGGTCTTCGAGATGCAGTTCCCGGGGATCGTCGCCCAGGCGGTGCTGGGCACCTTCTTCGCGGCCGGCATCACCCTCGCGGCCTACAAGATCTTCAACATCCGGGTCACGCCGAAGTTCCAGAAGATCGTCGTGCTCTCCACCCTCGCCTTCGCGGCGATGGCCCTGGTCAACTTCATCTTCAGCCTGGTCACCGGGCAGCCGGGCCT
Organism: Microlunatus lacustris; assembly: GCA_039527025.1. Taxonomy (GTDB): domain Bacteria; phylum Actinomycetota; class Actinomycetes; order Propionibacteriales; family Propionibacteriaceae; genus Microlunatus; species Microlunatus lacustris. The sequence goes on from BAAAJN010000001.1 coordinate 510,150, forward strand.
GCGGGGCGGGCTCACCGGTGAGGTCAGCCCGCTGGCCTACCTGATCTCCGCGGTCGCGATCGTGCTCGCGGTGCTCAACCTGGTGCTCGACTTCGACTACATCGAGAAGGGTGTCGCCATGGGCGCCCCGGCTCGCGAGTCCTGGCGCGGGGCGTTCGGCCTGACCGTCACCATGGTCTGGCTCTACATCGAGATGCTGCGCCTGCTGTCCTACCTCCGCCGGTAGTCCAGCCTCCGGTTCCTGAGCCTGTCGACGGGACCCCAGAACCCGACCACGAGGGCCGCGTCACCCAGCCAGGGTGGCGCGGCCCTCGTGCGTCCCGGCTGCGCCACTAGGCTCGGCCCTGTGCAGTACGTGACCTCCCTGACCGAGCTGATCGGCAACACCCCGCTGGTCAAGCTCTCCCGCGTCCCCGGCGACGTCGCCCCGCTGGTGCTGGCCAAGGTGGAGTACCTCAACCCCGGGGGCTCGGTGAAGGACCGGATCGCGGTCCGGATGATCGAGGCGGCCGAGCGTGACGGCTCTCTGCAGCCCGGCGGCACCATCGTCGAGCCGACCAGCGGCAACACCGGGGTCGGGCTGGCCATCGCCGCCCAGAGCCGGGGCTACTCCTGCGTCTTCGTCTGCCCCGACAAGGTCAGCGAGGACAAGCGCAACGTGCTGGCCGCCTACGGGGCCCGCGTCGTCGTCTGCCCGACGGCGGTCGAGCCCGACCACCCCGACTCCTACTACTCGACCTCGGACCGGCTGGTGCGGGAGATCCCGGGCGCCTGGAAGCCGGACCAGTACAGCAACCCGAACAACCCGCTGAGCCACTACGAGACCACCGGCCCGGAGATCTGGGCCCAGACCGAGGGCCGGATCACCCACTTCGTCACCGGGATGGGCACCGGCGGCACCATCAGCGGCGCCGGCCGGTACCTCAAGGAGGTCTCCGACGGCCGCGTCCAGGTCATCGGCGCCGACCCGAGCGGCTCGGTCTACTCCGGCGGCTCGGGCCGGCCCTACCTGGTTGAGGGCGTCGGCGAGGACTTCTGGCCGAGCACCTACGACGCCTCGATCGCCGACCGGGTGATCGAGGTCTCCGACGCCGACTCCTTCGCCATGACGCGACGGCTGGCGCGCGAGGAGGCGCTGCTGGTGGGCGGCTCGTGCGGGATGGCCACCGCCGCCGCGGTCCGGCTGGCCGCCGAGATCGACGACCCGGACGCCGTCATCGTGGTCCTGCTGCCCGATTCCGGCCGTGGCTACCTGACCAAGATCTTCAACGACGACTGGCTGGCCCGCTACGGCTTCGCGCCGCGGCCCGAGGAGTCGGTCCGGGTGGTCGGCGACGTGCTGCGGGAGAAGTCCGGTGAGCTGCCGTCCCTGGTGCACACCCACCCCAACGAGACGATCGCGGAGGCGGTCGCCATCCTCCGCGAGTACGGCGTCTCGCAGATGCCGGTGGTCAAGGCCGAGCCGCCGGTGATGGCCGCGGAGGTCGTCGGCTCGGTCAGCGAGCGCGGTCTGCTGGGGGCGCTGTTCGGCCACCGGGCCGGACCGGCCGACCCGGTCGCCACCGTGATGGAGCCGCCACTGCCCACCCTCGGCGCGACCGAGGCGGTCGCCGGTGCCGTCGCCCTGCTGGTCGAGGACGACGCCCTGCTGGTCCTCGACGACGGCCACCCCGTGGGCGTGCTGACCCGGCAGGACCTGCTCGGCGACGTGCGCTGAGCCTGCTCAACCGAGGTCAGCGCAGCAGCTCACCGAGCAGGTGCTCCCAGTTGTGCGTCCAGGGCAGCCGCGACCACTCCGCCAGCGGCACCCAGCGGGCCGACTCGGTGGTGCCGCCGACGTCCAGCACCCGCGCCTCGCGGGGCTCCGGGCAGGTCGCGCGGTAGACCAGCCGCACGGCCTGGAAGTCCTCCAGCGTGCCGCGCGGGCTGCGGCCGACCCAGTGCGACGTCTGGACCGAGACCAGCTCGTCGAGCAGCACCGTCTGGTCGGTCTCCTCGGCCACCTCGCGCAGCACGGCGTCGGCCGGCTGCTCGCCGTCGTCGATGCCGCCGCCCGGCATCCCCCAGCGACCCGGCACCGCCGTGCGGTCGGAGTACTCGGTGGCCAGCAGGCCGCGCTCGGACAGCACGACGGCGTAGGCCGCGACCCGCTGCCGCACCTCCAGCTCGGCGTCCGGCGAGAGCTGCAGGCCGGCGTCCCGACCCCGACCGGGGTCGCGCGGGCGCGGTTCGCCGTCGAGCGCCCGGACCCGCAGGCTCAGCACGATCTCGCCGTCGTCGTCGCGGGTCGCCGACAGCGGTCGGACCACCGTCCAGCCGGCGTCGTGGGCGACCACGGCCGGGTCGGTGCCGTGGGCGAGCGGCTGAGCGAAGACCGGCGACCCTCCCGGCCTGCCGTCGTCCCCGGTCAGACCGACCACCCGCACGACCCACCACCTCCGACTCGACCACCCCGGCCGGACGCGCGGGAGGGCCTGCCCAGTGTTCCAGGTGGGTCATCGGGGCTCGGGTAGCGTGGCCCCTCGTGAGCAGACGTCGTACCCCGGCCCGCCGGTGATCCCCGCGCTGGCCTACGCCCTGCTCGCGCTGGCCGGGGCGGCGGCGGTCTGGGGCCTGCTGACGGCGGTGCTGGACAAGCCCCCGGGCAAGGCGCAGCTGCTCTTCGCCGCCGGGGTCTGGCTGGTGACCGTGGTGCAGTCGGTGATCGGCCTGGTGCGCGTGGCCACCGGCTACCGACCGGTGGAGACGGCGACGACGGTCGGCTACCTGCTGGCCATCCTCATCCTCATCCCGCTGGCCTGGTTCTGGGCCAACAGCGAGCGCACCCGCTGGTCGGGCGTCGTCCTGGCCGTGGCCGCGCTGTCGGTGCTCGCGATGACCCTGCGGCTGGTCCAGCTGTGGACCCAGGTGCCGGCATGAGCGGCACCCGGCCCGCGCCGCCCCCGCGGACCAGCAGCGGCCCCGGCCGGGTGCTGGTCGCGGTCTACGGCCTGTTCGCCCTGTCCGCCACGGCCCGGGCGGCGGTGCAGCTGGCCTCCCAGTTCTCCGAGGCGCCGCTGGCCTACCTGCTGTCCGCGGTGGCCGGCCTGGTCTACATCGTGGCCACGGTGACGCTGGCCCGCGGGGACCGGACCTCCCGCCGGGTGGCGACCGTGGCCATCGTGCTGGAGCTGGTCGGCGTGCTGGTGGTCGGGACGCTGAGCATCCTCGACCCGGCGGCCTTCCCGCGGGCGACGGTGTGGTCGGCCTACGGCATCGGCTACGCCTTCGTGCCCCTGGTGCTGCCCGTGCTCGGACTGCTCTGGCTGCGGCACACCCGCCCCGCGGCCTGAGCCCGTCGAAGCCCTTGCGAGAGGCCCAGGGCACGCTGCTCGCGGGTCAGACGAGCACGCCGAGCCGCGCGATCGGCTCGACCAGCTCCCGCTCCTCGTAGGAGAGGTGCGAGAGCAGGGTGTCGGTCAGCTCGTCGACCGCCCGCTGCAGGCCGTCGGCGTCGGCGGCGGGTCCGACGAAGGCCAGCAGGGCCTGGTCGACCCGTTCCAGGACGTCGTGGATGATCCGGTGCTCGTACTCCAGCCGGTCGACGACGGGGGCCAGCCGGGGGTCGCCCGCCCGCAGTCGCGGGAACATGGCCTGGTCCTCGATGGTGTGGTGCGTCGTCACCACCCGGCAGTACGCCGCGCAGTAGGCGCCCAGCGTCCAGCTGTTCTGCCGCATCGTCATCTCGTTGATCCGCGACCGGGCCGCGGCGGCGTCGGTGGAGCCGTCGAGGACCTGCTCGACCAGCCCGCGCACCTGCTCGAGCTCGGAGCGCAGGTGGTCGTGGATGTCCACCAGGTGCTGACCGGAGGCGAGGGCGTGCGGGCTGTAGGCCCGGTCCGGCTCGGGTGCCGGACCGGTGGGCCGCTGGCTCTCGTCCCACGACGGTTCCGCCGCGAGCCGGAGGCCGGGGTCCGGGGTGGGGACGACGGTGAAGGCCGGGTTCGCCACCCGCTCCGCAGCCGGGGCGAGGACGACGGCGTCGGGTGCCGGCTCCGGACCGGAGGCGGCGACCGCACCCGCCCGGGCGGCGTCGACGAGCTCGCGGACGCCCGGGACCACCTCCTCGGCGAACCGGCGGAGGGCGCGGGGGTCGTCGGACCCCAGCACGAAGGTCGAGGTGCCGTGCTCCAGCGCCAGTCCGGCCAGCTGTTCGGCCCAGGCCGCGGCGTCGCCCTCGAGGAAGCCGGCGCCCCGGCCGAACCGTCCGCTGATGTTGTAGAGCCGGCGGACGTCGCCCGGCTCCCGTCCGGCGGCCAGCGCGGCGTCGTCCAGCACCCGGCTGGCCTCGCCCAGCTGCTCGGGCGCCAGGTAGGCGCTGGAGGGCAGCCAGCCGTCGGCGACGCGGCCGGTCAGCCGCAGCATCCGCGGCCGGTAGGACCCCAGCCAGAGGCCGATCGGGTGCGCCGGGGTGGGGCCGCGCTCGGCCCCCGCCACGCGGTAGTGCTCACCGTCCAGCCGCACCGCGGCGCGCTGACCGGTGTCCCAGAGGGCGCGGATGATCTCGACCGCCTCGGCCAGCGCGTCGACCGACTCCCCACCGGTGCGGCGGGGACCGCCCATGGCCTCGACGGCCTCCGGGAACGCGCCGGCGCCCAGCCCGAGCTCCAGCCGCCCGCCGCTCAGCAGGTCCAGGCTGGCGGCGGCCCGGGCCACCACGGCGGGCGGTCGCAGCGGCAGGTTGAGCACGTCGGGGGCGATCGTGATCCGCACCGTCGACGCCGCGACCCAGGTCATCAGCGTCCAGGTGTCGAGGAAGCCCGGCTGGTAGGGGTGGTCCTGGAAGGTGACCAGGTCCAGCCCGAGCTGCTCGGAGAGCTGGGCCAGCCCGACGACCGCCTCCGGGTCGCCGGCGGTCGGGGTCAGGAAGCTGCCGAAGGCCAGCTCGTGGCCGAGGTCGCTCATGCCGGGCGCACCAGGTCGGCGTAGTCGGGGTGCCGGTCGATCCAGCCGGCGATGAACGAGCAGCGGGGGACGACGGCCAGCCCGCGTGCGCGCGCCGCGTCCAGCGCGGTGCGGGCCAGCGCGCTGCCGACGCCCTGGCCCTCGAACTCGTCCTCCACCACGGTGTGGGTGAAGGTGATCAGCCCCTCGGCCATCTCGTAGGCGGCGACGCCGGCCAGCCGGCCCGCCACCCGGGCCGTGAACCGCGACTGGTCCGGCTCGTCGTGCACCTCAGCAGTCATGGCGCCACTCTCGCACCGCGGACCCCTCAGCCCCGACTGCGGGCCAGCAGCCTGGCGAAGGGCACCACCGCGTCGGGGTCGTCCAGCGGGTCCGGCACCGGGGCGGCGGCGGGCGCGGACGGCCGGGGCGCGGGTCGGAGCAGGTCCACCAGCTCTTCGGCCGCCCGGGCCACCCGCTCGTCGAGCGCGCCGCCGTCGGCCCAGTCCTTCGTGGCGGCGAACACCGCGGTGGGGACGACCACCGCCCGCAGGTAGGCGAACAGCGGCCGCAGGGCGTGCTCCAGGGCCAGGGAGTGCCGCGCCGTCCCGGCCGTGGCAGCGATCAACGTCGGCTTGCCGACCAGGGAGCCCGGGGGCAGCACGTCGAAGAACATCTTGAACAGGCCGCTGTAGGACGCGCTGAAGATCGGTGTCACCACGACCAGGGCGTCGGCGCGCTGCACCCGCTCCTGCAGCTCGGCCAGCGCGCCGGTGGCGACGCCGGTGAGCAGCTGGTTGGTCAGGTCGCGGGCGTGCTCGCGCAGCTCGACGACCTCGACGACCTCGACGTCCACCGCGGCGCCCCGGCCGCCGGCGGTGGTCTGCACGGCGGCGGCCAGCCGGTCGCCCAGCAGCCGGGTCGAGGAGGGCTGGCTGAGACCGGCGGTCAGCACGACGACCCGGCTCATCGGGCCACCGCCGCGTTCCCCACGCTCACCAGCTCGGTGTCGCCGGAGTCGTCGCCAGAGCCGTCGTCGGTCGGCACGCCCTCGCGCAGGGTCCCGGCCCGCAGCGCGGCGAGCCGCGCGGCGTGGGTGGGGCCGTCCGGGACGTCGGCCGGGCGCAGGGCGTCCATCTCGCGGCGCAGCTCCGGGACGATCTCGCCCAGCAGGTCCAGCTGCTCGAGGACGGTCTTCAGCGGCAGTCCGGCGTGGTCGGCCAGGAACAGCTGGCGCTGGTAGTGCCCGAAGTGCTGGCGGAAGGTCAGCGTCTTCTCGATGACCTGCTGCGGACTGCCCACGGTGAGCGGGGTCTGGCTGGTGAACTCCTCCAGCGACGGGCCGTAGCCGTAGACCGGGGCGTGGTCGAAGTAGGGGCGGAACTCCCGCACGGCGTCCTGGGAGCTCCGAGCCATGTAGACCTGCCCACCGAGCCCGACGACGGCCTGGTCGGCCCGGCCGTGGCCGTAGTGCTCGAAGCGCTGCCGGTACAGGTTGATGAGCCGCTGGAAGTGGTAGGTCGGCCAGAAGATGTGGTTGGCGAAGAACCCGTCGCCGTAGAAGGCGGCCTGCTCGGCGATCTCAGGGCTGCGGATCGAGCCGTGCCAGACGAACGGGGGCAGCCCGTCGAGCGGGCGCGGGGTGGAGGTGAAGCCCTGCAGCGGGGTGCGGAACTGGCCCTCCCAGCTGACCACGTCCTCGCGCCACAGCCGGTGCACCAGGTCGTAGTTCTCCACGGCGAGCGCGATGCCGTCCCGGATGTCCTTGCCGAACCAGGGGTACACGGGCCCGGTGTTGCCACGGCCCATCATCAGGTCGACGCGGCCCTCGGCCAGGTGCTGCAGCATGGCGAAGTCCTCGGCGACCTTGACCGGGTCGTTGGTGGTGATCAGCGTCGTCGAGGTGGACAGGATGATCCGCTCGGTCTTCGCCGCGACGTAGCCGAGCATGGTGGTGGGGGAGGACGGCACGAACGGGGGGTTGTGGTGCTCACCGGTGGCGAAGACGTCCAGGCCCACCTCCTCGGCGTGCTGCGCGATGGTGACCATCGCCTTGATCCGCTCGGCCTCGGTGGGGGATCGGCCGGTCGTCGGGTCGGTGGTCACGTCGCCGACGGTGAAGATCCCGAACTGCATGGTGCGCTCCTCTGGTCAGGTCAGTAGTTTAGCGTTCAACTACCTGTCAGTCCAACGGTGCGGGTCCGACCGCTATTCCGTCGCTACGCTCGGCCCCAGCCGGGCGTCCACCCCGCCGGCCGGAGGCGCAGATGAGGTACGACGACCAGGCCCGGTTCGACCCGTCACCGCTGGGAGGCCGCGGCGCCCGGCCGAGCCCGGCGCTGGCCCTGGGTGGTGGGGCCGGGGCGATCGTGGTGATCGTCATCGCCCTGCTCTTCGGCGTCGACCCGGGCCAGGTCCTGCGGGGCGGCGCCACCGGTGCGGGGACCGCCCGACCCAGCCCCTCCGCCTCCTGCACCCCGGGCGCGGACGTGCAGCGGGACCGGGACTGCCGCTTCGTCGCGCTGACCAGCTCCCTCCGGGAGTACTGGAGCGGCGCCCGGCCGGACTACCGCGAGGTCCACCTCGCCACCTTCGAGGGCCGGGCGAGCACCGGGTGCGGGACGGCCAGCTCGGAGGTCGGGCCGTTCTACTGCCCGGCCGACACGACCGTCCACCTCGAGCTGGGCTTTCTGGACCAGCTGGGAGCCAGCGGCGGGGACGCGGCGGAGGCCTACGTGCTCGCCCACGCGGTCGGGCACCACGTGCAGCACCTCACGGGCGCTCTGCAGCGGGTGCAGGCCGGCGGACCGGGCAGCGGGCCGCGGTCGCCGGGCCTGCGGCTGGAGCTGCAGGCCGACTGCTACGCCGGCGTCTGGTTCTCCCACGCGGCGAGCGACCCGGACGACGGCCTCGCCGAGGTCAGCCGGGACGACCTGGACCGGGCCCTCGACACCGCCGCCGCGGTGGGCGCCGACCGGGTCCAGCGCCGGGCTGCGGGCCAGGTCCAAGCGGAGTCGTGGGCCCACGGGTCGCCGACGGAGCGCCGGCGGTGGCTGCAGCGCGGCGTCGAGACGGGCGACCCGGCCCGCTGCGACACCTTCGCCGCCGACGCCCTGCGCTGAACGCCCGGGCGGGGGTGGGCCGAGCGCGGATCACTCCACGCTGTAGTCGAAGTCCTCCTCGTCGAGCCGCGGGTCCTTGGCGGCGTCGAACTGGCCGTCGCCGTCGTCGCCGAAGAGCACGGCCTGCAGCTCGCCGGTGGCCGGGACCCGGGTGTCCAGCTGGACGGTGAGCGGCGGGTTCCCGATGGGGACCGAGCCGAGCAGCTGGTCGCCGCTGTACACGGCGACGAAGCCCGTGCCGGGCGCGGTGACGGCTTCCTCGACGATGACGGTGCGGCCGTCGCCCCGCTGGTCCTCGACCTCGAGCTCGGCGTCGGTGTCGCTGGACGCCTCACCGGCGGAGGGGCCGCCCGACGTCGAGGCGCTCGGGTTGCCCGAGGGGCTGGGCGACACCGAGGCCATCCCGGTGGCGGACGAGGTGGGGGTCGCGGTGATGGCCGGGGCCAGCGGGGTCTCCGAGCCTGCGCCTTCCGGCTCGCCGGCCTCGTTGGCTCCGCAGGCGGCGAGCAGCAGCGCGGTGGCCGCGGTGCCGAGGAGGAGGGGGACCCGGGACGTCAGGGTGGTCATGGGCCCCATGTAACCAGCCGGTCCCCAACCGCCGGGAGCGGGTCAGCGCAGCCGGTAGTCGAAGTCGTCGTCCACCGCGTCCTCGTCGTCGTCCCCGTCGTCGTCGGCCTCGACCACCCGCAGGTCGGCCTCGACGTCGGAGCCGCAGGCGGGCAGCAGCAGGGCAGCCGCGGCGGTGCCGGCGAGCAGGACGCGGGTGGCTCGTGGGGTGCGCATGCCCTCACTCCACGTCGTCGGGGGGAGGTGCCGGTGAGAGCGCCGTGAGGGCTGTCTCATCTCCGCCCTCCGGGTCAGCGCAGGGGCGGCACCAGCCGCTCGGCGGCGTAGCGGTCGAACAGGGCGAGGAACGAGTCCAGCGTGCGGTGGTGCGTGGTGAACCCGGCCAGCCGGCTCTTGCTCATGTCGGTCACCACCTCGACGTCGCGGCCCAGGTCGGCGTCGGTGTGCCACCACGACGCCACCCGGGCCAGGTCCGGCTCGACCAGGCCGTGCCGGGCCACGATCTCGGCCCAGACCGGGGTGGCGCCGGCCATCTGCTGCTCCAGCGGGCGGGGGGCGCCCTCGAAGCCGACGGGCTCGACGCCGAGGTGGGCGGCCAGCCGCGGCCACATCCACCGCCACCGGAAGACGTCGCCGTTGACGGTGTTGAAGGCCTCGTCGGCGCCGGCCGGCGTGGTGGAGGCCCAGATCATCTGCTCGGCCAGCACCGTCGCGTCGGTGACGTCGGTCAGCCCGTTCCACTGCGTCTCGCTGCCCGGGAAGATGAACGGTTGACCGGTGTGCCGGCAGATCGCGGCCTGGGCGGCCAGCGTCAACCCCATGTTCCTGGCGTTGCCGACGGCGTACCCGAGGACGGTGTGCGAGCGGTGCACCGACCAGCGGAACCCGGCGGCCCCCGCCGCGGCGAACAACTCGTCCTCCTGGGCGTAGTAGAAGTTGGGGGCGTCCAGCCGCTCCTCGTCCTCGTGGAACGGGGTGTCCGGCATGGTGCCCTGGCCGTAGGCCTCGAACGGGCCGAGGTAGTGCTTCATCCCGGTCATCAGCGCGACGTGGGCCAGCGGGGCCGGCCGGAGCGCCGCCAGCAGGTCGCGGACCATACGTGAGTTCACGGCGATGTTCTCGGTCTCGGTCTCCTGCCGGAGCCAGGCGGTGAAGTAGACGTGGGTGGGCCGCTCCTCGGCCAGCGCGGCGGCGAGCGCGTCGGCCGACGTGAGGTCGGCGGCCACCCAGCGGAGCCCCGGGCGCTCGGGTCCGGGCCGGCGGGCCAGCCCGGTCACCGGCCAGCTGGCCTCCAGCAGCTGGTCGACGATCGCCGCGCCGGCGATGCCGGTGGCGCCGACGACGAGTGCGGACTGGGCGGGGGTGGCGTTCATGCCAGACGCAACACGGCCCGGGCGGGATCATTCCCCGTCCGGGCCGTGCGCCAGGCCTGCCGACCTAGTTGCAGGTGACACCGGTGGCGTGCACCGGGCAGTAGCCGCCCGGGTTCTTGTCGAGGTACTGCTGGTGGTAGTCCTCGGCGTAGTAGAACTCCGGCGCGGGCTTGATCTCGGTGGTGATCTGGCCGAAGCCGGACCGGGTGAACTCCACCTGGAAGTCGTCGCGGACCCGCTTCGCGACGTCCAGCTGCTCGTCGGAGGTCGTGTAGATCGCCGAGCGGTACTGGGTGCCGATGTCGTTGCCCTGACGCATGCCCTGCGTCGGGTTGTGGTTCTCGAAGAACACCTTGAGCAGCTGCTCGTAGCTGGTCTTCGTCGGGTCGAAGACGACCTTGACGATCTCGGTGTGGCCGGTCCGGGTGCTGCAGACCTCCTCGTAGGTCGGGTTCGGCGTGTAGCCGCCCGCGTACCCGGCGGCGGTGTTCACCACGCCGGGGACGTTCCAGTAGAGCTTCTCCGCACCCCAGAAGCAGCCGAGGGCGAGGTAGGCGACCTCGGAGCCCTCCGGCTCCTTCTGCACCGGGATGCCGAAGACGTCGTGGAAGGTCGGGTTGACCAGGACCGAGCGGTCACGGCCGCGGAGGGCCTGGTCCGGCTCGATGAGCGTGGTCTTCATCCGGGAGAACAACATGGTTCCAGTCTGCCTCTCTGCTGGCGCGGTCCCGCTGGATGCGGTCCGCAGCCGGTTCAACGCCGGCCCTGCCGCCCCTTGTTCCGACGTGTCAGAACGCACCGGGGCCTGGGCACCGGCAGGGTCTGACAGGTCGGCGGCGCCTAGGCTCGGGGCATGAGCGACCAGGGCTTCTCCACCCGTGCCATCCACGCCGGCCAGCGGCCCGACCCCGGCAACGGGGCCGTCGCCCCGGCGATCTGGGCGACGTCCACCTACGCCCAGGACGGCGTCGGCGGTCTGCGGGACGGCTACGAGTACTCCCGCTCGGCCAACCCGACCCGGACCGCGCTCGAGCAGTGCCTGGCCTCGCTGGAGCAGGCCGAGCACGGCTTCGCCTTCGCCAGCGGCCTGGCCGCCGAGGACACCCTGCTGCGGACGATCGGCCGGCCCGGCGGCCACGTCGTCATCCCCGACGACGCCTACGGCGGCACCTACCGCACCTTCGCCCGGGTGCACGAGCCCTGGGGGCTGGGGTACACGCCCGCCGCACTGACCGACCTGGACGCGGTCCGGGCGGCCATCCGCCCCGGGAAGACCACCGCCGTCTGGGTGGAGACGCCGACCAACCCGCTGCTCGGGGTGGCCGACATCGCCGCCATCGCCGCCATCGCGCACGAGGCCGGGGCGCTGCTGGTGGTGGACAACACCTTCGCCTCGCCGTACCTGCAGCAGCCGCTGACCCTCGGCGCCGACGTCGTCGTGCACTCCACCACCAAGTACTGCGGCGGCCACTCCGACGTGGTCGGCGGGGCCCTGCTCACCTCCGATGCCGAGCTGGCCGAGCGGCTGCGCTACTTCCAGAACGCCATCGGCGGCATCGCCGGGCCCTTCGACGCCTGGCTGGTGCTGCGCGGCCTGCGCACGCTGGCCGTCCGGATGGAGCGGCACTGCGACAACGCCGAGCAGGTGGCCGCCTTCCTCGCCGAGCACCCGCGGGTGTCGCAGGTGTACTACCCCGGCCTGGACGCCCACCCGGGCCACGCCGTCGCCCAGGCCCAGATGCGCCGCTTCGGCGGGATGGTCAGCTTCCGGGTGACCGACGGGGAGGAGGCTGCCGTGGCCGCCTGCGGCCGCACCGAGGTCTTCACCCTGGCCGAGTCCCTCGGCGGGGTGGAGTCCCTGATCGAGCACCCGGGCCGGATGACCCACGCCTCCGTCGCCGGCACCCCGCTGGAGGTGCCCGCCGACCTGGTCCGGCTCAGCGTCGGCATCGAGGACGCCGACGACCTGGTCGCCGACCTCGCGCAGGCCCTCGCCGGCTGAGTCTGGACCGACTTGTCAGACGTGAGTTGACCCAGGGGTCAACCAGGTTCTGACAACTCGGCCCCAGGACGACCACGGCGTCAGAGGGACCAGTCGACCGGTTGCCCGCCCTGGGCGACCAGCAGGGCGTTGACCCGGCTGAAGGGCCGGGAGCCGAAGAAGCCGTTCCGGGCCGAGAGCGGGGAGGGGTGCGCGCTGGCCACCACCGGGACGTCGCCCAGCCGCGGGGCGAGGGCCTGGGCGTCGTGGCCCCAGAGCAGGGCCACCAGCGGTCCGCCGCGCTCCACGAGGGCGTCGACCGCCCGCTCGGTCACCCGCTCCCAGCCCTGCCGGCGGTGCGCGCCGGAGCGCCCGGGCTCGACGGTCAGCACCCGGTTGAGCAGCAGCACGCCCTGCTCGAACCAGGGGGTGAGGTCGCCGTGCGCGGCCGGCGGGAGCCCGAGGTCCTCAGCCAGTTCGCGGTAGACGTTGACCAGCGACCGCGGCAGCGGCGAGACGTCCCGGGCGACGGCGAAGGACAACCCGACCGGGTGGCCGGGCGTCGGGTAGGGGTCCTGGCCGACGACGAGGACGCGCACGTCGGCGAGCGGCCGGCTGAAGGCCCGCAGCACCCGGTCCGGCGCGGGCAGGAAGCTCCGGCCGGCGGCCGCCTCCGCGGCCAGGAACCGCTCGGCCCCGGCCAGGTCGTCGGTCACCGGCGCGAGCGCGGCGGCCCAGTCCGGCGCCAGCGGGGGTCCCAGCGCGGGGGAGGGCTCACCGGGCGCCAACACGGTCCTCCGCGGCGGGGTCGGTGCGCGGCATCCGGGCCGACGCGGCCGCGCCGACGAGCAGCAGCGCCGCGCCGACCGCGAAGGCCACCGGGTAGGAGAAGCGGTCGGCCAGCAGCCCGGCCACCAGCGGCCCGACGATGGCCCCGATGTCGGCACACATGGAGAAGACCGCGACGGCGGTGCCGCCCCGCCCGCCGGCTGCGTCGCCGACCGAGGCCGCGGGGGCGGTGCCCAGGAAGGCCGCGGCCACCCCGTACACGCTGAGCGCGACGATGAGCAGCCCGATCCCCGGCGCGAACGGCACGGCGAGGATGGCCACACCGGCCAGCAGCCCGCCGGCGATCATGGCGGGTCGGCGGCCGACGGTGTCGACGAAGCGGCCGGCCGGTCCGAGGGCCACCGTCTGCGCCACGGCGGCCACGGCGAAGGCGATCCCGGTCCACGACGTCGGCCGGTCGAGCACCTCGACCACCAGCACCGGGACCAGCGTGCTGCGGACGCCGAACGAGGTCCAGCCCCGGGGCCAGGTTGGTCACGCACGCGGCCTGGTAGCGCTTGTCGCGCAGGACCTGCCGGAACGGGACGACGGGCAGGTCCGGCGCGTCCTCCCGCTCGCCGCGGGTCCGCAGCAGGACGAGACCGACGGTGCCGGCGACGGCGAGCGTCGCGGCGTAGAAGAAGAACGGCGCGGTCAAGGAGATGGCCGACAGCACGCCGCCGATCGCCGGGCCGGTCATCCCGCCGAGCAGGAACCCGCCCTGGAAGAAGCCGGCGGCCCGCCCTCGCAGCCCGGCCTCCACCGAGGTGAGCAGCAGGGTGGTCGCCGAGACGGTGAACATGGCCGACCCGACGCCGCCGATCCCGCGCAGCACCAGCAGCTGCTCGTAGGTCTGGGAGATGCCGGCGACGCCGCTGGAGGCGGCGACGATGAAGATGCCCACCGCCATCACCAGCCGCTCGCCGAACTGGTCGATCAGCCGGCCGCAGAAGGGGCTCATCGCCAGCCGGAGGGCGGCGAAGGCCGACACCACCGCTCCGACGGCGAAGTTGTCCACCCCGAAGCTGCGCGCGAACACCGGCAGCACCGGCACCAGGACGCCGAAGCCGACGGCCACGCAGAAGGCGATCAGGCCCAGCACGTACACCTCACGGGGCAGGCCGCTGGAGCCGCGGAGCCGTTCCCGGACCCGTTCCGGGATGCCTCGCTGCGTGCTCACCGGCACAGTCTGCCTGGCCGCGAGGGGCACCGTCCGCCGACGGTCGGACCCGGACAGCGGCAGCGGAGGCGGGCGCGGGGGCTAGCGTGGGCGGGTCGTCGAGCAGTGAGGCAGGTCGTGGGACTTACGAGCAGGATCCGGACGGGCGTGGGCGGGTGGCGGGAGGCGCTGGCCCGCCAGCAGGAGGCGCAGCGCAGCACGGGCGAGGTGCTCCCGGTGGCCGTGCCGCCGACCGAGCTCGTGGTCAGCTCCCCGACCGAGGACATCGACCGCGCCGTCCCGCCCGGGCTGCGGCTGGCAGCCGCGTGGGCGTGGCGGGTGATCCTCGTGGCGCTGATGCTCTACGGCCTGAGCCGCGTCCTCGGCTACCTCTCCGAGGTGGTCATCCCGCTGGCCGTGGCCATCCTGCTGGCGGCGATGCTGTCGCCGGTGTCCAACCGGCTGCGGAGCTGGGGCATGCACCGGGGCCCGGCCACCGCGGTGACGGTGCTCGGCGGCATCGCGCTGATCGTCGGCGCGCTGACCCTGATCGGGACCCAGATCGCCGACCAGGCCGGCGAGCTCTCCGACAACGTGGTCACCGGCTTCAACAACCTGCTCACCACGCTGGAGAACAGCAACCTGCCGCTCAGCTCCGGGTTCTTCGACACCGGTCAGTGGGGTGACCGGATCCAGACCTTCCTGGCCGAGAGCCAGAGCACCATCGCGACGTACGCGGCCGAGATCGGCACCCAGGTCGGGCACTTCCTGGCCGGGCTGGCGATCGCCCTGTTCTCGCTCTTCTACTTCCTCTACGACGGCCGCGGGATCTTCACCTTCCTGCTCGGCTTCTTCCCCCGCGAGTCGCGGGCCCGCGTGGACCACGCCGCCAGCAACGGGTGGCGCGCGCTGTCGGGCTACGTCCGGGCCACGATCCTGGTGGCGCTGTCCGACGCCGTCGGCGTGCTGGTCGCCGCGCTCATCATCGGGGTGCCGGTGGCGCCGGCGCTGGCCGCGCTCGTCTTCATCGGGGCCTTCGTCCCCCTGGTCGGCGCGTTCGTCTCGGGTTTCGTGGCCGTCGTGGTCGCCCTGGTGGCGCTGGGCTGGGTGCAGGCCCTCTTCATGCTGGGCGCGATCATCCTCGTCATGCAGCTGGAGGGCCACATCCTGCAGCCCTTCCTGCTGGGCCGGGCCGTCAAGCTGCACCCGCTGGCCGTCCTGCTGGCCATCGCCGTCGGCATCATCGTCGGCGGGATCGTCGGGGCGCTGCTGGCGGTGCCGCTGCTGGCCTTCGTCAAGTCCTACGTCCAGTACCTGCACGGCCACCCGATCCCGGTGACCACGGAGGGCCGGCGGCGGCTGGGCCCGCGACGCGAGCGGCCCGGCGCGGAAGCCCCGGCCGTCGGCGCCGCCGTGCCGGACGACCCGGCCGGCACGCCCGACGCCGTGGACGAGGACGCCTCGCCCGACCCGGGCGAGGACACCCCCACCGCCGGACCGTCCGCGGACGGTGCGGGCGAGCGCGGTCGACCAGGCGGGTCCTCGGTCGTCGAGGGGGGCCGGCCGCCGTCGTCCTAGCGGCCGACCAGCACCGGGATCACAGAGCCGAGCCCTTGGCGAACGTGGCGTAGGAGATGTCCCAGTCGGCGTAGCCGTTGCCCTGCTCGAGCGCGCGGTCGGTGCCCGTGGTGACGACCGGGTCGCCGATCAGCGAGTTCTCGTAGAGCCACTGGGAGTCGCTCACGCTCATCCCCACGCAGCCGTGGCTGGCGTTGCGGCGGCCGAAGCTGCCGGCGTTCCAGGGCGCGGAGTGCAGGAACTCCCCGGAGTTGGTGATGCGCAACGCGTATCTCGCGACCAGGGAGTAGTCCTCCTCGGCCCCGATCATCTCGTTGGTCATCGTCTTGTTGAACTCCTTGGCCATGATCAGCTTGGTGCCGCTGCGGGTCTCCCAGCCGGGCTTGCCGCCCGAGACCAGGATCGTGCGGGCCAGCTTCCCGTCCCGGTAGACCTTGGCGACGTCCTTGGCCAGGTCGACCTTGGTGACCATCGAGCGGCCGACGGTGAAGGAGGTGGAGGCCGACGTCTGGCCGTAGATCCCCTGGCCCGCGTCCACGCCGTTGAGGTCGGCGTCCACCGTCACCTTCGTGCCTGGCTCCCAGTACTCGGCCGGCCGGTACCGGACCTGCGTGGAGGACAACCAGCTCCAGCTGCCCTTCTGCGCCGGCTCGGCGGTGACGTGCAGGTTTTTCTCGAACTCCTTGCGGTCGGTCACGGGGACGTCGAGGGTGAGGACCACGGGCATGCCGACGCCGACCTTGCTGTCGGGCAGCGGGTAGAGGCTGGGGAAGGTCTGCTCGTCGAGGCTGAGCTTCTGGGTCCTGAAGCTGGTCTTGCGGGTCGTGGTCTGGTCCGCCACGTTCGCGCCGCTCATGGCCAGGGTGTAGGTGGCCGAGGGCTCGAGCCGCTCGGCGGCCCTCCACCGGGACCCGTCCTCGCTCAGCTCGCCCTTGACCCTGCCCTTGGTGGCGGCGCCCTTGGCGTCCACCCCGCGGTAGGTCAGCGTGACCTCCTCCACGGTGCCGGCCGAGGCCTCGACCTCGACCCGGGTGTCCACCGCCACCTTGCGGGCGTCGTCGTCGACGTTCGCGGTCAGCTCGACCGGGGCGGTGGTCGGCGTGGCGGTCGCCTCGGCGTCGGCGGTGGCGGCGCTGCTGCTCGCGGCCGGCACCGGTCCGGAGGAGGACGTGCCGCCGGCCTGGCTGGTCGGCAGACCGCTGCAGCCGGACACGACGGTGGCGAGCAGGACGGTTCCGGCGAGCCCGGTCAGCAGGGCGCGGGCGCTGGTCGGCATGGGGTTCCTTCGGTCGGCGGCGTGCGGGCCGGCGGCCCTGGTGGTCGGCGTCGAACCGCGACCACCGGTGCGGGGCGAGCCGCACCTCCACTGTGCCATCGGGAGGGGGCCCTGTCTCGTCGCGCACGGACGTCCGGTCGCGTCATGGCGGCCAGGCGGCGGCAGGTCGAGGCGACCTCACCCTGCCACGACCGGGCAACTGCCCTGGCCAGCGCGCACGAGGCACCGGCGCGGGCCAGGAGGGCGAGCATGGCAGGGTGACGGCGACGAGGTCAGGACCGAGGGAGGACAGGGCGATGGGGTCAGGGGCAGGAGCTGCGGCGGGGTTCGCGGACCGGGTACGGGGGCGGGATCCGCTGCTGGGGTACTGGGTGATGCTGGACGCCCCGCCGGCGACGGAGCGGCTGGCGGCCGCGGGGTACGACACCGTGGTGCTCGACGCCCAGCACGGGCTCCTCGACGACCGGGCGGTGCTCGCCGGGCTGGTCGCCGTGGACGCGGCCCGCAGTGTGGCCGGGGCGCCAGGGGCGGTCGGGGTCGTCCGGGTCGCGGCCAACGACCCGACGCTGATCGGCCGCGCGCTGGACGCCGGGGCGGCCGGGGTGGTCGTCCCGCTCGTCAGCTCGGCGGCCGAGGCGGCCGACGCCGTCCGCGCGGCCCGCTACCCGCCGGACGGGATCCGCTCGTTCGGGCCGATGCGCTCCGGTCTGCGGGTGGGGCCGGCGCCGGCGGACAGCAACGCGTCGGTCGTGGTGCTGACCATGGTCGAGACACCGGGCGGGCTCGCCCACGTGGCCGACATCGCCGCCACCCCCGGGTTGGACGGGCTCTTCGTCGGACCGAACGACCTCCGGCTGGCCCTCGGCGCCCCCACCCCGGACGACCCGGCCTTCGACCACCAGTTGGAGGACGCCCTGGTGGCCGTGCGCGAGGCGTGCGATGCCGCGGGCATCGCCGCCGGGATCTTCACCACGTCCGGGGAGCAGGCCGCGCAGCGGCTGGCCGAGGGCTTCACCTTCGTCTGCGTCAGCGGCGACCTGACGCATCTCGAGCAGGCGGCTCGACACCACCTGGATGTCGCCCGGGCGGCGTTGGACTGAGCGGGTTCACCCGGGCCGCACCCTGAGAATGTAAAGCGGACCCTTCCGATCACGAAAGGTCCGCTTTACATTCTTCTTATGACCGAACCGAGCATGACCGCGATCCTCACCGAGCTCGCGGCTGGACGCATCGACGCCGCCGAGGCGGCCCGCCGGATCGACGCCCTGAAGCAGACCGAAGCCGCCCGGGCTGCCGAGCCCGCGACGAGCGGGAGCGAGCCCACGAACGAGCAGCTCGCCGCCGACGCCGACGCCGCCCGGGCCGACGCCGAGCCCTGGGCGGCGGCCACCGACCGCCCCCAGCACGCCACCTACGCGACCGAGCGGTTCGACCCCCCGGCCGCCGCGACCCCGCCGCCGTCCCCGGAGCCGCAGTCGGAGCCGTCCGGGCCCAAGCCGGTGAACACCAGCGGGGTGGAGCGCATCTCGGTCCGCGCGGTCGGGCGCCGGGTCCGGATCATCGGCGAGACCGCCGTCGCCACGCTGTCGGCCGACGGACCGCACGTGCTGCGGCGCAACGGCGCGGTGCTGGAGGTGTCCAGCGACGGCGAGCTGGGAGCGAGCCTCGACGGGTTCAGCATCCTGCGCGGCGTGCCCCGCAACCTGGAGGACATCCGCGCCCTGGGGCTGGGCAAGGAGCTGCTGCTCCGGGTCAACCCGGCGATCGTCGTCGACGTGGAGATGACCGCCGGCAACCTCAACACCGAGCGGGTGCCGCACCTGGGCAAGGTCCGGGTCACGGCCGGCGGCGCCAAGCTGCTGGACGTCACCGAGATCAACGACGCGCTCATCCAGGCGGGCTCGGCGACGATCAAGGGGGCCATCAAGACCGGCCGCAACCGGATCCGCGCCGAGTCGGGCTCGCTGTCCATCACCCTGCACGACGACTCGAACGTCACCGTGACGGGGGAGTCGCAGCTCGGCAGGATCAGCTGGAGCGGCGGTCACACCGGCGCCGGCGACGAGGTGGTGATGGGCAACGGCAGCGCCAAGCTCGACGTCGAGGTCGTGATGGGTCACGCCCAGGTGCGCGTCGGCTCCGACCCCGTCCCCGAGGGGGCGCAGGCATGACCGAGCGTTCCCGACGTGGTGCCGATCACGAGCACCGGGCGCCCAGCGCCTGCCCCGTCTGCGGGGACCGGCTGGCCGTCACCCGGCTGGGCTGCGGCTCCTGCGGGACCGAGCTGGCCGGTGTCTTCACCTCCTGCGCCTTCTGCGCGCTGGACGAGTCCGAGACCGAGATGCTCACCGTCTTCCTGGCCTCCCGGGGCAACCTGCGGGACCTGGAGAAGCACCTCGGCGTCTCCTACCCGACGGCGCGGCTGCGCTTCAACCAGCTGCTGGAGAAGCTCGGGCTGGCCGAGCCGGCCGCGACGGCGCCCACCGCGCTGACCCGCGAGCAGGTGCTCGCCGAGGTGGCCAGCGGCGCCCTCAGCCCCGACGAGGCCGCGGCCCTGCTGGCCGCGCTCTGACTCTGGTCGACCGCGCGGCCTGAGCCTGTCGAAGGCCCTTCGACAGGCCCAGGGGCGCGTCGGCGGTCAGCTGGGGAAGGGCTCGACCTTGACGATGGTCACGTCGATCGAGCGGCCGTTGGGCGCCTCGTAGGAGGCGGTCTCGCCCTTCTTCTTGCCGAGGATGGCGGTGCCGAGCGGGGACTGCGGGCTGTAGACGTTGGTGTCGACGCTGTCGTCGAGGCCGAGCAGCTCGCGGGAGCCGAGGACGAAGGTGTCGGTGTCGGACTCGTCGCCGTCGAAGGCGATGGTCACCTGGGTACCGGGGGCCACCTCGTCGGCGTTGCCCGCGGCTTCACCGACCTGGGCACGGCGCAGCATGTCGGTGAGCTGGCGGATCCTGGCCTCCTGGACGCCCTGCTCCTCCCGGGCGGCGTGGTACCCGCCGTTCTCGCGCAGGTCACCCTCCTCGCGGGCCCGGGCGATCTTCTGCGAGACCTCGGCGCGGCCCTCGGTGGACAGGTGGTCGAGCTCGCCCCGGAGCTTGTCGTACGCCTCCTGGGTCAACCAGATCGTGTGCGTCGCGGTTTCTGACATCCCCGGATACTACCCACCGGGCTCCCGCACCGTCAGGCTCCGCGGCGGACTGCGGGCCCGGTCAGCCGACCTGGCAGCCGCTGACCGAGGCCGACGTCGCCCGGCGCAGGGTGGTCAGGTCGAGGTCGATGTTGGCCAGGGCGACGGTGCTCGCGGGGACCGGGACCTCCTGCTCCGCGACCGGCTGGAAGTCCGGCGACTGGGCGATCACCCGGCACGTCGCCGGGATCGACGGGTCCTCGCGCTGCACGGTCATCGTCACCGAGATGGTGGTGTCGGAGACGACGGTGAAGGCCGAGACCTGCGCGGTCACCGCGGGCGTGGCGTGCGCCAGGGCCGCCCAGATCAGCCAGCCCAGGCCCAGGGCCGTCCCGGCGGCGACCACGCCGACCAGCACCGGCCGCGGCACCCGCGGCGGCGGGTAGCGGCGAGCGAGGCGTTCGGCGGCGTCGTCCACCGCTCCATCATGCCCGCCCGCCGTGAGGCGCCCGGGCGTCCGCGTCTCGGCCCCGGAACGCCCCGGCCACGGGTCGCGGGCTCGTGACAGCATGACGGGCATGACCCTTCCCGCGCTCCGCGTGGACGCGGCCGGCGAGCGTCTGCGCCTGCTGCACGTGCACGCCCACCCCGACGACGAGTCCAGCAAGGGTGCAGCGACGACAGCTCGCTACGTGGCCGAGGGCGTGGACGTCGTCGTCGCCACCTGCACCGGCGGCGAGCGCGGCTCGATCCTCAACCCCGCCATGGACCGTCCCGACGTGCTGGCCAACATCGCCAGCATCCGGCGGGAGGAGATGGACCGGGCCCGGTCGATCCTCGGCATCCGGCAGGTCTGGCTGGGCTGGGTCGACTCCGGCCTCCCCGAAGGTGACCCGCTGCCGCCGCTGCCGCCCGGCTGCTTCGGGCTGATGGACGTCGACGAGGCCGCGCTGCCCCTGGTCCGGCTGATCCGGGAGTTCCGGCCGCACGTGCTGACGACGTACGACGAGA
Source organism: Microlunatus lacustris (assembly GCA_039527025.1). GTDB lineage: Bacteria > Actinomycetota > Actinomycetes > Propionibacteriales > Propionibacteriaceae > Microlunatus > Microlunatus lacustris. Next base: position 531,095 of record BAAAJN010000001.1, read on the forward strand.
ACGGCGGCTACCCGCACCCCGACCACATCATGTGCCACCAGATCAGCGTGGCCGCCTTCGCGACGGCGGCGGACCCGTCGGCGCACCCGGAGCTGGGGCCGGCCTGGCAGGTGCAGAAGCTCTACTACCAGCTCACCTTCAACCGGAAGCGGATCGAGGCGCTGGACTCCGCCATGACCGCGCGCGGTCTGGAGTCGCCCTACGCGGAGCGGCTGGCGGACTGGAAGCCCGACCCCGACCACGAGGCCCGGCTGACCACCCAGGTGCCGTGCGCGGAGCACTTCGCCACCCGGGACCGGGCGCTGCTGGCCCACGCCACCCAGGTCGACCCCGAGGGGGCCTGGTTCAGCGTCCCGCTCGAGGTGCACCAGCAGGCCTGGCCGACCGAGGACTGGCAGCTGGTGCGCAGCGAGGTGCCCACCGAGCTGCCCGAGGACGACCTGTTCGCCGGCGTCGCGGTCCCCGTCGAGGCCGCGGCTGACTCCGTGCCCGCGGGTACAGTGCAGAGGTGACGACGACGAGGGGAGCGATCCGATGATCCTGCTCGAGCTGGACCCCAACGTCGTCAAGCCCGGCTGGACGCCTCTGCTGATCCTCATCGGACTCGCCCTGGTCATGGTGCTGCTGTTCCGCAGCATGCGCCGCCAGTTCCGCCGCGTCGACGACAACTTCCCCGAGCCGGCCGCGCCGGTCGGCACGCCCGCCGCGGAGGCTGACGCCGCCGCCCCGGGCATCGAGACAGCGACGGTCGCCGACGTCGACGAGCCCACCCCCGACGAGCGGGCGCGCCGGGTCTGACCCCGCTCACGGGTTGCCCGAACTGATGCCGAACCGTCTGCAGCACGCCACCAGTCCCTACCTGCTCCAGCACGCGGACAACCCCGTCGACTGGTTCGAGTGGGGACCGGAGGCGTTGGCCCAGGCACAGCTGAGCGATCGGCCGATCCTGCTGAGCATCGGCTACGCCGCTTGCCACTGGTGCCACGTGATGGCCCACGAGTCGTTCGAGGACGCCGACGTCGCCGCCCTGGTGAACGCGCAGTTCGTGGCCGTCAAGGTGGACCGGGAGGAGCGGCCCGACGTCGACGCCGTCTACATGCAGGCCACCCAGGCCCTCACCGGCCAGGGCGGCTGGCCGATGACGGTCTTCCTCACTCCCGACCGCCAGCCCTTCTACGCCGGCACCTACTTCCCGCCCACCCCGCGGCACGGGTTGCCGTCGTTCCGCCAGCTGCTGGAGGCGATCGGCGCGGCCTGGGCGGACCGGCGGGCCGAGGTGCTGACCAGCGCCGGCAGCATCGTCGACCAGCTGGCCGAGCGGGCGGTCACCGCGGTGCCCGGTGAGGTCGGACCGGACGTCCTCGACCACGCGCTGGCCGTGCTGCGGCGCGACTTCGACCCGCTGCGGGCCGGCTTCGGGGCCGCGCCCAAGTTCCCGCCGTCCATGGTGCTCGAGGCGCTGCTGCGCGAGGGTGGCGAGGACGCGGTCGTGATGGCCCGCCAGACCCTGGACGCGATGGCCCGCGGCGGGATCTACGACCAGCTCGGCGGGGGCTTCGCCCGCTACAGCGTCGACGCCGCCTGGGTGGTGCCGCACTTCGAGAAGATGCTCTACGACAACGCCCTGCTGCTCGGCGTCCACACCCACGCGTGGCGCCGGACCGGCTCGGAGCTCGACGCCCGCGTCGTGCAGGAGACGGTCGGCTGGCTGGTGCGCGAGATGCGCACCGAGGAGGGCGGTTTCGCGGCCAGCCTGGACGCCGACTCCGCGGACCCGTCCGGGCAGCTGCACGAGGGCGCCTTCTACGTCTGGACGCCGGCTGAGCTGCAGGCCGTCCTGGGCGACGACGACGGGGCCTGGGCGGCGCGAACGCTCACGGTCACCGACGAGGGCACCTTCGAGGGTGGTGCGTCCACCCTGCAGCGGCTCGCCGACCCCGACCCGCAGCGCTGGGCGCGGGTGCGCCCCGCCCTGCTGGCCGCCCGCGAGCAGCGGCCCCGGCCCGGCCGGGACGACAAGGTGGTGGCCGCCTGGAACGGCTGGCTGGTCGACGCGCTCGTGCAGGCGGCGACGGTCTTCGACCGCCCGGAGTGGCTGGAGCACGCCCGCGGGGCGGCCGAGCTGGTCTGGCGGCTGCACCGCGTCGACGGCCGGCTCCGACGCACCTCGCGGCACGGCGCCGTCGGTACGGCGCCGGGCATCCTCGAGGACTACGCCGCGCTGGCCCTGGCCAGCACCCGGCTGGCCGCCGCTCTCGGCGACGCGGTCTGGGTCGCGCGGGCCCGGGAGCTGCTGGAGGACCTGCTCGAGCTGTTCGACGACGGGGGTGCCGGCTTCTTCGACACCGCCGTCGACGCGGAGCGGCTGTACGCCCGCCCGCAGGACCCGACCGACAACGCGACGCCGTCCGGCCTCAGCTCGGCCGTGCACGCGCTGCGGCTGTTCGCCGAGCTGACCGGGGAGGACGTCTGGGCCGAGCGGGCTGACCGGGCGGCGGCCTCGGCCGGGGGACTGGTCGGGCAGGCGCCCCGCTTCGCGGGCTGGCTGCTGGCCGACGCGGTCAGCCGGCTGCGGGCGACGCCGGTGCAGGTCGCGGTGGTCGGGCCGCCGGGCCCGGAGCGGGACGCCCTGGTCCGGACGGCGCACCGGCACGTCCCGGCCGGGTCGGTGGTGGTGGCGGGCGTCGGCGACGACCCGGGCTTCCCGCTGCTGGCCGACCGGGTGGCCCGCGACGGCCGGCCCACCGCCTACGTGTGCCGGCACTTCGTCTGCCGGCTCCCCGTCACCACCACCGAGGAGCTGGTGGCGCAGCTGGTGGGCTGAGCCGGGACGCGGCGTCAGCCGGCGGCGTGGGTGAGCAGCGAGATCGCGACGTAGTGGCTGGCGAACCCGAGCACGGTCCCGGTGTGGAAGATCTCGTGGTACCCGAACCAGGCAGGGGAGGGGTCGGGACGCTTGCGCGCGTAGACCACCGCGCCGCTGGTGTAGAAGACGCCACCGAGCAGGATCAGCAGCAGCACGGCCAACCCGCCGGAGGCGTAGAAGGCCCCCATCCAGCCGACCGCAGCCCAGCCCATCACGATGTAGAGCGCGGTGTAGAGCCAGCGCGGGGCGTCCAGCCAGAACAGCCGGAAGAACAGCCCGCCCAGGGCCGCGCCCCAGATCAGCACGAGCAGCAGCACGCGCGAGCCGCCCTCGAGCATCAGCAGCGCCATCGGGGTGTAGCTGGCGGCGATGAAGACGTAGATGTTCGCGTGGTCCAGCCGGCGCATCACGGCCTCCCCGCGAGCACCCCAGGTGCGGCGGTGGTAGAGGCCGCTGGTCCCGAAGAGCAGCACCGATGCGGCCAGGAACACCGCACCCCCGACCCGACCGGCCGCCGTCGGGGCCAGCACCACCAGGACGACCCCCGCGACCAGCGCCAGCGGCGCCGTGCCGGCGTGCAGCCAGCCGCGGAGCCGGGGCTTGACCTGGGCCAGCACCTCGGCGAGGGGCTCGGCCGGGTCCTCGGGCGGGGCCGACGGCGGGTCCCCGGGACGGTGCACGCGGGCACCGGGAGCAGACGTCACCGGACCACGGTACGACGCCGAGGTTACGGAACCGTAGGTTGCGACGCAGGTCACCTGGGGCGGCCCGTGCGAGGCGGCCTCTGGCGCACCCGACCGGCGGTTACGCTGACCGGGTGGCTCGCCTGGACCGGATGCGCGAGTTCGTGGACCGGCTGCACCCGTCCGGTCTGCTGTACGCCACCTACGAGCACCGGCTGATCGCCGAGCTCGACTCCAGCCAGCTGCCCCGCCACGTCGCCGTCCTCGCCGACGGGAACCGCCGGTGGGCCCGGGACAACGCCCCGGGTCAGCCCCTGGTGGCCGGCTACCGGGCCGGGGCGGAGAAGCTCAAGGAGTTCGTCGACTGGTGCGACGAGATCGGCATCCCCGTCGTCACCCTGTGGGTGCTGTCCACCGACAACTTCTCCCGCAGCGGCGCCGAAGAGCTGGCCCCGCTGCTCGAGGTGATCGAGGGGATGGTCACCGATCTGGCGGAGTCGCTGCGCTGGCGGCTGCACCCCTTCGGGGCCCTGGACCTGCTGCCCGCCAGCACCGCCGAGCTGCTCCGCGCGGCCGAGCGGGACACCGCGGACCTGCCCGGGATGGTCGTCAACATCGCCGTCTCCTACGGCGGCCGGCACGAGCTGCGGGACGCGGTCCGCTCGCTGCTGGCCGAGCACGCCCGCAACGGGACGCCCATCGACGAGCTGGCCCGCACCCTCGACATCGAGCACATCGCGGAGCACCTCTACACCGCGGGACAGCCCGACCCCGACCTGATCATCCGCACCTCGGGCGAGCAGCGGCTCTCCGGGTTCTTGATGTGGCAGTCCGCGCACAGCGAGTTCTACTTCTGCGAGGCCCTGTGGCCCGACTTCCGCAAGGTCGACTTCATCCGCGCGCTGCGGTCCTACGGCGAGCGCGAGCGACGCTTCGGCCGCTGAGGGACCAGCGCTCAGGCCGGGCCGGGGCGCAGCGCCACCTGCAGCAGTTCCGTGCCGGCGGGCAGGCCGAGGTCGGGCCTGTCCGTGGAGCCGGAGGCCGGGTCCAGCACGAACAGCTGGCCGTCGTCCACGCCGACGAGCCGGTCGCCGTCGGGCACCCAGGCCGCGACCCCGGACACGTCGAGGGAGGGGGCCCGCACCACCAGCTGCTTGACCACCCGGGCGGTGTCCAGGTCGACGACCAGGGCCCGGGCCGGCCCGTCTTCCGGCTTCTCCGAGCCCAGCGAGGCCAGGTAGCGCCCGTCCGCGGAGAGGACGCCGCCGCCGGGCAGCTGGAGGTCGGTGTCGGCGAGCACGGGCTCCGACGTCCGTCGGGCCCGGTCGTAGCGCACGAGCTCGACGAAGCCGCAGGTGTCGATCTCGTCGCAGGTGGCGAGCAGGTGCTGGCGCGTCCCGGTGCCCAGGGCCGTCCCGATGGCCAGCCGTCGCCAGCTGTCCTCGACGCGTTCCCACAGGCCGCCGGCGTCCACCAGCAGCAGCCCGCCCGTGCCGTCGGACAGGAAGTAGCCGTTCTCCCGCACCGAGGTGCCCGTCGGGGTGCCGTCGAAGGAGGTCAACGCGAAGCTCGAGCTGCGGCCGTCGAGCAGGTCGCTGACCCAGATCCGTCCCCGCGTGGCGGGCAGCACCTGGGCGCCGGCGGCGAGCAGCCCGCGCAGCGGTCGGGCGGCCCCGTCGTCGGGCACCAGCAGCCCGGGACCGTCGGCCACCGGCCGGACGAGGACCCCGGTGGCCCCGGGCACGAAGCTGACGGGTGACCCGGTCCCGACCGCGGCCGGGGTGGCCGTGGCCCGGCCGGTGCCCAGGTCGACGCGGAAGACGGTGTCCGCGCTGCGGGCGAAGAGGGTGCCGCCGCCGAGGCCGTCCGGTACCGGCCCGCGCTCGCGCAGCACCACCGGCTCCGGTGAGCCGGGAGCACGGGTGGACTGACCCGGGCCGGAGGGGGACCGGCCGAGGGGTGGGGCGGTCGGCGACGGGCCGGGCGTCGACGTGGGCACGTCCCGGTCGCGCAGCACCAGCACCCCCGAGACCAGCACGGCGATCAGGACGACGACCAGCACGAGTCGCCGGCGCCCCGGGGACCAGCCTCGCCCGGCCCCGGTGTCCAGCACCTCGGCGAGCGGCCGGTCCACGTCGTCGGGCACCGGTCAGGCCTGCTCGGCCAGCTGCTCCGCGACGGCGGTGAGCCCGGTCAGCACCTCGCCGAAGGAGGTGCTCAGCGGGCTCAGCCCCAGCCGGAGGCCCTGCGGGGCCCGGAAGTCCGGGATGACGCCCTGCGCCCAGAGCCGGGGCGTCAGCGCCCGGAAGGCCGGGTGCTCCAGGGTCAGGTGGGCCCCTCGCCGCTCCGGCTCCGCGGGGGTGGCCAGGGTGACGCCCGCCGACCCCAGCAGGTCCTCGGCCGCCTCGGCGGCGAAGGCGCTGAGCAGCACCGACTTGGCGCGGACGGCGGGCATCCCGACCGACTCGAGCAGGTCGAGCATGTCCTGCAGGGCCAGCATGCCCAGCACCGGCGGGGTGCCGCTGAGCACCTGGCGGATGCCGGCGGCCGGCTCGTAGCCCGCCGCCATCTCGAAGGGGTCGGCCCGGCCCAGCCAGCCCTGCACCGGCTGCCGGAAGTCCGCCAGGTGGCGGGCGGCGACGTAGCCGAAGGCGGGCGAGCCGGGCCCGCCGTTGAGGTACTTGTAGGTGCAGCCGACGGCCAGGTCGACGTCCCAGGCGTCGAGGTCCAGCAGCACCGAGCCCACCGAGTGCGACAGGTCCCACAGCACCAGGGCGCCGGCGTCGTGGACCAGCCGGGTGAGGGCCTGCGCCGGCGCGAGGTGGCCGGAGCGGTAGGCGACGTGGCTGAGGACCACCAGCGCCGTCCGCTCCGACAGCACCGGCGCCAGGTCGGCCGGCTCCACGCCGGACCGGCGGTCGGACTCCACCCAGCGCAGGGTCAGGCCCCGTTCCGCGGCGATGCCCTCGAGCACGTAGCGGTCGGTGGGGAAGTTGTCGGTGTCGAGGACCACCTCGTCGCGGCCGGGGCGCAGCTCGACGGCGGCCCGGGCCAGCTTGTACAGCAGCACCGTCGTGGAGTCACCGACCACCGTCTGCCCGGCCGCGGCCCCCAGGCAGATCCGGCCGATCCGGTCGCCGACGTGCAGCGGCAGGTCCAGCCAGCCCTCGTCCCAGCCGCGGATCAGCCGGCCCGCCCACTGCTCCCGGACGAACGCCTCGATGCGGACGGCCGAGGCGGCCAACGGCCGGCCGAGGGAGTTGCCGTCCAGGTACGCGACGACGTCGTCGTCGGGGCCGGTGAGGAAGCGTCCCCGGTGCGTCCGCAGCGGATCGCTCGCGTCCAGCTCGGCGGCGCGGTCGGTCCAGGAGGGCATGCTCACGCCGCCACCGTACGGCCCCGCGCCGCACCGGGCGGCGGGGTCGAGGAGGCCGGGCGCTACCTTGGCCCTACCGCAGCCGGGTCCGACCACCTCGCCGGCGCGGCCGGGACCGGCGCCGCGGTCGGACCGGAGACCGGTCAGAGGAGATCGTCGTGAGCATCGAGAACGTCGCCGTCGTGGGAGCGGGCTACATGGGCGGGGGCATCGCCCAGGTGCTGGCCATGGCCGGCTTCCAGGTCGCCATCACCGACGCCGACCCCGAGACCACCCTGCGGCACCGCGACCGGCTGTACGCCGAGGCCGCCGAGTTCGAGCGGGAGGGCCTGTTCGACCCGGGTTCGGCGGCGCTGGTCGAGGCGAACCTGCGCGCCGCCAGCAGCCTGGCCGACGCCGTCGAGGGCGCGGACTTCGTCGAGGAGGCCGTCCTCGAGGTGCCCGAGGTCAAGGGCCCGGTGCTGCGCGACATCGAGGCCGTCGCCCGGCCCGGCACCTTCCTCGGCAGCAACACCTCGACGCTCCCGATCAGCAGCCTGGCCGCGTACCTCACCCGGCCGGCCTCGTTCCTCGGCGTGCACTTCTCCAACCCCGCCCCCTTCATCCCGGGGGTGGAGCTGATCGCGCACGCCGACACCGACGAGGCCGCCGTCGTCGCCGCCGAGGAGGTCGTCGCCCGGACCGGCAAGCTGAGCGCGCGGGTCAGCGACCAGGCCGGCTTCGTGCTGAACCGGCTGCAGTACGTGCTGCTCCGCGAGGCGGTCAACCTCGTCGAGGAGGGCGTCGCCACCGCCGAGGACGTCGACACCATCGTCCGGACCACCTTCGGCTACCGGCTGCCGTTCTTCGGCCCGTTCGCCATCGCCGACATGGCCGGGCTCGACGTGTACGCCGCCGGCTTCCGCACCCTGTCCGAGCACTACGGCGAACGGCTGGCCACGCCGACGATGCTCACCGAGCTGGTCGAGGCCGGCAAGTACGGCGTCAAGAAGGACGGCGGCTTCGTCACCCCGGCCGGCGACCAGGCGCCGCTGGTCGCCTACCGCAACCGCGCCTACGCCCGGCTCGGCCAGCTGCTGCGCGAGCTCGGCCCCTCCCCCCGCTGACCCGGCCCGCGCCCGACCCGACCCAGGAGAGCCCTATGACCACCCCGCCCGACCCGTCGAGCTGGACCGCGGAGACCTGGCCGATCGCGACGGCCATGCTCGCCTTCGGCAGCACCGACTCCCGCGGTGGTCCGATCCAGGACGCCGACCCGGAGGAATGGGCCCGTCAGCTCCGGCTGGTCCGGCGGCTGGGGATGACCGAGGTCGACCCCACCGACACCTGGGTGCGGATCGGCGACCTCGACGACACCCGGCTGGAGGACTTCCGGGCTGTGGTGGCCGACGCCGGGCTGACCATCCCGGCCATCTCCACCTCCCGGCGCAGCGTGATGGACCCCGAGCGCGGGGAGGAGTACCTGGCCTACAGCCACCGGCTGCTGGACCGGGCGGCGGCGCTGGACATCCCGATGGTGAGCTTCGGGTTCTTCCAGCCCTTCACCCCCGCCCAGGCGCAGGCGCTGTGGTTCTGGCTGGAGCCGGGCTGGCAGGACGACGAGTCGCCCGAGGTGCGGGCGCTGGCCGCGTCCCGCATCCGCGAGCTGGCCGAGCACGCGGCCGCCAACGGCCAGCAGATCACCCTCGAGATGTACGAGGACACCTACGTCGGGACGTGCGACTCGGCCGTGGCCTTCCTGGCCGAGGTGGACCACCCGGCCTGCGGGCTGAACCCCGACATCGGCAACTTCATCCGCCTGCACCGACCGATCGAGCCGGTCCCGCAGATGCTGGAGAAAGTGCTGCCGCACGCCAACTACTGGCACGTCAAGAACTACCTGCGCGACGAGGACCCGGGCAGCGGCACCGTGATGACCTTCCCGGTGCCGATGGACATGGGCCTGATCAACTACCGCGCCGCGATCGCCCGCGCGCTGGAGCTCGGCTTCCGTGGCGCGTTCCTGTGCGAGCACTACGGCAGCGACAGCCTCGGGGTGATCGCCAAGAACACGGCCTACATCCGCGAGGTGCTCGCCACCCTGCTCGACTGAGCTCCGGTGAGCCGCACCCTCGACGAGCTGCTGGCCGGTCGTCCCCCGGGCCCCGCCGTCGACGTCGACGCGCTGGCCGCCCGGGTGCGGGCGACCGGGCGGGTGCTGCTCGTGCTGGACGACGACCCGACCGGGACGCAGTCCGTCGCCGACCTGCCCGTGCTGCTGGACTGGTCGCCGACGTCGCTGCGCTGGGCCTTCGCGCAGGACGAGCCGGCCGTCTACGTGATGACCAACACCCGCAGCCTGGGGCCCGCGGCGGCCGCCGCCCGGAACCAGGAGGTGGCCCGGAACGCGCTGGCGGTGGCGGCCGAGCGGGGGGTCGAGCTCTGCCTGGTCTCCCGCTCCGACTCCACTCTGCGCGGCCACTTCCCGCTGGAGACCGACGTGCTGGCCGCAGAGGCGCGGACGGTCACCGGCGCTCCCGTGGACGGGGTGCTGCTGGTGCCCGCCTTCGGGGACGCCGGCCGGGTCACCCTCGACGGCGTGCACTGGGCCGGCGTCGACGGCGCCTACCTGCCGGTGGGGGAGAGCGAGTTCGCCCGGGACGCCACCTTCGGCTACGCCGCCTCGGACCTGCGGGAGTGGGTGGCGGAGAAGTCCGGGGGACGGATCCCGGCCGCGACGGTGCGGCTGGTGGACCTGAGCACGCTGCGGACCGACCCGGTGGCCGTCCGGGCCGCGCTGACCGGGCTGCGCGACGGAGCGGTGCTGGTCGCCGACGCCGTGGAGGAGAACGACCTGCGGCTGCTCGCCGAGGCCGTGCTGGAGGTGCAGCAGCAGGGGGTGCGGCTGGTGGTCCGGGCCGGCCCGCCGTTCCCGCGCGCCCTGGTCGGTCAGCGGCCCCGACCGCCGCTGAGGCGGGCCGAGCTGGTCGCGGTGCGCGCGGGCGGGCCCGCCGAGGACGCCGTCGGCGGGCTGGTGGTCGTCGGCTCCCACGTCGCGCTGACCACCCGCCAGCTGGAGCGGCTGGTCGCCCGGCGCCACCCCGTCGAGCTGGAGCTCGACGTGGCCACGGTGCAGCGGGCGGCGGCGGACGGTCGCGAGCTGGCCGGGTACCTGGAGGAGCTGGCGCGGGAGGCCGCCACGGCGCTCGCCGGCGGCCACGTCGTGGTCAGCACCAGCCGGCGGTTGGCCACCAGCGGTGGCGGCGAGGAGGCGCTGGGTCTGGCCCGCGCGGTCTCGACCGCCCTGGTCACCGTGGTCCAGCAGGTGCTCGCAGCCCGGCCGCCGCGCTTCGTGGTGGCCAAGGGCGGCATCACCTCTTCCGACGTCGCCGCTCGGGGGCTGGGCATCACCCGAGCCATGGTGCGCGGCCCCATGCTGCCCGGCATCGTCTCGCTCTGGGAGCCGGTGGACGGACCGGCCCGAGGCATCCCCTACGTCGTCTTCGCCGGCAACGTCGGCGGCGACGAGAGCCTGGCCGACGTCGTCGACCGGCTCGGCTGACCCGCGGGACAGGTCTCGCGCGACCTCCGGACGAGGGACGTGGCGGTCACCGCCCGCCTCGGTGACCCCCACGCCTGGGGGTGGGCCGGCGCTGAGGCGCCGCCCACCCCGGTCCTCAGACGCGGGCGCCGCGCCGCCCGGCCACCCGGGTCCAGATCAGCAGGACGATCACGGCGCCGATCACCGAGCCGATGATCCCGGCCGGCTGCAGAAAGCCGCTGCCGGAGTCCCGGCCGAAGATCAGGTGGCCGAGGAAACCGCCGACGAACGAGCCGATGATGCCCAGCAGGATCGTCATGGGGATGGAGAGGCCCTGCCGGCCAGGCACCAGCAGGCGTGCGAGCGCGCCGGCGATCAGGCCGACGACGATGATGCTCAGGATCAGTCCCAGCATGATGTGCCCTTCTGTCGGGTACGTGCGTGACGTACGCCAGGCGACCCGTGGACCGGGTCGGCGGGTGGCTTCCCGCATGACCAATCAACCACCCGGAGGGAGGGTGCACTACACCCCTAGGTGGGTTATCGTCGGCTCGTGCCCGCTTCAACCGCTCCCATCACCGTCGCCCTGGTGGATGACTACGACGTGGTGGTGATCGGCGTGGCCAGCATCCTGGACCGGTATCGAGGACGCGTGGTGATCGCCGAGCTCAACACGAACCTGGGCCTCAGCGACACCGTCGACATCGTCCTCTACGACTCCTTCGCCCAGCCGGAGGCCGACCACGAGGAGATCCAGGTGCTGGTCGACAACCCACGGGCCAAGCACGTCGTCGTCTACACCTGGAACTTCCACCCCGACCTCGTCGAGACCGCGCGGCGGGCGGGCGTGCACGGGTACCTGTCCAAGGCGCTGCCGGCCCGCGAGCTGGTGGAAGCCCTGGAGCGGGTGCACGCCGGGGAGCACGTGTTCAGTGAGGTGCCGGGGCGGGTGCGGACGGTCACCGGGCTCAACTGGCCTGGCCGGACCGAGGGCCTGACCGACCGCGAGGCCGAGATCCTCGCCCTCATCACCCAGGGCAAGAGCAACGCCGAGGTCGCGGGACTGACCTACCTGAGTCCCAACACCGTGAAGTCCTACATCCGCACGGTCTACCGCAAGATCGACGCCGGCAGCCGCACCCAGGCGGTGCTGTGGGGCATCGAGCACGGGTTCGCGCCCGACCACCACCGGATCGACCACTGGCGGGGCGGCCCGTAGGCCACGGCTCGGGGCGGTCGACCGCTCAGTCGGCCAGCCGGAAGGCCAGCCGGGTCGTCCAGCGGCTCATGTCCGCCTCGACCGCCGGGTCGGTCTCCATCCACTCCAGCCGGCAACCCCAGATCTCACCCTCGCCCGAGGGCTGGACGTCGAAGGCCAGCCCCTGCGCCTCCGTCCAGGCCAGCAGATCGGCGGTGACCCCGACCAGGTCGGCCGGGTGCCCGACGTAGCTGGTGGTCACGTAGCGGCCGGCGGGCAGCACGTCGGGACGGACCTCGCCCTCGCCGGCCAGCTCGGTCGGCGTCGGGAAGCCCGCCTCCATGACCAGCCGCCGGTCCATGTCGATCACCCGGTAGCGGAAGAAGGGCGGGCCGGCCGGCGCGACGCCCTGGTCGGCCAGCCACCCCTCGACCTCGCCGAAGCGGTCGGCGATGGCCGGGATGGTGTCCATCGTCACGTCACCGGTGACGGCGACGTAGGGCTGCGGGTCCTCCTCGACCACGGCGAACCGGGTGCCGGGCGTGCTGGTCTGCTCCATGCCGCTCAGACCTGCCCGGAGGCTCGAAGTCATCGGGGGCACGACGAGCGGTCGACCGGGCGGCGTCGGGGAGGTTTCGGTCGTGCGACGGAGCGGCGTGGCGCGGGTGGTGCGCACACCGGCGGCCGTAGCGTCGCCAGTGCGGGCCGTGGGGAAGCGGCCCGTGCGGGAGGCGATGCATGCACCGTCGATCGACGGGCACGACCCGGCCGGCAGCGGCCCGGGGACGACTCCGGCCCACCACGTGACCGTGGGGCCGGACGCGGACCCGCGTGCGGCCCTCAGAAGGGCAACACCGTGTCTGGATCCGCACGCCGCACCTACGTCATCGACACCTCCGTCCTGCTGAGCGACCCGCACGCCCTGCGGCGCTTCGCCGAGCACGACGTGGTCCTGCCGATCGTGGTGATCACCGAGCTGGAGGCCAAGCGGCACCACGCTGAGCTGGGCTACTTCGCCCGGACCGCGCTGCGCCACCTCGACGACCTGCGGGTGAGCGCGGGCCGGCTGGACGCCCCGCTGCCGGTCAACGACGTCGGCGGGACGCTGCACGTCGAGCTCAACCACACCGACCCGACGGCGCTGCCCGTCGGCTTCCGGCTCGGGGACGACGACTCCCGGATCCTGGCCGTGGCGCTCAACCTCGCCGCGGAAGGGCGCGACGTCACCCTGGTGTCCAAGGACCTGCCGATGCGGGTCAAGGCCTCGGCCGTCGGGCTGCGCGCGGAGGAGTACCGGGCTGAGCTGGCCGTCTCGACCGAGTGGACGGGGATGACCGAGGTCGAGGTCGATGGCCGCCAGGTCTCCGAGCTCTACGACCAGGGCGTGCTGGACCTGGAGGAGGCCCGGGACCTGCCCTGCCACACCGGGGTCGTGCTGCTGAGCAGCACCGGCTCGGCGCTGGCCCGGGTGACGCCCGGCAAGCAGCTCAAGCTGGTCAAGGCCGACCGCGACGCCTTCGGCCTGCACGGCCGCTCCGCCGAGCAGCGGGTGGCGCTGGACCTGCTCCTCGACCCGTCCGTCGGCATCGTCTCCCTGGGGGGCCGGGCGGGTACCGGCAAGTCGGCCCTCGCGCTCTGCGCCGGCCTGGAGGCGGTGCTGGAGCGGCGGCAGCACGCCAAGGTCGTGGTGTTCCGCCCGCTCTACGCCGTGGGCGGCCAGGAGCTCGGCTACCTGCCCGGCAGCGAGGGGGAGAAGATGGCGCCCTGGGCCCAGGCGGTGTTCGACACCCTGGGAGCCGTCAGCTCGAAGGTGGTCATCGAGGAGGTCCTGGAGCGCGGGTTGCTCGAGGTGCTGCCGCTGACCCACATCCGCGGCCGGTCGCTGCACGACGCCTTCGTGATCGTCGACGAGGCCCAGTCGCTGGAGCGCAACGTGCTGCTCACCGTGCTGAGCCGGATCGGTCAGGACTCCCGCGTGGTGCTCACCCACGACGTGGCCCAGCGCGACAACCTGCGGGTCGGCCGGCACGACGGCGTGGTCGCGGTCGTGGAGAAGCTCAAGGGCCACCCGCTGTTCGCCCACGTCACCCTGCACCGGTCGGAGCGCTCGCCGATCGCCGCGCTGGTCACCGAGATGCTGGAGGACGTCACCGTCTGATCACGGACGGGGCACGGTCGTCCCCGCGGCTGCCGAGGATCCCATCTCGGTAACGGGGGGTGTGGCATGGTTGACCGGTGCGTCGCCTCGTCCAGCACGCCGCCGTCGGCGTGGCCTGCACCGCCCTGGCGGTGACGGCTGCGGTCGCCGGGCTCGGCAGCCCCGCGGCGACCGGCGCTGCGGTCGCCGGGCTCGGCAGCCCCGCGGCGACCGGCGCTGCGGTCGCCGTGCCCGCCCCGGTGAGCACGTCCGCCCCGGCCGGTGGTGACCCCTCGGTCTCGGCGTCCGTCGCGGCCGAGCGGGCCGCCCGGCAGGCCGCGCTGGACCGCAGCACCACCCGCGACCAGCTGGTCCGGACCGCCGTCGAGCAGGCGCTGCAGCGCGAGGCCGCCCTCACCGCGCAGAGCCGGTCGATCGATGTCGAGCAGGCCGAGATCATCGCGGACAAGAAGGCCGCCGCGGCGGCTGCGAAGGCGCGCAAGGAGAAGGCCCGGGCGGAGGCCGTCGCGGAGGCGGAGGCCCGGGCCGAGGCAGCCCGGGAGGAGGCGGCCCGCGAGAAGGCGGCCGCCGCCAGGGCGAAGGCCGAGGCGGAGGCCGCCGCGGCCGCGGAGCAGGCGCGGTCGGAGCGGGTGCGGGCCCAGGGCTACGAGCCGGGCACGACCGACCCCCGCGAGATGGCCCGGCAGATCCTGCAGAACAGGTTCGGCTACGGCGCCGAGGAGTTCGGCTGCTTCGACGACGTCATCATCCGCGAGAGCGGGTGGCGCGTCGACGCCACCAACCCCAGCTCGGGCGCCTACGGCATCCCGCAGGCCCTGCCCGGGTCGAAGATGGCCAGCGCGGGCAGCGACTGGCGGACCAACCCCGCCACCCAGATCATCTGGGCCGTCGGCTACATGGACGACCGCTACGGCAGCCCCTGCGCAGCCTGGAGCTTCAAGAGCGCCAACGACTGGTACTGAGTTGTCCGTCCTCGCCCCGCTCGGACGCGGACCGGGGTCTGACCCTCCGTCTTCGTTCGTCGCAGCTGAGACGACGAGCGTGTCTCAGCCGCTCCTCCTCAGACGGAGGCGCCCGGTCCGGCGTGGAGTGGGCCAGGGCCCTCTAGATTGACCCCGTGTCCCCGACCATCCACGACGTCGCCCGGCTCGCCGAGGTGTCGATCAAGACGGTCTCCAACGTGCTCAACGACTACCCGCACATCCGGCCGGCCACCAAGCAGCGGGTGCTCGACGCGATCGAGGCCCTGGGCTACACGCCGAACCTGACCGCCCGCGGGCTGCGCTCGGGCCGGACCGGGCTGATCAGCCTCGTCATCCCCGACCTCCGGAACGCCTACTTCGCCGAGCTGGCCGACACGGTGATGCGGGCCGCCGAGCCGCACGGGCTGTCGGTGATCATCGCCCAGTCCGGCGGCGAGCGCGAGCGCGAGCTCGACCTGCTGCGGGGCTCCCGGGCCCGGATGGTCGACGGCATCCTGTTCAGCGCCCTCGCCCTCGGCGAGCAGGACCACGACCTGCTCGCGACGGTGCGGACACCGCTGGTGCTGCTGGGGGAGCGGATCCTGCACGGCCCCACCGACCACGTCACCATGCGCAACACCGAGGGCCTGCGGGCGGCGACCGAGCACCTGCTCGCCCAGGGTCGGCGGCGGGTCGTCGCCCTCGGCACCACCCCCGGACCGGCACCGGGCTCGGCGGCGCTGCGGCTCGAGGGCTACCGCCAGGCGCTGGCGGCGGCGGAGGTGCCCTTCGACCCCGAGCTCGTGGTCGACGTCGACGGCTGGTTCCGCAGCACCGGTGCGGAGGCCGTCCGGACCTTCCTGACCCGGGGCGTGCCCTTCGACGGGGTGGTCGCGTTCAACGACGCCGTCGCCCTCGGGGCCATGCGGGTGCTGCAGGAGGCCGGGTTGCGGATCCCCGACGACGTGGCGCTGATCGGCTTCGACGACCTGGACGAGACCCGCTACAGCCTGCCCACGCTGTCCACCGTCGACCCCGGCCGGCAGGAGATCGCCGAGGTCGCCCTGCGCTACCTGGGGGAGCGGATCACCCCCGCTGACCCGGCACCGCCGCCGCGGGGGCACCTCGCCGCGTTCCGGGTGGTCGTCCGCGAGTCCTCGGGTGCGGTGCCGGTCGCGGGACGCCGGGGTTGACCCCGGCCTCGTCGCCCGGCATGCTCGTGTACAACGTTTCCCTACAACGTTGGAGGAGCCAAGCTGCTGCTCCGGCGACCTGCCCGAAGGACGGCCATGCCCTCTGCTGAGCTCACCCTCGACCCCCACTTCACCGTCGGACCCGTCTCGCGTCGCGTCTTCGGCTCGTTCGTCGAGCACCTCGGCCGCTGCGTGTACGACGGCATCTACGAGCCGGGTCACCCCGCCGCCGACGCCGAGGGCTTCCGGACCGACGTGATCGCGCTGGTCCGCGAGCTCGGCGTCTCGGCCATCCGCTACCCGGGCGGCAACTTCGTCTCCGGTTTCCGCTGGGAGGACTCGGTGGGCCCGCGCGACCAGCGGCCGGCCCGGCTGGACCTGGCGTGGCACTCCACCGAGACGAACCAGGTCGGGCTGGACGAGTTCGCGGGCTGGATCGAGAAGGTCGGCAGCGAGCTGATGTACGCGGTGAACCTGGGCACCCGCGGCGTGCTGGAGGCCGTCGACGTGCTCGAGTACACCAACATCCGCTCGGGCACGGCGCTCTCGGACGCCCGGGTGGCCAACGGTCACGCCGAGCCCTACCGGGTGACGATGTGGTGCCTGGGCAACGAGATGGACGGACCCTGGCAGCTCGGCCACCGCAACGCGGAGGACTACGGCAAGCTGGCCTCGCAGACCGCCAAGGCCATGCGGCAGCTCGACCCCTCCCTCGAGCTGGTGGCCTGCGGCAGCTCCAGCGCCAAGATGCCGACCTTCGGCGCCTGGGAGCACACGGTGCTGATGCACACCTACGACGACGTCGACTACATCTCCTGCCACGCCTACTACGAGGAGCTGCAGGGCGACGCCGCCAGCTTCCTCGCCTCGGCCACCAACATGGACCACTTCATCGAGTCCGTGGTGGCCACCGCCGACACCGTGCGGGCCACCCTGGGCCGGCAGAAGCGGATCAACATCTCCTTCGACGAGTGGAACGTCTGGTACAACACCCGCTACCACGAGGTCGACCAGATCACCGACATCGAGCAGTGGCCGACGGCCCCGCGGCTGCTCGAGGACATCTACTCCGTGCTGGACGCGGTGGTGTTCGGCGACCTGATGATCTCGCTGCTCAAGCACGCCGACCGGGTCACCTCGGCCTCGCTGGCCCAGCTGGTCAACGTCATCGCGCCGATCATGACCGAGCCCGGCGGCGACGCCTGGCGGCAGACGACGTTCTTCCCGTTCGCCATCACCTCCCGGCTGGCGGTCGGGGTGGCGCTGGACGTCAAGCTGACCACCGAGACCTACGAGACCGCCGTCTACGGCGAGGTCCCGCTCGTCGACGCGGTGGCCACCCACGACGCGGAGACCGGCCGGACCGCGATCTTCCTGGTCAACCGGAGCCTGGACGCGGCCACCACGGTGAGCGTCGACGTCAGCCACCTGGGCGCGGTCGCGGTGCTGGAGACCCACACCCTGGCCGACGAGGACATCTACGCGAAGAACACCCTGGACGACCAGGAGCGGGTCGGGGTGCGGCCCAACGACAGCGTCACCGTGGCGGACGGGAAGCTCACCGTCGAGCTGCCCGCCGTCTCCTGGACGGCCATCTCGCTGGGCTGATCGGCTCGCCGCACCTCGCCCGATCAGTTCGGCTGCCGGCGCTGGTCAGAGGAGGCAGCGTCGGCGAGGTGCCGGCGCAGGAGAGGAGCTCGTCATGTCGTCCCTGCTCAACCCCTACGTCATCCTCCGCGGCCGGGCCCGGGAGGCGCTCGAGTTCTACAAGGGCGTCTTCGGCGGGGAGCTGGCCATCTCCACCTACGGCGAGTTCGGGATGGCAGGCCCGACCGCCGACCAGGTCATGCACGGGCAGCTGGACACGCCGAAGGGGTTCACCCTGATGGTCTCCGACGCGCCCGAGGGCGTGACCGTCGCCGAGGGGTCGAACGTCACGATCTGCCTCAGCGGGGACGACGCCGACGACCTGACCGGCTACTTCTCCGCGCTGGCCGAGGGTGGTGAGGTCACGACGCCCTTGGAGAAGCAGATGTGGGGTGACTCCTACGGCGACCTCACCGACCGGTTCGGCGTCGCCTGGATGGCCAACATCGCGACCTCGCAGGGCTGACTCGCCGACCAGCCGTCCTGCTGCGCGCCCACCCCTGGGCCTACCCAGGTCCCCCACTTCACACCCCGCCGGCGGTCCTCACACCGCGTGCAGGGGGTGCGAGGACCACCCTGCGGGTGTGAAGTGGGGGACCCACCAGGGCCGGGGGTCGCGCCGAGGCCGACGGGCGCGGCCGGGTCCGGGTGAGGGAGGGGGAGCGGGTCTCAGACCGCCGGGCGGGTCATCGAGAGCACGTCGAGGGCGGCGTCGAGCTGCTCCTCGGTGAGCCGGCCCTCGGTCACGTAGCCGCGCTCCAGGACGACGTCGCGGATGGTCTTGTTCTCCTTCAGCGCCGTCTTGGCCACCGCGGCGGCGTTCTCGTAGCCGATGTACTTGTTCAGCGGCGTGACGATCGAGGGCGAGGACTCGGCCAGGAAGCGGCAGTGCTCGACGTTGGCGGTGATCCCGTCGACGCACCGGTCGGCGAACAACCGGCTCACGTTGGCCAGCAGCCGGATCGACTCCAGCAGGTTGCGCGCCATCACCGGCAGCATGACGTTCAGCTCGAACGCGCCGGAGGCGCCCGAGAAGGCGACGGCCGCGTCGTTGCCGATGACCTGGGCGCAGACCTGGGTCATCGCCTCCGGCAGCACCGGGTTGACCTTGCCCGGCATGATCGAGGACCCGGGCTGCAGGTCGGGCAGCGCGATCTCGCCCAGACCGGCTCGCGGGCCCGAGCCCATCCAGCGGATGTCGTTGGCGATCTTGTTCAGCCCGACGGCGATGGTGCGCAGGGCGCCCGACGCCTCGACCAGCGCGTCCCGGGCGCCTTGCGCCTCGAAGTGGTTGCGGGCCTCGGTGAGCGGCAGCCCGGTCTGCTCGGCGACGACCCCGATCACCGACGCGGCGAACCCGGGCGGGGTGTTGATCCCGGTGCCGACGGCGGTCCCGCCCAGCGGCAGCTCGGCGACGCGGGGCAGCACGGCCTGGACGCGTTCGACGCCGTAGCGGACCTGGGCGGCGTAGCCGCCGAACTCCTGGCCGAGGGTGACCGGCGTGGCGTCCATCAGGTGGGTGCGGCCGCTCTTGACCACCTCGGCGAACTCGGTCGCCTTGGCCTCCAGCGAGCGCTCCAGGTGCTGCAGCGCCGGCACCAGGTCCTGCACGAGGCTCTGGGTGGCGGCGATGTGGATCGCGCTCGGGAAGACGTCGTTGCTGGACTGGGAGGCGTTGACGTGGTCGTTGGGGTGCACGCCGTCGGCCACGGCGGGGGAGGCGAGCGAGGCGATCACCTCGTTGGTGTTCATGTTGCTGGAGGTGCCCGAGCCGGTCTGGAAGACGTCGATCGGGAACTCGGCGTCGTGCGCGCCGGCGGCGACCTCGGCCGCGGCCTGGACGATCGCGGCGGCCCGCTCCTCGCTGATCACGCCCAGCCGGGCGTTCGTCAGGGCGGCGGCGCCCTTGATCTGGCCGAGGGCCGCGATCAGCGCGGGATCGATCGGCACCCCCGAGATCGGGAAGTTCTCCACCGCGCGCTGGGTCTGCGCCTTCCACAGGGCCCGGGCGGGGACCCTGACCTCGCCCATGGTGTCGTGCTCGATGCGGAAGTCCTCAGCCATGCGCACATTCTGGCCCAGGCCCCGACGGCGGCTCCACCTGGACCGGGGTCAGCACGCCGGTCGGCGCAGGGTCAGCACCACGTAGGAGAAGCTCCGCCCCTCGCGCCGCACGGCGTAGCGGTGCTCGTGCGCGCACCCGTCGAGACGGCGCAACCGGGCGAGCAGCTCGGGCGCCTCCCCCTGGCACCACAGCGCCAGCACACCGCCGGGCGCCAGGCGTCCGGCGGCCGCGGCCAGCGTCACGTCCTCGTACAGCCCGGCGTTGCCGGTGTGGATCAGGAAGTCCGGTCCGTTGTCGACGTCCAGCAAGATCGCCTCCCAGGGCCCGGTGACGGGACCGCGGCCGGTCAACGTCACCGCGACATCGCCGACGTGCAGCCGGGTCCGCGGGTCCTCCGCGACCCGGGCGAGCAGGGGTGTCACGCCCTGTCGGGCCCACGAGACCAGGTGCGGGTCGAGCTCGACCACGTCGAGGCGGGCCGGTCCGGGCTCCCCGTCGAGCACCGCGGCGGCCGTGTAGCCGAGCCCCAGCCCGCCGACGAGCACCGCTCCCCGGGCGCCCGCGGCGAAGCCGGCCAGCTCGCGTTCGCTCGTGGTCTCGGTGCTGTCCATGGCGAAGACGCCGTTGACCACCAGTTCCTGCACGACCTCCCCGGACGGTCGCCGGCGTTCCCGCAGCACGGTCTCGCCCTGCCCACCGACCCCGTGCCCCAGGGTGCGCAGCTCGTCCACGGCGCCAGTGTGCCTCCCGCGGGCTGGGGGCTGGCTCGCGGCGGATCAGCTGGCGATCGGGAAGCTCTCGTCGTCGCTGAGGTACTGGCGCAGCGAGCGCAGCACGCGCACCAGCCACCGGGAGATCTGCATCTGGCTGACGCCGAACTCCTCCGCGATCTCCCGCTGGCTGAGCTCGGAGTAGAAGCGCAGGTACACCAGCCGCTGGTCGCGCTCGCTCAGCTGCTGGTAGGCGGGCTGCAGGGTGAGCGAGGTCTCGACGTGCTCGTAGCGGGTCTCGACGTCGGACAGGCTCTCGCCGAGCGACTCCGCCCGCTGGCCCACTGGCACGTCCAGCGAGGCCGCCTGGAAGCACCCGTCGACCTGGCGCGCGGCCCGGATCTCGGCCTCGCTGAGGCCCAGGCGCTCCGCGAGCTCGGGGATGGTCGGCCAGCGCAGCAGCTCGTGGGTCAGGTCCTCGCGGGCCCGGGCCACGACGGCCGCGTTCTCCTGGATGCAGCGCGGCGGCTTCACCGACCAGGCGCGGTCGCGGAAGTGCCGCCGGATGACGCCCATCATCGTGGGCAGCGCGAAGCCGAGGAAGGACCCGAGGGCCGGGTCGTAGCGGACGCTGGCCTCGACCAGGCCGACGCGGGCGACCTGGACGAGGTCCTGGTGGTCCTGGCCGCGGCCGCCGTAGTGCCGGGCGACGCCGTCGGCGGCGTCGAGGTGGAGCAGGACGAGCCGACGTCGGATGATGCGGGCCTCGGCCTCGTCCGCCACCAGCAGCTGAGCCGTCAGCTCGGCCGAGCGCTCGCGCCGCAGCTGCGGGTTGCGCTCGGTGGGCTCGTGGACGTCGTCCAGGTCGTCGACGCGCGGTGTGCTCCGGCCGACCTCGACGAGGTGACCAGGGTCCTGCGCGTCTCGGGAACGGGAGGTGGAGAGGGAACTCGACATGTCTGACCGCCTGCATCCGGGAAGGAATGTCGGCAGACTGCTCAACCGTTGGTGACGACCCTAGCGCGTCGTGTGGCGTGCACCACCCCGGGGTCGCCGGCGGAGCCGGGACGAGCCGCTCGACGCCGCTCGACGGGTTTGCGCCGACCACGCCTGGGTATGGACACCCCACAGCACAGGGCGATGCCCGGGCCACCCCTGTGCCCAGGTCGGGCGGTTGAGACCACAGCCGTCCGGCTGCCTGCCTCGCTGCGACGGCCTCGGGGGGCCGTCGTGGCGCTCTAGTGCGAGCCCGGGTTGTTTACGCCGTAAAGGGTTGGGTATTGGATAGCGGATGGTGCCGCGTCTTCGCGGCGCCGCGGAACTAGTCGATAGGAGATCGCGTGACTTCGTCGCCGAATGTCCCCTCCCAGGGGCAGAACCAGTTCGACGAGCCGGTGACCACGTGGGAGCCCGCTGGCTCCACTGAGGCGGGCACCGACATCTACGCCCCCAGCACCGGCCAGTCGAGCACCAGCAGCACCTCGAGCACCACCAAGGACACCGCCAAGGACGAGGCCGCCGGTTTGAAGGACGCCGCTGTCGACCGCGGTCAGCAGGTCGCCGGTGTGGCCAAGGAGCAGGCCGGTGCCGTCAAGGACACCGCCGTCGCCTCCGGCCAGCAGGTCGCCGACGTGGCCAAGGAGCAGGTCGGGAACATCACGGCCGAGGCAACCGGCCAGTTCCAGGACCTCCTGCACCAGGGCCGGACCGAGCTGTCCAGCCAGGCGGGCGCCCAGCAGCAGCGCCTCGGCTCGCTCGTGCACTCCTTCGCCGAGGAGCTCGGCTCCATGGCGTCGTCCACGGACAAGTCCGGCCCGCTCACCGACCTCGCCAAGCAGGGGTCCCGCCGCGTCGGCGAGCTCGCGCACCGGATCGAGAACACCGAGCCCAGCGAGCTGCTGGCCGACGTGCGCAACTTCGCGCGCCGCCGTCCGGGCGTCTTCCTGGGTGCTTCCCTGCTCGCTGGCGTCGTCGTGGGTCGCCTGACCCGCAGCCTCGCCGCCGAGGCGAAGGACGCCAAGGAGGCCGCGCAGACCCCGGCCATCGGCTCGGGCTACAGCGCGACGTCGCCGTCCGCCGGGTACAGCAGCACCACCGCCGCCACCGGCTACGACGCGGGCAGCTACACCGCCGGCGGGTACGAGACCGGCAGCTACACGACGGGCGCCGCGACGACCGGTGCCGCCGTCGGCACGACCACCGGCTACGAGCCGGCCCGCGCCTACGACGACACCGTCGCCTACGACGACACCGTCACCTACGTCGAGCCCGGGCAGGGTGGCACGCCCCGATGACCACCCCCTACACCTCGGGATCGTCCTCGATCGAGCCGGAGCGCCAGCACGACGAGCTCTCGCTCGGCGACCGGTTCAGCAACGTCACCCGCGACATCAGCACGCTGATGCGGCAGGAGGTGGCCCTGGCCAAGGCCGAGGTCTCCGAGTCCGCGTCCAAGGCCGGCAAGGGAATCGGCCTGTTGGTCGGTGCCGCCGTGGCCGGCTTCTTCGTCCTGATGTTCCTGTCCATCTCGCTGTGGCGGGCCCTCGGGAACGAGATCGGCTTCGGCTGGTCCGCGCTCATCGTCGCGGTGATCTGGGCGATCATCGCCGCGATCCTCGCCGTCGTCGGCAAGAAGGCCCTCGAGCAGGTCCGCGGCGTGCCCGAGACCACCGACTCCCTGGGCAAGATCCCGAACGCACTCAAAGGCCAAGAGGAGAAGAACCTGTGACCAGTCAGACCCCGGAAGAGATCCGCGCCGACATCGAGCGGACCCGCGCCAACCTGAGCAACGACGTCGACGCGCTGGCCGAGGAGGCCAACCCGAAGAACATCGCGCGCAAGAAGGTGGACCAGGTCAAGGACAACGTCAAGGACAAGGGCGTCGGCCTCAAGGACCGCATCATGGGGACCGCTGACGACGTCCGCGACACCGTCTCCGACAAGGTGCACGGCGTGACCGACGCCGTGACCGACAAGGTGCACGGCGCCACCGACGCCGTCTCCGGAGCCGGTGGCAGCGCCGCCGGGTCCGCCCAGGGTGCGGCTGCGTCCGCCCGTGGCGCTCTGTCCTCCGCCGGCGACACCGTCAGCGACGCCCCGGCCCTGGCCCGGCGCAAGGCACAGGGCAACCCCCTCGCCGCCGGTCTGGTCGCCTTCGGCGCCGGCCTGCTGATCAGCTCGCTGATCCCGGCCAGCACCAAGGAGCGCGAGCTCGCGGGCACGGTCAAGGACAAGGCCGAGCCGCTCAAGGCCGGCATCACCGACGCCGCCAAGGACGTCGCGAGCAACCTCCGCGAGCCGCTGCAGGAGGCTGCTCAGACGGTGAAGGAGACCGCCACCGAGGCGGTCGGCGCCGTCAAGGAGGAGGGTCAGTCCGCGGCCGCCGACGTCAAGGACCAGGCCCAGCAGGCCAAGAGCACGGTCCAGGACGAGGGCACCTCCGCTGCCTCCGACGTGCAGGGCCAGGCCCAGCAGGCCAAGGGCAACGTCCAGGACGCGGCGAAGTCCTGAGCACCACCCCGGTGAGCGCACCCTCGTCGACGCCCGCGGCGGCGCCCCTGGCCCTCGTGGCCGGGGCGTCCCGCGGGCTCGGCCTGCTCATCGCCCGCGAGCTCGGTCACCGCGGCCACCGGCTCGTCATCTGCGCCCGGTCGGCCGAGGAGCTCGAGGCCGCCCGCACGCACCTGGTCGGCGAGGGCCTGAGCATTCGGACCGCGGTCTGCGACGTCGCTGACGCGGTCGCCGTGGACGCCCTGGTCGCCGACGTCGAGGCGTCGGAGGGGCCGATCGAGGTCGCCTTCGCCGTGGCCGGCGTCATCCAGGTCGGTCCGTTGGCCTCCTTGACCCGTGACCACTTCACCGAGGCGATCGACATCATGCTGTGGGGTCCGATCAACGTGGCTCTCGCGGTCGCCGGCCCCATGCGTTCCCGCGGCTCCGGCCGGATCGGGGTCATCACCTCCATCGGCGGTCTGGTGCCCGTGCCGCACCTGCTGCCCTACAGCACCGCCAAGTTCGGCGCCGTCGGCTTCTCCGCCGGCCTGCGCAACGAGCTCGCCGGTACCGGCGTCAAGGTGACCACCGTCGCGCCCGGCCTGATGCGCACCGGCTCCCACCTGCGCGCCACCTTCACCGGCCAGCAGGGCGCGGAGTACGCCTGGTTCGCCCCGTCGGCCACCCTGCCGGTCATCGCCATGGACCCGCAGCGAGCTGCCGTCCGGATCGTCGACGGTGTGCTGGCCGGTCGGGCCTACGTGCTGCTGAGCCTGCTGACCAAGGTGGCCTCGCGCGTGAACGGCCTGGCACCCACGACCACCGCCGCCCTCCTGGGCCTGGCTGCCCGGCTGCTGCCCAGCGGGCCCCCGCCCAGCGGCACGGACACCGTCCAGGGCTACCAGGTGGAGGAACGGCTGAAGCCGCTGCCCGCTGCGCTGGCCCGCGTCGTCACCACCCTCGGCCGCCGCTCGGCCGACCGGTGGAACCAGCGCCCGCCGCGCTGAGGTTTCGCTCCCGCCCGCGCGGGAACTCTCATCCCTGCAGGTCACGACCACGGGGTCCCCGCCCGTCGGTCGGTGGGCCTGCCGCACCCATCGTCGGCGCCCGCACCCGGGGCGCCTCATCTCGAGGAGACCCACCGCATGTCGCGTGACCAGTACACCTTCGCCGACCCGACCAAGCTCTACAGCGGGATCGACCCCACCGCCCAGTACCAGGAGGGCGCCGGGCTCGACGCCGACCTGGAGGAGAAGGCCGACCTCGGGGAGACGAGCTACCGCGGTCTCGGACGGCTGGTGGGCCGCAAGGCGCTCGTCACCGGCGGTGACTCCGGCATCGGCGCCGCCACCGCGATCGCCTTCGCCCGGGAGGGCGCGGACGTCGCGATCTCCTACCTCCCGGAGGAGGAGGAGGACGCGCAGCGCATCAAGGGCCTCATCACCGAGGCCGGCCAGAACGCGGTGCTGCTGCCCGGAGACCTCAAGGACGCCGGCTACTGCGCCGACCTCGTCGCGCAGGCCGTCGAGCAGCTCGGTGGGCTGGACATCCTGGTCAACAACGCCGGCAAGCAGCAGTCGGTCGAGGCGCTCGCCGACGTGACCGACGAGCAGTTCGACGAGACCTATAAGACGAACGTCTACGCGATGTTCCGGGTGACCAAGGCCGCGCTGCCGCACCTGCAGCCGGGCTCGACCATCATCAACACCTCCTCCATCCAGGCCTACGAGCCGTCGGAGACCCTGGTCGACTACGCCTCCACCAAGGCCGCGATCAACAACTTCTCCAAGGGCCTGGCCCAGCAGCTGGCCCCGAAGGGCATCCGGGTGAACGTCGTCGCGCCGGGCCCGATCTGGACCCCGCTGCAGACCGCCGGCGGCCAGCCGCCGGAGGACCTGCCCGAATTCGGCGAGCAGACCCCGCTGGGGCGCCCCGGCCAGCCGGCCGAGCTGGCCCCGGCCTACGTCTTCCTGGCCTCCGCCGAGTCCAGCTACGTGATCGGCGCGACCCTGCACGTCAACGGCGGGATGCCGACTCCCTGACCGTCCGACCCGCATCCCCGCACCACCCCCGGCCGGAAGGATCGACATGACCAGCTCAGGACTTGCCGTCGTCACCGGAGCCTCCAGCGGGATCGGCGCAGAGCTCGCGCTGCTCTTCGCCGCCGACGGCTTCGACCTGCTGCTCACGGCCGAGGACGGCCCGGGCGGTGACGGGCTGGAGCCCGTCGCCGTCCGGTGCCGCACCGCGGGCGTGGAGGTGCAGACCTTCCGCGCCGACCTGCGCGCCCCCGACGGGGTGCAGGCCCTGTACGAGGCGGTGATCGCCACCGGTCAGCCGGTGGCGGCCGCGGCCGTCAACGCCGGGGTGGGGCAGGGCGGGGCCTTCGTGGACGCCGACCTCGCCGACCTCCTCGGGGTGGTCCACCTCAACGTCGTCTCCACCGTGCACCTCACCCGGCTGCTGCTGGCCGACATGGTGGCCCGGGACGCCGGCCGGATGCTCATCACGTCCTCGATCGCCTCGACGATGCCCGGCTCCTTCCAGGCCGTCTACAACGCCTCGAAGTCCTTCGTCCAGTCCCTCGCCGAGGCAGTCCAGGACGAGCTGCGGGACAGCGCGGTCACGGTGACCTCGCTGATGCCGGGGCCGACGGACACGAACTTCTTCTCCCGGGCCGAGATGGACGACACCCGGCTCGGCCAGGGGCCCAAGGACGACGCGGCCGACGTCGCCCAGCAGGGCTACGCGGCGCTGATGGCGGGGGAGGAGCGGGTGGTCGCGGCCTCGGCGATGACCAAGGCGCAGGAGCTGGCGGCCAAGGTGCTCCCCGACCGCGCCAAGGCGGCGATGCACCGGAAGATGGCCGAGCCGAAGGACTCCGACGGGAGCCCGGCGTGAGCGAGGAGCCCGACGTCCGGCGCGAGTTCGACGAGGCCGTCAACATGACGGCCTCGGAACTCCGCTCCTGGTTGGACACCGAGGAGTCGAAGGAGGTCGGCCAGAAGAAGGACGGCCACGACGAGTCGACGGGCCATGAGTCCGGCCGGCGCATCCTCGCCATCCTCGGGACGAGAAAGGCCGACCTGACCACCGACGACGAGGCGCACATGCACACGGTGGTCGGCTACGTGAAGCGGCACCTCGCCCAGCGCCCGGACGGCGACGTGCACGACACCCGGTGGCGTTACTCCTTGATGAACTGGGGACACGACCCGGAGAAGTGAGGACGGACGACTTGGGTCCGTCTGGGAGGATGTGGACGTGGCCCGTGCGTCGTCGAGAACCGCTTCCACGGGTGACATGGTGCGATCGCTGGTCGTCATCCTCATCCCGGTGATCGCGATCACCTACTTCTTCACCCGCACGCCCGACGGGCCGACGATCCGTCCGCTGGACTGGACGCCCGTGCTGGCGCAGGCCCGTGACCAGGCGCCGTACCCGGTGCTGGCGCCCCGGGCGGTCCCGGACACCTGGCGGGCCACCAAGGTCAGCTGGGTACCCCAGGGCCGGGCCTACCTGAACGGTGACCCGTCGCCCCGGAATCTGTGGGAGCTGGGCTTCCTCGACGCCGACGACACCTACGTCGAGCTGGTCCAGGGCGACCTCGAGGCCCGCAGGATGGTGGACGACAAGACCCGGGACGGCCTGCCAGACGGCACCATTGACGTCGCCGGCGAGGCGTGGGAACGGCGGACCAGCGAGGACGGGCGCACCCGGTCCCTGGTCCGCACCGCCGACGGGGTGACCGTGGTCGTGGTCGGCGACCTGCCCTATCCCGCGCTCGAGAGCTTCGCCTCCACCCTCGCCACGGGCTGAGCCTGTCGCGGGGCCGAGGACGCCGGCTCAGTCCTGGGTCGACCCGTTCCGCGCGCGGGCGGCGTCCACCTTGGCCCGAGCGCCGTCGAGCCGTTCCTGGCAGAGCGCCGCCAGGTGCTCCCCGCGCTCCCACAGCGCCAGCGACTCGTCCAGCGGCACCCCGCCGGACTCCAACCGCTGGACCACCTGGACCAGCTCCTCGCGCGCCTGCTCGTAGGTCAGGTCGCCCCCGCCGGGGCTCTGGTCGTCGGTCATGCTGCTCCTAGCGTTCCGGGTCGGACGTCGCGGGCCTCCAGCACGAGCTGGCCGTCCAGCAGGTAGGCGAGCAGGTCGTCGCCCTCGTCGACGTCGGCGACCGAGGTGATGGCGTGCCCCTCGGGGCCCACCAGGATCGAGTAGCCGCGCTCGAGCGTGGCCTTGGGTGACATGGCGCGGACCCTCGCCAGCTGGTGCGCGACGGCGGTGCGCTCGTGCTCGAGGCGTCCGGTCAGCGCCCGCAGGCTGCGCTCGCGCAGGTGCTGCAGCTGTTCGTGCCCGACGACGAAGGTGGCGGTCGGGTCCGTCATCACCGGCCGGGTGCGCAGGGCGTCCAGCCGCTCCTGCTCGTGCCGCAGGCGGTTGCCGACGGCCTGCTGCAGCCGCGTCCGGACCTGGGCGATCCGGGTCAGCTCCTCGGCCACGTCGGGCACCACCCGCTTCGCCGCGTCGGTCGGGGTGGAGGCACGGTGGTCGGCCACCAGGTCCAGGATCGGGTTGTCGCTCTCGTGGCCGATCGCGCTGACCACCGGCGTCCGGCAGGCGGCGACGGCTCGCACCAGGCCCTCGTCGGAGAAGGGCAGGAGGTCCTCCAGCGACCCGCCGCCGCGGGCGACGACGATGACGTCGACCTCGTCGTGGCGGTCCAGCTGCCCCAGCGCGGTGATCAGCTGCTCACCCGCCTGCGGTCCCTGGGTCAGGGCGTAGCGGGTGTGGATCCGGACCGCGGGCCAGCGCCGCCGGGCGTTCTCGACCACGTCCTTCTCCGCCGCGCTGCCCGCGCCGGTGACCAGGCCGACGGCGCGCGGGAGGAAGGGCAGCGGCTTCTTGCGGGCCCGGTCGAACAGTCCCTCGGCCTGCAGCAGCCGCTTCGTCTGCTCCAGCCGAGCCAGCAGCCGGCCCTCCCCGACCGGGGTGATGGCGTCGCAGTAGAAGGAGAACCGACCCGAGCCCTCGAAGTAGGACGGCTTGAGCCGGGCGACGACGGTGGCCCCCTCGGTGAGCGGACCGGCGCCGTCCAGCGTGGTGGGGGAGACGGTGACCGAGACCGACACCTCGGCGAGCTTGTCGCGCAGGGTGAGGAAGATGGTGCGGCTGCCCGAACGCCGGTTGATCTCGATCAGCTGCGCCTCGACCCACACCGCGCCCAGCCGCTCGATCCAGCCGCGGACCAGGTGGGTGACCTTGCGCAGCGGCTGGGGGTTCTCCGGTGAGGACTCCAGGGGCACCGCAGGAGCCTAGTGCGCTGGCCGCCCGGTGTGCTGCACGCGACGCCGCGACGCAGCGGTGGCGAGGACCCCACCACCTAGACTGGCCCCATGACCGAGACCGCGAGCCCCGGCCTGACCACCCCCGCGACCGGGGGCCGGCAGGTCCTGCTGGCCGCCCCCCGTGGCTACTGCGCCGGCGTCGACCGCGCCGTGGTGACGGTGGAGAAGGCGCTCGACACCTACGGTGCGCCGGTCTACGTCCGCAAGCAGATCGTGCACAACCGCCACGTCGTCGAGGACCTGCAGGCGCGCGGCGCCGTCTTCGTCGAGGAGCTCGACGAGGTGCCGCCGGGCTCCACCGTCGTGTTCTCGGCCCACGGGGTCTCCCCGGCCGTGCACGTCGAGGCCGCCGAGCGCCAGCTCAAGGCGATCGACGCCACCTGCCCGCTGGTCACCAAGGTGCACCACGAGGCGCGGCGCTTCGCCAAGGAGGGGCTGGAGATCCTGCTCATCGGCCACGCCGGCCACGAGGAGGTCGAGGGCACCACGGGTGAGGCGCCCGACCACATCACGCTGGTCCAGTCGCCGGAGGACGTCGCGAACGTCGAGCTGGCCGACCCCAGCCGCGTCGCCTGGCTCAGCCAGACGACGCTGAGCGTGGACGAGACCCTGGAGACGGTGGGCCGGCTGCGCGAGAAGTTCCCGCAGCTGATGGACCCGCCCAGCGACGACATCTGCTACGCGACCTCCAACCGTCAGCTGGCCATCAAGCAGATCGCCGCCCGCAGCGACCTGGTGATCGTCGTCGGCTCGGCCAACTCCTCCAACACCGTCCGGCTCGTCGACGTGGCCCTGGAGTCGGGCGCGAAGGCGGCCCACCGGGTGGACGACGCCGGCGAGGTCGACCCCGCCTGGTTCGACGGGGTGGCCTCGGTCGGCGTGACCAGCGGGGCCTCGGTGCCCGACGACCTCGTCCAGGGGGTGCTCGACCTGCTGGTCGAGCGGGGCTATCCGGTGGCGCAGGAGGAGCGGCTCACCGAGGAGTCCTTGGTGTTCGCCCTGCCGCCGGAGCTGCGGCGCGACCTGCGCAAGGGCGCCGTCCGCGACTGAAGCCCTCTACGGGGGCTCAGGGCACGGTCGTCGGCGTCAGGACGACGCCCGGTCCTGCTCGTCGGCGACGTCGGTGGCCGTGCTCTCCACGAGCTCCAGCAGGTCCGGCTCGGGCCGGACCAGCTCGGCCGCCTCGGGCACCGCGTGCGCCCGACGGCGGCTGCCGCGACCGACCAGCGGCTCGACCTTGACCGCGTCGTCCACCAGCTCGACCGCCTGGATCTGGCGCACCGGCTCCTCGACGGGGGAGAGGGCGGCCAGCTCCTTCTCGCTCACCTTGAGGTCGCGGAACTTGCGGGCTCGGACCAGCACCGTGCCCTCCACCGTCGCGATGGTCTCGTTGTAGGCGTTCACCGAGGTGCGCAGGGCCCGGCCGAGCTTGTCGAACCGGTTGCCCATCAGGCCGAGCTTCTCGTGCAGGTCGCGGCCCAGCTTGAACACCTCGGCGGCGCTCTCGGCCAGCGCGGCCTGCTTCCAGCCGTAGGCCACCGCCCGGAGCATGCCGATCAGGGTGGTCGGGGTGGCCAGCACGACGTCGCGGTGCGCCGCGTAGTCGTAGAGGTCGGGGATCTGCTCCAGCGCAGTGGTGAAGAACTGCTCGTTCGGCAGGAACAGGACCACGAACTCCGGCGTCTCGGCGGCCTTCCAGTACTGCTTGGACGAGAGCTGGTCGACGTGGGTGCGGACGTGCCGCGCGTAGCGGGCCAGCGCCTCGCGCTTCAGGTCCGGGTCGTCGGTCTCCGCCGCCTCCAGGAACGAGCTGAGCGGGACCTTGGAGTCGACGAACAGGTGCTTGCCCTCGGCCAGGTGGACGCGCATGTCCGGCCGCATCGTCCGGTCGTCGGTCCGGGTGGTGTTCTGCAGGTCGAAGTCGCAGCGCTCCACCATCCCGGCCAGCTCGGCGACCCGCTTGAGCTGCACCTCGCCCCACGATCCACGGACCTGCGGCTTGCGCAGCGCGGTGACCAGCGCGCTGGTCTCCCGGCGCAGCGTCTCACCGGTCTGCTGGACCGTCTGCACCTGGATGCGCAGGTCGGTCGACATGGCGACCCGCTCCTTCTCCACCTCGGTGAGCCTGCTGTTGAACCGGTCCAGGCTCTCCCGGACCGGCAGCATCAGCTGCTCGGTCGCCTTGAGCCGGTGCTCGGCCGTGGCGTCGGCGCTCTTGCCCTGGCGCTCCAGACTCTCCGCCGACAGCACCTTGAAGTGGTTGAGCATCGCCTCCCGGTCGGCGGCGATCTCCGAGGCGCGCAGCACGGCCGCGTCCCGCTCGGCCTCGGCGCGGGCCACCGCCGCGGACACCTCCGCCGCCTCGGCCTGGGCGGCGGCCGCCTCCGCCCGGGCGTCGGCCGCCTCGGTCGAGGTCGTCGCCCGCACCTCGGCCAGGTCGGCCCGGGCCCGCTCGGTCTCGGCGCGGGCCGCGGCGTGCTCGGACCGGACCTGCGCGGTCTCCATCCGGGCCTGCGCGGCCTCACCGCGGGCGGCGGCCGCGTCGGACTGGGCCTGGGCCAGCTCGGTGCGCGCCTGCGCGAGCTGCGCGTCGTCCTGGGCGACCAGCACCTGCCGGCGGGCGCGCGCGACCTGCAGCGCCACCACCACGCCCACCAGCAGACCCAGCACCAACCCGCAGACCAACGCCACCACCACGAACCCGTCCATGCCCTCGATCTTGCAGCGGCGCACTGACAAAACCCGGGAGGACGCCCGGCGGGCCCCGCGGAGCGCGCCGTTAGCGTGGAGCCATGACTGCTGCCCCGCCCCCCGCCAGCGAGCACGTCGCCGACCTGGCGGCCTTCGTCCAGGCCTCGCCGTCGAGCTACCACGCGGCCGCGGAGGGGGCGCGCCGGCTCGCGGCCGCGGGCTTCGTGGAGCAGGACGAGACGGCGGCCTGGGACTCCTCGCCCGGAGGCCACTTCGTGGTCCGCGACGGCGCGCTGCTCGCCTGGCGCATCCCGGAAGGGGCCGGGCCGACGACGGGCTTCCGGGTGCTCGGGGCGCACACCGACTCCCCGTCCTTCAAGCTCAAGCCCCGCCCCGACCTGGGGGCCTGGGGCTGGCAGCAGCTGGGGGTCGAGGTCTACGGCGGGCCGCTGCTGAACTCCTGGCTGGACCGGGAGCTGGGGCTGGCCGGTCGGGTCGCGCTGTCCGACGGCTCGGTCCGGCTGCTGCGCACCGGCCCGATCATGCGGATCCCGCAGCTGGCGGTGCACCTGGACCGGGCGGTCAACGACGAGGGCCTGCGGCTGGACAAGCAGCAGCACACCGCCCCGGTGTGGAGCGTCGGCCACCGCGGGCTGGCGGTCCTCGACCACCTCGCCGAGGTCGCCGGCTGCAGCGCGGAGGAGGTCGACGGCTACGACCTGGTCGCCTTCGACACCGCCGCGCCGGCCGTCTTCGGTCCGCACGGGGAGTTCTTCGCCGCTGGCCGGCTGGACAACCTGAGCAGCGTGCACGCCGGGCTCGTCGCCCTGCTGGCCAGCCAGGGCAGCGAGCACGTCGAGCTGGTGGCCGCCTTCGACCACGAGGAGGTGGGCAGCGGCTCCCGCTCGGGGGCGGCCGGCCCCCTGCTGGCCGACGTGGTCAGCCGCACGCTGGGCGCGCTGGGAGCCACCCCCGACGAGCAGCACCGCGCACTGGCCCGCTCGGTCTGCCTCTCCGCCGACGCCGGCCACGCGCTGCACCCCAACTACGCCAGCCGGCACGACCCGGCCAACCAGCCGGTGCTCAACGGTGGGCCGCTGCTCAAGCTCAACGCCAACCAGCGCTACGCCAGCGACGCCGTCGGGACGGCCCTGTGGCGGCGCGCCTGCCGACGGGCCGGGGTGCCGACCCAGGAGTTCGTGTCCCACAACGCGATCCCGTGCGGGTCGACGATCGGGCCGCTGACCGCCACCCGGCTGGGGATGGCCACGGTCGACGTCGGCACCCCGCTGCTGTCCATGCACTCCGCCCGGGAGCTGGCCGGCACGCAGGACCCGGCGTCGCTCAGCCGGGCCGTCGAAGCGTTCTTCGCCCTCGACGGCTGAGAAGCACGTCACCCTCCGTTCAGGTGGACGTGGCAGGCTCTCGGTCGTCCACTTGTCTTTTCAACTGATCGGAGCCTCATGCCGACCCCCACGACACGACGCGCCCCCCTCGACCTCGGACTGCTCGTCGTCCGCCTCGCCCTCGCCGGGGTGATGATCGCCCACGGCGTGCAGAAGGCGTTCCTGAACGGCCTCGCCGGCACCCAGCAGGGCTTCACCGGGATGGGCGCGCCGCTGCCCGAGCTCACCGCGGTGCTGGTCGTCCTGCTCGAGATCGGCGGTGGGGTCCTCCTCGTCGCCGGCCTGGCCACCCGGGTGGTGGCCCTGCTCTTCGGCGTCACCATGGTCGGTGCCGCTGTGCTCGTGCACCTGCCCAACGGCTTCTACGCCGCCGACGGTGGCTGGGAGCTGGTCGGCCTGCTGGCCGCCCTCTGCCTGGCCCTGGTGCTCAGCGGAGCCGGCCGGTTCTCGGTCGACTCGGCCCTGGTCGAGCGCCGGCGAGCCAAGCGGCGCCGGGCCCAGGCCAGCGGCGACCAGACGGCCGCGCCCGTGGAGCCCGCCCGGGTGTGACCGCAGCGACGACGGGCTCGGCGGTCTCCGCCGAGCCCGTATCGTTGTCCCTCGTGGCTCTCAACATCGGCATCGTCGGTCTCCCGAACGCGGGGAAGTCGACCCTCTTCAACGCGCTGACGCGCAACGACGTCCTGGCGGCGAACTACCCCTTCGCCACCATCGAGCCCAACGTCGGCGTGGTCGGGGTACCCGACCCCCGGCTGGCCACCCTGGCCGAGATCTTCCACTCCGAGCGGATCGTCCCCGCCACGGTCAGCTTCGTCGACATCGCCGGCATCGTCCGCGGGGCCAGCCAGGGCGAGGGGATGGGCAACGCCTTCCTCTCCCACATCCGCGAGGCCGACGCCATCTGCCAGGTCACCCGCGTCTTCCGCGACGCCGACGTCACCCACGTCGACGGGGCCGTCAACCCGCCCAGCGACATCGAGACGATCGCCACCGAGCTGATCCTCGCCGACCTGCAGACCCTCGAGCGCGCGCTGCCCCGGTTGGAGAAGGAGGCGCGCACCAACAAGGACAAGCTCGCCACCATCGCCGCCGTCAAGGAGGCGACCGCGGTGCTCGACTCGGGCCGTGGCGTCTTCGCCGCCGGGCTGGACCGCGAGCCGTTGCGCGAGTTGTTCCTGCTGACGGCCAAGCCCTTCCTCTTCGTCTTCAACTGCGACACCGACGAGCTGTCCGACACCGCCCTGCTCGAGCAGCTGCGAGCCACCGTGGCACCCGCCGAGGCGATCTTCCTGGACGCCAAGATCGAGTCCGAGCTGGTGGAGATGGAACCCGACGAGGCCCGCGAGCTGCTGGCCGAGATGGACATCAGTGAGCCGGGACTGGACGTGCTGGCCCGGGTCGGCTTCGAGACCCTCGGTCTGCAGACCTACCTGACCGCCGGCCCCAAGGAGTCGCGGGCCTGGACGATCCCCAAGGGCGCCACAGCGCCCGAGGCCGCCGGGGTGATCCACACCGACTTCCAGAAGGGCTTCATCAAGGCCGAGGTCGTCGGCTTCGACGACCTCGTGGAGGCCGGCTCGATGCAGGCGGCCAAGGCCAAGGGCAAGGTCCGGCTGGAGGGCAAGGACTACGTGATGGCCGACGGCGACGTGGTCGAGTTCCGCTTCAACGTCTGACCTCTCCACCTCCACCTCCGAACCACGACTGAGAACTGAGGATCGTCCAAGCATGTCGATCGACACCGAAGCCCTGTTCCGCGGCCACATCTACCGGGTGACCGGCGAACCAGTCGTCGCGAATCTCGAGTCGAAGACCGGGGCCGCCCGTGAGCTGCACCTCGCGAGTTGTCGGACCCTCCGCAAGTACCCGACGGGCAGTGCGGCGCTGGTCCCGCTGACCCCGGCCGAAGTCGATGAGGCGTGGGTCCGGGCGGTCGCGGAGGACACCACGACGACCGGAACCCTCGCGACGGAGTGGCCGTTCAGCGAGGAGACCGGGTGGTGCCCCATCTGCATCGTCAAGGGGCTGAAGGTTGCCAGCGACGGCAGCTACAAGCACCCGCAGGCGCGCTCGGCCAAGTGGCGTCCCGGGATCCCGCTCGCCTGCCGGTTCCCCACGGCCCATGGGCAGGGGCACTGCGGCTGCGACGAGTGAGGAGGGTGGCGTCCCGCGGCAACCGCTGACCGCGTGTCCGCTCAGGGGAGCGCGCGGCCGACCGATGACTTCGCGGTGCTGCCCGGGTCAGACCTTCCGCTGACCCGCGAACCCAGGAGCAACCGTGCCGCAGCTGCTACGCGTGCAGAACTTCACCGTCTCCAGCGACGGCTACGGCGCCGGCGCCGGCGCCGACCAGACCCTGGAACGACCCTTCGGCCACGCGGACCCGGGCCGGCTCATGTCCTGGGTCCTGGCCACCGCGAGCTTCCCCCACCGCACGGGACCAGAGGGCACGCGCGGGCTGGACGACTACTTCGCCCGGGACTTCAGCCACGGCATCGGCGCCGAGATCATGGGCCGCAACAAGTTCGGACCGCAACGGGGCCCGTGGACCGACCACGCGTGGCAGGGGTGGTGGGGTGACGAGCCGCCCTTCCACACTCCGGTCTTCGTGCTGACCCACCACCCGCGCCGGTCCTTCACGCTGGCCGACACCACCTTCCACTTCGTCGGGGGCGATCCGGCCGAGGTGCTCACCCGGGCACGGGCGGCCGCGGACGGACGCGACGTCCGGCTCGGCGGCGGCGCCCAGAGCATCCGGGCGTTCCTCGACGCCGACCTGGTCGACACCCTGCACGTCGCGGTCGCCCCGGTGCAGCTCGGCGCCGGCAGCCGGCTCTGGGAGCGCCCCGAGGAGCTCGACCACCGGTTCCACCACGAAGCGGTGCCCAGCGCCAGCGGCGTCGTCCACCACCTGTTCTGGCGCTGACCCCCTGACCCGTCCGAGCACCGAGCACGCGGGCCGCCAGCGGATCGGCAGGACGGAGGAGCGCGGGGGTACGGTGCTCAGGACTCAGCAGGGGGAGGGCGGCGATGGAGCGGCTCGAGGCAGCGCGCGCGGTGACCGCGGCCAGGGCGACCGCCAGCTCGCTCGGGCTTGCCGCCGACGCCGCCGTCGTCCTGCACGACGCGAACCGGCTGACCGTCCGCCTGGTGCCAGCTGACGTGGTGGCGCAGGTGGCCCCGGTGGCGCACCAGGTCGCCCAGTTCGAGCTCGACCTGGCCCAGCGGCTGCTCGACGCCGGCTGCCCGGTGGCGGCTCCGGCGCCGCGGGTCGAGCCGCGGGTCCACGAGCGGGACGGGTTCGCCATCGCGCTGTGGAGCTACCACGCCCCGGTGTCCTCAGCAGCGGTCCCGCCGGCCGGCTACGCCGAGGCGCTCGCTCGGCTGCACGCCGGGATGCGCCAGGTCGGAGTCGCGGCACCGCACTGGACCGAGCGGCTGGACCAGGCCCGACGGCTCGTGGCGAGCCCCGTCGAGACGCCGGAGCTCGTGGACGCCGACCGTGGGCTGCTCGCGCTCACCTTGCGGGACCTGGGTGGTGTGGTCAGCGGGTCCGGCGGCCGCGAGCAGCTGCTGCACGGTGAACCGCACCCGGGCAACGTGCTCCGCACGGCCGGCGGGCTGCTGTTCGTGGACCTCGAGACGTGTTGCCGGGGGCCCGTGGAGTTCGACCTCGCCCACGCCCCGGCGGGCGTCGGCGAGTGCTACCCCGGCATCGATCTGGACCTGCTGCGCGCGTCCCGGACCCTCGTGCTGGCGATCAACACCACCTGGCGCTGGGAGCGGGGCGACCAGCTCCCGGACGGGCGCCGGCTCGCGGAGGAGTGGCTCGGCCAGATCCGCGTTGCGGTGGGACGGTGAGAGGCCGGCCAGTGAGCCGGCGGGTCAGCGGACGGAGGACGTCTCGCTGAGCAGGACCTGACGCCAGGAGGTGACCTCGGGGCGGCGGCGCAGCAGCGCCCGGCGCTCGCGCTCGGTCATGCCGCCCCAGACGCCCCACTCGATGCGGCCGTCGAGCGCCTCGGCGAGGCACTCCCGCTTCACCGGGCAGTCATCGCAGAGGACGCGGACGCGGCGTTGGGCGGCGCCCTCGGCGAACAGCACGTCGCCGGTGCCTCGGCAGTTGGCGGCGGTGGCCCAGTCTTCGCGGTATCCGACGGTCATGAGGGAGTCCTTCCTGTGTGGCCCCGAGCTATGTCCACCAGGTTCGGAGACGCACCTCCGGACGGACTGCTCGTGTGCGCGGGCCAGCCTCAGGCTTGGCTCAAGAGTTCAACTTGTCCCTCAGGTTCAACCTCGACGGTCAGAAGTAGTTGCGGATGTGCCGCTGGCGTCCGCCGAACAGGGC
Organism: Microlunatus lacustris; assembly: GCA_039527025.1. GTDB lineage: Bacteria > Actinomycetota > Actinomycetes > Propionibacteriales > Propionibacteriaceae > Microlunatus > Microlunatus lacustris. The sequence continues at coordinate 568,755 of BAAAJN010000001.1, forward strand.
GTCCCAGTCGCGGTCCTCGGCCCGGTCCCCGCCGGTCAGGTGTCCGCTGGCCCGCAGGTTCGCCGAGGACTGCGCACCGGCGTAGAGCAGCGACAGACCACGGCTGCTGACGGTGCGGGAGTCGTCCCCGGGTCGCTCCAACCGGGTGCAGCGGGCCTCGCCGTCGGCCACCTCGAGCCGGTAGCCGCCGTCCACCAGGCCCAGCAGGTCGCCGGTCACCACCAGGTCCAGCGAGGTGCGCAGGGAGGGGGCGTAGCGGCGGGCCGTGAGGGCGCCCACCACATCCAGGACCCGCAGCATGTAGGGCGAGGAGTCGCGGACCGGCCAGCTGATCGAGGGCAGCAGCAGCCGGACCAGGTCGTCCCCGGAGGTGTCGATCTTCGTGGTGTGGGTCACGGTGGCGAAGCTGCCCAGCACCCGCAGCAGCGCGCGGTAGCCGTCGACGGTCAGCGCCAGCAGGTCGCTCACCTCCAGCGCTGCCTGCTCGCCGTAGCCCTGGCCGCGGTCCCAGGACGCGTAGCCGACCACCGCGCCGGTCTCGTCGACGGCGAGGGTGACGCCGCTCTGCTCGAAGATCTCCGCAGCGCTGTCGTCGAAGCTCACCCCGCGCCGGGACAGCGGACCGTCCTGCTCGATCGCCCAGGCGTCGTAGACGGCCCGGACGGCCTCCAGGTCGTCCGGCCCGGCGCGCCGCGTCGTGGTCGTCGTCGGGGCCTTGGCGGCGGCGAGGGCGGCCGTGGGCACGTGCACGGTGACGAAGTCGGCCACCAGCTCGTAGCCGAAGCGGCGGTAGATGCCGGGCGCGGTCGGGAACAGCGTCGAGATCACCGCGCCGCGCTCACGGGCGTGCGCCAGGGTCGCGCCGAACAGCGGCGTCAACGCCCCGCGGCTGCGCGCCTCCGCCACCACGGTGACGCCGGCGATGCCGCTGGTGGGCACCAGCGCGCCGCCGAAGCAGGAGTCGTAGGCCCGGTCCACCATCCGCGCGACCAGCGCGCCGCCCTCGTCGAACGCCCCGAACCGGGCTTGGCCGGGGCCGTCCGGGGCGGGCGGGTCCTCGGGCACGGGGGAGGGGAAGCCGAAGGCTTCCCAGCCGAGGCGGCGGGACACCTCGGCGTCGTCGGGACGGAGTCGGCGCACGGTCAGGCTCACCGGTTCATCATGGCCCGTCCTCGCTGCCGGGGCAGCGCGGCTGCCAGACTGTGCCGTCCGCGAGGTCGTCGTCCACGACGCCACCACCGACGAGGAGCACCGCCGTGACGACCCCGTCCCCCGACCGCCGGTACCCCAGCCTGCGGCGCACCGAGGCCATGGACCGGGCGGCCGCCCTCGCCGTCACCGCGGTCGACGTCGAGCTGGACCTGACCGACCCCGAGGCCGCGACGTTCGGGTCCCGCAGCACCCTGCGGTTCAGCAGCCGGGCCGCCGAGACCTTCGTCGACTTCCGCGGTGAGGAACTGCTCGAGGCGACCCTCAACGGCCAACCTCTGGACGTCGCGGACTGGCGGGCCGGCCGGATCGCCCTGAGCGACCTGCAGCCCGAGAACACGCTGGTCGTCGCCGGCCGGATGGCCTACTCCAGCGACGGCGAGGGCCTGCACCGCCACGTCGACCCGGCCGACGGCGCGACCTACCTGTACGCGATGTCCTTCCTCGACGCCGCACCCCGCTGGTTCGCCTGCTTCGACCAGCCCGACCTCAAGGCCCGCTACCGGTTCACCGTCGCCGCCCCGGCTCACTGGACGGTGCTGGGCAACGGTCCGAGCGTGCCCGCCGCCGCGGGCCGGTGGACGATCGTCCCGCCCGAGCCGCTGTCGACCTACATCGTCACCCTGGTGGCCGGGCCCTACGCCTCGGTGAGCGCCGAGCACGACGGCATCCGGCTGGGCTTCCACGCCCGGGCCTCGCTGCGGGCCGAGCTCGAGGACGAGGCGCGGGACATGATCGAGGTGACTGCGCAGAGCTTCGACCACTACCACCGGCTGTTCGGCGTGCGCTACCCGTTCGGGGAGTACCACCAGGCCTTCGTGCCCGACTTCAACGCGGGGGCGATGGAGAACCCCGGCTGCGTCACGTTCCGGGACCACTACGTGTTCCGCGGCCGGGCCACCGACGCCGAGCGCGCCGGCCGGGCCAGCGTGATCGCGCACGAGATGGCCCACCAGTGGTTCGGTGACCTGGTCACCATGCGCTGGTGGGACGACCTGTGGCTCAACGAGTCGTTCGCCGAGTACCTGGCGCACCGCTGCTGCACCGACGCCACCCGCTACCCGGTCTGGACCGAGTTCGGCATCCGGCGCAAGAACTGGGGCGCCGTCGCCGACCAGGCCCCGAGCACCCACCCCGTCGCCGGGACGGGGGCGGTCGATGCGGCCGCCGCCCTGCAGGACTTCGACGGCATCAGCTACGCCAAGGGCGCCGCGGTGCTGCGGCAGCTGGTCGCCTACCTCGGCGACGACGTGTTCCTCGCCGGGCTGCGCGCCTACGTCGAGCACTACGCCTTCGGCAACGCCGAGTTCGCCGAGCTGATCGCCTGCTGGACCGAGGCCGGGGCCGTCGACCTCGAGGACTGGGCGGCGGCCTGGCTGCGGACCGCCGGGATGGACACCCTGGACCTCGGGACCGCGCCCTCGGTCACGGTCGCCGGCCCGGACGGCGGCCGCTCGCCCCGGCCGCACGCCGTCACAGTCGTCGGCGTCGACGCCGGTGGTGCCGTGACCCCGCTGCAGGACCTGGTCCTCCGGAACGAGGCCGCGCCGGTCACCGTCCCGGCGTCCAGCGTTCTGGTGGTGCCCGACGGCACCGATGCCACCTGGGCGAAGGTGCGCTTCGGGCCCGACGGCTGGGCGGGCGTCGCCGCCGTCCTGCCGGCCGTTCAGGACGAGGCCGTCCTGGTCGTCGTGCACAACGCCATCCGGGACGCGGTCCGCGACGCCACCCTCAGTTCCGGCGTCGCGCTGGACCTGGTCACCAGCTCGCTGGACCGGGTCCAGTCGGAGGTGCTGGTGACCGTGGTCCTCGGCTCGGCCGCCGGGGCTCTGGCCGGGTCGTTCTGCCCCGTTCCTGAGCGGGCGGCCCGGCTCGCGCGGGTGCACGCCCTGGCCGACGCCGTCGTGGCGAGCAGCCCCGCCGGTTCCGACCGGCAGCTGGCGGGGTTCCGCCGGGCGGTGGAGTCCGCCACCGACGTCCAGCGGCTCCGCGCCTGGTCCGAGGGCCTGGACCTGCCGCCCGGCCTGGCCCTGGACTCCGAGCTGACCTGGGTGGTGGTGGAGCGGCTGATCCAGCTCACCGGCGACGACGACGTGCTGGCGCGCACGCTCGCCCGGGACACCTCCTCGTCGGCGGCGGTGCACGCGGCCCGGGTGCGGGCGGCCCGACCGACGGCGGAGGCGAAGAACGAGGCGTGGCGGCTGCTGGTCGAGCCGTCCTCGGCCAGCGCCTACGAGGTCTACGCGACCGCTGAGGGCTTCTTCCGAGCCGGCCAGGAGGAGCTGACGGCGCCCTACGTCGAGCGCTACTTCGCCGAGATCGGCGGCACCGCCGAGTTCCGCCGCGGGTGGGCGCTCGGCCGGGTGGCCGGACTGGCCTTCCCCGACCTCGCGGCCGACGCCCGGACCGTGGCGCTGGCCGAGCAGACGCTGGCCGGCGAGCTGGCCGACCCCGTCCGGCGCGAGCTCGTCGACGGGCTGGACCAGCTGCGTCGTGCCGTCACCTCGCTGGAGCGTTTCGCGGGCTGACCGCGTGGCTCCCGGTCCGGAGCCCAGGACGTTGCTGTCGTCGGGCAGCGCAGGACCAGCTCCTGGATGACTTCGAGCGGCGTTGTCCACAGATCTGCTCAGACTCCTTGTTGGGCTGGTCCTCTCCCGGATTCACTCGTGCCTGCTCCTGCGACCGGCGGAGCCAGACAGGAGGTGGGGCATGGGGATCCGGAGCTGGAGCGCCGTGCTGGCGGGCACGTCGGCCCTGCTCGCCGGCTGCGCCGAACCGGTACCGCCGGGGCCGCGGGACGTCCTGACCTCCACGGAGCGCAGCACGCTCGCGGGCCGGGCTGCCGGGCCAACGGTGCTCGTCGCGGTGGTCGACGGCGGCATCGACCCCGCCCACCCCGCGTTGCGCGGCCGCGTGGTCCGCAGCTGGCGGGCTCCTGGCCTGACCGCGGGCGTCAGTCCGCACGGGACGCAGGTCGCTGGCGTGGTCGCCGGTCAGCCCACCGGTGCGTGGTCGGGCGGTCTCGCGGGCGGGGCCCGGCTGCTCGACGTGCAGGTGCTCGACCGCGACGGCCAGGGGTCGGCCGGCGACCTGGCCAGAGGGCTCCGCTTCGCGCACGCCGCCGGTGCTGACCTGGTGCTCACCAGTCTCGCACTGGACTGGGACGCCCCGCCGGTGCGCTCGGCCGTCGCGGCTCTGGCAGGTGACGGCGTCCCGGTCGTGGCGGCCGCGGGCAACGGCTTCGACGACCTCCCTGCCTTCCCTGCCGCCTATCCCGAGGTGCTCGGGGTGGGCGCGCTCGACGCCGGAGGCCGGCGCCAGCAGCTCTCCGGCTGGACCGCCGCCGACGTGGTGGCGCCGGGCGAGGCCGTCCTCGCCCCGGTGCCGGGCGGCGGCTATTCGGTGGTCTCGGGCACCTCCGCTGCGGCCGCGGTGGCCGCCGGTCTGCTGGCGGCCTGCGGCGGCACGCACTCCCAGGCGGGCGGGCTGCGCGCTGCTCCTTGGACCAGCGGCAGCGTCGAGGACGCCGGCCGTTCCCGACCCAGGCTGACCTGTCCTGGGCACCACGACGAAGGGAGACGATGACATGGCCACAGCACGGTGCGGGGCGCCGCGAACGGCGGGCCTGCGGTGGAAGCAGGTGCTCGTCGGTGCGGTCAGCCTGGGCCTGGTCGGCGGGCTCGGCATGACGGCCGAGGCGGCGGCCGCGCCGCCGGGCGGGGCGGGCGAGGCGGTCACCGTCCTCGCGGACGGCCGGCTGCGGCTCGCGGTCGCGGACGGCCGCGGGGCGACGGGGACGGTGGTGCTCGGCCTCGAGGGCGGTGAGTTTACCGACATCGACGTGACGGCCGTCGTCGACGGGGTGACGGTGCGGGACAGCTTCGCGGTGGAGGAGTTCGTGCCCACCGGCGGGGAGAACTTCCGCGCCGAGCTGCGCTCGGAGAAGGCGGGACGGACCGTCGACGTCGACACCACCGCCGTGACCCAGCAGGCCTTCCCGGTGCTCTTCATCCTGGGGCTGCTCGCCCGGATGGGCATCCGCTGGGTGGTCAAGTGGTACGGCAAGCGCGTGATCAAGAAGGCGGTCAAGTCCTACCTTCTCAACAACATCAACGCCCACAAGTGGAGCCACATCATGAGGCGGGACCACTACTGGAACCGCGTCGGCGCCCGGAGCAGGGAGCAGATCGCCGACCTGATGGGTCGCGCGATGGCCGAGGGCAAGCACGGCGTCTACAAGAACAGTCCTCACGGGCGGCAGGCCGAATGGAACTACCGAGGAGAAACCATCATCGTGACGTACGGAACAAGCACGGGAAAGATTTCTGACGGGTGGGTGAAGAGATGAACGAGGAGTCGTTGTCGGGACTCATCGCCGCCAACCGCTGGGACGAGGCGGTGCAGCTGGCGCTGGAGCACCGGACGACCTGGGTCGAGCAGCAGCTGGACTACGACACGGTGGAGCGGCTCGAGGACCGGGCGACGGCCTTCTTCGAGCGCTGGTTGCCGTCACTGCCTCCGCTGGAACGACTGCAGGCCGCAGAATGGGCGGGGGCGCAGTACATCCTGAGCATCGTCCACCTCGAAGACGCCCGGCGCACGGGCGCGCTGTTCTTCCTCGAGGCGCAGGCGCTGGCCGCCAAGGCCCTGGCCAACTCGATGCGCGAGATCGGGATCTTCGCCGACGGCCCGGACGCCAGGCTCCATCCGTCAGTTGAGCAGCGCCTGGACGGCTACGCCGACCAGCTCGAGGCGATGTCTTTCGAGTTCGTTCCGCTCGAGCCGGGGAACTGACGATCCTTCCGACGGACTCAGGACAAGACGCGTCCTGGGTCCGTCGACGGGCTGGCTTAGACCAGCTTCCAGGCCTCGCTCAGCACGTGCCGGAGCTTCTGCTCGATCTCGTCGAAGATCTCCTGCCCGGAGGTGAGCATGGGCGCGACCTGCACGACGGGGTCGCCGCGGTCGTCGGCACGGCAGTACAGGCCGCTCTCGTACAGCGCCCCGGAGACGTAGCCGCGCAGGATGCGCTCCGACTCGGCGGCGTCGAAGGTCTCCTTGGTGTTCTTGTCCTTGACCAGCTCGATCCCGTAGAAGTAGCCGTCGCCGCGGACGTCACCGACGATCGGCAGGTCCAGCAGCTTCTCCAGCGTGGTGCGGAACGCGTTCTCGTGGCGCTGCACGTTGCCCAGCAGGTCCTCGCGCTCGAAGAGGTCGAGGTTGGCCAGGGCCACGGCGCAGGAGACGGGGTGGCCGCCGAAGGTGTAGCCGTGCGGGAAGACGGTGTCGCCCCGGCCGAACGGCTCGAAGATCTGGTCGGAGATGATCGCCGCGCCCAGCGGTGAGTAGCCGGAGGTGAGCCCCTTGGCGCTGGTGATGATGTCGGGCTGGTAGCCGTACTTCTGCGCGCCGAACATCGTGCCCAGCCTGCCGTAGGCGCAGATCACCTCGTCCGACACGAGCAGCACGTCGTAGGCGTCGCAGATCTCCCGGACCCGCTCGAAGTAGCCGGGCGGCGGCGGGAAGCAGCCGCCGGCGTTCTGCACCGGCTCGACGAAGACGGCGGCCACCGAGTCCGGGCCCTCGGCCAGGATCGCCTCCTCGATCCGGTCGGCGGCCCAGCGGCCGAACTCCTTCTCGTCGTGCGCGACCAGCTGCGGCGCCCGGTAGAAGTTGGTGTTCGGGACCCGGTGGCTGCCCGGGACCAGCGGCTCGAACGGCGCCTTGAAGGGGGGGACGCCGGTGATCGACAGCGCCCCCTGGGTGGTGCCGTGGTAGGCGATCGCCCGGGAGATGACCTTGTACTTGCCGGGCTTCCCGATCAGCTTGAAGTACTGCTTGGCCACCTTCCAGGCCGTCTCCACCGACTCGCCGCCGCCGGAGGAGAAGAACACCTTGTTCAGGTCGCCGGGAGCCTCGGCGGCCAGCCGGTCGGCCAGCTCGACCGCCGTCGGGTGGGCGTAGGACCAGATCGGGAAGAAGGCCAGCTTGCGGGCCTGCGCGGCCATCGCCTCGGCCAGCTCCTCACGGCCGTGACCGGCCTGCACCACGAACAGCCCGGACAGCGCGTCCAGGTACTTCTTGCCGTTGCTGTCCCAGATGTAGGCGCCCTCGCCCCGTTCGATGGTCGGCACCGGCTTGTGCGCGTAGCCCGACATCCGGGTGAAGTGCATCCACAGGTGGTCCGCCGCGTTCGGGCTGCGCCCCTCGTGCACCGGCTCCCCGCCCTGGTAGTGGTCGGTCACGGCGTCGAGCGTCGGGTTCGGACTGGTCATCGGGTCCCCCACGGGTAGGTCTGCTTGGACAGCTTGAGGTAGACGGAGGACTCGCACCCGCGGACGCCCGGGATGGTGCGGATCTGGTCCTCCAGCAGCGCCGGCAGCTGCAGGAGACTCGTGACGGCCACGTTCTGCTCGATGATCAACTCGCCGATGGTGTCGAGCTGCACCGGAGCGGACGCCTGCGACCGCTGGCCGGCGTCCAGGCGTCCGGCTCGGGGCGTCGTCACACCCCGATCATGGCAACAGCGCCGCGGGGGCGGCAAGCGGTTCCGCAGCGCGAACCAGGACCGAACAGCGATCCGGTCGCCACCAGATCCCGCCGACTCCCGGACACGTACGCGGGGAGCGGCCCCTGTCCGTGCAGCGCGTGCCGGTCGCCCGGCGGCTCCGGGGCGTGCGCGGCCCGACCCCCCCTCAGGCGCTGGCCGCTTCAGTCGAGTCGTCGGCGGGTACGGCTCGGCGAGCAGAACCGCGGGAACCATCTGGTGGGCGGCCCCGCGGCCCCCGCGAGGACGGTCGAGGGGTGCAGGGTCAAAACCCTACCGGTGAGTAGGGCGCGCCTTTCGCGTCCTCGGGCCGCGCGTCACAATCATGTTGCGTGTCCAACGAGTGAGGGCGGCACAACTTGCAGTTCGCCGTTTCGTCACCTAAGACTGTCCCTCGTATGGGTCGGGAACTGCCCCGCCCGCCGCGCACCACAAGAGCGCAACTTCCTGGAGGAGGACCATGCGAGCACGAACTCGCGCAATGGCCGCCGCTTCGCTCACGACGATCGCCCTGCTGGCGACCGCGTGCGGCGGGGGCGGCGACACCACACCGGATGCGGGCGCCAGCGCTGAGGGCCAGTCCGGCGGAGAGATCACGATCGCGGGCTGCACGCCTGAGAACCCGTTGGTCCCCGGCGGCACGAGCGAGGTCTGCGGCGGCGACATCATCGACGCCATGACCGCCAAGCTGGTGGAGTACAACACCGAGAACGCCGCACCCGTGAACGACATCGCGGAGTCCATCGAGACCACCGACAACGAGACCTTCACCGTCAAGCTGAAGCCGTACAAGTTCCACGACGGCACCGACGTCTTGGCCAAGAACTTCGTCGACGCCTGGAACTACACCGCCTACGCGCCCAACGGCCAGGCCGGCAGCTACTTCTTCCAACCGATCGCGGGCTACCAGGACACCCAGTGCCCGGACACGGAGTGCGAGGAGACGCCGAAGTCCAAGACGCTGGCGGGGCTGGAGGTGGTGGACGACACCACCTTCACGATCAAGACCAGCCAGGCCGTCTCCAACCTGCCGGTCCGCCTGGGCTACTCGGCCTTTGCGCCGCTGCCCGACTCGTTCTTCGCCGACCCGGAGGCCTTCGAGGACAAGCCGGTGGGCGCGGGACCGTTCAAGGTGGACTCGATCAGCAACACCGAGTTCGTGCTCTCGAAGTTCGCCGACTACAGCGGCGCCGCTCCGGCCAACGTGGACAAGATGACCGTCCGCATCTACCAGGACCCGGCTGCCGCGTACGCCGACGCCGTGGCCGGCAGCCTGGACTACATCGACGAGAGCAACATCCCGCAGGACCAGTTCGTCGGTGACGCGTACCAGGGCGACTTCCCTGACCGCAACTCGCAGCGCGAGTCGCTGGTCAACGGCTGGATCACGTTCTCGCCCAACGACCCGCAGCTGAAGGACAACCCGGACCTGCGCAAGGCGATCTCTCGCGCCATCGACCGCGACCTGATCGTCAAGCAGATCTTCAGCGGGACCCGCACCCCGGCCACCGGCTGGGTCTCGCCGGGAGTGGACGGCTACAAGCCTGACGCCTGCGGTGAGTCCTGCGTCTTCGACGCGGCCGCGGCCAAGCAGGCCTACGACGCCGCAGGTGGCTACGACGGCACCCTCACCATGACCTACAACGCCGACTCGCCGAACAAGGCCTGGTCGGAGGCGGTCTGCAACTCCATCAAGAACGCCCTGGCGCTGGAGTGCGTCGCGACGCCGACAGTCGACTTCGCCACCTTCAACAAGAAGATCGACGCCAACGAGCTCCAGGGCATCTTCCGCAGCGGCTGGCAGGCGGACTACCCGTCGATCGAGAACTACCTGACGCCGATCTACGCCAAGGGTGCCGACTCCAACTGGTCGAAGTACGACAACCCGGAGTTCCAGTCCCTGCTGTCCCAGGCGGCCGCAGCGCCGACCTCGGACGAGGCCAACAGCCTGTACCAGCAGGCTGAGGCCCTGCTCGCCGAGGACTTCCCGACCGCACCGCTGTGGTACAACAAGACGACCGCTGTGTGGTCGGACCGGGTGACGGACGTGCAGGTCAACGCCTTCGGCGTCCTGGACTTCTCGTCCATCAAGGTGAAGTAGCAGGGTGCAGCACACAGCCTGACGACTAGTCGGCCCGTCGGAGTCTCCGGCGGGCCGACGTCGGGTTTCGGTCCGCACACCACCAGCTGGTCGGAGAGGGGTCCCCGGTGGGCAAGTTCGTCATCCGGCGCCTGCTGCAGATGATCCCGGTGATCATCGGCGTCACGTTCATCATCTACGCCTCGGTCTTCGCGCTCGGAGACCCCACCGTCGGGCGCTGCGGGGAGCGCCCCTGCCCCCCGGGCTACATCGCGGCGTTCCGCGCCGAGTACAACCTGGACCAGCCGCTGCCGGTGCAGTACCTGCTCTACATGGGCAACGTGGTGCAGGGCGACCTCGGGACCAACTTCTTCGGCAACGAGGTCTCCGAGGAGCTGCTGACCCGCTTCCCGACCACCCTCAAGCTCGGGTTCATGGCCCTGCTGATCGAGGCCGTCATCGGGATCGCCGCAGGCGTGCTGGCCGGGATCCGGCGCGGGAAGTTCATCGACAACCTGGTCACCGTGAGCACCCTGTTCCTGATCTCGATCCCGATCTTCGTGATCGGCGCCGTGGCCCAGCTGATCTTCGGCGTCCGGCTGGGGATCTTCCCCGTGACGGCGACCCAGGGGACCGTGCCGCAGCTGATCATGCCGGCGTTCGTGCTGGCCTCGGCCTCGGTGGCCTACATCGCGCGGCTGATGCGGGCGAACCTGGCGGAGAACCTCCGGGCCGACTACGTGCGCACCGCTCGGGCCAAGGGTCTGACCAACGCCCGCACCGTCGGGGTCCACACCCTGCGCAACTCCCTCATCCCCGTCGTCACCTACATCGGCATCGACATCGGCGCCCTGATGGGCGGGGCGGTGGTCACCGAGCGGATCTTCAACATCAACGGGATCGGCAACTTCTTGTTCCGGAGCATCAGCCAGAAGGACGGCACCTCGGTCGTCAGCACGGTGGTCTGCCTGGTGCTCATCTACCTGGTCATCAACCTGCTGGTCGACATCCTGTACGGCTTCCTGGACCCGAGGATCTCCAATGACTGACACCTCGCGGGACGTCGTGGCGCCCGACTCCGCGATCCCGGTGACCACCGATCCCGCGGGGGGCCCGGAGGGCCTGGTGGGCGCGCCGGGGAAGAACGACGCGGCCCACTCGCTCGGCCGCGACGCCTGGGAGGAGCTCCGGCGCCGGCCGATGTTCTGGATCTCCCTGGCCCTGATCCTGCTGTTCGTCGTGATGGCGGCCTTCCCGCGCCTGTTCACCTCGACCGACCCGTACTTCGCCGACCTGGCCAAGGCGCGGGAGGCGCCCTCGGGGGACGCCTGGTTCGGCCGCGACGGCCAGGGCTACGACGTCTACGCGCGCACCATCTACGGTGCCCGGGCGTCGATCCTGGTGGGCATCTTCGCCACGCTCTTCACCCTCGTCATCGGCTCGTTCATCGGCATCATCTCCGGCTACCGAGGCGGTTGGCTGGACGCGCTGTTCAGCCGGGTCGGTGAGATCTTCCTCGGCCTCCCGCTGCTGCTCGGCGGCATCTTGTTCCTCTACACCTTCCCCAGCGACCTGGACACGCCGTTCCTCGTCGTGGTGGGCAAGGTGGCCGTCGTGCTGGGTGTGCTGGGCTGGCCCTCGATCGCACGGCTGATGCGCTCCAGCGTGCTGCAGGTCAAGCCGAACGACTACGTTCAGGCCGCCCGGGCCCTCGGGGCCTCGCCGACGCGGATCATCCTCTCCCACATCCTGCCGAACTCGCTGGCCTCGGTGATCGTGGTCTCGACCATCAACCTCGGCGCCTACATCTCGGTGGAGGCGACCTTGTCCTTCCTGGGGATCGGGCTCCAGCCGCCCGCCATCTCCTGGGGCATCGCGATCTCCGAGGCCTCGGGCATCGGCCTCATCCGGGCGGCGCCGCACATGCTGCTCTTCCCCAGCCTGTTCCTGTCGCTGACCGTGCTGGCGTTCATCATGCTCGGCGACACCATCCGCGACGCACTCGATCCGAAGATGCGCTGAGAGAGACCGTGACGATGACATCGCAGAAAGCCGAACGGGAGACCAGGACGGTCGGCGGCCGGGGCGGCTGGCAGGCCCAGGACGGGCTGCTGCTCGAGGTCGACGACCTGCAGGTGGAGTTCCGCACCCGCGAAGGGGTGGCCCGAGCCATCAACGGCGTCTCCTTCACGGTCCGGGAGGGGGAGACGCTGGCCATCCTCGGCGAGTCCGGATCCGGGAAGTCGGTGACCGCGCAGGCGGTCATGGGGATCCTGGACACGCCCCCGGGCCACGTCACCGGCGGTGAGGTCCGCTACTGCGGCCAGAACGTGCTGGCCATGGGCGAGGAGGACCGGCGCCAGATCCGCGGACCCGAGATCTCGATGGTCTTCCAGGACGCGCTCAGCTCGCTCAACCCCGTGTTCACCGTCGGCTGGCAGATCGGTGAGATGTTCCGCAAGCACCGGGGGATGAACCGCTCCGACGCGCAGGAACAGGCCGTCCGGCTGATGGAGCGGGTGCAGATCCCGGGGGCGCGGCAGCGCGTCAAGGCCTACCCGCACCAGTTCTCGGGCGGCATGCGGCAGCGCATCATGATCGCGATGGCCATCGCCTTGGACCCGGCCGTGCTGATCGCTGACGAGCCGACCACGGCGCTCGACGTCACCGTGCAGGCCCAGATCATGGACCTGCTCAAGGAGCTGCAGGAGGAGCGCCGGATGGGGCTCATCCTGATCACCCACGACCTCGGCGTCGTCGCCGACGTCGCGGACCGGATCGCCGTGATGTACGCGGGCCGGATCGTCGAGCACGCCGACGTCTTCGACCTGTACGGCCGGCCGTCCCACCCCTACTCCAAGGGGCTGCTGGAGAGCATCCCCCGGTTGGACCAGAAGGGCCACCAGCTCGCCGCCATCGGCGGCCTGCCACCCAACTTGATGCGGATCCCGGCCGGCTGCTCGTTCAACCCCCGCTGCCGCTACGCGCAGGACGTCTGCCGGGTCGACCCGCCGCCCGCGCTCCGCGAGATCGGCCACGCCCGGCGCAGCGCCTGCCACTTCGCCGAGGACGTGCTGGCCGGGACGGCTCAGCAGACCAAGCGGGAGATCGACGGCGAGGTCCTCCCCGACGCGGTGGGCACCAGCCCGGACCCGTCGCCCGCCGGGCAGCCGGCGCGAGCAGCGGAAGGACGTGGCACCGATGCCCGGTGAGGTGATCCTCAGGGCCGAGAACCTGGTCAAGCACTACCCCATCAAGGGCGGCGTGCTCCGCCGGACGGTGGGACACGTCAAGGCGCTCGACGGCGTCTCCTTCGACCTGCGCAAGGGCGAGACGCTCGGCGTGGTGGGGGAGTCGGGCTGCGGCAAGTCCACCCTCGGACGGATGCTGATGCGGCTCGAGGAGCCCACCGCCGGTTCGCTGACCTTCGACGGCGTCGACATGTACGCCCAACGGGGTGCCGCCATGCGACGGCTGCGACGTGACATCCAGATCGTCTTCCAGGACCCCTACACCTCGCTGAACCCGCGCAAGACCGTGGGCGACATCATCGGGGAACCCTTCGAGATCCACCCGGACGCCGTCCCCAAGGGCGGTCGGCGCCGCCGGGTGCAGGAGCTGCTCGACCTGGTCGGGCTCAACCCCGAGCACATCAACCGCTACCCGCACCAGTTCTCCGGCGGCCAGCGGCAGCGGATCGGCATCGCCCGCGGGGTGGCTCTGAATCCCAAGGTGCTGATCTGCGACGAGCCGGTCTCCGCGCTCGACGTCTCCGTGCAGGCGCAGGTGGTCAACCTGCTGGAGCGGCTGCAGGACGAGCTGGGGCTGGCCTACGTGTTCATCGCCCACGACCTGTCGGTCGTCCGGCACATCTCCGACCGGGTGGCGGTGATGTACCTGGGCAGCATGGTGGAGATCGGCGACGAGGACCAGATCTACTCCCGACCCACCCATCCCTACACCCAGGCACTGCTGTCGGCCGTGCCGGTGCCCGACCCGACCCTGCGGGGCGCGCGGAAGCAGATCAAGCTGGTCGGGGACGTGCCGAGCCCCGCCAACCCGCCGCCGGGTTGCCGGTTCCACACGCGGTGCTTCAAGGCGCAGCCCAACTGCGCCACCGAGGTCCCGCCGCTGCAGGCGCGTCCGGACGGGGTGTCCGCGCACGACTCCGCCTGCCACTACGCGGCCCCGATGGCGCTGGTCGGAGCGGAGTCGCGCCCGGTCTAGGGTGTGGGCCGTGACTGCGACCGCGACGGCGGACCGGCGGCTGATGCTGGTCCACGCCCACCCCGACGACGAGACCATCGGCAACGGGGTCACGATGGCCAAGTACGTCGCCGAGGGGGCCGGCGTCACGCTGGTGACCTGCACCCTGGGCGAGGAGGGCGAGGTGCTGGTCCCCGAGCTCGAGCACCTCGGCGCCGACCATGACGACGACCTCGGGCCCACCCGGCTCGCCGAGCTCGAGGTGGCCATGGCCGCCCTCGGCGTGACCGACTTCGTCCGGCTCGGCGGGGACTACCGGTTCCGCGACTCCGGGATGGCCTACGACGACCAGCGGCGTGCTGTCGCCCGCGACGTGCTGCGCGAGGGCACCTTCTGGACCGCCGACCTGCTCGCGGCGACCAACGAGCTGGTACCGCTGATCCGCGACCGCCGCCCGCACGTCCTGGTCACCTACGACGAGATCGGCGCCTACGGCCACCCCGACCACGTGCAGGCGCACCGGGTCACGATGTACGGCTACCTGCTGGCCGGGATGGCTTCCTACCGGCCCGACCTGGGCGAGCCCTGGTCGGTGCCGCGGTTGCTCTGGAACACGATGAGCCGGGCCCGGATGCGGGAGGCCGTCGCCCGGCTGCGCGCCGCGGGGGACACCGAGAGCTTCGCGGACTGGGGGCTGGAGCCTGACGACCCGCCGCCCGGACCCGAGGACATCGCGGTGGAGATCACCAGCGAGGAGCACGTGCCGGCGAAGCTGACTGCCATGCGGGCGCACGCCACCCAGATCACCGAGGACGGGCCGTTCTTCGCCGGCACCGCGGTGCTGGGCCACGCGATGTGGGCCACCGAGCACTACCGGCTGGTCGCCGGCACGCCCTTCCCGGCCGCCGACGGGCCCGCCGACGACCTCTTCGCCGGCCTGGTCTGAGCCGGTCGTCGGCTGCTCGGACGGCCGGACTCGTCACCGCGCTCACGTAGGATGCGGGGCGCCCGCAGCCGTCCGACCTGAGGTAGACCGTGAGCAGCACTCCCCCCGACGAGCCCGATCTCGACGCGACGACGATCCGACCGGTGCCGGCCGGGCCGGCGCCGGAGCGGGCCGGCCGTCGGCCGCGCCGCACCGCGCTGCTGGTCCTCGGCGGCCTGGCCGCGGTCGTCCTGGCGCTCTACGCCGTCGGCTACCTGGTCGCCGGCGACAAGCTGCCCCGCAACGCAGCCGTCTCCGGGGTGGAGGTCGGCGGGCTGAGCAGCACCGCCGCGCGCGAGCGGCTCAGCACCGAGCTCGGACCCCGGGCCGCGGCGGAGCTCGAGCTCCGGGCCGGCGAGCAGCAGACCACCCTCGACCCGCAGCAGGCTGGCCTCGCCCTGGACGTCGACGCCAGCCTGGAGGCTGCCGGCAGCGGCCGCAGCCTCGACCCCCGCGCCATCTGGCGCGTCCTCACCGGCGGCTCGCCGACCGAGGCCGTCGCCGCCGTCGACGAGGCCGCTCTGAGCAGCGCCGTCGCGGCGGCCGCGGACGAGCTGGACCGGGAGCCGGCCGACGCCCGGCTGGCCTACGACGGCACCGACGTCGAGCTGCGCAAGGCCGTCGAGGGTCTGGTCGTCGACCGTGAGCAGGCCGTCGACGTGGTGCGGGACGGCTACCTGCGCCAGCAGACCGTGGAGCTGCCCGCCGAGGTCAGCGCCCCGCTGGTCACCACGGCCGAGGCCGAGCAGGTCCGCGAGGAGTACGCCGAGCCGGCTGTCTCCGGCCCGGTGACCGTCCGGGCCGGCGGCGCGGGGGAGTTCCGCGTCACCCCGGCGATGATCGCCGAGGCTCTCACCTTCCGGGCCGCGGACGGCGGGCTGGAGCCGTCGCTGGACGCCGACAGCCTGCTCGAGGCGGCGGAGGACGCGGTCGACGAGGTCGAGGTCACCAAGCCGCGCGACGCGACCGTCAAGATCTCCGGCGGCAAGCCGGTGGTCGTCCCCGCGGTCGACGGCACCACCGTGAGCGCCAAGGCCCTGGCCGCGGCCGTCGAGCCGGTGCTCACCAGGACCGGCGACGAGCGGACCGCCGACGTCGAGCTCACCGGCGCGAAGGCGAAGTTCACCACCGCCGATGCCGAGAAGCTGGGCATCAAGGAGGTGACGGGGGAGTACACCACCTACTTCCCCTACGCCGAGTACCGCAACGTCAACATCGGTCGGGCGGCGGAGCTGATCAACGGCACGGTGCTCAAGCCGGGCGAGACGTTCTCCCTCAACGAGGTGGTGGGCGAGCGCACCGCGGCCAACGGGTTCACCGAGGGGCTGATCATCTCCGGCGGCAAGTTCAAGCGCGAGCTGGGCGGCGGCGTCTCGCAGAGCGCCACCACCACCTTCAACGCGATGTTCTTCGCGGGGCTCAAGGACGTCGAGCACCAGCCCCACACCCTCTACATCGACCGCTACCCCCCGGGCCGGGAAGCCACGGTGGCGTGGCCGAACCTCGACCTGAAGTTCACCAACGACACCGACCACGGCGTCCTGGTGCAGGCCAGCTCCCGCAAGGCCACGGGCAGCAGCCGGGGGTCGATCACGGTGAAGATGTGGTCGACCAAGACCTGGGACAAGATCGAGTCGACGACGCCGGCCAAGTCGAACTTCACCACCGGGCGGGACATCACCGACACCTCGGCCTCCTGCGAGCCGCAGGCGCCGGCCCAGGGCTTCGACGTCAGCTACGCCCGGCTGTTCTACCGGGACGGGAAGGTCGCCAAGCGCGAGAACTTCTCCTGGCGCTACGGGCCGACCGACCGGATCAGCTGCGGCTGAGCCCCCGCGGTCGGCTCAGGCCGCGGTCGGCTCAGGCCTGACCCGGCGGCGCCAGGTAGCGGTAGGCGTGGTGCCGCCGGAACCCGAGCCGCTCGTAGGCGGCGTGCGCCTCGGCGTTGGCCGTCGCGACCTGCAGGTAGGCGTAGCGGGCGCCGTGCCGGGCCGCCCAGTGCCCGAGCCGACCCAGCACCGCGGTGGCCAGGCCCTGGCGCCGCTGCTCGGGCCGGGTCCAGAGGGCGGCGCAACCCAGCCAGGCCCCGCTGAGGTGGCCGCGGCCGATGGCCGCCGGCCGGTCCGGGTCGCCGGCCGAGCCGAAAGCCCGTGGCGGGTGGCCGGCCAGCACCAGCCGCAGCAGGCCGGGGTCGGCGTCGTTCGGGCGGGACTCGCCGTACGCGTTCCACCAACCCACCTCGAGGTCGAGGGTGACCCGGGCCCGGGGGTCCGGGGGAGCCGTGCCCAGCAGGTCGGCCAGCCGGACGGCCAGCACGTCGGTCGGCACGTAGGCGTCCACCCAGCCGAGCGCGCGCAGCGCCGCCTCCGGCTCACCCCCGTCGACCACCGAGGCCAGCGGGGCGATGCCGTGCGCGGCCGCGTGCGCGACGATCCGCCGGGCCGCCTCGGCCGCGTCGACGCCGGGGTCGCCGACGGCGTGGCAGCTGTTGGCCCGGCCGGTGAACCCGCCCCCGGCCCGCAGCGTCCACTCCCCGAGCGGCTCGGCCAGGGCCAGCCAGCCCGGGACGCTGAGGTGCTCCAGCTCCTCGGGGCTGGTGCGCTCCGGCGGCGGACCGCCGGCCGCGGCAGGCGCGCGGCGGGCGACCAGCACCGCCGCGCGGTCCACGACGTGCAGCCGGCCATCAGCGGTGCCCAGGTGCACGTGGCCGGGGGCCAGCCGGTCCACCCAGCCGGTCACGTCGGTGGCCGACCCGTCCGGCAACCGGTGCCGGACCACCCAGCGCTGGCCGGGGACGGCAGGAGCGAGCGGGTCGTCGGCGGGCATGGTGTCCGTTCCGTAGGTCAGCCTCAGTGGAGGGCGGGCGCCCGGGGAGGCGATACTAGGCGGGCGCGTGCGGTCCGCCGCCACGCCCGCCCCAGTCCAGCCCGACCCGGACTGAACACCCCGGAACGAACTAGGAGTGACCTCGTGACGTACGTCATTGCGCAGCCCTGTGTGGACCTCAAGGACCGGGCCTGCGTCGAGGAGTGTCCCGTCGACTGCATCTACGAGGGCAAGCGGATGCTCTACATCCACCCCGACGAGTGCGTCGACTGCGGCGCCTGCGAGCCGGTCTGCCCGGTCGAGGC
The DNA here is from genome assembly GCA_039527025.1 of Microlunatus lacustris. Lineage (GTDB taxonomy): Bacteria > Actinomycetota > Actinomycetes > Propionibacteriales > Propionibacteriaceae > Microlunatus > Microlunatus lacustris. The sequence goes on from BAAAJN010000001.1 coordinate 586,913, forward strand.
GATCTTCTACGAGGACGACACGCCCGAGGAGTGGAAGCCCTACTACAACGCCAACGTCGACTTCTTCAACGACCTCGGCTCGCCCGGTGGCGCCGCCAAGATGGGCGTCATCGACAAGGACCACCCGCTGATCGAGGCGCTGCCCCCGCAGGAGCACGACGAGTGACGTCTGCTCCGGCAGGACCGGCGTGCTGAGCCTGGCGGCCGGGCTCCCCGACTTCCCCTGGGACACCCTGGCCGCCGCCAAGGCCCGGGCCGCCGCACACCCGGGCGGCCTCGTCGACCTCTCGGTGGGGACGCCGGTCGACCCCACCCCCGCCCTGGGCCGCCGGGCGCTGGCCGACGCGGCGGACAGCCCGGGCTACCCCCAGACCGCCGGCACACCGGAGCTGCGGGACGCCATCGCCGGCTACCTCGCCCGGCGCTGGGGCGCGACGGTCCCGCCGTCGGCGGCGTTGCCGGTGATCGGCACGAAGGAGCTGGTCGCCTGGCTGCCGACCCTGCTGGGCCTCGGTCCGGACGACCTGGTGGTGCTGCCGTCGACGGCCTACCCGACCTACCTGGTGGGCGCGCGGATGGCCGGCTGCCGGACCCGGGCCGTCGACGACCTGGCCGAGCTCGGGGACGAGCTGCCCGCCCTGGTCTGGCTCAACTCCCCGTCCAACCCCACGGGTGAGGTGCTGGCGCCCGACGTCCTCACCGCCCGGGTGGCGTGGGCCCGGGAGCGCGGGGCCCTGGTCGCCTCCGACGAGTGCTACGGCGAGTTCGGCTGGGAGGCCGAGCCGGTCTCGGTGCTGCACCCCGAGGTCAGCGGCGGCGACCACCGCGGGCTTCTCGCCCTGCACTCGCTGTCCAAGCGGTCCAACCTCGCCGGCTACCGGGCGGGCTTCGTGGCCGGCGACGCGGGCGTCGTGGCGGAGCTGCTCGCCGTTCGCAAGCACGCCGGGATGATCGTCCCGCGCCCGGTGCAGGACGCGATGGCGGCCCTGCTGGCCGACGACCAGCACGTCACCGAGCAGCGCGCCCGCTACGCCGCCCGGCGTCAAGTGCTCCGGCCCGCGCTGCAGGCCGCCGGGTTCCGCGTCGAGCACTCCGAGGCCGGCCTGTACCTGTGGGCCACCCGCGACGAGGACGGCCGTGCGTCGGTCGACCTGCTCGCCGAGCACGGCATCCTCGTCGCCCCCGGGGACTTCTACGGCGACGCCGCGGCCCGCTTCGTGCGGGTGGCGCTGACTGCTCCCGACGAGCGCGTCGCCGCCGCCGCTCGCCGGCTCCACGGCACGGTCGACGCGTAGGCATCGGGCGCGAGCACGCCGCCGACCGCAGCACGCTGTCGCCCGGCGGGAGCGCCCGGGAAATCGGGACACCGGCCCCTGCCGTCCGGGACGCCGGGCGCGGCACCGTGCTGGTCACGCCCTGGTCAGGGCGAGACCTCGCCTGAGGTCGCGGACATCTCCCGCGAGGGAGAGAAGGAGCACGTCGTGTCCTTGCAGCACCTCCTCGGACACCAGCCGGTCCCGCAGCCCGCCGCCGAGCCCGCCGGCCCGCACCGTCCCGAGCGGGGCTGGGCGTGGGTCGGGGTCCTCGCCGGCGCCACCTCGATCGCCGGCATCCAGCTGTCCATGTCGCTGAGCCCCGTCTACGACGAGGCCGCGCCGCCCACCCCCGCGTCCATCACCGCGCACCTGGCCGAGCGGATCCCACAGCTGCTGGCCTTCCACGTCGTCACCGTCGTGGCGGCCCTGCTGGTCCTGGTCTTCGCCGCCGGGCTCAAGCGACGCCTGGACGCCCAGGCCCCGGCCGGCTCGCTGCTGCCGGCGCTGGCCGGTACCGGGCTGACCATCGTCTCGGTCGTGATGATCCTCGGCACCGGTCTGAACACCGAGTTCACCTTCGGGCTCGCCCGGCCCGAGCTGATGGTGGCCACCGACGTGTCGTTCTACTCGCACTGGATCGCCACCATCGAGTGGCTGTGGCTGACCGCGGGGGTCAGCGCGATCGCCGTCGGGTTGGCCGCCCTCCGCGGTGCCGCTCCGCGCTGGCTGGGGGTCGTCAGCCTCGTCCTCGGGGTGCTGACCACGCTCCTCGGGATCTCCCCGCTGCAGTACCTGGCCGGCTTCACCGGCCCGGTCTGGCTGCTGGTCGCGGCCCTCGGGTTCGCGCTCGGCGACCGGCGCCGGGGCTGAGCGGGCGAACCCCGCCCACGGGTGCGACGACGCCGCTACGGTGCTGCTGAGATGAGCACCGCGCAGCCTCCGACGCAGCCCGCGCTGCCGCCGGTCGGGGCCGGCGCGGTCCCCGGAGGGATGCCGAGGACCGCGCTGGCCCTCGCGGTGTGCGGCTGGCTCCTGGCCCTGGCCGCCGTCGTGCTCTGGGCCGCCTCGGGGTTCACCGTCGGCGGCGACTGGCTGTTCATCGGTGTCGACGCCATGGTGTCCGCCGTGTACTCCACGGTCGCCGCGGTGGTCCTGGCCCGCCGTCGGCACGTCGTGGCGGCCGTGCTGGCGGTCACCGCCGTCGGCGGTGGCCTCGCCGCGTGCGGCGGGGCGTGGACGCATTTCGCGGGCAGCCGCGGGCTGCCGCCGGTGGAGCCGGTGGCCGCGCTGTTCGGGACGGCCTGGGTGCCGGGCACCCTCGCGCTGTTCCTCGTGGTGCCCTGGCTGGTCCGCGACCACCCGTTGGGCGCCGACCGGTGGGGGGTGCTCGCCGGCGCCGTCGTCTCGCTCTCGTTCCTCGGGTTGCGCCTGGTGCTCCCCGACTCGGAGCTGGCGCTGCAGGGTGCGGTGGCGACGGTGGTGGGGCTCGGCCTGGTCACCGCGGCGGCGGTCGAGCGGCGTCGACGGCACGGCCCGTCGGCGGAGCGCAACGGGCTGGGCTGGCTGGCCCTCGGCACGGCCGTGATGGCGCTGTCCTTCACCCCGCTGCTCGCCCCGTACGGCAGCCTGCCGCTCTGGCTCACGCCCGCCCTGCACCTGGCCTGCCAGGCCCTGTTCCCGGCCGCCGTCCTGGCCGTGGTGCTCCGGTCCCGCCTGTGGGGGCTGGAGCTGGCGGTCTCCCGCGCGGTGCTCGGCCAGACCCTGACCCTGGGGTTGCTCGCCCTCTACCTCGGGGTGACGGTCGGCGCCGGCCGGCTGGTCGGCGGTGAGGGGCCCGCGCAGCTGCTGGCCGCGGCCGTGGTCGTGGTGGCCGTGCAGCCGTCGCGGCTGTGGCTGCAGCGCCGTATCGCCACCCTGGTGCACGGGCAGGCCCACGACGCCCAGACGGTGGCCGCCCGGATGGGCTCGGAGCTGGCCCGGGCCACCTCCACCGACGACCTGCTGCGCTCCCTGGTGGAGAGCGTGGGCAGCACGCTCCGGCTGGAGTCGGCCACCCTGCTCAGCGACGACACGGTGCTCGCCCGGTGGGGGAGGCCCACCTCGGTGCCGCAGCTCGTCGAGCTGCGGCACGGCGACGAGCCGATCGGCCGGCTCGCGGTCACCCTGCCGCCCGGTGAGTCCTTCGGTGCCCGGGGTGCCGCGGCCCTGCAGGAGCTCAGCGTGGTGCTCGCCTCCGGGCTGACGCTGGCTCGCAGCGTGTGGCAGCTGGAGGCCGCCCGGGACCGGCTGACCAGCGCCCGGCTCCAGGAGCGCCAGGTGATCCGCCGCGAGCTGCACGACGGCCTCGGTCCGTGGCTGGCCGGGCTGCGGCTCGGCCTGCGGGGGGTCGCGAACACGGTGGAGCGGGACCCGGCCACGGCGGTGGCCATGCTCTCCGCCCTGCAGGCCGAGCTGGACCAGCGGATCGACGACGTCCGCTCGGTGGCCCGCAACCTGCTGCCCCCGGTGCTGGACGAGCTGGGCCTGGCCGCGGCCCTGGCGGAGATGGTGGCCCGGCACCGCGGTAGCGGTCTGGCCGTCGAGCTGGTGACGACGAACCTGGAGGGGTTGCCGCCGGCGGTCGCCGCCGCCGGCTACGCCATCGCGTCGGAGGCGGTCATCAACGTCCAGCGGCACGCCGGCGTCGACGCCTGCCGGCTGGAGGCCGGGGTGCTGGACGGGGCGCTGACCATCACCTGCACCGACGCGGGATCCGGCGTCGCCGACGGCGCGCCGCCCGGGGTGGGCACCCGGTCGATGCGGGAACGGGCTGAGGAGCTGGGCGGCACGGTCACCACCACCGGCCGGGAGCCGCAGGGCACCCGCGTGCAGGCCCGTCTCCCGGTGGTCCGGCGCCCGGTGCCGGCGGCCGCGCCGGCGACCGCCGACCAGCTCGTGGCGTCGTGACCGAGCCCCGACCCGCCGTCGCGCCCGTGTCCGTGGTGGTGGTCGACGACCACCCGGTCTTCCGGCTGGGCATGACCGGTCTGCTGTCCACCCTCGACGGGCTCCGGGTGGTCGGTCAGGCCGCGGACGGCGCGGCGGCGCGGGGGGTGGTCGACGACACGGTGGACGTGGTGCTGATGGACCTGGACCTGGGTGGGGAGTCGGGGCTGGACCTGACCCGCGAGCTGGTCCGGGCGCACCCGCGGCTGGCGGTCCTGGTCGTCACGATGAGCGAGGACGACGCGTCGGTCGCCGCGGCGCTGCGGGTCGGGGCCCGCGGCTACCTGCTCAAGGACGCCACGCCCGAGGCGGTCGAGCGGGCCATCCGCGCGGTGGCGTCGGGGGAGATGATCATGGGGCCCCGGGTGGCTGCCCGGGCGATGGCCCAGCTGACCGGCGGCCGGACCGCGGTCCGGGTGCCGTTCCCCGAGCTCACCGCGCGGGAGCGGGAGGTGCTGGACCTGATCGCCCGGGGCCACGACAACGCGGTGATCGCGCGGCGGCTCGTGCTGAGCCCCAAGACGGTGCGCAACCACGTGGCCACCATCTTGGCCAAGCTGGGGCTGTCGGACCGGGCCGCTGCCGTGGTCCGGGCCCGCGAGGAGGGCCTGGGCGTCGACGGGGCGGACGGACTCAGCGCACGGTGACGGTGACCGTCCGCGCCCGAGGCGCCGGGCTGGGGGCGTCGGTCCACGTCGGCAGGTCCTGGCCGCTGGTCCGCCAGAGCTGGCCCTGGGTCTGCACCTCCACCACACCCGAGGTCGACGCGTTGGCCACCGCGTGGTGGGCGTAGGCCCAGGCCAGCGCGTCGTTCTCCGCCTCGACGGTCACCACGGGCCCGGCCACGCGGGGCCCGACCTTCCCGAACGTCTGGGTGAGCGACGCGGCGAGGGCCTCGGCATCGCCGGGCTCGTCCTGCCGGTCGAGGCAGCTGAACGACGCCGGGGACTGGCCGGTCAGGACGCTGGCCAGCACCCGGCCGTCCGCCTCGTGGTCGCGGTACGCCTCCGGGTAGCCGCTGCGCTGCACGGCCTGGGCGACGTCGTTGATGTCCCCGGTCTCCCAGCCGTCGACCTCGACCAGGGCGTCGTAGAACTCCCCGGTCGCGTAGTAGGGGTCCTGCAGCTGTGACGGCGTGCCCCAGCCCTGCGACGGCCGCTGCTGGAACAGCCCGACCGAGTCGCGGTCGCCGTAGTCGAGGTTCCGGATGCCCGTCTCCTGGTAGACCGTCGCCATGGCGATGGACGCGGCGCGCGGCGCCAGGCCGCGGCGCACCGACAGCCCGACGATGATCGAGGTCAGCCGGGCCTGCTCCAGGTCCAGGGCCACGGAGCGGCCGGCGGCGGTGGCGACGCAGCGCTCGCCGGCCACCGGGGCGGTGAGCCCTCGGTTGCGGAGCAGGCCGATCCCGGCCACCGCGGCGCCGGCGACCAGCACCAGGGCGATCACCAGGCAGCCCACCCCGAGGGGTGTCGCTCGGGTGGCCACCGTCAGTTCGCGTGCAGAGCCTGGTTCAGCTCCACCCCGACGCCCCGACGACGACGCACCTCGACGGCCCCGGTCACCGAGTTCCGCAGGAACAGCAGGTTGGACTCCCCGGAGAGGGTGCGCGCCTTGACCACCTGACCGTCCGACGTCGTGACCTTGGTGCCGGCGGTGACGTAGAGCCCGGCCTCGACGACGCAGTCGTCGCCCAGCCGGATGCCCAGGCCGGCGTTCGCGCCGATCAGGCAGCGCTCCCCGAGGCTGATCACCTCCGTGCCACCGCCGGAGAGGGTGCCCATGATCGAGGCACCGCCGCCGACGTCGGAGTCGGCGCCCACGACCACCCCGGCCGAGATCCGGCCCTCCACCATCGAGGTGCCGAGCGTGCCCGCGTTGTAGTTGACGAAGCCCTCGTGCATGACGGTGGTGCCCGGGGCGAGATGGGCACCCAGCCGGACGCGGTCGGCGTCGGCGACCCGGACGCCGGCGGGCAGCACGTAGTCCACCATCCGGGGGAACTTGTCGACCCCGAAGACGGTGACGTGGCCGTGCCGGGCGCGCAGCGCGGCCCGGACCGTCTCGAACCCCTCGACGGCGCAGGGGCCGGCGCTGGTCCACACGACGTTGGGCAGCAGCCCGAACACGCCGTCCAGGTTGATGCTGCGTGGCCGCACCAGCCGGTGGCTGAGCAGGTGCAGGCGCAGGTAGACGTCGGTGGTGTCGGCGGGCGCGGCGTCGAGGTCGACGACCACGCGGACCACCTCGGCGCGGGTGCCGCGGACCTCGTCGGTGGACTGCGCCGCGGTCAGGACGCCCGGGGCCTCCCCGTCGTCGGGGGTCCCGAGGGCGGGTGCCGGGAACCAGGTGTCCAGCACCTGGCCGGAGGCGTGGACGGTGGCCAGGCCCCAGCCCCAGGCCGGGCGGGAGGGGGCAGCGGCGTCGTCGATCATGGCGGGAAGCGTACCGGGGCCGGCTGACAACACCCTGAGCCGACGGCTGCGGCGTAGGGTGCCGTCGTGGCTACCCCCCTGGACCTCGAGGGCGACGTCGTCGACCTCCTCCGCCGGCTGGTCGACGTGGCCTCGGTCAGCGGCGACGAGCAGGCGATCGCCGACCTCGTCGAGCAGGCGCTGACGCCGTACCCGCACCTGCAGGTCAGCCGGACCGGGAACGTCGTGGTGGCCCGCACCGAGCTCGGGCGCGCCGAGCGGGTCGTCATCGCCGGGCACCTCGACACCGTCCCGATCGCCGACAACGTGCCGTCCCGGGTGACCGAGGAGGACGGCCGGACGCTGGTCTGGGGGCGCGGGGCCTGCGACATGAAGGGCGGGGTCGCGGCCCAGCTCTCCGCCGCGGTGGCCCTGACCGCACCCGCCCGCGACGTCACCTGGCTCTTCTACGACAACGAGGAGGTCGAGGAGGCCAAGAACGGGCTGAACCGGTTGGCCGCCGAGCACCCCGAGCACCTCGAGGGGGTCTTCGCCGTGCTCGGGGAGCCGTCCAACGCCCGGATCGAGGGCGGCTGCCAGGGCACCATGCGGGTCCTCGTCGAGCTGACCGGCGTCGCCGCCCACTCGGCCCGCTCCTGGAAGGGCCGCAACGCCATCCACGACGCCGGCCCGGTGCTGCAGGCGCTCGCCGAGCACCGACCGCAGGAGGTCGTCGTCGACGGGCTGACCTACCGCGAAGGCCTCAACGCCGTCCGGGTCACCGGCGGGATCGCGGGCAACGTCATCCCCGACCGGTGCGAGGTCGAGGTGAACTACCGCTTCGCCCCGGACAAGTCGCCGGAGCAGGCCGAGGCCTACGTCCGGCGGGTGCTCGACGGCTTCCCGGTCCGGGTGACCGACGTCGCCCCGGGCGCCCGGCCCGGCCTGGACCAGCCGGCGGCCGCGGAGTTCCTGGCCGCCGTCGGCGGCGAGCCCAGCGCGAAGTTCGGCTGGACCGACGTCGCCCGGTTCAGCGCCCGTGGCGTCCCCGCGGTCAACTTTGGCCCCGGGGACCCCGGCAAGGCGCACGCCGACGACGAGTTCTGCCCCGGCGACGAGGTCGTCAGCTGCCGGGACGCCTTGGTCCGCTGGCTCTCCTGATCGCTCCTCGAGGCGAGACCTAGGCTGGCGGGGTGCTGAACGAGCGAGAGCGCTACATGCAGGGACCCGTGCTGCGGTCGGGCGAGCAGGTGCCCGACACCACCACCGACCAGCGGCTGCTGGACAGCGGCGGCTCGGCCGGCTGGCTGCACACCGACCCGTGGCGGGTGCTGCGCATCCAGTCCGAGTTCGTCGAGGGCTTCGGCACGTTGGCCGAGCTCGGCCCGGCGGTGGCGGTCTTCGGCTCGGCCCGCACCCCCCAGGAGGACCCCAGCTACGTCGCCGCGGAGGCGCTCGGTCGCCGGCTGGCCGAGTCCGGCCTCGCCGTCATCACCGGTGGTGGGCCGGGTGTCATGGCGGCCGCCAACAAGGGGGCGGCGGAGGCCGGCGGGGTGTCGGTCGGGCTGGGCATCGAGCTGCCGTTCGAGTCCGGGCTCAACCCCTACGTCAACCTGGGCATCAACTTCCGCTACTTCTTCGCCCGCAAGACCATGTTCGTCAAGTACGCCCAGGGCTTCGTGGTGCTGCCCGGTGGGTTCGGCACCCTCGACGAGCTGTTCGAGGCGCTCACCCTGGTGCAGACGCAGAAGGTGACGTCGTTCCCGGTCGTGCTGTTCGGCTCGAGCTACTGGCAGGGTCTGCTCGACTGGTTCCGCGACAGCGCGCTGGCGCACGGCTCGATCGCCCAGCGCGACCTCGACCTGCTCTCGCTCACCGACGACCTGGACGAGGCCGTCGCCCTGGTCCGAGCCGGTCACACCGGCGGCTGACCGCCCGGTCCTGTCGGCGCGGTCTGGCACGATCAGCGCATGGAGTGGATCATCGCCGTGGTGGCCGTGGCCGCCCTCGGGGTCGCGGCGGTGGCAGCGGCGGGAGGCGTGGGTGAGATGAGCGAGGACCCGGTGGAGGACGTGTACCGCCAGCAGCTGCCCGATGGGTTGCTGACCGCCGAGGACGTCCGGGCCGCCCGCTTCGGCACCGCCCTCCGCGGCTACGCGATGGGCCAGGTGGACGAGCTGCTGGACCGGCTGGCCGCCGAGATCGCCGAGCGGGACGCCCGGATCGCCGAGCTGACCGGCGCCGACCCCGCGGTCCCCGTCGAGGACCCGGACCACGTCGAGCAGGCCCTCGCCCGGCCGACCCCCACCCCCGGTGCGACGACGTGAGCACCCGGTTGGAGGTCGCCGGCGTGGTCGACGCCGGGCTCGAGCGGGTCTGGGACGAGCTCGTCGACTGGCCGGGCCAGGCCCGCTGGATCCCGCTGACCACCCTGCGGGTGCTCAGCCCGCACGGCGCCGGTCTGGGGGTGCGGATCGCGGCGCTCTCCGGAGTCTGGCTGGGCCGGCTGCCGGTCGGCCTGCTCGACCGCTTCGTGGTGACGGGCTGGTCCCCGCCCGCCGGCGGCGAGGCCGAGCTGGAGGTGCTGCACCTGGGGCCCTACTTCACCGGCGAGGGCGTCTTCCACCTCACCGGCGACGAGGCGACCACCCGGGTGCGGGCCGTCGAGCTGTTCACCGTCCCCGGCGGTCCGCTGACCGACCGGCTCGTGCGGCTCGCGCTCCCGGTGATGCGGATGGGCTTCACCGCGAGCCTGCGGCAGCTGGCCGCCATCGCCGAGGAGCCACGACCTGAGCCGGCGCCGTGACCCTGCTGCCCGGTCCCGACGGGCGCCCGCGGTGCGCGTGGGCGCTGGGCACCCCGGACTACCTGGCCTACCACGACGACGAGTGGGGCCGACCGGTCACCAGCGTCCCCGGGCTCTACGAGCGGCTGACGCTAGAGGCGTTCCAGTCGGGCCTGGCCTGGATCACCATCCTGCGCAAGCGCGAGGGTTTCCGGCGCGCGTTCGCCGGCTTCGACCCGGCCGTGGTGGCGCGCTTTGACGAGGCCGACGTCGAGCGGCTGGTGGCGGACGCGGGCATCGTCCGCAACCGGCTGAAGATCGAGGCGGCGCTGGCCAACGCCCGCGTCGTCGACGAGCTGGGCCAGGCGTTCGCCGACCTGGTGCTCTCCTTCGCCCAACCCGACCGGCCGCGGCCGACGCCGGACCAGGTGCCGGCCAGCACCCCGGAGTCGGTCGCGCTGGCCAAGGCCCTCAAGGCGCACGGCATCCGGTTCGTGGGGCCGACGACCGCCTACGCGCTGATGCAGGCCGTCGGGCTGGTGGACGACCACCTGGCGGGGTGCTGCGTCGTCATCCACCGCTGAACGTCGGCCGCTGCTTGGCCAGGAACGCCTCGACGGCGGCTCGGTGGTCGGCCGAGGCGCCGGTGCGGCGCATCCCCTCGGCCTCGATCTCCAGGGCCGCGGCCAGCGGCTGACCGGCGGCGCCCGCGACCGCCCGGCGCATCGCGGCGAAGGCCAGCGTCGGCCCGGCCGCCAGCCGGACCGCGAGCGCGCGGACGTGCGCCGCGAACTGCTCGTCCGCCACCACCTCGGTGGCCAGCCCGATGGCGAGCGCCTCCTCGGCGCCGACCCGTCGACCGCTGTACATCAGCTCCAGCGCCCGGGTGGGGCCGACCAGCCGGGGGAGCGTCCAGGAGGCGCCGGTGTCACAGCTCAGCCCGATGCCGGCGAAGGCGAGGGTGAAGCTGGCGGACGCGGCGACCACGCGGAGGTCGGCGAGGAAGGCCAGCGAGGCCCCGGCACCGGCGGCCACCCCGTTGACCGCGGCCAGCACCGGCTTGTCCAGCGTGTGCAGGGCGAGTGCCAGCGGGTTGTAGTGCTCCGGCACCGTCCGCCAGACCTCCTCGGCCGCACCGGAGGTCAGCCCCGCGGCGTGCTCGCGCAGGTCCTGGCCGACGCAGAAGGCCCGCCCGGTCCCGGTGAGCACCACGCACCGGACGGCCTCGTCGCCGGCCAGCTCGGCGAGCGCGTCCAGCAGGGCGGTCTTCGTGGCCAGGTCCAGGGCGTTGAGCGCGTCGGGGCGGTCGAAGGTGAGGGTGCCGACGCCGTCGGACACCTCCAGACGCAGGCCGGGGGTCGTCATGGCGGCACTGTAACGGTCCAGTCCGGCGGTCCTGGCGGGTCGCGGGCGCAGCCCCGACGCGGGGATCGGCGCGGCGATGCTGGATAATCAACGCAAACGCCGGATCACGACAGAGAAGGATGCGCGATGGCTGCAATGAAGCCGCGGACTGGTGACGGCCCCATGGAGGTCACCAAAGAAGGACGGGGGATCGTCATGCGTGTGCCGCTGGAAGGTGGCGGCCGGCTGGTCGTGGAGCTCAACGCCAGCGAGGCGCAGGAGCTCGCCGGAGCGCTCAAGGACGTGGTCGGATAGGCCAGCTCGTGCGGGCCGATCGCCCGTGAGGACCGATGACGAGGGCCCCGCTGCAGCCGCAGCGGGGTCCTCGTCTGTGTTGTCCGTCCTCGCTCGTGTTGTCTGTCCTCGCTCCGCTCGGACGCGGACGGGGCTCTGATCCGCCGACGTCGTCGTCGCCTCGTCCGGGTGCGTGGTCCGCTGCTCAGCCGTGAGCCTGCTGGGCCTGGCGGTAGACGTCGACGGTCTCGGCGGCGATCTTGGCCCAGCTGAACTCGTCGATGCAGCGCTGCCGGCCGGCGCGGCCGAAGGCCTCGGCCTTGGCCCGGTCCGCGGTGAGTGCGTTGATCCGCTCGGCCAGGGAGGCCTCGAAGGACGCGACGAAGGCCGGGTCGTCGGCCTGCGCCGGGTCGTAGGGCACCAGGTAGCCGGTCTCGCCGTCGACGACGACCTCGGGGATGCCGCCGACCGCCGAGGCGACCACCGCCGTCTCGCAGGCCATCGCCTCGAGGTTGACGATGCCCAGCGGCTCGTAGACCGAGGGGCAGGCGAACACCGTGGCGTGGGAGAGCATCTGGCGGACCGAGGCGCGGGGCAGCATCTCCTGCACCCAGATGACGTTCCCGCGGGCGGTCTGGAGGTGGGCGAAGGCCTCGTCGAACTCCCGGGCGATCTCCGGGGTGTCCGGTGCACCCGCCAGCAGCACCAGCTGGGTCTCCGGGTCGAGCTGCTCAGCCGCCCGGACCAGGTGGACCAGACCCTTCTGCCGGGTGATCCGGCCGACGAAGACCACCGACGGGCGGTCGAGGTCCACGCCGAGGCCGGTGACGATGTCGGTCCCGGTGTCGGGGGCGAACTCGTCGGTGTCGATGCCGTTCTTGACGACGTGCACCTTGGCCGGGTCGAGGTTCGTGTAGGACTCCAGGACCCCGGTCCGCATCCCGTTGCTGACGGCGATGACCGCGTCGGCACCCTCGAAGGCGGTCCGCTCCGCCCAGGAGGACAGCTGGTAGCCGCCGCCCAGCTGCTCGGCCTTCCAGGGCCGGTGCGGCTCGAGGGAGTGGGCGCTGACCACGTGCGGGATGCCGTGGAACAACCCGGCCAGGTGCCCGGCCAGGTTGGCGTACCAGGTGTGGGAGTGCACCAGGTCGACCTCGGGGACGGCCGCCGCCATGGCCAGGTCGGCGCCGAAGACGCGCAGCGCCGCGTTGGCCCCGGGCGGGTAGGTCTCGGCGTGCGCGGTGGCGCCCTCGCGGGGCTCGCCCATGCACTGGACGTCGACGTCGATCAGCTTCCGCAGCTGCGGGACCAGCTGGGCGACGTGCACGCCGGCCCCGCCGTAGATGGTCGGCGGGTACTCCCGGGTGAGCAGGGAGATGGACAACCGGTCGTCGCTGGCGGGCCTCATGGAGCGCATCGTCGCACAGCGCCCACCGCCGGCGGCAGGGCTGGTGACCCCCTTCGGACAGGGCCCCCTTGTCGGTGTTCGCGGGCACACCCTAGGTTCATCCCATGGCAGCGCGTGCGAAGGTGCTCTCGATCGTCCTGGCTGGTGGGGAGGGGAAGCGGCTGATGCCGCTGACCATGGACCGGGCCAAGCCCGCGGTCCCGTTCGGCGGGACGTACCGGCTGATCGACTACGTCCTCTCCAACCTGGTGAACGCCGGGATGCGGCAGATCGCGGTCCTCACCCAGTACAAGTCGCACTCCCTGGACCGGCACATCTCGTTGACCTGGCGGATGTCCACGCTGCTCGGCAACTACGTCACCCCGGTCCCGGCCCAGCAGCGGCTGGGCCCGCGCTGGTACCAGGGCAGCGCCGACGCGATCTTCCAGTCGATGAACCTGATCCGCGACGAGCAGCCCGACTACGTGGTGGTGTTCGGCGCCGACAACATCTACCGGATGGACGTCGAGCAGATGCTCGACGCGCACATCTCCGGGGGCCTCGGCTGCACGGTGGCGGCGATCCGTGTCCCCCGCAACCAGGCCAGCTCGTTCGGGGTGATCGACGCCGGCACCGACGCCAAGATCGACCGCTTCCTGGAGAAGCCGGCCGACCCGCCCGGACTGGCGGACGACCCGGAGTCGTCGTTCGCGTCGATGGGCAACTACATCTTCTCCACCCAGGCGCTGATCGACGCGCTGACCACCGACGCGGCGTCGGAGACGTCGCGGCACGACATGGGCGGCGACATCATCCCGGCCTTCGTCGACGCCGGCGACGCCCAGGTCTACGACTTCATGAGCAACGAGGTGCCGGGCACCACGGACCGCGACCGGGCCTACTGGCGCGACGTCGGGACCATCGACGCCTACCACGAGGCCCACATGGACCTCGTCTCGGTCGACCCGGTCTTCAACCTCTACAACCTGGACTGGCCGATCTCGACCTACCCGGTGCAGATGCCCGGCGCCAAGTTCACCCTGCGCGGGCTGGCGCTGGACTCCGTGGTCAGCCCCGGCTGCATCATCTCCGGGGGTTCGATCGAGAGCTCCGTGCTGTCCCCGAACGTCCGGGTGCTCGAGAACTCCAAGGTCGACCGGTCGGTGCTGCTCAGCAGCGTGCGGATCGGCAAGAAGGCCGTCGTCCGCAACGCCATCCTGGACAAGAACGTCGTGGTGGCCAACGGCGCGAAGATCGGCGTCAACCGCCAGGACGACCTGGACCGCGGCTTCACCATCTCCGAGGGCGGGATCACCGTCGTGGGCAAGGGTGTGAAGGTCGAGAAGAGCTGAGCCAGCTCGCTGCCTGAGCCTGTCGGCGGCCCTTCGACAGGCTCAGGGATCGACAGGCTCAGGGATCGACGGGCTCAGGGATCGACGGGCTCAGGGATCGACAGGCTCAGGGATCGACAGGCTCAGGGATCGACAGGCTCAGGGATCGACGAGGTCAGCGCTTGGCGGCGACCAGCAGCCCGTCGCCGACGGGTAGCAGCGTGGTGACCAGGTCCTCGTGGTCGCGGATGAGCTCCAGGGCGGCGCGCACCGACTCGGTCTCCTCGTCGTTCTGACCCGGGTCGGCGATCCGGTCGCCGAGCAGCGCGTGGTCCAGCACGATCAGCCCGCCGTGCCGCAGCAGCCGGACGCCCTGCTCCACGTACTCGGGGTACTCCATCGGGTCGCCGTCGACGAGGACCACGTCGTAGGCCCCGTCGCTGAGCCGGGGCAGCACGTTGAGCGCGTCCCCGCTGATCAGCCGGAACCGCTGGGTGGGGATGGCGACGGAGAGGAACGCCTTGCGCGCGGCCTGCTGGTGCGCCGGCTCGGTGTCGACGCTGGTCAAGATGCCTTCGGGCCGCATGCCGGCGAAGAGGGCCAGGCCGGAGACGCCGGCGCCGGTGCCGATCTCCACCACGGCTCGGGCCTGCACGGCGCGGGCCAGGAAGGTCAAGGTGGCGGCCGAGCCACGACCGATCGAGGTGATGCCCAGCGAGGCCGCGGCTCCGCGGGCCGCGGTGGCCGCCTCGGTCTCGACGACGAAGTCCTCGGCGTAGGCCCAGGTCGCCGGCTTCGGGGCAGTCTTCGGGGAGGTCTTGCCTGACGCGGTCACGGGGGTCACCCTATCGACATCCGCGTCGCCGTCCGGCGGCCGCCGGGCGGCTCCGACGAGGCGTCGCTCACCCTACGATGAGCCCATGAGCCATACCGTCGTCGCCGAGCTGGTGGCCGCCGTCATGAAGGTGGAGGTCGCCGTCGGGCAGCGGGTCACCGCTGAGGACCCGGTGGTCATCCTCGAGTCGATGAAGATGGAGATCCCGGTGCTGGCGGAGGTGGCGGGCTCGGTCTCCGAGGTCGTCGTCGCCGCCGGCGACGTGGTCAACGACGGCGACCCGCTGGTGGTCATCACCACCGACGGGCGCTGACGGCCTCCGTCCCGCCGCCGGACGCTGACCCTAGGATGTCGCCCATGCCTCCGCCGCCGTTCGGCCGCCTGCTGACCGCCATGGTGACGCCCTTCCGGGCCGACGGGGCGCTCGACCTCGACGCCGCCGCGGAGCTGGCCACCTACCTGGTCGACGAGCTGCAGCACGACGGCCTCGTGGTCAGCGGTACGACGGGGGAGTCCCCGACCACCACCGACGCCGAGAAGACCGAGCTGCTGCGGGTGGTGCTGGACGCCGTCGGTGACCGGGCCTCCGTGCTGACCGGGGTCGGCACCTTCTCCACCGCGCACACCGTCGAGCTCGCCCGGCAGGCGGCCGAGGCCGGGGCCCACGGCGTGCTGGTCGTCACCCCCTACTACTCCCGACCGCCGCAGGCCGGGCTGCTGGAGCACTTCCGGACGGTGGCCGACGCCACCGACCGCCCGGTCATGCTCTACGACCACCCGGGTCGCTCCGCCGTCCCGCTGGCCCGGGACACCCTCCTGCGGCTGGCCGAGCACGAGCGGATCGTCGCGGTCAAGGACGCCACGGGCGACCCGGTCGCCACCTCCGCGGTGGTCGCGGCCACCGACCTCGCCTACTACTCCGGCGACGACCCGATGACGCTGCCGCTGCTCTCGGTCGGGGCGGTCGGCGTCGTGGGCACCTCCACGCACTTCAGCGGGCTGGGCACCAAGGCGATGATCGAGTCCTACCTCGCCGGCGACGTCGCCGGGGCGCTGCGGTGGCACCGCAGCCTGCTGCCGATCTTCACCGGCGTCTTCGCCACCCAGGGCGTGATCCTGGTCAAGGCCGGGCTCGCCCTGCAGGGCCGTCCGGTCGGCGGGGTGCGCTCTCCGCTGGTCCCGGCCACGGCCGAGGAGACCGCAGCCCTGGGTCGCGCCCTCGCCGCCGCCGGCCTGCCCACCGGCTGACCGCGCGGGCGCGGCGGCCTCCACCCGCCTCCCCCCGAGCCCTGTCCGCCACTTCACACCCGCACGGTGGTCCTCGCGCCCTCTGCAGGGGGTGTGGCGCCGGCTGACGGGGTGTGAAGTGGGGGACGTACGGCGACCCCGGGGAGGGGGGCGGGGAGCCGGGGGCCCGGGAACGTCGGCGGGCGGGACGGCGTTCAGGCAGGGGGAGGTGACACAGGTGCACAGGCTGCTCACAGGGTTCGGCCAGCGCTCTGCCAGGAACGGCGGCCAGACTGGTCAGCCACCACCTGGTCGGCCCGGCCAGAAGGAGGTCCTCCCCATGGCCCCGTGGCCCGCTCCCGACCCGCAGCAGTGGCAGCCGCCCGTCGACGTCGACGCCGACGACGAGGCGCCGGCCTGGACCCCGCCCACCTGGGAGGAGGTCGTCCGCGACCACAGCGCCCGGGTGTACCGGCTGGCCTACCGGCTGACGGGCAACGCGCACGACGCCGAGGACCTCACCCAGGACGTGTTCGTCCGCGTCTTCCGGTCCCTGCACCGCTTCCAGCCCGGCACCTTCGAGGGCTGGCTGCACCGGATCACCACCAACCTCTTCCTCGACGGCGCCCGGCGGCGGCAGAAGATCCGCTTCGACGGCATGGCCGACGGCTCGGAGGAGCGGCTGCCCAGCAGCTGGCCCACCCCGTCGGAGCAGCTCGCCGACGCCGACCTCGACCACGACGTCGCCGCCGCGCTGGCCGCGCTGTCGCCGGAGTTCCGGGCCGCCGTCGTGCTGTGCGACATCGAGGGCCTGAGCTACGAGGAGATCAGCGAGGTCCTCGACATCAAGATCGGCACCGTCCGCAGCCGCATCCACCGGGGACGCTCCCAGCTCCGCACCGCCCTCGCCCACCGCCGCCCCACCGGGGAGCGCGGCCGCTACCGGGGTGTGGAGGTGGAACGGGGCGAGGTCGAGCCGCCCCGCGGCGGGCGTCGCGGCCGGTTCGAGCCGGAGCGCGTCGGGTGAGCCGACCGCCGTGCCGGCCGCTGGCGCAGGACCGCTCCGCGCTCGTCGACGGCTCGCTCCCGCCGGAGCGCCGGGAGCGCCTGCTGGTGCACCTCGTGCACTGCACCTCCTGCCGCGACGACGTGGCCGAGCTGCGCCGGCTCCGGGCAGCCCTGGCCCGCCGGCGCTCGACCGAGACCCCGCACCACCTCGCCCAGCGTCTGGTCCGCATCGCCGGTGAGGAGGCGGGCGCGCCGCTGCACGGTCGAGCCTCCCGCGGCACGCGCACCGCAGCGCTGACCAGTCCGCGTCGCGCCCGGCGGCTGCGGGCCGCGGCCGCGGCCGTGGTGGGCAGCACCGTCCTGGCCGCCGGCGCGCTCGGGTGGGTGGCCGCGCCGTCCTCGGCGCTCGACCCGGTCGTCGACCCCACCGTCCGGGCGCAGGCCGAGCTGGGGGAGACCCTGGGTCAGCTGCCGCTGGTCCACCCGGCGGTCGGCGCGGTGCTCAGCGCCGACCCCGTCCACCTCACCCGCTCGGCCCCGGCGGGCGGGCGTGCTCCTGCCGCCACCGGGAGCCGGCCGATCGACCCCCTCACCGCCGCCAGCGTGCTGCGCCGTGCCCTCGCCGCGGTCGACCAGGTGGGCTACCGGGGGGTGCAGGAGGTCAGCTCCCGCGACGCGACCGGCCGGCTCGGAGCCCGCGTCGCCGTCTCGTCGGTGCCCGGCCGGGGCAGCACCGCCGAGGTCCAGGACGCCGGGGGCACGACCGTGGCCACCAGCAGGGCTGCGGCGACCGCGGCGGGCCGGATGCCGGACGACGGCATGGTGCACCTGCTGGCCGCCCACTACCGGCTCGGCGGCTGGTCCGACGGCCGGGCCGCCGGCCGGCCCGCCGCGGTGGTGCAGGCCAGCCGGGCCGACGGCACCGTCGCCGCGCGGTGGTGGGTCGACGACGCCACCGGCTTGCTGCTGGCGCAGCAGACCTTCGACCCGGCCGGGGACCTGCTGGTCTCCGCCGGCTTCGCGCTGGTGGAGGTGGGCCCGCCGGTGGCGGAGCTGGCTCTCGACCAGGTCGACGTCCTCAGCACCCCGACCACGGGCACCCCGGCGGCCGGCACCGCCTTGACGCTCTCGAACGCCCCGCAGCTCTCCCGTGCGGGGTGGTCGTGCGAGCAGCGGCTGGCCGGGCTGGCCCTGGTCCGGCTGCGCAGCGACGGCGCGGCCGAGCCGGGGGCCGTGCACCTGGTCTACAGCGACGGCGTCTCCACCCTGACCCTGCACGAGCAGCGCGGGTTCCTGGCCGCCGGCCCCGCCGGCTCGTCGTGGGACACCGGCCTCGGCGCCTGGACCCGGACCGGCCCGTCCGACGTGGCCAGCTGGCAGTCCGGCGACCGGGTGTTCACGGTGGCGACCGATGGGCCTCCCGGCCTGCTCGCCGCCGCGGTGGACTCGCTGCCCCACGAGCCCCCGCGGGACCGCACTACGATGGAGCGCATCCGCGAGGGCTGGGGAACGCTGCTGGCCGACATGAAGGGCTAGGTCATTGGGCGAGAACACCCCGCCGGGCGCCGGTCCCGGCGGTCCCGGCCGCGCTGGACCTGAGGACCAGTACTGGGCCCCGTCCGGCGGACCGCAGCCCGAGCCCCCGCCCCTGCCGGTGAGGTCGTGGGACCGTCCCGACCCCTGGGTCCCGCGCGGCCCCGGCTTCGACCAGCGGCCGCCGACCGCGCCGGTGCCACCCCCGACCAGCCCACCGCCGTGGGGGCCGCCCGCACCCTTCTACCCGCCGCCCGAACCCGCGGTCGCCGGGTCCACCGCGCTGGCCGGCGGCTCGCCGCGGCGCGGCAACCGAATCGGACCCGTCATCGCCCTGGCCGCGGCGACCGCCCTGGTGGTCGGCGGCGGCGCCGGCTACGGCGGCTCCCTGCTCGCCGGCCGCGCGGTGGCCGACCCGGTGGTGGCCAGCAGCGCGCCGCCCTCCCCGGCCGGCCCCGGCAGCAGCGGCAGCGCCAGCCCCCTGCCCGCCCCACCGCCGCAGGTCGACACCGTCGAGGTGGCGAAGCGGGTGCTGCCCGGAACCGTGATGATCCAGACCGGCAGCTCGACCGGGTCGGGCTTCGTGCTCGACTCCGCCGGTCGGATCATGACCAACAACCACGTCGTGGCCAGTGCCGCCGACGGTGGCCGGATCCGCGTCATCTTCTCCGACGGCCGTCGGCAGAACGCGACGCTGGTGGGTCGTAGCCCCTCCTACGACCTGGCGGTGATCAAGGTCCGGGGCTCCGACGAGCTCGAGCCGCTGCCGTTCGGCGACTCCGAGGCCATCGAGGTCGGGCAGCCGGTGATCGCCGTCGGGGCGCCCCTGGGGCTCCCCGGCACCGTCACCCAGGGCATCGTCAGCGCCCAGGACCGTCCCGTCGTGGTGGGCGGGGGCTCCGACGCCGACGCCCCGACCGCCTACATCAACGCGATCCAGACCGACGCCCCGATCAACCCCGGCAACTCCGGCGGTCCGCTGGTCGACGCCGCGGGCCGGGTGATCGGCGTCAACTCCGCCATCCTCACCCTGGGCTCCGGCCAGGGCCAGACCGGGAACATCGGCCTCGGCTTCGCCATCCCCGTCGACCAGGCCCGTCAGATCGGCGAGCAGCTCGTCGAGAAGGGCAAGGCCAGCTACCCCGTGATCGGCGCCACCGTGCAGGACTCCGGCTCCGGCGTGCGGCTGCAGACGGTGGAGGGCGACGGTCCCGCCGCCGACGCGGGGCTGCGCGAGGGTGACGTGATCACCAGGATCGACGACCAGCAGGTGCGGACGATGGAGGAGCTGATCGTCACCATCCGCACCCGACGCCCGGGCGAGCGCGTGGTGCTCGACTACACTCGCGGCTCGGCCGACCGGTCGGCGAGGGTCACGTTGGGCAGCAAGGAGGGGTGAGCATGACGCCGATGCTGCTCGACATCAACGGGCCCGAGTTCCTCCTGCTGCTGGTCATCGCCGTCGTGCTGTTCGGCCCCGAGCGGCTGCCGGACCTGGCCCGCAAGGCGGCGCGGGTCGTGCAGTACGTGCGCACCATCGCCGGCACCGCGCAGGAGCAGCTGACCAAGGAGCTGGGGCCCGGCTTCGAGGACGTCGACATGCGCGACCTCAACCCGAAAGCGTTCATCCAGAAGCACCTGCTGGACGACGTCGACCCGATCGTCGCCGACGTCAAGGCCGAGATCAAGGGTGTCACCGCCGCGGTGAGCGACGAGCCGACCGACGTCGCCGACGCCATCAACGGCGTCAAGGGCGAGGAGCCCGAGACCGTGGGGGCCGCCGCCGGCCCGGCCCGCGTGCTCACCCCGTTCGACCCCGACGCCACCTGAACGTCGCCCGTCCAGGTGCGGGACGGGCGACGTCGCGGGTCAGCGGCCGGCCGGGGCCAGTCCCAGCTGGCGACCGAGCAGGTTGCGCCCGCGCCGGTCCAGCCCGGTGGCCAGGTCGGCGAGCGCCTTGGCCGAGGGCTGCTCGGGTGCGGTGCTGACCACCGGCGTGCCCTCGTCGCCGCCGGCCCGCAGCTGCGGGTCGAGCGGCACCTGCGCCAGCAGCGGGACGTCGTAGCCGAGCCGGGTGCTGAGCCCGGTCGCGGTGTCCTGGCCGCCGCCGTGGCCGAAGACCTCGTGCCGCTGCTCCTCCCCGCAGTGCGGGCAGGTGACGGCGAGGTAGGACATGTTCTCCACCACGCCGATGACCCGCTGGTTCATCATCGAGGCCATGGTGCCGGCGCGCTCGGCCACCTCGGCGGCCGCCGCCTGGGGCGTGGTGACCACCAGGACCTCCGCGTTCGGCAGCTTCTGGCCCAGGGAGATGGCGACGTCGCCGGTGCCGGGCGGCAGGTCCAGCAGCAGGTAGTCCAGGTCGCCCCAGTACACGTCGGCCAGCATCTGGGTCAGCGCCCGGTCCAGGATCGGCCCGCGCCAGGCGATCACCTGGTCCCGCCGCGGCTTGAGCATGCCGATCGACATCACCTTGAGGCCGTTGCTGGGCACCGGCAGGATCATGTCCTCGACGGAGGTGGGGCGGGCGTCGGCGATGCCGAGCATGGCCGGCACCGAGTGGCCGTAGATGTCGGCGTCCAGCACGCCGACGCGCCGGCCGGCCGCAGCCAGCGCGAGGGCCAGGTTCACCGTCACCGAGGACTTGCCCACCCCGCCCTTGCCCGAGGCGACCGCGATCACCTTGGTCAGCGAGTCCGGCCGGGCGAAGGGGATCTCCCGATCGGTCTGGCCACCCTTGAGCTGCTCGCGCAGCGCCACCCGCTGCTCGTCGCTCATCACCCCCAGGTCCACCCGGACCCCGGTGACGCCCTCGACCGCCGACACCGCTGCGGTGACCTCGCGGGTCAGCGTGTCCTTCATCGGGCACCCCGACACCGTCAGCAGCACCTCGACCCGGACCTGGCCAGTCGCGTCGACCTCGACGGCGGCGACCATGCCGAGCTCGGTGATCGGCTTCTTGATCTCGGGGTCGTCGACGCGCGCGAGAGCCGCGTGGACCGGGGGCAGCAGAGGGGAGTCGAGGACAGGGGCCTGGGCGTCGAGCATGGACCCAAGCCTAGGCGAGCCTGCTCAGCGCTCCCGCCGGTCCGCCGAGCTGGGACTGCCCAGCCGGCTGGACGCCCCGTCGCGGCCCTCCTCGGCAGCGGTGTCCAGCTCGGCCAGCATGGTCCGCAGCTCCGAGCGCAGCTCCGAGCGCACGTAGTCCCGGGTGGCCAGCTCCCCAACGGAGTTGCGCAGGCTGGCGATCTCCCGGGCCAGGAAATCCATGTCCGCGCGGCTCTGGGCGGCCTGCTCGCGGTCGGCGTCCAGGCCCACCCGGTCGCGGGCCTCCTGCCGGTACTGGGCCAGCAGGATCAGCGGCGCGGCGTAGGAGGCCTGCAGCGACAGGATCAGGGTCAAGAAGATGAAGGGGTACAGGTCGAACTGGGGTCGCTCGGGGCCGGCGGGGACGTTCCACAGCACCCAGACGATGACGATCATCGACATCCAGGCCAGGAACCGGGCCGTGCCCATGAACCGGGCGAAGCCCTCGGCGAACTGGCCGAAGCGGTCCCGGTCCATGGTGACCCGGGGCAGGGCGAACCGACGGCGGGCGCCCGGGGTGTTCAGCCGCTGCGACGCGCGCTCAGCCCTGGCCACGGTCCACCTCCGGGCCGTTCGCGACGGTGACCGCGGACTGGGAGTCCAGCTGGGTGCCGCGCCAGTCCTCCGGCAGCACGTGGTCCAGCACGTCGTCGACGGTGACCGCGCCGATCAGGCGGTGCTCGCCGTCGATGACGGGGGCGTTGACCAGGTTGTAGGTGGCGAAGTACCGGCTGACCGCGTGCAAGTTGGCCCCGGCGGCCAGCGGCTCGAGGTCGCTGTCGACCAGCGCCGAGACCAGGGTCGAGGGAGGTTCACGCAGCAGCCGTTGGAAGTGCACCGGGCCGAGGAGGCGGCCGGTCGGGGTCTCCAGCGGCGACCGGCAGACGTAGACCATGCAGGCCAGCGCGGGGGTGAGTTCGGCGTCGCGGACCCGGGCGAGCGCCTCGGCCACCGTCGCGTCGGGCGGCAGCACCACCGGGTCCGGGGTCATCATCCCGCCCGCGGTGAACTCGGCGTAGTTGAGCAGCCGCCGGACGTCCTTGGCGTCCTCGGGCTGCATCCGGGCGAGCAGGATCTCGGCCAGCTCGGGAGCCAGCTCGGCGATCAGGTCCGCGGCGTCGTCGCGGTCCATCTCCTCCAGCACGTCAGCAGCCCGGTCGGTGTCCAGCTCGGTGATCAGCGCGACCTGCTCGTCCTCGGGCAGCTCCTCGAGCGCGTCGGCGAGCCGGCCGTCGTCCAGCGCGGAGGCGATCTCGGCCCGGCGCTCGGGGGACATGTCGTGCAGCTCGCGGGCCACGTCGGCCGGTTTCATGTCCTCCATCTGCGCGAGCAGCTGCTCGGTGCCCTGGCCGTGCTCCACCCGCAGCATGTCGACCTCGGACCAGTCGACGATCGAGGTGTGGCCCCGGCGGGCGAAGCGGGCGGCTTTGACCACCTCGCGCAGCGCCACCTCCGAGAGCACCCAGTCGTGGCTGCGGACCGGTCGCATGGCCACGTCGAAGATCACCGCGGGCGCCGCCTGGTCGAGCCGGCGGACGGTGAGGTCGAACAGGTCGTCGATGACCAGCATCTCGGACTCCCGGCGCTCGAAGCGGCGCGTGCCGACCGGGCCGGTGATCACCAGCTGCACCGCGTCGACGCGGGTCACCCAGGCCATCGGCACGAACACCCGGTGCCGGGCGAAGGCCTCGACGACCAGGCCCTTCACCCGCGGCGGGCGGCCGGCGGCCCGCCGCTGGATGACCACGTCGCGGACCTTGCCGGCCTGGTCCCCGGCCTCGTCGAGCACCGGCAGACCACGGATGCGGGAGATGAAGACCGAGGTCGCGCTGGAGGGGGCCACGCGTCGATTATCAACCAGCCCGCCACCACCTCCTGGATCTGCTCGTCGCCCGGGCGGGGTCAGGCGCGGCGGTGCGGGTCGACGTGCACCTTCGGCCCGGGTCCCGCGCCGGCCGGCCGGCCGCCCGCGAGCACCGCGGCCACCCCGTCCAGGCCGACGACCGCCGCCACCAGCGGGTCGGGGACCACCTCCCCGGCGGTGTACCAGGCGATCGCGCCGTCCAGACCGGACGAGGCGCCCAGCAGCGCCGTCACGTGCAGGTCCTTGTAGACGAGGTCGCGGCTGTCCAGCGTGCTCGGGGTGGGGGACAGCCCGATCAGCACGACGTGCCCGGCCGGCTGGGCCAGCCGGACGGCCGTGGCCGGGCTGGTCGGGCCGGTGCTGGCGTCGATCACCGCTCGGAACCGGGAGTCCTCACCCAGCTGGGACGGGTCGACGCCCTCGGCCCCGAACCCGGCGGCCAGGGCCAGCGCCTCCGGTCGCGGGTCGGCCACCACCACGCGCGCCCCGTGCACGGCGGCGAAGGCCGCGGCCAGCAGGCCGATGGTGCCCGCGCCCAGCACCAGCACCTCCTCACCGCCCTCCAGGTGGGCGGCCCGCACCGCCCGCAGCGCGTTGCCGCCCGGCTCCACCAGCGCCCCGGCGGCCGGCGTCAGCTGCTCGGGGATGGCGTGCAGGGCCGAGGCGGGCAGTGCCAGCCGCTCGGCCAGCGCACCGGGCTGGTCGCCGCGGACGCCGATCTCGGTCCGGTCGGCGCAGACGTGGTGGCGGCCGGAGCGGCAGAGCGCGCAGCGGCCGCAGCCCAGCATCGTGTCCCCGACGACCCGACGGCCCAGCCAGGCGCGGTCGACGCCGGCGCCCAGCGCGCGGACCCGCCCGCACCACTCGTGCCCGGGCCGGATCGGGTAGCGGGTGGCGCCCTCGGCGATGTAGGCGAGCTGGCCGTGGAAGAGCTCGACGTCGGTGCCGCAGACCCCGGCCCGCTCCACCTCGACGACGACCTCGCCGCCGCGCGCACGTGGGCTGGGGACGTCAGCCACCTCGGCCCGGCCGGGGGCGGTCATCAGCAGGGCCCGCATGCGCAGATCCTAGGGGCGACTAGGGTGCGGAGATGCGCAGCGACGCCTGGTACGCCGACGCGGGCGGGAACGTCCGCGACGCCTACATCCACCGGGCCTGGATGCGCCGCGGCACCCCCGAGGACTCCTTCGACGGCCGCCCGCACATCGCCATCGCCAACACCGCCTCGGACCTGACCCCCTGCAACGCGCACCTCGACGAGGTGGCCGCCGCGGTCAAGGCCGGCGTCTGGGAGGCCGGCGGGGTGCCGCACAACCTGCCGGTGATGTCGATCGGGGAGACGCTGGTCCGGCCCACCTCCATGCTCTGGCGCAACCTCGCCGCCATGTCCATCGAGGAGATGCTGCGGGCCAACCCGGTGGACGGGGTGGTGCTGCTGGGCGGCTGCGACAAGACCATCCCCGCGCTGCTGATGGCCGCGGCGTCGGTGGACCTGCCGGCCGTGGTCGTGCCCGGTGGCCCGATGCTCACCGGCCACTTCCGCGGCCAGCCGCTGGGCTGCGGCACCGACGTCTGGCGGCTCTCGGAGGAGGTGCGGGCCGGCACGCTCAGCGCCCGCGACTTCACCGCGTCGGAGTCGTCGATGATCCGCAGCAAGGGCCACTGCAACACGATGGGCACGGCCTCGACGATGGCCTGCCTGGCCGAGGCGCTGGGCATGACGCTGCCCGGCTTCGCCGGCACCCCCGCGGCCGACGCCCGGCTGCTGGCGCTGTCCCACGCGACCGGCCGGCTGGCCGTCGACCTGGTGCACCGTGACCACCGGCCCAGCGCCGTGCTGACCGCGGAGGCCTTCGCCAACGCCATCGTCACGCTGGCCGTCGTCGGGGGCTCCACGAACGCGGTCGTGCACCTGCTGGCCCTGGCCGGACGGCTGGGCGTCCCGCTGCAGCTCGACGACTTCGACCGGATCGGGCACGAGGTTCCGCTGCTGGTCGACCTGCAGCCGTCGGGCCGGCACCTGATGGACGACTTCTACCGGGCCGGGGGGCTCCGGGCGGCGCTCGCCGAGGTCACCGACCTGCTCGCGCCGGAGGCGGTCACCGTGACGGGGGAGCGGTTCGTCGACACCCTGGCCGACTCGCCCGTGTGGGACGCCGACGTCATCGCCCCGCGGGAGGCGCCGCTGATCGAGGCGGCCGGGATCGCGGTGCTGCACGGCAACCTGGCGCCCGACGGGGCGATCATCAAGCCCGCCGCCGCCTCGCCCGCGCTGCTCGTGCACCGCGGGCCCGCCGTCGTCTTCGACAGCATCGAGGACGCGCACGCCCAGCTCGAGGACCCCGACCTCGACGTCACCGCCGACTCGGTGCTGGTGCTCCGCGGCTGCGGCCCGCGCGGCTACCCGGGGATGCCTGAGGTGGGCAACCTGCCGATCCCGCGCCGGCTGGTGGAGCTGGGGGTCCGCGACATGGTGCGGATCAGCGACGCCCGGATGAGCGGCACCGCCTACGGCACCGTCGTGCTGCACGTCGCCCCCGAGGCGGCGGCCGGCGGCCCGCTGGCCCGGCTGCGGACCGGCGACGTCGTCGTCCTCGACGTGCCGGCCCGGACCCTGGACGCCGAGGTGGACCCGCAGGAGTGGGCGGCCCGCACGCCGTCGGCCGCCTCCGCCGAGGCCTACGCGCGCCCGCTGCGGGGCTGGGAGCGTCTCTACGTCGACCACGTGCTGCAGGCCGACCACGGGGCCGATCTCGACTTCCTCGTCGGCCGGAGCGGATCGGAGGTGAGCCGTGAGTCGCACTGACGTGCCGCCCGGCCGGCTGCGCTACAAGGACCTGTGCGTCGACGCCGTCGACGCCGCCCGGATGTGCCGCTTCTGGGCCAGCGCGCTCGGGCTCACGGCCGAGATGCGCGGGGACAACGCCATCCTGGCCGACGACGTGCCCGAGCACACGCTGTGGGTGAACCAGGTCCCCGAGCCGGTCACCGCGAAGCAGCGGGTGCACCTCGACCTGCACGTCGCGGCAGTGGACGACCTCGTCCGGCTCGGGGCGGAGGTGGTCGACGACACCCTGCCCTGGACGCTGATGAAGGATCCCGAGGGCGGCGAGCTCTGCGCGTTCCTGCGGGACCCGGACCGGCTGCCCCGGTACCGGTTGTACGAACTGTGCGTGGACAGCGGGGACGCGGAGCGGATCGCGCGCTGGTGGGCTGCCCGCTTCGGGGTCGGGGTGGAGCACTCGACGGAGGGCGACTTCTGCTGGCTGGAGCGGGTGCCGGGGATGCCGTGGCCGATGGTGTTCGGCAACGTGCCCGAGCCCAAGACGGTCAAGAACCGGGTGCACTGGGACGTGTGGGGCGACACCCAGGACGCCGTCGCAGCCGGGGCGACGCTGCTGCGCGCCGAGGACGACGACATCCGCTGGGACGTCCTGGCCGATCCCGACGGCAACGAGTTCTGCGTCTTCGACGTCGAGTAGCGCCCGCCCCTTGGTCAGGGTGAGCGGCCCCGGGGCCGACCACAGGAGTCCCGTGCGCTGTCCTCGTCCCGCCACCGCCGCGCGGCGGCGGTCGTCCCGCCCGCTCGCCGTCCTCGTCGCCGGCGCCGCTGCGGTGGCGCTGACCGCGGTGATGGCCGACTCCCGGGTGCAGCAGGCCGCCAGCGCCGCCGTCGTCCTCGACGCCCGCAGCGGCGCGGTGCTCTACGACCGCTCCGGCCGTCGCGCGCTGGTCCCCGCGTCCAACACGAAGTCGTTGACCGCGGCGGCCGCGCTGGACACCCTCGGCCCCTCCTACCGCTTCAAGACCGAGGTGTTCCGGCGCGGGAGGGTCGTCGGCGGCGCGGTCCAGGGCCGGCTCTACCTCAAGGGGTACGGCGACCCGACCACCCGGGAGTCGGACTACCGCTCGCTGGCCCAGCAGGTGCGCAGGGCCGGCATCACCCGGGTGACGGGTCGGCTGGCCGTCGACGCCACCTGGTTCGACGCCCAGCGCTACAACCCGGGCTGGTCGACGGGGTACGCCGACGACCACTACGCCGCGGAGATCTCGGCGCTCACCGTGGCCCCGAACGCCGACCTCGACTCGGGCACCGTGCTGGTCAACTACGCGCCCGGCGAGCGCGGCGCCAAGGCCACGATCACCACGACTCCGGCGGCTGCGGCCCAGTACGTCAGGATCGTCAACACCACCACGACCGGCCCGTCGTCCAGCTCCAGCACCTTCGCGGCGCGGCGGAGCCACGGGTCGGGCACGATCACCGTCTCCGGCCGGGTGCCGCAGGGCCGCGCCCGGGCCAGCACGCTGGTCACGGTGCACCGGCCCGAGCTCTACGCCGCCGCGGTGTTCCGGGCCGAGCTGGCCCGGGCCGGCGTCCGCGTCGACGGCGGGACGGTGGTCGTCGGCACCCCGGCCAGCTCCCGCACCCGGCTGGCCCGCGACACCTCCATGCCGCTCGCGGACCTGCTGGTGCCGTTCCTCAAGCTCAGCAACAACATGCACGCCGAGGCGCTGACCAAGGCGATGGCCGCCCGGCCGGGGCGACCGGGCAGCTGGGCGGCCGGGCTCAGATCACCACCGCGTACCTGGCGGGCCTGGGCGTCCCGATGGCCGGGGTCTCGCTGACCGACGGCTCCGGCCTCACCCGGCGCAACACGCTCACCGCGCGGGCGCTGGCCAGCACGCTGGTGGAGGTCCGGGGCGAGCCGTGGTTCGCGGCGTTCCACCGGGCGCTGCCGGTGGCGGGCGACAGCCGGCGGATGGTCGGCGGCACCTTGCGGTCCCGGATGGTGGGCACCCCGGCCGCCGGGAACGCGCACGCCAAGACCGGGACGCTGACCGGGGTCACCGCGATCAGCGGCTACGTCACCGGTCGGGACGGCCGGCCCTACGTCTTCGCCATGATCAGCAACCACCGCGGGGCCTCCCCGCGGCCGGTCGAGAACACGCTGGTGGTGACGCTGGCCGGCTGGCGCTGAGTGGTCTGTCCTCGCTCCGCTCGGACGGGTGCCCGCTCGACCCGGCGGCGCCCCCTCCGGCGCATCCTGTTCTGCTCGGCTCCGGAGGCGGACGCTAGATTTGGTGCCGACAAGCCTCAGGAGGGTCATGAGCATCCCGCAGCAGCGCACCATCGGCTCGATCTTCGAGCTCCAGTTCCCCCAGTCGGTCGGGATCTTCTCCAGCTACGCCGACGCCCAGAAGGCGGTGGACTACCTGGCCGACGAGAAGTTCGAGGTGCAGAACCTGGCCATCGTCGGCACCGACCTGAAGTCGGTGGAGCGGGTGCTGGGTCGGCGGACCTGGAGCACCGTCCTGCTGGGCGGGGTCCAGTCGGGGGTCTCCACCGGTCTGCTCGTCGCCCTCGTGCTGCTGATCTTCCTGCCGACGGTGCAGAGCTTCCTGGTCCTGCTGCTGTCCTCGCTGGCCATCGGCATCGTGCTGGGCATGGCGTTCGCCGCGCTGGGCTACGCCACCTCGCGCGGGCGCCGGGACTTCACCTCGGTGACCCAGACCGTCGCCACCAAGTACGAGGTGCTCTGCGAGCACAAGGTCGCCGCCCGGGCCCGCGAGCTGCTCCAGGCCCGGCCCGAGGCCCGCGCCGCCGCCTTCGAGTAGGTGACCGGTCGGACGTCCGTCTCCTCCGGCGGGGCGTGGGAGGACGTCGTCGGCTACTCCCGCGCGGTCCGGGTCGGGGACCTGGTCGTCGTGGCCGGCACCACCGCGGCCGCGCCGGGCGGGGGAGCGGTCGGCGGCGACGACGCGGCGGCCCAGACGCGTGAGGCGCTGCGCCGCATCGCGGACGCTCTGGCTCAGGTCGGGGCCGGGCTGTCCGACGTCGTCCGGACCCGGATCTACGTCACCGACATCGCCCGTTGGCCAGATGTCGGCCGCGTGCACGGTGAGGTCTTCGCCGGGGTGCGGCCCGCCGCGACGATGGTCGAGGTCTCCCGGCTGATCGACCCGGCGCTGCTGGTGGAGATCGAGGTGGACGCGGTCGTCGGAGGGGAGGGCTGATGCGGCTGCTCGTGCTGGGGGGCGGTGGTTTCCTCGGGTTCCACGCCGTCGCCGAGGCGGTCGCGGCCGGTCACACCGTCACCGTGCTCAGCCGCTCGGGCAGGGCGCCGGTCGAGGGCGTCGAGGTGCTGCAGGGCGACCGGCAGGGCGACCTCTCGGCCCTGCGGGGCCGGGAGTGGGACGGCGTCTTCGACACCTTCAACGACACGGCGCCGGGTGCGCCCGCGATCCGGACGACGGCACGGCTGCTCTCGGGTGCGGTCGGTGGGTACGCCTACGTGTCCGGCATGAGCGTGTACGCCCCGGGCGGACCGGCGGTGCCGGACGAGGACGCGCCGGTCCGGGCCGCGGGCGTGGAGCCGGACACCGACCGGCTGCAGGAGCGGTCCCTGGCCAAGCTGGCCGGCGAGGCGGCGGTCGCCGAGGAGTTCGACGGGGTGGCGCTGTTCCCGCGGGTCGGCATCATGGTCGGCCCGCGCACCAGCCGGTTCACCTACTGGCCGCTCCGGCTGGCCGCCGCTCGCGACGGGCGGCTGCCCCGCCGGGTGCTGGTGCCCGGTGACCCGTCCCGTCCCGTCCAGTTCTCCGACGCCCGCGACATCGCACGCTGGAGCACGGCCATGCTGGCCGCCGGCCGCGGCGGCACGTTCAACACCGTGGGGCCCGGCCGGGTCGAGACCCTGGCCGAGGTGCTCACCGCCTGCCGGCTGGCCGTCGGCGCCGGCCCGGACGACCTCGAGCTGGTCGTGGTCCCGCACGAGAAGCTGCTGCGCGGCCAGCTGGTCGACGTCGACGAGGAGGACCGCCCGCTCTGGTACCCCGAGGACCAGATCTGCCAGGACGCCGTCGACTCCCGGCGGGCCGCCGCCGCCGGCCTGGTGTTCCGCCCCATCGTCGAGACCGCTGCCGACACCTGGCGCTGGGCCGAGGACGCGGGCTCCACCGAGGCGGCCGACTTCGTCGAGCGTGAGCAGGGGATCCTGCGGGCCTGGCGCCACTGAGGCGACGCGCGTGAGCACGACGGGCCCGACGACCGAGCGGTCCGCGCCGCGGACGCGGAACCGGCGCGGCGAGGGCGGCCGGCTGCGCCCGCAGATCCTGAGCGCCGTCGATCTACGCGCACTTCCCCGACCGCCAGGCCATCGTGCTGACCCTGGTCCGGGACGCCTTCGCCGAGCTCAGCGGCGCGCTCTCGGCGGCGGCGACCGATCCGGACCCCGTCGTCCGGCTGCGGGCCGTCGGTGCGGCCCACCTCGAGTTCGCCGGCACCCGCCCGTCGCGCTACCGGGTGGTGTTCGCCCGGGTCTGGAGCGCGGCCCGGGCCCTGGACAGCGCCGCCATCACCGAGGCCGACGCCGCCAGCCTCGGTCAGGACGTCCTCGCCCTCCTGACCGCGACCCTGCGCGCCTGCGTCGACGCCGGCCGCTCGACCAGCAGCGACCCGTTCTCCTGGCCGGACGACATCGTCGAGCGCCTGGTCGACCCGCTGGCCCACCTGCGCTGAAGGACCTGCCTCAGCCCTGGCCGCAGGACCAGATCCGGGCCATCCAGGCCTGCACGTCCTCGGCGGTCCGGGGCAGGCCCGCGGAGAGGTTCTCGTTGCCGTCGGCGGTGATCAGGATGTCGTCCTCGATCCGGACGCCGATGCCCCGCAGCTCCTGCGGCACCAGCTCGTCGTCGGCCTTGAAGTACAGGCCGGGCTCGACGGTGAGCACCATGCCGGGCTCCAGCGTGCCCTGCCGGTAGCGCTCGTTGCGGGCCTGGGCGCAGTCGTGCACGTCGATGCCCAGGTGGTGGGAGGTGCCGTGCACCATCCACCGGCGGTGCTGGCCGCCTTCCTCGCCGAGGGACTCCTCGGCGCTCACCGGCAGCAACCCCCAGGCCTCCAGGTGCCGGGCGATGACGGCGACGGCCGCCTTGTGCACGTCGGAGAAGGTGGCACCCGGCCGGGCGGCGGCGATCCCGGCCTCCTGGGCCTCCAGCACCGCTTCGTAGACCTGCCGCTGGGCGGGGGAGAAGGTGCCGGAGACGGGCAGCGTCCGGGTGACGTCGGCGGTGTACAGGCTGTCGAGCTCGACGCCGGCGTCCAGCAGCAGCAGGTCCCCACGCCGGAGGTCGCCGTCGTTGCGGATCCAGTGCAGCGTGCAGGCGTGCTCACCGGAGGCGGCGATGGTGTCGTAGCCGACGGCGTTGCCGACGTGGCGGGCGTGCAGCCCGAAGACGCCCTCCACCCAGCGCTCGCCCCGGCCCCGGCGGACCGCCTCGGGCAGGTCGGCGACGACGGCCGCGAAGCCGTCGGCGGTCTGCCGGCAGGCCTCCCGCATCTGCTCGACCTCGTAGCCGTCCTTGGTCAGCCGCAGCTCGCTGAGGGCGACGACCAGCTCGGTGTCGGCCTCGGTGCCGGCTTCGACCGTCTCGGCGTCGACGTCGGCCCGGAGCTCGGCCAGGACGTCGGCCAGCGCGCCGTCGGCCACGCCGCTGACCACCCGCAGGGGGGTGCTGCCGGCGTCCTTGCGGATCCGGTCGGGCAGCTCCTCGACCGGCGCGCAGGCCACGCCGCAGAGGGCTGCCATCTCCTCCAGCGAGGGACGCTTGCCCACCCACATCTCGCCGTAGCGGGCGTCGGCGTAGAACTCGGCGGAGTCCCGCGGGGCGCGCGGCCGGAAGTACAGCGTCGCCTCGTGGCCGGAGTCGGTCGGCTCCAGCACCAGCACGGCGTCGGGCTCGCGGTCGGTGCCCAGGCCGGTCAGGTGGGCGAAGGCCGAGTGCGGCCGGTAGCGGAAGTCGGTGTCGTTGGAGCGGACCTTCAAGCCACCGGCCGGGACCACCAGCCGCTCACCGGGGAACAGGGCGCTGAGGGCGTCGCGGCGGGCCCGGGCGGGCTCGGCGGCCGGCAGTGGCGTCGGCAGCTCCGCGTCGTGCGGCGCCCAGCCCTGGGCGATGAACTGCTGGAAGGCCTCCGAGAACGGGGTCTGACGGTTGGGCAGGGCGGGCTGGCGGTCGCTCATGGCGTCATCATCGCACCCGACCCGGAGCCGGGACCGGTCGCCGAGGACGGGCCGTCGACTCCTAGGGTGGCCGGATGCAGGACGCCCGCACCGTGCTCGACGACCCCGCCCTGGCGCAGCGGCTCACCCGGCTCGGGCTGCGTCACGACGACCTCACCGACGCCCTGGGCGGCGCCGTCGCCGTGCGGAGCAGCCCCGCAGCCCTGGCCGAGGTGAACCGGCTGGCCGACGCGCTGCGCCAGACCGTCGGCCGCTTCCCCGGTGAGCCCGACCACGACGCCTTCCCCGGCTACGACGGCGACTCGGACCCGCACGGCGTCGGGGTGCAGGCCCTGTGGGCGCTGGTGGTGACCGCACCCGACCTGGTCGCCTTCCACCGCAGCCGGGGCATCCCCGACGACGTCAGTGCCGCCACGCTGGGCGAGCTCGGCCAGCAGCTGCACGTGCACCGGCTGACGTTCGGGCGGTTCGGCCTGCACACCTACGGCTGGCTGGCGCACACCTGGAGCGGCTCGCTGTACTGGCTGGGCCGGCTGCAGTTCAACCTGGAGCTGCTGGCGGAGGGCCGGGTCTGCTCGACCCACATCCCCCGCTCCGGACCGCTGGACCCGGCGTCGGTCGACGCGTCGTTCGCCCGGGCGGCGGCGTTCTTCCCGACCCATTTCCCCGACCGCTCGGTGACCGACTTCTGGTGCCGCAGCTGGCTGCTCGACCCGGCGCTGGCCGCCGCCCTCGATCCCGCGTCGAACATGGCCCGGTTCCAGGCCCGGTGGCGCCTGTACGGTGAGCCCATGCCCGGGGACGACGACGCGCTGTTCTTCTGCTTCGCCCGCCGAGGGGCGGTGGACCCGGTCACGCTGCCCCGGGAGACCAGCCTGCAGCGGGCAATCCTCGACCGCTGGGCGGCCGGTGACCACTGGGCGGTCCGCGACGGCCGGCTGCCGCTGGTGGAGGTGGCCCGATGACCGAGCTGTACGTCGTCCGGCACGGCGAGACCGAGTGGAGCGCCAACGGCCGGCACACCTCGGTGACCGACCTGCCGCTGACCGAGCGTGGTGTGCAGCAGGCGAAGCTGCTGATCGGGCACCTGCAGCCCGCCGACTTCGGACTGGTGCTGTCCAGCCCCCGCCGCCGGGCGCGGGACACCGCGGAGCTGGCCGGGTTCACCGGCGAGCACGAGCCGCAGCTGGACGAGGACCTCGCCGAGTGGGCCTACGGGGAGTACGAGGGCCGGACCAGCCCGGAGATCCACGAGGAGGTCCCGGGCTGGACCATCTGGAGCCACCCGACGCCCGGCGGCGAGACCGCCGAGCAGGTGGCCGCCCGCCTGGACCGGGTGGTCCAGCGGGTCCGCGACTCCGGCGTCGACCGGGCCATCTGCTTCGCCCACGGGCACAGCCTGCGGGCGCTGGCCATGCGCTGGCTGGGCTTCGACCTCACCTTCGGCGTGCACTTCCCGCTGGACACCAGCACCGTGTCGGTGCTGGGCGAGGAGAAGGGCCTGCCGGCGTTGCAGCGCTGGAACGCACGGCCCTGAGTCCCGGACAGGGCTGGTCACTCAGTCGTAGGTGACCTCGGACAGCCGGCGGCGGGCGGACAGGAAGATCACCAGGGCCAGCGCGCTGGCCCCGAGGATGACGCCGGCCATCGGGACCGGGGTCCCGTCCGCCAGCGCCCCGACCAGCGGGGCGATGGCGCCGCCGATCATGAACTGCGCCGCGCCGAGCAGGGCGGCGGCGCTGCCGGCGGACTCGCCGTGCCGGTTGAGGGCGATCGCGGGAGCGTTCGGGAACGCGAGCCCGGCGGCGGAGACCACGAAGAACAGCGGCACCATGAACCCGATGAAGCCGCCGAACCCGGTCGCGGTGGTGACCACCAGGGCGGCGGCACCGGCGGCGGAGATGGACACCGAGGCGAGCAGCACCTGGACCGGGCTGTAGCGCTTGACCAGCAGCGGGTTGACCTGGGTCAGCACCACCAGGCCGACCGCGTTGACGCTGAACGCGATCCCGAACTCGGCGGGGCTGAGGCCGTAGAGCTCCTGGAGGATGAACGGCGCGCCCGAGATGTAGGCGAACAGGGTCGCGAACATCAGACCCGAGACGAGCACCATGGCCACGAACAGCCGGTCGGTGAACAGCACCCGGTAGGCGCGCAGCGAGCCGCGCACGTTGGCCGGCTGCCGGCGCACGACCGGCAGCGTCTCCGGCAGCGCGAACACCGCCAGCACGAACAGCCCGACGGCGACGGCGGCGAGCACGACGAAGATCCCGCGCCAGGAGGTGAAGGACAGCAGGGCGCTGCCGATCGACGGGGCCAGGATGGGCGCCACGCCGACGACGAGCATCAGCCGGGACAGCAGCTGGGCGGCCTTGATGCCGCTGAACAGGTCACGGACGACGGCCATCGAGACGACCGCCACCGCGGCGCCGGCCAGGCCCTGCAAGGTCCGGGTGACGGCCAGCATGGTGATCGACGGCGCCAGCGCGCAGAGCACCGAGGTGAGACCGTGCGCGGCCAGCCCGATCAGCAGCGGCTTGCGCCGCCCGACCGCGTCGGAGAGCGGGCCGACCAGCAGCTGGCCCAGGCCGAGCCCGAGCAGCAGGCCGGTGATGGTCAGCTGGGCCTGGGAGTCGGTGGCGCCCATCTCGGCGCTGAGCGCCGGCAGAGCGGGCAGGTAGGCGTCGATGGTCAGCGGGCCGATGGCGCTGAGCAGGCCCAGCACCACCACGAGCTGCAGGTAGCGGCGGCCGACGTAGCGCGAACCGGGGGTGGTGGCGGTGCCGGTGCCGGTGGTGGCCAGCGGTTCGGCGAGCGAGGTCATGCGGTGTCCTTTAGTCGAGCTCGAGGAGCTCATCTGACGGCGCACGACGGTGTGACCACGGGAGCGGGGCGGTCTCCCCGACCGCAGGGAACGGGAGGAGACCTGACGGGCAAACTCCATCACGTCTCGATTCATTCCGGGGGTGGCGACGCGTCTGTCCCGGGAGGCGGACGTCGCGGCAGCCCCCACGTAGGCTGGGCGGCCAGCGGGACCCGAGCGGGTTCTCGCGCACGGAGGGAGCACGCCATCAGAGCCGACCAGGGGGACCAGCAGCGCCTGCTCGACCTGCAGGGGGTCGACACCGCCCTCGCCCAGCTGGCGCACCGTCGCCGCACCCTGCCCGAGCACGCCGAGATCGCCCGGCTGGAGGATGCCCGGCGCCGGCTGGCCTCCGACCTCGTCGGTGCCGACACCGCGGTGTCGGACCTGCAGCGCGAGCAGGACCGCTCCGAGAACGAGCTGGAGCCGGTGCGGGAGCGGCTGAACCGCAACCAGCACCGGATCGCCGACGGGTCGGTGGCCGACCCCAAGGCGCTCAGCTCGCTGATCGAGGAGGTCACGCACCTGAAGCGGCGGATCGACACCCTCGAGGACGCCGAGCTGGCCGTGATGGAGCAGCTCGAGAGCGCCACCGAGGACCGTGAGCGGCTGCGCCGCGAGGCCGCCGAGATCGACGAGCAGCTGGCCACGCTGGAGGCCAAGCGGTCGGCCCAGCTGCGGGAGCTGGCCGAGCAGGCCGCCGACCGCCAGCGGGTGCGGGAGGAGATCGCGGGGATCATCCCGCCCGCCCTGCTGACGCTCTACGACAAGATCGGTGCCAGCCACTCCGGGGTGGGGGCGGCCGAGCTCCGTCGGCGCCGGTGCACCGGCTGCCAGCTCGACATCAACGCCGCCGACCTCCGCGGGTTCACCGCGGCTCCCGCTGACGAGGTGCTGCGCTGCGAGGAGTGCGGTCGGATCCTGGTGCGGACGGCCGAGTCCGGCCTCTGAGCAACCGGCCGCCGTCCTTGTAGGGTCGCGACATGCCTGCGCGCAAGGTCGACCTGCCCGGTGTGCTGCCGCCCGAGCTGGCTGCCGGGCTGGCCCGGATCCGGGCCGAGCTGGAGGTGCCGGAGAACTTCCCGTCCGACGTGCTGGCTGCGGCGGAGGCCGCCGTGGCCACGGCGGCGCTGCCCGCGCTGGACCGGACCGACCTGGAGCTGGTCACCATCGACCCGCCCGGCGCGCGTGACCTCGACCAGGCCCTGCACCTGGCCCGCGAGGGGGACGGATTCGTCGTCTCCTACGCCATCGCCGACGTGGCGGCCTTCGTCGCCGCCGGGGACCCCGTCGACCGCGAGGCCCACCGGCGGGGGATGACCCTCTACGCGCCGGACCGCCGGGTGCCGCTGCACCCGCCGCTGCTCAGCGAGGGCGCCGCCAGCCTGCTGCCGGACGAGGTCCGGCCGGCGCTGCTGTGGACGCTGCGGCTGGACGCGCACGGCCGGATGACCGACGCCGAGGTGGTCCGGGCCCGGGTCCGCAGCCGCGAGCAGCTCGACTACGCGGCGGCGCAGGCCGAGATCGACGGTGGCGCGCCGCGCGAGTCGCTCGCCCTGCTGGCCGAGGTCGGCCGGTGGCGCGAGCAGCGGGAACGGGAGCGGGGCGGGGTCAGCCTGCCGCTGCCGGAGCAGGAGGTCGTGCCGGACGCCGACGGTTGGCGGCTGGAGTTCCGTGCGCCCCTGCCGGTCGAGGGCTGGAACGCCCAGATCTCGCTGCTGACCGGGATGGCGGCCGCGCACCTGATGCTCTACGGCCAGGTGGGCATCGTCCGCAGCATGCCGCCGGCCGACCCGGGAGCGCTGCGCACGCTCCGGGCCACCGCCAAGGCGCTGCGGATCAGCTGGCCGGCGGAGCTGGACTACCCCGAGTTCGTCCGCAGCCTCGACCCGGGCCTGCCCGCCCACGCGGCGATGCTCAACGCCTGCACGATGCTGTTCCGCGGCGCCGGCTACCTCGCCTTCGACGGCGACGTGCCGCCTGACGCCGAGCACTCGGCACTGGCCACCGACTACGCCCACTGCACCGCCCCGCTGCGCCGGCTCGTCGACCGCTACGTCGGCGAGGTCTGCCTGGCGCTGTGCGCCGGGACGTCCGTCCCGGTCTGGGTGCGCGAGGCGCTGCCCGGCCTGCCGAAGGAGATGGCCGCCGCGGACCGGCGGGCCAAGAAGTACGAGCGGGCGGTGGTCGACCTCGTGGAGGTGGTGCTGCTCGCGCCCCGGGTGGGTGAGGTCTTCTCCGCCACCGTCGTCGACGTCGACGACGAGCGCCGGCACGGCACCGTGGTGGTGGCCGATCCGGCGGTCGAGGCGCGGGTCAGCGGTGAGGGGCTGCCGCTCGGGCAGCAGATCTCGGTCCGGTTGGTCTCGGCCGACTTCACCAGCGGCGCCGTGTCGTTCGAGCGCGTCGCCTGAGGGCGGCTGCGGCACCTGGACGAGAGCGCAGCCCCCGCCTGGAGGGCGGGGGCTGCCGGCTGTCCCTCCCCAGGAACGCCAGGTCGAGGTGCTCGACGGGTGGTCGGATGGGGGTCCCGGGCCGCTCTTCGCCGGGCGGCTGCTCGTGGACGCGGAGGAGGCGCGGGGCGAGAGGAAGCTCGGGGGTTCATCCCCTCGCCCCGCTGAACACGACTCTAGGCGGGTACGTCGGGACCCGGCAAGGCTCCGCGCAGTCCACTTCAGGACATGTCCAGAAGTGGACATCCGGAGCGGCGGGCCCTCGGTCCTCGGGCCGGTGAGACCGGCCCCACGGGTCAGCCCAGCTGCTGCAGCAGGGCTCGCGCCTGGTCCCGGGTCATCTGGTGCCCAGGGTCGGTGAGGATCACCAGCGTGACCCGGGCGCCGGTGCGGCGACCGACCTCGGTCCACTCGCCATCGGGGTAGGTGCGTCGGTCGACGAGGCCGGGCAGTCCCTCGACCAGTTCGGTGCGCACCGGGTCGTCCAGGGTGCGGCAGGCCTCGACCTGGGCGGTGTAGCGCTGCCAGTACGCCGTCGCGGCGGTCTCGTCGGCGAAGGCGAGGGCGAGCACCACTCCCGGCGCGCCGTCCTCGTCGGCGTAGCTGCCCTCCAGGGCGGCGACCGGGTCGGGGTAGTCGTCCCGGGTGACGTCGGCGCAGCCGATCGTGATGACGTCCTGGGCGGCGTAGCGCGGGTCCCGGGCGTGCACCCAGGTGCCGTTGCCCTGGAAGCCCTCCTCGGCACCCCCCTCGCGGGGGACCGTCCTCCAGCCGGCAGGCACCGGCAGCGCGTCGGCGGTGAGGTCGCCGGCCGTCGAGGGGGCGGGCCCGGTCGGTTCCGGGGGCGGCGGGAGGGTGTTGGTCGTGGTCGGTTCCGGGACCGGGTCCGCCGGCGGCGGGGCCGGGGTCCGCGACGGCGTGCGGGACGGGTCGGGCGTGACGGGCGCGCTCGACGGGCTGGGCGCGGGAGCGGGGCCGGCGGCCGGACCGGCGCTGCAGGCGCCCAGCAGCACCAGCGGCAGCGCCGCCAGCACCGCCCCGGTGGAGCGGGTCACCGTGGGCGGCTCATCGCCGGTACTCGAAGTGCTGGTAGTCCCGGCCCGGGTTCCACAGCCCGCCCCAGAAGAAGCCGTCCGCCCGCAGCTGCTGGGTCACCGGCGACTTCGGGCCCAGCATCCCGAACCGCAACGGCGACCGGTCGATGTAGCTCTTCCCGTTGCTCGGCCACCACCTCCCCCGGGAGTCGCGGTAGGGGTTCTGCACGGGGGTGATGTCGATCGCGGTGCCGTAGGAGTGCGGCGACTGCGCGTACGGGTTCCCGACCACCTTGCGGCAGTTGAAGCCGCTGGTGTTGTTGGCCGCCATCTGCTTCGGGTCGTCGCCCCCGTAGACGTCGGGGTTGTCCAGCTTGGCGATCGGGAAGCGGGCGGTCAGCCCCTTGCCGAAGCTGCGCTTGATCTCGGGCACCAGGTCCGTCCGGATGATCAGCACGCCGCGGTGCATCTTCTTGTCCCGGCCGTAGTAGTTCATGGTGATGGTGCTGAGCTCGGAGCGGCCCACCGGGCAGCCCTTGCGGTAGGTCTTCGCGACCTCGGCAGCCGTGGTCCTGGTCACGACGGCGTTCAGCACGGCCACCCGCTTGAGGCTGCGGCTGCTGCTGATCTCCCAGCGGTCCCGGTTGGGCGCGTGCGAGGTGGCGCGCAGCGTGTAGCGGCTGAGCCGGCCGACGCCGTGGCGGAAGGCGACCCGGAAGCGGCCGGACTTGTCGGTGGTGGCCGTGGCGTGGTGCCGCCAGCTGGTGCCGACGCGCACGTCGAGGTGCACCCGCACCCCGGCGCGGGCCGGGACGACCGCGCCGGTCAGCGTGGGCTTCTTGAGCGAGTCCACCCTGGCCGCCGGCTTGTCCAGCCCCGTGGTCGCGTCGGCGACGTGCACCTCGACCACGCGACTGGCCACCTCGTCGCCGCTGCCCGGGGCGCCGCCGGTGGTGGCGACGAAGTCGAACCGGCCCATCGAGGTGACGGGCAGCGTCGAGGAGAACGACCCGTCGGTCACCGCGGCCGTGACGACCCGGGTCCAGGTGGTGCTGCTGGCCGGGCGCCGGTAGACGCTGACCTTGCTGCCGGCCGCCAGCCCGGTCGTCCTCCCGGCGAAGGCGTACCGGCCGATGTCTTGGTAGTAGCGTCCGGCCACCGGGCTGCCGCTCGGGCTGACCCGCAGCGTCACCGTCGCGGGACCAGCGGCTGCCCGTCCGGCGGCCGGACGCCCGGCCGGGGTCGGGGCCTCAGTCGGTGGTGCCGAGCTGCCGGACGGCGTCGGGGACGCGCTGGGCGTCGGGCTGACCTCCGGCGTCGGGGTTCCGCTGGGCGCCGGCCCGGGGTCGGGCGTCGAGCTCACCGCCGGCGTGGGGCCGGCGGTGGGTGCCACGCCCGGCGTGGGCGACGTGACGTCCTCAGCCAGGGCGCTGGTCGGCGCCAGCACCAGCAGCCCGACGAGGGCGGCGGCGACCAGCGCGGAGCGCGAACGACCGGGGGAGGGCTGCAGCGGCATGCGGAGGCCTTCGGCTAGCGGGACCCGAGTCCGAGGATCGTAACCCCTCGCGGCGGGTGCGGCCGGCGGGCCGGGACCGTCAGCGCTGCTCCTGCGGGCACCACCAGCTGGTCCGGCCGCCGACGGTGGCCTGCACCATCTCCGTGCCGCAGCGCGGGCAGTGCCGGCCCGCACCCCGGAAGGCGATGACCTCACCGGTGTGCACGCCACCGTGCGCGATGGCCGCCTTCGTGGCGGTGTGCAGCGCGTGGTGCAGCCGCTCGAGCTCGGCGTCGGTGAGCTGGTCCACCGGACGGCGCGGCGACAGCCGGGCCTGCCAGAGGGTCTCGTCGGCCAGCAGGTTGCCCACCCCGGCGACGACGGACTGGTCGAGCAGCCGGGCCTTGACCGGGGACCGGCCCCGCCGCACCCGGGCCGCGAACTCCGTCGGCCCGACCAGCTCCGCGTCAGGGCCGAGGGCGCTGGTGTCGGGGTCCAGCCGCACCCGTCCGAGCCGTCGCTTGTCGAACAGCCGGAGCGTCCCCCCGTCGGCGAAGGTGAGGGTGAAGCGGTCCCAGACGGCCTTGCGGTCGGGCTGCTCCGCGCCCTGGCCGTACCGCCCGCCGAGCCAGTCGCCGCCCTCGCTGAGCGTCCCGTCCGGCCCGGTGACCAGGATCCGGCCGCTCATCCCGAGGTGCAGGCCCAGCAGTGGACCCGGCGTGGAGGCCCCGTCCACGCCGGAGGTCTCGCACCACATCGACTTGCCGCGCCGGAAGGCCCCGGTCAGCGTGCGGCCGAGCAGGGCGGCGCGGATCTCGCCCGACGGGTGCGGGCGGCACTCCCAGGTGTCGCTGTCGTCGACCTCGGCGATCCGGCGGTCCAGGGCGGCCCGCTCGATGGTGGCGCGGGCACTCTCGACCTCGGGCAGCTCGGGCACGGGAGCAGTCTGCCTGCAGGGACAAGAGCCGCCGGTCCGCTGGCTAAGGTCGACCCATGGCCGCCGAGGGACCGCTCGTGGTGACCGCCGGCTTCGCGGTCGACGCCGAGGAGCTGAGCTGGCGGTTCTCCCGCGCCTCGGGTCCCGGCGGGCAGGGGGTCAACACCACCGACAGCCGCGTGGAGCTGTCCTGGACGCCAGCCGGATCCGCCTCGCTGGCACGGCTGCCGCCGGTGCTGCAGGAGCGGCTCACGACCCGATTGGCCGCTCAGCTGGTCCAGGGGGCCGTGGTGGTGGCGGCGTCGGAGCACCGGGCCCAGCTCCGCAACCGGGAGGCCGCCCGCGACCGGCTGGCCGGTCGGCTGCGGCAGGCACTCGCCCCGCCGCCACCCCGGCGCCGGGCCACCCGGCCGACCCGGGGCTCGGTCGAGCGGCGGCTGCAGGGCAAGAAGGTCCGCGCGAGCGTCAAGGCCGGCCGGCGCCGGGGCCGGGACGCGGGCTGGTCCTGAACGTCCACACGTGCTGGCCAGCCAGGTCCATGATCATCAACACGGGGACCGCGGCCGCCGGCGGGTAGGGTGCTCGTCGTGTCCCGGTGCTGCCCGTGACCGCGCCCAAGCTCGGTCACCCCGCGAGCATCCGGGACGTCGCCCGGCTCGCCGGCGTCTCGCGGCAGACCGTCTCCCGGGTGATCAACGACCACCCCAGCCTCCGCCCGGAGACCCGGGAGCGCGTGCAGGCGGTGATCGACGACCTG
This sequence comes from Microlunatus lacustris, assembly GCA_039527025.1. Taxonomy (GTDB): domain Bacteria; phylum Actinomycetota; class Actinomycetes; order Propionibacteriales; family Propionibacteriaceae; genus Microlunatus; species Microlunatus lacustris. The sequence goes on from BAAAJN010000001.1 coordinate 628,885, forward strand.
CACTACCGGCCCAACCCGATCGCCCGGGCGCTCGGCGGCAGCCGCTCGCGGACCATCGGCGTGCTCGCCTCGCAGCGCACCCAGTGGGGTCCCTCGGCCGCCATCCAGGGCGTCGAGCTGGCCGCGCGGGACGCCGGCTACCTGGTCAACACCACCAACCTGGCCTCGACCGAGCCGGCGGTGATCCGGGCTGCGCTCGCGCTGCAGGTCGAGCACAAGGTCGAGGGGCTGGTGATCATCGCCCCGCAGACCCGGACCCTCAACCAGATCGACGAGCTGGCTCTCGACATCCCCTACGTGCTGCTGCACTCGCGCGCCCAAGGTGACGAGCACGAGCTCTTCGTCGACCAGCTCGCCGGCGCCCGGGCTGCCACCCGGCACCTGGTCAGGCTCGGGCACCGCGACGTCTTCCACCTGGCCGGGCCGCAGGAGTGGATCGAGGCCGAGGCGCGGATGCAGGGCTTCCTGGACGAGATGGTCGACGCCGACCTGCCCGTCCGGCCGCCGATCCTCGGGGACTGGACGCCCGCCTTCGGCTACCACGCCGGCCGCGAGCTGGCCCGTTTCCGCGATTTCACCGCCGTCTTCACCGCCAACGACCAGATGGCGTTGGGCCTGGTGCACGCGTTCCGCGACGCGGGGCTGGACGTACCCGGCGACGTCAGCGTCGTGGGCTTCGACGACATGCCCGAGGCGGCGCACTTCTGGCCTCCGCTGACCACCGTCCGCCAGGACTTCGAGGAGCTGGGCCGCCGCTGCGTCGCCCGGCTGCTCGGCGGTCAGGAGGGCGAGGAGCCGGCTCCGCTGGAGCCCCAGCTGGTGGTCAGGGCGTCAACGGCCCCACCAGCCCCCTGGGCATCGTTACCGGAGCGAAACTGAGAGAACACCGTGCCCAGCCGGGGCTGCTTGACGGCTTGTGCTTAGATGTGACCGGTCACAAACCATGGGATCTTTCCCCTGACGACGACGAGGTCGGACAGCTGTCTGCAGAACGTGCCCCCCGACGTGCCTGCGGCTCCCGCCCGAGCCCGCCGCCGGTGACCATCCCGTCCGCGTCGTCCGCGCTCCGGGTGGGTCGTCGACCTCCTGCCGCGCGTGCCCGCTCCCGCTCGCTCCGCTCCGCTCTGCTCGTGGGTGCCGGCAGCAACAACCGAAAGGATCCTTCGTGATCAACAGACGTCGAGTGCTCGCTGGCCTCGCGGCCACCGCTGCCCTCACCCTCAGCCTCTCCGCCTGCGGCGGCGGCCGGGCCGGGGCCGGTGGCGACACCTCCGCCGAGCCCGGCTCCAACGCCGGCGCCCTGATCGGCGTGGCCATGCCCACCAAGACCTCCGAGCGCTGGATCGACGACGGCGACAACGTCAAGGCCAAGCTCGAGGCGCTGGGCTACAAGGTCGACCTGCAGTACGCGAACGACAAGGTGCCCGACCAGCAGCAGCAGATCGAGTCGATGCTGAACAACGGCGCCAAGGCGCTGATCGTGGCCTCGATCGACGGCACCGCGCTCACCACCCAGCTGGCCGACGCCGGCACCGACGGCGTCAAGGTCATCGCCTACGACCGCCTGATCAACGGCTCGCCGAACGTCGACTACTACGTCACGTTCAACAACGAGCAGGTCGGCGTCCAGCAGGGCACCTCGCTGCTCACCGGCCTCGGCATCCTCGACGCCAGCGGCAACGAGACGGGGGAGAAGGGCCCGTTCAACGTCGAGCTCTTCGCCGGCAGCCCGGACGACAACAACGCCACCTTCTTCTACAACGGTGCGATGAGCGTCCTGCAGCCCTTCATCGACGACGGCACCCTGGTGGTCCCCTCGGGCCAGACCACGTTCCAGCAGGTCGCCACCCAGCAGTGGAAGCTCGACACCGCGCAGGCCCGGATGGAGACCATCCTCAACGGGTTCTACTCCGGCAAGGAGCTCGACGGCGTGCTGTCGCCCTACGACGGCATCTCCCGCGGCATCCTGAACGCCACCAAGTCGGCCGGCATCGACAACCCGGTCGTCACCGGCCAGGACGCCGAGAAGCCCTCGGACAAGCTGATCCTCGACGGCGTGCAGTACTCGACGATCTTCAAGGACACCCGCCTCCTGGGCAACACCGCGGCGACCATGGTCGACGACGTGCTGAACGGCCGCACGCCGGAGACCAACGACACCGAGACCTACGACAACAAGGTCAAGGTCGTCCCGACCTTCCAGCACGAGTCGGTCATCGTCACCAAGGACAACCTCGTCGAGGCTGTCGTCGACTCCGGCTACTACACCCAGGAAGAGGTCGAGAAGGGCGAGTGAGCCCGCTCGACGCCTGACGGACCAGCCGCGCTCCCCGGTTCCAGCCGGGGGGCGCGGCGGTGCCGTCTCCCACAGCACACGAGGAAGAGCATGGCTGACCACATCCTTGAGATGGTGAACATCACCAAGACGTTCCCCGGCGTGAAGGCGCTGCAGGACGTCAACCTGACCGTCGAGCGCGGTGAGGTGCACGCGATCTGCGGCGAGAACGGCGCCGGGAAGTCGACACTGATGAAGGTGCTGTCCGGGGTCTACCCGCACGGCAGCTACGAGGGCGAGATCGTCCTCGACGGCCAGCCGGCGTCGTTCTCCGGCATCCGCGACTCCGAGCGCTCCGGCGTCGTGATCATCCACCAGGAGCTGGCGCTGAGCCCGTTCCTGTCCATCGCGGAGAACATCTTCCTCGGCAACGAGCAGGCCAGGCGCGGGGTGATCGACTGGAACGCGACCAACCTCGAGGCGGCCCGGCTGCTGCAGCGGGTGGGGTTGTCGGAGAACCCGATCACCAAGATCACCGACATCGGCGTGGGCAAGCAGCAGCTGGTCGAGATCGCGAAGGCGCTGTCCAAGGACGTCCGCCTGCTCATCCTCGACGAGCCGACGGCGGCGCTGAACGACGAGGACTCCGCGCACCTGCTGGACCTGCTCCGCGGCCTGCGGGAGCACGGCATCACCTGCATCATCATCAGCCACAAGCTGAACGAGATCAAAGCCATCGCCGACCGGGTGACGGTGATCCGGGACGGCCGGACCATCGAGACGCTCGACCTCGACGCCGACGACATCAGCGAGGAGCGGATCATCCGCGGGATGGTGGGTCGCGACCTGCAGAGCCGCTACCCCGACCGCACCCCGGACATCGGCGAGGAGGTGCTGCGGATCGAGGACTGGACCGTGCAGCACCCGCTGGAGCACTCCCGCACGGTGGTGGACCACGCGAACCTCCACGTCCGGGCGGGGGAGGTCGTCGGCATCGCCGGTCTGATGGGCGCCGGTCGGACCGAGCTGGCGATGAGCGTGTTCGGCCGTTCCTACGGCCACAACATCACCGGCAACCTGTACAAGAACGGCCGGCAGATCCAGCTGAAGACCGTCCGGGACGCGATCAAGAACGGCATCGCCTACGCCACCGAGGACCGCAAGCGCTACGGGCTGAACCTGATCGACGACATCAAGCGCAACATCTCCGGCGCTGCGCTGGAGAAGCTGGCCAAGACCGGTTGGGTCGACGCCAACCGCGAGCAGGTCGTGGCCAACGACTACCGCAAGAGCATGCGGATCAAGGCGCCGAACGTGGGCGTGCTGACCGGCAAGCTGTCCGGCGGCAACCAGCAGAAGGTCGTGCTGAGCAAGTGGATGTTCACCGACCCCGACGTGCTGATCCTCGACGAGCCCACCCGGGGCATCGACGTGGGGGCGAAGTACGAGATCTACACGATCATCAACTCCCTCGCCGCACAGGGGAAGGCGATCATCGTCATCTCCTCCGAGCTGCCGGAGCTGATGGGAATCTGCGACCGCATCTACGCCCTGGCCGCCGGTCGGATCACCGGTGAGGTCGAGGTGGCGGGCGCGAAGGCCGAAGAGCTGATGCACTACATGACCATGGACAAGGACGGATCCCGATGAGCTCGACCACCCAGGCCGCGACGGACCCGTCGCCGGTCATCCCGCCGCCGCGCGAGCAGTCCTCCGGCGGGGTGCTCTCCTTCCTCGCCGGCCGGCTCCGCCAGATCGGCATCTTCATCGCGCTGATCGCGATCGTGATCTTGTTCCAGATCCTGACCGGCGGCACGCTGCTGACCCCGCGCAACGTCACCAGCATCATCAACCAGAACGCCTACGTCCTGATCCTGGCGATCGGGATGGTGATGATCATCATCGCCGGCCACATCGACCTGTCGGTGGGCTCGGTGGTGGCCTTCGTGGGCGCGATCAGCGGCATCTTCATCGTCTCGTGGGGCTGGCCCTGGTGGATCGGTGTGCTGGCGGCGATCGTCGTCGGCGGCCTGATCGGGGCCTGGCAGGGCTTCTGGGTGGCCTACGTCGGCATCCCGGCGTTCATCGTCACCCTGGCCGGGATGCTGACCTTCCGCGGCCTCACCCAGATGGTGCTGCAGAACGTGCCGATCACGCCGTTCCCGGACGCCTACGTCGCCATCGGCTCAGGCTTCCTGCCGCAGCCGAGCGCCACGTCGTACTTCGAGATCCTCACCGTCATCCTCGGGGTCGCCGCCACGGCCGCCCTGGTCGCCAGCCAGTTCCGCGAGCGCAGCAAGCGGGTCAAGATGGGCCTGGAGGACGAGCCGCGCAGCTGGTTCCTGGTGAAGGCCGGCTTCACCGCCGTGTTCATCCTGGCCATCACCTTCACCCTGGCCAGCTACCGCGGGACCCCGATCGTGCTGGTCATCCTGGCCGTGCTGGTGCTGCTCTACTCCACGGTGATGACCCGCTTCGTCTTCGGCCGGCACGTCTACGCCCGCGGTGGCAATCTGCACGCCGCGCAGCTGTCGGGCATCGACACCAAGCGGGTCGACTTCTGGCTGTTCGTCAACATGGGCGTGCTGGCCGCGATCGCCGGCATCGCCTTCACCGCGCGCAGCAACTCGGCCCTGCCGGGTGCGGGCACCGGCTTCGAGCTGGACGCCATCGCCGCCGTGTTCATCGGCGGTGCGGCGGTGACCGGTGGCATCGGCACCGTGACCGGGGCCATGATCGGCGGCCTGATCATGGGCGTGCTGAACAACGGCATGTCCCTGCTCGGCCTGGGCAGCGAGGTCCAGTCGTTCATCAAGGGCTTCGTCCTGCTGCTGGCCGTCGCGTTCGACATCTTCAACAAGCGGCGGGCCGCGAACGCGTCCAAGTAGCCCGGCCCGACGACCGACCAGCGCCCTCCCCGCTCCGGCGGGGAGGGCGCTGCCGCGTCCAGGACCTTCGACTCTGGCGGAGCGTCTGACCCGGCCCGATGCTGGATCTCGCAGGTACCCCGGCGCCGCAGCCCCGGCTGCGGCGGTGCGGTCGGGGGCAGCTCCCCCAAGATCCGTGGCTGCCCCCGACCTGGGACCGGAGACGGTAGTGCCACCACGTCGGCCGGACCTGGGGTCTGTGCTACCGGATGACCGGGGTTGGAGCAAACACCGGGGTCGGCGGCCCGATCGTTGGGGCGTCGCGACGGATGGGGGGACGAGCCGGTCGGTAAGCCGGATTCTGTCCCGGCCGCGAGGGCCGGGGACGGTCATCCATCTGCGACCGCTGTTGCCAGCGGCCTGGTGCGACCTACCCGGAGACTCGGGCGAGCAGCCCTCGAACGCCTCCGCAGGCACAGGTGCGTGCCCTTCTTGGTCTTGCTCCCGGTGGGGTTTGCCGAGCCGCCCCAGTCACCTGGGGCGCTGGTGGTCTCTTACACCGCCGTTTCACCCTTACCCGCGCGTCGCCGCGCGGGCGGTCTGTTCTCTGTGGCACTGTCCCGCGGGTCACCCCGGGTGGGTGTTACCCACCACCGTGCTCTGTGGAGTCCGGACTTTCCTCGACGCCGTTGCCGGCGCCGCGACCGTCTGACCGACTCGTCCGCCGACCACTCTAGCCCGATCGGGCGCCGGTCAGGGGAGGGTGAGCACCTCGGCGCCGGTCTCGGTGACCACCAGGCTGTGCTCGAACTGGGCGCAGCGGCTGCCGTCGGCGGTCTCCACCGTCCAGCCGTCGTCCCACAGGAACCACTCGGCGGTGCCCAGGGTGAGCATCGGCTCGATGGTGAAGGTCATCCCCGGGCGCATCACGGTGTCGCGGCCGGGGTCGTCGTGGTGCGGGATGACCAGGCCGGAGTGGAACGTGGTGTGCACGCCGTGCCCGGTGTAGTCGCGGACGACCCCGTAGCCGAACCGCTTGGCGTAGCTCTCGATGACCCGACCGATGACGTTGACCTGCCGGCCCGGACGGACCGCCGCGATCGCCCGGCGCAGCGCCTCCTGGGTCCGTTCGGCGAGCAGCCGGGACGTCTCGTCCAGCTCCCCGCAGCCGAAGGTCACGCAGCTGTCGCCGTGCACGCCGTCCACGAAGGCCGTGATGTCGATCTTGACCAGGTCCCCGTCCTCGAGCGGCCGGGCGTCCGGGATGCCGTGGCAGACCACCTCGTTGACCGAGGTGCAGGAGGACTTGGGGAAACCCCGGTAGCCCAGGGTGGACGGGTAGGCGCGGTGGTCGAGCAGGTACGCGTGGGCGACACGGTCCAGGGCGTCGGTCGTGACGCCGGGGGCGACGGCGCCGCCGGCCGCCTGGATGGCTCCGGCCGCGATCCTGCCGGCCACCCGCATCTTCTCCACCGTCTCGGCCGACTGCACGTCCGGCCCGTCGTAGGGGCGGGGCGCGGGACGGCCGACGTACTCGGGCCGGGGGATGGAGCGGGGCACCGGGAGGGGTGGGGAGACGGGTGCGGGCAGGACGGGACTCACGCCGGGAAGGGTAGTTGTACGGTCAGACCATGGCTGATGGGCAGTGGTGGTACGACCTGAAGACCAAGTCCGCGGTGCAGGACACCAAGGCCGGCAAGATCACCGACCGGCTGGGCCCCTACACCTCCCGCGAGGAGGCCGAGCAGGCGATGGACAAGGTGGCCGAGCGCAACGACGCCTTCGACCACGACCCCCGCTGGAACGACGACTGAGCCTGTCGGCGCCGTGCTCCGAGCCCGTCGAAGGGCTCAGCGCGCCACGAGGCGCCGCAGCGCGACCCAGGCCAGCGGCGCGTAGGCCGTGACCACGGCCGTCGGTCCCTGCAGGACCAGGCCCGTCACCGACCCCCCGCCGGGTACCGCGCGCACCTCGTGGTGGAGGTCCAGCTGGACCGGGCCGAGCCGCACCAGCCAGCTCCAGCGGCGGGCGACCAGGTCGACGTCGGTGATGGTGAAGCGCAGCCGCAGACCGCCGACGGCGTGCACCGTCCCGCTCACGCCGCGGGCGATGCGTTCGGCGTCGGCGTCCACCCGGGTGATCTGCGGGGACCAGTCCGGCCACCGCGCGGTCTCGACGTAGCGCTGCCAGACGATCCCGACCGGGGCCGGGCCCTCCGCCGTCAGCCGGCGCACGGCCATCGGTCCTCCTGCTGCTCGTCGGGTCCCCGCTCGGAGGATGATCGGCTCATCGTAAACTTCCCCATCGACGCGCCGACGGGGCGTCGACCGCAGCCCTCGAGCGAGGAGAGACACATGAAGATCGTGAAGATCAGGACCCTGCTGGTGGCCGCTGTCGCCGGCGGCACCGGGTACGTGCTGGGCACCAAGGCCGGCCAGACCCGCTACGCCGAGCTCAAGGTGCAGGCCGACAAGCTCCGCGCCCAGGCCGACCGGCTCGCCCGCAGCCCGCAGGTGCGCGAGACCGTGGCGAACGTCGCCGACAAGGTCAAGGAGACGGCCGAGAAGCTGCCCGACCCCGTGGCCGACGTCGTGACCAAGGCGGCGGACGCGGCCACCGAGGCGACGTCGGAGGTGAGTGACGCTCCCGCGTCCACCATCCCGGCCCCCACGACGGTCGCACCGGCCACCGCCGCGCCGGACCTCGACGCCCTCGAGGGCGACGACCCGCCTCGTCCCGCCGTCTGACCCCGGGGTGACCACCCGCACCCTGCGGATCGGCTGCGAGTTCGTCCACCAGTCCCGCTACGACGTCGCGTCGGTCTTCCAGGTCGAACCGCTGGGTGACCAGCAGGCCGAGCTGGTCGAGTCGGCGTGGTCGTCGGACCCGGAGGTGGTCAGCACGACCTACACGGACCTGTACGGGAACCTCTGCCGACGGCTGACCATCCCGGCCGGCCGGTCGGTGATCAGCTACGACGCCACCATGATCGTCCCCGACGACACCGAGGAGGCGGACGAGGAGGCTCCCGAGGTCGCCCCGGAGAAGCTGCCGGACGACGTGCTGGTCTACACCTTGCCCAGCCGCTACGCGCTGCCCGACGTGCTGGGCAAGGAGGCGTGGAACCGGTTCGGTGGCGTGAGACCCGGCTACACCCGGGTCCAGGCGATCTGCGACTACGTCAACGACCACCTGACGTTCCAGTACGGGGCGAGCGACTCCCGCACCACCGCCGCCGACGTGCACGCGTCCGGCTACGGGGTCTGCCGCGACTTCACCCACCTCGGGGTGTCGTTGTGCCGGGCGCTCAACATCCCGGCCCGCTACGTCTTCGGCTACCTGCCGCAGATCGAGGTGCCGCCGCTCGAGGCGCCGATGGACTTCGCCGCCTGGATGGAGGTCTACCTCGGCGACCGCTGGTGGACCTTCGACCCGCGCAACAACGAGCGGCGCAAGGGACGGGTGCTGATCGGTCGCGGCCGCGACGCGGGGGACGTGGCCATGGCCACCACCTTCGGCTCCCCCTACCTGGAGAAGATGGTCGTCATCGCCGAGGACGCGCCGGGGGACTAGCGCCGGACTCACAGCCCGCCGCCTGAGCCTGTCGAAGGCCCCTCGAGGCTCGCGCAGAGGCGTCACCTCACCTGGGTACGTTGCGCTCCAGCTCGTCCAGCCAGATCCGCGCGTTGCCGTCCGAGGGTGCCCGCCACTCGCTGCGCGGGGAGAGCGAGCCGCCGGCCACCACCTTCGGGCCGTTCGGCAGGGCCGACCGCTTGAACTGGCTGAAGCCGAAGAACCGACGCAGGAAGACCTCCAGCCAGTGCCGGATGGTCGGCAGGTCGAACTCCTTGCGGGTGTCCAGGTCGAAGCCGGGTGGCCAGTCGCCCTGGTCGGCGTGCTCCCAGGCGTGCCGGGCCAGGAAGGCGATCCGGCTGGGCGGGAACCCGTAGCGCAGCACGTGGAACAGGGTGAAGTCCTGCAGCGCGTAGGGCCCGACGACGTCCTCGGTGCTCTGCGGCCGCTCGCCCTCGGCGACCGGGACGAGCTCGGGGGAGATCTCCTGGTCGAGGATGAGCCGCAGCACGGTGCTGGTCTCCGCCTCGAACTCCTCCGTCGCGATCACCCACCGGATCAGGTGCTGGATCAGCGTCTTCGGCACCCCGGCGTTGACGCCGTAGTGCGACATCTGGTCGCCCACCCCGTAGGTGCACCAGCCGAGCGCCAGCTCGGAGAGGTCGCCGGTGCCCAGCACGATGCCGCCGCGCTGGTTGGCCAACCGGAACAGGTAGTCGGTGCGCAGGCCTGCCTGGACGTTCTCGAACGTGACGTCGTAGACGGGCTCGCCGCCGGCGAAGGGGTGGTCCATGTCGGCCAGCAGCTGCCGGGCGGCCGGTCGGATGTCGAGCTCGGCGAAGGTCGCGCCGACCGCCTGGGCCAGCCGGGTGGCGTTGTCCTTGGTGCCGGCGCTGGTGGCGAAGCCGGGCATGGTGAAGGCCAGGATGTCGCTGCGCGGCCGGCCCAGCCGGTCCATCGCCTTGGCCGCCACGATCAGGGCGTGGGTCGAGTCCAGCCCGCCGGAGACGCCGATGACGATCGTGGGCTGGCCGATCGCGGTGAGCCGCTGCTCCAGGGCCGAGACCTGGATGTTGTAGGCCTCGTAGCAGTCCTGGGCCAGCTGCTCCGGGTCGTCCGGCACGAACGGGTAGCGGTCCACCCGGCGGTGCAGGCCGATGTCGTGCCGCGGCGGGTCGAGGGTGAAGGAGACCGTGCGGAAGGTCTGGCCGCCGGTCCGGTCCTGCCAGGTCCGGCGGTTGTCGTCGAAGGTGCCCATCCGCAGCCGCTCCTGCCGCAGCCGGAGCAGGTCGACGTCGGCGACGCTGCGCCGCGGCCCGTCGGGGAACCGCTCGGTCTCGGCCAGCAGCTGGCCGAGCTCGTAGATCATCGTCTGACCGTCCCAGGACAGGTCGGTGCTGGACTCCCCGGCGCCCGCGGCGGCGTAGACGTAGGCGGCCAGGCAGCGGGCGGAGGTGGAGCGCACCAGCAGTCGCCGGTCGTCGGCCCGGCCGACGGTGATCGGGCTGCTGGAGAGGTTGAGCAGCACCGTCGCGCCGGCCAGCGCGGCCTCGGTGCTGGGGGTGAGCGGCACCCAGAGGTCCTCGCAGACCTCGACGTGCACCACCAGGCCGGGGACGTCGGTGGCGGCGAACAGCAGGTCCGGTCCCAGCGGCACCTGCTGGCCGGCGACGACGACGGTGGCGTCCCGCCGGTCGTCCCCGGCCGCGAAGTGCCGGCGCTCGTAGAACTCGCGGTAGGTCGGCAGGTAGGACTTGGGCGCCACGCCCAGCACGGTGCCGCGGTGCACGACGACCGCGGCGTTGAGCAGCCGGTTGCCGTGCCGCAGCGGGGCTCCGACGACGACGACGGTGCGCAGGTCGACGGTGCCGGCCACCAGGTCGACGAGGGCCGCCTCCACCTGGTCCAGCAGGACCTCCTGCAGCAGCAGGTCCTCGATCGCGTAGCCGCTCAGCGCCAGCTCCGGGAACACGGCGACCCCGACGCCCTCGTCGTCGCAGGCCCGCGCCTGCTCCAGCACCCCGGCCGCGTTCGCCCGCGGGTCGGCGATGCTGACCGGCGCCGTGCAGGCCGCGATCCGGACGAAGCCCTGGTCGTACACGGAGTCGAAGTCCACGAGGGGAGTCTGCCAGGGCGGGCTGGCAGCAGCGCCGGACGGTCCGCCGAGGAGGAGAACTGTCAGTGGGGCTCGCTGGATCCGTGCACGTGAGCGAGTCCGGCGGAGGCGGCGTCGACCAGCAGGTGTGGTCGACGCTGGCCGGGCGCACCGATCAGGAGCTCGCCGAGCTCGTGCACGTCAACCACGCCGAGCTGCTGCTCCGGGAAGTGCGCGTGCTCCTGCTGGCCGCGGCCTGGGCCGATGCTCATGACGTCGACACCACCAGCCCCGAGTACCGCCCGCTGGTGGAGCGGTCCTGCGCGTGGGGCGGGGAGGGCACGCCGGAGGTGTCGGAGTACTGCGCGGCCGAGCTCGGCGCCCTGCAGGGCACGGGGATCGTCACGGCGCGGATGCTCATCGCCGACGCCCTCGACCTGCGGCACCGCCTGCCGCTGATGTGGGCCCGCGTCCGAGCGGGGGAGGTACGGGCCTGGCAGGCGCGCAAGGTCGCCGAGGCCACCCGTGTGCTGCCCTACGCGGCGGCGCGCGAACCTCGACGCCCGCGCTGTCGCGCCACCTGGGGATGCTGCCCTGGCCGCGGTTCCAGAAGCTCTTCCACGCTGCGGTCCTGGAGGCCGACCCCGCCGCTGCTGCCGAGCGGGAGCGGTGCACCCGGACCGAGCGGGACGTGTGAGCCACGACACCGAGGACGGCCTCGAGCTGCTGACCGCCCGGGCCTCGTCCGGGGATGTCCTGGTTCCTCGCCACCGTCAACCGGATCTCCGAGATCCTGGGACGCCGTGGGGACACGGCACCGATCGGTGCCCGACGAGCGCGAGCCGTCGGATCCTCGCGCAGCCGGCGGTCGCTCTGCAGCTCCTCCTCGACCACCGCGAGGACGCCGACGACGCCGCGGACACCGGCGCTGCGCGTGACGAGCCGCCTGAGTCCCGCTCGCTGCAGCTGACCCCGCTGCCGGCGGGGGCCGACCTCGCCGCCGCCGACCCCCGGTCGAGGGGTACGAGACGCCGGCCCGGATCCGGGCCGGCGATGCGGCTGCGACACCCGACCGAGGTGTTCGCCTACGGCAGCGCCAGCTCCGCCACCGTCGACCTGGACCACACGGTGCCCTACCTCCCGCCGGCTCAGGGTGGCCCGCCGGGCCAGACCGGGCTGGACGACCTCGGCCCGCTCAGCCGGCCGGCACACCGGGCGGTCACCCACGGCCGCTGGCGCCGACGGCAGCCCGAGCCCGGACGGCATCTGTTCGGCTCACGACCGGGCACGTCCTCCTCGTCACCCACCAGGGCACCCAGGACCTGGGTCGCCAGGCGTTCGCCGACCAGGTCTGGCGCGCCGCCGTCCCCGGGCGCGCCCAGATGGCTGCGGCCGCCTGAGCCCGCACCGGGCCCGCCTGGCGCTACGGTGGCGCCGTGCGCCTCGCTCTCGCCCAGATCCTCAGCGGCCCGGACCCGGCGGCCAACCTGGAGCAGGTGGTCGACCACATCGAGCGCGCCGCCGGGGCGGGGGCGGACATGCTGCTGTTCCCCGAGGCGACGATGCGCTGCTTCGGCCGCGACCTGGCTGAGGTGGCCGAGCCGGTCGACGGTCCCTGGGCCTCGGCCGTGCAGCGGGCCGCGACGGCAGCGGGGGTGGTCGTCGCCGTCGGCATGTTCACCCCGGCTGACGCAGGTCGGGTGCACAACACGCTGCTGGTGACGGGGCCGGGCGTCGGGGCCGCCTACGACAAGATCCACCTCTTCGACGCCTACGGGTTCGCCGAGTCCGACACCGTGGCTGCCGGCGACGAGCCGCTCGTGGTCGACGTGGCCGGCGTTCCCGTCGGCTTCACCACCTGCTACGACGTGCGGTTCCCCGGCCTGTACACGACGTTGGCCGAGCGTGGCGCCGCGGTGGTGGCGGTCTGCGCCTCCTGGGGAGCCGGCCCCGGCAAGGTGGAGCAGTGGGAGCTGCTGGTCCGCGCCCGGGCCCTGGACGCCACCGTCTTCGTCGCCGCCTGCGGCCAGGCCGACCCCACGACGACCGCGATGCCGACCTCCGGCAGCGCGCCGACCGGGGTCGGCCACAGCCTGGTGGTCGGGCCCGCCGGCACGGTGCTGGGCGGGCTGGGAGCCGGACCCGACCTGCTCGTGGTCGACGTGGACCCCGCGGAGCTGACGACGGTCCGACGGGCGTTGCCGGTGCTGGCGAACCGACGGTTCTGAGCGTGCCGAGGTCGTAACGCGAGCGTTACGGGGCGACGGGCAGACTGACCCCGTGGACAAGCAGACCGAGTTCGTCTTGAGGGCCATCGAGGAGCGCGACGTCCGCTTCGTCCGCATGTGGTTCACCGATGTGCTGGGGTTCCTCAAGTCGGTGGCCATCGCGCCCGCCGAGCTCGAGGGCGCCTTCGCCGAGGGGATGGGGTTCGACGGCTCGGCGATCGAGGGCTTCGCCCGGGTCTACGAGTCCGACATGGTGGCCCATCCCGACCCCTCCACCTTCCAGGTGCTGCCGTGGCGGGACACCAGCCCGGCCACCGCCCGGATGTTCTGCGACATCTCGATGCCCGACGGCTCCCCGTCCTACGCCGACCCGCGGTACGTGCTCAAGCGGGCGCTGAAGAAGGCGGCCGACCTCGGCTTCACCTTCTACACCCACCCCGAGGTCGAGTTCTTCCTGTTCAAGGACCCGCTGGACCCCGAGCTGGGGCCCGAGCCGGTGGACCGGTCCGGCTACTTCGACCACACCCCGCAGAGCCTGGGCAGCGACTTCCGCCGCAAGGCGATCACCATGCTGGAGCAGATGGGCATCTCGGTGGAGTTCTCCCACCACGAGGGCGGCCCGGGCCAGCAGGAGATCGACCTGCGCTACGCCGACGCGCTCCTCACCGCGGACAACCTGATGACCTTCCGGGTCGTGGTCAAGGAGGTGGCGCTCTCCCAGGGCATCCACGCCTCCTTCATGCCCAAGCCCTTCACCGACCAGCCGGGCTCCGGCATGCACACGCACATGTCGCTGTTCGAGGGCGACAACAACGCCTTCTACGACGCCAGCGCTGAGCACCACCTGTCCAAGGTCGCCCGGCACTTCATCGCCGGCCTGCTCCGGCACGCCGGTGAGATCACGGCCGTGACCAACCAGTGGGTGAACTCCTACAAGCGGCTGGCCGGCGGCGGCGAGGCGCCCAGCTACATCTGCTGGGGCCGCAACAACCGCTCCGCGCTGGTCCGGGTGCCGATGTACAAGCCGAACAAGGGGTCGTCGGCGCGGGTGGAGCTGCGCTCGATCGACTCCGCGGCCAACCCCTACCTGGCTTTCGCGCTGATGCTGAACGCCGGCCTGGCCGGGATCGAGGGGGAGTACGAGCTGCCCGAGGGGGCCGAGGACGACGTCTGGTCGCTGACCGAGCGGGAGCGTGACGCCCTGGGCATCGAGCCGCTGCCGCGCAACCTCGACGAGGCGATCCGGGCCATGGAGCGCTCCGACCTGGTGGCCGAGACCCTCGGCGAGCACGTCTTCGACTTCTTCCTGCGCAACAAGCGGGCCGAGTTCGAGGAGTACCGCCGCCAGGTCACGCCGATGGAGCTGCGCCGGCTGCTGCCCGTCCTCTGAGGGACGGCCTCAGCCCCGCCGCAGCAGCGGCAGCACCGGCGTCAGGTCGGCCCGCAGCCCGGACGCCGCGACCTTGCCCGAGGCGAGCGCCTGCGCCCAGGGCGTCCGCCCGACCGCCAGCCGCAGGAAGGTGACGGCGTCGGTCTCGACGACGTTCGGCGGGGTGCCCCGGGTGTGCCGGGGGCCGGGGTCGCCGATGGCGCACTGCACCGCGGAGAAGGGCGGGATCCGCACCTCCACCGAGCGACCCGGGTGCCGGTCGGCCAGCACGGCGGCCAGCGCCCGGCTGGCGCGGGCCAGGGCGCCGCGCCCGAGCGTCACCAGGGGTGGGTCCGGGTGGGAGCGGTTGAGGTCGTCGGCCGCCAGCACCTGCGCCACCAGTGCGACCGCCAGGGCGTCCTCGAGGCTGGCCGGACCGGCCGGGGTCCGCACCGTCGCCGTACCCGTCAGCCCGTCAGGTCCGAGCGCCGCCTCGAGCTCGGGGGCGTGCGCCGTCAGCTCGGGCACGGCGTCGGCCACGGTGAGCGGCGGGTGCTCCGGGGCCACCGCCGCCAGGGTCAGCACGGCCGGCAGCGGCAGCGGTCGCTCGGCGACCGGGGTGGCCAGGGTGACCAGCAGCCCACGCTGCAGGGCGACCAGCCGGCCCGCCACCTCGTCGGCGTCGGCGCTCACCCCGTCGAGCCCGCGCAGGGCGTCCAGCACGGCGGCCGACTGCTCCAGCAGCGCGTCGGCGGGCCGCTGTCGAAGCGATGCCATCTCCAGACCTCCGCCGGAACGCTACCAACCCGGCGCCGTGCCGACTCCGCCGGTCCCGCTCGGCGCCGCGGGCGCCGGAGCCGCGCGGGAGCGTCAGTAGCATGCACGCCATGACGCGGCTGCAGACCACCCAGGGCACCCTGGCCCGTCGGGGGTTCCACGACGCCGCGGCAGCGCTCGACGCGCTGGCCGGCTGGCACGTCGACCAGGAGGCGGTGCTCGACCTGGTGGTCCGCAGCGCTGACCCCGACCTGGCCCTGGTCGGGCTGAGCCGGCTCTACGAGCAGCAGCCGGGACTGCCGGACCGGTTGGTGGCCGCGCCCGACCTCGCCCGGCACCTCGTCATGGTGCTCGGGGCGAGCTCTGCGCTCGCCCAGCACCTGCAGGCCCACCCCGAGCACCTCGACCTGCTGGACGGCGACCTGACCAAGGCGGCGCCGGGCGCGCTGCGGGGCACGCTGCTGCAGGCCACCGGCGCCGACCCGGACGCCGCGCTTCCGGTGGCCACCGAGCTGACCGGCGACCCGCTGCGCACCGCCTACCGCGGCGCCCTGCTGCGGATCGCCGCTCGCGACCTCTGCTCGCCGGAGCCGATCGAGGTCGTCGACGACGTGGCCGACGAGCTGTCCGACCTCGCCGACGCGACCTTGGAGGCCGCGCTGGCGATCGCCCGCGCCAAGGCGGGGGAGCAGGCCCTGCTCACCCGGCTGGCCGTCGTCGGCCTGGGCAAGTGCGGGGCCCAGGAGCTCAACTACGTCAGCGACGTGGACGTGCTGTTCGTGGCCGAGCCCGTGCTCGGCGAGGACGGCGAACCCCTGATCAGCGGGGACGCCGCGATCGCCACGGCCACCCGGATGGCTGCGGAGCTGAGCCGGATCTGCTCCGCGCACACGGCGGCCGGGACGATCTGGGAGGTCGACGCGGCCCTGCGTCCCGAGGGCCGGGCCGGGCAGCTGGTCCGCCGGCTGACCAGCCACCAGGCCTACTACGAGCGGTGGGCCAAGACCTGGGAGTTCCAGGCGATGCTCAAGGCCCGGCCCTGCGCCGGTGACCTGCAGCTGGGCCAGGACTTCGTCGACATGGTGGCGCCGATGGTCTGGCGGGCCGCCGAGCGGGAGCACTTCGTCAGCGACGCGCAGGCCATGCGCAAGCGGGTCGTCGCCCACATCCCGGCCCGGGAGCAGGGCCGCGAGCTCAAGCTGGGGGAGGGCGGGCTGCGCGACGTCGAGTTCTCGGTCCAGCTGCTCCAGCTGGTGCACGGCCGGGTGGACGAGCGGCTGCGGCCCCGGGCGACCCTGCCCGCGCTGCGCGCCCTGGTGGACAACGGCTACGTCGGCCGGGAGGACGGCAAGGGCTTCGGCCTGGCGTACCGCTTCCTGCGCACCCTCGAGCACCGGATCCAGCTGTTCCACCTGCGCCGGACCCACGTGCTCCCCGACAGCGAGCCCGACCTCCGCCGGCTGGGCCGCTCGCTGGGCTACAGCGACCCGGTGCAGCAGCTGCTGAACACCTGGCGGCACTGCTCGGCCCGGGTGCGCCGGCTGCACCAGCGGCTGTTCTACTCCCCGCTGCTCGACGTGGTGGCCCGCATCCCGAGCTCGGAGCTCCGGCTCACCACCGGCGCGGCCCAGGACCGGCTCAAGGCCCTCGGCTACGCCGACCCGGTGGCCGCGCTGCGCCACATCGGCTCGCTGGGCCAGGGGGTGTCGCGGCAGGCGGAGATCCAGCGCCAGCTGCTGCCCGCCATGCTGGGCTGGTTCGCCGAGGCGCCCAACCCCGACGCCGGGCTGCTGGCCTTCCGGCAGGTCTCCGAGGCGCTCGGCACCACGCCCTGGTACCTGCGGGCGCTGCGCGACGAGGGGGCGATGGCCGAACGGCTGGCCCGGATCCTGGCCTCCAGCCGGTTCGCGGTCTCCCTGCTCACCCGGGCTCCGCAGACGGTGCAGATGCTGGCCGGGGAGGAGGAGCTGCGGCCCCGGCCGCTGGCCGACCTGGCCGGCGAGATGCGGGCTGCCGCCCGCCGGCAGAGCAGCACCGAGGCCGGGATCGAGGCGATCCGGGCGATCCGCCGTCGGGAGCTGTTCCGGGTGGCCGCAGCCGACCTGCTGGGCGAGCTCGACGTGCTCGGCGTCGGCGAGGCGGTCACCGACCTCGCCTCGGCGACCATCGACGCGGCCCTGGCCGTGGTCCGGGCCGGGGCGCCGGACCCGTCCGCCGTGCCGCCCATCGCCGTCATCGCGATGGGCCGCTGGGGCGGTCACGAGATGTCCTACGCCTCTGACTGCGATGCCATGTTCGTGATGGCGGATGCGGCTCCCGGCAGCGGCGGCGACCCGACCCGGGCCGCGGCCGGGGTGATCAGCGAGATGCGCCGGCTGCTCGCCCGACCGGGCGCGGACCCGGCGCTGGCGGTGGACGCCGACCTGCGGCCGGAGGGCAAGGGCGGGGCGCTCATCCGCTCACTGACCGCCTACCGCAACTACTACGGGCGCTGGTCCTCGACCTGGGAGCTGCAGGCCCTGGTGCGCGCGGACGCCCTGGCTGGCGACGCCGACCTGGGGGCCGAGCTGCTGGCCGAGATCGACACACGCCGCTGGCCGGACGGCGGGCTGAGCGCCGGGCAGCTCTCCGAGATCCGCAAGCTCAAGGCCCGGGTGGAAGCCGAGCGGCTCCCGCGCGGGGCGGACCCGGCCAAGCACACCAAGCTCGGTCCGGGTGGGCTGGCCGACGTGGAGTGGACCGTCCAGCTGCTGCAGCTGCAGCACGCGCACGCGCTGCCGGAGCTGCGCTCCTCGCGGACGATGACCGCCCTGCGGGCGGCTCGGGACGCCGGGCTGATCGACGAGGACGACGCCGGCCACCTCGAGGCAGCCTGGTTGCTGGCCAGCCGGGTGCGCAACCAGATCATGCTGGTCCGTGGCCGGGGGTCGGACTCGTTGCCGGCGGACAACCGTGAGCTCGCCGCGCTCGCAGAGCTGCTGGGCTACGGGCCAGGGGAGTCCTCGCACCTGCTGGCGGAGTACCGGCGGGTCACCCGGCGGGCCCGCGGCGTCGTCGACCGGGTGTTCTGGGGTCTGGACTGACCTGCTCCGCGCCCTGGCCTGTCGACGGGTGTCGACAGGCTCAGGGCGCGGCGGTGGTCAGGCGTTCGCGACGTCGGTGTGCCGCTCCACGTCCGGCCGCCGGGTGAGCAGCGCGCCGAGCGCGATCATGCCGAGGCCGAGCACCAGGTGCAGGATGTCGTCGGCGCGGTTGAGCGGCACGAAGTTGGCGGCGCTCTCCTGCGGCACGGCCAGGCCGTAGACGAAGAGCACGAGGTAGATGACCCCGCCACCGATCAGGTAGCCCTTGGCCCCGCCGATCGTGCGGGCCAGCACCAGCCCGGCGACGCCGAACAGCAGGTGCACGATGTTGTGCAGGATGGAGACCTGGAACAACCCCAGCAGCTTCGCCTCGGAGTGGTGCGAGGCGAACTGCAGGGTGTCGTAGTTGGTGGTGATGCCAGGGATGAACCCGAGCACGCCGACGGCGAGGAAGACGATCCCGACGAGGCGGGCGGCCTTCTGGACGGCGGTGGGGCCGGTACGGCCGGCGGTCGTGCGCGGACCGCTCTGCGAGGCAGTGGACATGAGAACTCCTGGGATGGTGGGGAAGTAGCACCTGACCACTACCCGGCGCACAGGATCAGAAACCAGGAGCGGCGTCAACCCTCCAGCACGGATCGGACCAGCCGTTGGACGTCGCCGGGGCTCATCCCCGCGTCGAGCAGGGGCTGCAGCACCGCGCGCAGCTGCTGCCGCGTCCGGGCGGTGGCCTCGACCTGCTGGTCGGCCACCACGGTGCCGTTGCGGCCGGCGGTCTCCACGAACCCCTCCTGCTCCAGCGCGCGGTAGGCCTTGGCGACGGTGCCCGGAGCCACGCCGAGCGCCGCCGCCAGCGCGCGGACCGCCGGCAGCCGGCGACCGGCCGGCAGCACCCCGGTGCCGATCAGGTCGACGACCTGCACCTGGATCTGCTCGGCGACCGGGATCGCCGAGCTCGGGTCCAGCCGCAGGTCGTCCAGCTCGGCGCGCTCGGGGGTGCTCACCGGCGCGCTCCCTGGCGGACCCGCGCGGTGTGGTAGGCCTCGAGCGTCGCGGCGGCGGTGTTGTCCCAGCTGAACCGGGACGCGTGGCCGGCGGCGTTGGCGCCCAGCCGTCCGCGCTCCCCGGCGTCGTCGAGGACGGCGGCGAGCGCGTCGGCCCAGGCCGACGGCTCGTGCCCGGCCACCAGCAGACCGGTCTGGCCGTCGCGGACGGCGTGCCGCAGACCGCCCACGTCGGTGGCCACCACCGGGCGCCCGCACGCCTGGGCCTCCAGCGCGACCAGGCCGAAGGACTCGTTGTGGGAGGGCACGGCGACGACGTCGGAGGCGCAGTACCAGCGGAACAGCTCGGCCCGGGGGGAGTGCGGCCGCAGCTCGACGAGGTCGGCCACCCCCAGCTCGACGGCCAGCGGGGCCAGCGAGCGGGCCCAGCCAGCCTGGGGACCGCTGGGGCTGCCCACGACGATCAGCCGCAGCCGGTCGCGCCGGCCGGGCTCGCGGCGGACCAGCTCGGCCAGCGCGCGGATCACCACGTCCGGTGCCTTGAGCGGCTGGATGCGGCCGACGAAGAGCACCACCTGGTGGTCGGGCTGGACGCCGAGCTGGGCCCGGGAGGCGGGCTGGTTGCAGGCGTGGAAGGTGTGCAGGTCGACGCCGGGCGGGACGACGGCGATCGCGGCCGGGTCGGCGGCGTAGTGCCGCTGCAGCTCCTCGGCCTCGTCGGTGGTGTTGGCCGTCAGCACGTCGGCCCCCGCCACGACCGCGGCCTCGCCCTGCTCCCGCACGTCGGGCTCCCCGGCCTGCCCGGCGCCGAGAGCGCCGTTCTTGACCCTGGCCATGGTGTGCATCGTGTGCACCAGCGGCAGCTGGTGGCGGCGAGCGACCGTCAGCGCCACCTGCCCGGACAGCCAGTAGTGGGAGTGCAGCAGGTCGTGCCCGGACAGCTGGTCCTCGAGCGCGTCGGCGAAGGCCGGCAGCAGGTCGGGAAGGTCCTCCTTGGCCACCGGCTCCCGTGGTCCGGCCTCGACATGGACGACCCGGGTGTGCTCGCCGACCTCGACGACCGCCGGGCCGTCGTCCTCGGCGCGGGTGAAGACGTCGACGGCCACCCCGCGCTCGCCGAGCCGACGGGCCAGCTCGGCCACGTAGACGTTCAGGCCACCGGCGTCGCCGACGCCCGGTGTGGCCAGCGGTGAGGTGTGCAGGCTGACCATCGCGATCCGCTGCGGGTACTCGACCGGACCTGCCACGAGCACCCCCTCCACCGTGCCGGGAGGCCCTCGCCGCCCCGGACAGACTATCCCCGGCGCTGCGGCGTCAGCCGATCCGACCGCTCAGCGCGGGGGCGGACGTCGGCTCGCCCGCGGCCCGCCGCGAAGCCCGGCGGGCTGCCTTGGCGAAGACCCGCTCCAGCCGCTCCGCGGCGTGACCGTCCTCGAGGTGGGTGAAGAGCCGGCGGAACTCGGCGTAGGCCTCGGCGTGCGCGCGGCGCACCCCGGCCAGGTCGGTCAGCGCGTCGGCCAGCTCGTCGGTGGTGCGGGTGACCGGTCCGGGCGCCAGCTCCTCGAGGTCGAAGTAGAAGCCGCGCAGGTCGTCGCGGTAGGCCTCCAGGTCGTAGGCGTAGAACAGGATCGGCTTGCCCGTCACGGCGAAGTCGAACATCACCGACGAGTAGTCGGTGACGAGCACGTCCGCGGCCAGGTACAGCTCGTGCACCTCCGGGTACCGGGAGACGTCCAGCACACCGGGCCGCTCGAGACCGGCGGCCCGGTCGGTCATCTTCGGGTGCAGCCGGGTGAGCAGCACGTGCCCCGGCCCCAGCCGGTCGAGCACCCGGTCGACGTCGAGCTGCAGCACGGCCGGCGGGGCGTCGGCGAGGTAGAACTCCCGGTCCCGCCAGGTGGGCGCGTAGAGCACGGCGGTGACGCCGTCCGGGAGGCCCAGCTGGGCGCGGACGCGGGCCCGGGTGGGTGCGGCGGCGGGGGAGGACAGGACGTCGTTGCGCGGGTAGCCGACCTCGAGCACCTTGCCGTCGAAGCTGAACGCGCGACGCAGCCGCGGGGTGCTGACCGCGTTCGGCGAGACGAGGTAGTCCCAACGGGCGACGTCGAGGTCCAGCCGGTCGACGACGCCGGGCGGCGCCCAGAGCGAGTCGCGGTGGATCCGCTTGAGGGGGGTGCCGTGCCAGGTCTGCAGGTACCGCGCGCCGGGCTTCTTCACCCAGTCGAGCTCGATGTGGGTGTTCCCCACCACGAGGTCGGCCGACTCCAGGGCGGCGACGGCGGCCGCGCTCCGCGTCGGCACCGTCGCGACGTCGGCGGGGAAGGTCGCCGCGTGGGCCGGGTCGGCGAGCCAGACGTGCTCGTCCTGCGGCCGGCGCTCCCGCATCCAGGCGAACAAGGCCCGGGGGTTGTCGCTGTAGCGACCCTCGAAGGAGTCGTAGACCACCTTCATCGTTTCTCCTCCTCCTGCTGGAACACGGGACGGCCGACCGCGGTCGGACGTCGGCCGGGGCTCGTGCCCCCGATGCCGTGGGCGTGCTGCCCGGACCTGACCCGTGACGGGCCGGTCGAGAACGGCGGTGCTGCTCGTGCAGCGGCCAGCTGCTCCAGGGGAGGGGAGCGCGCTGCTGCGGCAACGGGACGATCAACCAGCACGTACCCGGGGTGAACGCCGGGGAAACACCCGGCGTCGACGGCATCCTGGCGGCGGCCCCCGAGCAGGTCAGGCCGCGCGGTCCTCCGCCGGGCGGACGCCGAGCAGCCGGGCGGCCTCGGACCAGGAGCTCGCGACGGCGGTCAACCCCGAACCGCTCGACGAGGGCGGTCAGCGGCTCGAGCACTCCGGCGTCGGGCTGCAGGACGGTCCGCAAGTGCGCGGTGACCTCCTGCTTCTCGGTCTGCACCTGGGCGTCCACCACCGGTGCCGGCGAGGTGCCGAGGCCGTGCTCGCCGGCCAGGGCGCGAGGGTGGGGCGGAAGTTGAGCCCGGCGGTGGCCAGCCGCAGCTCCTCGGCGTCGCAGAGCACGACACGGACCCGGTCGAAGGGAGGTCGGGACGCGGGTGGGGGTGGGTCATGACGGGGTGCCTCCGGTGATGTGGTGCGCGAGGGCGACCGTGCTTCCGGGGCTGCAGTCCGTCCGGGTGGTCGCGAGCCGTCTGCTCGACTGTTCGGACCGCGACTCCCGAGCAGCCGACGCCTCACCGACGGAGGCGACCCACCTCAGCGCCCGGCCTCTGGCTCTGGCGGGGGCGCTGTTGTCGTTCTGCCATGCCGAACAGCGTTCGGCGCTGTTCAGAGCGACCCTAGAGGATGGAGAGCGTGTACTCGACCGGACCCGCCAGCGCGTAACAGTTGACGAGGTTCCGCTGCGGCCCGGGGTAGGTGGTCGTGTGCCATTGCGCGTCGGGCGATCGGTCGTTGTAGCTGTAGCGGAGGACGAGTGCCTTGGCCACCTCCGCGGCCGTGTTCTGATCGACCAGCGTGACCACGCGGCCCTTCCCGCCGGCGATCTGCAAGACCCCAGGCAGCGAAGAACAGCCGACCACATCTCCCACGCCGGGGGCCGGCGCCGGTGAGCGCCCGGCAGCGGAGGCCGACGCCACTGGTAGCGCCAGCACTCCCACGGTGGCAACCACCGCGGCCGCACGCACAAGCCTCGGCGGCGCTGGCGAAGCCAACTGACTCCTCATGGGATGGTTCCCCCGTCACCTCGTCGGACACCAGAGGTGACGCACGCTAGCAGCCCCTGTGCCGCCGGTCGGCAGGGGACTGATGACCCGAAACGGACCGAGGCTTTCGACCCTGCCGGCCCCTGCTGCAGCCAGCTAGCGTGACAGTTTGGGCCGGTAGTTCTTGGGGGG
The DNA here is from genome assembly GCA_039527025.1 of Microlunatus lacustris. Classification (GTDB taxonomy): domain Bacteria; phylum Actinomycetota; class Actinomycetes; order Propionibacteriales; family Propionibacteriaceae; genus Microlunatus; species Microlunatus lacustris. The sequence goes on from BAAAJN010000001.1 coordinate 652,016, forward strand.
CATGAGCTACCGGCCCTCATGACCACCACAAGGCCGCCCAGCGGTAGCGGTGGCGCCGCCAGTCGAGCACGAGGCCCTGCAGTGCATGGACCTGCGCCGCGCTCGGAGCTGTCAGCCGCCCTTCGCCGCCGCCGCCGCCCTGACGGCTTCAGGGTCGTTCCACCAGAACCAGGCGATGGCAACAGCTGCGGCGAGGAGAAGCACTGAAGCGGCCGCGAAGCAGAGCGCTAGAACGAGTCCGTTGACGGCGTCGCGCAATGCCTCGGCGCGGCCCTTGACCGTGATGACGCTCTTCCCGATCTTCTGCTCACGGCTCGGCCAGCCATGGGCAGCGAAGGTGACCGCCCCGATCGCCGCCAGCCCCGCCAGCAGCGCCAAGGCGGCCGCGATGCCGAAGAGCACCTTGCCGGTAGCGGTCAGCAGCGATACCGGATCCTCTGCGAACACGACCCCGCTGATCGAGAACAAGCCCAACGCGGTCGTGATGGTTGTCTGATAGCCAGTGGCAGCCTTCCTGACGCTCTCCAGATCGGCGTCGATATCTGTGGCGGGAGCTCCGGGGTTGGTCAGGGCAGCGCTCATGACATCAGAGATACCGCTTGAGCAGCGAGGTCCGCCAGGGCCTTCTCCGCTTTGCCCTGCCAAGTACTGGGCGAACCTGGGCTGACCCTGGTACGGAGCGCTGACCGACTACTCGCTCCTCTGGGCGGCCTCGTCCTGGGCTTGGTGGTCTCGGTCGCCTTGTGGATGCTCGTCGTCGTCGTCCTCCCGACCTGAGCGTCCGCGAGCAGGGGGCGGGGCTGCTGGCCGTCTTCGCCGCGCCGACGCTGGGGAGGGACAGCTGCCGCGGACTCACCGAAGCACCCGCACACCCTCGGCCCCGCTGGGGCTGGGCGTCGGACCAAGGGCTGGTCGAGTTCGAGGGTTCGAGCACGAGGCATGACGAGTTGGGTCGATGCTCATGGCCTGGCTCTCATGGCATGCCGGTCATGACCATCGTCCCCTTCGCGTCGCTCACCGGGCAGTGGACGGAAACGATTCGTGCCCTGCATCCGCGGCTCTACCTCCGAGAGCCAGGAGGCACGCTGCTGGACATCGACGACGAGACCTGGACGCGCTCAGCTCGGCCGGATGCAGCACCTCCTACGGCACCTGCCGGGCGCGGACGAGCAGGAACGGGCCGGACTCCGAGACAGCACACGGGCCGCGATCAACAGCGTGATCGCGGCCCGTGCAGCAGTCTCTGCGGACGATCGGCGGACGAGGAGGGGAGCGCGACGCATCCCTCTAGCCAGCAGACCGAAGCACCTCAGCAGTCGTAGTAGAGCTCGAACTCGTGCGGGTGCGGACGCAGCCGGACCCCGTCGATGTCAGCCCGCTTCAGCTCGATCCAGGCCTCGATCAGGTCGGGGGTGAAGACGTCCCCGCCCAGCAGGAAGTCGTGGTCGGCCTCCAGGTTGTCCAGCACCCCGCCGAGGCTGTCGGGCACGGTCGGCACGGAGGCGTGCTCCTCCGGCGGCAGCTCGTAGAGGTCCTTGTCGACCGGGGGCAGCGGCTCGGTCTTCTTCTGGATGCCGTCGATGCCGGCCATCAGGATGGCCGCGAACGCCAGGTAGGGGTTCGACGACGGGTCGGGGCAGCGGAACTCGACGCGCTTGGCCTTGGGGTTGGAGCCGGTGATCGGGATGCGCATGGCCGCCGACCGGTTCCGCGAGCTGTAGACCAGGTTCACCGGGGCCTCGAAGCCCGGCACCAGGCGGTGGTAGGAGTTCACGCTGGGGTTGGTGAACGCCAGGATCGACGGGGCGTGCGCCAGCACGCCGCCGATGTACCAGCGGGCGACGTCGGACAGGCCGCCGTAGCCGGCCTCGTCGTAGAACAGCGGGATGCCGTCGTTCCAGATCGAGGAGTGCACGTGCATGCCCGAGCCGTTGTCGCCGAAGATCGGCTTCGGCATGAAGGTGGCCGTCTTGCCGGCCGCCCAGGCGGTGTTCTTGATGATGTACTTGAACTTCTGCAGGTCGTCGCCGGCCGCCAGCATGGTGTTGAAGCGGTAGTTGATCTCCGCCTGGCCCGCCGTGCCGACCTCGTGGTGTGCGCGCTCGACGCTCAGCCCCGAGCCCTCGAGGTGCTTGGTCATCTCGTCGCGCAGGTCGGCGAAGTGGTCGATCGGGGGCAGCGGGAAATAACCGCCCTTGTACTTGACCTTGTAGCCGCGGTTGCCGCCCTCCTCCACGCGACCGGTGTTCCAGGCGCCGGCGACGGAGTCGATCGCGTAGTAGCCGGTGTTGGCCTTGGTCTCGTAGCGGACGTCGTCGAAGACGTAGAACTCGGCCTCGGGGGCGAAGAACGCCGTGTCACCGATCCCGGTGGAGGCCAGGTACGCCTCGGCCTTGCGCGCGATGTTGCGCGGGTCGCGGCTGTAGGGCTCCTTGGTCAGCGGGTCGTGGACGAAGAAGTTGATGCACAGCGTCTTGGCGATCCGGAACGGGTCCAGGTAGGCCGTCGTCGGGTCGGGCAGCAGAGCCATGTCCGACTCGTGGATCTTCTGGAAACCGCGGATGGACGACCCGTCGAACGCCAGACCGTCCTCGAACACCTCCGGACCGAAGGACCCGGCCGGCACGGTGAAGTGCTGCATGATGCCGGGCAGGTCGCAGAAGCGGACGTCGACGATCTCGACGCCCTCGTCCTTGATGTAAGCCAACAGGTCGTCGGCGCCTTGGAACATTCGTCCTCCGGTGAAGTAGGGGGTCTGACGTGCTCGACCGCGCACACCCGGCGACGTCGTGAGCTGGACGAGCGTCCCGGGCCTGAGGTCCACGGTCTGCGTGGAATCTAGGGAGGCGCCGTTACCGGGTAGTTCCGGCTTTGTGTCGGCGGGGTAACAGCGCTGGTCGGCACGCTCGGGCAGGGCTGGGACGGGCCGGTAGCCTCAACCCGTGACCGACACCCGTGCGACCCCGGCGCCCGGCGCCGGCGACGCCTACCCCGGCGAGCGGCTCGGGCTGGCGCCGGACGGGCGGGGCTCGCTGGCCTCCTGGCGGTCCCGGATCGCCGCGCTGCTGGTGGACTGGTTGTTCTCGATGGCGGCGGTCGCGCTCTTCGGGGCCGCGGTGTCCACCTCCGACGACTGGCGGGCCGCCATGGTCCACCTCACCTTCCTCGTCGAGTCCGCGGTGCTCAGCTGGCTGACCGGCGGCAGCCTGGGTCAGCTGGTCTGCCGCATCGGCATCATCCGGCTGGACCGGGTCCCGCTCGGCCTGCCCCGGGCGGTGCTCCGCGCGGTCCTGGTCAGCCTGACCCTGCCACCGCTGGTGGTCGGCGCCGACCGGCGCGGCCTGCAGGACTACGCCGCCGGCACCGTCGTGGTCAACCGCCGCTGAGCCGGGGCCGGGTCACAGCACCGCACCCGGGTTGAGGATCCCCTGGGGGTCCAGGGCGTCCTTGATCCGGTGCGACAGGGCCATCACGTCGGCACCCAGCTGGGCCGGCAGAGCGCCCCGTTTCGTCCGGCCGACGCCGTGCTCGCCGGTGATGGTCCCTCCCAGGCCCAGCGCCAGCGTCATGATCCGCTCGAACGCCTGGTGCGCCCGGGCAGACCCGGCCGGGTCGGTCGGGTCGAAGACGATCATCGGGTGGGCGTTGCCGTCACCGGCGTGCGCGACGACGGGGATCTCCACCGCCAGCCCGGCGGCGATGGCGGCGACGCCCTCCACGAGCTCGGGTAGCCGGGGGACCGGGACGCCGACGTCCTCCAGCAGCAGCGACCCGCGCACCTCGATGGCGTGGAAGGCCAGCCGGCGAGCGGCGATGAACAGCTCGCCCTCCTCCGGGTCGTCGGTGGAGAAGACCTCGTCGGCCCCGGCGGCGCGGCAGGCCGCCTCGATGACCGCCACCTCCGCCGCGGCCGCGGTCGCCGGGGCGTCGGACTGCGCGATCAGCAGCGCGCCCGCCGTCCGGTCCAGGCCCATCGGCTTGTGGTCCTCGACCGCGTTGATCGCGGCCCGGTCCATCAGCTCCAGCATCGACGGGCGCACCGCCCGGCCGGTGGCGACCACGGCCCGGGCCGCGTCGGTGACGGTGGGGAAGGAGGCGACCAGGGTCGCCCGGGGCGGCTGGGCGGGGACCAGCCGCAGCAGCACCCGGGTGATGACCCCCAGCGTCCCCTCGCTGCCCACGAACAGCTTGAGCAGGTTGAGCCCGGCGACGTCCTTGATCCGCTTGCCGCCCAGGGTGACCAGGGTGCCGTCGGCCAGCACCACGTCCAGGCCCAGCACGTAGTCGCTGGTGACGCCGTACTTGACGCAGCACAGCCCGCCGGCGTTGGTGGCCACGTTGCCGCCGACGGAGCAGATCTCGTAGGAGGCGGGGTCGGGCGGGTACCACAGGCCGTGCTCCGCGGCGGCGGCCTTGACGGCGCTGTTCAGGGCCCCGGGCTCGGCGACGGCCACCCGGGTCTCGACGTCGATCTCGACCGCCTGCATCTGCTCGAGGGTGAGCACCAGCCCGCCGTCCACCGCCGAGGTCCCGCCGGACAGGCCGGTGCCCGCCCCGCGGGGGACCACGGGCACCCCGTGCTGGCTGGCCCAGCGCAGCGCGGTCTGCACGTCGGCCGCCGACCGGGCGCGGACCACGGCCACCGGGGTGCCGGCCCCGGGTTCGCGGGCCCAGTCGTGGCGGTAGGCCTCCAGCGTCGCCGGGTCGGTCAGCACCGCGTCACCGAGGGCGCTGACCAGCCCGTCCAGCGCGTCCGCCGTCGTCGTCATGGCGCCAACCTAGCCGCGGCGCGCCGCCTCAGGGGGGCGGCTCGGCGGTCAGCACGGCTCCGACGAGCGCCGCCGCGCTGAGCAGGGCGAGCCCGGCGCGGACCGAGTTCAGCCGGGTCCAGCCGGGGGCGTAGCGGGCCCAGGCGGCCGCCGACCCCGGCTCCTGCGGGTCGAGCGCGGCCAGCGCGTCGTTGCGGGGGACGTGGTAGCCGACGGTGACGGCCAGCGTCGCCACGGCGGCGGCCGCGCCGACCAGCAGCAGGGCCAGCCCGTCCGGGCGGGTGACGAGCGCGTGCACTGCGACGGCCAGGCCGCCGACCGCGGAGCCCAGCAGCGGGACCATCAGGAGGCTGCGCGGCGCCACCCGGTTGACGGCCTGCATGGCGGCCATCGCCTCTGCCGCCGGCCGGGCCCGGAAGGCGGGCATCACCAGGACGGAGAACCCGAAGAAGACGCCGGCGGTCAGGGCCGAACCGGTGGCGGTGAGCAGGGCGAGCACGGTGCCGGACGTGGTCATGGGAGGAGTCTGCTGCTCTTCGGCGCGCAGCTCCAGGCTGACCCCGGCCTCAGCCGGCCTGCTCCGCGGCCTCCAGCCACGCCAGCTCCAGCTCGTCCTTCTCCGCGGCCAGCGCGTCGAGGTCGCGCTGCAGGTCGGCGAGCCGGCCGTAGTCGGCGGCTGCGGCAGCCATCTGGTCGTGCACCCTGGCGATCCGCCCGTCGAGCTTGGTCAGCTGCTGCTCCACTCGCGCCAGTGTCTTCTTCGCCGCCCGGGCCTCGGTGGCCGAGGACGGCTGGGTGACCCCGTCGGTGGACGCCGTCGGACCGGTCGGGACGGACGCGGACCGCCGACGGCTCTCCAGGTACTGCTCCACTCCGCCGGGCAGCAGCACGCAGGTGCCGTCGCCCATCAGCGCGTAGGTGACGTCGCAGACCCGCTCCAGGAAGTAGCGGTCGTGGGAGACCACCAGCAAGGTCCCGGGCCAGGTGTCGAGGTAGTCCTCGATGACGGTCAGGGTGTCGATGTCGAGGTCGTTGGTGGGCTCGTCGAGCAGCAGGACGTTCGGCTCCGAGAGCAGCAGCCGGAGGAACTGCAGCCGTCGGCGCTCACCGCCGGACAGGTCGGAGAGCCGGGTGGTCAGCTTGTCGCCGGTGAAGCCGAAGTCCTCCAGCAGCGTGGAGGTGCTGGACTCCTTGCCCGAGGCCAGCGAGGTGGTGCGGCGCAGCTCGTTGACCGCCTCCAGCACCCGCACGTCGCCAGCCGCGGCGGTGGCGTCCTGGCGCAGGTGGCCCAGGGCCAGCGTCCGGCCCTGCTTGACCCGGCCGCGGTCGGGCTGGAGGTCGCCCGACAGCAACCGCAGCAGCGTCGTCTTGCCGGCGCCGTTGACGCCGATCAGGCCGATGCGGTCACCGGGGCCGATGGACCAGCTGAGGTCGGACAGCAGCACCCGGCGGCCCTCACCCTCGCCGACGGCGACGTCGACGTGGCTGAGGTCGAACACGTCCTTGCCCAACCGCGAGACCGAGAACCGCTGCAGCTCCAGCCGGTCGCGGGGCGGCGGCTCGTCGGCGATCAACGTGGTCGCGGCGTCGATGCGGAACTTGGGCTTCGACGTGCGGGCGGGTGCACCGCGGCGGAGCCAGGCCAGCTCCTTGCGCAGCAGGTTCTTCCGGCGGGCGGCCATCCCGGCCGCCTGCCGGGCACGCTCGGCCCGGGCCAGCACGTAGGCGGCGTACCCGCCGTCGTAGGAGTCGACGACGCCGTCGTGCACCTCCCACACCCGCGTGCAGATGGCGTCCAGGAACCACCGGTCGTGGCTGACCACGAGCATGGCCACGTCCCGGGCCTGCAGGGCCCGCAGGTGCTCGGCCAGCCAGGCCACCGCCTCGACGTCGAGGTGGTTGGTCGGTTCGTCCAGCACCAGCAGGTCGTGGTCGCCGAGCATCAGCGCGACGAGCGCCGTCCGTCGGCGCTCTCCGCCGCTGAGCGAGCCGACGGCGGCGTCCAGCTCGACGTCGCCGAGCAGGTGCTCGACCACCGACCGCGCGGCGGCGTCGGAGGCCCAGACGTGGTCCGGCCGGCCGCCGACGATGACGTCGCGCACGGTGGCGTCGGCGGAGAAGTCGTCGGCCTGGTGCAGGTAGCCGATGGAGACCGCGCCCGTCCGGGTGACCCGGCCGGCATCCGGTTCGGTCAGCCCGGTGAGGATCCGCAGCAGCGTGGTCTTGCCGTCACCGTTCCGCCCGACGACCCCGATCACGTCGCCGCGGCTCAGCCCCAGGCTGACGTCGTCGAGCAGGATCCGGGTGCCGAACCCGATGCTCACGTGCTCGGCGTTGACGAGGTTGCTCACCGCGTCCTCCTTCTCGGTCTCTCAGACCGTGGTCTCGATCGTGCCGGCGCGGCTCGGCCCAGGGTCTGGACCTGCTCGTCGGGGCGTTCCCAGCCCTCCGGCCGCGCCCAGGATGGGCGCATGGACCCGTCCGACTCCTCGTTCCTCCGGCCGTCCGCCCTTCAGCAGCGGGCCGGCGACCTCGACCGCAACGCCGTCTGCGACCAGCTGGCGGCCCACTTCGCCGCCGGCCGGCTCGGCGAGGACGAGCTCGACGCCCGGCTGGGCGCCGCGGTGCACGCCACCACCTTGCTGGAGCTGCGCCGGCTGACCGCCGACCTGCCGCTCCGCGCGTCCGCCCCGCCGCCCCGGCCGGCCGCGCCGGCCCGGCTCGGCTGGATCGCGCTGGACGTCCTGGCCCTGCTGGCCGTCATCGGCGGCCTCGGGCTGGCCGTCCTGCTGGTGCTCGGGCTGTCCATCGGCGGCGCGGGCTGGTTGGCCGCCTTCGGCTTCGTCGGAGGCAGCGTGGCCGCCGTCGAGGGGGCCAGCCTGGCGCACCTGGCGCACCGCGGTCACGCCCGGATGCGGGCCGCCGCCGAGCAGGACGCTCAGCGGCCCCGCATCGCCTGACGCGAGCCCTTGACCTGCCGCGCGCTGGTCGGCATCGGGCCCTTGGGGACCGGCGCCGTCGGCCGCACGGCGTCGAGTGCCCGCAGCCGGGCCTTGACGTCGGTCACCTGGTTCGGCTGCAGGCTCTTCGGCAGCTTCCGGATGTGGTCGGCCAGCCGTCCCAACGGGACCTGGCCCTCCTTCTCGCCCATCACGATGGTGTGCACGGTGACGCCGTAGGCGACCCGCTCGTGCTTGCGCACCTCCGAGGCCAGCAGTTGCCTGACCCGACCGGGCTCGCCCTCGCCGATCAGCACCAGGCCGCCCGGCCCGATGGTGCGGTGCACGACGTCGCGGCTCTTGTTGGCCGCGATGACCGGCGTGGACACCCACCGCTTCGGCAGCATCTGCAGAGCCACCTCCGCGGAGCCGGCCTGGCCCGCGTAGCGCTTGTAGGTCGCGGCCTTGGCCCGGCGGACCAGCACGATCATGGCCGCCAGCACGCCCGTCAGCAGGCCCAGCACGATCAGGTAGACGAGGTGGTCCCAGAGCAGGCCGACCACGACGCCGACGACCACCGGCGCGAGCAGGGCCGCCAGCAGCAGCCAGGGCAGCGGCTTGTCGTACTCGTGGGTCACCTGGTACGCGCGCCGGATCTGCCTCATCCGGCCCATGTCGGCCGGGTCGGTGCTGGCCTTGCGTCGGGCCTTCTCGGCCCGCTTGGCGGCGCGCGCCTGCTGCTTGGCCTGCTTGGGGTCCAGCGGCGTCGCAGCGACCGCCTTGCTGCCGCTGCGCGGTTGGTCAGCCATCGTGGCTCTGCCTCTCGTTCCTCCGGGGCCCCCAGCGGGGCACCCCTTTCTACGCCCTCGGGGGCGATCAGGCCAATGCGGCGGCGGGCTGCGCCAGCCCGGTCGCCTCGCGGGACTCCAGCGCCTGGCGGTACAGCCGCCCGGCCCGGTAGGAGGAGCGGACGAGCGGCCCGCTCATCACGCCCGCGTAGCCCATCGCGGTCGCCTCGGCGGCCAGCTCGACGAACTCCTCGGGCTTCACCCAGCGCTCCACCGGGTGGTGCCGCGGCGAGGGCCGCAGGTACTGGGTGATGGTGATCAGCTCGGTGCCGGCGTCGTGCAGGTCCTGCAGCGCCTCGGTCACCTCGGCGCGGGTCTCGCCCATCCCCAGGATGAGGTTCGACTTGGTGACCAGGCCGGCGTCGCGGGAGGCCCGCAGCACGCCGAGCGAACGCTCGTAGCGGAAGCCGGGGCGGATCCGCTTGAAGATGCGGGGGACGGTCTCGACGTTGTGGGCGAACACCTCGGGCCGGGTCTCGAACAGCTGGTCGAGGTACTCCGCGTTGCCGGAGAAGTCCGGGGCCAGCATCTCCACGCCGGTGCCGGGGTTCAGCTCGTGGATCTTGCGGATCGTCTCGGCGTAGAGCCAGATGCCCTCGTCAGGCAGGTCGTCGCGGCAGACGCCGGTGACGGTGGCGTAGCGCAGGTCCATCTTCTGGATGGACTCGGCGACGCGGAGCGGCTCGCCGGCGTCGAAGTCGGCCGGCTTGCCGGTGTCGATCTGGCAGAAGTCGCAGCGCCGGGTGCACTGGTCCCCGCCGATGAGGAAGGTGGCCTCGCGGTCCTCCCAGCACTCGAAGATGTTGGGGCAGCCGGCGGACTGGCAGACGGTGTGCAGGTCCTCCGACTTCACCATCGACTGCAGCTCGCGGTACTCCGGGCCCATCTTCGCCGTGGTCTTGATCCAGGACGGCTTCTTCTCGATCGGCACCGACGCGTTGCGGACTTCGAGCCGCAGCATCTTGCGACCTTCTGGGGCGATTGTCACCCGCTCAGACTACCCGCCGTGGCGGAGGCGCTCAGTTGACGTCACGGCGGCGGAAGACCACCAGGGTGACCGCGACCAGGGCCCCCAGCACGACCAGCCAGTACAGCCCGCTCTCGGCCATGGTGATGGTGTGCTCGACCGGCCGCTGCTCGAACTGGCCGCTGCTGGTGGCCTCGTTCACGTAGGTCACGTAGGTGTGGCCCCGGTTCAGCAGGGCCAGCGCGTGGTTCTCCGGCAGCACGCTCTGCAGGCCCTGCACCGCGGGCACCAGGAAGACCACGATGTTGTAGGCGAAGCTGAGGAACAGGTAGGCCAGCACCGCGCCGACCGCGGCGATGGTGTGCCGGGTCAGCATGGCGATGCCGAAGCCGATCAGCACGGCGACGACGCCCACCAGCACCCCGCGCCCGACCTTCGCCCAGGCGGCCCCCGGGTCCACGACGTCGGCGCCAGCCCCCAGGGTGACCACCGTGGTCAGGGCCAGGGCCAGCGCGGCCAGCACCCCGGTGGCGAGGGCGCCGGCCACCACGACGGCCACCAGCTTGGAGACGTAGACCTTGGTCCGTTCCGGCAAGAAGCTGAGCCAGTTGGACATCGCCCCGCTGGAGAAGTCCGCCCCGATCAGGGAGGCGCTGAGGAACAGCAGCGAGAGACCGGCCAGGAAGACCGTCACCGTCACCGCCAGGTTCGCCACCTGGCCGAAGGAGGACACCGACCGGGCGACGTAGTCCTCCTGGCGCGGCTCGTAGAAGCCGCACTCCTCCTCGGACCCGCCCTGCTCGCGGCACTCCTGCTCCAGCTGGTCGTACTGCGCCTTGTTCTGCGCGTAGTCCTGCTGCGCCTGCTCGAAGGCCGACCGGCTCTGCTCCCGCTCGGCGTCGCTCAGCGGGCGGACGCTGGAGTAGACGGCCAGCTGGGTGAGCAGGATGACCACGAGCATGGCGCCGAGGGCGACCCAGGTGAGCCGGCGGCTGCGGATGCGCAGCAGCTCGGCGCGGACGAGGGGGATCATCGCCAGTCCTCCCGGGCTGCGCGGGCCGGTCCGGCCGGGACCGGGGGTGCTGGTGGGGCGGCCGGGAAGGCGCCCTCGGCGGTGGCGCCGAGGTGCTCCTCGGCGGTGAGGTCGAGGAACACCGCTTCGAGGTCGGCGCGCACCGGCACCAGCTCGGCGACGTGCAGCCCCTGCTGAGCCAGCAACCAGGTGACCTGGGCCGGGTCGAAGCCCGGCTGGTCGCCGGTGCGCCGGACCTCCATCCGGCCCTCCGGCAGCGGCGTCGCGGCGAAGCCGGCGGGAGCGAGCACCGCGGCCGCCCGGACGGGGTCGGCCACCAGCACGCGGACCGCCTGGCCACCGGTGCCGGCCAGGATGTCGTCGACCTCGCCCTCGGCGAGCAGCCGCCCCCGGCCGATGATCGAGACCGTGTCGGCCACCAGCTGCACCTCGCTGAGGATGTGGCTGGAGACCAGCACCGTCTTGCCCCGGTCGGCGAGCCCGCGCATGGTCGCCCGGATCTCGTGGATGCCGGCCGGGTCCAGGCCGTTGGTGGGCTCGTCGAAGATCAGCAGCTCGGGGTCCTTGAGCAGCGTGGCCGCGATGGCGAGCCGCTGCTTCATGCCGAGGGAGTAGGTGCGGAAGCGGTCCCGGTCGCGGCCGGCCAGCCCCACCTCGTCGAGCACCTCGCCCACCCGGCGGGCCGGGGTGCCGATGCCGGTGGCCAGCAGCTCGAGGTTGCGGCGGCCGGAGAACGCGGGGAAGAACTTCGGCTGCTCGACGATGGCGCCGATCCGCCCGATCACCTGGGGCAGCGCGGTCGGGATCGGCTGCTCGAAGATGCGGATGCTGCCCGAGTCGGCCTTGATCAGGCCCAGCAGCATCCGGATGGTCGTCGTCTTGCCCGAGCCGTTCGGGCCGAGGAAGCCGTGCACGCCCCCCAGCGGGACCTTGAGGTCCAGCCCGCCGACGGCCTGGAACCGCCCTTTGCGGGTGCGGTAGGTCTTGCGCAGGTCGGAGACCTCGACGGCGTAGGCGGCCGGCTCCTGCGGGCGGGCGCGTCGGGCTTCGGTCACCGGCACGGAGCGGCCTTTCTCGGGCGAGGGAGGGTCGGCCCACCCTAACGGCGGCGGCCGACGGCCGCGCTCAGGCGGCGCCGACGGTGAGCCCGTAGGTGACCGCTGGTGCGGCGGGGGTCGCGGTGAGGTCGGGCGACTGCTCGTAGGGCTCGAAGGCGAGCATCCGCTCCAGGTGCGGACGGAAGAGGTGGGCCACCTCGAGCAGGCTGGGAGCCTCGCCCAGCTCGTCGGCCATCGAGGTGACCCCGACGTCGCTCAACCCGCAGGGCACGATCCGGCCGAAGCCCCCCAGGTCCGGGTCGACGTTGATGGCCAGCCCGTGCATGGTGGTGCCGCCCGCGACGCGGACGCCGATGGCGGCGATCTTGCGCTCCGGTCGCGCGCGTCCTGGGCCTGTCGGAGCATCGGCGGCCAGCCAGACCCCGGAGCGGCCGCGGACCCGACCGGTGGCCAGCCCGTACTCGGCGAACAGCCCGATCATCGCCTCCTCGAGCCGGCGCACGTAGTCGACGACGCCGATGGCGTCGGGCAGCTTGACGATGGGGTAGACGACGAGCTGCCCCGGTCCGTGCCAGGTGATCTTGCCGCCCCGGTCGACCTCGACGACCGGTACGTCCCCGGTGGTCGGCCGCTCGTGCGGCTCGGTCCGCTTGCCCGCGGTGTAGACCTCGGCATGCTCCAGCACCAGGACGGTGTCCGGGGCGCTGCCCGCGGAGACGTCGGCGTGCAGCCGGCGCTGCAGCTCCCAGGCGTCGAGGTAGTCCACCAGCTCGCTGCCCAGGCCCGGGTAGAGGAAGTCGAGGCTCATGCGCGGCAGTCTAGGTCGCCAACGCGGACGCGACCGTGGCGTGGACGTCGGGGGCGCGGAACACGTAGCCGTCCCCGGTCAGCCGGGTCGGCACCGCCCAGCAGTCGCCGACCAGCTGCTCGGCCAGCTCGCCGAGCGCTCGCCGCAGCACGAAGGCCGGCGCCTTGAGCAGTCGCGGCCGGCGCAGGGCGCGGGCCAGCACGTCGGTGAACTCGGCGTTCGTCGTGGGCTGGGGGATGGTCAGGTTGTAGGCGCCCGCGGCTCCCGGCGTCGCGGCAGCCCACAGCGTCACCCCGAGGTAGTCCTCGAGGCTGATCATCGGCATCCACTGCCGGCCGGAGCCGATCACCGTGCCGAGCCCGGCCGACCAGGCCAGCTTCATCGGGACGAACGCGCCCCCGCTGGCCGCCAGCACCGGGCTGGTGCGCAGCAGGGCCGTCCGGACCCCGGCGTCGACAGCCGGCTGCGCGGCGCCCTCCCAGGCGAGCGTCAGCTGGGCCAGGAAGTCCTCAGCGGCCGGGGTGTCCTCGGTGGCGGGCGCGGTGCGCGGCTCCGTCCCGTACCGGGCGATCCCGCTGGCCTGCAGGAACGCTCGCGGACGGCCGTCGCCAGCCCGGGCCGCGAGGGCCCGGGCCAGCGTGCCGGTGGTCTGCAGCCGAGAGCTGAGCAGCAGCTCGCGGCGGGCGGCCGTCCAGGGCGAGGTGAAGACCCCCGCGCCGGCGAGGTCGACGACGACGTCCACGCCGTCGAGCACGGCCGGGTCGAGCAGCCCGGCGGCCGGGTCCCAGCGGCGCTCGCTGCCGGTCGCCGGCTCGCGCCGGACCAGCCGGACGACCTGGTGGCCCTCGGTGGCCAGCCGGACGCGCAGGGCGGTGCCCAGGAACCCGGACGCGCCGGCCAGCAACCACGTGCTCATGTCGGTCCTAGACCCCGAACTCGCCCCCGAAGTCGCCCTCTTCCAGCCGCGACTTCAGCGCCGAGAGGAACCGGGCGGCGTCGGCGCCGTCGACCAGCCGGTGGTCGTAGGACAGCGACAGGTACATCATGTCGCGGACCGCGATCACCTCACCGAGGTTCGCGTCCTTGATCACCACCGGGCGCTTGACCAGCGTCCCGGTGCCGAGGATGGCCACCTGCGGCTGGTTGATGATCGGGGTGTCCATCAGGGTCCCGGCCGACCCGTAGTTGGTGATGGTGAAGGTGCCGCCGCTGAGCTCGTCCGGCGTCACCTTGTTCTGCCGGGTGCGCGAGGCGAGGTCGGCGATCTTCTTGGCGATCCCGCCGATGTTCAGGTCGCCGGCGTCCTTGATCACCGGGACGAGCAGGCCCTTCTCGGTGTCCACGGCGATGCCCAGGTGCTCCAAGGCCGGGTAGGTGACCTCGCCGGCGTCGGTGTCGATGGTCGCGTTGAGCTTCGGGTAGACCTTCAGCGCCTCGACGGTGGCCTTGGCGATGAAGGGCAGGTAGGACAGGCTCGCGCCCTCGCGGGCCTTGAACGCGTCCTTGGCCTTGGCGCGGATCCGGGAGATGGCGGTCAGGTCGACCTCCACCGTCGCGGTCAGCGTGGCCGAGACCTGCTGGGACTCCACCATCCGGCGGGCGATGGTCTTGCGCAGCCGCGACATCTTCTCGGTGGTGCCGCGCAGCGAGCTGGGCTCGGGTGCCGGCTTGGCGGCGGCGGCAGGTGCGGCAGCCGCGGGTGCGGCCGGGGTCGGGGCCGGGGCGGCCTTGGCTGCCTCGGCGGCAGCCTTGGCCTCCTCGGCGGCGGCCAGCACGTCCTGCTTGCGGATCCGCCCGCCGACACCGGTGCCGGTGACCGAGGCCAGGTCGACGTCGTGCTCCTTGGCCAGCTTGCGGACCAGCGGGGTGACGTAGACGGGGTCGCCGTCCGCGGCCACCGGGGTGGCCGAGGTGCGCGAGGCGGTGGGACCGTGCTGCTCGGGCTGGGCGTCCTCGCGGGCGGCGGACTGCTTCGGCGCGGACGGCGTGGAGCGCGGCTCGGGAGCCGGGATCGGGGACTGCCCGCCCTCGTCGCCGGCGTCGGCCTGCTGGTCCACGTCGGTGCCGTCGGTGACGGTGGCCGTCGCCGGGGCCTGCGGCTCGTCCTGGGTGGCGCCGTCGTTGGCGTCGTCGCCGTGCGGGGCGTCCGCGGTGCCGGCCGGTGCGGCGGAGTCGTCCCCCCCGGTGGTGGCGGACGCGTCGCCGACGACGGCGAGCACCGCGCCGACCTCGACGGTCTCGTCCTCGCCGACCCGGATCTCCAGCACGGTGCCGGCGATCGGGGAGGGGATCTCGGTGTCGACCTTGTCGGTGGAGACCTCGAGCAGCGGCTCGTCGGTCTCGACGCTGTCGCCGACCTTCTTCAGCCAGCGGCTGACCGTGCCCTCGGTGACGCTCTCGCCCAGCGCGGGGAGGGTCACCTCGGTGCCGCTGCCGCTGCTCGCGCCGGCGGTCCGCTCCGGCGTGGGGGCCGGCGGGTCGTCCTCGGCGATCTCGGCGTCGGCGGCGTTGGCCGGCTCCGGCTCGGTGCTGGCCTCGGCCTGCGCCGGCTCCTGGCTGGGCGGCTCCTGGCTGGGCGGCTCCTGCGCGGGGGCGTCACCACCGCCACCGGCCTCGCTCTCCTCACCGACCACGGCGAGCACCGCACCGACCTCGACGGAGTCGTCCTCCTGCACGCGGATCTCCAGCAGCACCCCGGCCGCGGGTGAGGGGATCTCGGTGTCGACCTTGTCGGTGGAGACCTCCAGCAACGGCTCGTCGACGGCGACGGTGTCCCCGACCTGCTTGAGCCAGCGGGTGACGGTGCCTTCGGTGACGCTTTCGCCCAGGGCGGGGAGGGTTACATCAGTCGACATCGTGTCTTGGGACTCCTTCATCACGTGACCTGGTGCGGTTGCGGGTCAGCCTAGCCTTGCTGCACCTGGGCCGGTCGAGGGCCGATCCGGGGCGGCACCGGGGGTGCCGTGGAACTCATCCTGCCCTAGCCGTGCACGTGCAGTGGTCGGCCGGCCAGCGCCAGGTGCGCCTCGCCGAGCGCCTCGTGCTGGGTCGGGTGGGCGTGCTGGAGGCTCGCCACCTCGCTCGGGTAGGCGTCCCAGCCGGTGATGAGCTGGGCCTCCCCGACCAGCTCCCCGACGCGCGAACCGACCAGGTGCACCCCGACGACGGGGCCGTCGGTGCGGCGGACCAGCTTGACGAAGCCCGAGGTGCCGAGGATCTGCGAGCGCCCGTTGCCGGTGAGGTCGTACGTCAGCGTCTCCACCTCGCCGTGGGCCTCCCGGGCGGCCGCCTCGGTCAGCCCCACCGAGGCCACCTCCGGGTCGGAGTAGGTGACCCGGGGGATGTCCCGGTCCAGCGGAGGCACCGGCGCGTCGGCCAGCTTCCCGGCCCGGTGCGCGACCTCCTCGGCCACGAACATCCCGTGCGCGAACCCGCGGTGGGCCAGCTGCAGACCGGGCACCAGGTCGCCGACGGCGAAGACGCCCGGCACGGAGGTCCGCAGCCGCGCGTCGACGTCGACCAGCCCGCGGTCCAGGGCGACGCCGGCCTCGACGTAGCCGAGCCCGGCGCTGACCGCCACCCGGCCGACCGCGACCAGCAGCACGTCCGCCTCGAGGTCGCGGCCGTCCGCCAGGGTCACCGCGACGCCGGTGCCGTCGCGGCGCGCGGACTGCAGGGCGACCCCGGTGAGCACCTCGATGCCGCGGGCGCGGAAGGCCTTCTCCAGGGCCGTCGACGACGCGGGCTCCTCGGCGGCCAGCAGTCGCGGCAGGGCCTCCACCAGCGTCACCTCGACGCCGAAGGAGCGCCAGGCGGAGGCGAACTCGCAACCGATCACCCCGCCGCCGAGCACCACGGCCCGGGTGGGCAGGGTCCCCAGCCGCAGGGCCTCGTCGCTGGTCAGCACCACCTCGCCGTCCACCTCGACGCCGGGCAGGTGCCGCGGGGCGGAGCCGGTGGCCAGCACCACCGCGGGGGCGCGGTACAGCTCGTCGCCCACCTGGACGGCCGGCCCCTCGTCGTCGTGGACCAGCCGGCCGGCCCCGGCCACGACGGTGATCCCGCGGGACCGCACCAGCCCGGTGAGTCCCCGGTAGAGCTTGGCGACGACGCCGTCGGCGTAGCTCTGCACGCCCGCCAGGTCGACCTTGTCCAGGGTGGCGTGGACGCCGAACCGGGCGCCGTCACGGGCGGCGTCGGCGACCTCGGCCGCGTGCAGCAGCGCCTTGGTGGGGATGCAGCCGCGGTGCAGGCAGGTCCCGCCCACCTTGTCCTTCTCCACCAGGGCCACGGACAGCCCGAGCTGCGCGGCGCGCAGGGCGCAGGCGTAGCCCCCGCTGCCGGCACCGAGGACGACGAGGTCGAACGAGTTCATCGGACCATCTTGGCAGGCGGCCATACTGGGTCCATGGGTTGGTTGAACCGGACGGCGAAGCGGGTCAGGCGGGGCCGCAGCGTGGCCACCGGGAACCGCGCCGTCGACGACCGGGTCACCGTCCACCTGACCGAGTTCGCCCGCACCCGCCGCGGGGTCGAGGCCTTCGTCGAGCCACGCACCTCCGTCACGCAGGTGACGCTGCTGCTGGTGGCCTACGACGGGGAGTGGACCCGCCGGGTCGTGCCCTCGCCCGAGTGGGCGCACGCCTTCGCCGGGCACCTGCAGATCCCCGGCTACGACGCCGCGGTGGTGGGCTACCCGCAGCGGATGCGCGACTACAACACCCGCAACAAGCGGCACCCCGACCTCCGCTGAGGCTGGCCCGCCCGGCGCCGGCCACTGGTTCCCTCCCGGTCGAGCCGGGTCCCCCACTTCACACCCCGGCCCCCGGCCCCACGGCGGTTTCAGGTGGTCAGCGCAACAGTCATTAGTTGTTCGAGTCTTTCAGCTGGGGTCTGCCAGTCCAAGGTCATGCGGGGGCGGGTGTTGAGGAG
>BAAAJN010000002.1:0-420745 GCA_039527025.1 Microlunatus lacustris
GCGGCGGCATGTCGGCTACGAGTCAAGCCAGTCGGCACCACTCCAGACGCTAGGCCCTAGCCGTCCAGACCCGCTTCCTCATACAAGTCGGTCGGCTACTGCGCGCGTCCCGCAGGAGGGTTGGTGTTCGAAGCCCTCACGATTGGGGCTTGTGACGACCTGGTGCTGGCTGGCTGGGTTCGCCTGGCACCTGCGACAGGGGTGTCGATCCGCTCTTGAACAGGATCGTTCGACGCTGGTCCTCTCGGGCTAGGCGGTCAGGTGTCGAGCGGGACCGCGGCGACCATGACGATGTAGGAGTGGTGGGGCTCGGCGCTGTCACTGTCGCCGGTCACGGCGTCGAGCTCTTCCTCGAGCCGTCGGCATAAGCGTTCGGCTTGGGCTTGTGTGAGGTGAAGGACGCGGTCCTCGAACAGAAGTGGCTGCTGGTTCGCGGTCCGGAGTGGCGGCTGGTCGGTGGAGTAGATGCCGTCCTGGTCGTCGCGAGTGATCAGCCTGGTCGTCGTGCCGTGGCGGGCGAGCGCGTTGCTGTACGCGACGTTGAGCCGTCGGTAGATCGGTGCGTCGATGCGGCGGGCCTGGTCGCGCTGGCCGGTGAAGGTGGTGGCGGTCAGGGGGACGCGGTAGGCGTCCTGGCTGGACCGGCAGTAGGTAATGGGACGCCCAGCTCGCTGAAGCGTACGCGTGGCCAGCAGCAGGCCGGCCTCCTGCAGCACCCGCACGCGGTAGGCCATCGTGGTGAGCGGGCAGCCGGCCTCCCGTGCAGCCTCGGCCGTCGACCTCTCCCTGGCCAGGAAGGGGTGGATGAAGGCGGCGCTGCGGGGATCGGTGAGCAGCCGCGCCTGGCGAGGGTCGCTCACCGTCGTCGATGAGCTACGACGAACCGGCTCTGTCACTCGTATGAGGCTACTTCTTACTGTCCCTCTCGTGCCCGACTCATCTCTTTCGTTGCTTCGCGAGCGCAATGTCGTTCTGGTCTGGTCCGGCAACGTGGTTTCAGCGGTGGGGACCGGGGCGATGTTCGTGGCGGTGCCCTTCTAACACATAGGAATAGCTCAGCTCGCCGGTCTCCTGGTGGATCGCTGGGATCCACGGCGGGTCATCATCTGGGCGAACGTGGCGTTGGCCGCCTGCACGTTGGCTCACCTGCTGCACGAGGCATGGTGGTGGTTCGCCGTGGTGGCGCTCGTGCGGTCCTGCGTCGCCCAGTTCGTCCTCCCGGCGGCGCAGACCCTGGTTCAGCGCACTCAGCAAGCCCGGGACCGAGTGATCGGCGGCTCCGCATGGCAGGACAGTGGGCTGTCTTCACGACTCGACTCGGGACTCCGATGGATGCGGCCAATGTGCGTCGCGAGCTGCGGCGAGCTCTGTCCGCGGTGCCGGGTCTCGAGCCGGCGGAGTGGACACCACGAGAGCTGAGACAAACCCTCGTCTCACTGCTCTCCGACGCCGGAGTCCCCATCGAGGAGATCTCACGCCTCGTCGGGCACAGCGGCACCAGCGTGACCGAGCTTGTCTACCGGCACCAGATCCGTCCGGTCATCCAGACGGGGGCGACGGTGATGGATCAGCTCTTCGGGTCCGCGCAGGACCACCGGTGACGTCGACCGTTGTCACTCACCCTGTCACTCACCGGGTCGAAGAACTTAGCGGGTCTAATCTCTAACTTGCTCTGACCAGGGGTGATGAGGGTGGGCGATACTGGGTTCGAACCAGTGACCTCTTCGGTGTGAACGAAGCGCGCTACCACTGCGCCAATCGCCCCTCAGGCCTCTTCCGAGGCGTCGACAACCCTAGCCCACGAGCGGCCCGGCTGCCGAATCGGCGCGCCTCAGGGCTCGAGGTCGGCCGCCGAGCGCTCGGCGAAGACCCGGGCGACGGCGTCGGTGACGGGGTGGTCACCGAAGGTCGTGTCGTCCCAGCGGTGCACCGGCTGGACGTCGCGCAGCGAGGAGGTCAGGAACACCTCATCGGCGCCGAGCGCCTCGGCCAGGGTGAGGTCGCGCTCCTCGACCGCGGTCCACTCCAGGACCAGATCGCGGGTGATGCCGGCGAGCGCACCGGCGGCCAGCGGTGGGGTGACCACCCGCCCGTCGAGGACGACGAAGACGTTGGAACCGGTGCCCTCGCACAGGTGCCCTGCCGTGTTGAGCATCAGACCCTCGCTGGCGCCCCGCGCGGCGGCGTCGGCGAGCACCCGGACGTTCTCCGCGTACGAGGTCGACTTCACCCCGGTCATGGCCCCGTGCTCGTTGCGGCTCCAGGGTGCGGTGACCACGGCCGTCGACGGCTCCGGCGGCTCCGCGGCGTCCAGCGCGACGACGAGCGTCTGCGGCCCGTAGGCGGCGCCCGAGCCCAGCGGGCCGCGGCCGGCGGTGTAGGTGATCCGGATCTTGCCCAGCTCCACCTGCTGCCCGGCCAGCAGCTCCTCGACCGCTCCCCGGATGACGCCGTGGTCGGCCGGCGGCAGGCCCAGGGAGGCGGCTGACCGGTCGAGCCGTTCCAGGTGGCGGCGGAGCGCGAACGGGCCGGCGGCAGTCACCTTCAGCGCCTCGAAGACGCCGTCGCCCACGACCAGGCCGTGGTCGGTCACCGCAACCGTCGCCTGATCGGGGTCCTCGTGCACCCGGCCGTTGACCCACACCCGCAGAGGCGTCGTCCGGAGGGGCTGGGCCGCGTCAGCGAGGGGCATGCGCTCACCCTAGTCCGACCCGCCGACGCTCCCCCGGTTTGGACTCCGGGACCCGGCTCGGCTAATGTTTCATCTCGCGCCGGGGACCAGGCAACGAAGTCCCGGAGCGCGCGGACGTGGCGCAGTGGTAGCGCATCACCTTGCCAAGGTGAGGGTCGCGGGTTCGAATCCCGTCGTCCGCTCGGAGCAAATCTCGCCAGTCCCCTGGGGGGAAAGTTCCCCACGGTGGAGTGGCCGAGAGGCGAGGCAACGGACTGCAAATCCGTGTACACGGGTTCAAATCCCGTCTCCACCTCGCACGGGCGATTGGCGCAGCGGTAGCGCGCTTCCCTGACACGGAAGAGGTCACTGGTTCGATCCCAGTATCGCCCACCAGCACCACCCCTTGTCAGAGGGCTCTTCGGAGTCCTCGGCAGGGGGTATTTCGTTCTCCAGCACGATGCACGAAGACGACGAGACGTTCCGGGTCGCCGAGACCACGCCCAAGATCCGCTACCTCAGCCGCACGCAATCGGGAGCGCTCGGCTACGCGGCGGTACCGGGACGGCAGTACGCCGTGCTCAACATGCCCGACTGCGACGCCGGCCGTGACCGGTCACGTCGACGTGAGCAGTGGACGCCAGAAGAGCTCGATCCGGAGCGGACCTCCTGTGCACTCGTCGTGCGCACCAGGGCCGCCGAGCTCGTCCGTGCGGCCGGCCCCGATGGCCGACAAGGGACGAGCTGCCGAGGCGACGATGAACGGTGACACCGAGGTGCGTCGGCTCGACCTGGCCGACCTCGCGGCGGTCCGCGAGTTCGCTGGGTTCCTCACCCATCCGGTCGACGTCCTGATCAACAACGCCGGCATCTCGGTCCCGCCGCTGACGCGCACCGCGGACGGGTTCGAGTCCCAGTCCGGGACCAACCACCTGGGCCACTTCGCCCTGACCAACCTCCTCCTGCCGCAGGTGCTCGACCGGGTCGTCACCGTCGGCTCACCCGTGCACCTCATCGGCCGCCCCGACTTCACCGACCTCAACTGGCACCGCCGCCACTACCGGGCCTACGGCGCGTACGCGCAGTCGAAGCTCGCCAACCACCTGTCGGCTCACGAACTGCAGCGCAGGCTCACCGCAGCCGGTTCGCCGGTGATCTCGGTCGTGACGCACCCAGGGATCGCGACGACGAACCTGATGGACGTGGAAGGCCACCGATCCAGGCGCCGGCTCGACAAGTTCTTCATCCAGTCGGTCGCCCAGTCCGCCGAAGCCGGCGCGTTGCCGATCCTCCACGCCGCGACCGCCGACATCCCCGGCGACAGCTACATCGGCCCGAGCCGCATGAGGAGGATGCGCGGGCTCCCGCACCCGGCAAGCGTGCGACCAAGACCCGCAGCGTGCAGAACGCGCGACGCTTGTGGGAGGAGTCGGAGAGGCTCACCGGCACCGGTTTCCCGCTCAGGAGCAGCGAGACGAGCACGGGCGCACGACGATGACCCGGTTCAGCACGCCCCGACCACCCAGGCGATGAGATGCGTCGTCTCCGGACGGCCCCACTCCGGAGCGCAACCGCAACCGCAACGGCCAGGACCACTCTCATGACCCTCGAAGCCGACCGTGCCGACATCATCGAGCTCTTCGGCCGCTACGCCGACATCGCCGACACGAGGACCTTCGACGAGCTCCCTCCGCTCGTTGACGCAGACCCCTTCACCGTGGACGTCGAATCCGTCACCGGGATGCCGCCTCGGCAGACCCCGCTCGAGGAGTACGTCGCGGCGCTCCGTGGCGCTTTGGAACCGTTCGTCGCCACGCACCACTCCATCACCGGCCACGTCATCACCATCGAGGGCGACCACGCCGTCGCCCACGCCCACGTGCGCGCCGAGCACTGGGTCCCCGACGACGTCGCGGCAGGCGGTCCGAACCAGTGGCTCGTCGTCGGCTTCTACGACGACGAAGCGGTGCGCACCGAGAACGGCTGGCCCTTCAGCAAGGTCAAGTTCACCGCCGCCTACCAGGAGAACGCGCAACTCCTCCCGACGGCGGCCGCCGGTGGTGGCGAGACCGCGCAGCAGCTCTGACGCCCGGCGGCGGCCGCAGCGCGCCCGCCGACCCATCTGTCGCGTTCCGCCCGTCCTCAGTAGTTGATGAGGAACGACCGCTCGGGGTCGTGGCGTCCCTCGATGAAGCGGACGGTGCCGGACCGGGAACGCATCGAGAGCGAGTGGGTGGTCACCCGGTGGGGCTCGAAGCGGACGCCACGGAGGAGGGCGCCGTCGGTGACGCCCGTGGCGGCGAAGAACACGTTGTCGCCGCCGACGAGGTCGTAGGTCGTGAGGATCCGGTCCAGGTCGTAGCCGGCGTCGAGGATGGCCGCCCGCTCGGCGTCGTCGCGGGCGATGAGCTGGCCCAGCATCTGCCCGCCGAGGCAGCGCAGGGCGCAGGCGGCGAGGACGCCCTCCGGGGTGCCGCCCGTGCCGATGAGGAGGTCGACGCCGGTACCGGGGGTGACGGCCATGATGGCGCCGGCGACGTCGCCGTCGAGGAGGAGGCGGATGCGGGCGCCGGCCTGGCGGACCTCGGCGACGAGGTCCTGGTGGCGTGGCCGGTCGAGGATCGCGACCGTGAGGTCGGAGACGGCCCGGTCGCCGGCGCGGGCCACCTGGGTCAGCGTGTCGGCGATGGGGGCGTCGAGGTCGACGTCACCCGCGACGTGTCCGGGGACGACGAGCTTGCGCATGTAGACGGCGGGTCCGGGGTTGAACATGGTGCCGCGCTGGGAGACGCCGAGGACGCTGACGGCGTCCGGGAGGCTCTTCGCGGTCAGCGTCGTGCCGTCGACCGGGTCGACGGCGATGTCCCACTCGGGTCCGGTCCCGTCACCGACGCGCTCACCGTTGTACAGCATGGGCGCCTCGTCCTTCTCGCCCTCACCGATGACGACGATGCCGTTCATCCGCACCGAGCCGAGGACGGGTCGCATGGCGTCGACCGCAGCGGCGTCGACCTGGTTCTTGTCGCCGTAGCCGAGGTAGCGGGAGCAGTTGATCGCTGCGGCCTCGGTGGCCCGGACCAGCTCGAGGGCCAGGTTCCGGTCCGGGTCGGGTCCTACGGAGGTCGGGGTGGCCGTGGTGGCGGGCGCGGTGTCACTCATGGGGCTGTCTCCAGACGGGTGGCTCGGGGGAGGTGGGGGACGGGGGCTGCCGGGTGGCGGGTGGCCGATGACGAGGGCGCGCCCCTGATGATGCCGTCTCCGACGCGGTGTCGGGAACCAGCTCAGCGACGAAGACCCGCGGCTGGCCCCCGCGCGACCCTCACGGCAGGTCCCGCCAGTGCGGCAGGGCCCGCTCCAGCGCGCCCGCGGGCTCGAGCCCGCCCAGCCGCAGCCACGTCGCCACCACGGTGTCCGGGTTGAGCGACATGGTGTCGATCCCCTGGTCCAGGAGCCAGTCGGCGAGGTCGGGGTGGTCGCTGGGCCCCTGGCCGCAGATGCCGACGTACTTCCCGCGGGACTTGCAGGCCTTGATGGCCGTGCGCAGCATGAACTTCACGGCCGGGTCCCGCTCGTCGAAGCCGGCGGCGACCAGCGCGGAGTCGCGGTCAAGACCGAGCGTCAGCTGCGTCATGTCGTTGGACCCGATGGAGAACCCGTCGAAGTGGTCCAGGAAGGCGTCGGCGACCACGGCGTTGGAGGGCACCTCGCACATCATGATCACCTGCAGCCCGTTCTCCCCGCGGCGCAGGCCGTGCTCGGCCAGCAGCCGGACCACCCCCTCGGCCTCGGTGACCGTGCGCACGAACGGGATCATGATCTTGACGTTGGTCAGGCCCATCTGGTCCCTGACGAAGGACAGCGCCTCGCACTCCATCGCGAAGCAGTCCGCGAACTCGGGTGAGAGGTAGCGCGAGGCGCCGCGGTAGCCGATCATCGGGTTCTCCTCGTGCGGCTCGTAGAGCTCACCGCCGATGAGGTTGGCGTACTCGTTGGACTTGAAGTCGCTCATCCGCACGATCACGGGCTCCGGCGCGAAGGCGGCCGCGATGGTGGCGATCCCCTCGGCGACCCGCTGGACGAAGTAGTCACGCGGGCTGGGGTAGGCGGCGACCAGGTCGGCGATCTTGTCGTGCAGCTCACCTCGGACCGGGCCGCCCGGGGTGTCGAGGTCGAGCAGGGCCTTGGGGTGGATGCCGATCTGGCGGTTGATGATGAACTCCAGCCGCGCCAGCCCGACGCCGGCGTGGGGCAGCCGGGAGAACGCGAACGCCTGGTCGGGGGTGCCGACGTTCATCATGATCCGGACGGGCAGCTCGGGCATGGTGCCGGCCTCGGTCACGTCCACGGTGTAGTCGAGCTCGCCCGCGTAGATGAAACCGGTGTCGCCCTCGGCGCAGGACACCGTGACGGGCTGACCGTCGTCCAGCTGCCGGGTGGCCTCGCCGGTGCCGACCACGGCGGGGATGCCGAGCTCGCGGGCGATGATCGCGGCGTGGCAGGTCCGGCCACCCCGGTCGGTGACGATCGCCGAGGCCCGCTTCATGATCGGCTCCCAGTCGGGGTCGGTCATGTCGGCCACCAGCACGTCTCCGGCGGCGAACAGGTGCATGTCCTCCAGCGAGCTGAGCACCTTCACCCGGCCGGCGCCGATCTTCTGCCCGATCGCCCGGCCCTCGACCAGCAGCGGACCGCTCTCGGTGAGCCGGAACCGCTGGACGCTGCCCGGGGACTGCCGGGACTTCACCGTCTCCGGCCGCGCCTGCAGGATGTAGAGCAGCCCGTCGGTGCCGTCCAGGCCCCACTCGATGTCCATCGGCCGGCCGTAGTGGTCCTCCACGGCCAGCGCGCACCGGGCCAGCTCCTCCACCTGCTCGTCGGTCAGGCTGAGCCGGCGCCGGTCGGCCTCCGCCACGTCGACGAAGGCGGTGGTCCGGCCGACGGCGGCGTCGTCGGTGTAGGTCATCTTGATCGCCTTGCCGCCGACCCCGCGCTTGAGGATCGCCGGCCGGCCGGCCCGCAGCCCGGGCTTGTAGACGTAGAACTCGTCCGGGTTGACCGCACCCTGCACGACCGCCTCGCCCAGCCCGTAGGAGGAGGTGAGGAACACCGCGTCCTCGAAGCCCGACTCGGTGTCCATGGTGAACATCACCCCGGCCGCGCCGACGTCGGAGCGGACCATCCGCTGCACCCCGGCGGACAGCGCCACCGACGCGTGCTCGAACTGGTGGTGCACCCGGTAGGCGATGGCCCGGTCGTTGTACAGCGAGGCGAACACCTCCTTGACCGCCGTGAGCACCGCCTCGATCCCCCGCACGTTCAAGAAGGTCTCCTGCTGCCCCGCGAAGGAGGCGTCCGGGAGGTCCTCGGCCGTCGCGCTCGAGCGCACCGCGAACGACATCTCCGCGTCACCGCCGACCAGCCGCTCGTAGGCGGTCCTGATCTCGGCCTCCAGGTCTTCGGGGAAGTCCTGCTCGACCACCGCGGACCGGATCCCCGCGCCCACCCGGGCCAGCTCGCGCACGTCGTCGGTGTCCAGCCCGGTCAGCGCGGCGTCGATCCGGGCCGCCAGCCCGGTCTCGCCCAGGAAGCGGCGGTACGCCTCGGCGGTGGTGGCGAACCCGTCCGGCACCCGCACCCCGGCCGAGCCGAGGTGGCCCACCATCTCGCCCAGCGACGCGTTCTTCCCGCCGACCTCCTCCAGGTCGGCGAGACCGACCTCGGCGAACCATCGGACGTTCCTGGTCATGGGCTGGTCCTCTCTCTGGCGACGGTGCTGTTGAGGTGCTGCAGGATCACGGTGGACATCTCCTCCACCGACTTCGCGGCCGAGTTGACCGTCGGGACCCGGTGCGTGGCGAACATCGCCTCCGCCCGCCGCAGCTCGTAGCTGCACTGCTCCATCGAGGCGTAGCGGGAGTTCGGCCGGCGCTCCTGGCGCACCTGGCTCAGCCGGCCCGGAGTGGTCAGGATGCCGAAGCAGCGCTGCCGCAGCCCACGGAGAGGTCGGGGCAGGTCCTCGGACTCGAAGTCCTCGTCCACCAGCGGGTAGTTGGCCACCAGCACGCCGTGCTGGAGCGCCAGGTACATCGTCGTCGGGGTCTTGCCGCACCGCGACGGGGCGACCAGGATGACGTCGGCCTTGTCCAGAGCGCGCAGGGACTGCCCGTCGTCGTGCTCGAAGGCGTACTCGACCGCCGCCATCCGCGCGTTGTAGCGCTTGATGTCGCCGACGCCGTGCAGCCGTGCCGCCACCCGCTGGCCCTGCTGGCCGAGGATCGTCTCGACGCGCGACATGTGCAGGTCGAAGAAGTCGATCAGCGGGCACCGGGACCGGTGCAGCTCCTGGCGCACCTCGGTCATGGCCGTGGTGGAGAACGCGAGCGGGGTGACCGGCCCGTCCGCAGCGGCGTCCAGGACCGTCACCACCTTGCGGGCCTCCTCGACGGTGGAGATGAACGGGATCAGCCGCCGCTCGAACCGGAGGTCCGGGAACTGGATGAGCAGCGCGTTGCCCATCGTCTCGGCGCTGATCCCCGTGCTGTCGGAGAGGAAGAACACCGGCACCACCGGCCCTCCCCCACCACCTCGACCCTCCACGGCCCCTCCCTTCCGATGCTGCGAGCGGTGCGCAGCGCCCTCGCGGCTGCGGCCCTCGTGCTGGCGACCTCGTCCGGCTCCGGCTCGGCGATCTCGAGGCAGGGGACGTCGTGTGCGCGCCGGGTGGCGAGGACTGAGGAGGTGGACGCGGAGGGGACCAGCCCGGTCTCGGCCGTCCTCGCGGCCGCACCCAGCATCAGCGCCTCGGCCGTCCCCGTGCGGAAGAACGGGTCCGGAGGGGCGGCGGCCACGGAATCCATGTCGGTGTCCACGTCCCGGTTCGCGGCGAGCCCGACGACGGGGGTGTCCTGCTCGGCCAGGGCGACCCGGCCAGCCCGCTGAGGATCCCGCCCGGGGCTGAGCTCGCGCCGGCACCAGTCACGGTCCGCTTCCTCTCCTCGCTGGCATCTTCCGTCAGGCTGACAGTCGACCGTCGACCGTGCTCGTGTCAAGGGTTCCGGTCCGTCCCCTCGACGCCCGCCGACCTCGGGCAGCCCGCGGCCATCGAGCAGCAGTGCGGAGCGTCCCGTCCGAGCGGCCCAGGCGTCGAGAGTGCGACACTCGGTCACGCCGGTGCGGGCACGCCGCCCCCGGGGATGCCTTCGAGGAGTGGAGCCTGGTGGACGCAGGAGCGCAGGGCCGTGGCTGCAGGTCGGCTGACCCACCGCCGCCGGAGCACGCTCCCGCCCGCCGGGTGGGCCGGTGACCGGGCGGTTCCCCCGCCGGGTCTTCGACACCGGCACCGAGCCCGACCCCCGCTTCACCCTCGCCAACGAGCGCACCTTCCTGGCCTGGACCCGGACCTCCCTCGCCCTGATCGCCGCCGGCGTGGCGCTCGAAGCGCTCGCGCTGCCCCTGCAGCCGACGCTGCGGCTGATCGCCTCCCTCATCCTGCTCGTGCTCGGGATCGTCGTCCCTCCCCTGGCCTGGGTGACCTGGGGGTCGGTCGAGCGCGCCCTCCGCCAGGGGTCGCCGCTGCCGAGCTCGAGGGTCGCCCTGCCCCTCGCCGTCGGGATCGCCCTGGCCGGGACGATCCTCGTCGCCGGCCTCCTGCTGCGGTGAGCGAGCAGCTGTTCGACCCGGGGCTCCAGCCCGAGCGCACCGAGCTGGCCTGGCGGCGCACCCTGCTGGCGCTGGCGGTGGGCGGGATCTTCGCCCTCCGGCTGCTCCCCGGGACGCTCGGCGCCTGGTCGATCGGGGCAGCCCTGGCGGGACTCGTGCTCACCGGGCTCCTGTGGGTCCTTGCCGGCCGGCGGGCCCGCACGACCAGGAGCGCTCTGCTGCACGACCACCAGCTGCCCGGAGCAGGCCTCCTGCTCCTGCTCGCCAACCTCATCACCGTCGGCGCCCTGCTCGGCCTGCTCTACGTCCTCATCGGCTGACGCGCTCGACAGGTCGAGCCGGCCGTCCTCGGACGGGCTCGCCCTCAGCCGGAGCCACGTCGGCTGAGCTCGTCGTAACGCTCGGCCACGGCGGCGTAGGCGAGCTTCGGCTGCCACGCGGACGGGTCGTCGCCGGGCACCTTGACGATGCCGAACCCGGCCATGTCCAGGTCGCGTCGCGGGTCGGAGGAGTGCGGGAAGTCGGGCATCACGAAGGTGAAGACGAAGCAGCCCTGGACACCGGCCCGGTCGTAGACGTCGATCAGCTCGGTCAGGTAGCGCGCCTGGGTCGCCTCGTCCCGCTCGTGGCCGTCGCGCACCCCGGGCGGGGAGCCGAACCAGTCGACGATGCGGAAGGACCCGGGGCCGCGGACGTCACCGCCACGCTGAGCGCCGCAGCCGAACTCGGTGACCACCACCGGCTTGTCCAGCGAGGCGACCAGGGACCGCACCCGCTCCTCGTAGCCGTCGTGGTCGGTCCCGGAGCGGTAGAGGTTGACCCCGACGAGGTCGAAGCCGGTCCAGTCGACCACTTCCCAGGAGGCGGCCGCGTACGTCACCGGGCCGGCGAAGTGCGCGCGGGCCACGGCCAGCAGCTGCGGCAGCATCCGCGCCAGCCGCCGGGTGATCCGGCCCTCGAGGTGGCGACCCCACCGCAGGATCAGGAGCAACCGCAGGAAGGTCACCGGCCCGGGGACGACGCCGCGGGAGGTCAGCGAGAACTCGCTGCCCACCAGGAGGGTGACCCGGCCCGGGTGCGCCCGGCGCAGCTCCTCGGCCCGTAGCGCGGTTCTGCGCAGGTGGCGGAGGAGAGCGGGCAGCCGTCGATCGGGGAGGTGGGGGCGGACCCAGACGTCCAGCCCTTCGTCGAGGGCAGTGCGAGCCGCCTCGACCAGGGCGTCGAGGTCGCTGTCGATCAGCATCACGGTCGTGCAGTGCAGCTCGGCCCTGATCGCCCGCATGATCTGCCGGACCTCGGCCGGGGCGTGGTTCCCGGTGGCGTAGGAGACCCCGCGGACCTCCAGCGACGTGGGTCTGCTCATGTCCCCTCGAACAGTAGCCACCCGCCACGGCCGAGGGCACCCCCACGTACGCGCACCTCGGGCTCCCCTGCCTCAGCGCGACGCCTCCCGGACGGGACGCGCCCGACGGCAGGTCCGGGGGCGGGTGCCATCGTGGGGTGATGCAGGCCCTACCCGCTGACACCCACGTCCACAGCGAGTACTCGTGGGACACCGGTGGGCCGACGTCACCGTCGGCCGCCGGGACGATGGCTCGGACGTGCGCCCGGGCCGTGCGCCTCGGGCTCCCGGCGGTGATCTTCACCGAGCACCTCGACCTCAGCGGGTGGCGGGCTGCCCCGGAAGACTTCGCGGAGCACGAACGCCACCTGATCGACTCCGACGGTGTGATGCGCCCGCCGCTCCTGGACGTCGACGGCTACCTCGAGTCCATCCAGCGGTGCCGGCACGCGTTCCCCGACCTCCACGTGCTCACCGGCGTCGAGCTCGGCCAGCCCCACCTCGACCGCCAGGCCGCGCAGGCTCATCTCGACCCCGTCGAGCTCGACCGGGTGAACGGATCGCTGCACACGCTGCCCTTCCGCGGCCACCGGAGTGAGCCGGTGACACTGTTCCGCGAGCTGGCCGACCCCGCGGAGGTGATCTGGGCCTACCTCGCCGAGCTCCGGCTCGTGGTCGAGGGCGGCGACTTCGACGTCCTCACCCACATCGACTACGCGGCCCGCGCCTGGCCCGTGGCGGAGCACGGCCCGTTCGACCACACCCGCTTCGAGGACGGGTTCCGGCAGGCGATGCGGGCCCTGGCAGCATCGGGGCGACCGCTGGAGATGAACACCGGACGCCCGCTCCGCCCCTGGATCCCGCAGTGGTGGGCGGAGGAAGGTGGGCGGGCCGTCACCTTCGGCAGCGACGACCACGCGACCGAGGGCCTGGCGGCGAACTTCCCCGAGGCGACGGCTCTGCTGGACCACGTCGGCTTCACCCCCGCACGCCGGCCGGAAGACTTCTGGACCCGCTGATGGCCGACGCGGCCCCGGGCCCGCACCCCGACCGGCCCGGCCGGGCGGGTGACCGGGGAGGGCGGGTCCGGTACCGGCAGCGGATCAGGCCCGTCGGGCCGCGCCGCGGCTGATCTGCTGGTCGGCGGGCCGCGGGTCGAGCGACGGCGAGGGGCCGCGCGGCGCAGCCGCGGCCGCGCGCACCCGGCGCTCGACCAGCACGTGCCCGAGGACCACGGTGACCGCCACCGCCACGACGATGCCGACCACTCCCCCCTCCACCCGCAGCACCGGGACGACGGTGCCGGCGACGGTGAGCGCGACCAGGTTGAACCCCAGGACCCGGACGAACTCCGGACCGACCCTCCGACCCGCCGCCAGGACCTCGCGGCCCCGGACCCGCCGCGCCCGCACGCTCTGCACCACCATGAACACGGCCAGCGCGGCCAGCCCGAGGAACGTCACCCGGGCCGCCGGTGAGAAGCCCGGCCAGCCGAAGGCGAGGCTCGGGCCGAGGGTGGCCGCCATCACGACCACCCCGAGCTGGTGCAGCCCGAACCCGCGCCCGGTGTGCGCCGTCACCACCCCGCTGACCAGAGCCACCGTGGCGGCGAGGGCGTGCACCGTGACGAAGACGGTGTGCCCGAGCTCGGCGAGGTCGTTCATCCTGCGACCCGGCTGCGCTCGGCGGGGCGGACGACCACGTCCTCGGGTTCGAGGATGTAACCGCAGCCCCAGACCGTCCGGATGTTCAGTCCCAGGGGTGCGATCTTGCGGCGCAGCCGGCCGATGTGCAGGTCCAGCACGTTGCGGCGCACCACGGTCTGCTCGGCGCCGGGCAGGCACTCCGCGAGCACGGCCCGCAGCACCAGGTCGCCGAAGCTGCGGACGAGGCAGGAGGTGAGGTCGACCTGGGTGGGCGAGATGGCGAGCCGCTGGCCCTGGTAGACCAGGCTGCCGTGCGGGTCGACCTGCGGGCGGTTGAAGGCCCGCCGGCGCCGGGCCAGGGCCCGCACCCGGATCTGCAGGTCCTCGGGCGGGACGGGGGGACGGATCCAGTCCTCGTACACGTCGACCAGCTCGGGCGGTTCCTGCCCCGGCTCGACGAGCAGGATGCGGGGGATGCGGTGCTCGTGGCACCAGGCCCGCTCCTCGGCGTGCTGTGGCCAGCGGAGAAGGCGGACGTCGTGGCTCTGGGAGGGGGTCACTGCGTGCTCCTTCAAGGGGGGAGTGCACGGGCGAGCGGGGGATCTAACCACTGGCAAGTTCACGGTAGCGCGGCTGGCGGGCGGCTGGCTAGACCGGTAACCCAACATTTACACGGATTTGTAGATCGAGTCACCATACGCTGGTCAGGGCGCCGCCGACGACGGCCAGCCCGACGCCGCCGAGGGCGGCGAGCATCCCCCCGGCTCGGCGCACGCCCTGTCCGGGGCGCGCGCGGGTCGGGGGGTCCAGGACCGCCGCGCGGGCGGTGAGGAGGACGGCCGCGGCGCTGGCGAGCTTGACCACGGACCAGGCGAGAGCCGCCACGACCGGCCCCGCCCCCAGGGCACCTGCCGCGGCGAGCCCGGCGAGACCGAGGTGGTTCCCGACGGCAGCGACCAGGCCGGCACCAGCGGCCACGTCCCAGGGCTGGTGGTGCGCGCCGGTGCCCGCCAGGGCCCGGCGGCGACCGAGGAGGTTGAGCACGAGCCCGACCAGCACCAGCGTGCCGGAGGTGAGCAGCACCGCGGTGAGGCCGGCGGAGAGCCGGCCGAGCACCGGCGTGGCCTGCCGCTGCCGGGCAGCGCCACCGCGGACCTCGACGGCGGGCCCGGTCGGCGGAGCCACCAGCCAGTCGGCCACCAGGCCGACGACGGTGGCGCTCGGCTGTCCCGCCTCGCTCAGCCCGTGGCCCAGCCCGGGGACCAGCAGGACGGTCGTGGAGGCGTCCGTGGACCGCCGGCTGTCGAGCACGGTCGCGGCGCCGTCCTCCACCGGCACGGTGCGGTCCGCCAGGCCGAAGACCGCGAGCAGCGGCAGGTCGGCGGCCGTCAGCGAGGGACGGGGGTCGAAGCGGCCGAACGCCATCAGCTCCCCCGGGAACGGCAGCGCGAGCGCATTCAGCAGGGAGGAACGGGCGGCGACCGGCGCACCGGCCTCGACCAGGCCGCTGTGCAGCTGCCAGGCGATCTGCTGGTTGGGGGTCACGTCCGGGCCCGACAGCTGGACCACGCCGATCAGCCGGGGGTCGCGGGCCGCGGCCAGCGGGACCACCCAGCCACCCTCGCTGAAGCCCGCCAGGGCGATGCGCGACGGGTCCACCCCGGGTACGCCGCGCAGCGCGGCCGCGGCCGCCACGGCGTCGTCGGCCAGCGCACCGAAGTCGCGCCGGACCGCGGAGTAGCCCTCCACGCGCTTGTCGTAGACGACGGCGGCCACCCCGCGCTCGGCGAAGCGCACCGCCCAGGGCAGCATCGCGGTGCCCCGTCCGTCACCCGAGCCGTGCACCAGCACCACTCCCGGCCAGCCGCCGGCCGGGGCGCGGCCCTGGGGGAGGACGGCGGTGCCGGTGGTGGGTCCGACCGCGGTGGGCACCGAGAGCGCCTGCGTGCTCGAGCCGGTGACCCCCGGCTGCCCCGGCCCGACCGCCGGCAGGTCGCCGTCCCGCTCGACCCGGGCCGGCCCGGCGGCCCGGTCAGCGGAGGCGGCCGCCAGCGGGACGACCTGGCGGCTGAGCGCCGACACGGCGGCCAGGGCCAGGACGCAGCCGAGGAGCACGCCCGCCGCGGCCCGCACGCTCACCGCTGCTGCGGCAGCGCCGCGAGCCGGCCGGCGGTGCGGGCCACCTCGGCGGCGGACGCCGGGTTCTGACCGGTCACGATCCGGTCGTGGACCACCACGTGCGGGAGGAAGGGCGGGGCGACGTCGTGGATCGCACCCAGCTGGCGCAGCGCCGCCGACAGCAGGAAGGGGACCCGGCCCTCCATCCCGACCGCCCGCTCCTCCTCGTCGGTGAAGGCTGCGACGCGGTGGCCCTGCAGCATCGGCCGGCCGCCCGCCTCCGCACCCAGCAGCCCGGCGACGCCGTGGCAGACGGCCGCCACCACCCCGCCCTGGGCCCGCACGGTTTCCACCAGCCGCTGCAGGTCCGCGTCGTGCGGCAGGTCGAGCACGGCACCGTGCCCGCCCACGACGCAGACGACGTCGAAGTCGCGCCCGGCCTCGGCCACCGTCGCGGCGTGGGCCAGCAGCACCCCGGACAGCCCGTCGAAGAACTCGTCCTGCAACGGGTCGCCGACCCGCCGCGCCTCGACCGGGATCCGGCCGCCCCGGACCGAGGCCACGGCGATCTCGTAGCCGGAGTCCCGGAGCTCCTTCCAGCACTCGGCCAGCTCCGAGGCGTAGGCGCCGGTGGGCCGGCCGTCGGGCATCTGCTCCGCGCTGGTGGTGACGATGACCGCCGTCATGGCTGCACCCCGGCGAGACGACCGACCGTCCGGTCGACGCCGCTGACCAGCGCCTCGCCGAACGCCGGGGCGAAGTGCTCCGCGGCCGGTCCGACCAGCCGGCTGTGCTGGGTGACGACCAGCCCGCCGTCCGGGGCGGGCTCGAGGCTGGTGCTGCTGCGCAGCCCCACCGTGCTGGCGATCGTGGTCTCGGAGGTGTAGCCCTGCCCGGGTCGTACCGCGAGCAGCCGGAACGGCAGGGGGTTGCCACCCGGTGGGGTGAGCGTGCCGGTCGTGCCCTCGGCGAACGGGCCGTCCAGGGCGAGCTCGCCCACCGCGGCGTTCCAGCGCGGCCACGCGGCCGGGTCGCTGATCATCGCCCAGATCTCCTCGGCCGAGCGCTGGCTCGGGGCGCTGCTGCTGTGCTCGGTCTGCACCGTCGTGCTCATCCTGACCTCCTGTGGTCGTCCGCCGGCGGCGGGAGCGGGTCGAGTTCGGCGTCGCGTGCTCAACGGGCGACGAAGGTCACCGGCTGGTGCTTGATGCCGTTCTGGAAGCTGGCCCGCAACCGCTCAGGTGGGCCCGAGGCCTCCACCGCGCTCCAGCGCCGGACCACCGTGCTGAAGAGCGCTCGCATCTGGGCGCGGGCCAGCATGGCGCCGATGCAGAAGTGCGGGCCCGTGCCGAACGCGATGTGCGGGTTCGGCGAGCGGGTCAGGTCGAAGCGGGCCGGGTCCTCGAACACGGACGGGTCGCGGTTCGCAGCGGTGAAGAACACCACCACCTTGTCGCCGGCCCGGATGCGCTGGCCGCCCAGCTCGGTGTCCACGGCGGCGGTCCGCCGGAAGTGCACCACCGGGGTCCACCAGCGGAGCATCTCCTCGACCGCACCGTCGACCAGCGACGGGTCGGCCCACAGCCGGGCACGCTCACCGGGGTGCTCGAGCAGGGCCTGCATGCCGCCCGGGATGGCGTTGCGCACCGTCTCGTTGCCGGCCACGCAGAACAGCCAGAAGAGCTTCTCGAACTCATCAGCGCTCACCCGGCCACCCTCGCTGTCCACGGCGGCGAGCAGCAGCGACATGATGTCGGGACCCGGGTGGCGGCGGAGGTGCTCGGCGAGCTCGCGGGCGTAGGCGTAGAGGTCGGCCATCCCGCCCGGCCGGCGGGAGTCGGGCATCCGCCCGTGCTCGTCCGGCTGCGGCCGGGCCGCCATCGCGGCCCGGGCCATCGGGCTGGCGCTGGTGGCGTCGAAGAGGCTGCTGGTGCTGTACTCGTCGTCCAGCATCCCGATCACCCGGTTGGCCCAGTCGAACATCAACCACCGGTCCTCCTCCGGCATGCCCAGCAGGTCGGCCAGCGTCTGCAGCGGGAGCTCGGTCACCACGTCGCGGGCGAAGTCGCAGTGACCGGTCCGGCCGGGGGCCGGGGTGACGGCGTCGACGAGCTGCTCGCAGCGGGCCGTGATGGTCTGCTCCAGCCGCGCGACGGAGGCCGGCGTGAACGCCCGGGTGAGCAGCCCGCGGAGCCGGGAGTGCTCCGGCGGGTCCATGTTGATCATCATCGAGCGGAACACCGGCAGCAGCGGGGGTGGGGCGTCGTAGACCTGGGTGAGCCCGAGGGAGGAGGAGAACTCCTTGGGGGTCCGGAGCACCCGGCCCACCTCCGCGTGCCCGACCACCCCCCAGAAGCCCGTGCCCGCGGGCAGGTGGTCCACCGCCGGCTCGTCCACCCAGACGACCGGCCCGCTGGCCCGCATGTCCTCGAAGGCCTCGTGCGGCACGGCCCGGCTGAACACCGCCGCGTCCACCACCTGGCTCCAGACCTCCCGGGTCAGGGTCGTGCCCGGGGCGCTCATGCCCGCTCCTCGAGCGCCTCGCCGGCCGGGGCGATGTTGTGGTTGAAGCGGAAGACGTTCTGCGGGTCCAACCGGGTCTTCACCGCACGCAGCCGGACCCGCCGGTCGCCGTCCCAGAAGGCGTCGACCCGGTCGCTGGAGTCCTCGTCGGAGATCAGGTTCAGGTAGGTCTCGCCCCCGTAGCCGATGGCGCCGAGCTCCTCCTTGGCGCGCCGCACCCAGGCCCGGACCCGGTCACCGTCGGCCGGGTCGACCCACTGGCCCAGGATGTGGATGAGCCAGCTCTCCTCCCGGTGGCTGAAGGCGGTGGCGTCCCGGTCCACCCGGGTGACCGCCCCGTTGAAGGGGATCACCTCGATGATCGACATCGGCGTGGGCAGCGCGGCGCCGAGCCCCGCCAGGACGCCGGCGGCCTCGTCGTCCATCCGCGGGATGAACTCACCGGTCCAGCGGTGCTGGTTGCCGTTCGGGTTGAGCGGGTCGAGCATCCGCTGGACCTCGACCAGGGGCACCGGCTGGATGAGGTCGAGCACGGCTCCCGGCAGGCTCCGGAAGGCCTGCACCACAGCCAGACCGTCCGGCACCGGGCCGGACCAGCGGACGAAGATGCCGACCAGGTGGCGACCCAGCATCTCGGGCGGGAAGACCGCCAGCGGCGGGGCGAACTGGAAGATGATGTCGGCCGACAGGGCCTCGGGCGCGTCGGCGATCACCCGGTCGAGCAGCTGCAGCACGTCCTCGGCCTGCTCGATCGGCCAGGCGATCATCCCGGCCACCATGATCGGGCCGACGGGATGGACGCGGAAGCAGAAGTCGGTGACCACGCCGAAGTTGCCGCCGCCACCCTGCAGGGCCCAGAGCAGGTCGGGGTCGCGCTCCGCCGAGGCGGTGACCAGCTCACCGTCGGCGGTGACCACCCGGGCCTCGACCAGGTTGTCACAGGTCAGGCCGAAGCGGCGCTGCAGCATCCCCAGCCCACCGCCCAGCGCCAGACCCGCCACCCCGGTGGCCGAGACCTGGCCGGTGGGCACGGCCAGCCCGTAGAGCTGGGTCTGGGCGTCCAGGTCGCGGAGCGTCGCACCGCCCTGCACCCACACCCGGCCGGCGCCCGGGTCGACGAGCACCCCGCGCATCAGCCGCAGGTCCACCAGCACGCCGTCGTCGCAGGTGCCGTGGCCGGCCACGCTGTGGCCGCCTCCGCGGACCGCGACCGGCAGCCCCTGGGCCCGGGCGAACCGGACCGCGGCCTGGACGTCGGACTGGCCCAGGCAGACGACGATCGCTGCGGGTCGTCGGTCGATGCCGGCGTTGTAGACGCTGCGGTGCCGCTCGTAGCCGGCGTCGCCGGGCAGCAGGCACTCCCCGACCAGGGCGTGCCGCAGGCGGCCCAGGTCCTCGGCGTCGAGGGTCTCGGTACGGCTGTCGGTGATCGTCATGCTGCCACCTCCGGGAGGGAGCTGAGGAAGCCCTGGAGGTCGCCCTCGTCGAGCTCGGTGTCGGACAGGGTGCCCTCGGAGTGGGAGGCGTAGGCGCTGAGGTCGTAGTGGCCGTGGCCGGTGATGAGCACGAGGATCGCCTTCTCCTCCCCCGTCGCGGTGCAGCGGCGCGCCTCGTCGAGCGCGGCGGCGATGCCGTGGGTGGACTCGGGGGCGGCGATGATGCCCTCGGTCCGGGCGAAGAGCTCCCCGGCCTCGAAGCACTCGTGCTGCCCGCGGGCCTGGGCCTCGATCCAGCCCCGGTGCTTGACGTAGGACACCAGCGGCGACATGCCGTGGTAGCGCAGCCCGCCGGCGTGGATGGCCTCGGGCACGAAGGTGTGCCCGAGGGTGTACATCTTCATCAGCGGCGTGAGGCCCTTCATGTCCCCGTGGTCCCAGGCGTACCGGCCGCGGGTCAGGGCGGGACAGGCGCTCGGCTCGACGGCGACGATGCGGGTCTCCCGCTCGCCGCTGAGGTTCGCGGCCAGGAAGGGGAAGCCGACGCCGCCCAGGCTGGAGCCGCCGCCCACGCAGCTGATCACCACGTCGGGGTAGTCCTCGGCCAGCGCGAACTGGGCCAGCGCCTCCTGCCCGATGACGGTCTGGTGCAGCAGCACGTGCCCGGCGGTGGAGCCGAGCGCGTACCCGGCCTCGTCGTCGGCCAGCGCGACCTCCACCGCCTCGCTGACCGCCAGCCCGATGCTGCCGCGGCCGAGCGGGTCGACCTCCCACTCCCGCCGGCCGATCGTGGTGACCGGGGAGGGGCTGCGGTGGACCGTCGCACCGAACGTCGACATCACCACCTTGCGGTACGGCTTCTGGTCGAACGAGGCACCCGCCCAGAAGATCTCGCACTCGACGCCGAACTGGGCGCAGGCGTAGGCCAGCGCGGTGCCCCACTGGCCGGCGCCGGTCTCGGTGGTCAGCTTGGTGATGCCCTCCAGCCCGTTGTAGTAGGCCTGCGGGACCGCCGAGTTGGTCTTGTGCGCGCCCGTCGGGCTGACCCCCTCGTACTTGTAGTAGATCCGGGCCGGCGTGCCCAGCCGCTGCTCGAGGGTGCGGGCGCGGTAGAGCGGGCTGGGCCGCCACGTCGCGTAGGCCTGCCGGACGTCGTCGGGGATCTCGATCCAGCGCTCGGTGCTGGCGTCCTGCGCGAGCAGCGCCCGGGCGGTGAGCGAACGCATCTGCTCCATCCCCATCGGCTCGTGGGTCACCGGGTGCAGCGGGCGGGGCGGTCGTTCGGGGAGGTCGGCGACGACGTTGTACCAGTGGGTGGGGATCTGGGAGTCGTCGAGCAGGTACTTCACCTGGTCCATGGGGTGCCTTTCTGCGTCGGGGCAGGGCCGGGCGGCCCGCTCGGGGGT
Source organism: Microlunatus lacustris (assembly GCA_039527025.1). GTDB lineage: Bacteria > Actinomycetota > Actinomycetes > Propionibacteriales > Propionibacteriaceae > Microlunatus > Microlunatus lacustris. The sequence goes on from BAAAJN010000002.1 coordinate 20,802, forward strand.
CACGCGTGAGCGGGTCGTGGGTGGCTCTCGGGGTCGAAGACGTAGGGCCGGCCCGGACCCTCGGCGGCCCGGGCCGCCAGGAACTCCTCGAACTTCTCGTGGAAGACCTCGGGGGCCCGCATCCGCAGGCCCTTGGCCGGGTCCACCAGAGCGTGGGAGGAGCGGCCCTCGGCCAGCAGCTGGTTGCCGCGCTTGTTGTAGAGCTCGTAGAAGCAGTCGAGCCGGGCGCTCGGGGTGAGCGCCCAGGTCTTGATCGAGACGTCGTCGAGGTACTTGGCGGACGCGTGGTAGCGCACGGCGAAGTCGGTGGTGGTGATCGTGAACTTCCAGAACTCCACGCCCACGGACAGGGCGAAGGCCTCCCGGCCCAGGTCGAACCACGGGATGTAGCTGCCGTAGTACGCGTGGCCCTGGCCGTCGCACTCGCCCCAGCGGACGCGGGTACTGGTCTCGACGTAGCCGAAGCGCAGGATGTTCGGCTCGCTCAGGATCCAACGTGGCATGGGATCGACGCCCCTTCGAAGGGTTGCGGTGGTGTGCGGGCAGGAGCGCGGCCGGCCGGACCGGCGGAGCACCTGCGAGTCATCCAAGCCAGGCCCGGTCCGCGACCGGCGGCCCTCTGTCGGCGTCCTGACACTTCTGTCAAGGGCCCGACACAACCACGCGGGACCGCCCCGGGCCCCGACCTAGCGTGTGCCGCACAGCACTCCGGCAGCTCGGGAGAAGGACGATGACGACACAGACCGTGGCCCGCACCACGAGCAGACGAGCTCCCCTGCTCACCGGCTCCGACACCCGGCTGGCCCCCGCCGGCACCCGGGGCCCCTTCTCGGGCCGGGTCAGCCCGCCGCCGGCCGGGACCGCCTTCGCGTCGGTCCAGCCGGCCCACGCCCTCGACCTCGAGCTCCCCGGCGGAGCCCGCGTGCTCACCGCCGGGGTGGACCTGACCGACGTGCAGCGGATCGCCACCGCGCTGCACCGGACCGGGTCGTCGCTGGTGCGTCGGGTCTGCGGTCCGGCGGAGCAGGTCGCGCTGGCCGGCCTGGGACCGGCCCTGCTGCCGTGGGGGCTCGCCGTGTCCTTCGGGCTGACGGAGGCCGCGGTCAAGGCGGCCGGCGGCATCCCCCCGGGCAGCCGGTTCCCCGACGTCGACGCCTCCGCCCTGATCACCCGGCTCGGCGGCCCGGCCGACGCCTCCTCCTCCCTCAGCGCGGTCGTCGAGGTCGGCGGGGCCACCGGCCGGCGGCTGCACGCCCTCGGCACGGACCTGGCGCTGACCGGCGGAGCCCGCCGCGTCGGGCCGCACCTGCTGGTCTGCTGGGTGCTGCTGAGCGGGAGCCCCCGGTGAGCCGCGCCCGGCTGGCCATGCTGTTCCCGGGTCAGGGCAGCCAGTACCCCCAGATGGCGCGCGACGTGCTGCGCTGCGCCACCGGCCGGAGCCTGCTCGGCCAGGCCGAGGACGTCTCCGGTCTGCCGCTCACCGACCTGATGTCCACCGCGGACGCCGCGACCCTGGCCCACCCGGCCGTCGCCCAGCTCAGCGTGCTGGTCCACTCCCTCGCCCTGGTCGACCAGCTGGCGGCCCAGGGGGTACGGCCCGACGTCGTCGCCGGGCACAGCCTCGGCGAGTACACCGCGATGGCGGCGGCCGGGATGCTCGACCGGCCGACCGCCCTGTCCCTGGTGGCCCGACGCGGTCAGGCGATGGCCGAGGCCGCCCGCAGCCGGCCCGGGGCGATGGGCGCGGTGGTCGGTCTGGACGCCCAGCGGGTCCAGCAGATGTGCGACGCGGTGGACGGCCTGGTGGTGCTCGCCAACATCAACTCCCCCCGCCAGGTGGTGGTGTCCGGCAGCCCGGAGCCGGTGGAGGCCGTGCTGTCCGCAGCCCGCGGCGCCGGCGCGCTCCGCGCCAAGACCCTGCGGGTCGGCGGCGCCTACCACTCCCCCCTGATGGCCCCGGCCGCGGCCACCATGACGGCCGCCTGGGCCGACGTGGTGCTGGCCCCGCCGCGGTGCACCTTCGTGAGCAGCACCAGCGGTGCCCTCGTCACCGACCCCGCGGCGCAGGCCTCGGCGATGCGCCGCCAGGTGGGTGCGCCGGTGCGCTGGGCCACGACCATGGCCGCCGTCACGGCGGCGGGCGTCGCGGCCGTGGTCGAGGTCGGCCCCGGCCGGGTCCTCGCCGGGCTCGCCCGCGAGCAGGCCCCCGGGCTGCCGCAGCTGCTGCTGCGACCGGGCGTCCCGGTGGCGTGGCCACCGGCCGGGCACGACGGCGAGCGGGTCTCCGGTGGGACGCTGGCTGCGGCGGTGGCCCGGTGAGCGCCGAGGCGCCCGTGGCCATGGTCACCGGCGGGACCAAGGGGATCGGCCTGGCCATCTCCGAGCACCTGGCCCGGACCGGCCACACCGTGGTGATGAACTACCGCAGCGACGAGAGCCAGGCGGCCGCCGCGCTCGCCCAGGTCCGCGCGCTGCACCCCGGCGCCGAGCTGCTGCGCGCCGACGTCTCCGAGCCCGACCAGGTCGACGCCATGTTCCGCACGGTGCGCACCGAGTTCGGCACCCTGGACCACTTCGTCAGCAACGCCGGGATCACCGCCGACGGGTTCGCGGTGATGATGAGCCACTCCAAGTGGGGTGCCGTCGTCGACACCAACCTGACGGGCGCCTTCGCCTGCCTGCGGGCGGCCGCGCGGACCATGGCCGCCCGTCGGTCGGGCTCGCTGGTCGCCGTCGCCTCCACCAGCGCCGTCAACGCCCCGGCCGGCCAGGCCAACTACGCCGCCTCCAAGGCGGGGCTGGTCGCGGCGGTCCGGGTGCTCGCCAAGGAGCTCGGTCCCTACGGGGTCCGTGCCAACGCCGTCCTGCCCGGGTTCGTGGACACCGGGATGACCCGCACGATGCCCGAGAAGGACCTCAACCGCTACCTCGCCGGGGTCCCGCTGGGCCGGATCGGCACCTGCGCGGACGTCGCCCCGACGGTGGCCTTCCTGCTCTCCGACGCCGCCGCCTACATCACCGGCAGCACCGTGGTGGTCGACGGCGGCCTCACCTGCTGACCCGGGGTACCGCGGCCCCGCGGTCCCCGGCGCACCACGACCCTCCCGAAAGGAACAGACATGACGCTCACCCTGAGCGAGACCCGCTCCCTGGCCGCCGACCGGCAGGCGCTGACCGGCTCGGTGAAGGAGCTGCTGGTCGACCGGCTGGCCCTCGACGTCGAGCCCGCCCGGATCGCCGACGACCAGCCGCTCTTCGGCCGTGGCCTGGAGCTGGACTCGATCGACACCCTCGAGCTCGCGATGGCGGTGGAGGACCAGTACGGCGCGGTGATCACCGACGACGACACGACGACGCTGCTCTCGTTGAACCGCCTGGTGGACCACATCGCGGAGAACCAGACGTGAGCCTCACCGTCGAGCGCCCCGCCCCGGTCGCACCCCCCGTCCGGACGCCCGTCAGCCTGTCGGTCGAGCAGATCGCGCGGCTGCTCCCCCACCGGCATCCCTTCGCCCTGCTGGACCGGGTGACCGATGTGGTGCCGGGCGAGTCGGCGGAGGCCATCAAGAACATCAGCATCTCCGACGGGCTGCTGGCCGGCCACTTCCCGGGCCGCGCCATCTACCCCGGCGTGCTGCTGGTCGAGTGCGTCGCCCAGCTGGCCGCCGTGGTCTACGGCACCGAGGCCGCGCAGCAGGCCGACGACCCCGACGTCGCCGACCGGGTCGGCTACCTCGCCGAGATCAAGCAGGCCAAGTTCCTCGGCCTGGTGACTCCCGGGGACCAGCTGCTCATCAAGGTGCGCTCCGGCGGCCGGCTCGGTGACCTGATCGCGGTCAACGGCCAGGTCTCGGTCGACAGCACCGTGGTGATGACCGCCAAGCTCACCGTCACCCAGCACGCCGCCGGCTGAGTGCCGGCCGCCCCCGACCTCCACCTCGAACGAAGGACTCCCCATGACGACCACCCTCACCCGTCCCAGCACCACCGCCACCTCCGCCGACGCACCGCCGGCGCCGGGGTACGACACCATCCGCCAGGCCGCCGCGATCCTCGGCTACGACGGCGCCGGGCTCTTCGAGGTCGCCGGCCCCGGCGCCGGCAGCCTGCTCGGCCAGGTCACCACCCGCAGCGTCGACTTCCTGCTGGAGGGGCAGTCCCAGCAGGCCCTCGTGCTGGACCCGCAGGGCCTGGTCGTGGGCGACGTCGTCGTGCACGGGCTCAGCACCGGCTTCCTGCTGCAGGTCTGGCCGGACCAGGCGGCGGCCGTCGGGGCCGTGCTGGCCAGCGCGGCGAGCGGTCGGTCGGACGTGCAGGTGGACGGCGTCAGCGCCGCGCACGCCGTGCTTGGCGTCGAGGGGCCGGCCTCCTTCACCGTCGTCGGCCACTACGTCGACTTCGCCATCTCCTCGCTGGCCTACAAGTCCTGGGCCCGCTCGACCTGGCAGGGCCACGAGCTGATGGTGAGCCGGACCGGGGTGACGGGCGAGTTCGGCTACGTGCTGGTCGCCCCCGCCGCAGCCCGGGACGCGCTGCTCGACGACCTGCGGGCGCACGGCGCCCGCGACGCCAGCCGGGCGGCGGTCGACGTCTGCCGGATGGAGATGCGCTTCCCGAACCTCGAGGCGGAGGTGCCCCCCGAGGGCGCGACGCCGTTCCACCTGGGCCTGGCCTGGCTGGTCGACTTCTCCGGCGAGTTCACCGGCAAGGCGTCGCTGCTCGCGGCCCAGGACGCGAGCGAGCTGCCCGTCTGCTGGCGCGGTCCGGTCGGATCGGTCACGGCGCCGGCGGCCGGCACCCCGGTGACGGTGAGCGACGGGGTCGTCGGCCGCGTCCTGCACGCCGTCTACTCCCCCTCGCTGGACCGCTGCGTCGGGACCGCCCTGGTCGACCGGACCTGCGCCGCCACCGGACTCGCCTTCACCATCGACGCCGACGAGGTCGAGACCGTCTCGGCACCGTTCCTCATCGCCACCAGCTTCACCACCTCCATGGACTGAGCCTCTTCGGGGGCAGGACGGGACTCACATGAAGAACCACGGATCAACCCCGGTCACGGGTGAGCCGGTCGCCGTCACCGGCGTCGCCATCACCTGCGCCCTCGGCGACGAGACCGGCAACGTGTGGAAGGCGGTCACCGCCGGACGCAGCGGCATCGCGACCACGAAGCGGTTCGACGTCTCGTCGCTGCGCTGCCAGATCTCCGCCGAGCTGCCCTTCAGCCCTCCGCGGGTCGGTGCCATCACCGACCGGGCGACCCTGATGGCCCTCAAGGTCGCGCAGGAGGCGATCGACAGCGCCCAGCTGAGGCTGCTGGACCACGACCCCTACCGGTTGGGCGTCGGTCTGGGCACGTCCGTGGGCGGGCTGGAGCAGGGCGAGCGCTGGCAGGCCCAGCTGATCGCGGGCGGCGTCGGCGCCACCCGCGCCCGGCTCCTGCTCGGCTACCCGCTCTACAGCGCGGCCGACGCCCTCGCCGCGCACCTCGGGCTCAAGGGCCCCAAGGTCGTCATCTCCAACGCCTGCGCGGCCGGGGCCAACGCCATCGGCTGGGCCGCGGACGAGATCCGGCTCGGCCGCGCCGACGTGATGGTCGCCGGCGGCGTCGACGTCCTCGACCTGCTCTCGCTCGCCGGCTTCGACAGCCTCAAGGCCCTCGACTCCGAGGCCTGCGCCCCGCTCAGCCGGAGCACCGGGCTCAACCTCGGCGAGGGCGTCGGGATGCTGGTCCTGGAGTCGGCCAGCTCGGCGTTGCGCCGGGAGGCGGAGCCGCTGGCCTGGTTCCGCGGGTACGGCCTCTCCAGCGACGCCCACCACGCCACCGCCCCCGACCCGCAGGGCAACGGGGCGCACCGCTCCATGCAGCGGGCCATCGTGCGCGGCGGCCTGACCCCCGACGACATCGACTACCTGAACGCCCACGGCACCGGGACCCCGGCCAACGACTCCGCCGAGCCACGGGCCGTCGATGCCCTGTTCGGTGACCACCGGCCCCCGATGTCCAGCACCAAGTCCCAGGTCGGCCACACCCTCGGCGCAGCCGGGGCGGTGGAGTCGGTGGTGACCGTGCTGGCGATCCGCGACGGCCAGCTGCCGCCCACCATCAACGTCGACGCGGCGACCCCGCAGGACCACGACATCGTCCCCAACCTCGGGCGACCGGGCCGGATCCACGCCGCCCTGAGCAACTCCTTCGCCTTCGGCGGCAACAACTGCTCGCTGGCCTTCGGGGACTCCCCCGACCCGTTCCCACCGCCGCTGGCCCGGCGCCGGGTCGTGGTCACCGGAGCCGGGGCGATCAGCGGCCTGGCCACCGGGCGGACAGAGCTCTGGGCCGCGGTGGAGCAGGGCGTGACCGCGGTGGCGCCGGCCCGCCGCACCGACGTCTCGCTCTCGACCAGTCCGATGGCGGCGGAGCTGCCGGACGACCGGCACCACCGCTGGATCGAGCGCAGCTACCTCCGGCGCGTCGACCAGATCGGGACCCTCGTCCTCGCCGTCAGCCGGATGGCCCTGGACGACGCCGCCGCCGCGGTCAACCAGATCGGCCGGGAGCGGGTGGGCATGGTGTTCGGCACCTTCACCGGGCCGCTCGAGACGGTCGGCTCGCTCACCCGGACCATCACCACGGCCGGCCCCGACCAGGTCAGCCCCCGGCTGTTCCCGAACTCGGTGGTCAACGCCGCGGTGGGGCACGCCTGCCTGTCGCTGCAGGTCAAGGGCCCGCTCTCCACCCTGGCGACCGGCTGCGCCGCGGGGCTGCAGGCCCTGGGCTACGCCGCCGACATGATCGCCGACGGCGAGGCGGACCTGATGGTCGCCGTGGCCGCCGACGAGCTGACCCCCGAGCTGCACCTGGGCTTCGACCGGTTGGGGGTGCTCGGCCGTCCAGGCTCCACCGCCTACTCCAGCTGCGCGTCGGGACTCGTGCCCGGTGCCGGGGCCGCCGCCCTGGTCCTCGAGGACTACGAGCACGCCGTCGCCCGCGGGGCGACGATCCTCGGTGAGGTGCTGAGCCACGCCACCACCTCCGACGCCTTCCGGATGGCCGGCAACGAGCCGTCCGGCGACGCCTGGGCGCACTCGATGCGGCTGGCGGTGGAGCGCTCGGAGGTCCCGGCCGACCAGGTCGGCGCCGTCTACGGGGACGCCCGCGGCACCCGGGTGCTCGACCGGGCGGAGGCCCGGGCCGTCAACCAGGTCTGGCCGGACGGCATCCCGCTGGCCAACCTGAGCCCGCAGACCGGCCACCTCGGGGCCACCACGGCGATGCTGTCGGCCGTCACCGCGCTGCGCACCTGCGCCACCGGCTGGGTGCCGGTGGTCCCGGGCGTCGCGCACCCCATCCCCGAGCTCGGTCTCGCCGACATCCAGGGCACCGCCCCGGTCGCCGCCGAGGGCTTCCCGGGGGTCGCCACCGTGGTGACGGCGGCCAACTGGGGCGGCACCTACGCCAGCGTCGTGCTCGCCCCGGCACCCCGGTGAGCCACGCGCTGCTCCGGCTGGTGCCGGCCTCCGATCTCGACGACAGCTGCCTCAGCCCGGCCGAACGCCGCCTGTGCGCCGAACTGGGCAGCGAGGCGCTGCGGCGGGCGTCCCGGGTGGCGGCCAAGCAGGCCGTCTGCGCGCTGCTGCCGGCCGGCACCGTTCCCGCCGACGTGGCGCTGGGTCGGAGCGCCGATGGCGCGCCGGTCGCCGGCCGCCGCGACGGCGGGGACGGCGGGGACGGTCCGCTCCCCGCGGTGAGCCTCAGCCACAGCGCCGGCTGGGGCGCGGCGCTGGCCTGGCTGCCGTGAGCCGGTGACCGTGACCGCCGTGATCGAGGACCAGGTGCTGCCCGACCTGCCGCCCCGCCGCCGACCGGGAGGTCGGGGCGGCCGGCTGGCGGGACGGGTGGCGCTGGTCAGCGGGGCCGCCGGCGCGCTGGGCTCGACCCTGGTCGCCCGCTTCGCCGCGGAGGGGGCGGCGGTGCTGGCCACCGACCAGGACCTGCCGCGCTGCCAGCAGGTGGTCGCGCAGACGGTGCAGTCCGAGCCCGGCGCCCGGGTGCTGGCCGCGGCGCTGGACGTCACCGACGGCCAGCAGTGGACGCGCGCGCTGCGGCTGGCCCGGCGCTCCCTCGGCCCCGTCGACCTGCTGGTGAACAACGCCGGCACGGTCGACCTGGCCCGCCTGGACGCCGTCACCCCCGACGACTGGCAGCGGCTGGTCGCGGTCAACCAGACCGCCGTGCTGACCGGCATCCAGCGGTGCCTGCCCACGATGTGGCAGGCGGGCGGTGGCTCGGTGGTCAACATCGGCTCGGTCTTCGGGCTGGTCGGCACCGGCGGCTCGTTCGCCTACCACGCCACCAAGGGCGCGCTCATCTCCATGACCACCGCGGCCGCCGTCGAGCTGGCGCGTCGCCGGGTCCGGGTCAACGCCGTCCTGCCCGGCCTGGTCCCGACGCCGATGACCGCCGACCTGCCGGCGGACTTCGTGGCCGGCTACGTCGCAGCCACCCCGCTGGCCCGGCTCGCGTCCTGCGAGGACGTGGCCGCCGCCGTCGTGTTCCTGGCCTCTGACGAGGCCGACTTCATCACCGGCGTCTGCCTGCCCGTCGACGGCGGCTACACCGCGCGCTGAGCGGGCCGTCCGCACCTGTGGCACCACCCCGACCCGACGAAGGAGGCTGCCATGTGCGGCATCGCTGGCTGGTTCGACCCGACCCTGGACCTGCGCGAGCACGGGGAGGTGCTGCAGGCCATGTGCGACACCCAGTCCTGCCGGGGCCCGGACGCGGAGGGGGTGCACGTCCAACCGCACGCGGGGCTGGCCCACCGCCGGCTCGCCGTGCTCGACCCCCGCGACGGGCTGCAGCCGATGACGCGGACGCGCGACGACGGCGGGGTGGTGGCCATCACCTACTCCGGTGAGGTCTACAACTTCCAGGAGCTCCGGGAGCAGCTGGTCCGGCGGGGTCACCGTTTCCACACCCGCTGCGACACCGAGGTGGTGCTGGTCGCCTACCTGGAGTGGGGTGAGCAGCTGGTCGAGCACCTCGTGGGCATCTACGCGTTCGCGGTCTGGGACCCCCGGGCCGAGCGGCTGCTCCTGGTCCGGGACCGGCTGGGGGTGAAGCCGCTGCACTGGGCGCCCGTCGGCGACGGGTTGGTGTTCGGCTCCGAGCCGAAGGCCCTGCTGGCCCACCCGGGGGTGGACGCGCGGATCGACGGCGACGGCCTGGTGGCCATGTTCGCGCTCTTCGGGGTCCACCGGCCCGGGCGCACCGTGCTCGCCGGGATCTCCGAGGTGCCGCCCGGCTGCTACCTGGTCGCCGAGGCGGGAGCCGTCGCGACCACCCGGTACTGGGAGCTCACCGCCCGCCCGCACACCGACACCGCTGAGCAGACCACCGCGCGGGTGCGCGAGCTGCTCGGTGCCGCCGTGACCGAGCAGCTGGCGTCCGACGTGCCGCTGTGCGCCCTGGTGTCCGGCGGCATCGACTCCAGCGCCGTCGCAGCGCTCGCCCAGGGCGCCCTGGTCGGAGCCGGCCACCAGCTCGCCACCTTCACCGTCGACTTCGCCGACCAGGCCGAGCACTTCGTGCCCGACCGGGACCGGCCGGACCTGGACGCCCCCTACGTGGCCGCCCTGGTCACCGAGCTCGGCACCGACCACCACCGGGCGGTGCTCCCCGTGCCCGACATGGCGGCGCTGCAGCGCCGGGTGACCGTGGCCCGGGACCTGCCGGCGATCGGCGACCTGGACTCCTCGCTGCTCGGCCTGTTCCAGGCCGTCCAGGGCCGCTTCACGGTGGCGCTGTCGGGTGAGTCCGCCGACGAGGTGTTCGGCGGCTACGCCTGGTTCCACGACGAGCTGGCGGTCGGTCGGCCCGGGTTCCCCTGGATGATGGACGACCTCGGCCTGGGCAACGTCCTGCGGTCCGACCTCCAGCAGCAGCTGCGCCCGGCCGAGCGGGTGCGGGCCGAGTACGCCCAGGCCCTGGACGCCGTCCCCCGCCTGGCGGGCGAGGACGCGCAGCAGCAGCGCTACCGCGAGGTCGCGCACCTGGCCCTGACCCGGTTCCTGCCCGTGCTGCTGGACCGCAAGGACCGGACGAGCATGGCCGTCGGGGTCGAGGTGCGGGTGCCGTTCTGCGACCACCGCCTGGTGGAGTACGTCTGGAACGTCCCCTGGTCGATGCGCCACCCGGGCGGCCGGACCAAGGGCCTGCTCCGCGACGCCGTCGCGGACCTGCTGCCGCCGGCCCTGCTGCAGCGGCCCAAGGCCATGTTCCCCACCGTGACCGACCCCGGCTACGACCAGCGGGTGCGCGACGCCGCCCTGGGGCTGCTCACCTCCTCCCGGATCGCCGCCCTGCTCGACCACGACCGGGTCCGGGCCCTCGTCGAGGGCCGCACCCCGCGTCCGGCCTGGCTGCAGCGGATGGCCCTCGCCTACCTGGCCCAGATCGACTTCTGGCTGGAGCACTACGACGTGGCGGTGGAGCTGTGAGGCCCCGGCTGCTGCTGGTCGTCGGCGCGCGCGGTCCGGGCCTCGGCGAGAGCCTCGCGGGGGTCGGTCGGCGGGGCGACGTGGTCGTCGCCGCCCTGGCCCCGGTGCTCGCCGCCCGTCGCGACGCCGACCTGGTCGCCGACCTGACCGTCATCACCGCGGACACCACCGACGCGCTGGTCGCCGCAGTGGCGCAGGCCTGCACCGACCGCCCGGTGCACGGTGTGGTCACGCTCGCCGACGACACCGTGGCGCTGGCGGCCCGGGTCGCCGCGCGGCTCGGCCTGCGCGGCCTCGACCCGGAGCGGGTGCACGTCTTCCGCGACAAGGTCGCCCAGCGCGGGGCCCTGGCCGCGGCCGGCCTGACCGTGCCCGGCTGGGCCGACAGCGAGGGCGGTGCTGCCGCCGTCCCGCTGCCCGTGGTCGTCAAGCCGACCGGCGGCAGCGGCGGCGCCCTGGCCTTCGTGGTGAGCAGTGCCGACCAGCTCGAGCCCGTGCTGCGGGAGTGCCGCCAGCGGACCCGCGACACCGACGCCGTCGACGACGACACCGGCTTCATCGTGGAGCAGGTCATCGTCGGCTCCCGGTGGCACGCCACCGAGGGCTTCGCGCCGTACGTGAGCGTGGAGTCGGCGGCCCTCGACGGCCAGCGCTGGCACCTCGCGGTCACCGACCGCTTCCCGCTGCTGCCCCCGGTGCTGGAGACGGGCATGTCCCTGCCCAGCTCCTTGGGCGCCGACCAGCAGGAGGCGGTGGTGGCCGTCACCGAGCAGGCGCTGGCCGCCCTGGGCCTGGACCAGGGCCTGAGCCACACCGAGCTGATGCTGACCGCCGACGGCCCGGTGGTGATCGAGGTCAACGCCCGCGCGGGCGGGGCCCTGCCCTACCTGTTCCCGCTGGCGGGCGGGCCCGACCTCGCCTCGATGGCCGCCGACCTGGCCCTGGGGGTCCCCCCGGAGCTGCCGGCCTTCGACGGCCACGCCGTCTTCGTCGCCCTCCAGCACCCGCTGGGGGTCGACGTGACCGCGGTGGACGGCCTCGACCGGGTCCGCGAGCTGTCCGGGGTGCGCGCGCTCATCCAGCTGACCGGCGCCGGGCACAGCACCCGGTCGCTGCAGGACACGATGGCAGCGCTCGCGCTGGCCCGGGTCAGCGACCCGGAGGCGGCCGTCGCGCTCCAGCGGGCCTGCTACGAGGCCTTCGACTGCCGCTACGCCGGCGGGCCGACGCCGGACCACTACCGCCGGACGCCGGACGGCGTGGTGCACGCCGACCTCGCCTGAGCCCAGCCGGCCGCTCGCCCGTCCGTCCGTCCGCACCGCACGATCTCCGGACGTGCACGAACCCACCTCGACCGCGTCGGTCGAGGTGGGTCCCTGCCCGTCCTGCCGGGTGGTGGCTAGAGCAGGGCCCGCCGGGCGACGGGTGCCGGCCGGCGGGAGAGCCGGGGGTTCGGCCACCACATGTGCCGGTCGAGGTCCAGAGCCAGGGCGGGCACGAGGAGGCTGCGGACCACGACCGTGTCGAGGATGACCCCGAACGCGACGATGAAGGCCAGCTGCACCATCAGCACCAGCGGCACCAGGCCGAGGGCGGCGAAGGTGGCCGCCAGCACCAGGCCGGCGCTGGTGATCACCCCGCTGGTCTGCATCAGCCCCTCGAGCACCCCCTGGTGCGGGCCGGTCTCCAGCACCCGCTCCCGGACGCGGCTCATCAAGAAGATGCTGTAGTCGACGCCCAGGGCCACCAGGAAGACGAAGGCGTGGATCGGGAAGGTGGCGTCCACGCCCGGGAAGCCGAGCAGGTCCTGGAAGACGATCGTGGCCACGCCCATCGCGGCGAGGAACGAGAGCACCACGCTGGCCACCACGACCAGCGCCGCCACCACCGAGCGCAGCAGCAGGCCGACGACCAGCAGCACCACGCCCAGCAGCAGCAGCAGCACCCAGCGGTCGGAGATGGCCGCCTCGTTGAAGTCCACCTTGACCGCGGCCTGGCCGCCGACCAGGGTCGGCTCGTCCGCGTCGGCGAGGCCGGCCAGCTCGCTGCGCAGCTCGCGCACCGTCTGCTGGGCCTCGGCGCTGTCGGGCGCCGACGTCAAGGTGGCGTCCAGCCGGACCCGGCCCTCCACCACGCGGGCCGGCGCGTCGGCCGCCGCCGGGCCGGTGGCACCGGTCCAGGCCTGGACCGAGTCCACCCCGGGGACCCCCTCGAGGAGGGAGGTCGCCTCCTCCTGGGCGTCGGCGTCCACGAGGACGACCGCGGGGCTGCCGACGGCGCCGGGGAAGTGGTCGTCGAGGAGCTGCTGGCCGGTCCGGGACTCGACCGCGGAGCCGATCACCATGTCCCCGTCCGACAACCCCCCGGCGTTCAACCGCAGGACGCCGGTGGCGCAGGCGGCCAGCAGCAGCGCCGTGGTGACCCAGATCAGCCGTGGGCGACGGTCCAGCAGGGCCGCGACCCGCGTCCAGAGCCGGCTGCCACCGCTCGGCTGCGGGGTCAGCGTCCGCGGCCAGAAGGCGGCCCGGCCCAGCAGCAGCAGGACGGCCGGCATCAGCGTCAGCATGGCCAGCATCGCGAAGAAGACGCCGATGGCGGCCGCCGGGCCGAGCTGGCGGTTCAGACCGAGGTCGCTGAGCAGCAGGCACAGCAGGCCGAGGATGACGGTCGCGGCGCTCGCGACGACCGGCTCGACGGTCGAGCGCCAGGCCACCCGCATGGCGGCGGCCGGCGGTTCGCCGGCCCGCAGCTGCGTCGCGTAGCGGGCGGTGAGCAAGATGGCGTAGTCGGTCGCGCAGCCGAGGACGAGCACCGAGATGATGCCCTGGACCTCCGCGCCGATGTCCACCACGTCCGCCTTCGCCAGCAGGTAGATCGCGCCGAGGGCCGAGCCCAGAGCCAGACCGCCGATCGCGATCACCAGGAACGGCAGCAGCAGGCTGCGGTAGACGGCGAACAGGATGACCAGGATCACGACGCTGGTGACGCTGATGAGCATGACGTCGATGGCTCCGAGAGCCTCCTGCATGTCGGCCTGCACACCGGCCGGGCCGGTGACCGCCACCTCGAGGCCGTCGGCCGGGGCCAGCACCAGCCGCAGCTGCTCGACCTGCTCGGCGACCACCTCGGTGTCGCTGCCCGCGAAGGGGAAGACCGCCTGCACCGCCTCGCCGTCCTCCGACGGCAGCGGACCGATCACGCCCGTCCGGGTCAGACCGGCGGCGAGGTCGCCGCGGGCCTCCTCGAGCCGGTTGGCGACCTGCTGCTCGTCCGCGGCGGTCAGCCCGCCGGGGCGGGTCCACACCACGGTGGCGGGCAGGGCGACCTCGTCGCCGAAGGCCTCGGTCTGCTCGGTCACCAGCTTGGACTGGGAGTTCGAGGGCAGGTAGGACGTCGCCCCGCTCTCCACGACCGTCCCGAGGTTGCCCGCCTGGGCGGCCAGGGCGCCGCCGAGGGCGAACCACGCGAGCAGCACCACGACCGGCCACAGCCAGCGACGGGGCCGGGGGGTCCGGGCGGACGGCTCCTGGTCCGCGGACGGCAGCAGCCAGGCCGGGTCGGTGCGCGTGGGGGTGGTGGTCATCGCTACCTCGCAGAGCAGTCGGGGGACCGGCAGGTCGGGCGGCGGTGCTCACGACCGCCTCGCCTCGGAAACTAGTGACCGGCGGCTCCGGGACCACGGCCGCCGACACATTCCCGACAGGTCTTGCCACCTACCAGTCAGCCCGCTGACAGATCTGGCGGAGCGCTCTGCGGCCGCTGCTTGGCTGACGCCATGGGACTCCAGATCGACGAGCGCGCCTGCGTCCTCAGCGGCGTCTGCGCCTCCCTCGCCCCCGAACGGTTCACCCTCGACGAGGACCGCGCCGTGGTCGTCCAGCCCGACGTGGCCGAGGACGCCCCGGACGCGGGAGCGGTCGCCGACGCCGTCGCCTGCTGCCCCACCGCCGCCATCACCGTGGTGGGTCTGCCCACCGCCGCACCCAGGAGGACCGCATGATCGCCGCCGTGAACGTCACCGTGCTGGGCGTCGCCGACCTCGACCGGTCGACCCGCTTCTACGTCGAGGACCTGGGCTGCTCGCCGGTCCGGATGACCGAGCCGGTGCCCGGTCGGCACTGGCACGAGCTGGGCTTCGACGGCGGCGGCACCCGCCTGGCGCTGCTCAACGCCGACGGCTGGCAGGTCCCGCCGCGGCCGGGTCCGGCCCTGACCCTGACCTGCGCGGACGTGGCGTCCACCGTCGCGGACCTGCGTGGTCGTGACGTCGAGGTGAGCGGGCCGGTCGAGACCCCCTGGGGGCTGAGCGCGCAGCTCACCGACCCCGACGGGCACGTCCTCATCCTCGGTGAGGCGGGGCCGGGGTCCGCGCCGTGATCGCCGAGCGCCGGTGGCTGGTGCTGGCCACCCTGGCGCTGGTCCAGTTCGTGATCGTCACCGACACCACCATCGTCAACATCGCCCTGCCGAGCATCGGTGCCGACATCGGCCTGGGCACGGGCGGCCTGACCTGGGTGGTCAACGCCTACCTCCTGACCGCCGGCGGGCTGCTGCTGATGGGCGGCCGGCTGGCCGACCTGCTCGGACGCCGACGGATGTTCCTCGCCGGGACCGTCCTGTTCGGCCTGGCGTCGGTCGGCTGCGCCCTCGCCCCCGACGCCCGCACGCTCGTCGCCGGCCGCGCCCTGCAGGGCGTGGGCGAGGCACTGGCCTCGCCGGCCGCGCTGTCCATCCTGGCGCTGCTCTTCCCGGCGCCGGCCGACCGAGCCCGCGCCCTGGGCATCTGGGGCGGCCTGGCCGGTCTGGGAGCCACCCTGGGCGTCACCCTCTCCGGGGTGCTGGTCACCTTCTGGGGCTGGCGCTCGGTGTTCTGGATCAACGTGCCCTTCGTGCTGGCCGCGCTCGTCTGCCTGCCGCTGCTGCTCAAGGTGGCTCCTGACGGACGTGACGGCGCGACCTCCGGCCGGCGGCCGCGGGTCGATCTCGGTGGACCCCTGACGCTCACCGCCGCGATGGTGGCGGTCGTCCACGGCCTGGTCGCCGCCCAGCGCGCTGCGGTCACCTCGGTCTCCGTGTGGGGCCCGGTGCTGGCGGGGATGGTGCTGCTGGCGGCCTTCGTCGTCCTGGAACGCCGGCACCCCGACCCGCTGGTCCCCCTGCGCTTCTTCGCCCACCGCACCCGGGTGGCGGCCAACGGCTTGTCGGTGCTGGTCGTCGGACCGATGGCCTCCATGTTCTTGCTGCTGACCCTCTACCAGCAGGACGTGCTGGACCGGAGCGCGCTGCAGACCGGCCTGGCCTACCTCCCGTTCTGCGTCGTGTTCGTCGCGGCGGTGTTCGCCAGCGTCGCCCTCACCGGCCGGGTGGGCGTGCCTGCAGCGACGGCCACGGCGTTCGCCGTGGCGAGCCTCGGGATGCTGCTGCTCCTCCGGCTCGACCCGGCGGGAGGCTTCTGGGGCCAGCTGCTGCCGGCCACCCTGGTGCTCGCCGTCGGCTTCGGCCTGGCCATGCCCCCGCTGCAGGCCGCGGCCATGTCCGGGCTGTCCGAGGGCGACGCCGGCCTGGGCGCCGGGGTGCAGACGGCGGTGCAGTCCCTCGGCAACGCCGTCGGCGTGGCGGTCGCCCTGCTGGTCAGCGTGCAGGTCGCCCAGGCGGCCGGGGGTACGGCGGCCGGGGTCGCGGCTGGTACCCGGGCCGCGTTCGGCGCCTCGGCCGTGGCCCTGCTGCTCGGCCTGGTGCTCACCCTGGTCACCCTGCGGCTGCCCGCCGGGGAGGACGCGACCTCAGCGGACGCTCGACCAGGCGTGCCGGAGCCCGTCGGGCGCTGAACCGGCGAGCCTCCGGGCGGACCCGCCCCGGGCTCCCTCACCAGGTGACGGGGAGGACCGCCGGCCCGGACGCGGTCACCCGGTAGGCCCACGGCACCTGACGCGGGTCGCCGGCGCTGGCCAGGTGGCGGAAGCGCTCCAGCAGGCGGCCCAGGACCACCTCGAGCTCGAGCCGCGCGAGCGCAGCCCCGATGCAGTGGTGGGCGCCGTAGCCGAAGACCAGGTGCGGGGTGGGCGGCCGGGTGAGGTCCAGCCGCTCCGCGTCGTCGAAGCGCCGGTGGTCACGGTTCGCCGCCTGCCGATTCACCAGGACCGTCGCTCCGGCCGGAATCAGCGTCCCGCTCACCTCGACGTCGGCGGTGGCGAACCGGGGGGAGCCGAAGCCGCTGTCGAGGGCGCCGACGTAGCGCAGGGTCTCCTCGACGGCCGCCGGCACCAGCGCGAGGTCGGCCCGGAGCCGTTCCAGCTGGTCGGGGTGGCGGAAGAGCGCGTACACGGACTTGCCGATCTGGTGCGCCGGGTTCTCGTAACCGCCGATCAGCAGGGTCATCACGGTGGCGACGAGCTCGTCGGTGGTGAGCGCGTCCTCGCCCTGGCCCCTCACGAGGTCGGAGAGCAGGTCGTCCCGCGGGTCCTGCCGACGGCTGTCGACCACGGCCGCCGACAACGAGGCCAGCCCCGCGAAGGCCTGGCCCTTCTGCTCGGGGCTGGTGGCGTCGGTGGCCAGGGCGGTGGCGGCCAGGCCACAGAACGGCTCGTGCTCGGCGGGTTCCAGCTGCAGCAGGGCGCAGATCACCAGGATGGGCACCGGGAAGGCGACGTGCTGCATGAGGTCGGCGGGCCGGCCGGCCCGCTCGAGGTCGTCGAAGCAGTCCTCGACGATCCGCTCGACCGTCGGCCGCAGGGCCTGCACGCGGCGGGCCGTGAAGGCCCGGGCCAGCCGGCGCCGCCACCGCGTGTGCGTCGGCGGGTCGGCGAGCGGCTGGCTGGGCATCCGCACGCCCGGGATCAGCTGCGCCGCCTCCGGCCGGCCGATGTTGCGGCTGAAGCGGGCGTCGCCGAGCACCGCGCGGCAGTCCTCGTAGCGGGTGACCAGGAACACCCGGTCGCCGGTGGCCACCGAGAGCTCCGGCACGGTGTCGCCGGCGAGCACCGCCGCCACCGGCAGCGGCAGCTCGACGGGGTCGTCAGCCCGCGACGGGTAGACCTCGGGAGCGCGGACTTGCGCAGCGGTGGTCATGAGGCCGGTTGGGCGATCAGCCGGACCCGGGCCGCGGCCGCCCGCAACGCTCCCCGCAGGTCGGCGTTGAGCCGGCCGGAGAAGTCGGTGCCGACGGTGTCCAGCAGCGCCCGTGGCACCGTGGCCCGGTGGGTGAGCCGGACCGCTCCACGCGGCAGCGGCTCGATCCGGTACTCCAGGCCCAGCTCGGCGTCCCCGCCGGGGAAGCTGACCAGCACCGACAGCCGGGCGGAGGGTTCTGCGTCCACCACCCGCAGGCGCGCGGCCGGCTGGCCGGTCAGCTGCAGCCGCCCCTCGGCGCCGGGTACGCAGGCGCCGTCCAGCACGGCCGAGTCCACGCCGGGCATCCAGTCCGCCCAGCGGCCGACGTCGGCGTAGAGCTCCCAGGCCCACTCCGGCCGGGTCGCGTCCAGGTCCATGCTGGGGGCGTAGTCCCAGCCCTGCAGGGCGGGCCGCACCTCCACGCAGCCCATCCCCAGCGGCATCGGGTAGCGGGCGGCCAGCTCGGTGGCCTCGTCAAGATCGGTGCAGTCGATGAGGTAGAAGCCCGACAGGCTCAGCCCGGGCCGGTCGAACGGGCCCTCGGTGACCTCGGCCCCCTCGGCCGTGGGCCACACGGTGCGCGCGGTCGGGGTGGGCTGCAGAGCCCGGTTGACCATCATCAGGGCCCGCGGCTGCAGCACGGTCGTGTTGAAGGCGATGTGGCGCTCCACCAGGGCGTTGCGCTCGGCCACGGTCATCGCGGCGAACCTGGCCTCGTCGTTGTAGAACAGCAGCGCGACGATCATGCGACCTCCTCGGTCCGGGGCACGGGCAGCAGGCCGGCGTCGCCGGCGGCCCGCTCGAGCGCGGCGACGTCGCCGCCCATCAGCAGGGGGGCGCAGGCCGTGACCAGGTCCACCGGCCAGTCCCACCAGGCCAGGGCGAGCATCCGCGCCCGCTCGTCCTCGTCCAGCCGGTAGCGGACGACGGTGGCCGGGTTGCCCGCCACGACGGCGTAGGCCGGGACGTCCCTGGTGACGACGGCCCCGGCGGCGACGACCGCGCCCGAGCCGACCGTCACCCCGGCCAGCAGGGTCGCGCGGTAGCCCACCCACACGTCGTGGCCGAGCACCAGGTCACCCTTCATCGCCCGGCCACGCAGGGCCGGCATCGAGTCCAGCCAGGCCCCGCCGAACATCGGGAACGGGTAGGTCGACAGGCCCATCTGGTGCGCGGCGGCCCCCATCAGGAAGCGCACCTCGCGGGCCAGGGCGCAGTAGCGCCCGATCACCAGCCGGCCCGGCCCGTAGTGGAACAAGACGTTGTCGCGTTCGAACGTCGTCGGGTGGTCCGGGTCGGCGTAGTAGGTGTAGTCCCCCACCTCGGTCAGCGGGGACTGCACCAGCGGCTTGAGGAACACCGCCTGCACCGGTCCCAGCACCCGGCCACCGTTGGGGCCGTAGACGTCGGGGTAGAGCACATCGGGGTCAGGTGCTTCGTCGCGCGTGAGGCGCTCGGGCCAGGTCACTACCACGGCGGCGACGCTAGTGCGGGTGCCCCGGGTCGGGGACGGACCTGTCGGACCCCCGACAGCACTCGCGCCGCGGCTCCGGCGGACGTGGTGCCCAATCTTTCCAGTGGTTATATTGCAGCCATGAACCACTCCTACCACCACGGCAACCTGCACGCCGCCGTCCTCGAGCAGGCGGCGGTCGTGATCGCCGCGGAGGGTCCGCACACCCTCAGCCTCCGCTCGCTGGCGGCCGACCTGGGCGTCAGCCACACGGCCCCCCGCCACCACTTCGGCAGCCGCGAAGGCGTGCTCAACGCCCTGGCCGCGCAGGGCTTCAACTGGCTGGCCGACCGTCTCGCGGCGGTCCGCGAGGACGGCGGCGGGTTCCTCGACCTCGGGGTGGCCTACGTCGAGTTCGCCGTCGAGCACCCGGCCCACTTCCAGGTGATGTTCACGCCGTCGCTGCTGGACGAGTCCCATCCCGAGCTCAGCGCCGCACGGCGTCGCACCTTCGCCGAGCTGACCGGTGGCGCGGACCGGATGGTCGCGGCCCAGCGGACCGACGACGCCGCGGCCGCCATCATCGCGGGGTGGTCCCTGGTGCACGGGCTGGCCACCCTGGCGCTGTCCGGCAACCTCGACAGCGCCGGCGTCCGCGAGCTGCTGGCCGAGCAGGACCTGTCCTCGATCACCCGGCGGATGGCGGGCATGCTGTTCGCCTCCAGCCGCCCGGACGGCACCCCGCCGACCGTCCCGGCCGACGCCGACGCGACGGAGGCCTGAGATGAGCGGCAGCGACCTCGTCTCCAGCGGCGTGATCCTGCTGATCGTGGTCACCGTCGCCTACGGCGGCACCTTCCTGCTGCGGGTGGGCACCGGGCGCGTCCCCGCCAACGACCTGCAGCGCACGTTCTTCCGCGCCGGCCACGCCCACGCCGGCGTGCTCATCATCTTGGGGCTGGTGGTCCGGCTGCTGCTGGCGCAGTCCGACACCGTGCCCGCCTGGAGCCGGATGCTGGGCGACGGCGTCCTCTACGCCGCGATCCTGATGCCCGCCGGCTTCTTCCTGTCGGTGGTCGGCCGGGACCCGGAGCGCCCGAACGGGCTGCGCGCCCTGATCTGGCTGGGTGCCGCCAGCCTCACCGTCGGGCTGGTCGGCGCCGGGCTGGGGCTCATCCAGGCCGGTCAGGCCGCGTCCTGACTTGGTCCCGGGGTGCGGCCGGCCGGCCCGAGGCTCAGGCGTCGACCGGCGGCAGCAACCCGGCCAGCGACCTCCACCGCCCGATCTCGCAGCCGTCGGTCAGGGAGAACCGGCCGTCGACCGGTCCGCCGCGCCAGGTGCCGGTGATGGTCGCGGTCTGGTCGCCGCCGTAGACCTGGGTGCACATCGCGTCCTTGTCCACCGGCGGCAGCGCCTGGTCCGCGTTCTGCTCCAGCGCGGCGCAGGCCGCGGCCGGGTCGGGGTGGTCACCACCGGCCGGCGAGCAGGTCAGCCGCCAGGTCGTCGTCGACCCGTCCTCCACCACGATGGTCAGCGCGGTCTCCGCCCCCGGGGACGAGGAGGGTGAGCTGCTGGGGACCGGCCCGCCCGGGTCGGCGGGGGGCGGCGCCGGGTCGGCCTCCGCGCAGCCGGCCAGCGCGGCGGCCACGAGCAGCAGACCCAGTCCGAGCTGTCGGCGCATCCGGCCTCCCTGGTCGTCAGCCTGTCGCACCGGTCGACGCCGGCGCTGGGCCTCCACCGTACGTCGGCGACCCGAGGCCGGTCGCGACGTCGCGCTCAGCCGCTCGTCGACGCGGTGGTGGCCGCGAGCAGTCTCCGTGCCCGCCGCCCGAGGTCGCTGAGGTCCACCCGACCGGCGTCGGCCGCCGCGGCCAGCCGGGCGGCCAGGTCGATCGCCTCCTCCACCAGCGGCGCGTCCGCGGCCGCGTCCTGGCCCATGTCGCGGAGGATCGTGCCCTCGGTCCGGGAGGCGATGACCGCGTCGGGGATGCCCTCCACCCAGACCCGGGTGCGGCGGCCGTCGCCGCGCTCCTCCCCCACCAGCGGCTCCAGCGCGAAGATGCGGTCCGCCCGGGCGAACTTGCCGAAGCCCAACGAGATCATCCGCGAATCCGAGGGCACGCCCTGATCCTGGCACCGCCCGCCGCTGCTGTCAGGACGGGGCCCGGATCGGGCGCCCCTCCCCGCCCTCGACGGACGCTCCCTCAGGTGGCGTCGATCAGCCGGGCCGTGGCGACCAGACCGCCGGCCAGACCGTGCCGGAGCCGCCGGACCCGTGCGCGGGGTCGCGTGGTCTGGCGCCGCTGCTCGGCCACCGCGGCCAGCAGCAGGTAGCGCTCGCTGGCCCGGCGGCTGCGCTCGCGCTGCCAGCCCGGGTCGGGAAACAAGGGGTTGGGGTGCATCGGGGCTCCTCTCAGGCCCGGGTGATCCGGATGTCACCGGACCCGGTGCGGGCGTGGATCGTGACGTAGGGGTCGTCGGGACCGGGCTCGGCGGTCGCCGGCAGGGCGATGTCGACCTGGCCCGAGCCGGAGTGCAGGTCCAGCCAGGCGGGCAGCGTGGGTGCCACACCGACGCTGATGTCCCCGGAGGCGGTGCGGACCTGCACCGAGCCGGAGGTCTGGGCCAGCCGGAAGTCGCCGGAGGCCAGCCGGGCCTGGGTGCTGCCGGCGAGCCGGCCGAGCGTGGCGTCGCCGGAGGCGCTGCGCAGGGTCAGGTCGGCGCCGGCGACGTCGACGCGGATGTCGCCCGACCCGGAGCTGACGTCGGCCTCGCCGTCGACGGCCAGCACGGTGATGTCGCCCGACCCGGTGTGCAGCCGGGCGGCGGCGGTCGCGGCCAGCCGCAGGTCGCCGCTGCCGCTGCGCGCGGACACCCGGCCCAGCCGGACGTCGGCCGTGAGGTCGCCGGACCCGCTGACCAGGGTCAGGTCGGTGCCGACCGGCACCCGCAGCCGGATCCGCGACCCGGCGGAGGACCAACCGGTGGTCGGTGGCACCGTCACCCGCAGCTCGAGGCCGAAGGTCTCGACCTGGACGCGGCCCTCCTGCTCCTCGCCGCCGGCGTCGACCTCGCCGTGCACGGCGTCGTCCTCGCTGGCCAGGACGGTGACGGTGCCGGACCCGACCTGGAGCTGGACCTGCTCGACGCCGGGCGCGCGGAAGGTCCTCACCGGACCCAGCCCTGGACGGGGCCGGAGTCGCCATCGCGAGGGCCGCGCCGACCAGGGTCAGGGACCCGGCCGGCGTCGGGGCGCTCCCGCCCTGACCGGCTGCTCTCCTCGGTGGTCGGGCCGCGGAAGGGCGGCGACGGCGGCACCGGGGGGACGGGCACCGACGGCGGCACGTTGAGCCGCACCCCGTCGTGGCCGATGTTGATCCCCCAGCCCTGGCTGCGGCCGCGGCCGCCGCGGGTGCGGTCGGCCAGGGCCTCGAGGACCCGGTGCAGCAGCCAGGTGTTGGTGGAGACGCCCTCGACGTCGGCGTACTCGTCCACCTTCTCCTTCACCGACTGCGGGAGCCGCAGGCTGACCCGCGCCTGCTGCTCGTCGGCGTCGGCGGTCAGCGGGTCCTCCGTCGCGGGCTCGTCCGGGGGCTCGAGCACGGTGACGGCCTGCGCCGCGCTGGGCGGCAGGGTGACGACGAAGGTGGGCTCGGCGCCCTGCATCCGCAGGTCGACGGAGCCGGGAGCCAGCTCGACGCTGATCTCCCCAGCGGCGTCAGCCAGCGCCTGCATCAGGGCCAGCCGGGTGGCGGACTCGACGCCGGCGCCGAGCCGCTCGGCGACCTGGCGGGTGTGCTCGTCGGCGAGGGCGGCGGTGTCGGAGACACCGCGGCGCACCGACTCGACATACGGTGACAGTTCCATGACTCCATTATGGCGTCATCATGGCGTCACGTCAAGAGAGTGTGACGTCATGGAGCCGGAGGTCGGGGCCACGAGAAGCCGCCCTCAGAACTCACTCCAGACCATCGAGGTGAGAACCTCGCACGCTCAGCCGGGCGGCCGGTCGCGATCTGGGGTGAGTTTCTGAGGGCGGTACCGGCTGCAACGTGGCCGGCCGGAGGGTCGGTCCGCTGCGGTCAGCAGCCGCCGGCGCAGCTCGGACCGCACCCGCAGCGCCCGCTCGTGCCGCCCACGGAGGGCGGTGCGGCGACGGGGCCGCAGCAGTGGTCGCCCCGCCACGCGTCGAGTCCTTCCCGGACGGCGACGGCGGCGATGACGAGCGCGGCGACAGGGTCGGCCCAGGACCAGCCGAACAGGCTGTTGAGCGCGAGGCCGAGCAGGAGGACCGCGGACAGGTAGCTGCAGAGCAGGGTCTGCTTGGAGTCGGCCACGGCCGACCGCGAGCCGAGCTCGCGGCCGGCCCGGCGCTGCCCGGCGGACAGCAGGGGCATCACGGCGAGGCTGACCGCCGCCAGCACCAGCCCGACGGTGGAGTGCTCGGCCGCAGCGGAGCCCACCAGCGACCGGACCGCGTCGGCGGCGACGAACGCGGCGAGGCCGAAGAAGGACACCGCGATCACCCGCAGGGCCGTCCGCTCCCGATCCTGGGGCTCGCGGCCGGCGAACTGCCAGGCCACCGCGGCCGCTGACGCCACCTCGACGACGGAGTCCAGGCCGAAGGCGACCAGCGCGGCGGAGGAGGCCGCGGTGCCGGCGGCCAGCGCCACGACGGCCTCCACCACGTTGTAGGTGATGGTGGCGGCCACGAACCACCGGACCCGTCGCGCCAGGACGGCGCGCCTGCTCGTCGACGGACCCAGCGCCAGCCCGGTCACGCCCGCTCCGTCGACCGGTGCGGGGTGGGGTCGGGGTCCTCGCCGCCGCAGCAGTGCGGGTCGACCACCAGCACGAGCTCGAGCAGGTCGGCCAGGGCGTGCGCGATCCGGGGGTCGGTCAGCTCGTAGCGGGTCCGGCGCCCCTCCGGCACGGCGACGACCAGGCCGCAGCCGCGCAGGCAGCCCAGGTGGTTCGACATGGACTGACGGGTGACGCCGAGCAGATCGGCGAGCTCGGCCGGGTGGGCCGGGCCCTCCCGCAGCCTCAGCAGCACCTGGGTCCGGGTGGGGTCGGACAGGGCGTGGCCGAAACGGGTCAGCGCGTCGGTGGAGGTGGAGACCAGCACCCTCTGACGATACATCGAAATCTGTATCCAGCCGTGACTGGATCGTGCAGCACGCGCAGACCAGCGGTCCAGGCTCGTGCCCGGCCGTTACCGGGTCCACGCGGGGAGCGCGGCGGAGCGCTGAGCGGTCGGCAGGAAATGACCTCGGCCACCGGCCGTGTCGTTGGTACGCTCCGCGCACGGCGACGCGGCCGCCATCACGGCTCGCTCAGGCAGGAGGAGCGGCATGACGGCACGCGGGCCGGCGCTCTGGTCAGGGTTGCGGGCTGCGGGCCGGCCGGTGCTGGCGCTCCTGCTCGTGCTCCAGGCTCTCCGCGCGGCGCTGGTCCCGGTCTCGGCCTGGGGTACCGGCCTCGTCGTCGCCCAGGTCGGGGCGGCTCCGGGCACCTCCACGGCGTTCGCCCTCGCGGTCTTCGTGGTCGCGCTGTGGCTGGGCGAGTCGGTCGGCCACGCCCTCTGGCTGGTCCGCCTGCAGGTGGCGCGGGCCGTCGACGGATCGGTCCGCTCGGAGATCCGGCTGCTGCTCGGCTCCGCCGCCTCTGCGGACCTGCTCGAGGACCCGGGCTTCCGCGACGACGTCGCCCAGGTGATGGCGACCGGCGGCGCACGGGGCTACGAGCAGTCGATCGGCACCGCCGCCTGGGCGGGCCTGGGCCGCTGGTTCGACGTCATCGGCATCGTGGCCGCGGCTGCCGTCCTGGTCCCGCTGTCCCCCCTCTTCGCTGCGGCGGCCGTCGCCGCGATGCTGGCCACGCGAATGGTCCTCCAGCGGACCTGGCAGCAGGAGGCCGGGACCGAGAGCGACGGCGCGCGCGGGCAACGCCGGACCGCTTACTGGACCGGTCTCGGCACCGGCGACGCCGTCGCGAAGGAGGTCCGCGTCTTCGGGATGGGTCGCTGGATCGCCGAGCGCCGCCGGGCGGAGGCGGAGGCGTACCTGGTCCCGCGGTGGAGGGCTCACCGGACGCTGCTGCGCAGCCAGCTGCTGCCCGCGGCCATGGCCCTGCTGGGCGGTTGCCTGGTGCTGGGCGTCCCGGCGTGGTCGGCGTCCACGGGTGCCATCACCTCCGCCGACCTCGCCCGGTACGTCGTCGCCGGTCTGGGGCTGCTCGGCATGGCCGGAGACGGACAGCTGGGCTGGCACGTCGCCTTGGGAGGGGCGCTGAACGCCTCGCTCGACAGGGTGCGGACCCGGCTGCAGGAGCAGCCACTCCCGTCCACCCCGGCGCTGACCTCCGACCAGATCGTGCTCGAGGAGGTCGGCTTCCGCTACGGCGACGGCCCTCCCGTCCTGACCGACCTGAGGCTGGCGATCAGCCCAGGGGAGGTGGTC
This sequence comes from Microlunatus lacustris, assembly GCA_039527025.1. Lineage (GTDB taxonomy): Bacteria > Actinomycetota > Actinomycetes > Propionibacteriales > Propionibacteriaceae > Microlunatus > Microlunatus lacustris. The sequence continues at coordinate 46,324 of BAAAJN010000002.1, forward strand.
GCCGTGGTCGGCCCCAACGGGGCGGGCAAGACCACGCTGATGAAGCTGCTCGCCGGGCTGGACCTCCCGACCGCGGGCCGGGCCTGCATCCCAGCGCGGTCCGACGTCGCCGTGCTCTTCCAGGACTTCGTCCGCTACCCGCTCCCCCTCGCCGACAACGTGACGCTGTCAGCGCCCGGCACCGACGACCCGGCCGGCATCACCGAGGCCCTCGCCCTGGCCGGAGCGGGCGACCTGGCCGCGACGCTCCCGGCCGGCCTGGGCACCCCGCTGTCGGCGCTGTTCGACGGCGGCGTCGACCTCTCCGGCGGCCAGTGGCAGAAGGTGGCGCTGGCGCGGGCGATCTACGGCGTGCGCCACGGCCGTCGCCTGCTGATCATGGACGAGCCGACCGCCCACCTCGACGCGGGTCAGGAGGCGGACTTCTACGACCGGGTGGTCCGCACCCTGAGCGGCACAACCATCGTCCTGGTCTCCCACCGGCTGTCCACCGTGCGGGCGGCCGACCGGATCGTGCTGCTCGACGGCGGGCGGATCACCGAGGAGGGCAGCCACGCCGCCCTGCTCGAGCTCGGCGGCGCCTACGCCCGCATGTTCGCCCTGCAGGCGAGCCGGTTCGCCCAGACGGAGACACGGTGAGACTGCACGCCGCGCGGACCCGGCTCGCGCTCATGCTGCGCATCTTCGGGCTGTGCTTCCGGACCCGGCCCGTCGCCACCACCGTCGTCGTGGTGATCATGCTCGTCGACGCGGTGGCAGCCACGGTCCTCGCGCTGGTGCAGGGTGCGCTGATCGAACGGGCCCCGCAGGGCCTGGACGCCACCGTGCTCGGAGTGCTGGTCGTCGGATCCCTGTTCGTGGCGCTGACGGTCATCGCCCACCGGGTGCTCCTCACCCTGCAGCGCGACATCGCCGAAGCCGTCGAGCTGGTCCTCATCGACGACCTGCTCACCTGGACGACCCGGCCGGCCACCATCGAGCACCTCCAGGACCCCGTCTTCCTCGACCGGCTCTCGGTGGTCGTGCGACGCACCCCGGCGCTGGCCCACACCGTCTGGGCGGGCGCCCTCATGCTGTCCTCGCTGGTCTCGGTGGCGGTGTCGCTCTCCGTGCTCGGCCGCATCCACCCGCTCCTGGTCGGTCTGGCCCTGCTGTCGGTGCCGCCGATCCTGCTCGCGGGCCGGGCCGGGAACCTCTACATCCAGGCCGTCGACAAGAACTCCGAGCTGCTCCGGCTCGACGAGCAGCTGACCGCCGTGGCTACGGGGGCCGGCCCGCTCCGCGAGATCCTGGTCGCCGGCTCAGCGCCCCAGCTCGACGCCCGGGCCCGGGCCCTGTGGGACGAGATGGCCGCCCACGAGCTGCGGGCCCGGGGTCAGGCAGTCGTCCTCACCAGCCTCGGCTGGCTCATCTACGGCACCGGCGCGGCCGGCGCGGTCTGGTGGACGGTCGAGCTGACCCGGACCGGGGCGGCGACCGTCGGCGACGTCGGCGTGGTGGCCGGGCTCGCGGTGTTCCTGGCCCAGCAGATCATGGACGTGCTGAGCTTCCGCGTCCAGGTCGCCGACGCCGGACGGGTCACCGACCACTACGCCTGGATCCGCGACCGGACCGCGGACATGGCCGGCGCCGCCGCCCCACTGGCCCGCATCGACGACGACCTCACCCTCGAGCAGGTGAGCTACACCTATCCGGGGCGGGACCGGCCCAGCCTCGAGGACGTGTCGATCGTGGTGCCCGCCGGCACGGTCCTCGGGATCGTCGGGGTCAACGGCGCGGGCAAGACCACCATCGCCAAGCTGCTCACCGGGCTGCTCGAGCCGACGTCTGGCCGGCTGCTGGTCGACGGCGAGCCCGTCGCGCCGGGAGCGTTGACCGGCGCCACCGCCGGGGCGTTCCAGGACTACGCCACCCTCGAGCTGCGCGCTCGGGAGGTGGTCGGCGTCGCCGACCTGGAGCGGGCGGAGGACCCCGCCGAGCTCGACGAGGCCGCCCACGCCGGCGGGGCGGCTCCCGTCGTGGCGCGGATGGCTGAGGGCTGGGAGACCCAGCTGGGTGCGTCCTTCGACGGGGCCCAGCTGTCCCAGGGCCAGTGGCAGCGGCTCGCCCTGGCCCGCGGCCTGTTCAAGCAGCACCCCGCGATCCTGGTGCTCGACGAGCCGACCGCCGCCCTCGACCCGCAGTCCGAGCACGATCTGTTCGTCGCCTTCGCCGCCCGGGCGCGGGCGCTCGCGGCCGACAACGGCGCCATCACCGTCCTGGTGTCCCACCGCTTCTCCACCGTGACGATGACCGACCTCATCCTCGTGCTCGACGGTGGCCGCCTGGTCGAGCACGGCACCCACGACGCCCTGCTCACCGCGGGCGGGACCTACCGCCGGTTGTACGAGGCCCAGGCCCGCGGCTACGCCGCCGGGACGGTCTGACGACCCGCCGCCCGCGCCCCGGCACCCGTCCTGCCCAGCCGGTCAGGTCGTGGTCGACCAGTCCTCGGGCGTCGTCTGCACCGGCACGTCCCGGTCGGCGGACTCCTCCACCGCCAGGGCCACCTGGTGGTCGTGCAGCCCGTCGGCGAGCGGGTAGGGCTCCGGGCCCTCGCCCCGGACCCAGGCTGCGGTCCGCTCCAGCAGGGTGGCCACGGCGATCTCCTCGTCCATCCACCGCCGACCGACGTAGGGGTTGCGGTAGACCACCGCCGAGTCGAAGGTGATGTGCTCGGTGTCGTACCCGACGAGGTCGAGGTCGTGACCGGTCTGGCGGCGGACCAGCGGGATGCGGACCAGGGTGCGGGGGCCGGTCATCCGGACCACCTCGTCGTCGCTGAGCTCGCCGGCCGAGCCACGGACCAGCAGCCGTCGGAACCGCAGCTGGTTGCGCGTCTGCTGCTCGGTGAAGTCGTAGAGGGCAGAGCGGCCCGCGCCGAGGTCGAGGGTGGCGAGCGTGGTGACCACCGCGTGCTCCTGCTCGTCATCGGTCCAGCCCTGGCGGCCGAGCGGGCTGACCAGCGGCGCCGTGAACCGGCTCGCCCGGGCGGTCACCGGGCCGCGGCCGGCGGCCAGGAAGCCGCGCGCGAGCGAGACGGCGTGGTACTGCTGGGTCGAGGAGACGTGCACCGAGGTGGGGGTGCCGATCACCCCGCTGGCGACGACGGCGGCCCGGGCCGCGTGGGCCGGCATCATCAGGTACTGCTCGGCGACCTGGACCAGCCCGGAGTCCCCGACCGCCGACCACAGCGCCCGCATCGCCGCCAGGTCCGGCGCCGGCGGGGTCTCGGCCAGCACCGGCAGGCCCCGGCCGACGGCCTCGGCCACCGCGACCGGGGTGACCGTCCACGGGGTGGCGGTCAGCACGAAGTCGGGGCGGACGGCCTCGACGCAGGCGTCCAGGGAGGGGAAGGTCGGCACCTCGAGGCTGCGCGGCGTGCGCACCACCGCCCCCACGCAGCGGACGGTGCCCAGGACGCGGGCGACGTCGAGGAACATCCGCGCCCGGAAGCCGCTGCCGATCAGGGCGAAGGTCGTCACCCGGCCACGGTAGCGGCGCCCGGCGCCGACCTGTCAGACGCTGCGGGGGCCAGGACCCCGGCCACGTCTGACAAGTCGGGGGGGCGGGTCAGCGCGGAGCGGGCTCCAGCTCGAGCCAGGCCCGGCGCCGCTCCCGCTGCTCGACGGGGTCGGCCACGGGGACGGCGGCCAGCAGCCGCCGGCTGTAGGGGTCGCGCGGGGCGCGCAGCACCTCGGCGGAGGGCCCGGTCTCCACCACCCGGCCGTCGTAGAGGACGGCCACCCGGCTGGTGACCGCGGACACCACGGCGAGGTCGTGGCTGATGAACAGGCAGGCGAAGCCGAGGTCGCGCTGCAGCTCGGCGAGCAGCTCCAGCACGGTGGCCTGGACCGAGACGTCGAGGGCGCTGGTCGGCTCGTCGGCGATCAGCAGCGCCGGCCGGTCGACCAGGGCGCGGGCCAGCGCGACCCGCTGGCGCTGGCCCCCGGACAGCTCGTGCGGCAGCCGGCCGGCCAGCTCGCGGCCCAGCCGCACCCGGTCCAGCAGCTCCTCCACCCGGGCCCGCCGGACGCTCGCGTCCGTGGTGCCGTGCAGCACCAGCGGCTCGGCGATGCTCCGGCCGATGCTGTGCCGCGGGTTGAGGCTGGACGCCGGGTCCTGGAAGACGATGCCCAGGCGGGAGCGGGCGCGCCGCAGCTCCGCCCGCGAGGCCCCGGACAGCTCGACCCCGGCCAGCCACGCCTGGCCCGAGCGGACCGGCACCAGCCCGGCGAGCGCCCGGCCGATGGTGGACTTGCCCGAGCCGGACTCCCCGACCACGCCGAGGAACTCTCCGGGCGCGACGGTCAGCGACACCTGGTCGACCGCCCGCAGCTCGCCGCCGCGACCGCCGTAGACCACGGTCGCGTCCCGCAGCTCGGCGGCCGCATCGTTCCCCGAGCTCGTCGACGGGCCCTTCGACAGGCTCAGGGACCGGGGGTCGCTCAGGGAACGGGGGTCGCTCAGGGAACGGGGGTCGCTCAGGGAACGGGGGTCGCTCAGGGAACGGGGGTCGCTCAGGGAACGGGGGTCGCTCAGGGAGCGGGGGTCGCTCAGGGAGCGGGGGTCGCTCAGTGGACGTGGCTCGTCGACCGCGGTGATCCGGGGCACGGCCCGCAGCAGCGCCTGGGTGTAGGCGGCCTGCGGGGCGGCGAAGAGCCGGCCGGCCGGCGCGCTCTCCACGATCCGGCCCTCGCGCATCACGGCGACCTCGTCGGCGATGTCGGCGACGACCCCCATGTCGTGGGTGATCAGCAGCACCGCGGTGCCCCGCCGGTCGGTCAGGTCCCGCAGCAGGCCGAGGATGCCGGCCTGCACGGTGACGTCGAGCGCGGTGGTGGGCTCGTCGGCGATCAGCACGGCCGGGTCGTTGCTGAGGGCCATCGCGATCATCGCCCGCTGCAGCTGGCCGCCGGACACCTCGTGGGGGTGGGCCCGGGCGATCCGCCGCGGCTCCCGCACCGCGACCTGCTCCAGCAGCTCCAGGACCCGGGTGCGGGTGGCGTCCACGCCCAGGTGCGGCTGGTGGACCAGCACCGCCTCCGCGATCTGCTCACCGATCCGGAAGACCGGGTTCAAGGCGCTCATCGGCTCCTGGAAGATGGCCGCCACCCGGCGCCCGCGGACCGCCCGCAACCGCTCCGGCGACGTGCCGATGAGCTCCTCGGGAGTCCCCTCGTCTTCGGTCAGGACAGCCGACCCGCCCACGCGGGCGTTGCGGGGCAGCAGGGAGAGCAGGGCCATCGCGCTGACGCTCTTGCCGGAGCCCGACTCCCCCACCAGCGCCAGCACGCGGCCGCGCTCGAGGCGGAAGCCGATGCCGTGCACGACCTCCCGGGGCGGACCGGGCCGGCGCGCGCCGGTGGCCGCGAACGCGACGGTGATGCCCTCCACCGTCAGCACGGGCGCGGTCAGCGCGGGCCGGGCGGCCGCCCCGGTCGGTCGGTGCTCGGTCACGGGGCGAGGGTGACCTTCAGGTAGTTCGGGTAGGCCGGGAACGCCCCGATCACGAAGTTCTGCACCTTGGAGCCGTGCAGGAACGAGTTCTTCGTGTAGGTGAGCGGGACCACCGGCGCGTCCTCCATGATCGCCCGGTCGATCGCCGCCCACTGGGAGCCGGCCGCGGCCTGGTCGACCTCACCCGTCGCCGCGGCGATCGCCGCGTCGACGTCGGCGTTCTCGTAGCGGGAGATGTTGTAGCCCCCACCGCCGATCTGGCTGGAGTCGAACAGCGGCTGGATGTTGCCGTTCGGGCTCGGGAAGTCCGGCTGCCAGCTGCCGATGTAGAGGTCGTAGTCCCCGGAGCTGCCGGTCACCCGCTCGGTGAGGGTGTTGGCGTCCAGCGGCTCCAGGGTGACCGTGACGCCGGCCTTCTCGAAGCCCTGCTGCAGGGCCTGGGCCTGGGCCAGGGAGACGGTGTCGTTCTCGGTGACCAGGGTGAGGTCCAGGTCGTCGGCGTGGCCGGCATCGGCCAGCAGCTGCTTGGCCTTGTCCACGTCACCGGAGGCGGGGGCCGGGTAGAGGTCGTACTCCTCGCGCCCCGGGATGCCGGGGGTGATCAGCGTCGTCGCGGTGGTGCCGGCGATCTCCCCGCCGGAGGCGACGAGGAAGGCTTGCCGGTCCACGGCGTACTGCAGGGCCTGGCGGACCTCCACGTCCTCGAGGTCCCCGCGCTGGGTGTTGAAGGCCAGGTAGGCCAGCGCCCCCGGCTCGGAGGTGACCAGCCGGCTCCCGGCCGACGGGTTGTTCTGGGCCTGGGCCAGCTGGGCCGGCGGCACGAACTGGGCACCGAAGGAGGTCTGCGCCTCACCGCTGTCGGCGATCAGGGCCTGCGCCGCGACGGTCGCGTCCTGGCTCATCTTGAACGTGATGGTGTCCGGGCCGGCGGTGCGCACCGGGTCGGTGGCCTGGTCCCACTCGGGGTTGCGGACCATCTTCAGCGCGACGCCCTGGGAGTAGGACTCGACCGTGTAGGGGCCCGACGCGGCCGGCTTCTCGCCGTAGGTGGCCGGCTCGGTGTCCTTGGCCTTCGGGACGGGCGAGAACGCCGGCGTCGACGCGACCCAGGGCCAGTCGCCGTACGGGGTGTTCAGCTCGAAGACGATCGTCTTGTCGTCCGGGGTCTGGATGGAGTCGAGCTCCTCCCCGTCGTAGGGCCCGGCGTAGTCCTCGGCACCGGCGAGCAGCGACTTGTGGTAGCCGAGACCGCCGGACAGCTCGGCCGCGAACGAGCGCTCGAGACCGTACTTGACGTCGGCGCTGGTGATCGGGGTGCCGTCGTCGAAGGCCAGCCCGTCCTTGAGCGTGTAGGTCCAGGTCTTCCCGCCGTTGCTGGGGGTGCCGGTGTCGGTGGCCAGGTCGGGGACGTACCTGGCCTCCTGCCCCGGCGTGATGTCCCAGGTGGTCAGCCGGCGCTCGACCAGGCCGAGGGAGGTGATGGCCAGGCTCTGGCTCTTGGCGGGGTCGAAGCTCAGCTCGGTCTGGGCGGTGAGGATGGTCAGGTCACCACCCCGGGTCACCGGCGCGCTGGAGCCGCTGGTGCTCGGGGTGGTCGGGTTCGCGTTGCAGCCGGCGAGCAGCAGGGTGGTCGCCGCCAGCAGGGCGCCGACGGTGGTCGCGCGCTTCATCTCGATGGGTCCTCTTCTGTGGTGCGGGTGGGGAGCGGAGGGACGGGGAGGCTGGACGGTCAGCCGGAGCGGGTCTTCACCCGCGGGTCCAGCAGGCCGTAGGTGAGGTCGACGAGGAAGTTCGCCACGACGATCACGAAGGCCGAGAACAAGGTGACGCCGACCAGCACCTGCAGGTCGAGGTTGCCGACGGCGTCGAGCAGCAGGGCGCCCAGCCCCGGCATCGAGAACACCTTCTCGGTGATCACGGCGCCGCCCAGCAGGCCGCCGAGGTCGAGGCCGAAGACGGTGGCGACCGGGATCAGCACGTTGCGCAGGGCGTGGTGGCGGACGACCCGGCCCTCACCCAGGCCCTTGGCCCGGGCGGTGCGGATGTAGTCCTCGCCCATGACCTCGAGCATCTCGCCGCGGGTCAGCCGGGTGTAGAGCGCGGCGTTGAGGAAGGCCAGCACCAGCCACGGCAGCACCAGGTGCCAGGCCCAGTCCACCGGGCTCTCGGTCAGCGGGACGTAGCCGGAGACCGGGACCATGTTGAGGGTGAAGCCGAACAGCAGGATGCCGAGCAGCCCCACCAGGTAGGCCGGGGCGGAGACGCCCGCCACCGCACCCGTCATCAGCACCCGGTCGGTGAGCGTCCCGCGCTTGAGCGCCGACACCACCCCGGTCACCACCCCGATCAGCAGCCACAGGACGGCCGCCCCGAGGGCGATCGAGAAGGTCACCGGGGCGCGGTCGAGGATCAGCTCGGTGACCGGCTGGTTGAGCCGGAAGGAGTAGCCGAAGCAAGGGGCGGCGCACTCGATGGCCGCGGTCCCGGTGCCGAAGGTGCGGCCGGCGACCAGGCCGCCGAGGAACGCCCCGAACTGGCGCCACCACGACTGGTCGTAGCCCATGAACGACTCCGCCTGCGCCAGCCGGTCGGGGGTGCAGGGCCGGCCGCAGGAGAGCTGGGCCGGGTTGGCCGGCAGCAGGTAGAAGATGGCGTAGCTGATCAGTGCGATCACCAGCAGCACGGCGACCATGCCGAGCAGCCGGCCGCCGAGGAAGCGCAGGTAGCCGCCCGCCCGCACCGTCCTCGGGGACGGGGCGTGCTCGGTGGCGGGGATGGTGCCGGTCCCGGAGCCGGTGGACGGCATGCTCATCGGCGCAGGCTCGCCGACCGGGGGTCGAGGGCGTCGCGGAGCCCGTCCCCGAAGAGGTTGAAGGCCAAGGTGACCAGGAACAACGCGGCTCCGGGGAAGACCAGGAACATCGGGTCGGTCTGCACCCAGCTGATGGCGTCGCCGATCGAGCGGCCCCAGGCCGGGGTGGGGGGCGGGACGCCGACCCCGAGGAACGACAGCGCGGCCTCTGCGCCGATCTTGCCTGGGATGGAGATGGTGGTGAAGACGATGATGGTCGCGGCCAGGTTGGGCAGGATCTGCCGGAGCATCACGTGGCCGGCACCGGCGCCGGCGGCGCGTGAGGCGACGACGTAGTTGCGCTCCTTGAGCAGCAGCGTCTGCCCGCGGACCACCCGCGCGATCGGCGGCCAGCCGAAGAAGCCGATCACCAGCACGATGAGGGCCGACCGGGGAAGCCAGCTGGGGATGATCGCGCCCAGCGCGATCATGAAGATGAGGCTCGGGAAGCCGAAGACCACGTCGGTGGCCCGGCTGAGCAGCCGGTCGGCCCAGCCGCCGGAGTAACCGGCCAGCAGGCCGACCACGACCCCGAGCAGCACCGAGACGACGGTGGCGAGCAGCCCGACCAGGATCGAGGTCCGGGCGCCGTAGACGACGATGGCGAACAGGTCACGGCCGGTCAGCGGCTCGACGCCGAACCAGTGGTCGGCGCTGATCCCGCCGAGGGCGCCGGCCGGTGCCCCGGTGCTGGTCAGGGCGTCCAGGTCGTAGTCGTAGGGGTTGTGGCCGGACAGCCGCACCACGAGCGGGGCCAGGGCGGCGACCAGCACGAAGGCGAGGACGACGACCGCCCCGACGACGGCGCCGGGATCGGCGCGGAGCCGCCGACCCACCTGCCGACCGGCCAGCGAGGGTGCGTCGACCTGCTCGGTGCTCGTCGTGCTCATCGTCGCTGCCCCCTCCCAGGTCGACGTGCTGCCTCTGCGCGCGGGCGGCAGCGGACGGAATCGGTCGTCGGTACCAGACCGTAACGCTAGGGATTCGGCGATCCATTCCGGTCCGCGCAACGGACTTGGAGGGCGCGGCAGCACCGTGACGCAGGTGTGACCGAACCGCAGAGCCGCCCGCGCCGAACTCTGCGTGCACGCACCCTTCGAAGAACTGGACTCACCATGACCACCCCGACCGTCGACCCCGCCCGGATCCACGCCCACGTCGAGCGCCTGGGCGCCCTGCACCCTCCCGTCGACCTCGCCGGCGCCGACTACCGCCTCCGGAACGCCGTGGCGGTGCGCGAGCGCTTCGCCGGGCCGCTGGCGTACATGGCGCGGGTCGAGATGGAGGTCGAGCGCAACGTGCTGGAGCTGGCCGTGCTGCTGCCCGGGGTCAGCGAGACCGACCGGCTGTTCTACGCCGACGTCTGGGGACCGCAGGAGGAGCACCACGGCATCCTGCTCGACACCCTCGGCCAGCAGCTCGGGATGCCGCCGACCGAGCCCGACGTCGACGGCGTGCCGCCGCGCATCCGGGTGCTCGGCGCCCTCGCGCACATCCCGGCCGTGCACGAGGTCATCCGGCTGATGTACTACCTCACCGGCGCCGCGACGGAGCGGTCGGCGATGCTCGCCTACCAGGCGATGTCGGACGGGCTGGCCGAGATGGGCGAGGACGCGGTGAAGACCACCATCGTCGACGCCATCAAGGTCCAAGAGCCCGGCCACTTCGCCTTCTACCGGCTGAGCGCGATGGAGCTGGTCCAGTCGGGCGCCCTCGCCCCGTGGCAGCTGCAGCTCGCCCGCTTCCTGCGCTCGAAGTCCTTCGGCCTGGTCGGCGCGAAGACCCGCGAGCAGCGCACCGGGTTCGGCAGCGTCCTCGTCGAGCTCGGCATCGACGAGGACCTGGAGCGGAACGTCCGCGACATCGTCCGGGTGGAGACGCAGCTGCTCGGGGCCGCCGAACAGGGGCTGACCGTGCCGGGCTACGCGCTGGCCGCGTTCCGGGACGCCGCCGCGCTGTACCGCGAGTCCGCAGGTGCCGACGGCGGGCGTCGGCTCGTCGCGGCCTGAGGGGCCGGGCGGAGCTCAGGCGCCGGGGTCGCCGGCGGGCAGCGGGATCTCGGTCGTCCGCCCGGAGGGGACGCCGAACTCGGGCCGGCCGCCCGGCCCCTCGCCGAGCGGCTGCACGGAGACCTCCCGGTCCTCCCCGCAGCTGCCCTCGGGGCTGGTCACCGCGTGGTAGGCGAACCAGGTCTGGCTGCCGTCGGGTGAGGTGAAGAAGCTGTGGTGCCCAGTGCCGTACTGCTCCTCCTCCTCGCTGGCGGCGAACAGCGGCTCGGGGTCCTTGGTCCAGCTGTCCGGGTCCAGCAGGTCGGCGTCCTCGTCGGCGGTGAGCAGGCCGATCGCGTAGTCCGGGGTCCAGCACCCCGAGCCGGAGTAGGTGAGGAACACCTTCCCCTGCCGGACCAGGGCGGCAGGCCCCTCGTTGACCAGGACGCCGACCGTGCCCGCCCGGGTCTCCCAGTCCAGCCGCGGCTCGGAGATCACGACCGCCTCGCCGCGCACCGTCGTCGGGCTGGCCAGCTCGGCCAGGTACAGGTTCTGCTGCCCGTTGGCCTTGCCCGGCCAGCCCGACCAGGAGACGTAGCGGGTCTCTCCTGCGGTGAACACGGTGGCGTCGATCGCCCACCGGTTGCCGGGCAGCTCCAGCCGGCCGGCGAAGGAGTACGGGCCCTCGACGGTGTCGGCCTCGAGGACGTAGGTGCGGTGGTTCACGTTGTCGCCGTCGTCGGCGGCCACGTAGACGTACCAGCGGCCGTCGATCTCGTGCAGCTCCGGCGCCCACCACTCGCAGCAAGGGCTGTCCTCGTCACCGCCGGAGAAGATGGTCTCGGGCTCCGCGGCGCCGAGGGTGGCCAGTGAGTCGGCCGAGCTCAGGGTGACGCCGGTGCCGGAGGACTGGATCGACCAGTACGTGCCGTCCACCACGGTGACGAAGGGGTCGGCGCCCTGGCCGAGGACCGGGTTGGTGAAGGTGCTGGCGGCGGCGGCCTGGCTGCTGGCCGGGCCCTCCGGGGCTGGCGCCGGCGCCGTGGCGGTGCAGGCCGTGGCCAGCGCCAGCGCGGACAGCACCGCGGCGAAGGCCTGGGAGAAGGGGACACGGGAGGGGCGGCGCCGGCCGGCCGCGGGTGCGAGGGGCGTCATCGAGACCTCGTTTCCTCCGCGGCCAGGAGCAGCGGTCAGGATCAGCACTGTACGGCGGCAGGATGGCCGCGGGGAACGCGGCGAGCAGAGGCGGAGGACGACGGTGAGGGAGCGCCCGCTGGACGTGCTGGACGAGACCGTGCTGACCGCGGTCCGTGCCGGGTGGCTGATCCGGGCCGACGCCGTGCAGCACCTGCCGCTCGGCTTCGGGGCCCACCACTGGGCGGTGTCGACGGCGGGCGTCCGCACCCACTTCGCCACCCTCGACACCGTGGGCGCCCGGCACTCCCGCGACACCCTGGAGGACGCCTACCGCACCGCGGTCGCCCTGGCCGGCACCCTCGACCTGGTGCTCGCGCCGGTGCCCACCCGGTCCGGCCGCTGCACCGTCCCCCTCGGCCGGTACGCCCTCTCGCTCACCCCGTGGTCCCGGGCGCGGACGCCGGACGCGCTGGACGGGCCGGCCACCGCGGCCCTGCTCAGCCGGCTGCACGCGGTCGACCCACCGCCCGGGACGCCGCGCTGGCGGCCGGTCGTCCCGCCGGCGTTGGCCGAGCAGCTCCGGACCGCCTGCACCGTGCCCTGGTCAGCCGGACCGCACGGCGAGACCGCCCGCACGGCGCTGCGGGCCCGGCTGGAGGACGTCGGGCGGTGGACCGCGCGCTACCACGCCCTGGCCGTCGCGGCCCTCGACCGGCCGTGGGTGGTGACGCACGGCGAGCCGCACGAAGCCAACCAGCTCGTCGAGGCCGGCCGCCGCTGGCTCGTCGACTGGGAGTCGGTGGCGCTGGCCCCGGCCGAGCGGGACCTGCGACCCCTGCTCGACCGCGGTCACCCGGCGCCGGCCGACCCGTCGATGGTGGAGCTGTTCGACCTGGAGTGGCGGCTGGACGAGATCCAGCAGTACGCCGCCTGGTTCGCGGGACCGCACGTCGGCAGCGCGAGTGACGCCGTCGCCCTGGACGACCTGCGGCACGAGCTCGGCCGGCCGGAGGCGGACCCGGCGTCAGGAGGACCCGCCCCGCCACCGCCCGGTGTCTAGGCTCGGGACGTGCAGAGCGCCGCGGGACCCCTGCTGACGGCGGCCGCGTTCGCCGTCACCCTCGTGCTGGTGGGCTGCGCCGCAGAGTCGGCCCCGGTGCGGGCCCCCGACGCACCCGGCAGCACCAGCGTCGTCCCGCCGTCCCCGCCCTCGACGGCCACCCCGACGGCCCCGGTCCGGAGCCCCGGGCCGACGCCCACGCCGAGCCCGCGCCCGGGGCCGCCGAGCTGGGTCGGCGACCAGCGCAACGCCGTGGCCTTCGCTCCGCTCGACGACCCGACCGACGTCACCGTGGAGGGCCGGGTGGCCAGCGCCGAGGCGTGGTCCACCTCGAAGGTGCTGGTGGTGGCCGCCTTCCTCGACACGGTGGTGGACGGGCGCCCCGACCGCCTGACCAGCACGCAACGAGGACTGGTGGAGCGGGCGCTGAGCCGCTCCGACGGGGACGCCGTGGCTGAGCTCCGCGCGGCGATCCCGGGCCGTCCCGCCCGCGCCATGACCGCCGTGCTCCGCTCGGTCGGTGACCGGAGCACCACCGCGCCGGACCGCTACGAGGGGCTGATGAGCTGGAGCGTCCGCGAGCAGGTGCGCTTCGTGGCCGCCCTGGCTTCCGGCGACGTCGTGTCCCCCGCCGCCAGTGACTACCTGCTGGAGTCGATGCAGCCGATCGAGGAGCACGCGTGGGGGCTGGGCACCATCGGGGCGAGCGCCTACAAGGGCGGCTGGCTGCGGGACGACCGGGTCACCCGGCAGCTGGGGATCGTGGACGGCTACGCGGTGGCCGTCATCACCGACGGGGTCGGACCTGCCGTGGTGCAGACCGACGGGGACGCCGCACACGTCCGCCAGATGGACCGGCTGGCCGCCCAGCTGGCGGAGCGGCTCGCGGCCGAGCACCCCGCACGCTGAGAGCCCGTCCCCCTTCTTGCTGACGCCGGTGGAGCCGGAGGGACGGGGAAAGCGGGAAATCGAGACCATTTCGTGTCCTTTCTCGGACATCTCCGATCCACCCGCCTGAGTCGCGGATTTCAGCCGCGAGGAGCATCCGGATGCCGCCGGACGAGGAACGCACGCGCGGGCGTCTCCCCTGACCACCGAGCAGAAGAGCGGTGGGCGGCGCGCACTGACCAGCAGCCGCGGCGCGGACGGAGAAATGGCGGGCGACCAATCCGCTGCCGAGCCGGTGCCGAAGCCTTGGTGACGGGCCGCATGGTCCGCCACCGATCTCCCGGAGGAATTGTCATCATGCCCAAGTCGTCCCGCTTCGCCCGCTTCGCCATCGCCGCCGCCGCGCTCGCCCTGCCGCTGAGCGTCGCCGCCTGTGGCGCCGAGTCCGCCACCCCGGCCGGTGAGACCGGCTCCTCGGCGCCCTCGATGAGCGCCTCCAGCCCGATGGCCTCCCCCTCGATGAGCGCCTCGCCCTCGATGAGCGCCTCCACCGCCGACGCCCCCTTCGGCCCCGGCTGCGCCTCCGTCCCCGAGAGCGGCAAGGGCTCCTTCGACGGCATGAGCTCCGACCCCGTCGCCACCGCCGCCAGCAACAACCCGCTGCTCAGCACCCTGGTGACCGCGGTCAAGGAGGCCGGCCTGGTCGACACGCTGAACAACGCCGAGAACGTCACCGTCTTCGCCCCCACCAACGACGCCTTCGCCAAGATCGACAAGGACACCCTCACCAAGGTCCTCGCTGACAAGAAGATGCTGACCGCGATCCTCACCGGGCACGTCGTGGGCGAGAAGCTCACGCCGATGACCCTGGCCGGCGAGCACGACACCCTCAACGAGGAGCAGGGCGTCACGGTCGAGGGCTCGGGCGAGGACTTCACCGTCAACGGCGACGCCAAGGTCGTCTGCGGCAACGTGCAGACCGCCAACGCCACCGTCTACATCATCGATACGGTTCTGCTGCCCGCCTCCTGACCGCCACCCCGTCTCCCCGGGTCCCGCAGCGGACCCGGGGTGATGGTCGGGTCGGGGGCTGAGCCCGCGGGCCGGCCGACGACGGGCCAGACCGCCACCGACAGGGGCGCTTCGTGAGCGACATCCACGGCGCCGCCGGCAGCTACGTCGTCCACGGCCTCGGCGCCGCCGAGCACGCCGAGTTCGAGCGGCACCTCCGGCACTGCCGGGCCTGCCAGGTCGAGGTCCGCGAGCTGCGGGAAACGGCGGCCGAGCTCAGCAGGCTGACCAGCCGCACCCCGCCTCCCGGGCTCCGCATCCGGGTCCTCAGCAGCATCCGCCGGTACCGCCCCCTCCCTCCCCCGCCCAGCACGCCGTCCTCGGCCCCGGTCGTCCCGGAGGCCGCCGGGACGGCGTCCGCGGCTCCTCCTCGGTCCCCCGCGAGACCTCTGGTCCTCGCCCTCGCCGCCGCCCTGGCCCTGGTCCTGGCCCTCGGGGGCGTCGTGCTCGGACAGGGCCAGCAGCACCGCCTCGAGCTCGTGCAGACCGAGCGGGAGAGCCAGCTGATGACCGCTGAGGACACCACCGTCCACCGGGCCGTGCTGGCCGGCGGTCACCCGGTCACGCTGGTGGTCTCCCGCCGGCAGGACCGGGCGCTGCTGGTCGGCGCCGAGCTGCCGGTCCTCGACCCCGACCACCGCTACCAGCTCTGGACCCAGGACCGGTCCGGTGCGATGGTCGCGGGGCCGGTCTTCCGCTCCGCCGACCGGCACCGGGTCTGGCTGACCACCGGGGTCACCCGAGCCGTCGCCGTCGCGGTCACCGTGGAGCCGCCCGGAGGCTCGGCGCGGCCCTCCACCAGCCCCGAGGTCATCGCCTCCTTCTGAGCTGACTCGCCGAGGACGACGTCGGAACGTGCACTGTCGGCCTGACGCGAAGAGCCCTACGCTGCGTCCCATGGACAGCGAGAAGCTGCGTCGCCTGGTCGACGCCGGGAACGAGGACGCGGCCGACCGGCTCGCGGCCCTGGCGGTCGAGCGCGGCGACGTGGGCCAGCTGCGCGAGCTGGTCGACGCCGGCCACGACAGCGCCGCCCGGCGGTTGACCTCCCTGGCGGCCGAGCGGGGCGACGTGGACCAGCTCCGCTGGCTGGTGGACGCCGGCCACCAGGATGCGGGTGACCGGCTGGCCCAGATGGCCGCCGAGCGCGACGACGTCGAGCAGCTGCGCTGGTTGGTGGACGCCGGCAACGAGTGCGCGGGCGCCTACCTGGCGCACCACCACTGAGACCGCGGGATCTCGGACCAGCCGTGGACGCGTCGCCGCAGCGCTGGACGCAGGCCACCGGGCGCTCTGACCTGTGGGTGGACGAGGAGGACGACCCCCGCGAGAGGGGGGCGGACGGTACCGACGAGCGGAGCGTCCTCGCCGACTACCTGCGCCGCTACCGGCTCACCCTGGAGATGAAGTGCGCCGACCTCGACGCCGAGCAGCTGGCCCGCCGGTCGGTGCCGCCGTCGACGATGTCGCTGCTCGGGCTGGTCCGGCACATGGCCGAGGTGGAGCGCACCTGGTTCCGCCGCACGATGGCCGGGCAGGACGCCCTGCCGCTCTACTGGACCGACGCGTCGCCCGACGAGGACTTCGACGGCGCACGCCCCGACGACGAGGTCGTCGCTGAGGCCTGGGCGGCCTGGCGGGCCGAGGTGGCCTTCGCCGAGGAGTTCTTCGCCGCGACGCCCGACCTGGCGACCACGGCGGAGCACCACGGGGTCCCGCTGCCGTTCCGTGACGTCGTGGTCCACCTGATCGAGGAGTACGCCCGGCACTGCGGGCACGCCGACCTGCTGCGTGAGTGCATCGACGGCCGCATCGGGCAGTAGTCGCCCGGACCGCTCAGCCGGCGGGTACGCGCTGCACCAGCCAGAGGGGGGAGGTGGCCGGGCCCGGCGGCCGCAGCCGGCCACGCTGGTCCGGGTGCGCTGCACGGTGGCGCCCCGGCAGGGCGGGGACGACCTCGGGTGCGGCGGTCACAGCGTCCTCCTGCTCGGACGGGTGGTCGAACTGACGCCGGGCGCGCTCAGCCCGGCTGCTCCTCCCGCAGCGAGCCCCAGGCGTGCCAGCGCTCGACGTGCAGCCGGGTGGCCACCCGCGGGCTCTCCCGGTCGGGGTAGGGGGTGCCGAGGTAGTGCGTCGACAGCTTGTCGATCTCGGCCAGCCCGACGTCCTCGGTCACCGGTCCGACCCTCCCCTGCAGGCTGACGTGGGTGTACCAGTCGTCGGCGGCCAGCACGGTCAGCGAGACCCGCGGGTCACGGCGGAGGTGCTTCAGCCGCGCCCGGGTGGCGTCCAGGCCGAGCAGGACCCGGCCGTCCTCCTCCAGCAGGTACCAGGTCGCCACCGTCACCGGGCGGCCGTCGGCGGCGACGGTGGCCATCACCGAGGGGTTCGGTCGGCGGAGCAGGTCGAGCACGCGCGGGGGCATCGGGGTTTCGGGCATGCTCGGACCCTACCGAGCGCCACCCCGGCCCTCGGACGGCATCACGGCACCGGTCGGGGCCGACGCCGCTGACGCCTGCCGCAGCGTCGAGGAGGAGGTCCTCCCGGTCCGCGGAGCGTTCGGCCGCGGAACCTCTTCTCGGCGCTCGCGGTCGAGCACCAGAGGTCAGGCCGTCGGGGCGAGGACGACGACCTTCCCCGAGATGGAGCCGGCACCCGCCCGGACGTGCACCTCGGGCAGCTGGTCCAGCGGCACCCGCTCGGCGACGTCGACGTGCAGGTCACCCTGGTCGACCATCCCTCCCAGCCGCGCCAGCTGCGCGGCGTCGCTGCGGACGAAGAGGTCGACGCCGCGCACACCGCGCTCGTCGTCGCTGGGGGCCGGCATCCAGACCGTCGTGCTGACCAGCGCGCCGCCGGGACGGACCAGGCTCAGCAGCGCGGTCAGCTCCTCCGGGGCGACCGGGGCCAGGTTGAGGACGAGGTCGACCGGCTCGGTGACCGCGGTGGTGACCGCGGTCCTGGTGTGGTCGACGACCTCGTCGGCGCCGGCCGCCCGGACCCGCTCGGAGCTGCGCGGGCTGGCCGTGGCGATGACGTGGGCACCGGCGTCCTTCGCCAGCTGCACGGCGTAGCCGCCGACCGCCCCTCCGGCACCGTTGACCAGCACGCGCTGCCCGGGGGCGAGCCGGCCGTGGTCGAAGAGTGCCTGCCACGCGGTGAGGCCGACGCTCGGCAGGGCCGCGGCATCGGCCAGCGGGATGCTCGAGGGGGCGGCGGTCAGGATCTCCGCCGGGGCCAGGACGTACTCGGCCGCAGCGCCGTCGTCGCCCATCGGCAGGAAGCCGATCACCGCGTCGCCGACGCCGAACCCGCTCACCCCCGGCCCGAGCGCGTCGACCGTGCCGGCGACGTCGATGCCCGGGGTGTGCGGCAGCTGGACCGGGATGGGGCCGCGCATGGCGCCCGCACGGATGGTGGCGTCGACGCCGTTGAACGAGGTCGCCGCCACCCGGAGGCGCACCTGCCCGGCCGCCGGGACGGGCTGCTCCACCTCCTCGTACCGCAGGACGTCCGGGTCGCCGTGCTCGTGGAACCGCACTGCTCTCATGGTCAACCTCTTCTCGTGTCGATGGGTCGTCGCTCCGGGGTCCGGAGCACAGGGGCAACAGCCCGGGTCACGTGGCGTCGGTCGTGCCGGCGCCAGGGCGAGCAGCCGGGATCCCCGGAGGCGGAGCTCGGGGTCCGCGGCGCCCGCGGCCGCGCGAGCCGGCCGGCGCTCGTCGTCGGGCAGGGCGGACGGCACGGCAGCGGCATGCGCCCAGACTATGCCCAAGGCGGACGATTTCGTCCGCTTTTCTCCCGACAGCCCGAAGACCGCGCGGTGACCTCCTCCGAGGGCCCACCGATCGGCGTCATGGGCGCCACCGGACAGCAAGGCCGGACGGCACCCGGTTCCCGCCCGACCAGGCGGACTTCGCCGGCACCCGCCGGCTCGTCCCGGGCGTCAGCACCTCCAGGTCCTGGTTCGAGGCGCAGCGCTACCCCGCCGTCAGCGCGGTCCAGCGTCGTCGGTCGCGATGCCGCGCAGGAACACCGCCCGCTGGGCCTCGGCGATGCCTTCCCAGTGGGGGACGTTCGACATCGGCTGCGCGAGCATCGCCCCGAACCGGACGACCGTGCCACCGTCGACGTCACGGCGCACCGTGCCGTCGCGGTGGCCGCGCTCGACGATGGCGGCCATGGTCTGCTGCATCCGCTGCCGCAGCCGGGCGGACTCGGTCCCCTCCGTCATGGGCGCGCCGTGCAGGGGGAGCACGAGCTCGTCACGGTGCACGAACGACTGGCGCAGGAACCGCCCGATGGCGTCCAGGCCGGTCTCCCCTGAGGCCAGGGCGTCCTCGGCCTCGGCCAGGATGAGGCGGTAGGCGCGCACCGCCATCGCCTCCAGCAGCGCCTCCCGGTTGGGGTAGCGGCGGTACAGCGTGCCGATCCCGACCCCCGCCTCCGCCGCGATCTGCGCCAGCGGGACGAACTTGCCCTCGGCCAGACCGGCGCGCAGTGCGGCGGCGATCACGCGCTCGGCGTTCTGCTCGGCATCCTTCCGAGGCTTCCGGGGCTTCCGGGGCTCTTCCGCAGACATCCCCTGCAACCTACGCGTGCCCGGGACCGCCCCCCGCTCAGGTGAGGCGGAGGGTGTAGCGGAACGGCACCTCGCCGGTGATGTGGACGCGCTGTCCCTGCGGGGTCAGGTTGCCGCCGAGGTAGGTGTACTTCTCGCCCGGGTCCATGGCGACCGGTTGCCGCGGGCCGCTGCCGTGGCCGGGTCCGAAGGTGATGGTGTCGTCGCCGACGGCATAGGCACCCTCGCCCTCGACCAGCTGGAAGTTGCCGTCCCCGGCCGCCCGCTCGACCCCGGTCAGCGTGCCGCCGCTGCGGAAGCAGAGCTCGATGGTCAGCGAGGTGGCGGGACCGTCCACGTCGAAGTCGAGCGTGAAACCGCCGCTGCTGGTGCGCCGGACCAGCACGGTCGACTCCAGCACCTGGTACTGCTTCGGGCGCCGGTGGAAGTCCATCTCGGCGTAGAACCGTCCCTCGGAGCCGAGGTCGTAGTTGCCGTCGCGTCGACGGAACCGCTCGGGCAGCGGCAGGTGGTACGGCACCTCGACGCGGTCGTGCAGCCGCCAGCCGCCCCGGGTGGCGACGACGCCGTCGCTGCGGAAGTGCCCGGTGCTGAAGAACCGCGGGGACATCCGGACCGAGTCCAGGATCGCCGCGCCCTTGCGGAGCTTGAAGAACGTCGGGCTCGTGGACAGCCCGGAGGCGATCTCCCGGATCGAGGTGGGCCGCCCCCTCGAGTCCTCGCGGCGGTCGTGCCAGTCGGTGCCGCCGAAGATGGTGGCGCTCACCTCGTCACGGCGGATCCGGACCAGCTGCGAGCCCCGGGAGAACCGCACGTACCGGCGGGGCACCTGCCCGGGGCCGGGCAGCACGGCGGTCAGGTCGGGGTGCAGCAGCGCCTCGGCCAGGAAGTCGCCGGCCGAGAACCAGGGCGTCACGTGGACGGCTGGATCCTCCTCGACCCGCTCGAGGGCCTGCTGGGCAGCCGCCGCGAACCGCTCGTCGTCGTCGACCAGCGCGAGCTCGCGGAACTGCATCAGGTACTTCCACGCCGGCTGGGTGCCGTTCT
Source organism: Microlunatus lacustris (assembly GCA_039527025.1). GTDB lineage: Bacteria > Actinomycetota > Actinomycetes > Propionibacteriales > Propionibacteriaceae > Microlunatus > Microlunatus lacustris. The sequence continues at coordinate 66,447 of BAAAJN010000002.1, forward strand.
GGTCCTGGCGACGCGACTGCACCGTCTCGACGTCCCCGTTGTCCTCCAGCCGGTGGAGCGTCAGCTCGAGGTTGCGGCGGACAGGGTCGAGGAGCCGGGGCCTGCCCACGAGTCGGGCGACGGTGAGCAGGGACCGGTTGGTGACCTCGGAGGCGTAGATCGGGCTGCGCTCGCTGTACTCGCCGTCGCGGTCCTGGTCGATGCCCTCGCCCAGCCAGTCCTCGATCCGGGCCCGGAGCCGCCGGCTCGGCCACAGGTGGTGCAGGTGCGCCAACGCCTTGCAGATCTCCCACCGGTGGTTCGGGGTGTGCACACCTCCCTCCACCAGGGCAGGGGCGGACCTCCGCATGATGGCGGCGTAGGCCGTGCGCGCGCGGACCGTCGCCGGCTGGTCGTCGCGCCGCAGCAGGTCGTAGCCGAGGCCCAGGTCGCTGACCACGAAGGAGGTGTCGGGCGGGCTGTCCAGGTTGCCGATGTCGTAGAGGCCGCTGGGGTTCTGGCGCTCGGCGAGGGCGGCCAGCAGGGCGTCCAGCGGCTCGAGCAGCGACGCGCGGTGGAAGTTCTGCCCGCGAGGGTTGGCGTAGCCGCTGACCAGCCGGAGCGCGCCCAGGGCGAGGGTGCGCGGGCTCGTCAGCGTGCCGATCTGCTCGCGGTACGCCGCGAGTGTGGCCGGGACCTGCAGGTCGTTGACCCGGGTCAAGATGTCGAGGAACCGGTCGTCGACCCGGTCCGGGGGTGGGGCGGACGGGTCGGAGGTCGGGCTGGCGTGCGCCGACTCCTGACCCAGCAGGGTGGTCGCGGCCGCGGTGGCGGCGGCCGTGGCCCCCCCGTCGACACGAACTGACGTCGGTCCATGAGCAGGTCACCTCATCGTCGAAGTCCTCCAGTTCGCCCGCACGATACCGGCCTGGACCGGAGGGTCGGCCCGGCTGGGGCGGTTGGCGGGCCGGCGATGACGCCGGCGCCGCTCAGCCCAGCACCGCCGCGATGACCAGCAGCACCGGGACCGAGAGGAGGGTGGAGATGAAGATGGAGTCGCGGGCGAGGATCTCGGCGCGGCGGTAGCGGACCGCGTGGGTGAAGACGTTCTGCGCCGTCGGCAGGGCGGCCACCACCGTCACCGCCAGCAGGTCGAGCCCGTCCAGGCCGACGGCGAACCGGCCGACCAGGTAGGCGACGACGGGCTGCAGCACCAGCTTGAGGGCGACGAGGGTGCCGATCTGGACGGCCGGCTCCCCGGCGCCCGGTCGCGGACCGAGCCGCAGCGAGATGCCGTAGGCGATCAGCATCGCCGGCACCGCCATGCCGCCGATCAGGGTCAGCGGGTCGAGCACCACCCGCGGCAGGGTCAGCCCGGTCACCGACAGCAGCAGCCCGGCGAGGGAGCCGAGCATCAGCGGGTTGCGGAGCGGCTGCCCGATCCGGCCGAGCAGGCGTCGGCCCCGGGACTGGCCGGGGTCGGCGACGTGCACGGTGGAGTCCAGCACCGCCAGGCCCAGCGGCTGCAGCACCATCAGCTGAGCGAGCAGCATCGGCGCGATGAGCGCGACGTCGCCCAGCACGTAGGCGGCGATCGGCAGGCCGAGGTTGCCGGCGTTGACGTAGGAGGCGCTGAAGGCGGCGATGACGGTGTCGCTCGCCGTCCGGCGCCAGACCAGCCGGGCCAGCAGGACCGCGGTGGTCGCCGTGACCAGCACGCTGCCGAGGGAGGCGACGAGGTTGGCCGAGAACAGCTGGGAGACGTCGGTGCGGCCGAGCACCGTCACCATCAGCGCCGGGCTGGCCACGTAGAAGGCCAGCCGGGCGAGCATCCCCTGGCTGTCCACGTCGAGGATCCGGGTGTGGGCGAGCAGGAACCCGACCGCGATGACGACCGCGATGGTGGTGAACCCGGCCAGGACGTCCTGCACGGGCTCCAGCCAACCTCATCGGTCCGGTTCAGCCCGACGACGCCGCCCCGGTGGACCGGGCCCGGTGCGCCGTCGGGGAGCAGCCGGTGTGCCGCCGGAAGCGGGTGGAGAAGTAGAGCGGGTCGTCGTAGCCGACGGCGCGGGCCACCTCGGCCACCGGCCGCGACGTCAGCTCCAGCAGCTGCCGCGCGGCCTGCATGCGCTGCCGCTCCACGAACCGCATCGGCGAGACGCCGAGCTGGTCGGTGAACAGGTGGGTGAGGCGCGAGGGCGACAGCCCCGCCCGGCGGGCGAGGTCCGCCACGGTGAGCGGTTCGGCCAGCCGGGCCCCGACGTCCTCGAGGACGCCGATCAGCCGCGGGTCGAGCGGACGGGGACCGGGTAGCTGGGTGGCGGCCCACAGCAGCGCCGTCTCCAGGGCGTTCAGCTCGAACAGCTCGGCCTGCACCAGCCCGCCGTGGCCGAGCACCGTCGCCCGGCCGAAGGCCTCCCGCACCCGGTGGGCGACCTCGCCGGCCAGTCGCAGCCGGCGGACCCCGGGCAGCACCTCCGGCCAGTCGAGCAGCGGCGCCCACTCGGCCCGCGGGTGCACGTGCGCCCACTGCAGGTCCCAGCCGTCGGCGCCCGGGGCGGTGCCGTAGTCGTGCCGCACCCCCGGCCGGAGCAGCACCAGGTCACCGCGGTCGACCAGCAGCGAGCGGCCGTCCGTCGCCCCGAAGCGACCCCGGCCGCCGACGGTGTGCACCACCAGCCAGTCGCTCGTCCCCCGGCTCCGCCAGGTGGCGTACCCCGGACCCTCGGCGAAGGCGCCGGTCAGCACCCGGGGGACGGTGGGCGTCGCGGACTCCTCAGGCATGGCAGCAGGATGTCCCATCCCCGCGACCGGTGCGACCCTGGTGCGGCAGGTGCATCTCGACCGAGGCTGGAGCCATGACCGCTCTGCTCACCGCCCCCGGCGCCCTCGCCGAGTCCTACCAGCGCGACGGGGTGGTGCTGGTCCCCGGCGTGCTCACGGCCGCAGAGGTCGAGGACGTCCGCCAGACCTTCACGACGCACATCGAGGCCGACGTGTCGCTCGGCTTCGACGACGGGCTGCCCGAGGGGGACGTCCTCCGCCGCTACCCCCGGGTGATCCACCCGCACCGGCGCACCGAGCTCGAGGTGGGCCGGCTGGCCCGGCGGCTGATGACCGACCCGCGGATCATCGCCGTCGTGGAGCAGCTCGTGGGGCCGGCGCTGGGCGCCCAGTCGATGTTCTACTTCAAGCCTCCGGGGGCCCGCGGCCAGGCCCTGCACCAGGACAACCTCTTCCTCCAGGCCCACCCGGAGACCTGCATCGCCGCCTGGATCGCCGTCGACGACTGCGACGGTGAGAACGGCGGTCTGGTGGTCATCCCCGGCTCCCACCAGATCCAGATCCTCTGCCCCGAGGACGCCGACCCCGAGGAGTCGTTCACCGGCAACACCGTCCCGGTGCCCGAGGGTGCGGTCCGGCTGCAGACCGAGATGCGGGCCGGGGACGTGCTGTTCTTCCACGGCAGCCTGGTGCACGGCTCCCGGCCGAACACGACGGCGGACCGGTTCCGCCGGTCGCTGATCTTCCACTACGTGCCCCGGGCCAGCGTCGAGGTCGCAAGCTTCTACCTGCCCCTGCTGGACCCCGACGGCCGGGAGGTGCGGATCGCCGAGTCCCCCGACGGCGGTCCGTGCGGCGAGGGCTGGACGTCTCAAGGCCACTGAGCCGGGGACCAGCGTTGGTGGGTCGAGGAGATGGTGCTGCGCTGTGCCGTGAACTCACGGCGCAGCGCAGCAGCGTCCTGCGGTTGGCCGGTCCAGGGGCCATGATGACGGCACCGGCACCCCGCCGGCGGCAGGAGATCCGATGCCCGAACCGCTCCGCTGCCCGTCCTGCGGGTCGCCCCTGCCGCACGCCGTCCCGGTCTGCCCGGCCTGCGCACTGCCGCTGAGCGGGCCGCTCGCCGCCGACCTGTGGCGGACCGACCAGCAGCTGCTCGCGCTGCAGCGCCACCGGGCCGAGCTGATCCACCGGCTGCGCCTGGGCCGCGCCGGCGCGGTCCAGCCTCCCGTCGTCGCCCCGCTCCCGCCGGGGACCGCCCCGGCCCCTCCCGCGGTGGTCCGGGTGGGAACCGGGACCGGCTGGTCCGGCCAGCAGGTGCTGCTCGGCGTCGGCGCCCTGCTGGTGCTGACCGCCGCCGTGGTCTTCCTCGCCGTGGCCTGGTCGGCGATCGGGGTCGCCGGGCAGGTGGCGGTGATGGCGGTGCTGACCGCGGTCGCGGCCACGTCGGCCCTGGTGCTCGCCCGGCGCGGCCTGACGGCGACGGCCGAGACGTTGGCCGTGGTGGCCGTCGGGCTCGCCGTGGCGGACCTCACCGCCGCCCACACCCTCGACCTGGCCGGGCTCGGTCGGCTGGACGCGACCGGGTACGCCGCCGGCGCCGCGGCGCTGCTCGCCCTCGCCTGCGGGCTGTGCGCCTGGCGGGCCCCGACGCTGGTCGCGTTCCCGCTGTCCTCCGCGCTGGCCGCCGGCGCGGTCCCGCTGCTCAGCGTCGCTGCCGCTGACCTCACCGCGACGACGGTGGCCCTGGTCTTCCTGCTGGCCACGGCGGCAGCCGTGCTCGCCGCCGACCGGCTGGTCCGCCGGTCCGCCACGCGGGTCGCCCTGCGGGTGGTCGCGGTCGGGTACCTGCTGCTGACCTGGGCGGCTGCGGCGGAGCCGGTGCTGGACGACCGGCTGCTCGGCGTGGGCGGGCTGACGGCGCTGGTCGCCGTGGCGGCCTGCGTCGGCGCCGCCGCCCGCGCCGGGCTGGGAGGCGGCCTGGACCGGGTCCGGCACCCGGTGCTGGGTCACAGCGCCCTGCTCGTCGCGGCCCTGACGCTGGCCGGACTGACCCGGCCGACCGACCCGCCCGGTCTCGCCTCGGCCGCCCTGGCCGCGTCGGCCGCCGTGACCGCCGGGCTGCTGGCCCTCACCCGGCGTCCGCTGGTCCCCGGCGTCGGCGGGGTGGTCCTGCTGGGGGTGCACCTGCTGGCCGCCGCGGCTCTCGCCCTGACCGGGTTCCGGCACCTCGAGGACGACCGCCCGGGCCCGACCCTGCTCGGCGGGGCGCTGGCCGGGGCCCTGACGCTGGTCGGGGTCGCAGCCACCCTCCTCGCCGGCCGCTCCGCACGCCTGCGCAGCGGGGCCACCGGGTACGCCGCAGCCCTCGTCCTGCTCGCCGCCGGCGTCGCCGTCGCGCCCGCCGGGAGGACGGTGAGCGCGGTCGTGCTCGTGGTGCTCTCCGCCGCCGCCGCGGTGCTGGCCGGCGGGCGGCGGGGTCACCCCGAGGAGGCGGTGCTGGCGGGGGCCTGGGCCGTCGCCGTGGTCGCCGCGCTCGGGCAGGCTGCGAGGACGGACGAACCCGCCGTGCTGGTGGCCAGCCTGCTGGCGGTCGCCGGTCTGACCTGCGCCGGCTACGGGCTGCTCCCCCGACGGGGGTGGGCCGCGGTCCTGGCGTCCCTGCTCTGCTCCGCCGCGGTCTGGACCCTGCTGCTGGACCGCGACGTCGCGACGGTCGAGGCCTACTCGCTGCCGCTCGCGGCGCTGGTCGGCGGGGTCGGGCTGGTCCGGCTGCGGCGCGACCCCTCGGCGCCCTCCTGGCTCACCGTCGGGCCGGCACTCGGCGTGGGGCTGCTGCCCTCGGCCGTGGCCAGCGTCGACGACCCGTCGCTGACCCGGCCGCTGCTGGTGCTGACGGCGGGCGCCGCGGTCCTGCTGCTCGGCGTCCGGCTGCGCTGGCAGGCAGCGCTGGTGGTCGGGGCTGTCGCGCTGGCCGTCGTCGCGGTGTCCCAGCTGGCCCCCTACGCCGTCGGCCTGCCCCGCTGGCTGTCCTTCGGGCTGGTGGGCCTGCTGCTCCTGGTGCTGGGCGCCCGCTACGAGCAGCGGCGGCGCAACGCCCGGCAGGCGCTGGCCTGGGTGTCCGGCCTGCACTGACGCCGGGGAAAGGGCTGGGCCTGGTCGCACCGGGCCCGTTAGCGTTCCGCCGGTGATCTACCAGCACCCCCTGGCCTACCTGGTGGCGATGGAGGGCCTCGCCCTGCTGCGGGCCTGGGCGGGTGACCACGACCGGGCCTTCGTCGAGGCCCGGCTGGAGGAGGTCCGGCGGCTGCTGGCCAACCCCGAGCTCGCCGGGCACCCGGGCGTGCTGGTGGAGCCGGGCGCCACGGTCGAGGCCTACCAGCAGTGGGCGACCAGCTACGACGACCCGGGCAACGGGCTGTTCGACCTGGACGCGCCGGTCCTGGAGGCGCTGTGGGCGGGGCTGCCCGTCGGCACCGCGCTGGACGCCGCCTGCGGCACCGGCCGGCTGATCCCGCCGCTGCTGGCCCGGGGCCACCGGGTGCTGGGGGTGGACCGGTCCCCCGCCATGCTCGAGCGGGCACGGCGCCGCGCCCCGGAGGCCGAGCTGCTGCTCGGCGACCTGCACCGGCTGCCCCTGGCCGCGGCGGCGGTCGACCTCGCGGTGACGGGTCTGGCCCTGACCCACGTCGACGACCTCGACCCGGTGCTGGTCGAGTTCGCCCGGGTGCTGCGCCCCGGCGGCCACCTCCTCATCTCCGACGTCCACCCCGAGCTGGTGCGGCGGGGCTCGGTGGTCAAGGCCGAGGGGCCCGACGGGCAGCCGCAGATGGCGGTCAACCGCCGGCACGGCGTCGGGAGCTTCCTGCGCGCCGGACTCGCCGCCGGCTTCACCCTCCGCGGCTTCGACGAGCAGCCGCACGCCGCCGAGCCGACCGACCCGCTGCCGGAGCCGGCGCGCGAGATCGGGCCGTGGCGGGACTGGCCGTGGACCCTGCTGGGCTGGGTGCCGGAGGCCGCCCGGTCGGCCTGGGACCAGCCGTCGGTCGTGCTCTTCCACTTCCAGCGGGACTGAGTCCGCGGCGTCAGAGCGTCGAGCGGTCAGGTCCGGCGCTCGCCAGGGCAGACCCCGGTGCACCCGGGTCGGCGGGCGGTCGGAGGGCGGTCCGCAGGCTGAGGACCGCCATCGGGACCAGCACGACGGCGGCGACGACCGCCAGGCCCGGGTAGCCCGCCCAGCCCAGCACCAGTCCGGACACCGCCGAGGAGGCGGCGGCCGCCACGTTCATGACCGCGTCGGTCGCGCCCTGCACCGAGACCTTGGCCTCGGGGACGACCGACTCCGCCAGCAGCAGCGAGCCGCCGACCATCCCCGCCGACCAGCCCAGTCCCAGCAGGCCCAGCGCCAGCGAGATGAGCAGCATGCTCGGCTCGTCGGCGAGCGCCGCCAGCACCAGGGCCACGGCGAGGACGGCCACCCCGACCAGCAGCACGCCGACCGCGGAGATCCGGTCGGCGAGCCAGCCCATCACCGGGCTCGCGCCGTACATCCCGAAGATGTGGATGCTGATCACCAGGCCCACCAGGTCGAGGGAGAAGCCGAGGTGGTTCATGTGCACCGGCGTCATCACCATCACGCCCACCATGACGGTGTGCGAGCAGGTGATGGCCACCACGGCGAGCCGGGTCAGCGGGGCCGCCAGGCCCAGCCGGAGGGCCGGCCAGAAGCGGAGCTGCTCGACCGGCGCCCCACCGCTCGCGTCCGTGCTGGCCGGATCCGTCGGGTCGACGTCACCGGCAGCGTTGCCGGTCGGACCGGCGGTGGCTCGCGGTGGCGCCAGCCCGAGCGCGATGGTCAGGGCGGCCGCGGCGAAGGCGACGAGGGAGAACAGGTACGGGCCGGTCAGCGGCTCGATGCCCAGCGCCTCGCCCAGCCGGGCGCCCACCTCGGAGAGGTTCGGGCCCAGGACCGAGCCCAGCGTGGTGGCCCACAGCACGACGGACAGGGCGCGGGCGCGGTAGGCCGCGCTGGTCAGCTCCGCCGCGGCGAAGCGGGCCTGCAGCCCCGCGGCCGTGGCCGCCCCGAAAGCCGCCAGGCCGACGAAGAGCAGGACCACCGACTCCAGCGCCGCTGAGCCGAGCACCAGCAGCGAGCCGACGACGGCCAGCGCGTAGCCGCAGCCCAGACCCCAGCGGCGCCCGCGGCGTCCGGCCAACCGGGCGAGCGGGATCGCCCACAGCCCGGCCCCCAGCACCGAGGAGGTCGAGGCCAGGCCGGCGACGACGACGGTGCCGGACAGCTGCTCGGCCAGCAGGCCGCCGACGGCCACGCCGCTGGCCACCCCCACCCCGGCCAGCAGCTGGCTCACCACGAGCACGCCGAGCCCGCTCCGGCGGACACCCATCCGATCAGCTCCCTCGGTCGGCCGTCAGGCTAACCCGCCCGGCCGGTCGTGACATCTGTCAGCGCGGGGCCGTGACCGGATCACCGGAGCCGGTGACGGGTCGCACTGCAGCCCCGACCCCGGACGCTGGGAGGCTGGAGCCATGACCGAGCACGTCCCCGCCCCGTCCTCACCCGACCACCCGGGAACCCCGCCGCCGCCGGGGCTGCCGCAGCCCGGGCCACCACCGGCCGGGTACGCCCCGTTCCCGGTACCGCCGGCACCACCGGCCGCGCCCCCCGCACCGAGCGCGCTGCCCGTCGAGGAGCGCGAGTACCACCACTTCCTGCGCACCCCGCGGGCGCGCTGGTGGAAGGGCCTGCTGGCCATCGTCACGCTGGTCCTCGCGTACCTGCTGGTCAGCGTCGTGCTCGCCGGGGCGGCGGTGCTCGTCGACGTGGCCACCGGCCGGGTCCAGACCGAGGACCTCGCCGCCGGTCGGATCACCGTGACGCCGATGCTCTTCCTGGCCAACAACCTCGGCCTGGCCCTGCTGACGCCGGTGGCGATGCTGCTGCAGTGGGCCTTCTTCGGCCAGCGCCCCCGCTGGCTGAGCTCGGTGGCCGGCGGCTTCCGCTGGCGCTGGTTCGGCCGGGCCGCGCTCGTGGTGGTGCCCGTCTGGCTCGTCTACGTCGGGATCACCTTCCTGCTCTCACCCGAGGAGGTGTCCGGCCGGCTGAGTGAGGACGCCGTGCTGATGCTCGTCGTGGTGCTGCTGACCACCCCGCTGCAGGCGGCCGGCGAGGAGTACGGCGCCCGCGGCCTGCTGGCCCGCTCGGCCGGCTCCTGGTTCGCCAACCCGCGGACGGCCCTGGTGGTCGGCGGCGTGCTGGCCAACCTCCTGTTCATGGTGGCCCACGCGGCCACCGACCCGTGGCTGCTCGTCTACTACTTCACCTTCGGCGCCGCGCTCAGCGTGCTGGCCTGGCGGACCGGCGGGCTCGAGGTGCCGGTCCTGGTGCACGCCGTGAACAACCTGTTCCTGCTGGTGCCGGTGGCGCTCTACGGCGACCTGAGCGGCGCGTTCGAGCGCGGCCCGGGCACCGGCGGCCCGGTCATGCTGCTGCCGATGGCCGTCGTGGTGGTGATGGCCGTGGTGCTCAGCTGGTGGGCGCGGCGGAACCGGGTGCAGACCAGCAGTGCCCCGGGGGCGGTCGCGGGTCCGCCACCGGGCCTGCCCGGCGGCCAGCCGTCCGCCAGCCCCGACCCTCAGGCGGCCAGCACCCCGGAGGGCTGACCGACGACGAGCTCCGCCGGGCCGCGGATGACGGTGCCGCCGCTGCGCCGGCGGAGCCGCCCGGCCCGGCGCAGCTTCGGGTAGCGCCGGGCCAGCTGCTCGACGGCGACCGTCGCCTCCAGGCGAGCCAGCGGCGCACCGATGCAGTAGTGGACGCCGGCGGAGAACGACAGGTGCTCCGCCTCCGGCGTCCGGGGCCCGACGTAGCGGTGCAGGTCGAAGCGGTCGGGCTGGTCGAAGACCTCCGGGTCCCGGTTGGCGCCAGCCAGCAGCAGCATCAGCATGGCCCCGCGCGGGATCGGCACCCCGGCCAGCTCGACGTCGGCGAGCGGGGCGCGGAACGTCCGCTGCACCGGCGGGTCCCAGCGCAGGGTCTCCTCGACGGCCGCCCCGGCCAGCGAGGGGTCGTCGACGACCTCCTGCCACTGGTCGGGGTGCTGGAGCAGGGCCAGCACGGTGTTGCCGATGAGGTTGACCGTGGTCTCGAAGCCGGCCACCAGCAGCAGCCGGCAGAGCGGGGCGAGCTCGTCCGCTCGGGCCTCCTGGCCCTCGGCGGCCAGCAGCCTGCTCACCAGGTCGTCGCGCGGCGCGCGGCGGTGGTCCTCGAAGACCTGCTCCATCAGCGCAGCCAGCCGGCGGTTGGCCTCGATCAGCCGGAAGACGTGGGCAGGAGACTGCACGCCGGCCAGCGCGCTGCCGATCGTCGCGCCGTCGCGGGCGAAGGCCGCGCTGTCGTCGTCGGGGACGCCCAGCAGGTCGGTGATCACCCGGATGGGCAGCGGCGACGCCAGAGCGGTGACCAGGTCGAACGGGCCGGCCGGCGGCAGGTCGTCGAGCAGCTCGTCGACGACCGACTCGATGCGCGCCCGGGCCCCGGCCAGGGCCCGGGGGGTGAAGGACGGGGCAACCAGCCGGCGCAGCCGGGTGTGGTCCGGCGGGTCGAGCTCCAGGAGCGACAGCCCGCCGTCGGCCGGCCGGAGCGAGTCCTCGGACTGGACACCGAACCCGCGGTCGCGGAGCACCTCGCGGCAGATCCGGTGGCTGGCGGTCTGGAAGCCGACCAGCGGGGTCGGGACCAGCGGACCGCGGCGGCGCACCTCCTCGTACAGCGGGTACGGGTCCCGCCGACCCTCGGCCAGCTGCAGCCGGGCGAAGGGGTCCCGGCCGACGTGCCCGTGCCAGGCGACGGTGGAGCGGACGACGACCAGTTCCCGGACCAGGGACACCACAGCGTTCACGAGAGACCTCTCGGTGGCGGGCGCCCAGCCGCGCCCTGCCCCCAGTCTGCCTCCGACCACCCCGGTCCGGCGAGGGTGCGCCGTCGGTACCGGTCCCGGCTCGAGCGTCGGGGGCTCCGGCTGGGCGGTCGCTCCCGCGCCCCGTCGGCGTTCCCGCGCAGGGCGGACCGACGCCGGCTGAGGTCGTCGGCTGTTCGGGGGACAGGATGGCGACGACGGGGTGGACCGGCCTTCCGGACGCCCTGCCTGAACGGCGCCGCCACCTGCTCCGTCGTAGCGGGTGGCAGGGGAAGCGGGCGGAGGTGGCCATGGGTGTGCGGCGGGGCCCCCTGCTGGGCCTGACCGGGCAGGCCGCCCTGCTGGTGCTGCTGGCATCGACGGTCGGGCTCGGTCGGCCTGGCTGGCTCGCCGGTGCGCTGGTGGGGACGGCCACCGCGCTGGCCCTGGCGCGCGGCCTCGAGCGGAGCGCCGGCCACCGCCTCGGTCCGGCGGACCAGGTCACCCTGCTGCGGACGGTGCTGACCGGCGGGGTCGCCGCCCTGGTCGCCGACGCCTTCGTGCACCCGGCCGCGACCGGCGCCCTCGTCGGCCTGGCCACGGTCGGCCTGGTGCTCGACGGGGTGGACGGCCGGGTCGCCCGCCGGACCGGGACGGCGTCGGCGTTCGGGGCCCGCTTCGACGTCGAGGCAGACGCCTTGCTGGTCCTCGTCCTCGCCGTGCACGTGGCCCGTGACGTGGGGCTCTGGGTGCTGCTGGTCCCCGCCCTGCGCCACCTGTTCGTCCTGGCCGGGCGGAGGCTCTCCTGGCTGCGCGCACCGCTGCCCCCGAGGTACTGGCGCAAGGTGGTGGCCGTCGTCTCCGCCGTCGCCCTGCTGCTGGCCGCGAGCACGCTCGTCCCGCCGTCGGTGGCCTCGCTGGTGCTGGGTGCTGCCCTCCTGCTGCTGCTCGAGTCGTTCGGCCGGGACGTGCTCTGGCTGCACCGGCGCCGCACCGGGTGAGCTCGCCGTGGTCGGCCGCCCCGCCGGTTCACACGCTCAGCCGCACCGTCACCACGTCCCCCTCGGCCAGCCCCTCGGCCCGGCGGACGTCGGCCTTGACGGGGACGACGTAGCGCTCCTCCTGCGGCCACAGCGAGGTCGTCCAGGTGGTGGCCCCGACGGTCGCGGTCACCGGAACCATCCCCCAGCCGTAGCTGAGGGCCGCGGCGGCTGCCCGCAGGTCGACGCTCTCCTCGTCGGGCACGGTGACGAAGAACCAGGGCGCCGGTCCCCGCCAGTACCAGAGCACACCGGTGATCTCCCACGTCACGCCCTCAGACTAGGGACACCGGTGGTGCGGCGCGAGGGCCGGCGGGCCCCCCGGGACCGGTCCGGCGGAGCCGCGCTGGCAGGCTCTGAACCGTCAGCACCGCCGCGACCACCCTCAGCAGGAGCACGATGACCGCCACCCAGGAGTCCCCCACCGCCGCGTCCGCCACCGGTCAGATCCGGGGCGTCCTCGACCTCGACCTGCCCGGCGCCACGATCAGCCGGCACCTCTACGGCCACTTCGCCGAGCACCTCGGCCGCTGCATCTACGGCGGCTTCTTCGTCGGCGAGGACTCACCCATCCCGAACGAGGGCGGCATCCGGCTGGACGTCGTCGAGGCGCTCCGGGCGCTGGCCATCCCCAACCTGCGCTGGCCGGGTGGCTGCTTCGCCGACGAGTACCACTGGCGCGACGGCGTCGGCCCGCGCGAGTCGCGGCCCACGATGGTGAACAGCCACTGGGGCGACGTCGTCGAGGACAACAGCTTCGGCACCCACGAGTTCATGGCCCTGTGCGAGCTGCTCGGCGCCGAGCCCTACGTCTCGGCCAACGTGGGCAGCGGGACCGTCCACGAGACCAGCGACTGGGTGGAGTACCTCACCCGGGCCGACGACAGCCCGATGGCGCGGCTGCGCCGGGAGAACGGCCGCGACGAGCCGTGGCCGGTGACCTTCTGGGGGCTGGGCAACGAGCCGTGGGGCTGCGGCGGCGGCATGCGTGCGGAGTTCTACGCCGACCTGGCCCGCCAGTTCGGCACCTACAGCCGCAACCACGGCGAGAACAAGCTGTACCGGATCGCCGCCGGCGCGGCCGACGCCGACTACCACTGGACCGAGACGCTGATGAAGGGCCTGGGCCACTCCCTCGGCGGCCGCTCGGGGCCCCGGCACGGCGGCAACATCTACCAGGCGGTGTCCTTCCACTACTACACGGTGCCGGGACCCTGGCAGCACAAGGGCAGCGCGACCGAGTTCGACACCGAGGAGTACTACCGCACCCTGCACGAGGCCCAGCGGCTGCGCGGGATCCTGGCCGGGCACGCCGCGGTGATGGACGCCTACGACCCGGAGCGGAACGTCGGGCTGGTCCTGGACGAGTGGGGCACCTGGTTCGACGTCGAGCCGGGGACCAACCCCGGATTCCTGTTCCAGCAGAACACCCTGCGCGACGCCCTCGTCGCCGGCGTGCACTTCGACGCCTTCCACGACCACGCCGAGCGGCTGGTGATGGCCAACATCGCGCAGACGGTCAACGTGCTGCAGGCGATGATCCTCACCGACGGCGAGACGATGGTGCTGACGCCGACCTACCACGTCTTCGCGATGAACCAGGGCCACCACGACGCCGCCCGGCTGCCGCTGGCCCTGCGCGACGTCCCCTCCCGGGGCGAGGGCGCCACCCAGGTCGAGCTGGTCTCGGCCTCGGCCAGCCGCAAGGGCGGCGGAGTGCTCATCTCGCTGACCAACCTGGACGCCGACGGCCCGGTGACGGTGTCGCTGGACCTGCGCGGAGCCGGGGTGAGCGACGCGGTCGGACAGGTGCTGGCCGCGCCGGAGCTGCGGGCGCACAACACCCCAGACTCCCCCGAGGCGGTCCGGCCGGTGCCGCTGGAGGGCGTCGGGCTGCAGGACGGGACGCTCGTGGTCGAGCTGCCCGCGCACTCCTTCGCCACCGTGCAGCTGACCCTGGCCGGTTAGGTCGGCGCGGTGGCCCCCGAGACCCCGACCCGCCCGACGCCGGACACCGTCACCGCCCTCGTCGGTGCCCTGCTCGACCTGCGCACCTGGCAGGCCTTCGACATCGACGCGGACGGCCGGGTGCTGGCCGGCCACGACGAGCTCGGCAGTCTGCAGCTGGTCGAGATCGAGCCCGACGGCACCCGCACGCCGTTGACGGACCTGCCGTCGCGCTGCACCGGGCGCTACGTGCCGGGCCGGCGTCAGGTCGTGGTCCAGCACGACCAGGGCGGGGACGAGAACATGCAGCTCTCGCTGCTGGACCTCACCGACGGCTCCGTGACGCCGGCCACCCTGGAGCAGCTGACCCCGCTGGTGCACGACCCGGCCTCCATGCACGTGCTGCGCGACGTCACCCCCGACCACCTCGTCTACTCCACCAACCGGCGCAACGCCGTGGACATGGACGTCGTCGTGCGGGCCTGGGACACCGGGCACGAGGAGACGGTCTGGGACGGCGGCGGCTACGTCACCGACAGCGTCGTCTCCCACGACGGCGGCTCGGTGGCGGTCACCGCGCTGAGCCTGCGGCCGGCGTCCACCCTGGTCTTCCTGGCCGGACCGCGAGCGGTGGGTGGGGGCCGGGTGACCGACCCGGACGAGCACGCCTCGCACGCCTGCGGCGGCTGGACACCCGACGACGAGGCCCTGGTGCTGGCCTCCAACTCCGGACGGGAGTTCACCGCCGTCGTCCGGGTCGCCCTCGACGGCTCGAGCTGGCGCACCCTGGTCGCCGACGACGAGCACGACCTCCAGGTCCGGCCCTCGCCGGACGGGTCGGCCCTGGTGGTCGGCCGGTTGGTCGACGGGGCCACCGAGCTGGCCGTGCACGAGGCCGACGGCACGCTCCGCTGCCCGGTGGCCCTGGACCGGCGCGGGGTGGCCGAGGTGGCCTGGGCCGCCGACTCCTCCCGGTTCGTGCTGACCGTCTCCAGCCCGACGACGCCGGGCTCGCTGCTGGCCGTCGACGCGGCCACCGGCGTGGTGAGCACCGTGGTCGACGCCCGCGAGGACCTGCCCACGGAACTCCCGGCGGGGCTGGTCGAGCCGACCTCGCACCGGGTGCCGACGCCCGACGGGGAGCAGGTGCCCTGCTTCGTCTACGCGCCCGCCACCCCGGTCCCGGCGCTGGCGGGGGCCTCGGTGGTGCTGGTGCACGGCGGCCCCGAGGGGGCGTCGACGCGGATGTTCAACCCGGTCGTCCAGGCCCTCACCGGCTGCGGGTTCACGGTCCTGGTGCCGAACGTCCGCGGCTCGGTGGGCTACGGCAAGCGCTGGTACAGCCTCGACGACGTCGACCTGCGGCTGGACTCGGTCGCCGACCTGGCCGCCCTGCACGCCTGGCTGCCCGAGCTCGGCCTCGACGCCGACCGGGCTGCGCTGTGGGGCGGCTCCTACGGCGGCTACATGGTGCTGGCCGGCGTGACGATGCAGCCCGACCTCTGGGCGGCCGGGGTGGACATCGTCGGCATCTCGTCACTGGTCACCTTCCTGGAGAACACCTCGGCCTACCGACGCGCCTACCGGGAGCGGGAGTACGGCAGCCTCGAGCACGACCGCGAGCTGCTGGTGCGCGCCTCACCGGTGACCTACCTCGACCAGCTGCGCGCGCCGCTGTTCGTCATCCACGGCGCCAACGACCCCCGGGTGCCGTTGTCGGAGGCGGAGCAGATCGTCGAGGCGCTCGCCGCCCGCGGCATCCCGCACGAGCTCAAGGTCTACCCCGACGAGGGCCACGGGCTGGCCAAGCGGGCCAACCGGAAGGACGCCTACCCGGCCGCCATCGGCTTCCTGGTGTCGCTGCTGGGCCGGTGACCGAAGACCCTGGGGAGGTCCGCGTCAACCCGCCGTCGGGGGGTCTGCGGCGCCCTGCAGAAGGGACGAGATGGCCGCCAGGCTGGCTCCGACGTCGAGGATGCGGTTGGCGGTCTCCTGCCCTGCGGCACCGAGCCGCTCGGCGTCCGCTGCTGAGGTGAGCAGCCGCACGACCGCCTCGGCGAACTGCGGCGCCGCGTCGGCGACCAGCAGGTCGTCCCCAGCCCGCAGCCCGATCCCTGCCATCCCGCGCGCCGTGGTGACCACCGGAACTCCCACCGACAGGTACTCGACGAGCTTGATGTTGACCCCCGAGCCCGACACGGCCGGGTTGACCGCGACCATGCTGCCCAGCAGGTACTCGACCGGGTCGGCGACGTCGCCGTGCAGCTCGGCCCGAGCTGTCGCCTCGACCACGCTCCGGACGTGCGAGGTCGGCTTGCGTCCCACGACCCGCCAGCGGGCAGCGGGAACCGCCGCCAGGACCGCCGGCCACACCTGTTCGGCGAACCAGCCGATGGCGTCATGGTTGGTGGCGACGTCGAGGGCGCCGACGAAGGTCACCACCGGATCGGCCGGCCTGACCCAGGACGGACGCTCCGAGGGGTTCCGGTCGCCGAGCGCGAAACTGGGGACGTGGACCACGGGCACGCGTGATCGGGCTGCTCGGACCCGGGCGTCGGAGGCGGAGATGTCCGCGATCCCGGTCAGCCAGCGGGCCCGCTCCAGCGCTCGTTCGTCCCGGTCGACTCGCCAGGCCTCCGCACGCGTCGCCCAGCTCCTCGGGAAGCTCGCGGAATCCGCCAGGGCGTGGTGGTAGGGGCCCTCGAGGTTGTGCTGCCGCAGCACCGTGGGCAGGCCCAGCTCCCGAGCCAGACGTTCTCCGATCCCCGAGGACTTGTAGTGGAAGATGACCACCGCGTCCACCTCGGGCGCCGCCGCCCGGACTCGAGCCGCCAGGTCGGCCGGCGCCGGCCGGGACGCGACCACGTAGGGCTTGCACGACGCCGCTGACCACAGCGACCGGCGACGCGGGACCACCAGGACTGGTGCGGGAGCGACGAGCTGGCGGATGGCACCGAGGTCGTCCTCCCGTCCCTGGGCCGCGGGGTCGTCGTCGGTCGGCAGGATGAGCGCGGCGATCAGCCCTCGGGCTGCCGCCGCCTGGACGAAGCCGAGGTGCTCGCGCTCACCGCCACCGGTCGCGGGGATGAACGGGGAGTCGGCGACGACCAGCCAACGAGCAGGCCCTGGAGCAGTCACGACTCGTCCTCCTGAGCAGGCGCAGCGAGGCTGCGCAGGGTGGGCTCGTCCCGCCGACGACGTCCGGTGATCACCACAACCGCCGGTACAGCTCGGCAGACTTCCGCATCTGCACGGGGTCCCAGAGGCTGTTGGCGAGCGTCGTCTCCGGTTCGCTGAAGTAGCTCTCGAGCACGAGGACGTCGGCGTTCGCCTCGAAGAAGTCCCGCACCTTCTCGACGAAGAACGGGTTGTCACCGACACCGTCCTGCTGGGTGCTGGCGAGCCCCCACTCCGGGTAGGTCAGCCCCTTGCCGTGGGCGCGGGCGAAGTCAGCGACGTCGGCGATGCCGACCGAGTCCGCCGGCCGGATCGTGGCCTGCCAGCTCGCCTCGTCGGTCGAGCGGGTGTTGTGCCAGTCGTAGAAGTCGCAGCCGACCAGGTCGACCGCGTCGTCTCCCGGGTAGAGCAGGGTCAACGCGTCCATCCGGTCCTGCTGACCGCGGAGCGCGGTCCCGCAACCCAGGTCGAAGTCGATGACCAGGTCGGGAGCGATGCCACGCAGCACGCCCACGACGTGCCGGTACGCAGCCACGTAGGCACCGGCCGTCGAAGCCGTGGCGTTCCAGGGGAACCAGTCCCCGTTCGCCTCCCAGCCGATCCTGACGATCGAGTTGCCGCGGCCGCTGTCCACCAGGTCGCGCGCCACCTGCTCGTAGACCCAGTCGTGGTCGCCGGCGACCACGCTGGCGAAGTCGTCACTGCCCTTCTCGTCCGGCAGCATGGGCAGGCCGTAGGCGAGGACCCCCTGGAAGCCGGTGAAGGTCTCGATGTGCCAGCGCGAGTCGTGGATCGACTGCCACGTCTGCGTCTCCGGGTAGACCGTCGCTGCATCGACCGGGGTACCGCGCCAGTCGCCGAAACCGTTGACGCGAGCTGTCGAAGCGACACCACCGGCTGCCCACGCCCCGGAGTGCCACGGCTGCTCCGACGGCGCCAGCCCCAGCAGCCGTCGGGCTCTCTCCTCCGACGGCGGTCCACCCGCGAGCGCGGGCAGCGTGCCCGGCTCGGGTGGAACGGAACCGCCGCGCACCAGGAGGACCCCGAGCACGAGAGCCCCGATCACCAGCGGAACCCCCAGCAGGAGCCATCCACGGTGCGGCCGCCGGGAACGGGCGGCGACGGGCACCTCCGCCCGAGCGCCCGCCGCGAGATCCCGACCGTTGCCCGTCGGCCCCGGCCGGTGGACCGAGGGGGACGCTGGGGTCAGAGGCACAGTCATCGAGACGCTCGCTTCGATAGCAGGGACGAGGGGGCGCCGATGCCCGTCTCCGAAGAGCCCGGTCAGCGTGCCCCGACGTCGGACACCCACCATGCCTGCTGTCCCGCGCCCCGGTCGCGAGGACCAGGGAGGACGACGGCTGGGAGCCCTTGCTGCGGGGGGCCAGCTGAGTCGTCGACGCTACCAGTCGTCGCTTGAACCCGGGGGTCTTTGGCTAGCCAGTCCTCCCGCGGCATGCTGATTCTTGCCGGCCGCGAAAGCGGTCCCGGATTGGTAACAGAACAGGGCGGCGTCTCCAGATGTCCACGTGGCCCCCACCATTCCTCTAATCTGGTCAGCGGAATGGGAAATGCCGGCCGTGGTCGGTTCATGGCTACGAGGTGCCGAGAGTGGTTGACGAGAACTCCGCGCGGCTTCCGGCAACCAATGGTGGACCGGTCGACGACTACTCGTGTGCCAGGCTCCTTCGCGAAGAGCGCCGGCGTCCAGCCAGGGCTCGGCGGACACGACCCGGGGCCGGCAACTACAGGAGCGACATGGCAACACTGACCGAGCTGATCCGCGCCGACCTGGTCCAGATGGCCGAAGGGCAGCCGCTGACCAGGCAGCGGGTGCTGCTCCGCCTGGCGGTCCACGCTCGGTGGCGCGCCGTCATCGCTCTCCGACTGGCGCAGCGGGCGATGCAGACGTCGGTGACACGCCCCCTGGGGCTGCTCATCGCCGATCGCGTGCTGTCCAGCAGCGGCGCCGAGCTCCGGCCGACCAGCAGCATAGGTCCCGGGCTGGTGCTCAAGCACACCACCGGCATCGTCGTCGGCGGTGAGGTGGTGGCCGGTGAGCGGTTGACGCTGCACCAGAACGTCACGATCGGTGATCGTCGCCCCTTCGGTGGACAGCCCACGCTCGGGGACGACGTCACCCTCGGAGCCGGCGCCTGCGTCCTCGGCCCCATCACCCTCGGCGACCGCGTGAGTGTGGCGGCGAATGCTGTCGTGCTGGAGGACGTGCCCTCCGACAGCCTGGTGGGCGGGATACCCGCCAGGGTGCTGCGCACGCTCACCCCCCTCCCCCCCTCGAGCTGACGCGCTCACCCCATCGTTTCGTCTCACCCCCGGACGCCTCGGCCGACGGGTCTCAACAACGCAAGGAGCTTCACCGTGACCGCACGGGTCAGCACGCACCCCTCCCGCTGGAGCCGCTCGGCGGTCCCAGCAGTCCGCCGCTGGATCGTCATCCCCCTGCTGCTGGGCCTCCTCGGTGGCCTCGCTGGTGCTGCCGCGGGCAGCGTCAGCCGCGCGAGCGCCGAGGCGCTGCTGCTGGTCCAGACCGACACCTCGACGGGCATCAGCAACGACCTCGCGGCGGAGAACGCTGCCGTCCAGCTGTCCACCCGCGAGATCTTCACCGCGGCGGCCGAGGAGTCCGGCGGGGACGCACGCGACCTGCAGGCCAGGTCGGAGGTCGTCGCGGTCCCCAACAGCCAGATCGTCTCCATCACGATCACCGCCCCCACCGCGGAGCAGGCGGTTGCTGAGACCGACGCCGTCGCCGCAGCTGCGGTGGCTGCCGGCCCCAACCGGACACCACAGGCGCTGGAGCAGCTGACCGCAGCCACCCGCGACCTCATCGAGGCCGACGACCTCGGCGACTCCTCCGCCGAGCAGGCCCGGATCGACCGTCTCGGCGACGCGCTCGGAGCCGCACAGGCGGCCCTGGTGGCGAGCGCGAACCAGCTCCAGCTGCTGCAGAGCGCCGAGCCCAACAACCGGCTCCCCGGGGGACCCGTGCTCGGCCTCCTCGGCGCACTCTCCGGCGCCCTGCTCGGGTTGGCCGCAGCGCTGCTGCTCGGTGTACGTCGAGGCACCGTCAAGTCCGCGCGGGACCTCGCTGACCTCTACCCGAGGGCTGCCGTCATCAACGCCTCCGACCTCGCGCAGACGATGGAGATCGAGCGGGACGCCCAGACGGTCATCGTCGCCGGCACCCGCGGCGCGAAGCTGTCCACGGTCACCCAGACGGTGCAGGACGCACTCGCCGCCACCGGCAAGCGGATCGTGCGGGCCGACAGCCTGGCCGGCGCCCCGGTCGGTGAGCCGCCGAACGGGCACATCAACCTCGTCACCACCACCCTGTCCGAGACGGTCCTGCGCCGTGCCAGCCGCGACGAGGGCTCGGTGCTCATCGTCCCGGTGCAGCCTCAGGTGACCAAGCTGGAAGCGGTGGACGAGTTCGCGTCCCGGCTGGCCGACCGGTCCTACCTGCTCGTGGACAACAGGGCGCCGGAGTGGGACTGAGCGCCCAGGTGGCCCTCCCGGTCCGGGCTGAGGTCAGGCTGTCCAGCGCGAGCTGGAAGACCGACCCCGTCGTCTGGGCGACCTCCCTCTTCCTCGCCACGTTCCTGCTGCAGCGGATCGCGGTGCCCGGGCTCCCCGTCCCGATCACCGTGCCGCTGGCGGTCGGCTGGGTGGGCCTGGCCCTCCTGCTCGGGGTCGTCGACCTCAACAGGGTCCGCGCTGTGCTGTGGCTGACCGCTGCTGGCCTGAGTGGTCTGCTCGTGACGCTGCAGATGATCACCCTGGTGAAGCCGTTCGTCAGCGTCAACAGCTGGGCGCTGTGGATCGTGATGTGGCTGCCCCTGGTCGTGCAGCTCCGGGAGCGGGACCGGATCACCTACCTCCGGTTCGCCCGGACCGTCGCTCAGGTCGGCCTCGGCCTCGCGGCGCTGTCGCTGCTGTTCCTCGGCTCGCAGGTGGTCGGCATCCGCTACCACGACTGGCTGTCGACGGTCGTCCCGCAGAACCTGCTCGTGCAGGACTACATCATCTCCTACCCGATCACCTACGGCTCCCCGCTGTACAAGTCGAACGGTTGGATCGCGCTGGAGCCGTCGTTCATGTCCTTCTTCCTCGGGGTCGCCCTGATCTGCGCCCTGCTGGCCGGGGTCCGGGTCTGGCAGGTCCTCTTCCTCGGCGCCGGACTGCTCAGCACCGTCGCCGGCTCCGGCATCGCCCTCGTCGGGGTGTTCCTGCTCGCTCTGGCGGTCCAGGGCCGGATCGGTGAGCTGCGCCGGTACCTGATCCCCGGAGCGGTCGTCGGCGTGCTGTTCGGCTCGACCGTCCTCGGCGAGGCGGTGCTGAGCAGGGTCACCGAAGCCGGGGAGTCGAACTCCTCCACGTCGCTGCGCTCCGTCGAGCCGTACGTCCAGTTGTGGCCGCACTGGCTCGCGGACCCGGTCGGCATCTTCATCGGTCACGGGCCGGGCTCCTCGGCCAACGTCGTCGCGGGTCTCGGCATCGACGGCCTGCTCGTCCCGAGCGTCGCCAAACTGCTGTACGACTACGGGCTGCTCGGCGGCGCCCTGCTGGTCGCCCTGATGGCGAGCACCTACTTCCACGGTCCCTCGTCGGCGTTCGCGATCAGCCTGGCAGCGTCCATGTTCCTCATCCAGGGGGCGGCCCAGCCGCTGGTGATCTGCTCCATCCTGCTCATCTCCTTGTGGGCACCGACCCGCTCCGCCGCTGGCGGGGGTCCGCGCCGCGGCCGACCGCCGCGGAGCTGAGAGGGCAGCCGGCGGGATGGTCCGCTCGACCACGCCACGACCTCAGCGCCAGGGTCGAAGGTCAGGGGAGTCGACGAGGAAAGGCCCGTTGGTCCTGGGACCTTGGTCACCGATCTCTGCGCTCAGCCGGGCGAAAGTCCTGACCTGCCCGACCTCTGTTGAGGCGCCGTGCAACCACGCCTAGGTTCAAATTCGACGAGTTCGCACCAAGGGCTCGTCGACGTCCTCGGGGACTCGTCGTCGCCCCCACCGCTTGGCTCCTGAGCCGTCATTCCACCCCTCGGTGACCGGTCGCCCCGTTAACATTGGGCTCCGCCACCGGCAGCCTTCTCCTGCCACCGCCCACTGAAGGACACCGACTGTGTCTCCCGCCGAATCCTCCGGCTCACTCCCCCCGGCTCTGGCCGACGCCGAAGTCGTGCTGGTCAGCTACCGCAGCCGGGGACATGTGGAGACGCTGCTCAACTCGTGGCCCCGCGACCTCCCGGTCGTCCTCGTCGACAACTCGAACAACTCCGACGGCATCGCCGAGCTGGCCGCCAGCTGGCCCGCCCTCCGGTACGTCGACGGCGGCGGCCAGGGGTTCGCCCGCTCGGCGAATCTCGGCGCCCAGAACGCCACCGCCGACCACGTGCTGTTCGTCAACCCGGACTCACGGCCGACGACCGCCCAGCTGGCGTCGCTGGTCGACGGTCTGCGCGAGGACCCTGGTGCGGCCGTCCACGCCGGGATGCCGGCCGACCACGAAGGCCGGGCCGAGGTCGGGTCCGGGGGCTGGGAACCGTCGGTGCGGCGCGTCCTGGTGTACTCGCTCGGTCTGCAGAAGCTCGCTCCGCGCGCCGGGTTCTTCGCCCGACCGGAGTCTGGCGAGCAGTTGGACGTCGACTGGGTGTGCGGCGCGTGCATGGCGGTGCGGCGCGAGCAGTTCCTCGCCCTCGGAGGCTTCGACGAGGCGTTCTACGTCTACGCCGAGGACATGTCGTTCGGACGACGGGTGCGGCGCGCCGGTCTGCGCTCGGTGCTGCGGACCGATGTGGTGGTCCCGCACGGCTCCGGGAGCTCGGGTGCCCCCTCGCTGGAGATGCTCCGGCTGCGGGGGGCCTCCTTCGGCGGATACGTGCTGCGCTACCACCCCCCGGTCCAGGCCGCGCTGATGCGGGCCGTGTTCGCCGGAGGTGCCCTGGCCCGGGCCGGCGTCCAGCTGGTGCGCCGCGAGCGTGCAGGCGCTCGCGTCAACGCCGCCCTCGCCGCGGGCACGGTGACCCGGAGCGCCTACGTCGGTGGCGCCGAGGTGGCCAGGGCCCGGTTCAGCGAGACGGTCGACGACCCGGCCGAGCACGGCGAGGCCGGGTTGCGCCAGGCGTCCTAGGGACCTGAAGGGGGGCGTGAGGAAGAAGAGCCGGGCCCGCAGGTCGTCGTGCGGGCCCGGCTCTGGGCCTGGGCCCAGCGCACGAGGGTCTCCGGGTGTCTACGGGCCCGCGACGCCCGACGGCAGGCTCAGGAGCTCGTCGTAGGCGCGGCTGGCGACCTCGGGCCGGAAGCGCTCGCTCCATGCCTTCCCAGCCGCCTCCGACAGGATCGTGTTCCGGTGCGGTTCGGCTGCCGCCGCCAGGTGCGCGGCCAGTCCCTCGGGCTGCTCCGCGATCAGGCAGCCGTCGCCGGCGTCCACGGACAGCCCGAGAACCCCGTGCGGCGTCGCCACGACGGGCAGGCTCCGCGCGAGCGCCTCCAGCACCTTGATCTTGGTGCCGCTGCCGATGCGCAGAGGTGACAGCAGACCGGCGGCCGAACTGAGGACCTCGTCCAGGTCATCCACCCAGCCCAACGCCTGCACGTGGTCCCCCCACGCCGCGGCCTCGTCCGGCATGGCCGTGTCGGAGCCGCGGCCCACGACCAGCAGCCGGAAGTCCGGCACCGCGGCCAGCACCTCGTCCTTCGCGTGGCCGAGGAACCAGGCGAGACCGTCCCGGTTGGGCGGGAAGTCCAGACCACCGAGGAAGACGAACGTCGGGCTGCCGTCGAAGTGGCGGGGCCGCTGCGCCCTCACGCGGATGAGAGGCAGCAGCGTCCGGATCGTCCTGCTGCCGGTGCGGGCGGCGAGCTCGGCGGTCTCCGCGGCGCTCACCAGCGCGGTGCCGTCGAAGGCGGCCGGGGCCCTGGCTTCTGAGCGGGCGGTCCGGCGGCGCTCCAGCCGGAGCAGCGGCGTGTACCCCCAGGGGTGGGCGGCGACCTTGCGCGCCGGGCCCGGCAGCATCCGGCCGAACTCACCCAGCGGGTTCGGCAGCCGCGTCCGGTCGGTCCGTATGCGCTCCAGCATGCTGGCGTAGCGGAGGGAGAACAGGTCGTCGGCGTACAGCACCCGGCGCCGGCGCGGCAGCCGCTGCGCGTACTGCCCCATCCTCATGGTGTCCCAGATCTCCAGATCAGCGCCGATGTCGTCCAGAAGCGTGCGGAGCTCCTCCAGCACCCGCGGGGACCACAGGGCAGCCTCCTGCAGGGAGGAGAACGGTGGGAAGAAGACCCGCGTGGCAGCCGAGCGGGCCTGCTCGACCGCTGAAGGTTTCTCCACCACGGTGAGCCGGTAGGGGGTGGGCGGGCGCTCGACGTCGGCTCGACCCACCAGGACCACCCGGACGTTCTCCGGGCCCAGACGTCTGCAGAGGTGGTCGAGGAGTCCACCCAGGACCACCTGCTTGCCGAAGCTGCGGGGCTCCGGCTCGCTCGCGGTCACCAGAACCGCCGACCTCGCCTGTTGGAGGGGAGTCGCGCTCGTCATGAACCGCCCGTCCCAGCCTGCGGCAGCGTCTGGCTGCCCTGAGCGACCTCGGTCGTGTCCACCAGGAGGTTCATACGGTGTCGTTCCCGTCGTTCGGCGCCTGCGAGGCGCGGGGAGGTGGGCGCCGCAGCTGCCGCGGCGCCGCAGTCGAGAACAGGGGACCCGGCGCCGGCTCGGAGAAGGGGGGCTTCTCGACAAGTCCGACGCCGGGTCGTCTAGGGGGTGCTCAGCCAGCTCGGACGAACTCGGCCACCGGGAGCTGACGTGCCTGCTGGAGCCGCAGCTGGTCCACCAGCCGACCCTCCGGCAGCTCGACGTCGGCGTAGGTGAGGACCTCGTCCTTGGCGACCTCGCGGAGCAGCCGGCAGCCCTCGGCCACGCCGACCGGGAGCAGCCGGTCGGAGACCGTGACATCCGCGCGCTCGGCGACGCCGTAGTAGTCGTAGCCGCCGAGACCGTCGAGCACCGAGCCCTCAGCCAGGTCACGCTTGGCCGTGGCCACCACCTCCACCGTGGGCGCCCCGAGCGGGGTGATGGTCGCGTCCCCGAACAGGACCGCCCGTGCCACCGTCGTGGGGACCTCGAAGTGGCAGAGGTGGTACGGCGTGTAGAAGCTGTACAACGGCCCCTCCCCCAGCTTGTAGAGGTTGAGGTAGTGGCGCTGCTTCGGGTCGTCGTGCGCGGCCAGGACGAAGACCCCGGGACCCGGCTTGGTGCCGACGACGTAGTCCACGACACCGCCCTGGGCCCGCAGCTCGTCCACGTCGTAGTTGGCGGTCAGGTCGTCCACGTGACCGGGGAAGTCGCCACCGCGCATGCCCCTGCGGGCCACCGTCATGCCGGTGGCGTTCGCCACCGTGGCCTGCTCGATGGAGATCTTCGTGCCGTCGGCGAAACTGGTCACCATGTACGGGTCCTGGCCCCACTTGGCCGCGAACCCGGCCTGGGTCGTGGGGGTCCGGTACTCGTCCTGGAGGCCCTTGATGTTGCCGGCCACGAGCGGAGTGAGCCCGATGCCGCGGACGAACCGTACCAGGTTCATCTGGACCCCCGGCTGATCACCGTCGCAGCCGGTGTAGACCACGCCCCGGTCCCGGGCCATGGCGGCCAGGACCGGACCGACGGTGGCGTCCACCTCGGCGTTCATCAAGACCACGTGCTTGCCGTGCTCGATCGCGCGCACCACCACGTGGCAGCCGTACTCGACCGCCCCGGTCACCTCGACGATCGCCTCGACGCTCTCGGCGTCGGTGACGACCCGGTAGTCCTCGGTCACGACCGGGCGGCCAGCGGCCACTGCCCGGTCGAGCGCGGCTCCGTCGTCAGCCACCGCGACGTCGGTGACACCGGCCTCGCGGTAGGCCCGCTCGGCACCGGCGAGGTGACGGTTGGCGATGGCGACGAGCTGCATGCCGGGCACGCTGTTGATGATCTGGTTGGCCAGCCCGCGGCCCATGAAACCGGCTCCGACCATGGCGACCCGGACCGGGCGACCGTCGGCGGCACGCCTGGCGAGGGCGGAGTCCACGAGGATCATGCGGTCACCGGCTCCCGCTGCTGGAGCTGGCCGTCGGCGTCCAGCAGCGGCCAGGCGGCGTCCTTGGCACTGATGGTGGTCACCTCGACCGGCCAGTCGATGCCGAGCGCGGGGTCGTCGTAGCGCAGGCCGCGCTCGGCGGCCGGCGCGTAGGCGCCGGACACCTGGTAGAGGACCTCGGTGTCGTCCTCCAGGGTCAGGTAGGCGTGCGCGAAGTAGGGCGGCACGTAGAAGGATCGCCGGTTGGCCGCGCTGAGCTCCACCGCCACGTGCTGCAGGCGCGTCGGGGAGTCGGGCCGCATGTCGACGATCACGTCGACGATCGAGCCGCGGATGCAGCGGACCAGCTTCGCCTCCGGGTGCGGCGCGACCTGGAAGTGCATCCCGCGCAACGTCCCCGCCTTGTGGTTGCCCGAGATGTTGCACTGGTCGACGACCGGCTCGAGGCCGGCCGCGGCGAACTCGGCCGAGTCGAAGGACCGGGCGAAGAAGCCCCGGTCGTCCTCGCGGAGCTCGAGGTCGATGATGGCGACGCCCTCGATGGGTGTCCGGTTGATGATCACTTGGCGCTCCAGAACAGCTTCTCGTCGAGCTGGCGGGTGTTGATGAGGTGCTGCAGCTGCAGCAGGCGGGTGTGGCCGCGGCCGGTGAAGGTGGCCTCGTCCATGTCGATGGTGGAGAACACGTCGTGCAGCTGCTGGGCGCCCTTGACAGCGTCCCACTGGCACTCGAAGCCGGGCAGCTTGTTGGCGATCTTCTCGAAGTTCACCCGGTAGCTGCGGTTGTCACCGCCGTTCGTCCCGAAGGTGACGTCGCCACCGAAGATGTCACCGACGATCTCGGCGACCTCGCGCACCCGGTAGTTCTGCTCGCTGGAGCCGACGTTGAAGACCTCGTTGTGCACCAGGTCGCGGGGGGCGTCCAGGACCCGCCGGATGGCCTGGCCGATGTCGAGGCCGTGGACGAGCGGACGCCACGGGGTGCCGTCGCTCACCATGGCGATCTTCTTCGTGGTCCAGGCCAGGCCGGACAGGTTGTTCAGCACGATGTCGAAGCGCATCCGCGGCGAGGCGCCGAACGCGGTGGCGTTGCGCATGAACGTCGGGGAGAACGAGTCGTCGGCCATCGCGGTGAGGTCGGCCTCGACGAGGGTCTTGCACTCGGCGTAGGCGGTCTGCGGGTTGACCGCAGAGGTCTCGTCGACCTCGCCCTCGGCGACGCCGTAGACGCTGCAGGAGGACATGTAGACGAACCGGGAGATGCCGACCTGCTTGGCGAGCTTGGCCAGGTGGACCGAACCCTGGTGGTTGATCTCGTAGGTGATGGTCGGCGACAGCTGCCCGAGCGGGTCGTTGGACAGCTCAGCCATGTGGACGATGGCGTCGACGCCGGTGAGGTCCTCGGCGGTCAGGTGCCGGATGTCCTTGTTGAGGGTGAGCGGGGTGGTGTCGAGCCCGTTGTAGAGCCAGCCCTGCTTGTAGAAGCCGGTGTCGACGCCGACGACCTCATGGCCGTCGCGGATGAGCTCAGGGGCGAGCAGGCAGCCGAGGTAACCCTCGGTGCCGGTGACGAGAACCTTCATGTGCGGTGTTTCCCTTCAGGGGATCAAGACGTGACGTGGTGACGGGGTGCGGTGGAGCTGGCGGCCGGATGGCCGGCGATCAGCTCTGCCAGACCCGCCAGGGCGGGGAGCCGGCGTCCCAGAGCTTGTTGAGCTCGGTCCAGTCGCGGAACGTGTCCATGCCCATCCAGAAGCCCTCGTGCTTGTGCACCGTCAGCTCACCGTCCGCGGCGATCGTCTGCAGCGGCTTCCCCTCGAGCATCACCGACGGGTCGTCGTCGAGGTACTTGTCGAGGACGAGCCGGTTGAAGGCGAAGAACCCACCGTTCACCCAGCCGGTGGCCAGGGTCGGCTTCTCGTTGAACTCGGTCACCAGGTTGCCGTCGACGTGCATCTCGCCGTAGCGGCTGGACGGGTGCACCCCGGTCAGCGTGGCGAGCCGCCCGGACTGCTGGTGGGCCTCCAGGACCGCTCCGATGTTGACATCGCCGATGCCGTCACCGTAGGTGAGCATGAACGTGTCGGTCTCGATGTGCTCCGCGACCCGCTTGATGCGGGCGCCGGTGCCGGTGAGCAGACCGGTGTCGACGAAGGTGATCTCCCAGTCCTCGGCGGCGGCCTGGCCGTGCCACTGCGGCGGCTCCTCCGCTGACCCGAGCTTGAGGGTGAAGTCGCTGACGTTCTCCCGGTAGTCCAGGAAGTAGCGACGGATCTGGTCGCTCTTGTAGCCCAGGCACAGGATGAACTTGCGGAACCCGTAGTGGGAGTACGTCTTCATGACGTGCCACAGGATGGGCTTGCCGCCGATGTCGACCAGCGGCTTGGGCAGCTTCTCGCTGGCCTCCCGCAGCCGGGTTCCCATGCCTCCGCAGAGGATGACGACCGGGATGTCGGCCGGGTTGAGACGGGTGGAGCTGGCGTTCTCGGACATGGTGTGGTCCCCCCTCGGGTGATGGTGGATGCTTCCCGAATCACCAGTTCGGGTCGCCGTCGTGCTGACAACCAATGTGCACATGCAAGTGCTGGCTCAGGTCAAGAACCAGGTCGGACAAGATCAGGTTTGGATCAGGCTCCCGGCGACGTGAAGACGGAGACCGCGGTGCGGAGCAGGATCCGGAAGTCCAGCCACAGCGACCAGTTCTCGATGTAGAAGTTGTCGAAGCGAGCGCGCTCGTCGATCGAGGTGTCGCCCCGCAGCCCGTGCACCTGGGCCCAGCCCGTGAGGCCGCTCGGCACCCGGTGCCGCGCGTTGTAGCCCCGGTAGAGCAGGTCGAACTGCTCGACGAAGTGCGGGCGCTCCGGTCGCGGGCCGACGAAGCTCATGTCACCCCGCAGGATGTTGAACAGCTGGGGCAGCTCGTCGATCGAGGACTTCCTGAGGAACCGGCCCACGGGTCCCAGCCGGTCGTCGTGCGAGATGTTCCAGTTCGTCTGGGACTCGCTCTCGTCCACCGGTCGCAGGGAGCGGAACTTCATCAGCTGGAACAGCTTGCCGTCCACCCCGACCCGCTGCTGGCGGAAGATCACACCCTTGCCGCCCTCGAGGCGGACGGCCAGCGCGCAGACCGCGAGCAGCGGGGCCAGCAGCACGAGGGCGATGCCGGCGAAGACGGCGTCGAACATGCGCTTGAAGCGCCAGCTACCGCTGCGGTGGGCGGCGCGCTGGAGACGGACCAGCGGCATGTCACCGATGAAGTCCATCCCACTGCCGACGTGCTGCACCTCGTGCAACCGCGGCACGACGAACACCTCGCAACGTTGCCGGTGGCAGGCCCGGACGAGCTCGACCAGCTGGTCCTCGGGCACCATGCCGTGCGCCACGATCAGCACCCGGGGACGCACGTTCTCCAAGACCGCAGCCACGTCCTCGGGGCGGCCGAGCAACGGGGTGCGTTTCCCGAGGTCCTTGCGGTCCACCTCGGCCTCCAGGTCGAGGTGACCCAGCAGCCGCAGTCCGGACTCCGGGTGCTGCCAGAGCAGCTCGGCCAGCACCCGACCGGTGTGGCCGGCGCCCACGATCAAGGTGCCGTGGCTGACGACGCCTCGGCTGCGCAGCACCCGGACACCGAAGTAGTTGAGACCGCGGACCACCACCAGGGCCACCAGGACCAGCACCGACCAGGTCAGGTCGACGAACCGGTTCTGGACCAGCTGGATGCCGACCAGGACGAGCGCCACCGTCACGATCCAGGCCGCGGCGATCCGCGGCAGGTCGTCGAGCAGCAGCAGGGCCAGCCGGGACCGGTAGAGACCGAGCTGGGCCAAGAACAGCACCATCAGGAGGGCGAACGCGCCGGCGGTGCCCACATCGACCGGCCGCGCCAGGCTGGCCAGGGCGACGGCAGCGAGGTCGCCGGCGATGAACAGCGGACGTACGCCGTCGCTGAGCAGTCGTGTCCACAGCGGGTCGCGCTGGCGCGGCTCCCCGGTCACCGTGGGCAGTGCCCGCGGCGTCCGCAGCGGCTGCTGCGGCATCGCCTGCCGAGCGGCTGGCCGCAGCGCCACCTGCTTGCTCGCTGCGGGCGTCGGTCCTAGCTCGTGCTCATGTTGAACGTCTTGACGATGGATCGTCACTGAGTTCCCCCGAAATCAGTCATGCGTGCGAAGTGGGCGGGCTAGCGGGTTCCTCCACTCGCCGCTCCTGGGAACACGCCCGCGTTGCCTGCCGGCTCACCGAGCTCGAAGTGGCTGCTGGCCTCATCGGCCAGCATGCTGGCGATCGCCAGCGCGGCCGTGGCGGCCGGGCTGGGGGCGTTGACCACGTGCATGCTGCCCGCGGACTTCACGATCGTGAAGTCGTCGACGAGGGTGCCGTCGCGGCCGACCGCCTGTGCGCGGACCCCGGACGGGCCGAACACCAGCTGGTCCGCACGCACCTCGGGCACGTAGCGCTGGAGGTCCTTCACGAAGGCTGCCTTCACG
Organism: Microlunatus lacustris; assembly: GCA_039527025.1. Lineage (GTDB taxonomy): Bacteria > Actinomycetota > Actinomycetes > Propionibacteriales > Propionibacteriaceae > Microlunatus > Microlunatus lacustris. The sequence continues at coordinate 96,870 of BAAAJN010000002.1, forward strand.
GCGTCGCGCCACACCTCCGCGGCCCCGACCCTCCAGAACCGCTGAGCCATCTTGCGGAAACCCGGGTAGCTGACGGTCTCCCACAGGTCCCGGGCGTTGAAGCCGGTGCGGGTGTAGCCCTCACGCTCGGTGGCCAGCACCGCGTTGGGTCCCGCCCAGACCTCGCCGTCGTACCGCTTGGTGAAGTGGACGCCGAGGAACGGCAGGGTCGGATCCGGCACCGGGTAGATCAGCCCGCGGCACAGAGACCGGGCCTCCGGCTTCAACGTGTAGTAGTCCCCCCGGAACGGGATGATGGCGACGTCATCGGGGCCCTCCATCGCGGCCAACCGGTCCGAGTGCAGACCACCGCAGCTGATGACGCGGCGGGTGAGCAGGTCACCCTGGTTGGTCTGGACGGTGGTGTAGCCATCGAGGCGCTGGAGGCCGGTGACCTCGTGGCCGAGCAGCAGCTCGACCCCGTCCTCGACCAGCAGCCGGGCGAGGGTGGTGACCACGGAGCCGAAGTCGATGATCCCGGTGCCCGGCGAGTGGATCGCCTCGACGCCGGCGGCGTGCGGCTCGATCTCGCGCAGCTCGGACTTCCCGACCTTCCGGAGTCCGGGGACCCCGTTGGCCACGCCCCGCTCGTACAGGTCGTCCAGGCGGCTGAGCTCGTCGGGGTGCAGCGCGACGATCAGCTTGCCGCAGGTCTCGTAGGCGATGCCGTGCTCGTCGGCGAAGCGCTCCATGCGCTGCTTGCCGTCGACGCAGAGCCGCGCCTTGAGGGAGCCGGGCTTGTAGTAGACGCCGGCGTGCAGGACGCCGCTGTTGTGCCCGCTCTGGTGCTGACCCGGAGCCTCCTCCTTGTCGAGGACGGCCATCTTCAGGTGCGGGTACCGGTCGTGCAGCTCCCGAGCGGCGGCCAGGCCGACGATGCCGGCCCCGATCATGATGACGTCAAAACGTGTTTCCACAGCGAACTACTCCCCCGAATGAGCGACACAGCTGTCCCCCCGACAGCTGGACCAGCGCGCTACTGCCCCCCTTGGAGTGGCGCCGGTCCCACGAACCTAACCGATCCTCGGTTCTCGCGAGGCCAGAACAGCCAGCGTGACCTGGTTGTTATCTGCGTCCCCGCGCAGCCGCGGTCAGGTGTGACAGAGATCGCAGCCTGTCGTGTGACGCAGGTCCCATTCTCCTGGTGGGAGGGGGTTTCCCGGAGGACCCACGCCTGCGCCCGACCTCCGGAGCCCGCCCTGGCCGTCCCCGTGCTGCAGGATGGCCAGCCGTCCGGTCCTGGTGCCCCTCCAGGAACCGGGTCGGCTCCCGATTCCCAGAAGCTCGTCGCGCTACGGGCTACGCTCGTGCCCTCCGGCCTTCCGCGCTCCACGCCCGGACCCGGTTTCGCACCGACCACCGCGGCCGAAGTCGCCCGCGCCCAAGCCACAGCCCGCCACCGCGGCCTGAAGGGACTCTGATGCCCAACCCCACCGGCGGATCGGGGGTCAAGCACCTGCTCCGACGCGCCTCGTGGAGCCTCGTCGACCAGGGCTTGTCGGCGGCGAGCAACCTGCTGCTCTCCATCATCGTCGCCCGCCAGCTCGACGCCGGCGGATTCGGGGCCTTCGCGATCGCCTTCCTGACGTTCGGCCTGGTCATCGCGGTGGCACGCGCGACCATTGGCCAGCCGCTGCAGATCAGCTACAGCGGTGCGCCGATGGACCAGTGGCGCGAAGCGACCCGGTCGGCTCTCGCGGCCGCCGTGGTGCTCGGCACCGTGGTGGGCGCGAGTCTGGTCGTCATCGGTCTCCTGCTGGGCGGCGGCACCGGTCAGGCGCTGGTCGCGGTCGGGGTCTGCATGCCAGGGCTGGTGGCGCAGGACATCTGCCGGATGGCTTTCTTCAGCTCGGGCCAGGCGAAGCAGGCCGCGTTGAACGACGCCCTCTGGACCGCCCTCGAGTTCGCGGCGCTCGCCGCGATGATCGCCCTCGGTGTGCGGGAGGTCGGTCCCTTCATCCTGGCCTGGGGCGGCTCGGCCACCGTCGCGGCGGTCGTCGGCTGCCTCGTGCTCGGCCTCGCACCGCGGTTCCGCGGGTGCCTGCGCTGGCTGTTCGCCCAGCGGAGCCTGACCGGCTACCTGCTGGCCGAGAACATCCTCGGCGAAGGCGTGGCCCAGGTGGCCATCCTGTTCGTCGGGGTGGCCGGCAGCCCGGCCGACGTCGGGTCCCTGCGGGCTGGGCAGGTCCTGCTCGGACCGCTCAACGTCCTCGTGACGGCGATCGCGGTGTTCGGCATCCCGGAGATCGCCCGACGCGGTGACATGCCGCTCCGGCAGCGGCAGCGGTTCTGCTGGGCGCTGTCTGGAGCCGTCACCGTGGTCAGCATCGGCTACGCCTGCGTCGTCCTGCTGCTCCCGGACGCCCTGGGCCGGCAGCTGTTCGGCGACACCTGGGATGGTGCCCAGACCGTCCTGCTCGCGATGTGCGCCCTCTACCTGGCGGGGGCGATCGGCCTGGGTCCGGGCGTCACCCTGTTCGGCATGGGACGCGCCCGGGCCAGCTTCGGCTTGAACCTGGTCAAGGCTCCGCTGCTGCTGCTGACCCTGTCGCTGGGCATCTGGCAGGCCGGTGCCGTCGGTGCCGCCTGGGCCCTGGCGCTGACCGAGACCCTGATGCTGCCGCTGCTCATCATCACGGCGGTGCGGGCGATGCGGTCAGCTCCCTCGGCGGTGAGCGGGGGCGACAACCCGCTCACCGGTCTGGTGGGCACCCCCGTCACCGAGTCGGTGTCGGTCAGCGCAACCCTGCTCGAGGAGGACCGGACCGACGAGGGAACGCACCCGGAACCACGCGCCGGCGGCGAGTGAGCCTGCTGCCGGATCTGTGGCACCAGCGCCCGGTGAGGGCGGAACTCCTCCTCGAGGGCGAACATCACGCTGCTGTGGGCGAGTGAGTCCACGACTCGACGTCCCGGGCGGACAGGTCCAGGACATGGGGTGGTGCCCGTTCCGACATCCGGGCTCTTGGTGCCCGGAGCCGAGCCGGCTGAACAGGCCGGCGACCTGCGGGCGAGCAGCGGGATGGCGTCGAGGCCGACGGTCTGCTCGGCTCGGAAGTAGCAGCGGGGTCGAACCACGTCACCCCGTGCCGACCAGGGAGGCAGCCGCTCGCAGTCGAGCACGGCCACGCCGACACCAGCCGCTCCACCGAGCCGCGCGTTCGGCGGGGCGGGGAGGTCAGCGCACTTCTCCCCCAGGCAGGCGGCCGGTGGAGGTTGGACGGTGGAACTGTCAGCATCGAGCGCGGCGAACGGGCCCAGATCTACCAGCAGCGCGGGGATCCTGAGCGGGGCCGGCCGTGGGCTGGGTCCGCGACCTCGCGCAGGACGCGGTCGAGCTCGTCGGACAGCTCAGCCTGCGGTGGAGATGTCGAGCTCACCGACCTTGCTTCTCCTGGTCCATCTGCATGACGCGGGCGTTCGGGCTGAAGGCGGTGGCACCGGCCGGGACGTCCTTCATGACGAGGGCGTGCGGACCGATCGTGGCGTCATCGCCCACCCGGATCGCGCCGAGCAGGCTGGCGCCGGTGCCCAGCTGGACGCGGCGGCCCAGCACAGGAACGCCTGTCATGTTCTGGGGGTCCGAGAGCCCGAGGGTCACGTTGTGCCGGATGAGGCACTCATCCCCGACCACGCTGAAACTGGAGATCTGGACACCCTGCTGGTGTCCGAGGACCACGTTGCGTCCGATGACCGCGTCGTCATCGATCTCAGCGCCGTACACGTTCTGGATGAGCAGCCGGTTCAGCACCCGGTGCACGACCTTCACGACCCGGCGCAGCGGGTCAGGCTGGAAGCGGCCCCAGTGCCCGAGCCGGTACACCAGGAGCGCGTGCAGACCGGGGTGGACGAAGGAGCGGTAGTGGTTGCGGAAGTCCTCCTGGCACATCTGCGCCAGCGACGCCTGCGTCGTGGCGGAGACGTCCACCCCGTTCTCCACCGCCCAGGCGGCCCGCTCGCGCTGCCAGCTCAGCCGTCCTCGAGCTGCCCCTGCTCGATCTCTCACCAAGACAACTCCCATCGCGTGACTTCACTCAACTCAGGTGCGGTCTGGTCTCGTACTGCTGCACCGCGGTGACGCTGCACCTGGGTGCGGACCACACGGACCCGAGGTGCTGCTGCGCACTCTCAGTGTGCTCCCTGTCCGAGGGAGCCAGCGGTCTTGCTCTCGACGAAGTCCGCCAAGGTGCCCACCGTCTCGAACAGCTCCCCGCTGAACTCGGAGTCGTCGATGGTGAAGTCGAAGTCGTCCTCGAGGGCCTGGACCAGTTCGACGACGGCGAGCGAGTCCAGCTCGGGCATGCTCCCGAAGAGCTCGGTGGAGGCGTCGAGCGTGCTGGCGCGGTCCTGGATGCCCAGGGTCTGCGCCAAGACGGTGATGACCTCTTGAGTGGTGGTGGCGCTAGCCATCAGATGTCCCTTTCGTCGAGTAGGTGGTCGGCGTGCGGTGCTGTCGGTCCTGCCGTGGTGGCGCGCGGTCTCACACCAGCACCTCCCGCGGTGCCGGGTGACCGAGGAACGCGGTGGGGCTGGCGGTCAGCCCGTACGCCCCGGCCTGGAAGATGACGACCAGGTCGCCGATGTCGGCCTTGGGCAGCTCGACCTTGTCACCCAGGAGGTCGAGGGGAGTGCACAGGCAACCGACCACCGACACGGTCTCGGTCTCGGTCGGCGCAGGGTCGGCGCGGCTACCGATGACCAGCGGGTAGTTGCGCCGGATGACCTGGCCGAGATTGCCCGATGCCCCGAGCTGGTGGTGCATCCCACCGTCGACCACCAGGAAGGTCTGACCCCGCGAGACCTTGCGGTCGACGACCTCGGTCACGTAGACGCCGCACTCCCCGACCAGGTAGCGGCCCAGTTCGATCACGGTCCGCACCGACGGCAGCCGGTCCGCGATGACTCCGTCCACCAGGGTGTGCAGGTTGTCCGCGACCGCGGCCAGGTCCAGCGGTACGTCCCGCTCGGAGTACGGGATGCCGAACCCGCCCCCGAGGTTGAGGTAGCGCATCTCGGTCGGCAGCAGGTCGGCGAGTCCGAGCACGAGGTCGACAGTCCGGCGCTGAGCCTCGACCAGGATGTCCGCCCGGAGGTTCTGGGAGCCGGCGAACACGTGGAAGCCCAGGATGTCCAAGCCGGTGCCGTCCAGCTCGCGCAACAGGTCCGACACCTGTTCGGAATCGACGCCGAACTGCTGCGGCCCGCCACCCATCCGCATGCCCGAGCCCTTGACGGCGAAGTCCGGGTTCACCCGGATCGCGACCCGCGGTGTGACCCCGAGCTCCTCGCCCGCGGCCAGCGCACGGTAGGCCTCGGTGACCGATTCCAGCTCCAGCGTGACCCCCGCTGCCACCGCCTGCCGGACCTCCGCCGCCGTCTTGCCCGGCCCGGCGAAGCTGATCCGGTCAGCCGGGAGGGGCGTGTCCAGCGCGACCAGCATCTCCAGTGCTGACGCGACGTCGATCGAGTCCACCAGGCCGGCCAGGTGCTGCACGACGGCCGGCATGGGGTTGGCCTTCATGGCGTAGGTGAGCTCGAGCCGCGCGGGCAGGGCCTTGCGCAGCTCCCGGACCCGTTCGGTCAGCAGGTCCCGGTCGTAGGCGAAGAAGGGTGTGGAACCGACCCGCGCCGCGAGACGACTGAGGGGCTGCCCGCCGACAGCCAGCTCACCGTTGATGGTGCCGAACCGCTCGGCGAGCTCGGCTGCTGTCATGGCCGCAGCTCCGCGGCGATCAGCTTCCGGTCGTACTTGCCGTTCGGCGACCGGGGCAGTTCAGGCCGCACCAGGACCGTGCTGGGCACCATGTACAACGGCAGCTGACGTCGGAAGGCCGCGGTGAGGGTGTCCGGGTCCAGCGGGGCGCCGTTCGCAGCAGTGGCGACGAGGACGATCTTCTGGCCGAGCCGTGGGTCGTCCACGCCGAGCGCGACAGCGTCGCGGACGAGCCCGGTGTCGTAGGCGACCTCCTCGATCTCGGTCGGGCTGACCCGGTACCCCGAGGTCTTGATCATCTCGTCCTTGCGGCCCACGAAGTAGAGGAAACCCTCCTCGTCGGCCACCACGCCGTCGCCGGACCAGACAGCCATCTCCGGCGCCCGCCACGCCTGGGTGGGTCCGGGCGCCGCCTTGAACCGCTCGGCCGTGCGGAGCGGGTCATTCCAGTAGCCGAGGGCGACGAGTGCGCCGCGGTGCACGAGCTCTCCTTCCTCACCCGGTGCGCAGCGTGACCCGTCGGGACGGACGACGACCACCTCGGCGTTCGGGATGGCTTTGCCGATCGAGTCCGGGCGCCGGTCGACCTCGGCCGGGTCGAGGTAGGTCGAGCGGAACGCCTCGGTGAGGCCGTACATCAGGTAGGGGGCCGCGCTGGTGAAGATCCCCCTGAGTTTGTCCAGGGTGGCTTTGGGCATCCGCCCGCCGGTGTTGGCGAAGTAGCGCACGGTGTCCGCCGCCCCCGTCGGCCACCGCACGTCCACGAGCTGCAACCACAGCGGCGGCACAGCCGTCAGCCCGGTCACCCGGTGCTTGGCGACCAGCTTCACCACGTCGACCGGCAGCAGGTGGTTGTGCAGGATGACGTGGGCGCCGACGGCGAAGGCGGTGGTCAGCTGGCTGAACCCCGCGTCGAAGCTCAGCGGCAGGACGGACAGGATGACGTCGTCGGGCCCGTTGTGCAGGTAGCTGCTGACGCTCTCGGCGCCGACGATCAGGTTCCGGTGGCTGAGCACCACGCCCTTCGGCTTGCCGGTGCTGCCCGAGGTGTAGAAGATCGCCGCCATGTCCAGGTCGACCGCCGGCGACGGCGGTACCGGGACGGGGTCGTCGGTGAACTCGGACCAACCGTGGACGGTGTACCCGTCGCCGTCGGGACCAGGTTCCTCCGCTGAGGGATCCACCAGGACCACGTGCTCCAGGGCGGGACAGCTCTTCAGCTCCTCGCGCAGCAGGTCCAGTCGTCCCCGCGTGGTGACCAAGACCCTCACGTCGCAGTCGAGGAGGATGTAGGCCGCCTGCGCGGACTTGAGGATGTGGTTGACCGGCACGAACACCCCGGCGGCAGCCGACGTGCCGAAGACGGCCGCCACCGTCTCCACCCGCTTGTCGACGAACACCGCGACCCGGTCGTCGCGGCGCAGCCCGATGCGGGCCAGACCGCCCGCGAAAGCCGACGCCGCCGACCACAGCTCGGCGTAGCTGACCTCTCGCTCGCGGTGGGTGAGCGCCGCGCGGTCGCCACTCTCGGCCGCGGTGTACTGCAACAGGTGGTGCATGTTGGTCCGCATCTGCGGGACTCCGATCCTCTTCCTGGGGTCCGTCGCTCGCGGCCTGGGCGTGCCAAGACCGACCGTGCTCACCATGCCCCCCATGGTTGCCTCGAAAGGCCACGATAGCCCGTCACGGCGACTACCGAGGGGAATCAGATCAGCCGGGTGGGCGCCAGTCCCGGGGAGCGGGCCGCTCCGCAGGCCGCGGGCCAGGAGCTGTGGCCGGGATCGTCCGCACGCCCGGGACCGATGGCCCGAGCACCTGGGCTGACCAGCAGCCGAAGTGCCCAGAACGCGGGGACTTTGGGCGGCTGCCTCTCGGTGCCTTCGGCTCTGCCAGGAGAGGCTCCCGGTGGCGAGGATTGACCCAGCGCCCAAGCGGCGCAGGGGCTCGGGGGGCACCACCCAGGTCCGGCCGACATCTCGGCTCGACCGACATCCAGGCGCAGATGCGCCTCCAGTCGAGGAGTCCTCTCCCATGAACCCTGTGACCACGCAGGTCCAGGCCCGGACGGGGCCGTCACGGCACCGGGTCCGCGGTGCCGCAGCCTCGGTCGTCGCCCTCGGTCTCGTCGCTGCCGCGGCGGCCGGTTCGGCACCCGCCGAAGCAGCGACCGGCACCTACACCGCCCTGTCCCTGTCCGTCGTCGTCAACGGCACCTCGGTGACCGCCAAGACCACCGTCAAAGCATCACGAGCAGTGCAGGCCCAGTACTACGGGGTCTGCGCCCGCTCCTCTTCCGGAACCAACGTCGACTTCGCCAAGGTCTCCACGACCATCTCGACCGTCGGGACGGCCTTCACCTCGAGCGCGAAGACCTTCGCTCCCGGCACGTACACCTACCAGCCGTGCCTGTACGCCGACGGGGCCTGGACCGACGTCGGTGTCGCGAAGTCCTTCACCGTGGGAGCGGCGACGGCAGCACCGCAGACCACGCCTTCGGTGGTGGTCGGGAACGGCAAGATCACCCTGCGGTGGACCGAGGTGCCCGGGGCGACCGGTTACCAGGTCGGCCGAGGTGGAGTCGACACCTCCGGGTTCGGCGCCTGGTCGACCACCGACCCGGCCGCCGCCCGCTCCCGCGTGTTCGACCAGCTGGTCAACGGGAAGAACTACACCCTGTTCGTCGAGCCCGTCCTGTCCGGTGGGGTCCGGCGCACGATCAGCGCCACCCCGTCGGCGGCTCCGACCACTCCCGTACCGACGCCCTCTCCCACCCCCACCACGCCGGCCCCGACGCCGACCCCGACGCCCACGACGCCGCCCCCCACCACGCCGGGCACGGCCGGGCAGGTGCCGCTGATCGGCAAGTCCAAGCTGCCGTGGAACTCGGTCGTGTTCGGACACGGGGGCGACCCGGCGGGGTTCGAGTCCTGGCGCAAGCGCCCCGTCGACGGTGTTCTCACCTTCCCGGCCCGCAACAGCTGGAACGACATGGGTCAGCTGCCCAGCCGTCGTGCCGGTGACCTGATGATCTACTCGATCCCCACGTTCCCGGAGGGCATCGGGGGGTCGAACGCCAAGGTCGCGGCCGGCAACTACGACTCCGACATCCGCGCGCTGGCCACCAAGATGAAGAATGCCGGCTGGAACACCGACCGGACCGTCATCCGGCTCGGCTGGGAGAACAACGGGAACTGGTACCAGTGGGGTCAGGACCGGGGCGGCTCGGAAGCCTACAAGGCTGCGTTCCGCCGCTTCGTCACCCAGTCCCGCGCCGCCGGCCTCAGCAACGTCAAGTGGGACTGGAACCTGAACAAGGGTCCGCAGGCCTACAACGCCGGGGTCTCCTGGACCACCGGCTACCCCGGTGACGACGTCGTCGACGTCATCGGCCTCGACGCCTACGACATGTGGAACCCCTCCTTCACCGACGCCCAGTGGGAGGCCAACATGATGCGCCGCAACCCTGGTCTGCAGGAGGTCGCCGACTTCGCCCGCAGCCACAAGAAGCAGATGGCCTTGGACGAGTGGGGTGTCGTGCACGACGCGCACGGCGGCGGGGACAACCCGTTCTACATGGGCAAGATGTTCGGCTGGCTGAAGGCCAACGCCGACGTCATCGCCTGGGAGAACACCTACGACCATGACGGGGCCCCGTCCTACTTCAACCACAAGCTCTCCGACGGTGGGAACCCCAAGGCAGCTGCCCAGTACCGGCTGCCGTACCCCCAGGGCTGGGGTGGCTGACAGCACCCACGCGTGACCGGTAGATGAGCCGGTGCCGCCAGCCACCCCAGGGTGGCTGGCGGTACCGGCTCGTCGCTGTCTGGGTACCCGTACGTCTCGCCGGCATCTGCCCGGATCCAGGCCGCCGCCGTCCCGGGCCCCGCTCGTCCCCACGAGGGCCCGCCGGTCGAGCGGACCCCGTTCAGCCGAGCGGCGCGCCGACTTCCTCCACCCGGCCGCCGTGCCGGGCCCGCTCGGCCGCCCAGACGATGCCGTGCGTCGCGAGGCTCTCAGCCGGGGTGGTCAGCACCAGCTCGGGCCGCCCCTCCGCGACCGCGGTGAGGAAGGTGGTGGTGAGCGCAGCGTCCGCCCCCAGGTGGCCGTCGCCCGCCTCGGGGTCGGCGGGGTCCAGGACCTGCTGGGTCGTGGTCTCACCGGTGACGAAGTCGAGCACCGAGAGGGTGTAGCCGTCGCCCTCCAGCATGCCGTGGGTGCCGAAGATGCGGGTCCGCCGGAAGGCCATCGGGGTGAAGGCGGTCATGGTCAGCGAAGCGGTGACACCGCCGTCGTACTCGAGGGCGACGACCTGGTGGTCCACCACGTCGTTGTCGCAGTCGTAGACGCACCGCCCGTACGGGCCCTCGCGCAGCGCCGTCGTCACGCCCTCGCGGGTCAGGTCCTCGGTGAGCACCGACAGCGGCCAGCGACGCGCCGCCGGGTCGTCGACGTGGTCGAGGTAGATCGTGCGGGCCGAGTACGGGCAGGTCGGCTCGACAGCGCAGTCCAGGCACCGGTCCGCCGCCCCGGCTGGCTTGTTCGCGGCGGTGAAGTGGCTGAGGCTGCCGAAGGAGGAGACCCGGCGGGCTGGCCGGCGGATGACGGCGGAGAGCCAGTCGAGGTCGTGGCAGCACTTGGCCAGCAGCATCGGGCTCGAGGTGTCCTCGCGGCGCCAGTTGCCCCGGACGAAGGAGTGCGCCTGGTGCCACCAGCCCACCGGCTCCAGGTGGTCGACGCTCACCACCTCTCCGACCGCGCCCGCCTCGAGAGCGGCCAGCACGGCCTGGGTGTAGGCCGAGTAGCGGAGCACGTGGGCGACGCAGACCAGCACCCCCGCGGCCTCGGCCGCCTCGACGATCCGCCGGGCCTCCTCCTCGGTGGGGGCCATCGGCTTCTCCAGCAGCAGCGGCAGACCCCGCGCGATCGCCGCGAGCGCCGGCTCGGTGTGCTCCCGGTCCGGGGTGGACACCACCACGGCGTCGACGTCCAGGTCGGTCAGCGCGAACAGCTCGGGCCAGGAGGCGAAGGCCCGGCCGGCGGGGACCCCGAACTCGGCCGCGGCCAGCTCGCGCCGCCGCTCCCGGGGTTCGACGACGGCGGTGACCACCGCCTGCCCGGTCCGGACCCCCTCCCGGCCGTAGGTCATCCCCCGCGACCCGGTGCCGATCACGGCGAGCCGGACGGGCCGGTGCGGGGGCGGCGCGGGCGTGGTCGTGCTCATCGGTCCTCCGTGGGGTGGGTGCGGGTCAGAGCCGGCGCAAGCTGCCGGTCAGGTGCTGCCGGAACCCCTCGGGGTCCACCCCGACGGCGATCCGGGCGTTGACGTCGGGGTCCGACCGGTCGGCCACCACCACCCCGCGGGCCACGCCGTCCAGCTGGACCTCCAGGTGGGCGTCGACGAAGTCGAGCAGCCCGGGGCGGGTCACCGCTGCCACGGCCAGCGGGTCGTGCAGGGCGCAGGAGTCGACGCCAGGCTCCGACGTCGCGGCGAGGTGGTCGATCCAGGCCGTCGACCAGGTGCCGGCGAAGGCGGTGAAGGGGTGCGGGTCCTCACTCATCGCCTGCGCCTCAGCCCGGCTGAGCCGCACCTGGCGGGTGACGTCCAGGCCCACCCAGCGCCCGACCACCCCGCTCTGCAGCACGATCCGCGCCGCCTCGGGGTCGCTCCAGACGTTGAACTCCCCGGGCATGCCCCGCGCCCCGGTGCTGCCCGCGAACACCCCGCCCATCACCACCAGCCCGCCGAGGGCGTCCGCGAAGCCTGGGTCCAGCGCCATCGCCAGGGCCACGTTGGTGAGCGGCCCGACCGCGACCAGCGTCACCTCGCCCGGATGGGCGCGGACCAGCTCGGTGAGGGCCACCGCGGCGTGCCCGGGCCGCGGGGTACGGGTCGAGATGTCGTCGGGCACCGTGCCGAACCGCTCCGCCGGGTGCAGCAGGGCACGCTCCGCCCCGCGGTGCACGGGCAGGTCACCGGCACCCACCCGCTGCAGCAGCTCCAGGGTCAAGGTGGTGGCGGTGGCCACGTCGGTGTTGCCGTTGACCGTGGTGACCAGCTGAAGGTCGATCCCCGGGTCGGCGACGGCCAGAGCCAGGGCGAACCCGTCGTCGATGTCACTGCCGGGCGCGCCCATGGCGAGGTCGAGGTCGAGCGCGACGGCAGTCACCACCCGCTCGCCACCGGTCCTGCCGGGGGCGCCTCGGGATGCAGGTCGGGACTGGAGAAGAGGTGGGCCACGAAGGGGACGCTACCGGGGTCGGTCACCGCTGTCCGGGACGCCGCTCACCGTCAGGCGTCGTAGCCGGTGCTCCGGCTGGTCTCCGCCCAGGCCTCCAGCTGGGCGCGCCGGGCGTCCAGGGTCGCCCGGTAGCCGTCCAGGGCGTCCTGGCCGAGCACCAGCAGCTCGGGCGGCTCCGGCGCCTCGACGGCGGCGATGATGGCCGCGGCCGCCTTGGCCGGGTCGCCCGGCTGGGTGCCGTGCACGGTGTCGTGCTCCTTGCGGCGCCGGCCGGCGGTCTCGGCGTAGTCGGCGATCGGCTCGGCGGCCTGGGTGAGCGACCGGCCGGCGAAGTCGGTGCGGAACCCGCCCGGCTCGACGACGACGACCGCGATGCCGAGCGGCTGGACCTCCTTGACCAGGGAGGCCGAGACCGCCTCCAGCGCGGCCTTGCTGGCGGCGTAGTAGCCCGATCCGGCGGGGGCGACCTGGGCGCCGATCGAGGAGATGTTGACGACGGCGCCGGCCCGGCGGGCGCGCATCCCGGGCAGCACGGCCTTGGTCATGGCCACGGCGCCGAAGAAGTTGGTCGCGAACAGCTGGGCCACGGCGTCCTCCTCGCCCTCCTCCACCGCGGCGCGGTAGCCGTAGCCGGCGTTGTTGACCAGCACGTCGACCTGGCCGAACCGCTGCTCTGCGGCCTGAACCGCGGCGCTCACCTGGGCGGGGTCGGTGACGTCGAGGGCGAGCGCCAGCGCCGTCCGGGGGTAGGCGTCAGCGAGGTCGGAGACGCGGGCGACGTCGCGGGCGGTGACCACGACCTGGTCGCCGTGCTCCAGCACCGCGGTGGCCAGGTCGCGGCCCAGGCCGGTGGAGCAGCCGGTGATCAGCCAGGTGGGCATGAGGGGTCCTTCCGTCGAGGGCACGCCCGGTGCGTGCGGCCCCGACGCTACGGTGTCCGGCATCCGCCGGAGGAGGCCCTGCTGGTGCCGGGGCCGGTCCCGCCGCAGCTCGAGCCCTGGAGGCACCGGTGCCGCCGTCCCGTCCCCCGGTCGCACCCGCGCGGCTGCGCTGGGCGCTCGAGGTGCTCGACCCCCGGCCGGACGAGCAGCTGCTGGAGGTGGGCGCCGGGCCCGGGGTCCTCGCGGCGCTGATCTGCTCCCGGCTGACCACCGGCCGGCTGCTGGCCCTCGACCGGTCACCGGTCGCGGTCCGCCGGACGCGGGAGCGGAACCCCGAGCACCTGGCCGCCCGCCGGCTGGTCGTGCAGCAGGCCGACCTGGTCGACGCCGACCTGCCCGCCGACGGCTTCGACCAGGCGCTCGCCGTCGACGTCAACCTGTTCTGGGCGCGTGACCCCGGCCCGGAGCTCGACCTGCTGATCCGGGCACTGCGCCCCGGCGGCCGGCTGCACCTGCTCTACGGTCGCGGGCCCACGCCGGCCCACCGCATCACCGCGACAGTGGCCGACCGCCTCGCCGGGCTCGGCCTCGAGGTGGAGACCCGGGACGCCCCGGACGGCTGCGGCGTCTCGGCGGGGACTCAGCCGGCGCCGCGGTGACGGAGGTGCACGACCCCGTCCGGGTCGGTCTCGCTGCCACCGTGGTGGTCCTACCGCCTCCGCTGCTCGTCCTCGCCGCACCGGTCGACCGCGCCTCCGGCCCCGAACTCCTCGGACCGGAGGCGCTCGTCGCTCAGGCGGCGAGGATCTCGTCGATCTGGCCCAGGGCCGCGGTGAGGCCCTCGACCATGCCCATGCTGGTCAGCTGCTCCATCTGCTCGACGCTGGCGAACTGCGAGACCAGGGTCATCCGGGTGCCCGCCGGCGACTCCTCCAGCGACATCCGCGTCCGGGTGGTCGGCATGTCCGCCGCCGGCTGACCGTCGGCGTCGGCGAAGCCGTCCTCGAACTCCAGGGAGCGTGGCTCGTCGACGCTCAGGAACCTCCACCAGCCGCCGGCCTGCTCGCCGTCGGGACCGGTCATGACGTAGCGGGCGCTGCCGCCCGGGACCAGGTCGTGCTCCACGAAGGTGGCGGGCCAGGTGGGCGGGCCCCACCAGCGCTCGAGCTGGCGCGCGTCGGACCAGAGCTGCCAGACCCGCGTCGGCGTGGCGGCGAACTCCGCCACGACGGTGAGCGTGCGGGACCCGGTGTCGGGGGTGGTGCTGACGACGGTCATGTGTCGGCCTCTCCTGGGGGTTCGGCGAGGATCTCCTCCATGCGGCCGATGCGGCCGCGCCAGGTCTCCTCGTACAGCTGCAGCGACCGGGCGAGCGCCCGGACGGTGTCGATCCGGCCGGAGACCAGCTGCTCGCGGCCTCGCCGTTCCTTGCTGACCAGGCCGGCCCGCTCGAGCACCGCGACGTGCTTCTGCACGGCCGCGAAGCTCATGGCGTACCGGCTGGCCAGCGTCGACACCGTCTCCGCGTGCTGCAGCACGCGGAGCACGATGTCGCGACGGGTCGCGTCGGCCAGGGCGGCGAAGACGCGGTCGTCGTCGCTCCGGCCGGGCTGATCTACAACCATTTGGTTGTACGTTAGTGGTCGTCGAGCTGGTTGGCAAGGGCGGTCGGGCCCACCTCCCCCCGCGGTCGGGACTCCTTGCGATTCCAGCAACATCGCGTGCTCTTAGCGCACAGCGCTCCTAGGCTGGGTCCATGGACCGCAGACACGACCACGACGGAGCCCCCCAGCAGGGCCACCACCACCACGGCCAGCACGGGGCCGCCGGCCACGCGCACAGCGAGGCGGACGAGGCGGGGCTGGCCGAGCTCCTGGACCTCGACGGGGAGGTGCTGCACGGCTACCTGGAGGAGGTCGTGGACTGGGTGGCGGCAGCCACCGGCCCGGGGGTCCGGCGGGTGGTCGACCTCGGCGCGGGCACCGGTACCGGCACCGTCGCGCTGGCCCGCCGCCTCCCGGCGGCCGAGGTGGTCGCGGTCGACGCCTCGGAGGCCATGCTGGCCCGGCTGCGCGACGCCGCCGCGGCCGCGGACGTGGCTGGACGGGTGCGCACCGTCGTCGCCGATCTGGACGGAGCCTGGCCCGGAGGCGTCGACGTGGACCTGGCCTGGGCGGCGCTCTCGCTGCACCACGTCGCCGACCCGGCACGGCTGCTCGGCCAGGTGCGCGAGGCCCTCCGGCCCGGCGGACTGCTGGCGGTGACCGAGATGGTCTCGGCGACCCGCTACCTGCCCGACGACCTCGGGATCGGGCGTCCCGGCCTGGAGGCGCGCTGCGAGGCCGCGCTCGACGCCCAGCCCATGCCGTTCGACCGGTATCCCCGCTGGGAAGACGCGCTGGACGCCGCGGGGTTCACCGAGGTCGAGCGGCGGGACTTCTCCGTGACGCCGGCCCGTCCGGAGCCCGCCACCGGGCGCTACGCCCGGGCCGCCCTCGCCCGCCTGCGGTCGCGGCTGACCGACGACCTGGACGCCGACGACCTGACCACGCTGGACCTGCTGCTGGACGACTCCGGCCCGCACAGCCTGCTGCGCCGCACCGACCTCGTGGTCCGAGGCCGCCGCACCGGCTGGCTCGCCCGTCGCCCCTGACCGGGAACGGCTCGGCTCACGCGTCGTCCGGGGGCGGCACGGGCACCAGCGGCGCGGCGCGGGTGCTGGCCGCGACCGCGGCCAGGTGGTCCAGCCGCGCCAGCTCGGCGGCGCTGAACGCTCTCCGCCCGGTGCGGGCCACCAGGAGCACGTGACCCGGAGAGAGGGCGACCACCGCCAGCTGGAGGGGTCCGCTGCCCGCCGGGCAGCCCTCCCGCAGCTCCATCGCACACGTCGGGTCCAACCCCACCAGTGGGGCCAGGTCGGCCGGCGGCAGCGTCGGCGCGCGCGGCGTCCGGAACGTCACCCGGTCGGGCAGGTCCACCAGCGCGGCCCAGGTCCCGCCGCAGAGCAACGGTGCGGCGGTGGCGAGCACCTGCGGCGCGAGCTCGGGGGCGGACCGGTCCAGCCGCTGCACCAGCTCCAGGTCCTGGTGCAGGTCCGCGCCGGCGGGGTAGGCCACCACCTGCTCGACGTCCACCCCGTCCAGGTCCTGGCACCGCTGCAGGACCAGCTCCAGGGGCTGCCCGGCCGGCACGTCCAGCAGCAGGTCCAGCACGACGTGGTGCTCGTCCTTGCGCCGGGTCTGCAGCCGGTTGATGTCCACGCCGGCCTCGCCCAGTCGCGTGGCGACGCTGCCGAGGATCGTCGCTCCCTTGGCCATCCGGACCCGCATCAGGTGCACGGACTCTTCTTACCCGACCCGGGGACGGCTCGCCCGCTGCCGGGCCGTGACGACGGCACTTCTGCTCCGACGGCCCCGCCGGATGCGTGATCATCATGACGTGGGCGGCTCCGCCGAACGGGGTCCGCCCGACCTAGGTTAGATGCATGTCGGCACAGGTCAGCGCACCGCAGGGCGACCGTCCCCACCTCCCCCACCGGGCTCCCGGGGCCACGGTGATCACCGACGCCCGCGGCGCCTCCAGCGTCGAGCTGGACCACCGGGTCAAGCGGTACACCCTGGCGATGGCCTTCCGGATGGCGTGCTTCCTCTCCATGTTCTTCGTCGACGGCTGGCTGCGCTGGACGCTGCTCGCCTTCGCCGTCTTCCTGCCCTACGTCGCCGTGGTCCTCGCCAACCAGGCCGACCAGCGGACCACGCCCAGCCAGATCGAGCACGGCGCCCCGCAGGACGCGCCGCAGCTCACCGTCGGGGACCACGTCGAGGTCATCGAGGGCGACGTCGTCGACGACGAGCCCGTGCGCCGCGCCGCCTGACCGCAGGTCCCCGTCCGGCGGGCGCCTCCTCGCACTCCAGCCCCCCGCCGCTGCTTCTCGTGCTGCGCACCACCACCCTGCTGCTGCTCATCGAGAGCCCCGTGCGCGGCTACCGGCTCATGCTGGCGAGGCGGAGTCGACCGCAGCGGGGTGAACTCCGTCGAGGCAGCGCGGAGTCCCGACCTGCCATGATGGAGGGCCGGCATCCCGAGGAGACGCACCACCGTGGACGACCTGCAGCCCCGCGCGGAAGCCCCGCCCACCCTGCTGCCGGCCGACGACCCCGGACTGCTGGAGGAGCTCCCGGACGCGGTGACCCTGGCCGCCATGCAGGCCGCACGGGACCGGTTCGCACCGTTCATGATGGAGTACAAGTTCGGCATGGACGCGGTGATGACCAAGATCGCGATCTTGCGCGAGGAGTTCGTGCACACCCACGCCTACAACCCGATCGAGCACGTCACGTCGCGCCTCAAGACGCCGGAGCGACTGGTGGACAAGATCAGCAGGAAGGGCTGCGCCCCGACCGCGGCCGGCATCCGGACGTCGATCACCGACATCGCGGGGGTGCGCGTCGTCTGCAGCTTCATCTCCGACACCTACCTGATCTTCGACATGCTGAGCAGCCAGAGCGACGTGACGGTGCTGCAGGTCAAGGACTACATCGCGCAGCCCAAAGCCAACGGGTACAAGAGCCTGCACGCGATCCTCGAGGTGCCGGTCTTCTTGTCCGACGGGCCGCGCCAGGTCGTCGTCGAGCTGCAGATCCGCACGATCGCGATGGACTTCTGGGCCAGCCTGGAGCACAAGATCTACTACGAGTACCGCCACGAGGTGCCGCAGCGGCTGCTCGACCAGCTGACCGAGGCGGCCGCCGCGGCCTACACCCTCGACGCCACGATGGAGACCCTCCACCAGGAGGTCCAGGGCCTGGGCGGCCGACCGGCGACGCCGGGACCCCCGGCGACCTGACGGTGGCGGAGCGACAGGCGGCGGCGGAAGGAACGCGACCGGTCCGGCGTTGAGACGGTCGTGGACAGGGTGCTCTCGACGGTGGTGCTCGGCGCCGGCCAGGCCGGGCTGTCCACCGCCCACCACCTGCAGCGGCTGGGGCTGAGACCGGGCGAGGACTTCGCCGTGCTCGACGCCGACGCCGCGCCGGGCGGCGCCTGGCAGCACCGGTGGGACACGCTGACCATGGCCGACGTGCACGGGGTGGCGGCGCTGCCCGACCAGCCCGTCCCGCCGTTCTCCGACGACCGTCCTGCCAACCTCGTCGTCCCCGCCTACTTCGCCGACTACGAGCGCCGGCACGGATTCGAGGTCCTGCGCCCGGTGGTCGTCGCCCGCGTCGACCCCGCCGGTGAGCTGCTGCGGGTCGTCGCCGACGACCGCAGCTGGCTGACCCGGACTCTGGTCAACGCGACCGGCACCTGGCGGCGGCCGTTCGTGCCGCACCACCCCGGGGCCGAGCTCTTCGCCGGCCGGCAGCTGCACACCGCCGACTACCGCGGCCCGGAGGAGTTCGCCGGGCAGCACGTCGTCGTGGTCGGAGGCGGCGCCTCGGCGGTGCAGCTGCTCGCCGAGATCAGCGCCGTGGCCGGCACCACCTGGGTGACGCGGCGGCCGCCGGTGTGGCGGGACACCGACTTCACCGCCGACGCCGGCCGGGCCGCCGTCGCGCTGGTCGAGGACCGGGTCCGGCGCGGGCTGCCGCCGGCCAGCGTGGTCAGCGTCACCGGGCTGGCCCTGCGGGCGCAGGAGCAGCAGGCGCGCGAACGCGGGGTCTACGACCGGCAACCGGTGTTCGCCCGGCTCACCGGCACCGGCGTCGCCTGGTCCGACGGCCGCGAGCAGCGCGCCGACGCCGTGCTCTGGGCGACCGGGTTCCGGCCCGACGTGGCCCACCTGGCCCCGCTGCGGCTGCGGTCCCCCGCCGGCGGCATCCAGCTCGACGGCACCACCGCCGTCGCCGACCCGCGGGTGCAGCTCGTCGGCTACGGGCCCTCGGCCAGCACCATCGGCGCCAACCGCGCGGGGCGGACGGCGGCCCGGGCCGTGCTGGCCTCGCTGCAGCGCGCCGCCGCCTGATCCGGCGAGCGCCTCAGAGCCGGTCCAGCGGCGCGACGGGGAAGTTCCAGTTCCGCCACATGCCCAGCAGCCGGAGCCCCGTCGCCGCCACCGTGCCCACCAGCAGCCCGAGGTCGCCCGGTCCCCCGGACGTGGTCCAGACGACCACCACCAGCGCCCCGAGCAGGGCGGGCACGGCGTACAGGTCGCGGCGCAGCAGCAGCGGCACCTCGTTGACGAGCAGGTCGCGGAGCACCCCGCCGCCGACGGCCCCGACGGCGCCGATGACCACGGAGGCGAAGCCGCTGGCGCCGAGGTCCAGCGCCGCGGAGGCGCTGGTGGTGGCGAACAGCCCGAGCCCGACGGCGTCGTACACCCCGATCACCGGCCGCAGCCGACCGAGGTGCGGGTGCACGTAGAACACCAGAAGCGAGGCGGCCAGGGCGACGGTGGCGTTCGTCCACCGCTCGACCGACACGGGCGGGGTGACGCCGAGCAGCAGGTCGCGGGTGATGCCGCCACCCAGCCCGGCGGCCAGTCCGACGACGCAGACCCCGAACAGGTCGAGCCGGCGGCGGACACCGGCCAGGGCCCCCGAGGCGGCGAAGACGGCGATGCCCACGTAGGTCAGCAGAGCGAGGAACACCCGTCAGGGTCTCACGCCGACCGCGCCGGCCGGGGCTCCCACCGCCTCAGCGGGAGCCCTGCAGGAGACCCCGGAGCACCAGCAACCCGTCCCGACGACGGGTCTTGACCGTGCCCACCGGCACGCCGAGCCGGTCCGCGATCTGCACGGCGGTGCAGCCCTCCAGGTAGGTCAGCCGGAGCACCTCACGCTTGCCCGGCACCAGCGTCTGCAGAGCCGCGAGCACCTGGACGGAGTCGACGCGGCGCCGCACGCCCTCCCAGACCTCGTCGGCGGGCTCACCGGCGGCGCTCTGCCGCGCGTGCCGGAGCTCGCGATCGGCCTGCCGGGTCATCTGCCGGATGCGGTCGATGGCCTTGCGCCGGGCCAGCGTGCTGAGCCAGGCCCGCGCCGCCCCGCGGGCCGGGTCGTAGCGGCCCGCGTTCTGCCAGGCGGAGGCGTAGACCTCCTGCAGGACGTCGGCGGTGGTCTCGGGCGAGCGGATCAGTCCCCGCACCAGGGCCTGCACCGGCCCGTGGGTCCGGGTGTAAAACGCCCGGAACGCCTGCTCATCACCCGCCGCGGACGCCACGAGCAGGTCGCGGAGCTGATCGGCGTCCCGGGTGAGGACGGAGGGGGGCGGCTGGGTCGTCGTGCTCACGGTGGTCGTACCTCCGGATCGACCCCGAGCCGGCAGAACTGCGTGGACCTCCGATGCTCCCGGCCTTCGCCGGACCGCATCTCTGTTGTGCACGATACACTTTTCCGCCACGCGGAACCACCAGCGGCCGCGGGGGGACGCCGACCCCGTGGACCCGGCCAGGGTCAGCGCTCGGCGCCGGCGCTCAGCCGGAGGACGACCTCGCCCTCGATGTGCACCGGACCGGGCTCCTCGGTGGCCAGGGCCAGCTCCGCAGCGCGCCGGCCCATCTCCTCCAGCGGCAGCCGGAACGTGGTCAGCGGGGGGTCGACGTGGCGCAGCGTGGGGATGTCGTCGAAGCCTGCCACCTCCACGTCGTCGGGCACGGCGAGGCCGTGCGACCGCACGGCGGCGAGCGCACCCAGGGCCATCACGTCGTTGACGGCCAGCAAGCAGAGCGGCTGGTCGGCGCCCTCCGTCCCGGGCCCGGCCGCCTCCAGGCAGGCCTCGGTGGCTGCACGACCGCCGTCGCTGGTGAAGTCGCCGTGCACCACCAGCAGCGGTTCGAGGCCGGCCGCAGCCAGGGCCCGGCGGAACCCGGCCACCCGGTGCTGGGTGGTGACCAGCTCCTCGGGGCCGCCGAGGATGGCGAACCGGCGCCGGCCGCGGTCGACCAGCGCGGCGACCAACCGGGCACCGCCGTCCTCGTTGGCGACCTCGACCACCCGGGACCCGGCGAAGGCGGTGTGGCCGAAGGTGACGACACGACCGCCGTTGGCCGTGTAGCGCTGCAGCTCGCGGGTGAGGGCCTGGTCGGAGTGCGCGCCCCGTGAGCCGGCCAGCACGATCGCGTCGGTGCGGTACATGGCGAAGGCCTTCACCGCCTCCACCTCGCTCTGCTCGTGCCGGTCGGTGCTGGCCAGCAGGACCTGGCTGCTCCGCTCCCGCGCCGCCGACTGCGCGCCGCGGACGATGCTGGAGAAGTAGGGGTCGCTGATGTCGTGCACCACCAGCCCCACCAACCCCGTGGCCGAGCGGGCCAGCGCCTGCGCCTGCGCGTTGGCCACGTAGCCCAACTCGTCGGCGGCGGCCCGGACCCGGACGGCGATCGACTCCGCAGGACTGCGGAGCGAGCCGTTCAGCACCCGCGAGGCCGTGGCGAGCGAGACCCCGGCACGCACCGCGACGTCGGTCAGACGCACCGCAGGCACCCGTTCCACGCTCCTTTTCGACCTTTGACGGCCTCGTGGCCGCGAGTGTAGCGTGGAAAGCGCTTTCTCCGCTCCCACCGACCAGGAGTCGTCCATGACCTCAGCCGTCGACCGACCGCGCGTCCTCCGCATCGCCATGAACGGCGTCACCGGACGGATGGGCTACCGGCAGCACCTCCTCCGCTCGATCCTGCCGCTGCGCGAGGCGGGCGGGCTGACCCTCGCCGACGGCTCCCGGGTGCAGGTCGAGCCGATCCTGGTGGGCCGCAACGAGAGCAAGCTGGTGGACCTGGCCCAGCAGCACAAGGTCGAGCACTGGACCACCGACGTGCAGAGCGTGCTCACCGACCCGTCGGTCGACGTCTTCTTCGACGCCGGCATGACCAGCCACCGGTTCGACCTGCTGCAGGCCGCGATGCGCGCCGGCAAGCACGTCTTCACCGAGAAGCCCGTCGCCGAGACCCTCGACGAGGCCGTCGCCCTCGCGGCGCTGGCCGCCGAGACCGGCATCACCGCCGGCGTGGTGCACGACAAGCTGTTCCTGCCCGGGCTGGTGAAGCTACGCCGGCTGGTGGACGAGGGATTCTTCGGCCGGATCCTGTCGCTGCGCGGCGAGTTCGGCTACTGGGTGTTCGAGGGCGACCAGCAGGCAGCCCAGCGCCCGTCCTGGAACTACCGCAGCGAGGACGGCGGCGGCATCACGACCGACATGTTCTGCCACTGGAGCTACGTGCTCGAGGGCATCATCGGCCGGGTCCGCAGCGTCGCCGCGCTGAGCACCACCCACATCCCGCAGCGCTGGGACGAGCAGGGCCAGCCCTACCAGGCCACCGCCGACGACGCGGCCTACGCCCTCTTCGAGCTGGAGACCCCGGCCGGGGAGCCCGTCGTCGGCCAGATCAACTCCTCCTGGACCGTCCGCGTGCACCGCGACGAGCTGGTCGAGTTCCAGGTCGACGGCACCCACGGCTCGGCCGTCGCCGGGCTGCAGACCTGCGTGGCCCAGCAGCGCGCGCACACCCCGAAGCCGGTCTGGAACCCCGACCTGCCCGTCACCGAGCCCTTCCGCGACCAGTGGCTCGACGTCCCGGCCAACGCCGAGCTCGACAACGGCTTCAAGCGGCAGTGGGAGGAGTTCCTCCGCGACGTGCTCGCCACTCGGCCGCACCGCTTCGGGCTGGAGTCCGCCGCCCGCGGGGTGCAGCTGGCCGAGCTGGGCCTGCGCTCCTCCGGCGAGCGCCGCACCCTCGACGTGCCGGAGCTGGCCCTGTGACGGCGCTGCTGCTGCCCGGTCCCGACGGCGCGCTGGCCGAGCACACCCTCGAGACCCCGGGCGCGTGGACGAAGCCGACCGCTCCGCTCGCGTCCCGGGTGGTGTACGCGGCGGCCCACGTGGTGCCGCAGCGCTGGGCCGACAACAGCCCCGGCGCGCCGGCGGTGCTGGACTGGGACGCGACGTTGGCGTTGCGGCACGAGCTGTGGTCCTACGGGCTCGGCGTGGCCGACGCGATGGACACCGCCCAGCGCGGGATGGGCCTGGACTGGGCCGCCACCCAGGAGCTGGTCCGCCGCTCGGCCGCCGAGGCCGCCTCGGTCGGCGGGATGCTGGCCTGCGGCGCGGGCACCGACCAGCTGGACCTGACCGCGCTCCCGTCCGGTCGGCGCGGGCTGGACGCCGTGCTCGACGCCTACCGGGAGCAGGTGGAGCTGGTGGCGGGCTCGGGCGCCACCGTCATCCTGATGGCCTCCCGCGCGCTGGCCGCGGTGGCCACCCGCCCGCAGGACTACCTCGACGTCTACGGCACCCTGCTCGACGAGGTCGACCGGCCCGTCATCCTGCACTGGCTCGGACCGATGTTCGATCCGGCCCTGGCCGGCTACTGGGGCAGCGGCGACGTGGCGGCCGCCACCGAGACGTTCCTGGAGCTGATCGAGGCGCACCCGGGCACCGTCGACGGGGTCAAGGTCTCCCTCCTCGACGCCGGCCACGAGACGGCGCTGCGGGCCCGGCTCGCCGCCGTCACCCCCCGGGTCCGGCTCTACACCGGCGACGACTTCAACTACCCCGAGCTCATCCACGGCGACGGCACCCACCACTCCGACGCCCTGCTCGGCATCTTCGCCGCCATCGCCCCGCTGGCCTCCACGGCGATCCAGGCCTACGACGCCGGCGACGCCGACCGCGGGCACGCCCTGCTGGCCTCCACCGAGGCCCTCGGCCGGCACATCTTCAGCGCACCCACGCCGCACTACAAGACCGGCGTCGCCTTCCTGGCCTGGCTGAACGGCCAGCAGCCCGGCTTCGTCATGGTCGGCGGGCAGCAGGCCGGGCGGTCGCTGCCCCACCTGGTGCAGACCTTCCGGCTGGCCGACGCCGCCGGCCTGCTGCGCGACCCCGAACTGGCCGCGGGCCGGCTGCAGAGCCTGCTCGCCGTGCACGGGCTGGGCGCCTGACGTGGCGACCACCACCCCCGGGATGGACCGGCTGTCGCTGAACACGGCCACCACCAAGGCGCTGACCCTCGACGAGGCCCTGGCCGCGGCCTCGGCCGCGGGGCTGACCCGCGTCGGGCTGTGGCGGGACCGGGTGGAGGAAGTCGGGCTGGCCGCCGCCGTCGACCTGGTCCACGCCTCCGGGCTGGCGGTCTCGACGCTCTGCCGGGGAGGCTTCCTGACCGCGGCGGACACCGCCGGCCAGGCGCACGCGCTGGCCGACAACCGGGTCGCCATCGAGCAGGCCGCGGCGCTCGGCGCCCCCGAGCTCGTCCTCGTCGTCGGCGGGCTGCCGGACGGCGACGTCGACCTGGCCGCCGCCCGGGCGCGGGTGGCCGACCGGCTCGTCGACCTGGTGCCGTACGCCCGCGAGCACGGCGTCCGGCTGGCCCTGGAGCCGCTGCACCCGATGTACGTGGCCGACCGGGCCGTGCTCTCCACCCTCGGGCAGGCGCTGGACCTGGCCGCCCCGTACAGCCCCGCCGAGGTGGGCGTCTGCGTGGACACGTTCCACGTGTTCTGGGACCCCCAGCTGGCCGAGCAGGTGGCCCGGGCCGGCCAGGAGCAGCGGATCGCCGCGTACCAGGTCTGCGACTTCAACCTGCCGATCGCCGCCGACGCACTGCTGTCGCGCGGGATGATGGGCGACGGCGTGGTCGACTTCGACGCGGTCACCCGGCTGGTCGCGGCCACCGGCTACGACGGCCCCGTCGAGGTGGAGATCTTCAACGCCGACATCTGGGCCGCGCCGGCCGACCGGGTGCTCAGCACGATGAAGCAGCGCTTCGCCGACCTCGTGCTGCCCGCGCTGGCGTCGTCGGGGTCGGCCACCGACCCGGCCGTCCGCGGTCGCTAGGGTGACGTCGACCCGAACAGCACCTGAGGAAGGACCGACGTTGACCAGCCCCGTGCTCTCCGTCCAGCTCTACGCCGTCCGCGACCAGCTCGCCGAGGACCTCGACGGCACGCTCGCCCGCCTGGCCGCCATGGGCCTGCGCGAGGTCGAGGCCTTCGACTTCGTCGACAAGGCACCGGCGCTCGCCGAGGCGTTCGGCAAGGCGGGGCTGCGTGCCCGCACCGGCCACGCCTCCCTGATGTCGGAGGGCCTGGGCCTCGACGACCCGGCGTTCAAGCAGGCCCAGTCCGGCCCGCCCACCCAGGACGCGGTCTTCGAGGCCGCGAAGACGCTCGGGCTGGAGGTCGTGATCGACCCCTTCGTCGAGCCGGAGCGCTGGCTGAGCGAGGAGTCCGTGCGCGACAACGCCCAGCGGCTGAACGACGCCGCGGTCAAGGCCGCCGACCACGGCCTGCGCGTCGGCTACCACAACCACTCCCAGGAGTTCGTCGCCAGCTTCGGCGGCCGGACGGCCTACGAGCTGTTCGCCGAGCAGCTCCGCGACGACGTCGTGCTGGAGGTCGACCTCTACTGGGCCGCCACCGGCCGCCAGGACGTGCCGGCCCTGCTCGGCCGGCTCGGTGACAAGGTCAAGGCGCTGCACCTCAAGGACGGCGTGGTCGGGGAGGACCCGTTCCAGCCGGGCGCTGCGCGGATGGACCCGCTGAAGCTGGACCAGCGTCCGGCCGGCGAGGGCGACCTGCCGCTGCTCGACTACCTCGCCGCCGCCCCGGCCACGGAGTTCGGCGTCATCGAGTTCGACCACTACGCCGGCGGGCACATCTTCGACGGCATCGAGGCGAGCGTGCGCTACTTCAACGAGCACGGCCTGCGCTGATCCCCACCGGTCTTCCGTGATCGTGCGAACGGGTGCGGTGAAGACACCGCACCCGTTCACACGCTCGTCCTGAGCGGGCCTGCTGACCCCATGAGGGTTCGCCGCCACCGTGGAGTCCGCCGGGAAGAACGCCACCTCACCCTGAACGGCCACACCTACCGCCCCAGCACCGGCGTGGCGTTCCCCGCCCTCTCCTCCAGCCTCCAGCGGCGGCACGTGCTGGCCGTCGAGGGCGCCAAGGCCCCGAGACCCGGGCCCGCGGGTGGCCGCGGTGCTGGCCGCGGTCGCCGGCCGAGCGCTACTGCGAGAGCACCATCTCCAGCCGGTCCAGCAGCGTCTCCAGCCCGACCTCGAACTCCTCGTCGCTGCGGTCCTCGCTGAGCAGCGGCTTGAGCCGGGTGGTGGTAGGGGTGTCGCTGAGATCGCGCCGGCCGTCGCGCTGCGGGATCTGCGCGTCGCCCTCGTCGAACGGCTCCTCGACCGGGGCGGTGTCGGCGCCACGCGCCGCCGACTCCAGCAGCAGGTGGCCGAGCAGGAAGCTGCTGAAGGCCCGGTAGGCGTCGGCGACCTGCTGGTCGGTGAAGCCGTGCCCGGACAGGTTGGTCAGGAAGTCCTCGACCAGGTCGGGGCTGCGCAGCGGCGGCCGGAGCCAGGGGGCGGCCGGGTGCCGGGTGGCGATCAGCGGGAAGGCCGCAGCGTGCTCGACGGCCACCCGCCGGACCGCGTGCGCCAGCGTCTGCAGGTAGCCCTGCCAGGTGCCGGCCAGGTCCGGGTCCAGCTCCGCCCGGAGCCCGCTGACCAGCGACGCGACCACCGCCTCGAGCAGGTCCTCACGGCCGCTCACGTAGCGGTACAGCGCCATCGCCCCGACGCCGAGGCGCTGGCCGACGGCGCGCATGCTCAGGGTCTGCAGCCCGTCCTCGTCGATCAGGTCCAGGGCGGCCTGGACGACCAGGGACCGGCTCAGTCCCGGCGCCGCCCGCCCGTCCCGCTCCTCGTGCTGCACCACCGGTGTCCGTCCTCCCGCTACCCGTCCTGTCCGGCCGACCGGCCGCCTCGACCAGGCTACGGGCGCGGCCCGGCCGCCCGTCCCGGGGTGCGGTGCTGCTCAGCCCAGCAGGGCGGCGGTCTGCTTCGCGGCCTTGCGGATGCCGCCGCGCTCGTCGAGCCAACCGCCGGCCACACCGACCACCGGCAGCTTGCCGACCGCCCGGGAGAGGAAGCTGCCGCGGGGACGCTCGTCGAGCAGACTGCTGAGCTCCCACAGCGTGCCGGCCAGCTTCCACAACGTGAGCGCGGCCCGCGCCGCCCCGCGGCCGAGGGTGGCCAGCACCTTCCGGTCGGGCTCGGGGCCGTCCTCGGCGGCGAGCTGCCGCTCCGCCTCGGCGTCGTCGGCCACCGGGGCCGCGGGTGCCGGCAGCCCGCGGTCGAAGAGGACCCGGGCCAGCAGCGGCACCCACTCGGCCGGGTCGGTCCGACCGTGCTCGCGGGCGGTGGCGCAGACGGCCAGGCCGGCGGCGCACGCGCCCAGCGCCGGCTGCAGCGGGATCCGGTCGGCCAGCGCCCCGGCCACCCGCGGCGCCGCAGCCGCGAGGCCGGCGCTCACCCCGATCCGCGTCACCCACCAGTCCACGCGCCGCTTCAGCGGCTGGTCGCCCCACTCTGGTGACGCCGGCGTGGTGTTGCCCAGCGCCCGGTCGCGCAGGGCGTCCAGCACCTTGGCGGGGAACGGGGCCGAGGGCGGCGGCTCGTCGTCCAGGCCGAGCCAGCGCTGGGGGTCAGCCAGCACCCGACCCACCATCCGGGCGTAGAGGTCGAGCGCCTGCACGACGCGCTCGTCGGTGATCTCCTGCGGCTTGGCCACGGTGCCGGTCTCCTGTCGATGCCCTCGCGCCCGGCGGAGCCGGGAACACCCCAGCCTAGGGCCGGCGAACCCCGGGGACCGGTCAGGGTCCGTCCGGGCGCCGCGACAGCCGGGCGGCGCCGCGCCGCTCGATGTGCTCCAGGTCGAGCTGCTGCACGACCTCCCCGACGGCGGCCAGCACCGAGCCCTGCAGCATCCACAAGCCGGTCTGCTGGCGCGGGTCGACGTCCAGCAGGACCAGCTCGGTGAGCACGGCACGGGTCTCCCGGACGATGTCCAGGGTGCGGGCGAACAGCTCGTCGACCCGGTCGACGTTGCCGCCACCGAACTCCGCGCTGACCAGGTCGCCGAACCCGCGGAGGGCATCGGCGACGTCGTCGAGTACCACGGCGAAGGCCCGCCGCAGCTCCGGGGAGAACGACGGGTCGGCCCCGCCCGCCTCCGGTGCCTCGCGGCCGATCACCACCAGCAGCGCCCGCTCCGCGGCCAGGCAGCGGTCCAACCGCTCGAGGGCGTTGCGGAGGCCGGGGTGCACCAGGTCCGCGGTCAGGGCCCGCGGGTTGAGCCTGCGGCTCTGCTCCACCGTCCGGACCGCCGCCGCGGCCGCGTCGACGTCACGGCCGATGTCCTCGGTCCAGGCGAACCAGGCCGCCACCTCCTCCGGGTGCGGGGCCCGGTCGGTGAGGCTCAGCGCGACCTCGTCCAGCAGCGCCGCCTGGGAGCGCGCCACCTGCCGGACGGCGCCGGTGGCCCGGGCGCTGGGGATGGAGACGGGCACCACCAGGCTGAAGGCGATCCCGACCACGGTGCCGATCAAGGTGTTGACCACGCGGACCTCGGCGGCCAGCTCGGGTGAGGAGACGGCCAGGATGAGCATGGCGCTGATCGGCGCCTCCAGGGACTGGTCACCCAGCCGCAGCACCTTGGCCAGGCCCAGCGAGGTGGCGATCACCGCGGCCAGGCTCCACCAGGACAGCCCGATCCAGGTCGAGACGCCGACCGCGACCAGCACCCCGGTCAGCACGGCCCCCACGCGCACCAGACCCATCTGCAGGGTGCCCACGGTGGTGGCCTGCACGACGAGCAGGGCGGTGAGCGGAGCCGTGAGGTCGACGATGCCGGGCGAGACGGTGTCGGCGATGACGTAGGCGACGACGGCGGCGACGGTCAGCCGGACGATCTGGGAGGCCGCGGGCCGGAGCCGGTCGGGCAGCGCACCCCACGAGGTGGGGTAGGACGGCCACACCCACCAGAGCACCCGGCGCACGGTCGAGCGCGCCCGCGCCCGCACCCGGTCGAACCGCTCCGCCACGGTCTCAGTGTCCACCCGGGCTGCCCGGTCGGCACCCGCCCCGGTCCCGGACGCAGCAGGACCCGGGACCGTGCGGTCCCGGGTCCTGCTGGTGGTGCGGTGCTGCTGTCAGACGGTGCGAGCCCCGCCGGAACGACGCTTGATGGCGAGGTAGATCACGAGCACGATGATCGCGCCGATGATCGAGCCGATCCAGCTGGAGGGCTGGACGAAGCTCTCGCCCGCGTCGCGGCCGAAGATCAGCTTGCCGAGGAAGCCGCCGACGAACGAGCCGACGATGCCGAGCAGGATGGTCTGCAGGACGCTGAGGGACTGACGTCCGGGGACGACGGCGCGGGCGATGAAGCCGGCGATGAGACCGATGACGATGAGACCGATGATGGTGCCGAGCATGGTGCCTCCCGAGGGTGGTGGGTGGAGCGTGCGTGGCGGCTGTCGCCAGCCCCCGGTCGGGGCCGAGCGGACGCAGCACTGCGCCGCCGCCGTGCCCCAGTCTGGTCGGCGCCGGGCGGCCGGACCATCGGTGCTACCACCTATCTTCGGCCGCTGCCGGTCCTCGGCTGCGTGGCCGGTGGACACGCGGGCCGCCGTGCCTCACGTTGGAGCCGTGGCGCCCTTCTCCTCGTTGCCCGTCTACTGGCGGGTCTGCCTGATCAACGCCGCCCTCTTCCTGCTGGCCACGGTGATCCTGGTGCTCCGTCCGGCCACGGTGACCCCGAACATGTCGGTGGGCGAGCTCGGCGTGCTGGCCCTGGGGCTGGGCGCGATCATGGTCGCCAACGGCCTCCTGCTGCGCAGCAGCCTGGTGCCGCTGGACCGGCTCGTCGCCCAGATGCAGCGGATGGACCTCCAAGCGCTGGGCCAGCGGCTGCCGGAGACCCAGGACGGCTCCCTGCAGCCCCTGGTGGCCAGCTTCAACGCGATGTCGTCGCGGCTCGAGCTGGAACGGGCCCGCAGCAACGCCCAGGCCCTCGCCGCGCAGGAGGCCGAGCGGCACCGGATCGCCCGCGAGCTGCACGACGAGATCGGCCAGGGCCTGACCGTGGTGCTGCTGGGGCTGCAGCGGGCCGCCAGCGCCGCGCCGCCCGAGCTGGCGGAGGAGCTGCGGACGCTGCAGGAGGCGGCCCGGACCAGCCTGCACGAGGTGCGCGAGGTGGCGCGGCGGCTGCGGCCCGGGGTGCTGCAGGACCTCGGGCTGGTCAGCGCGCTGTCCGCGCTGGCCACGGACTTCAGCAACCACACCGGCGGCACGGTGGAGCGGCGCTTCGACGCCCACCTGCCGCCGCTGAGCGAGGAGCAGGAGCTGGTGCTGTACCGGGTGGCCCAGGAGGCGCTGACCAACGCCGCCCGGCACGCCGGCGCGCGCACCGTCTCGCTGCGGCTGACCGCCGAGCGGGACGCCGTCGAGCTGGTGGTGGCTGACGACGGCCGGGGTCTCGGAGCCGCCCCGGAGGGCGCCGGCCGCCGGGGGATGCGGGAGCGGGCGCTGCTGGTGGGCGGCCTGCTGACCGTGCGGTCCCACGGAGCCGGCGGCACCGAGGTCCGCCTCCGGGTGCCGGTGCGGGCGGCGGTGGGCGCGTGAGCGGCGCCGAGGTGCGGATCCTGCTGGCTGACGACCACGCCCTGGTCCGGCACGGCGTCCGGCTGGTGCTGGAGAGCCGCCCCGGCCTGCGGGTGGTGGCCGAGGCCGGGGACGGCGCCGAGGCCGTCGCCCTGGCCCGGCGCGAACCCGTCGACCTCGCCGTGCTCGACGTCTCGATGCCACGGATGACCGGACTGCAGGCCGCCCGGGAGCTGGCCCGGCTGGACCCGGCGCCGCGGATCCTGATGCTCTCCATGTACGACCACGACCAGTACTTCTACGAATCGCTGCGGGCCGGCGCGTCGGGATACGTGCTGAAGTCGGCCGCCGACCTGGACCTGCTGCAGGCCTGCGACGCCGCCATGCGCGGCGAGCCGTTCCTCTACCCCGCGGCGATGGCCTCGCTGATGCGCAGCTACCTGGAGCAGGTGCGTCGCGGCGTGGAGCCCAAGGCCAACCCCCTCACCCCGCGCGAGGACGAGGTGCTCAAGCTGATCGCCGAGGGGCTCTCCTCCAAGGAGATCGCCGAGGCGCTCACCATCAGCCTGAAGACCGTCGAGCACCACCGGGCCAACGTGCTGCACAAGCTCGGCATGCGCGACCGGACCGAGCTCACCCGCTACGCCATCCGGGCCGGGCTGATCGAGCCCTGACCGCCGTGCCCTGAGCCCGTCGAAGGGCCGCGCCCTGAGCCGTCGAAGGGCCGTGCCCTGAGCCCGTCGAAGGGCCGTGCCCTGAGCCCGTCGAAGGGCCGCGCCCTGAGCCGTCGAAGGGCCGCGCCCTGAGCCTGTCGAAGGGCTGGGGCGCGCAGGGGACCGGCGGGACGTCGAGCGCTCAGCCGTCCAGGCCGCTGAGCGGGGTCTCCCGGCCGTCCGGCTCCCCCACCCCGCCGGCGCCCCCCGGGCGCAGCCGGTAGAGCACCTCGCCGGCGTGCGGCTCGACGAAGGTGTCCGGGTCGGCGACGTAGGCCTCGACGTCGACGGCGGCCGGGTCGAGGTAGTTGAGGTTGACCGACCGGACGACGTCCTCGGGGATCCCGGTGGCCAGGGTGACGGTGACCCGGTTCCGCTCGCCGTGCTCGGGGTCCCAGGTGCCCTGCCCGCGCAGGTGGGTGGAGTGGGCGAGGTCGCCCCACGGCGTCTCGCGGAACCGCTCCCACTGGCCGAGGAAGTAGTCCCGGTTGTGGTAGCCGATCTCGGTGATGTGCGGGTGCATCACCGACACCTCGGTGATGTGCGGCGCGTAGATGATCACCTCACCGCCGTCGGCGACGATCGGCTCGAGCTTGTAGAAGCCCTTGGCCGCGGTCCAGATGTCCTCGTACTTGGTCGGCATCACCGACAGCACCCGGGCGACCGGCGCCTCCCGGTAGCTGACGTGGGTCTCGGCCGAGACGGCCGCGCAAGCCGCCCAGGCGTCCTCGGGCGTGCCGAAGGCAGCCGCGTGCAGCGTGTCGGTACCTGAGGCGACGACCAGGCAGAGCGCCAGCCGCCGGGCCGGGATCATCGACGCCGCCTCGTTGACCAGCGCCCGGACCGGGGTGACGCCGCGGGTGCCGATCATCTCGGCGCTGGTGATCAGCGCGCCGACCCAGTGCGAGAGGTCGATCAGTTCCTGCCCCGAGACGCCGGGGAAGAAGTACTTGTTGCCGCCGGAGAAGCCGACCACCTCGTGCGGGAAGACCGGCCCGAGCACGACGGCCACGTCGGCGTCGGCCACGTGCCGGTTGATCCGCACGTCGACCGACAGCTCGCTCATCAACCCGCCGGTCAGCTCGGTCATCCGCTCGGGGCCGATGGTGCCGAGGTCGGCGAAGGTCTCCGGGAGCCAGGACTCGTGGTTGAGGATCCGCCAGCCGGGATAGGTGGCCTCGCCGTCCCCCGGGGTGAAGCCGAGGTGGCGGGCCAGGTGCTCCTCGCTCATCGCCTGGTGGGTGCCCAGCGCGATGACCACGGTGACCTCCCGCGCCCGGCCGGTCAGGGCGTCGCGGACCGCGCGCAGCAGCAGCGGCAGCGGGCAGGTGCGGGTGCCGTCGGGCACCACCAGGCAGACCGAGGCCCCGTCGAGGTCGGCGCCGGCGAAGGCGGAGGTGACGAACGCGGTCACCTGCTGCTCGCTGAGCCGCTCCCCCGGCCCGCCGACAACCGCAGCACGGGACGGGTCGCCGGGGTCGGTGCCGAAGGCCTGGTGGGCGCCGACCGGGCCCGTCGGGGTGCTGGTCATGCGCCCAGCCTCCCCCGTCCGGTCCCGTCCTGGCGAGAGGGCGCGGGCCGCCGCTCAGGCAACGGCGTCGCCGAGCTCGGGGAAGCTCTGCCGGTAGACGTCCTTGACGATCCGCAGGGCCTTGAGCGCCTCGCGCGGGCTGATCCAGAACGGCTCCGGCTCACCCAGCCGGGCGTAGAAGTCGGCGATCAGCAGCTCGTGGGAGACCCCCCAGTACGAGCGGCCGCCGGAGGTGGCACTGCGCTCCTGCACCGTCTCGGTCCGGCCGTCGGCGTGGGTGATGGTCAGGTCACCGCGCAGGGTCAGCGTGGCGTGCTCGGTGACCACGTCCAGGGTCACCGGCGCGTTCGCGGCGTGCCCCAGGGTGGCGTAGAAGACGCTGCGCGCGCCGGACGCGTGCTCCAGGGCGATCTCGGCGGTGTCCTCGACCTCGATCGCGTCGGCCAGCGCCCGGGTGCTGGCGTGGCCCTCGACGCGGGTGACCTCGCCCATCAGCCACTGCACGAGGTCGACGGTGTGGACGGCCTGGTTCATCAGCAGCCCGCCGCCGCTGCCGGCCCAGGTGCCCCGCCACGAACGGTTGCGGTAGTAGTCGGCCGACCGGTGCCAGATGACCGTCGCGGCCGCACCACGGACCGCCCCCAGCTCCCCGGAGGTCAGCCGCTCGTGGAGCGCCCGGACCGCGGCGTTGTAGCGGTTCTGGAAGCAGACGGCGATCTTGGCCGAGCCGGCCTCCGCGGCCGCGGCCAGCCGTTCCCCGTCCGCCACGGTGGCGGCGACGGGCTTCTCGAGCACGACGTGCACCCCCTGCTCCAGGCAGGTCAGGGCCAGCTCGACGTGGGTGGAGTGCGGGGTGGTGAGGTGCACGACGTCGGGCCGCGCCTGCGCCAGCAACGTGGTGACGTCGGCGAAGCCGGGCACGCCGTACTTCTCCGCGGCCGCCTCGCGCCGGCCGGCATCGGGGTCGACGACGCCGACGAGCTCGACGTCGGGCAGGGACGCGAGGGCGTCGAGGTGGACGACGGAGACGTCGCCGCACCCGATCACGGCTGCTGTGGGCATGGGTCCTCCTGGCTGGGGGCGGGTCGGTCGACGGGTCGGGCCGGGGTCAGGACCGCTCGGGGAAGCTGCCCTCGTCGCGGATCCGGGCGTTGAGCTCGTGGAGGTAGGCGTCCTCGTCGAGGTCCAGCGGGACCTCCTGGCCGGTCCATCCCGAGAGGTGGATGGCGTTGGCCAGCCGGACGCCGTGGATGCCGTCCGCGCCCGGCGCGATCAGCGGGGTGCCGTCGAGGATGTTGGCGGCGAAGTTCTCCAGCACGCCGGCGTGCTGGCCGCCCCACTGCGACTCGAACTCCAGCACCTCGGTGCTGACGTACTGGTCGGTCTTGAGCCCGCCGCTGAACAGCAGCTTGGCGCCGGCCGCGTCGATGGAGTCGCTGATCTCGCGCTCGGGCTTGCTCAGCCGGGTGACGGTGGCCCGCTTGGAGCCGTCGACGACGATCTTGCCGTTGTCGCCGAGGATCTCGAACCGGTCGGTGCCGGCCAGGTCGTGGGTGGCCGTGACCAGCACGCCGGTGGCGCCGCCGCCGTAGTCGACCATGACGCTGACCTCGTCCTCGACGGCGATGTCGCGCCGGAAGCCGAAGCCGAGCTTGGCGTAGACCGACTGCGGCCGGCCGCAGATCCACTGCCACAGGTCGAGCTGGTGGGGGGCCTGGTTGACCAGCACGCCGCCGCCCTCGCCGCCCCAGGTCGCCCGCCAGGCACTCTGGTCGTAGTAGCCCTGCGGCCGCCACCAGGTGGTGATGATCCAGCTGGTGTGCCGGATCGCGCCCAGTTCCCCGCTGTCGACGATCTTCTTGATCGCCTGGTAGAGCGGGTTGTTGCGCTGGTTGAACATGATCGCGAAGGTGGTCTCCGGGTGCTGCTCGGCGACGGCGTTGAGCTCGGCCACCTGGCGGGTGTAGACGCCGGCCGGCTTCTCCACCAGGGCGTGGATCCCGGCCTCCAGCGCCGCGATGCCCATCTCGGGGTGCAGGTAGTGCGGCACGCAGGTGACCACCGCGTCGACGTCACCGCTGGCGAGCAGGGCTGCGTGGTCGGTGTGCGTGGGGACGCCGGGGTGCCGCTCGGCCGCGGCGGCCAGGGCGGCCGGGTCGGTGTCGCAGAGGGCGCCGACGACCATGCCGGGCACCCGCCCGTCGGCGATCAGCCGGCCGTACATGGACCCCTGGGCTCCCAGGCCCACGATGCCCAGTCTCACCTCGTGCGTCATCGACGTCTCCTCGTCCTCGTGCGTGCGGCTCCCGGCCGGACCGGGACCGGGCCGGATCCGGCCTCGGGGCTCCACCGTCGTCGGTGCGCGCCCGACCGGCCAACAAGTTGTCGGAAGTTGCCGTCAGCGACGGCGCGCGGCCGGCACCTCGAAGGCGTCGGCCACCGCGGTGTAGCTGCGCACCAGCGCCGGGAAGCCGGACCGCAGCCGCGCGTAGGTGTCGAGGTCGTCGTCGGTGACCGCGACCGGCGTCGGTTCGGCCACGGGTCCGCGCAGGGCGGCCAGGGCCGAGGGCAGGTCGGGGGCGCCGCCGACGGCGTACCAGCCCAGGGCGGTGGCGCCCAGGGCCGTGCCCCCGGCCCCGGCCTCGACGACGAGGGGCTTGCCGAGCACCCCGGCCATCACCGTCCGCCACAGCGGCGAGCGGAAGGTGCCACCGGTCGCCCGGACCTCCCGGACCGGCGCGACGGACTCCAGGGCCTCGGCGATGGTGCTGACCTGCAGGCAGACGCCCTCCAGGGCGGCGCGCAGGAAGTGCTGCCGGGTGTGCCGGTGCCGGATGCCGAAGTAGGCCCCGGCCAGCTCCGGGTCCCAGACCGGGGCCCGCTCGCTGAGCAGGTAGGGCAGCATGACCAGGCCGTCGCTGCCCGGCGGCGCCTCCGCGGCCAGGGCCAGCAGCTCGCTGTCGGCGTGGCCCTCCCCGACCAGCTCGGCGGCGAAGGTGGAACCGGCCCAGCGCATGGTGATGCCGCCGTTGCTGACCGCGCCGCCGACAACCCAGAGGTCGTCGGTGAGGGCGTAGCAGAACAGCGAGCCGCCCGGGTCGGCGCGCGGAGCGTCCACCGCCATCCGGACCGCGCCGCTGGTACCCAGCGAGAGCCCGGCCACGCCGGGCTCGATGGCCCCGGTGCCGAGGTTGCCCAGTGGTCCGTCGGCCGCCCCGACGGCCACGGGCAGGCCGGCGGTCAGGCCGGCGCGTCGCGCCGCCTCCGGGGTCAGCTCCAGGACGGTGGTGGTGGGCAGCACCGGGGGCAGCTGCTCGCGCCTGACGCCGGCGACGGCGAGCGCACCGGCGTCCCAGTCCCGGGCCTCGCTGTTCAGCAGCCCCGTCGCGGACGCGCTGGACAGCTCGGTGACCAGCTCCCCGGTGAGGTGCAGCAGCAGCAGGTCCTTCAGGCCGACCCACCAGCGCACCGCGGCCGCCGTCTCCGGCTCGTGCCGGGCGAACCACACCAGCTTCACCAGCGGGCTCATCGGGTGCACCGGGGTGCCGGTGCGGCGCAGCAGGTCCGCGGCCAGGCCGTCGGCCCGCAGCTCCCGGGCCTCCGCGGTGGAGCGGGCGTCGGCCCAGGTGACCAGCGGGGTGACGGCCTCCTGGCGGTCGTCGAGGCCGAGCAGCCCGTGCTGGGCCGAGGACACGGCGAGGGCGACGACCCGGGCGTCCCCCAGGTCGGCGACGCAGGCGGCGAGCGTGGCGTCGACGGCGGCCAGCACCGTGGCCGGGTCCTGCACGTGCCAGCCCGGTCGCGGCTGGGTG
This sequence comes from Microlunatus lacustris, assembly GCA_039527025.1. GTDB lineage: Bacteria > Actinomycetota > Actinomycetes > Propionibacteriales > Propionibacteriaceae > Microlunatus > Microlunatus lacustris. The sequence goes on from BAAAJN010000002.1 coordinate 133,181, forward strand.
AGCGGGTACTCCCGCGAGGCGGCGGCGACCTCGCCGCGGCCAGCGGTGGAGAACGCGGCGACCTTGACCGCCGTCGTGCCCACGTCGAGGCCGAGCAGCACCTCCTCGGCGGTGGTCACGCGTCCGGCGCCAGCAGCTCGGCGCGCTCCCGGACCAGGGTGACCAGCGCCTCGTCGGAACCCAGTCCGGGCTCCAGGGTGTCCAGCACCGCCGGGACGGCGGTGGCCAGGTCGCCGGACGTGGCGGCCGCCTGGGCGGCCTCGGCCCCCGGGTCGTTGACCGGCGCCCCGTGCCCGCGCAGGTGCAGCACCCACGCCGCGAGCGCGCTCGCACAGCCGACCGGCAGCCGGCCCGCGGCCCGCTCGGCACGCAGCGGAGGCAGCGTCCGCACCCGGAGCTTGGTGGAGCCGTCGCCGGCGATCTGGGCCAGCCGGTGCCGCACCCGGGGGTTCGCGAACCGGTCGAGCAGCGCGGCCCGGTAGTCGGTGACGGCGGCGCCGGTGAGCTCGAGGTGCCGACCCGCCTCGTCCCAGAAGGCCTCCACCTCCGCGCGGCAGGCGGGGTCGGCGACGGCCTCGTCGATGGTGGTGTGCCCGCGGATGCTGCCCGCGTACGCGAGCAGGGAGTGCGAGCCGTTGAGCAGCCAGAGCTTGCGCTGCTCGAAGGGCGAGACGTCGTCGACGACCCGGACCCCGGCGTCCTCCCAGCGCGGCCGGCCGGCCGGGAAGCGACCCGACACCACCCACTCGCTGAACGGCTCGGTGGGGACCGGCTCGGCGTCGACGTAGCCCTGGTGCTGCGCGACCAGCGCCCGGTCGTCGTCGGTGGTGGCCGGGGTGATCCGGTCGACCATCGAGGTGGCGAAGTCGACGTGATCCGCGAGCCAACCGGCGAGCGTGGGGTCGACGAGGGCGGCCAGGTCGGCGACCACCGTCCGGGTGACCTCGCCGTTGTCCGGGAGGTTGTCGCACGACAGGACGGTGACCGGCCCCGCCCCGGCAGCCCGGCGGGCCAGCAGCCCGGCGACCAGCCGGCCGGGCAGGGTGCCGACCGGGGACCGCGGGTCGGCGCGCAGGGCGGCCACGTCGGCGACCACGACGTCGCGGTCGGCGTCCAGGTGGCCGTCCGGCCGGGCGAGGTAGCCGGGCTCGGTGACGGTGATGGTGACCACGGCGACCTCGGGCCGCGCGAGGTAGCCGAGCCAGGCCTCGTGCTCGTCGGCGGCGTGCACCGCCGCGACCGCGCCCAGGACGGCGAAGCTGTCCCCGTCGGCGCGGCGGGTGATCAGGGTGTAGAGCCCGTCCTGGGGGGCCAGCGCCTCGGCGATCGCCGGCCGCCGGCCGGTGAAGGCGGCGATCCCCCACTCCGCGGCGTCGGGGGCGGCGGCGGTGTACCAGGCCTGGTGGGCGCGGTGGAAGCTGCCCAGCCCGAGGTGCACGAGCCGGACGGGCGGGGCCGGCGGCATGCCGGGCAGCGCCCGGGACAGCCGAGGAGGCGAGGTGGGTGCGGTGGACATGGCCGCGGTGCCGGTGCTCACAGCTTGAACGCCTTGGCCGGGATGGTGGTGACCAGGTCGTGCGCGGTCCCCAGCGCCTCGTCCTCGTCCAGCCGGTGCTCAGCCACCAGGCCGGCCAGGTACGCCGCGTCCAGCCGTCGCGCCATGTCGTGCCGGGCCGGGATGGAGCAGAACGCGCGGGTGTCGTCGATGAAGCCCGAGGTCTTGGAGAACCCGGCCGACTCGGTGACGGCTCCGCGGTAGCGGCGGATCGCCTCCGGGGCGTCGAGGAACCACCACGGCGCACCGGCGTAGACGCTCGGGTAGAAGCCGGCCAGCGGGGCGATCTCGCGGGAGAACACCGTCTCGTCGACGGTGAACAGGACCAGGTGGAACCCCTCGGCGGTGCCGTAGCGGGAGAGCAGCGGCCGCAGCGCGTCGGTCAGCTCCACCGCCACGGGGATGTCGGTGCCCACGTCGGCGCCGTAGCGCTCGTAGGTCGGGACGTGGTGGTTGCGCCGGATGCCGGGGTGCAGGGTCATCACCAGCCCGTCCTCGACCGACATCCGGGCCATCTCCGAGATGAGGTGGCGGCGCAGCGCGGTGGCCCCGGCCGGGACGATCTCACCGCGCCGGGCGAGCGCGTACAGCCGGGCCGGCTCGTCGCCCTCCAGCACGTCGGTGCGGGCGTCCGGGTGGCTGTGGTCGGTGGAGACCGCGCCGTGCTCGCGGAAGTGCCGGCGGCGCTGCTCCAGCGCGGCCAGGAAGCCGGCGTAGTCGCCGGTGTCGACGCCGGACACCGCGGCCAGCCGGTCGACGTCGGCGTTCCAGGTCGGCCCGGCGGCCTCCAGGTAGCGGTCGGGACGGAAGGTCGGGACGACCCGACCCGACCAGCTCGGGTCCTCGGTCAGCCGGCGGTGCGCGGCGAGGTCGTCGCAGGGGTCGTCGGTCGTGGCCAGCACGCTGATGCCGAAGCGCTCGTAGAGGGCGCGGGGCCGGAACTCCGGCTGGGCCAGGCAGGCGGCGACCTGGTCGTAGACGACGTCGGCGGTGGCGGCGCTGGGCCGCACCTCGACGCCGAAGATGTCGGCCAGCTGGGCCTCGAACCAGTACCGGACCGGGGTTCCGCGGAACACGTCCCAGTGCGCGCAGACCGTGCGGAACGCCTCCCGGGACTGCTGCTCGGTGAGCGGGCCCTGGCCGACGCCCAGCGCGGACAGCTCCACGTCGGAGGCGTGCAGCAGCCGGTTGACGTAGTGGTCCGGGGTGACCAGCAGTGACGTCGGGTCGGCGAAGGGGGTGTCGTCGGCCAGCCAGGCGGCCGGGACGTGCCCGTGCGGGGAGATCACCGGCAGGTCCGCCACCGAGGCGTGCAGCCGGCGCGCGATCGAGCGCACCCCCGGGTCGGCGGGCAGCAGCCGGTCGGGGTGGAGCGCCAGGGCAGCGTGGGTGGAGGACATGCGCTCATCCTGGCCGAGGTCACCGCCCGAGCGGCAACAAGTTGCCGGTTGTTGCCCCGGCCCTCGGGCCCCGGTCAGCCCGCGGCTCGCGCGACCAGCGCCCCGAGCTCGCGCTCGTTGTCGGCGGTCCAGCGCAGCAGGGCGTAGGAGGTCGGCCACAGCGACCCCTCGTCGAGGGCGGCCGCGTCGCCGAAGCCGACGACGTGGTAGCGGGTCCCGCCCTTGGACGCGCTGGTGAAGAAGCAGACGACTCCGCCCCGACGGCCCGGGCGGGCGTAGGCCGGGAAGCCGTACCAGGTGCGCGGCACGAGCCCGGGTGCGACCTCGCGGACCACCGTGTGGAAGGCCAGCGCCAGCGTCTGCTCCTCCTCCGGCAGCTGGTCGATCGCGGTCAGGACGTCCTGCTCCCCGTCGGAGCCGTCGGCCTGGGCCCTGAGCTCGGCGGCCCGCTGCCTGATCGCGTCCCGCTCGGCGGCCGAGAAGCCGTCCTCCTCCGGCCCGCTCATGCGTCGGGCAGCTCGGCGAAGGTCCGCTTGACCCCGAAGTACCAGCCGAGGGACTGCTTGGGCCGCTTCCAGCGGCCCTTCATCGCCTCCCGCGCCTCCTGGTGGGTGGTGTCGCCCGCCTGCTCGGCCTCCTTGAGGTGGCGGTCCTGGGCGACGATGATCTCGTCGGCCGTCCCGCCGGAGTGCTCGAGCTCGCAGGGCCCGCCGAGCTGGCGGCAGGTCATCGTCTTGGCCATCAGTGCTCCTCCTGGTCGTGGTGGTGGTGGTCCTTCTCCGGGTTGACGTCCGGCGGGCCGGAGATGTGACCGGCGCCCCGCTCCGCGCGCCGGGCGGCCCCCTCCCGGCGGTGCACCCCGGCCAGCGACGCGGCTCCGGCCCGGAAGGTGATGTGGGCGACGACGCCGTCGACGACGGTGAAGTCGAACAGCACGGCCGGCTGGCCGCGGTGGTACCAGGCGGCGGCCGGCCGGTCACCGGCGAACACGGCCAGTGCGGCGTGCGCGCTGCCGTTGAAGAAGCTGGCGATCTCCCGGCCCCCGTCGATGCGGGCGGGCGTGCCGGCGGCGACGGCCGCCAGGTCCGCCGTCACCCCGGCGTCGGGCGCGAGGAGCTCCAGGAGCCGGTCGAAGTCGCCCTGGCGGGCGGCGGCCAGGAACGCGTCCACGACCTCCCAGGCCGCCAGCCGGTCCTCCGCCTCGGGTTGGCGCACCTTGGCCCGGGCCCGCGAGGCGAGCTTGCGCGCGGCCGTCGGGGTGGTGTCGAGGGCGGCCGCGATGGTGGCGAACTCGAAGCCGAAGGAGTCGTGCAGCACGAAGGCCACCCGCTCGGCCGGCGACAGCCGTTCGAGCACCACCTGCAGGGCGACGCCGACGGTGTCGGCGAGCACGGCCTCCTCGGCGGGGTCGGGACCGCTGCCCGCCGCCTCGACCTCGTCGACGGGCACGGGCACCCGGGCCCGCAGCCGGTCCAGGCAGAGCCGGGTGGTGACGGTGGTGAGCCAGGCCGGCAGGTTGACGACCGGCTCCTCGCTCGCGTGCAGCCGGAGCCAGGCCTGCTGGACGACGTCCTCGGCCCCGCTCGGGTCACCCAGCACCCGGGTCGCCAGCCGACGCAGCCGAGGTCGTTCGGCTTCGAACTCCTCCGTCGAGGTCACGACAGCGCTCCTCTCGCTCCGACGCCAGGTCCGGGGTGGCGCTCACCCGGCTGACGGCCGGGAGGGCTCGGGTGTGACCGCCGTCAGCCCCAGCCTGGGGGCACGGCGGCCGGGACGGGGTGCGGTCCGGTGGAGCCGCGCACCACCAGCCGGGCCGGCAGCAGCGTCGGCTGCTCCTCCTCCGGCCGACGGCGGCCGGTGCTCTTCAGCAGGTGGTTCACCGCCGCCGAGCCGAGGCTGACCAGCGGCGCGGCGAGGGTGGTCAGCCCGGGCTGCACGAGCTCGGCGTCGACGATGTTGTCGAAGCCCACCACCCGCACGTCCTCGGGGACGGCCAGCCCGGCGGCGGACACCGCCCGGAGGAACCCGATGGCCAGCAGGTCGTTGTAGGCGATCACCCCTGGGGTGCGGTGGTCCAGCCACTCCGCGGCGGCAGCGGCCCCGCCCCGCAGGGTCGGCTCCTGCGGTCCGACCCGCCGGACCCGGAGCCCGAGGTCGAGGCCGGCCTCGCGGAGCCCGCGCCAGCGCATCGCGTCCGACCACGACGCCTCCGGCCCGGGGAGGTAGGTGATCGCGTCCACCCCGGCGCCCGCCAGGTGCTCGGTGGCCCGCTTCACCGCCCGGACGTTGTCGCTGGCCACCGACGCCACCTGCCCCACCATCCGGTTCAGCACCACCAGCGGCCCGCGCTTGGCCACCTCGCGGATCATCCCGTCCGGCATCCGGGAGGAGGTCAGCACGATCCCGTCGACCAGCGGCTGCACCCGGTCCAGGGCGGCCCGCTCGACGGCCTCGGACTCCTGGGTCTCCACCACCACCGCGGTGTAGCCGGCGTGCGCCGCCGTCCGCTCGGCGCCGCGGATCATGCCGAAGTACACGGGGTTGGTGATGTCGGCGACGACGACGGCCAGCAGCGAGGTGCGCCGGGTGGCGTCCCGCTGGATGCGGGTCGTGCGGTACCCGAGCTCGTCGGCCACCCGGCGGATCCGCTCGGCGGTGGCGAAGCTGACCCGGCCCGGGTGGGCGAGGGCGCGGGAGACCGTCGAGGTGGCGACCCCGGCGGCGGCGGCGACGTCGTAGATGGTCGGCCGCGGGTTCGTTCCCCTCGGAGCGGCGTCGGGCGCCCCCACGTCGTCGGCCATGACGCCCACCCTGCCTCCGCCGGCCGGGATGGGCAACAACCGGCAACAACTGGCCGCGCTGCCCTCCCGGGTGACTGGATGGGGTCACCGCCCGCACTCTCCCGGAACGAGACGACCTGCCATGTGGACCCTGTCCGGATTCTCCGACGAGATCTCGCCCGACTTCGCCGAGCAGTGCGCCCTGGTGGCCGAGCTCGGCCTGACCCACCTGGAGCTGCGCAGCGCCTGGGGCACCAACGTCTTGGACCTGGACCCCGACCAGCTGGCCAGGGCCTCCGCGCTGCTGGCCGAGCACGGCATCGCCGTCTCCAGCATCGGCTCGCCCCTCGGCAAGATCGGCATCGGCGACGACTTCGGCCCGCACCTGGAGCGGGCCCGGCACGCCATGACGGTCGCGCACCACTTCGGCGCGCCCTACGTGCGGATCTTCTCCTTCTTCGTCCCCGCGGGCGTCGACCCGGACAGCGTCCGCGACGAGGTGCTCACCCGGATGCGGGCGCTGGCCGAGGTGGCCGCCGGAGCCGGTGTGGTGATGCTGCACGAGAACGAGAAGGACATCTACGGCGACATCCCCCGGCGCTGCCTCGACGTCGTCGAGTCGGTCGGCTCGCCCGCGCTGCGGCTGGCCTGGGACGCGGCCAACTTCGTCCAGGTCGGCGTGCGGCCGTTCACCGAGGGCTACGCCCTGCTGCGCCCGCACCTGGAGTACGTGCAGATCAAGGACGCCCTGCTGGCCACCGGGGAGGTCGTCCCCGCCGGGCGGGGTGACGGCGAGGTGGCGGAGACGATGCGGGCGCTGCACGCCGACGGCTTCGACGGGTTCTTCTCCCTCGAGCCGCACCTCAGCCAGACCCACGCCCTGGGCGGGTTCTCCGGCCCCGAGCTCTTCACCGAGGCCTGGCAGGCGTTCACCGACCTGCTGCGGGCCGAGGACATCCCGTTCGCCTGACCGCTCCACACCTCCCACCCGAAGGGCCCGCCATGACCGAGAGCACAGCCACCACGACGAGCACGACCGGCACCGGGCGGCGGCGGCCGCAGCTGGCCGCCAACCCCATCCCCTACTGGTCGCGGGACGGCAAGACCCGCGAGGTGTTCGAGACCGCCTTCGCCGACTTCCAGAAGATCGGCTTCACCGCCGTCAAGGCCGACGTGCCCGAGGGCATGACGGCGGCGGAGTACGCGGACTGGATCGCCGGCTACGGCCTGCGGCCCTCGCTCAGCCTGTTCAGCTCGCCGTTCGACGAGACCATCGACATCGCCGACGAGATGGAGCGGGCCAAGCGGTTCGCCGCCGACCAGGTCGCCCTCGGCCTGGACCGGACGATGGTCTCCTCGATGGCCGTCCCGGCCCGGATGGAGCGGCCCGCCGTCGGCGCCGACTTCGACAAGGACCGGCTGGCGCTGGCCATCGAGAACGTCGGGATCGTCTGCCAGGTGCTGCAGAGCCAGGGCCTGCGGCCGCTGCACCACAGCCACGTCGGCGGGGTGTTCGAGACCGAGGCCGAGGTCACCGAGCTGCTCGACACGCTCGGCCCCGACGTCATCGGCTTCGGTCCGGACACCGGGCACCTGGCCTGGGCCGGCGCCGACCCCGCGGCGCTCGTCCGCCGCTACGCCGACCGGGTGGGCGGGATCCACCTCAAGGACGTCTTCCCCGACCACCTCGACCCCGCATCGCGGGAGGGCATGAGCTACCGCGACGTCGGCTCGACTTCTCGGCTGTGGGCGGAGCCGGGTCTCGGCGTCGTCGACCTCGACGGGGTGCTGGCCGCGCTGCCGGCCGACTACGACGGCGACTACATGATCGAGGTCGACGTGCCCAGCGTGGACTCCCGGTACGAGTCGCACGCGATGTCGTTCGCCTGGGCGCAGCGCGTCCTGCCCGACCTCGTCGGCTGAGGGCCGGGGCCCCGAGCGCCGACGCGTCAGCCCGCCGCGTGCTCGCCGTCGACCGGAGCCGGCGCCACATCGGTGCCGGCGGCCATCTGCCGCGACTGCGCGTCGAGCCGGTCGGCGATCCCGCGCAGCAGGCCCGCGGCGTCGGCGAGCCCCTCGTCGGGGACGTCGGCGAGCGCGGCCAGCAGCCAGTCGTGGCTGGCCTGGACGACGGCGAGGCCCTTCGGGGTGAGCCGGACGAGCACGCGGCGCCGGTCGCTGGGGTGCGCGTAGCGCTCGGCGATGCCCCGGCGCTCCAGCCGGTCCACCAGCGCCGTGGAGGAACCGCTGGTGATGCCGAGGTCGGCGGCCAGGTCGGTCTGGCCGCGGTCGCCGAAGACGGTGAGGTAGCTGATGGCCTGGGTCTCGGTGATGCCGAGACCCACCCGCTCCGCCAGGACCTGGCGGTACCGCTCACCAGCCAGGATCATCGCCCGGAGGCTGCGGATGGCCTCCTCCACCTGCTCGCCGTCCCGGCTCACGCGCAGTCCTCTCCTCGACGGGTCCGTCGGGGTCGCCCGGCGGGTGTGGGCAGCACCCTAGCGAGAACCTCGCGGCCTACCAAGTAACTTGACGAGCCGACTACTTGACTCGACGACGGTCTCGATGGCAGGCTGTACCCGACGGAAACCTCGAGGGCGAGGGATCTCCTGGTCGGCGGCCGACCCCCCTGTCGGGGGATGAGCGGGTCCACCGCCCACCGGAGCCGCTCACCGAGCGAGCCCCGCCGGCTTCAGCAGAGCAGGCCGGCCGGGGCGAACTCGTCACCCCTGGCTCCCCTGACGTTTCGGCTCTTCCGGGCCGGGTAGGCCTCGGTCGTCCGCCCTACCACCTCCAGGAGCCCGACTGTGCGTCCCACCTCCTCCCGACCTGCCGTGCTGGTCGAGGCCGCCGGCCGCGGCGCGCTCGCCGGGCTGGTCGGGGTCGCTGCGATGACGCTCAGCGAGAAGGCCGAGCAGGCGATCACCGCCCGGCCAAACTCCTCCGTGCCCGGACGGGCGCTGCGCACCCTGCTGGGCCGGCCCACCGGCGACGACGAGCAGCCGGTGCTCTGGAACCACGCCATGCACTGGGGCACCGGGGCGGTGGTGGGCAGCCTGGCGGGCGTCTGGGCTGCGCTCGGCCTGCGCGGCCCGCGGGCGCACCTCGCCCACACCGCGGTCCGACTGGCCTTCGACCAGACCGTCGAGAACGCCACCGGCGTGGGAGCGCCGCCGCACACCTGGCCACCGGCCGAGCAGCTGGTGGACGTGCTGCACAAGGTGGTCTACTGCCTGGTCACCGGCATGGTCGCCGAGCGCCTGGTGCCGCCGCTGCTGGAGTCTGGACGCGGCCGCACCAGCCACTGAGTCAGCCCCGAGATCCGACCGCCAGGCCGGGGCTCAGCCCACCGAGTCGTTGTAGTTGGCGATCGACTCCGCGACGTTCTCCTGCACCTGCTGCAGCGACGCCGCTCTCCCGGCCAGAGGGCCGCCGACCGGTCCGCTCACGCTCGGCCACCGACGTGACGGCGGTCACCGGGCCCGGCCTCGGCGCCGGGTGACCTCACTCAGGGGGGACACCTGCGGAACACATCCCGCCTTCACACCCGGGTGCCCCCACCCCCCGGTCGGCGCGCGCGTCAAGCCCTCGCAGCCCGACCGGTGCCGGCCACGAACCGCCGACGACACGTGGCCTCCAGCGCGATCCGGTGGCCACCGCTCAGCGTCTCCCCGTCCCGACGCAGGGGAGGCCCGGGGGTACGGAGGAAAGTTGCGGACCTTAGTCCTCAGTAAGTCATCAGTTCACCAGACGGGGACGTGCTGACCTGGCTGACGGCTAGGGTCACGCAGCGAGCCCGACCGTTCTTGAGTCCCCGAGGAGAACCTGTGACCGACGCCGAGCGCCCCGACGCCCAGCCCGAGCCGCGCGGCCCGCAGTTCCAGCCCGACCCGGCGGCACAGCCTGGTCCGCAGCAGGCACCGCCGCCCAACCCGTACGGGCAGCCGTACCCCGGCTCGGGCGCACCGGGTCAGCCCTACGGCGGCCTGCAGCAGCCCGGCCCCTACGCCGGTGGGCCGGCGTCCTACAACGCCATCCCCGGCCAGCCCTACGGCCCCGGTCCGGGGGGCCCCGGCGGCCCCGCCGGACCGGGTGGTCCCGGACCCTACGGACCCGGTGCAGCCGGAGCGAGCGGCAAGAAGTCACGGCTCCCGCTGATCCTGATCGCCGCCGGCGTCGCCTTCCTGCTCGTCGTCGGCCTCACCATCGCCGCCCTCACCGGCGGCGACGACGAGCCGATCGCCGGCGGCCCCGGCGGCACCAGCTCCGAGCCGGCGGCCGAGAAGCCGACCGACGCCGTCCGCGGCTTCCTCGAGGCGGTGGCGGCCAGCGACGGCGAGCGCGCCGTCAGCTACCTGCGGACGGCGCCGGCCGACATGACCTTCCTGAGCCGCCCGGTGCTCGAGGCGTCGGCCGAGGCGGCCCCGATCACCGAGATCGACGTCCCCGAGGTCACCGACGAGTACATCTCGCGGGTGACGGCGCGCTTCAAGCTGGGCAAGCAGGCCGTCGTCGAGGAGTTCTCGGTCAGCGAGACCGGTGGCGTCTGGAAGATCACCCGCGGCGCCGTCGAGTACGACCTGAGCTACCAGCGCGACGAGACCCTCGGCCTGCTGATCAACGGCGTCGCCGTCGAGCAGGACAAGGTCGAGCTGCTGCCCGGCACCTACGCCTTCACCTCCGGCTCCGAGTGGGTCAACTACGGCAACAAGGCGACCCTGACGCTCACCGGCCCCTCGGACTACACCTCCCCGCGGCTCACCCCGACGCTGACCAAGGACGCCAAGGCGGCCTTCCTCAAGACCACCAAGGCCGCCCTGGACAAGTGCCTCGAGCAGCGCAAGCTCGCCCCCAAGGGCTGCCCGAACCAGACCAAGCCGCGGGCCAACCAGAAGATCGACGAGGACACGGTGCGCTGGGGCCTGGAGAACGACCCCTTCAAGAACGCCCGGGTCACCCTCGACTACCAGGACCCGTCCGTCGTGGAGGGCACCTTCTACCCGAAGTACGACTTCAGCGCCAAGGGCACCCAGGACGGCCGTCGGGCCACCTTCGACACCGTCTTCGGCCTGTACTCCTTCAAGTCCACCGGTGACCTCTCCGGCGACACGATCAAGGTGGAGCTCGAGGCGCGCTGACCCTGGGCCACCAGCCGCTGCACCACCGTCCGACGCCGGTCCCGCTCGATGTGGGGCCGGCGTCGGCGCGTCCTGTCCAGCCCGGCGGGAGGATCAGGCCACGAAGACGCAGAACGGGTGCCCGGCCGGGTCCGCGAGCACGAAGAGCGGCTCGTCGGCGTCGTCGGAGCGGTCCAGCAGCTGCTCCGCGCCGAGCGCCGCCGCGCGGTCGCGCTGGCGGAACAGCTCCTCGACCGTGTCAACGGTCATGTCCAGGTGCAGCATCTGGGCCTGGCCGGGCTGGGGCCAGGTGGAGCGGGGGGCGTGCTCGACCTGCTGGAAGGCCAGCGCGACGCCGTCACCCCCGCGCAGCACCAGCCAGTCCGCGTCGTCGGGCTGCCCCGGAGGTGGCGGCTCGTCGCCCGGCCGGTAGGCCAGACCCAGCAGCTGGCGGTAGAACTCGGCGAGAGCCCGGGCGTCCTCGGTGTCCAGCACCACCTGACGCAACCGCGGGCCGGGAGGCTCGGTGTCCATCCGGTCAGGGTGCCACCGGTGCGGGTGGGGCCGTCAAGGCCTCGCGCCGTCCGTTTCGTAGGCTCCCCCGGTGACCCTGCCGTTCCCGTCGCCGCTGCTCCCCCGCGCCTCCCGGACCGACGTGCTGGCCGGCTACCTCGACTACTTCCGGGCCACCCTTGTCGCCAAGGTGCGCTCGCTGCCCGCCGACCGGCTCGACGCCAGCAGCCTCCCGTCCGGCTGGACGCCGCTCGAGCTGGTGCACCACCTGACCCACGTGGAGCGCCGGTGGCTGGTCTGGGGCTTCGAGGGGGCGACCGTCGACGCGCCGTGGGGCGACGCCGACGACGACGGCGTCTGGCAGGTGCCGCCCGGTACCGACCCGAGCACCCTGCTGCAGCGGCTGGAGGCCCAGGGCGAGGTCAGCCGCGCGGTCGCGTCGGCCCACGACCTGGACGCGGCCGGTGCCCCCAGCCCCCGCTGGGAGGGGGCCCCGCCGCCCACGCTGGAACGGGTGCTGCTGCACCTCGTGCAGGAGTACGCCCGCCACCTGGGCCACCTCGACGTCGTGGTCGAGCTGGCGGGCAGCGGGACCGGTGAGTAGCAGCGCCGGGCGCGGGCACTCCCCCTCCCAGCGACCGGGTCCGTGCCGGCGGCTCCCGCCACTTTCGTAGGTTGGGGGCACCATGAGCCACGCACCGAGCCCGCCGCCGCCCGCCCAGGTCGGCACCGACCAGCTCACCTGGCAGGAGGGGCAGCCGGTCGAGGCCGTCGTCGACGAGCGCGACGCCGACGGCTACGCCGACCTGCGGACCTACGCCACCGTCGGCGACGGCCGGACGATCGGGCTGGTCGCCCGCGACGGGCGGATCGACTGGCTGCCGCTGCCCGACCTGCACAGCGCGGTCGCCTTCGGGGCGCTGCTGGACGCCGACAACGGCGGCCACATCGCGCTCTGCCCCGACGAGGAGTTCCGGGTCAGCCGGCGCTACCTCGAGGGCACCAACGTGCTGGAGACGACGTTCCGCACCGCGAGCGGCGTCGTCCGGGTCACCGACTCCCTCAACACCGGCATCGCCGGCCGGCTCCCCTGGGCCGAGCTCGCCCGCCGGATCGACGGCGTCGAGGGCTCGGTGCGGCTGACCGGACGGATCGTTCCCGGCACCTGCCTGAACTCCGCCTCGCCCTGGATGCACGAGACCCTGCACGGCCGGGTGCTGCGGCTGGACGGGCTGACCCTGGCCCCGCGCACCCTGGAGGACGCCGACGTCGAGGTGGGCGAACGGGACGTGACCGTCCGCTACGTCACCTCCCCGGGCTCGCGGCACCTGCTGGGCCTGGTCGCCACCGAGGAGGAGGCGCTGTTCCTCCCGCGGCCGAGCGACATCGACGAGGGCGTCGACCGCACCGTCGACAACTGGCAGCGCTGGTCGGGCACCTTCAGCTGGGACGGCCCCTGGGCCCCGGCCGTGGAGCGGAGCGCCCTGGTGCTCAAGCAGCTGATCTACGCGCCCACCGGCGCCCTGGCCGCGGCCGCCACCCCGTCCCTGCCGGAGTCGCTGGCCGGCGGGAAGAACTGGGACTACCGCTACGCCTGGATCCGCGACATGGCCTACTCGCTGACCGCGCTGTTCCGGTTCGGCGTCCGCGAGGAGACGCACAGCGCCATGAGCTGGCTGCTGAGCACGATGCGGCGCTTCGTCGACGAGCCGCAGGTCTTCTACACCCTGAGCGGCGGCTTCCCCGACGAGGAGCCCCACCACCACGACGTCCCCGGCTGGCGCGGGATCGGCCCGGTGGTCAGCGGGAACGCCGCCGGTGGCCAGCTGCAGCTGGGCGTGTTCGGCGACATCTTCAGCATCGTCCAGCTCTACGTCGACCACGGCAACGTGCTCGACGACGCGACCGGACGGCAGCTGACCATCATCGCCGACCGGGCCTGCGACCTGTGGCGCAGCAAGGACTCCGGCATGTGGGAGCTGCACGACCTGCGGCACTACACCACGTCCAAGCTGGGCTGCTGGCACGCGCTGCAGCAGGCTGCGCACCTCGCCGACATCGGGCAGGTGCCCGGCTCCGCCGACCGGTGGCGCAGCGAGGCGGAGCTGATCCGCACCTGGGTGGAGGAGAACGCCTGGTCGCCGGAGCGCGGGGCCTACCTGTGGTACCCGGGCAGCGACCAGCTGGACGCCTCCATCCTGCTGCACGCCATCAGCGGCTTCGACCGCGGCGAGCGGATGTCGTCGACGCTCGACGCGCTGCGCCGGGACCTGGGCCAGGGTCCCCACCTGTACCGCTACACCGGCGCGGAGAAGGAGGAGGGGATGTTCGTCGCCTGCTCCTACTGGATGGTCTCGGCGCTCCAGCTGGTGGGCCGCGAAGACGAGGCCAAGGCCCTGATGGACGAGCTGATGAGCACCCCGAACGACGTCGGCCTGCTCGCGGAGATGGTGGAGCCGGGGACGGACGCCTTCCTCGGCAACCTGCCCCAGGGCCTCAGCCACCTCGCCCTGCTCAACGCCGCCATCACGGTGCGGACCGGCAACCGCTGACCGGGAGCGGCCAGCCCGTTTGCCCCGCCGCCCGCGGCCGCCTACCGTGGCGGTGCGACGTCGCGAGCAGGACCAGCCTCGGGGGCTGATCCCCGGCCCAGACGGCTGGGCCCCAGGATGTGCCGATGATCGACCACAGCGCGCAGCCGTGGCTGCCCCCGCTCCCCCTCTCCCGGGAGCCGGTGGCGCTCGCCGATCTGCCTCCCGTCGACGACCGCTACCACGCCGAGGTCGGGCTCGAGCCCGGCACCCTGCTGAGGGTGGCCGACCAGCTCGGGGCCCAGACCTTCTCCCTCGTCGAGGACGAGGTCACCTTCCACGTCCGCGGCGCCGACGACCAGCGCTGGCTCGGCCGGCTCGGCCGTCCCGGCGTCGTCCGGGCCTGACACCCTCGGGTCGCCTACGCTGACCGGGTGACCACGCGCCGGCTCCGGTCGCCGCTCTGGACCGTGCTGGTGCAGACGGCTGGGGCCTGCCTGCGCCACCGCGTCACCGGGCTGGCCGCCGAGGCGGCGTTCTTCGCGCTGCTCTCGCTGCCACCGCTGATCTTCGGCCTGGCCGGAGCGGTCGGCTACGTCGCCCGACGGTTCGACGTGCGGACCATCGAGGGCTTCCAGGACCAGGTGCTGGCTCTGGCGTCCCGGGTGCTGACCGAGGACGCCGTCGCCGACGTGATCGCGCCGACGCTGGACGACGTGCTCTCCGGCGGCCGGTTCGAGGTGATCTCCGTCGGTTTCGTGCTGGCGCTGTGGTCGGGGTCGCGTGCCCTCAACGTCTTCGTGGACACCATCACGATCATGTACGGGCTGGCCGGGCGCCGCGGCATCGTCCGCACCCGGGCGCTGTCCTTCACCCTCTACGTCGTCTTCCTGCTGATCGGGACGCTGCTCATCCCGCTGGTGCTGGCCGGGCCCGGCCTGGTCGACCGGCTGCTGCCGGCGCGGCTGGAGGTGCTCGGCGACCTCTACTGGCCGGTGGTGCTGCTGGCCTCGGTCTGCTTCCTCACCTCGCTGTACCACCTGTCGGTCCCGGTCCGGACGCGCTGGCGGGCCGAGCTGCCGGGCGCGGCCCTGACGCTGTCGTTCTGGGTCGGCGGCAGCGTGCTGCTCCGGCTGGCCCTGAGCGCGAGCACCGGCTCCACCTCCATCTACGGCCCGCTGGCCGCGCCGATCGCGGTGCTGGTCTGGCTGTACCTGATCTCCATCGCCGTGCTCATCGGGGCCGCGTTCAACGCCGCCGTGGATGTCGTGTGGCCCCGCCTCTCCGGCATCCCGCACCCCGCTCCCGAGGCCGACGGGACGGCTGCCGAGGGCCGGACGACGTCGTCCCCGATCGCGCCCCCCGTTGCACCGCCGCGAGGGCGCGCCGCTCGCCCGGGCCGCTCGCCACGCTCAGCGTCTCACTGACCGGACAGCATTCTCATCCACTGAGAATCCGATTTGATCACGCGGGAATCACGACCGAGGCTTGGGGCGTGCCCACCGCCCCGGAGTTCCCGTGCGCCCGGCCTCGGCCGTCGCGCCCGACTCCGGCCCGGCCCTCGGGGCTGACCGTGCGGCACTACCTCGACCTCGGCCGGACCGAGTCGATGATGTGTCGTCAGCCGCGCCGCTGAACCCCCGGCATGCCCCGCGCACGACGCCTCCTCCGAGGGTCGTGCGGGTCCGTGCGCAGCCCACCGATCGAGGAACCCGATGAGCACCGACATCTCGCCCAGCCCGCGCCCGGCCGACGCCCGGCCGACGCCCAAGGCCCGCCGCACCAAGGGCGAGGGCCAGTGGGCTCTCGGCTACCGCGAGCCGCTGAACGCCAACGAGCAGGCCAAGAAGGACGACAGCCCGCTCAACGTCCGGGCCCGCATCGAGAACATCTACGCGCACGGCGGGTTCGCTTCCATCGACCCGGGTGACCTCCGCGGCCGGTTCCGCTGGTTCGGCCTCTACACCCAGCGCCGGCCGGGCATCGACGGCGGCAAGACCGCCACCCTCGACCCGTCCGAGCTCGACGACGAGTACTTCATGCTCCGCATCCGGATCGACGGCGGGGCCCTGACCACCGACCAGCTCCGGGTCATCGGCCAGATCTCCGTCGACTTCGGCCGCGGCACCGCCGACATCACCGACCGGCAGAACGTGCAGCTGCACTGGATCCGCGTCGAGGACGTGCCGGAGATCTGGCGCCGGCTGGAGGCCGTCGGGCTCAGCACCACCGAGGCCTGCGGCGACTGCCCGCGGGTCATCCTCGGCTCCCCCGTCGCCGGCATCGCCGCCGACGAGATCATCGACCCGACGCCGGCCATCGCCGACATCGTCGAGCGCTACATCGGCGATCCGCATTACGCCAACCTGCCGCGCAAGTTCAAGACCGCCATCACCGGCCACCCGCTGCAGGACGTGGTGCCCGAGATCAACGACGTCGCCTTCGTCGGCGTCGAGCACCCCGAGCACGGGCCCGGCTACGACCTGTGGGTCGGTGGCGGCCTGTCCACCAACCCGATGCTGGCCCAGCGGGTCGGCGCCTGGGTGCCGGGCGAGGAGGTCGCCGAGGTCTGGGCCGCCGTCTGCGCCGTCTTCCGCGACTACGGCTACCGCCGGCTGCGCACCCGTGCCCGGATCAAGTTCCTCGTCGCCGACTGGGGGGTGGAGAAGTTCCGGCAGGTGATGGAGGACGAGTACCTGCACCGCCGGCTCGTGGACGGTCCGGCCCCTGCCGTGCCCACCCGCTCCGGCGACCACGTCGGGGTCAACGAGCAGAAGGACGGCCGCTTCTTCGTCGGGCTGTCGGCGATGGCCGGCCGGACCAGCGGCTCGGCGCTGCTCGAGCTCGCCGACATCGCCGAGGCCCACGGCTCCACCCGGATCCGCACCACCCCGATGCAGAAGCTGCTCGTGCTGGACGTCGAGGCCGACCGCATCGCGTCGCTGACCCAGGCGACCGAGGCGATCGGCTGGTCGGCCCGCCCGGACGCCTGGCGGCGCTCGGTGATGGCCTGCACCGGCATCGAGTTCTGCAAGCTGGCCATCGTGGAGACCAAGGCCCGCGCCGCCACGATGGTCGAGGAGCTGGAGGCCCGGCTGGGCCCGCTGGACTCCCCCATCACCGTCCACCTCAACGGCTGCCCGAACTCCTGCGCCCGGATCCAGACCGCGGACATCGGCCTCAAGGGTCAGCTCGTCCCCGGACCGGCGGGCGAGCAGGTCGAGGGCTTCCAGGTGCACCTGGGCGGCGGTCTGGGCCTGGACGCCGGGTTCGGCCGCAAGCTCCGCGGGCACAAGGTCACCGCGGACGAGCTGCCGGACTACGTCGAGCGGGTGGCCCGGGCGTTCGTCGCCGGCCGCACCGACGGCGAGCGCTTCGCCCAGTGGGTGGCCCGCGCCGACGAGGCGGTGCTGGTGTGACCACCCCGAGCTCGTCGACCGGTCCAGCCCACAGCTCGCGGCAGGCCGTCATGTACTGCCCCTACTGCTCCGAGGAGACCCTGTTCCCCCGCGAGGAGGGCGGCTGGGAATGCCGCAGCTGCCTGCGGGCGTTCTCGGTGTCGTTCCACGGTCTCGTCCCGGGCCGGCGCGACCAGCAGGAGACGCGATGAGCACCACCCTCGACCTGGCCGACCTGGCCCTGCACGCGAACGCCGAGCTCGAAGGCGCGACCGCCCTGGAGATCATGGGCTGGGCCGCCGAGCGGTTCGGCTCGGGACTCGTCGTCACCTCCTCGATGGCCGACACGGTGATGATCCACCTGGCCGAGCAGGTGGCACCGGGCATCGACGTCGTCTTCCTGGACACCGGCTACCACTTCGTCGAGACCATCGGCACCCGCGACGCGGTCCGCGCGGTGCACGACGTCAACGTCATCGACGTGACGGCGGACCTGACCGTCGCCGAGCAGGACGCGCGGTACGGGCGCGACCTGTTCGCCACCGACCCCGACCGCTGCTGCGCGATGCGCAAGGTCGCCCCGCTGAGCCGCGCCCTGGAGCCCTACGCGGCCTGGGCCACCGGCCTGCGGCGGGCCGACTCCGCCGCCCGCGCGCAGACGCCGGTCGTCTCCTGGGACGCCCGCCGGCACCTCATCAAGGTGGCTCCCATCGCGACCTGGTCCGACACCGACGTCGCCGACTACATCGAACGGAACGGCCTGATGGTCAACCCGCTGCTCGAGGACGGCTACGCCTCCATCGGCTGCGAGCCCTGCACCGCGCGCAGCACCGACGACGACGCCCGCGGCGGCCGCTGGGCCGGCCGGGCCAAGACCGAGTGCGGGATCCACCTGTGAGCACCACCACGTCCCGGGCCCCTGCCGGCCTGCAGCCCGACCTCGGCACCGGCGCCACGGTGTGGTTCACCGGGCTGCCGTCGGCCGGCAAGTCCACCATCGCCCACGCCCTGGCCGGGCAGCTGCGCGCCGAGGGCCGCCGCGTCCAGGTCCTCGACGGCGACGAGGTGCGCCCCCACCTGTCCGCCGGCCTCGGCTTCAGCCGCGCCGACCGCGACCTCAACGTCACCCGGATCGGCTGGGTCGCCCGGCTGCTCGCCAGCCACGGCGTGACGGTGCTCGTGCCCGTCATCGCCCCCTACGCCGCCGCCCGGCAGGCGGTCCGGTCGGCGCACGCCGAGGCCGGGGTGCCGTTCGCCGAGGTGTTCGTCTCGACGTCGCTGGCCGTGGCCGAGTCCCGCGACGTCAAGGGCCTCTACGCCAAGGCCCGCTCGGGCGAGATCACCGGCCTGACCGGCGTCGACGACCCCTACGAGGAACCCCGCAGCGCCGAGCTCGTGCTCGACACGGCCGAGGTCGACCTGGCGACCTCCGTGGAGCTGGCCTCCGCGCTGCTGACGGCCATCCGGGAGGACCAGCCATGACCCAGACGCAGAACCCTGCCGGCTCCGGCCCGGCCCGCACGAACCCCAGCACCGCAGTCCCCCGGCGCACCCCGCTCGGGGTGCAGCCGCTGACCGAGCTGCAGGCGCTGGAGTCGGAGTCGATCCACATCTTCCGGGAGGTCGCGGCCACCTTCCGCTCGCCGGTGATGCTGTTCTCCGGCGGCAAGGACTCGGTCGTGATGCTGCACCTGGCCGCCAAGGCCTTCTGGCCGGCCCCGGTCCCGTTCTCGTTGCTGCACGTGGACACCGGGCACAACTTCCCCGAGGTGCTGCAGTACCGCGACGAGGCCACGACCTTCTACGGCGCCCGCCTGGAGGTCGCCTCGGTGCAGGACTACATCGACGACGGCCGGCTGCGCGAGCGCCCGGACGGGCAGCGCAACCCGCTGCAGACCGTCCCGCTGCTGGACGCCATCACCGCCGGCCGGCACGATGCCGTCTTCGGCGGCGGCCGCCGCGACGAGGAGCGCGCCCGGGCCAAGGAGCGCGTCTACTCGATGCGCGACGAGTTCGGCCAGTGGGAGCCGCGCAACCAGCGGCCCGAGCTGTGGTCGCTCTACAACGGCCGGCACCTGCCGGGCGAGCACGTCCGGGTCTTCCCGCTGTCCAACTGGACCGAGCTGGACGTCTGGGACTACATCGAGGCCGAGGGCATCGCCCTGCCGTCGATCTACTACGCGCACGAGCGCGAGGTCGTCGAGCGGGACGGCATGTGGATGGCGCTGACCCCGGTCACCCCCGCCCGAGACGGCGACACCGTCGAGCGCCGCTCGGTCCGCTACCGCACCGTCGGCGACATGTCCTGCACCGCCGCCGTGCTCTCGGAGGCGAGCACGGTCGCCGACGTCATCACCGAGGTGGGGCTCAGCCACCTGACCGAGCGCGGCGCCACCCGGGCCGACGACCGGCTGACCGAGGCCGCCATGGAAGACCGCAAGCGAGAGGGCTACTTCTGATGGCCACCACCACCTCCACCGCACCGGCCCGGGCGGCCGGGGGCGAGGCCGGGCACCGGCGCACCCTGCTCCGGCTGGCCACCGCCGGATCGGTCGACGACGGCAAGTCCACCCTGGTCGGGCGGCTGCTGTTCGACACCAACTCGGTGCTCACCGACACCCTCGACCACGTCGAGCAGGTCAGCCGCCGCAAGGGGCTGGCCACCGCCGACCTGGCGCTGCTCACCGACGGCCTGCGGGCCGAGCGCGAGCAGGGCATCACCATCGACGTCGCCTACCGCTACTTCCACACCCCGGCGCGCAAGTTCATCCTGGCCGACTGCCCCGGCCACGTGCAGTACACCCGCAACACCGTCACCGGCTCCTCGACCGCCGACGTCATCGTGCTGCTGGTCGACGCCCGCAAGGGCGTGGTCGAGCAGACCCGCCGGCACCTGGCCGTGGCCTCGCTGCTGCGGGTGCCGCACGTCGTGCTGGTGGTCAACAAGATCGACCTGGTGGACTACTCCCAGGAGGTCTTCACCCGGATCGCCACGGACTTCTCGGTGCTGGCCCGCAGCCTCGGGGTGCTGGACAGCCACTGCATCCCGGTCTCGGCCACCGAGGGGGACAACGTGGTGACCCGGTCCCGGCGGACGCCCTGGTACGAGGGGCCGACCGTGCTCGGCTACCTGGAGACCGTCGACGTCACCCGGCTGGCCGTCGGCGCCGACCTGCGCTTCCCCGTCCAGCACGTCATCCGGCCCCAGGGCGCGCCGCTGGCCCCCTGGGCCGCGTCCGCCCCGGCCGTCGACGCCGACTACCGCGGCTACGCCGGCAAGATCGAGTCGGGCCGGGTGCACGTCGGCGAGGAGGTCGTCGTGCTGCCCCGCGGCTCGCACGCCACGGTGGTCGCCATCGACACCCCAGACGGCCCCCTGGACACCGCGGTGGCCGGCCAGTCGGTGACGCTGCGGCTGGACACCGACATCGACGTCTCCCGCGGCGACATCCTGGCCGGCGCCGACGCCCCGCCGGCTCCGGTCCGCGAGCTCACCGGCACCGTCTGCTGGCTGGCCGAGCGGACCCTCACCGTCGGCGCCCGCGTCCTGGTCCAGCACGGCACCGCGCTGACCAAGGGCATCGTCCGCTCGGTCGACGGCGCGCTGGACCTGGCGTTCGACTCCGGCGGTGCCCCGCACTGGGAGCCGGCCTCCTCACTCGGCCTGAACGACATCGGCCGCGTGCGGATCGCGCTGGCCACGCCGCTGCCCCTGGACTCCTACAAGGAGCACCGGGCGACCGGTGCGTTCATCCTCGTCGACGAGGCGGACGGCTGGACGCTCGGCGCCGGCATGGCGGGCAGCACCGCCATCCCCACGGGGCCCGGCCCCGATCCCTCTTCCACCGCCGCCAGGGTCGACGGCACCACCCCGCAGAAGTAAGGAGGAGCACCCATGACTGCTCCTGCACTCGTGCTCCTGGGCTACGGCAGCCACGACCCGCGCGTCGCCCAGGTCAGCGCCCAGCTCCGGGCCGCGCTGCTCGAGATCCGCCCGTCCCTGGTGGTCGAGGTCGCGTTCCTCGACCACTGCGCGCCCAGCGCGTCCCAGGTCGTGGCCAAGCTGGCCCGCCGTGGGGTCGACGAGGTCGTCCTCGTGCCGCTGCTGCTCTCCGACGCCTTCCACGCCCAGGTGGAGGTGCCGGCCGTGGTGGCCGCCCTCCGCGCCGAGCACCCCGACGTCCGGGTGCTGGCCGCGCGGCCGATCGGGCCGGAGGCCGCGCTGCTCGCGGTCATCGACCGCCGGCTCCGTGACGCCCTGCGCTCGCGCCGGGTCAGCGAGCTCGACGGCCTGGTCTTCGCCGCCGCGGGCAGCCGGGACGTGCGCAGCAACGCGATCGTCGCCCGCCGCGCCCGGCAGTGGGCCACCCACCACCGGCTGCCGCACGTCACCGCCTTCGCCACGGCGTCCGGCCCGACGACCGCCGAGGCCATCCGCACCCTGCGCGCCCAGGGCCGTCGGCACATCGCCGTCGGCAGCTGGTTCCTCTCCCCGGGTCTGCTGTTCACCCGGCAGGCCGAGCTGGCCTACGAGGCCGGCGCGGTGGCGGTGTCGGAGCCGATGGGCGCCGAGGCCGAGATCGCCGAGGTGGCGCTGGTCCGCTACGTCGTCTCCGCGATGGACCTCGTCGACCTCGACGCGCCCGCCGAGCACCTCGCGACCGGCTCGCCGTTCGACGACCTCGACCTCGAGCCGCCGGTCCGGCACCTCAGCGTCGTCAGCGCGTAACTGTGCTGTCCAGCTCGCGCCCGGTCAGGCCCTGAAGACCCGCTCTTCCTCACTCGCGGGAAGGACGAAAAGCGTGTCCTCCCCGCTCGCTCGTCCAGAGCGGGCCGGGCCTGACCTGCCCGACGCTCGCCGGCAGGTCGGCCTTGGTGCCCCTCACGTCAGCGCGAGCCTGCGCTTCTCGGCCTCGACGTCGAAGTCGGCGGCCGGCCACTGCAGGTCGAGTGAGCGCAGGTGCTCCACCAGCAGCTGGGCGACGGCCCAGTTGCGGTACCACTTGCGGTCCGACGGCACGACGAACCAGGGCGCGGTCTGGGTGCTGCAGCGCTCCAGGACGGCCTCGTAGGCCTCGGCGTAGGCGAGCCACTTGGCGCGCTCGTCGACGTCGCCGGGGTTGTACTTCCAGTGCTTGGTCGGGTCGTCGAGCCGGGCGGCGAGCCGCTCCTTCTGCGTCGCCGAGGAGATGTGCAGGAAGCACTTCACCAGCACGGTCCCGGACGCGACCAGATCGGCCTCCCAGGCGTTGATCTCGTCGTAGCGGCCGCCCCAGACCGCCTCCTCCACCATCGCGTTCACCCGCACGGTCAGCACGTCCTCGTAGTGCGAGCGGTCGAAGATGCCGACCGCTCCGGGCGGCGGCAGCTCGCGCTCGACCCGCCAGAGGAAGGGGTGCCGGCGCTCCTCCGCGGTCGGTGCCTTGAACGCCTTGATCTTCACCCCCTGCGGGTCGACCATGCCGATCGCCTGCCGGATGACGCCCCCCTTCCCGGCGGTGTCCATCCCCTGCAGGACGACGAGCACCCGCCGGGCGTCGGGGAGGCCGGCGCGGCCGGTGGCGTACAGCCGCTCCTGCAGGTCCGACAGCTCGGGCTCGAGCGCCGCCGTGCGAGCCGGGGCGTCGGACTTGCTGCCGGCGAAGCCGGTCGTGGCCGACGGGTCCAGGGTGGCGAGGTCGACGGTGCCGGCGGGCAGCCGCAGCAGCTCGGTCAACGGTTGCGGGGCCGCGACCGGCGCGGACGGCTTGCTCTTCTTGGCCATGCGGCGATTGTGCCCGACGGCGCTCGCCCGGGCCGGCGGTGAGGTGCGGCTGTGTCAGCATGAGCCGTGACCCGCCCCGCTCTGCAGCTGATCTTCGACCGGACGGGTCGGGCCGCCGGCGTGGACCTCGACGACGCCGCCCTGGTCGAGCTCTACCGCTACCCCGACGACGGCCGCCGCCGGCTGCGCACCAACTTCATCTCCTCCCTCGACGGCTCGGTGCAGGGGCCTGATGGCCGCTCCGGTGGGCTCGCGACGCCGAGCGACACCCACGTCTTCGCGCTGCACCGGGCGCTGGCCGACGCCGTCGTCGTCGGGGCCAGCACCGCCCGGGCGGAGGGCTACCGCTCCGTCGACCTGCAGCCGTGGCAGCGGGAGCTGCGGGCCGCGCTCGGGCTCGCCCCGTTCCCCGCGCTGGTCGTGGTCACCGGCAGCGGCCGACTGGACCCGGCGATGGCCACGCCTGCGGAGGGGGACGGTGGTCCGGTGGTCGTGCTGAGCACCGCCAGCGCGGCGGCCAGCGCCCTGGAGCCGCTACGGGCGGCGGGGATCGAGGTCAGGGCCGAGGACGACGAGCTCGACCTGGCGGCGGCCCTGGACCGGCTGGCGGGCGAGGGCTGGCCGCGGCTGCTCTGCGAGGGCGGTCCGGGTCTGCACCGTGCCCTGCTGGCCGCTGGCCTGGTCGACGAGCTGTCACTCACCCTGGCGCCCGTCGTGGTCGGTGGTCAGGGGCTCCGGTCGACCAGCGGGGCCGCGCTGGACGGACCTCTCGGGTTCGAGCTGGCCTTCGCCCTGCACGCCGACGACGGGACGCTGTTCACCAGCTACCGGCTGCCGCCGCCGGCCGACGAGCGGTGAGGGAACGCGGACTCGACGACCGTCGCGTCCACGGCTGGTGGCAGACCTGCGTCAGGGGCGGTTCTCGTGCAGCCAGCGGGCCAGCTCCGGGTCGCTGGTCAGACCGGTGCGCTCGTCGTAGCTGGGGTTGCGGGCCAGGATGCGCTGCAGCCTCTCCTGCTCCTCGGCCGGCGCCCACCACCCCGGGCGCGAGGTCTGCCGGTCCCAGCGGCGCTGACCGGTGCGCTCCAGCCGAACGGTGGCGGCGAGGAGAGCGCCGAGGAGCAGGGCCGCGACGCCGATGATCAGCCAGGGGGTGTCGAACATGCTGGGTCCTCCCGAGTACGTGCTCGTCCCCGTGATCGGAGACGGCTCGAACGGTCCCAGCGGCGTGCGGTCCGCCTGGCCCGTCCTGGTGGTGACGGGACCCCCCGATCCGCGTCGACCACGTGGCAGCACGACGCGCCGCCGTGAGCAGTACAGCAACACCCGGGGCTCCTGTCAGGACAAGTCGGGACGATGTCCACTAGTTGCCATGTCCTGAAGCGGACAGCTGTCTGAGACGGTCATCTCAGCCCGTGGACGGCCGGTTTGCGGCGGCCGCAGGTCCTTCGAGATCGCGGTTTTCCGCCCCCGTGACCATCGACCCGTACCGGCGGTCTTGCGACCACGCGGGGCGACCAGAGCGATGAGGACGGGGCCGGCTCTGGGCCCGCACTGCTGGGCCCACTGCTGCGTGGACGACTGCGCTCCGACTGGCGACGCGGCACCTGGCTGAACTCGCTGGTCCGTGGGCGCAGGTCACGGGCGCGCTCCTGGCGGCGACGGACGCGGAGCGTTCCCCCTAGCTCGTCCGCGGTCGTCGCTGGACCTACCCGTGGAGGCGTCTCCACCCGGCAGCTCCTCGTCGGGTTCGGGGGGTGGCGCGCCCCCTTCGTTCTTCCACCGGTGCAACTGCTTCTCGGGTACCTCCTCGGAGTCCACGCCGTCGTCATCCCGAACAGGCTCACCGGTTGCTCCCATGCCGACACGCTAGTCGAGCACCTCTCCCCCAGTCAGGGTTCCTCGAGTGCACCCAGATCAGGGCTGTCCGACGCGGCACATCGACACGCTCGCCTGGAGCAGATCGGCTCGGGGCGGGTAGATCAGTGATCCCCCTCTCGGAACGTCCTCAAGCCCTCGCGCACTGCCACCTGCTGGCGGTGGCCTGCCCTTGATACCCAGCGCCGACCTGCACCAGGACGGAACCTCAACAATTCAGCATTCGGAGCGAGAGGCGGAAGACCAGGGGCAGACGTCACCTCGTGGAGGCTTCGGACACCTAGCTGGAAGAATCGCTTGCCGAAGGGATTCCGGTCAGCCTACGATCTGACCCTGGCCTCAGCCAGGTCCCGGGGAGCCCGAACTGCAGGACTACCAAGAAGCGGATCAACGCTTCTGAACAAGTCCCGGCAGCAGGAACGGAGACCCCCATTTCCCAGCCAGTTCCCCCCCCAGGACCCCAGTTCCAGGGCCCCCCGCCGCAGCCGAGATCAGGGCAGCCGAAACTTCAGCACCCGCCGAGCCCGCAGTTCTACGGCCAACAGGCTCCTCCTGTGGTACCCGGGGAGAAGAAGAAGGGCATCTGGCTCCGTCGCGCCGCCCTGGTCGTCCCAGCCCTGCTTCTCGGATCCTGCGTGGGCAGCATCGCTGGCAGCGGTGCGGGTACCGCCACCGCCGTCCCCGCCTCTGCCCCGACCGCGACCGCGACCGCGACCGCGACCGTGACCGTGACCGTCCCCGGTCCGACCGTGACCGCAGAGGCGTCCAAGCCCGAGCCGGCTCCCACGGTCACCGTCACCGTCACCGCCGGCGCACCCGAGCCCGAGCCCGCCGAGGAGCCCGCCGCCGAGGAAGAGCCCGCCGAGGAGCCCGCCGAGGAGCCCGCCGACGCCGGCATGAGCGTGTCCCAGGAGCAGGCCGTCGGCAAGGCGGAGTCCTACCTGGAATTCACCAACTTCTCCCGCTCCGGGCTGATCGACCAGCTGGAGTACAACGAGTTCTCGACCAAGGACGCGACCTTCGCCGTCGATCACAGCGATGCCAATTGGAAGGAGCAGGCCGTCGGCAAGGCGGAGTCCTACCTGGAGTTCACCAACTTCTCGCGCTCCGGTTTGATCGACCAGTTGAAATACAACGGCTTCAGCCAGGCTCAGGCCGAGCACGCCGCAGCGGAGGTCGGGCTCTGACCTTCCGCAGAGTCCCACCATGCACATCGATCTTCACGCCTTCCGGCGGCGTGCTCCGCGGCAGCACTGACCGGACTACCCGAGCGCACCCTTTCCCAGCTGCTCCCTGACCTGCATCGCTCTCCAGCACCGTCGGTCGACAAGGCACCGCGCTGATGAGGAACAGGGCGTTGAGATGAGCCGCTCGGTGCTGAGCGCGCTATCGCGATGACCGGTTCAGGGCACGGCTGGTGCGGCCGCCGCAGTAGACGGTCGCCGTTTGCCACCCTTGCGCATCAGGAGCGCCGTCCCGCCGCCGAGAATTCTGGCGCCAGCGGCGATCCTGGGTCTTCCCGACGGGTGTCATGGACCAGAGGTCCTGAGCTGAGTGAGCACTGCGCCGCCCGCTGCCCTCAGTCCAGCTGCTCGGCCGCCCGGGTCTCCGCGGTCATCCGGCTGGGCTGCACCCGGGCCGGCTCGCCGGGCATCTTCGGGGTGCCAGCCCGCTAAACGCTGTGCGACCAGGCGTAACGAGCGTCGGTGGAAGAAGCGTTGTGGCCTCAGTTATCAGGCGAGTTATCGCCCAGAACGGAAGGCACCAATCATGACCGCAGCACCCATCAGCATCCGCGAGCTCTCGACGACCGGCGACGACGGCAGGACCGTCATCTACCGCGAGAACCCCAATCTGACCGTCAGCCACACTGCGAGCGACGACGGCGGCCGCCACGCCAGCGGGGCCGTCCTGGCGTGGCTCGGCGTCGACGACAACCACGACGAGGTGCTCGTGCAGACGGCGGCCGGCCAGGACGAGATCCAGGCGATGGAGGCCGCCATCGCCAGCCTGCAGACGTCGGTAGCAACGATGAGGCGGATCCGCAACTGCTAGGAGGTTTGCATGCGGCCCGCGTCACCAGCCGTTAGGCGCCGGCCTCATCGGGTAGTGCCGGCCTCATCGGGTAGTGCTGGGTCCTAGGAACACGCGGCCGCAGTTGTTATGAGGCTGGGACGGTTGATCAAGCAGCCGCCCCAGCGACGCTGGTCGCTGCTTGTGCGGCCTCCCGGAGGGACCGGAGGGACGCAGGGCCAGGTTGAGTGCCTCCGGCGACGACGCGTTTGCACAGCTCGTCCTCGTCGGCGATGGTCAACCGGTCGGCCGACACCACCCGCCATGTGAACACCACAGTGCCCGCGAAGGCCACTGCACCGAGGACGTCCCCGATCCCCGGCGGTCCAACCTGAAGGGCTGTTGCTACGAAGGTGGCGGCGACGGCGGCGATGAAGGTTGCCATGAGCTTTGCCGTCTCCACTTGGGCGCGTTGCAGTGCCGTCCTGCGGTCGGCTTGCTCTTCGAGCCACTCTTCGACTGTTCCTGCCACGGTGAGGATCATGACGCTTCAGTAGCGGCGGCACCAACTGGCGGACCGCTAACGCCTGTTTAGGCTCCTGCCGTAGTGACGCTTGCACAGCCCCTCCGCTCAGTAGGGCCGCTCGCAACCCTCGACCGAGCAGGCTGCCGGGTGAGTCTTCGGTGAGAACCGGCCCGCCCGGGGATCGCCGTACAGCCGCTTGTGCCTGTGATGGGTCCAGCAGAGCCGCCCCTTGGGCTTGTTTGGGCAGCCCTCCACCTTCGCACCGTTCGTTACGTCTCCGCTCCCTTGACAGGGCCAAGAGCCCGCCAGTGTGTCCCTCAAGCCTCGCTGCTCGGCTCCTCAGGCTCTGCTAGCCAGCGGCAGGCCCGGCACAGACGTCTCCGATCAACGTTGGTCGCCGGCCTCTTGGTGCTGGGTCTGCCTCTGGTCTCCATGCCGTCAGAGCTTCCACAGCGGGCACACACCGCAGCCGGGTCGTAGCCCCGCTGGGCCTGGCGTCTGGCCTTCTCGCAGACCTTGCAGCGAGGTCGGAAGCCACTGCCGCCGCTGCGCCGGTAGCAGTTGCGCTCGTCCAAGCGAACGTTGCAAGCTGCGCAGTGGTCGCGGCGGGCCATCTACCTCCGCTTGGTGAAGCTGTAGCGGCGGACGGTGGTAGTGGCGCCCGAGTCCTCCGTCATGCCTGCGAACATCCAACCAGCCCGGCCGACGTGGTTCGCGAACCAGACCGGGTGACCGAACGGCTCCGGAGTCTTGAACGTTTGGTTCCCGAGCTGACTGTGGTACTCCCAGGGGAAGCTATCGATTAGCTCGTCTGGAAGCCCCAGTGCGCTGATGAAGCGGAAGTGGTCGACGCCACGTTCCCAGATGAAGGTCACCTCGCAGTAGCCGTAGGACGCCATGCCCGACACCTTCTCACTGAGAAGCGGAACTGCTCAATCGAACATGCGTTCTAATAGTCATGTGGGGCAGAACCGGCACGACAAGCAGTGGCCGAAGCCCGCCTGGCTGCTTCCGCAATGCCAGCCGCATAAGCCTTTGGTTGCGGGTCTTCTGCAGGGACGCTTGGGTCTGTCGCTTGCTGAAGCGCCGCAAGCAAGACCGGCAATTGCTCGCCCGACGTCACCAAGTTCAAACGCACAGCTTCTCTCAATATTTTGAGCGCAGTCAATTGAGATTCCCGGGTAGCAGCACCTTGACCGCTGCCACGCATGTGCTCGCACGTTGCCAGCGAGTTCCCAGCAGCAACAGATGCAAAGAACTGCTCAATGGAACTGGAGCCGTCCGGCTCCGCTTGGGCAGGTTCGGGGCCGGCGGCAGGCGACCGCTGCTCCATCGGGCCCACTTCGGTCGCTCCACTCGCTCTTTGAACTGGCCACAGCGATGGACGGCGGGGGGGCGTCGACGCCGCAAGCCAGCGCGCTCCTCACCTCGCTCACGACGGTCTTGTTGACAATTGCAGCTATCCCGGTCATCTGCCGGCGGCTCGGCGGGTGTCGGAGTGCGACTAGCAAACTTGGCTCCCTCGTTCGGCTAACGACTCGGTCGCGGTCGAGGTGGCGGGTCAGGGGGAGGTGGTGGGAGTCGTTTGCGCTCCGGATCGTTCCACGGTGGTGGCGGTGGCGGCGGTGGTGGACCCGGCGGCCGGGGACTGGCAGTGACGGTGGTCATGCTCCATGATGACGCCTCCCAAACGACCGACTTTCGGGACACCCGAGGGAGTTGCCGCTTAGACGTGTCTCGCTGCTGCGGAGGGCAAGAGCAGCATCCGCGAAGGGGCTGGCGCTTCCCTCAAGCCGGCCAGGTGCTCGAGAGCGGCCGCTGACCGAAGGGGTGCCCGCCCACCCCGCCCGCTTGCTGGCACACTCCGCGCATGGCGTCACGAACCTGTTGGCATTGCGGGAACAAGACCCACCTGACGCGGATCGGAGCGTCCTACGTCGTCGGACAGCGAAGGCCCGAGCCCGGTTCAGACTCGGCGGACATCCTCGCGGCCCTCTTCGCCTGCGACGAGTGTGCCTATCCGAGCATCGCGGTGGCCGCCCGCAGGCACTCTCAAGGTGGAAGCGCGGAGGATGACGACTGGCTCGACGGTCGCACGGGGCCCTACGAAATGCCACCTGATCGACTCTGGCTGCCGCAGCAGCCGATATCGAAGGACTTCCCAGACGTGCCGGCGCACATCGCAGATGCCGCCTCCGAGGCCTACAGCTGTCACAGCATCGGCGCGTACCGAGCGGCGGGCGCCCTTGCCCGAGCTGTTGTTGAGGCGACAGCCAAGGACAAGGGCGTTTCTAGCGGGACTCTCTACAGCAAGATTGAGCAGCTCGAGCAGCAGGGCCTCCTGCGTCCCCTCGTGCGCGAGGCTGCGCATGAGATCCGACACTTCGGCAACGAAATGGCGCACGGTGACCTGGTGGAGGGTCTAACCGAGGAAGCTACTACCGAGACGCTTGCGCTGATGGGTGAGTTGCTCAACGAGATCTATCAGGTGCCAGCCCGTATTGCCCGTGTGGGGGCGGCGCGCAGGACTCGAGCGGCGAAGCCTTCGGAATGAATTACGCGGTTAGCCCTAGTTGCCGAGGTGCTTCAGTGCCGCTCGGTACCCTCCGAAGGCAGCGGCGGCTGCTTCGGCGTCAGCCTTGATCAGCTCGGCAGTGTTGAAGTAGCCGGGCTCCGCGGTCTGGTAGTTGGCCATCCAGAACTCGCGCTGCTCCTCGGGCCGGCCGTTGAGTCGGTGCACGAGACGCCAGCGGTAGTCGACCGAGCTGGTGCGGCCAGCGACGACAGGCAACAGGCCCTGGCATCGCAGTCCGTCAGGGAACTGGTAGAGGCTGTCCAGCCGGTCCAAGGCTTCATCGAGGAGCTCCCAGGTGTGGCGGACCTTGATGTCTCGGTCCAGCAGGTCGAGTGAGGGCGCCCACCCACTGCGGCTGGTGCGGGTGTTGGCGGCCATGCTGGCCGGCAGGTGGGGCTCGAGCTGCTGCGCCAGGGCCACGGCCTCCTGCACGGCCGCCGTGATCGGGGGCTTGATGGCCTTGGTCCATTGCTGCTCGGTGATGGAGCGGGTGCGGCTCCACTGCTTGCGGCAGCCACCGTAACCGTTTGCGGAGTGATCATCCAGGAGCCCGATTCGTTGCGGTTCCCCACTGCGGCACTCGCGGTATTAAGTGTTGCCGCCGCAGCATTTGTCACCTCAGTTAACGCCAGCATTTGGGCAAGTTACTGGGACTCTGATCCTTCTTCGGCCAACGGCGGCTCTGGAAGTCCGTACCTCGAAGCGACCGCCAGGTATCAGACATACCGCTTCTGGGTCAAGGTAACCCGCTTCCTCTATATCGTTGGTGTGTACACCCTTTGGTTCGGGCTTGCTGTTGCGTTCTTCCCGAAAGACGTTTCCCCTTGGCGACTTCTTCCCCTGCTGCCGCTGCTATTGGCGATTGTGGCTGAGTTGACTCTGCACCGAATAGCACCACCTGCGATTAACGAACCTGCGGTCTGGATCGAGGAGCCGCAAGAACCGGATCAGTCAGGTGAGCGCTAGACCCCCGCCAGCCTCGGCTCACCTCATCCCGGCTTAGGAAGACGACCCAGCCTCAGGCATACGGGCCTGTTCCTGCTCGGACTGATTTTCCGCAGGGCGTGCGGGGGGACGTGGAATATCTACCGTGCGGGGAAGGACCCGTATGCCGGAGGCTTGTCCGCTGCGTTCCTTGAGGGGTCCCCTCCCCACCCCCTAGTGCGGCGCGTCTGAAGTAGTTGGACAGTGATGGTTGCGAGAATGAGGAATGCGCGCACAACCGTTGGGGCTGCGGTCTGGTGATCGGGAGTTGTTGGGGTCGTGGACTCGGTCCTCGTCGGTGCGGGCCGGTCTGGCGCAGCGAGCCAGGATTGTGCTGCTGGCGGCCGAGGGTGTGCCGAACACC
This sequence comes from Microlunatus lacustris, assembly GCA_039527025.1. GTDB lineage: Bacteria > Actinomycetota > Actinomycetes > Propionibacteriales > Propionibacteriaceae > Microlunatus > Microlunatus lacustris. The sequence goes on from BAAAJN010000002.1 coordinate 164,579, forward strand.
GAGATTGCTGAACGGGTTGGGGTGGCACGACAGACGGTGATCCCCTGGCGGGAGCGGTACGCCACCTCAGGGATCGACGGGCTGGTCGACGTGCGTCGCTCCGGACGGCCGCGGACCGTGGACCGCGCCAAGATCCTGGCTGCCACGCTGACACCTCCGCCGGCCAGGCTCGGGGTCACGCACTGGTCGTCGCGGCTGCTCGCCGAGCAGCTACGCACCGATGCATCGACCGTGCTGCGGACCTGGCGTCACCACCGGGTGCAGCCCTGGCGGGCCGAGACGTTCAAGTTCTCCACCGACCCCGAGCTGGTCGCCAAGGTCACCGACGTCGTCGGCTTGTACCTGCACCCGCCCGAGAACGCGGTCGTGCTCAGTGTGGACGAGAAATCACAGATCCAGGCGCTGGACCGGACCCAGAAGACGCTGCCGATGCAGCCCGGGCAGACCGAACGACGCACCCACGACTACGTCCGGCACGGCACCACGACCTTGTTCGCCGCACTCGAGATCGCCACCGGCGAGGTCACCGGGATCTGTCGTCCGCGGCACCGCCACCAGGAATTCCTGGTCTTCCTGCGGCACGTCGCCCGCGCCTACCCCGACGTCGAGCTCCACCTGGTCATGGACAACTACGCCACCCACAAGCACCCGAACGTGAAGGCCTGGCTCGAAGCCAACCCCCGAGTCCACGTCCACTTCACCCCAACCTCCGGGTCCTGGCTGAACCTCGTCGAGGTCTGGTTCTCCATCATCGAGAAGCAAGCGATCCACCGCGGCACCTTCCGCTCCGTCCGCGAGCTGATGATCAAGATCCGCGCCTTCATCAACGGCTGGAACGGCCGCTGCCAGCCCTTCGTCTGGACCAAGACCCCCGAACAGATCCTCGCGAAAGCCCACCGTCCAACAACTTCAGATGCGGTCCACTAGAAGGGTGGGGTAGACCGAGCCGGGCAGGGGCCACGGGCGACGGGACACCGCGGCGATACCTGCCGCCACACCTGCCCGGCTCGGAGTTCTAGGGGGTCACCACACGGCTGCGGTGCGCTTGGCCGGACGCTTGGCCTTGGTCACACTGGCAGTCGGCAGTCCCTCAGGCTCCGGCTCCGCGCCGATCAACCTTCTCAGAGTCGTGTGTGTCTGGATGCGGGTCAGACCTGAGCCACCAGCAGCGCGGCGACCACACTCAGAGGCAGCCCCGGTCTGGCCTGCTTCTCGCTTCAGGAGATCGAGAGCTGCCCCCGCGCCAGGCCCCTGCTCCTGCTCCTGCATGAGCAAGCCTGTAGCAGGGTGGACCACTCGGAACTGCTCGAGCTGTGATGGCTGAGGCTCGCTGGATGAGTGCTCTAGGTTCTCGGTGCCCACGCGGTAGATCCTCGCCTACGTACCGCCTGGTAGTCACTGGCGAGCAGTCGACACTTCAAGCGCCTATTGTCTTGTCATGGTCTCCCAGTTCCCTGGGGAGGGTCTTTTGCTGTTGGGCCTAGGCCGGCAACCCACCTGACGTTGGGTTGCCGGCCGTCTTCGGCATGCGACAGCAGCGCGCGGGGAGGGGAAGCGCCGGTGCAGGCCGATGACCGACAGCGGACGACCCGACGCCATCGGCCCTAAGTATCACCTACGGCACCAGTTGCGGACGACCTGCTCGGAATGAGAGCCCGCGGCCGTACTGAGCCAGCGCGGAGCGTGCCCGATCCTCTAGTAGTCGCCGAGCTGGCGCTTGTTCGGATCGGCCCTCACAGGCCTCAAACGCTCAACGTCGACCCACTCCTGCGTGACCACAGGTCCGCCGTCCTCGAGCCTGACGGTGACCACCAGGGCCGTCCAGCGGTAGCTGTGGCGTCGCCAGTCGAGCACATAGCCCTGGACGGGCGGCACCTGCAGGCCGGGCTGCGAGACCCAGACGAAGCGCGTGTGGCGGGGCGTGAGTGCGGCTGCTTCCCTCTCAAGGACACCGGCACCGGCGACGAGGGCACGGTTAGCGCTGCCCTCCCGGTCAGTCGCAGCTGTCGTCTGTGAGACGTAGTCGGTCAGGCTGTCCAGGTCGCGCTCCCCGCGGCCGTACTCGCGGGCTGCCTCCTCGATGAGCTCGTGCACGTTGAGCGTGGTCAGCTTCCAGGCGTGCCGCTGCAGCTCGGCAGCCTTGTCGAGGAGCGCTTGTGCGCCGCCGATCTGCGGCATGTCGAGGTGGATGCCGGACTCGTCTGGGGCGAGGTCCTCGCCGATGGAGAAGCGGGCGTCGGGGTGAACGGTGATGTCACGATTGATCATGTGTTTGGGTTCCTATCGCTTGAACATGCGGGCGCCGATGGACTTCAGGGATTCCTCGTGGAGGTCTTCGCTACCGGTGAGGGCGCGTCTGGTTGCAGCGAGGGACCGTTCAGCCTGGCTACGGTCGTAGCTCTCGTCAGTCGGTTCCTTCGGGGCGAACGGACCGTTGTCTGGCTGTCCTGCAGGGTCATTCGGGGTCATGTCGTGCTCCTTCTTGGGGTGAGACCGAAGGTCTCGATGACGGTGACTTGTTGGTCGAACTCGCGGACGCTGCGAAGTAGCTGCTCCCGCCAGTCATCACCAATGGCGGTTGGTACGAGGTCGCGTGCGAAGTAAGCGAGCTCGGTGATGACGGTGCCGGCGTCACCGTTCAGCACTGCCTGCTGCACCAAAACCCGGGCTCTGGCGAGGTCGTGGTCCGCAGTAGCGAGGATGATGCTGATGGAATTGCTGCAGATCCGTGCGCGTTGAGCGACCTCGCTGGCAGTCGACTTCGGGCTGTTGCTCATGCGGACTTCCTCTCCTCGCGATGGTCGCGGCAGTAGCCCCACGAAAGCTCAATGCCGACCAGGCGAATCTGGCAGGCAGGGTCGCCGCACGTTGGCGGGGCTTTCAAGACCGCAGCAACAGGAGGCCAGTCCTCAACTCCACCGGTCTCCTCGTTGATATTCTCGACCGGCTTGCTTACTGCTGCCTGTATGTCTGTCTGTCTGTCTGTCTGCGTCGCGAGGACGTCGGTAGCGCTGTCGGTATTGCCTTCGGTAGCGACGTCGGTACCGACAGCGGATCGCTTACGCCGCTTGCTGAGCTTGTCGTCCTCGCGCTTCTTCATCTGTGCTGTGAGCGACTGACGGATGACGTCGGCGTGGTGCAGGACTATCCAAGTCCCGGGCTCGTCCTGCCAGAATTTGGCGGCCACCAGTTCTGCAGCAGCTTGCTCGGGCTGTGCAGATCCCGACCAGCGGCGCATGGTCGACTTCTTCAGCGTCAGGTCGAAGTTCTCCTGACCAAAGAGGTAGCCGATGGCCTCGGCATGGGTGCGGACGGCAGCATCGGAGAGGCCGGCCTCAGCACAGTCGTCGAAGAACTCGGAGCCGAGCTTGGTCCAGGTCATGAGCCCACCTCGCGGCCCTGGAGGCGCCACAGCGGCTTCAGTTCAGCTAGGTAGACGGTGGCGTTGTGGCCGCCCGCCAGCGCTTTACTAGCAGCTTTCTCGGCTGCAGCGGCAGTAAGAAAGCAGCGACGTCGGTATCGACCGCTCGAGATTTCGACAACTAAGACGAACGTCCCGCCAACGTGCTGAGCGATCTCATCGAGGACGTCGTCGACCGGGTCTAAACTGGGGTGCGCGAGCTTGAGTGAAGGGGCGTCCTGGCGGGGGCGTCCTTCTCGCGTTCTGCGGTTCATGCAGCATCACCGCCGGCCGCAAGCTCAGCCTCGGCTGCAACAGCCTGCTCCGATAGCTCCTTCATCTTGCGGCGAGCTTGAGCTGACTTCAGCGCTAGGCGCAGGAAGTATGCCTTGCGAAGGTGCTCCGCCCGAACCGGATCACCACCGGCCTCGTCAAGAAACCTCTGGTTCAGGGCCTGGCGAGCTGGCGCCGTCCGGGCGGTGCGGTCAGATGTGGCTGCCCAGCTCTCGTGCGACGCGATGCTGGCAGCCAAGGAACGCTCTGACTTGGTCATGTTCATCCTTTTTTGGGCATGACAAAGCCCCGGGCGGTGATACCGCTCCGGGGCTGGTTGATCTACTTGGTGTTGTGGGCGAGGCGATCGCTAGCGGGTTCGGAAGAGTCCGAACGAAGGCATAGATCTCCTAGGGAGGCATGGCACCTCCCAGCGTCCTACGTGACAGGAAGGCCGGCCGCGAACGGCGGCCTCCGGTTAGCTAGCGCGTCAGTTTCGGTCCTAGAGCCGCCAGTATTCGGCGGACGGGTTCCACGGCTCAGCGGTTGCCGAGATGGCCCCGGTACGCGCCATGCGATCGACTCGCTTGGCTAGGTCGTCGATTCCTGCTCGACGGCAGAGGATGACCGCTTGCTCGAGTGCCGCAAGCGCTGCGGCAGGATCGACGGGTAATGGGGCGCGGCGAGCGCGCACCTCTGTTTGTTGCGCTGCTGCTACAACGTCGTCGGCATCGAACTTGCCGGAAGGTAGGCGGTGTAAGCGCCCGCGGTGTACCCAACTGCGGATGGTATGCGGCGATACGCCGGCGAGGCCGGCTGCCTCTGCAGCGCCGAGCTCACGCCTGGGTTTGGACACAGTCCTCCTATAGCTCCTTCAGCGTTGCACGCAACGCTGTCCGGGTCAAGTGGCGCTTCTCGCTCAGACTCGGTCTCCTCGCTTGAGCCGCTGAGCCGCAGCCTTCGCTCGGGCATCGGCGGCACTAGCTCCGTACCGCTCGAGCATGGCGTCGGAGGACCAACCGGCTAGTCGCTTCAGGTCACGCTCTTGGCCACCCGACATGAGGAAGTCGTGGGCGAACGTGTGTCGGAAGCGATGCGGGTGGAGGTCGGCAATGCCCGCCTGCTGACCCCGCAGCTTGATCCGCTCCCGCGCCCCATCAGTCGAGAGGGCGCCGCGCTGGGTGAGAAAGAGGTCGTCGAGATGAGCCCACCGGTGAGAGCGTCGCATCCTCAGGTAGCGGTCCAGGGCGCGGACGGTGCGGGCGCTGAAGTACACAGGCCGCACCTTGGATCCCTTGCCGCGGACTATGGCCATGCCCTGGTCCAGGTCGACGCTGTCGACGGTCAGACCGCAGAGCTCGCTGACCCGGACGCCACAGTCGAGCAGCATCCGCACCAGCGCTTCGTCGCGCTTGTCGCTGAACTCCTTCCCGGTGCAAGCCTTGAGCAACGCCGCTAGCTCGTCGTCAGTGATCACGGGCACTGGCTTTGCCTTGAGTGCCGGCGGGGACAGCGTGCGCATGGGGTTCTCGTCGAGCTCCTGCTCGTCGACCAGCCAGCCACAAAACCGGTGCAGCCCGCGGTACCGGGTCTTGACCGTGCCCGGCTCCTGCCGCTCGTTAAGTCCGGCCAGCCACTCACGAATGGCGGGGCGGTTCAACTCGTCAAGCGTGGCCGTCCGGCCCTCACCCTCGAGCCATCGGGAGAAGAACGTGACCGACTGGCCGTAGAGCCGCAGGGTGGCAGGGCTGAGGCCCTCGGCACGTAGATGGCGCAGGAAGGACCGCTCGAGGTCTTGCAGTCGTGGTGCCACCTGTGTAAGTTATCAGGCGAGTATGCGTTGTGCTACTCCCACTCGCTTAGGTCATCTGCTCGTTTTCCCTAGTCGCAGCCGTCATTCGGCTGGGCTGCACCCGGGCCGGCTCGCCGGGCATCTTCGGGTAGTCGGGCGGGTAGGGCATCTCGGCGCCCCCGTAGCGGCCGGTGCCGAGGTCCCGGACGTCGCGCTCGTACATCTCCAGGGCGGCGGAGAGGTCACCGGCTTCGCTGGCGTAGAACGGCGCCCAGACGTCGCCCACCTCGGCGAAGCGGGTGAGCATGCTCGAGATGGTGAAGTCCTCCGGTTGCGCGTCGGGCAGCTCGGCCCAGCTCAGCGGGGCGGAGACGACCGCCCGGGGCGTCGGCCGGATGGAGTAGGCCGAGGCGATGGTCCGGTCCCGGGCCATCTGGTTGAAGTCGACGAAGATCCGCGGACCCCGCTCCTCCTTCCACCAGTTGATGGTCACGTGGTCCGGCATCCGCCGGGCGAGCTCCCGGCCCAGCGCGATCACCGCGTGCCTCGCCTCGACGAAGCCGTGCTCGGGGCGGACGGGCACGAAGACGTGCACGCCGCGACCGCCGCTGGTCTTGCAGAACCCGGTCAGCCCGGCGTCCTCGAGCACCGAGCGCAGTTCGAGGGCGGCCCGCACGGCGTCGGAGAAGTCGGTGCCGGGCTGCGGGTCGAGGTCGATCCGCAGCTGGTCGACCAGATCGGGACTGGACCGGCTGACCGGCCAGGGGTGGTAGCGCAGCGTGCCCAGGTTGGCCATCCAGGCGATCGTCGCCAGCTCGGTGACGCAGACCTGGCTGGCGGTCCGGCCCGAGGGAAACGTCACCGTCACCGTCTCCACCCAGTCAGGCATGCCCTTGGCCGGGGCACGCTTCTGGTAGAAGGCGTCGTGGTTGGCCTCGGTCCGGGTGCTGAGGGTGACGTCGGGCCGGTAGCCGCCGGGCCACCGCTCCATGGTGACCGGCCGGTCCCGCAGCGCGGCGAAGATGCCGTCGCCGACGGCCAGCACGTACTCGACCACCTGCTGCTTGGTCAGCCCGACCTCGGGGAAGTAGAGCTTGTCCGGGCTGGTCAGCCGCACGACGCGGCTCCCGACCGGCAGCTCGATCGCGGGGGTGGCGGCCATGGCCGGAGCATAGCGACGGGGCCGGAACATCGAGCCGCGCGGCTAGGTTGAGGGAGGAGAACTTCGAGGAGGACAGATGACTGATGTGACCAACAGCAAGCCCGCTGCCGCGCAGGTCGGCAAGATCGTGAAGTCCGAGGACGAGTGGCGGTCCCAGCTGAGCCGGGCCGAGTACAAGGTGCTGCGCGAGGCCGGCACCGAGCGCCCTTTCACCGGTGAGTACACCGACACCAAGACCGAGGGCGTCTACTCCTGCCGGGCCTGCGGCACAGAACTCTTCCGCAGCGAGACCAAGTTCGACAGCCACTGCGGCTGGCCCTCGTTCTACGCGCCGATGGAGGGCCGGGTCCGCTACATCGAGGACACCACGCTGGGCATGAAGCGGGTCGAGGTGCGCTGCACCGCCTGCGACTCCCACCTCGGCCACGTCTTCGACGACGGCTACGGCACCCCGACGGGTCAGCGCTACTGCATCAACTCGATCAGCATGCGGCTCACCCCGGCGCAGGGCTGACCCCACCGGCCTGAGCCTGTCGAGCGTCCCGTGGCCTGAGCCTGTCGAGCGTCCCGTGGCCTGAGCCTGTCGAGCGTCCCGTGGCCTGAGCCTGTCGAAGGCCCTTCGACAGGCTCAGGGCGCGGTGGCCGGCTCAGGCCGCGACGGTCACCAGGACCCGACGATCTCGGCCAGCTCGCGTCGACGGCCCGTGTAGAACGGGACCTCCTCGCGGGTGTGCCGACGAGCCTCGGCTGCCCGCAGGGCCCGCATCAGGTCGACGATCCGGTGCAGCTCGGCCGCCTCGAAGGCGAGCATCCACTCGTAGTCGCCCAGGGCGAACGAGGACACCGTGTTCGCCCGGACGTCCGGGTAGGGCCGGGCCAGCATGCCGTGCTCGGCCAGCATCGTGCGCCGCTCGGCCTCTGGCAGCAGGTACCACTCGTAGGAGCGCACGAAGGGGTAGACGCAGAGGTAGTTCTGCGGCTCCTCGTCGGCCATGAACGCCGGCACGTGCCCCTTGTTGAACTCGGCCGGCCGGTGCAGCGCCAGCTGGGACCAGACGGGCTCCAGGTGCCGGCCCAGCTCGGAGCGGCGCAGCGCGTGGTAGGCGTCCTGCAGGGTGTCGGAGTCGGACGCGTGCCACCAGACCATCAGGTCGGCGTCGGCGCGCAGCCCGGCGACGTCGTACCAACCCCGGACCACCAGGTCAGCACCCTCGGTGGCCTTGGCCACCGCCTGCAGTGCGTCGGCGGCGCTGGCGCCGGCCGGCTCGGCGGGGTTGCTGGTCCGGCGGAACACCGACCACATCGTGTAGCGGATGGTGTCGTTGATGTCGCGGGCCTTCATCGTCAGTTCTCCTGTCGTCGTGCTGCTGTGCTGAGGATCTCGGTCTGCTGATCATGGTCGGCCAGACCAAGATCACCGATGATCTTGGCCGCGGCGAGGTCGGCGGAGGCGAGGCAGGCCGCGATCCCGACGCCGTCCAGAGCGGCCCCGGCCAGGGCCAGGCCCGGTGTCGCGGTGAGCCCGGACCGCAGGTCGGCCACCAGCTCGCGGTGGCCGGGGCGGTACTGCGGCAGCGCGCCGCCCCAGCGGGCCAGCCGGCGGTGCAGGACCTGCACGCCCGCCCAACCAGGCAGGGTGCCCACCTCGGCGACGGTCCGGTCCAGCAGGGCCTCGTCGGGCAGTTGCAGCACCTCCGCCTCGCCGGCCCGACCGACGCTGGCCCGGACCACCGCGACCCCCGGACCCCAGATCCGCTCCGCCTGCTCCCGCACCCAGGCCCACTTCACCGAGGAGTGGGTGAGGGCCTTGACCGTCGGCATCTCCCCCGGCGGGATGAGCACTCCGGAGCGGTCGGTCTCGAGCCCGCGGACGACGAGAGTGACCACGGCGACCGACGCGTAGGGGATGGCCGCGAGCAAGTCGGCGCCCGTCAGCGCCCCGGCGGCCAGCCGGCCTGCGGGCCCAGCGGGCGTGGCGAGGAGCACACCGTCCACGTCGAGCGTCCCCGGTCCGAGGTCCAGCCGCCAGCCGCGGTTGGTGCGGGTCAGCCCGAGGACGGGCGTCCCGGTCTGCAGGTCGGCACCGCGAGCCGCGAGGTCGTCCAGCAGGGCCCGCACCAGTCCGCTCACCCCGCCGACCAGACCGGCGAACACCGGCACACCCGGGCGGGGCCGCAGCGCGGCCCGGGCGTGCTCCAGCAGGGAACCGCCGGTCCGGGCGCGGGCGAACAGGTCGGGCATCACCGCAGCGAAGGAGAGGTCCCGGGAGCGCCCGGCGTACACCCCGCCCAGCAGGGGCTCCAGCAACCGGTCGGTCACCTCCGCGCCGAACCGCTGCTCGACGTAGCGGCCGACGGCGACGTCACTGGTCAGCGGGGGCGCCGGCCGGTCCGGCTCGCCGCGGGCGAAGTCCAGGGCGGCGGGTGAGAGCAGGTCGGCGAGCGCCTCGACGTCGACCGGCACCCCCTGCAACGACGGCGGCATGGCGTGCAGCCGGCCCCCCACCAGCAGCTGCGGCTTGGCCGCGGTGGGGTTGACCTGCTGGCCCGCCAGGCCCAGGTCCTCGATCAGACCCACCGCCTCCGGCCGACGGGCCAGCACCGACTCGGCCCCGGTGTCCAGGCCCAGGTCCTCCACCACGGTGCGGTCCAGCTTGCCGCCCCAGCGCGGGCTCTGCTCCAGGACCGTCACCCGGGCGCCGGTCAGCCGCAGCCGTCGAGCCGCGGCGAGCCCGGTGATCCCGCCGCCGACGACGGCGACCGAGGTCACGAGCGCCCGGCGGCCACCAGGCCGGCCTGCTCCCGGACGGACGCCCGCAGCTCCGGGCCCTCGGTCTGCACCAGCTCCACCACCCGCGCCAGCACGGCTGGGTCGGTGTCCGGCGGCACGCCGTGGCCGAGGTTGAACACGTGCCCGGGCGCCTCGGCGCCGGAGCGGACGACGTCGCGGACCCGCTCGGCCAGCACCGGCCAGGGCGCGCCGAGCAGGGCGGGGTCGAGGTTGCCCTGGACGGCGTAGGCCGGTCCGATCCGACGGCTCGCCTGCGCCAGCGGTACCCGCCAGTCGACGCCGACCACGTCGGCGCCGGCGGCCCCCATCAGGCCGAGCAGCTCACCGGTGCCCACGCCGAAGTGGATCCGCGGCACCCCCCGATCCGCGACCCGCTCCAGCACCCGGGCCGAGTACGGCTGGGCGTAGCGGGCGTAGTCGGCCGCCGAGAGGCTGCCGGCCCAGGAGTCGAACAGCTGGACCGCGCTCGCCCCGGCGTCGACCTGCACCTCCAGGAAGGCCCCGGCGATGTCGGCGAGCGCGGTGCACAACCGGTCCCACAGCTCCGGCCGGCCGACCATCATCGCCTTGGTCTTGGCGTAGTCCTTGCTGGGCCCGCCCTCGACCAGGTAGCTGGCCAGGGTGAACGGGGCACCGGCGAAGCCGATCAGCGGCGTCGGGCCCAGCTCGTCGACCAGGATCTGCACGGCCTCGGTCACGTAGTCGACGTGGTCGGGTTGCAGCGGGCGCAGCGCGGCCAGGTCGGCCTCGTCCCGGACCGGGGCGGCCATCACCGGGCCACGGCCGGGCACGATGTCGAGGTCCACCCCGACCGCCTTGAGCGGGACCATGATGTCGGAGTAGAAGATGGCCGCGTCCACGCCGTAGCGGCGGACCGGCTGCAGGGTGATCTCGGCGACCAGCTCGGGCCGCATGCAGCTCTCCAGCATCGGGATGCCCTCGCGCACCCGCTTGTACTCGGGCAGCGAGCGACCGGCCTGCCGCATGAACCAGACCGGCACCCGGTCCTCGAGCTGGTCCCGCCGGCAGGCGTGGACGAAGACCGAGTCCGCCGGGCTCGGCGCGAGGGCGGTGGCAGGGGTGGGCACGGGCCCCATCGTCCCACGGTCGCCGAAACCGGCGCGTCGCAGGCGAGGGCGCCGAGCAGCGCGGCTTAGGCTCCTCAGGTGGCAGCCAGAAGCGACACGGCTCCTGCCCCGGACGCCTTCCGGCGGGCCGTGCAGGACCTGCTGTCGGCGCCCTGGCGCCCCGAGCTCGAGGTCGACGAGATGCCGGCGCCGCAACGCATCGCCCCCTTCTCCGCCGCGGTGGCCGCGGACGTGCTGGTCGGGGGTGACGAGGTCGGCAGCGGTCGGCTGGTGCTGCTGCACGACCCGGCCGGCAACGCGGCGTGGCAGGGCACCTTCCGCTGCGTCACCTTCGCCCGTGCTGACGTCGACCCGGAGATGGTGACCGACCCGTTGCTGGCCCAGGTCGGCTGGTCCTGGCTGCTGGACGCCCTCGCCGCGCACGGGGCCGCCTTCGAGGCCCCCAGCGGGACCGTCACCTCGGTGGCGAGTGAGTCCTTCGGCGGCATGGCCGAGGAACCGCCCCGCGCCGAGATCGAGGTGCGGGCCTCCTGGACGCCCCAGCTCGTCGAGGGCGTCGGTCTCGCCCCCCACCTCGCCGCCTGGTCAGAGCTACTGTGTACGACGGCGGGTCTGCCCCCGCTGCCGGCCGGGGTGGTACCCCTGCCGTCCCGCCGCACACCACCGAGCCGAAGCCCACGGAGACGTTGACCCCGCCAGAACCGCAGCCCGCGACCGAGCCGCTCCCCGTCCCCGCCGACGGCAGCGTCGAGGTCTCCGAACCCACGGCTCCCGAACCTGACGTGCCGCTGCTGACCCAGCCGGCCGACGGGGTTCCCGACGTGGTCAGCACCCCCGAAGCCCTCGACGCGACCATCGCCGCCCTGGTGGCCGGGACCGGCCCGCTGGCCGTCGACGCCGAGCGGGCGCACGGCTTCCGCTACAGCCAGCGGGCCTACCTCATCCAGCTGCGCCGTGCTGGCGCGGGCACCCACCTCGTCGACCCCATCGCCTTCGGCGCCCCGGCGGACCTGTCCGCCCTGGGCGAGGCGCTGGCCGACGCCGAGTGGGTCGTGCACGCCGCCAGCCAGGACCTGCCCTGCCTGTTCGAGGTGGGGTTGGTCCCGCGCACGCTGTTCGACACCGAGCTGGCTGCGCGGCTGCTCGGCTACCCGCGCGTCGCGCTCGGCACGATGATCGAGGAGTTCTTCGGCGTCCGGCTGCTCAAGGAGCACTCCGCCTCGGACTGGTCCACCCGGCCGCTGCCGCCGGAGTGGCTCACCTACGCGGCCCTGGACGTGGAGCTGCTGGTCGAGCTGCGTGACAAGCTGGCTGCCGAGCTGGTGCGGACCGGCAAGGACGCGTGGGCCCGGCAGGAGTTCGCCGCCCTCGTAGCCGGGGCCGGCACTGCGTCGGAGCCCCGCACCGACCCGTGGCGGCGGACGTCCGGCATCCACCGGGTCCGCACCCGCCGTGGCCTGGGCTACGTGGCCGAGCTCTGGTACGCCCGGGACGACATCGCCCAGCGGCTGGACCGGGCGCCCGGCAAGATCCTCCCCGACGCGGCGATCAGCGAGATCGCCGCCGTGCCGACGCCCAGCCGGGCCTCGATGCGGCAGATCCCGGCCTTCAGCCGGCGGCAGGCCAAGCGCTACGAGTCCACCTGGGTCGACGCGCTGGAGTCGGTCGGCCGGCGCGGCGACGCCGGTCTGCCGCCGCTGCACATCCCCAACGACGGTCCCCCGCAGCCCCGGCTGTGGGCGGCCCGCGACCCCGAGGCCGCCGCCCGGCTGACCGCGGTCCGCGAGGCGCTGGCCGCCCGGGCGGCCGAGCTCGAGCTGCCGGTGGAGAACCTGCTGACCCCCGACCACGTCCGCCGACTGGCCTGGCGTCCGCCGGCGCCGATCACCGAGGAGACCGTCGACGCCGCCCTAGCGAGCTCGGGCGCGCGGGCCTGGCAGCGGGAGCTGACCGTGCCGCTGATCACCCCCCTGCTGCAGCTGCCTGGTCCCGACGCCGGCTGGACCCCGGCCGGGGGCTGACGGCTAAGTTACCGATGAGTAATATGTCGGCATGCCTGCATCCCGTGAGGTCGTCTTCGTCGACGGCGTCCGCACCCCGTTCGGTAAGGCCGGGTCGCTCTACGCGGAGACCCGCGCCGACGACCTGGTCGTGAACTGCATCCGTGAGCTGATGCGTCGCCACCCCGAGCTGCCGCCGGACCGGGTGGACGAGGTGGCCGTGGCCGCCACCACCCAGACCGGTGACCAGGGCCTGACCATCGGTCGGACCGCGGCGCTGCTCGCCGGGCTGCCGAAGTCCGTGCCCGGCTTCGCCATCGACCGGATGTGCGCCGGCGCGATGACCGCGGTCACCACCACCGCGTCGGGGATCGCCTTCGGGGCCTACGACGTCGTCGTCGCCGGTGGCGTCGAGCACATGGGCCACCACCCGATGGGCGAGGGCATCGACCCCAACCCGCGGATCGTCGCCGAGAAGCTGGTCGACCAGTCGGCGCTGGTGATGGGTTCGACGGCGGAGAACCTGCACGACCGCTACCCCGACATCACCCGCGAGCGCGCCGACGCCTTCGCGGCGATGAGCCAGCAGCGGGTGGCCCAGGCCTACGCCGACGGCGTCATCCAGGAGTCGCTGGTCACCGTGGCCACCCGCAGCGCGACGCTGGGATGGGGGCTGGCCACGGCCGACGAGCCACCGCGGCCTGGCACCACGGCCGAGGGCCTGGCCGGGCTGCGGACCCCGTTCCGCCCGCACGGCCGGGTGACCGCGGGCAACGCCGCTGGACTCAACGACGGCGCCACCGCAGCCCTGCTCGCCGCCGAGGACGTCGCGACCGAGCTCGGCCTGCCGGTGGCGATGCGGTTGGTCGGCTTCGCCTTCGCCGGCGTCGACCCGGAGGTGATGGGCGTCGGCCCCATCCCCGCCACCGAGAAGGCGCTGGCCAAGGCCGGGCTGAGCATCGACGACATCGGCGCCTTCGAGATCAACGAGGCGTTCGCCGTCCAGGTGCTGGCCTTCCTCGACCACTTCGGCCTCGACGCCGAGGACCCGCGGGTCAACCCCTACGGTGGCGCGATCGCCCTCGGCCACCCGCTGGCCAGCTCCGGCGTGCGGCTGATGATCCACCTGGCCCGGCAGTTCCGCGAGCGGCCCGACGTCCGCTACGGGATCACCACCATGTGCATCGGGCTGGGCATGGGCGGCACCGTCATCTGGGAGAACCCGCACCACTCCCCCGACGTGTCAAAAGGTGACGGGGCTGGGGCCCCGGCGGCGTCTGACAGCTCGGCGGAGGGTGAGCGCTGATGGAGACCGAGGAGCTGCAGCAGCTGATCGCGGAGGCGTCCACCGTCAGCGACCGCGAGGTGGTCACCCACGCCCTCAGCCGCGACGTCCGGCTGCCGCACGGGGGGCGCACCCTGGTGCTGATCACCCTGGACAACGGGCAGGACCACACCCGGCCCAACACCTTCGGGCCCCGGGGCCTGGGCGAGCTGGACGCCGCGATCGACGCGGCCACCGCCCGGGAGGACGTGGCCGCCATCGCCGTCACCGGGAAGCCGTTCATCCTGGCCGCCGGGGCCGACCTCAGCGGGCTGCCGATGATCACCCGCCGCGAGCAAGCCCTGGCCATCGCCCGGATCGGGCACGCCGTCTTCGACAAGCTGCACCGGGCGCCGAAGCCGACCTTCGCCTTCGTCAACGGTCTGGCCCTGGGCGGCGGCCTGGAGCTCGCGCTGCACTGCGACTACCGCAGCGTCTCCGCCGCGGCCGCCGGGATCGCCCTGCCCGAGTGCTTCCTGGGCATGTTCCCGGGCTGGGGCGGTGCCTACCTGCTGCCGAACCTGGTCGGCGCCGACCGGGCCGTCCAGGTGATCGTCGAGAACGCCCTGAACCAGAACACGATGCTGACCGGCGTCCGAGCCGCCCAGCTGGGCATCGCCGATGTCCTCTTCGAGGGTGCCGACTTCCTCGAGCGCTCGCTGGACTGGGCCGGTCGGATCCTGGCCGGCACGACCGACGTCGAGCGCCCCGAGGTCGACCGCGGGGAGGCCTGGGACGCTGCCGTGGCCCGCGGCCGCGCCGTCGCGGACGCCAAGGTCTCCGGTGCGGCTCCCGGCCCGTACCAGGCGCTGGAGCTGATCGCGGCCGCCAAGACCGCCGACCGCGCTGAGGCCTTCGCCGCCGAGGACGAGGCGCTGGCCGACCTGCTGATGAGCCCCGAGCTGCGCGCCGGGCTGTACGCCTTCGACCTGGTGCAGAAGCGGGCCCGCAAGCCCGCCGGCGCCCCGGACGCCCTGCTGGCCCGGCCGGTCACCAAGGTCGGCGTGGTGGGCGCCGGGCTGATGGCCACCCAGCTGGCCCTGCTCTTCCTGCGCCGGCTCGAGGTCCCCGTCGTGATCTCCGACCTGGACGCGGGACGCGTCGAGCAGGGCCTGCGCCGGATCCGCGCGGAGATCGACACCCTGGTGGCCAAGCGCCGGCTCTCACCCGACGGCGGCAACCGGCTGCGGGCCCTGCTCTCGGGCACCACCGAGCTGGCCGACTACGCCGACTGCGACGTCGTCGTCGAAGCCGTGTTCGAGGAGCTGGCGGTCAAGCAGTCGGTCTTCGCCGAGCTGGAGCGCCATGTCGCCCCCACCTGCCTGCTGGCCACCAACACGTCCTCGCTCTCCGTCACCGCGATGGCCGCGGAGCTGGACCACCCGGAGCGCGTGGTCGGCTTCCACTTCTTCAACCCCGTCGCCGTCCTGCCGCTGGTCGAGGTCGTGCGGGCCGAGCGAACCGACGACGCCACGGTGGCCACGGCTCTCCGGATGGCGAAGGACCTGCGCAAGAACGCGGTGCTGGTGAAGGACGCGCCGGCGTTCGTGGTCAACCGGTTGCTCACCCGGCTGACCAGCGTCTTGTTCGCTGCCGTCGACGAGGGCACCCCGGTGACCGAGGCCGACCGGGCGCTGCGGCCGCTGGGCCTGCCGATGTCGCCGATGGCACTGCTGCAGCTGGTCGGGCCGGCCATCGCCCTGCACGTCGGAGAGTCCCTGCACGCCGCCTTCGGCGACCGGTTCCCGGTCTCACCCAACCTGAGAGCCCTGGTGGCCGCGGGCAAGCCGGGCGTCTACGACTGGACGGCCGAGGGCAGGCCCTACGTGTCGGAGGAGACGGCCGCGCTGTTCACCCTCGGCGACCGGCCCAGCAGCCGCGACGAGGTGCGCGCCAGGGCGCTGGACGCGCTGGCGCAGGAGGTCGGCCTGATGCTCGCCGAGGGGGTCGTGGCCGCTCCGATGGACGTCGACCTCTGCCTCATCCTCGGCGCCGGCTGGCCGTTCCACCTCGGCGGGATCACCCCCTACCTGGACCGCGAGGGCGTCTCCGAGCGGGTGCTCGGGCGTCGCTTCCTGCCGCCCGGGGTCGCCTCGGTCGCCACCGCCTGACCCGACCCCGCTGCCCGAGCCTGTCGAAGGCCCGTCGACGAGCTCAGGGAACAGGGTGGCTCAGGCGGCGAGGGCGGCCTCGAGGTCGCCGGCGATCTCCTGCGGGATCGTCCCCGGACCGTAGCGGCGCACGACCCGGCCGTCGCGGTCGAGGAGGAACTTGGTGAAGTTCCACTCGATCGCCTCACCGGACTCGGCGGGCTGTTCCACCCGGAGCCAGCGGTACAGCGGGTGCGCGTCGTCGCCGTTGACCTCGACCTTGGCGAACAGCGGGAAGGTCACGCCGAAGTTGAGCTCGCAGAAGTCGGCGATCTCGGCCTCGTCGCCCGGCTCCTGGTGGCCGAACTGGTCGCAGGGGAAACCCAGCACCACCAGCCCCTGCGAGCGGTAGGAGGTCCACAGCTCCTCCAGACCGGCGTACTGCGGCGTGAGCCCGCACTGGGAGGCGGTGTTCACCACCAGGACGACCTGGCCGGCGTAGTCGGCCAGCGCGACCTCGGTCCCGGTGATGGCGCGGGCGGTGAAGTCGGCGAGGGTCGGCACGCGCCCAGCCTAGGCACCAGGTCGGCGAGCCCTTCGACAGGCTCAGGGAACGGGAGCCGGCTCGGGGAACGGAGTCCGCTCAGGGCAGCGGCAGGCCGAACTGGGTGCGGACCCCGCGGGAGAACAGCACCGAGTCCGGCGGGGTGGCGGCCAGGCCGGGCAGGCCGGCGGCCGCGAGCAGCTCGTCGTCCAGCTCCAGCAGCTCGGCCTGCTGCAGCGGCCAGCGCGGGTGGGTGTTGGGCAGGTAGCGGGTGGCGCCCCACGCCCGGGTGTGCAGGGCCCAGCGTGCGGTCAGGAAGTCGGCGAGCGGGTCGTCGCGGACGACGGCGGTGCCGATCCGCACCACGGCGCGGCTGGCCGCACCCCGGGGGCCGGGCCAGCGCCGGCGGCTGGTGTAGGTCAGCACGTCGGTCTGCTGCCGCACCCGCATCCGCGCCCAGGTGTAGGGCAGGTTGAGCGCGAGCCGGGAGCCGAGCACGAAGGCCAGCCGCTCGCACTCCAACGACCCGAACACCACCCCGCGGCGTCCGCGGGCGTCCACGGCGTAGAAGCGCACGTTGGTCTCAGCGAAGCTGCCGAGCCAGGGAAGCGGGTGCCCGGTGCCGAAGCCGGCGCCGCGCATCCGGAACGGGATCAGGCCCACCCAGGTCGCACCGTCGTGCAGGTCGGGCCGGGTACCGGCCGGCAGCAGGGGCGCCACTTGCTCGGGCGCGACGCGCCAGTGCAGGAAGGTCAGGTCGGTCCAGGCCTGGTCGAGGACGATCCGCCCGGGCAGCGGGTCGCCGTCAGCGACCAGGGTCTGCGGCGAGGCCCAGGACTCGTCGGCCGTCACTCCGGCCGGGTGCTGCGCGCGACGTCCCCGACGGCGTCGCTGGACTGCGGCTCACGGCTGAGCACGGCCTCCACCGCGTAGCGGGCGATCGCCTGCGGGGTCAGCCCGAGCTCCTCCAGCAGCTCCCCGCGGTTGCCGTGCTCGAGGAACTCCTGGGCGACCCCGAACTCGCGCAACGGGGTGTCGACGTCGGCCGCCCGCAGCTCCTGGGCCAGCCGGGCGCCGCAGCCACCGACCACCCCGTTGTCCTCGACGGTGATGACGAGCTCGTGCTCCGCGGCCAGCGGGACCAGCGCCGGGTTGACCGGGAGCACCCAGACCGGGTCGACGACGGTGACCCCGATGCCCTGGTCGGAGAGCCGCTGCCCGACGGCCACGGCCGTGCCGACCAGCTGGCCGATCCCGACGACGAGGACGCGCGGCTGCTCGGTGCGCACCAGCACGTCCAGCCCGTTGATCGAGTCGACGGCGTCGATGTCGGCCGGCACCGCGTCCTTGGAGTAGCGGACGACGCTCGGCGCGTCGTCGATCTGGACGGCGGTGGCCAGCGCCTCCCGGAGCCGGGTGGCGTCGCGCGGGGCGCTCAGGTGCAGCCCGGGCACCAGCTGCAGCAGGGACATGTCCCACATGCCGTGGTGGCTGGGGCCGTCGTTCCCGGTGACGCCGGCGCGGTCCAGCACGAAGGTGACGCCGCAGCGGTGCATGGCCACGTCCAGCAGCACCTGGTCGAACGCCCGGTTCAGGAACGTCGCGTACAGCGCGACGACCGGGTGCAGCCCGCCCATGGCCATCCCGGCCGCGGAGGTGACGGCGTGCTGCTCCGCGATGCCGACGTCGAACGTCCGCTCGGGGAACGCGGCCTGGAAGCGGTGCAGACCCGTCGGGTAGGTCATGGCGGCGGTGATGGCGACCAGGTCCTCGTGCCGGCGGCCCAGCTCGACGAGCTCGGTGGAGAAGATGTCGGTCCAGGTCTGCCCGGTGACGGCGACCAGGGCCTTCCCGGTGCTGGCGTTGATCTTGCCGACGGCGTGGAAGTGGTCCTCCTCGTGCATCTCCGCCGCCGCATAGCCCCGGCCCTTGGAGGTGAGCGCGTGCACGAGGACGGGGCCGCCGTACTGGCGGGCGTGCTGCAGGGCCTTCTCCACCGCGGCGGTGTCGTGGCCGTCGATGGGGCCGACGTACTTCAGCCCCAGGTCGGAGAACATCCCCTGGGGTGCGAGGACGTCTTTCAGGCCGCTCTTGATGCCGTGCAGGATGTCGTACGCCGCTGCGCCCACCAGGGGCGCCCGGCTGACGTTGCGCTTGACCACGTCGAGCACCTGCTCGTAGCGCGGGTTGGTGCGCAGGGCGGCCAGGTGCTTGGCCAGCCCGCCCACGGTCGGGGTGTAGGAGCGGCCGTTGTCGTTGACCAGCACCACCAGCGGGAGGTCGTCGGAGGCGGCGATGTTGTTGAGGGCCTCCCACGCCATCCCACCGGTCAGCGAGCCGTCGCCGACGAAGGCGACGACGGTGCCGGGCTCGCCCCGCAGCCGCTTGGCCTTGGCCAGCCCTTCGGCGTAGGACAAGGCGGTGGAGGCGTGGCTGTTCTCGACCCAGTCGTGCTCGGACTCGGCGCGGCTCGGGTACCCGGCCAGCCCGCCGCGCTGGCGCAGCGTCGGGAACAGCTCCTGCCGGCCGGTGAGGATTTTGTGCACGTAGCTCTGGTGGCCCGTGTCGAAGACGAACGGGTCCCGCGGGGAGTCGAACACGCGGTGCATGGCGATGGTCAGCTCGACGACGCCGAGGTTGGGGCCGAGGTGACCGCCGGTCTGGCTGACGTTCTCGATCAG
The DNA here is from genome assembly GCA_039527025.1 of Microlunatus lacustris. GTDB lineage: Bacteria > Actinomycetota > Actinomycetes > Propionibacteriales > Propionibacteriaceae > Microlunatus > Microlunatus lacustris. The sequence continues at coordinate 183,723 of BAAAJN010000002.1, forward strand.
GAAGCGTCGGATCTCCGTGCTCAGCTGCTCCAGCTGCTCCGGGGCCAGTGCCCGCAGGTCCTCCGGCCTGTGAAGGGTGCTCAGCAGTCCGGACGCGGGTGACATGCGGCCGAGTTTACGTCGTCCGCCCTTCCCGGGCCGGGTCCCGTGACGGACGGGCGTGTGACTCCCGTCGCCCGAGGGCCGTCACAGCCGGGCGTGGAACACAGCACCCTGCAGGGCGTCGTCGAGCAGCCCCACCGCACGCCGGGTGCGCACCAGCCGGGCGGCCTGCTCCAGCCAGGCCTGGGCGGCCTGCTCCACCGCCGGCGCCGGCACCTTCCCCTGCAAGCCGGCCCGGATCTGGGCCAGGCCCTCCTGCGAGGCACGGCACTGGCCCGCCACGAAGTGCGCGGCGAACCGGGCCAGAACCAGCGGGTGGCGGCGCAGCACCGGGTAGGCCCGGAAGTCAGCCGGGCAGCAGTCGAACAGGAAGGCGACGGCGCCGTCCTCCCACCCCTCCGCGCCCGGCGGGCGCACGCTGTCCGGCCAGCCCGGCGGCCGGAACACGCTCATGACGTAGTCCCATATTCGTACATGTGTTCGATTCTAGACCAGCAGTTGCGTGGTGTCCACGGTCTAGCATCGAGCGGTGAGCGACATCGTCTGCCAGATCGTCCGCGGCGAGCTGGCGGCGGAGGTGGTGCACCGTGACAGCGACGTCGTGGCCTTCCTGGACCACCGGCCGGTGTTCAAGGGGCACGTCCTGGTCTGCCCCGTCGAGCACGTCGACACCCTGCTCGAGCTGCCGGACCGGCTGATGGTCCCGCTGCTCACCGTGGCGCAGCGGGTCGCCCGGGCCCTGGGCGACGCCCTCGGGGCGCAGGGGACGTTCGTGGCCAACAACAACGTGGTCAGCCAGTCGGTCCCCCACCTGCACGTGCACGTCGTGCCACGGACGAAGGGTGACGGCCTGCGGGGGTTCTTCTGGCCCCGCGTCCGCTACGCCGACGGCGAGCTCGCCGCGCACGGCCGGCTGATCCGCGAGAGCCTGGAGCAGCAGGGCTGAACGGCAGCGGAGTCCCCGTGCCGTTCCTCACCCAGCCCACGAACGGGCCCGGCGGCCGAGCACCGTCCACAGCAGGGCAACCCCGCCGAAGGCCGCCGTCAGCACGCCCAGCACGACGACGGAGAGTCGCGGGCCCGTGTGGTCGAACCGCGCGCTCCCCGGATCCGAGGGCCGGTAATGGACGGTCACGGTCTCGCCCTCGGCGTGCTCGGGCAGCCAGCTGGCCGTGCCGGAGAGGAAGGTGCGGGTGCTGCCGTCGGCCGCCGGGTAGCTGACCCGCGAGGAGTACACCGTCCGGCCGCTGCGCCCGTCCGGGTCCGAGCCAGGATCGTCCTCCTCGTCGCAGCGGACGCCGACCGCGACCACCTCGGTGACGGTGCCCTCGGCGGTGGTGCTCACGGCGCGGAAGCGCTGCTCCCACCACCAGGGTGACCGTCACGACCAGCAGAACCACCGCGACCAGGCTGAGGACCCGCCCCAGCACCATGAAGACCCGACTCGGCACGCAGGCGAGATGACGCTCGCGCGAGGCGCGTGCCGGCGGCCTGCCGAACGGCGCGGAGGACGTCAGCGCAGCGGCCCCGGCTCCGGGGCCAACGCGGTCACCTCGACGGCGTCGCCGACGCGGAGCCGGCCGAGCGGCTGCTCCGGGACCAGGTTCACCCCGAACCACGTCTTGCCGTCGTAGCGGCGGTGCCGGGCCAGGCTGGCCAGCGGCTCCTTGGTGCGGGCAGCCGTCGCCGGGTCGACCAGGGTGAAGGCGCAGCGCTCGCAGGCCTTGACCGCGCGGAAGCTGACGTCGCCGATCCGGAGCCGACGCCACCGGTCCTCGGCCCAGGCCGGAGCGCCGGTCACCACGAGGTTCGGCCGGAACCGACCCATCCCCAGCGGCGCCTCCTGGGGCCGCGGACCCTCGGCCACCCAGCCCTCCAGCGCGGCGAGCGACGCCTCGTTGGTCAGCATCAGCGGGAACCCGTCCGCCAGCGAGACGACGTCGCCCGGCGCGGCGTAGGCCGGGTCCGCCGCCCGGCCCCGCGGGTCCCGGAGGTGCAGCAGCTGGGCGGGTCGGCCGAGGACGGCGGTCAACCAGGCCTCCGCGCCGGGCGCGGGCGAGGCGAGGAAGCGGCTGCCGAAGAGGTCCACCGGTACGCGGTCGGGGCCGGCCGGGGTCGCCACCCGCACCGGCGTCCGCCCCCGGGCGCTGAGCACCAGTCCGTCGTCCCCGGCTGTGGCCACGACGAGCACCAGCTCGGGCACCTGGCGCCCGGTCAGCATCCGGCCTCCGGCGTCCACGACCATCCAGCGCCGGTCACCGGCCAGCCCCCAGGGCTCGACGACGGCCTCGGCCAGCGTCTCGGCCCGGCCCGACTTGAGCGGGTAGCGGACGAGCGAGGTCAGGGTCGGGGCTCCGGGTGGCACGGACGCTCCTCCTCGGGGTGCGCAGGGCCGCGCAGGACGGCGAGCCGATGCTAGTGCAGGCCCCGGACGGTCGATCCCCACGTTTCGGCGCGGGGGCCAGGGGTAAGCCACCGACGTACGGAACCGCGCACGAACCCATAGGAGCGGAATGTTCTTCCACAAGCAGGAACTGCAGTTCAAGGCTGTGCCCGACAAGCCCGACGCCATCTACGCCCGCAAGCTCCAGGAGGTGCTGGGCGGCCAGTACGGCGAGATCACCATCGCCATGCAGTACGGCTTCCAGGCCTGGAACACCCACATCCCCGGCAAGTGGCGCGACCTGCTCTTCGGCATCGGCTCCGAGGAGTTCGGGCACGTGGAGATGCTGGCGGTCATGATCGCGCAGCTGCTGGAGAAGGCCCCGGACGCCGACATGGAGGCCACCGTCAACTCCGACCCGGTGATGGCGGCCGTGATCGGTGGCGGCGACGTGCAGCACGCCATCGTCGCCGGCGCCGGAGCGCGTCCCGTGGACAGCAACGGCAACCCCTGGCAGGGCAGCTACATCACCGCCAGCGGCAACCTCCTCGCCGACTTCCACGCCAACGCCAACGGCGAGATGCAGGGCCGCGTGCAGGCCGCCCGGCTCTACCACATGACCGACGACAAGGGCGTCCGGGACCTGCTGAGCTTCCTCATCGCCCGCGACACCATGCACCAGAACCAGTGGCTGGCCGCGATCGCCGAGCTGCAGGCCGACGGCCTGGAGCAGTTCCCGGTGCCGAGCAACTTCCCGCAGAAGCTCGAGCACTCCGAGGTGGCCTACCAGTACCTCAACTTCTCCGACGGCAAGGCCGCGTCCGAGGGCAGCTGGGCCTCCGGCCCGACCCCGGACGGCAACGGCGAGTTCACCTACCACGACGGCCCGACCACGTCGGCCCCGATGCCGCCGCCCACCCAGCCCGACCCCCGGCTCTACGGCACCGACGCGAAGCCCAACGTGGTGGACAAGCTCACCGCCAAGGTGAAGGACATCGCCGGCAAGTAGGCCCTGCGCTCCGCCAGCAGCCCGGTACCGCGTCGCGGAGCCGGGCTGCTGCGCGTCCAGGCCCCGTGCGTGGCCGCGAGTGATCAGGTCAGGATGAAGTTCCAGGTGCCCGCGGCGAGCGCGGCGGCGACGCAACCGGCCCCGAGCAGCACACCGCAGGCGATGGTGACCACCTCGGCCCGACCGAACGGGGACGGGCGGGCCCAGGTCCGCTCGACGGGACCGTCGAACCCGCGCGCCTCCATGGCGGTGGCCAGCCGGCTCCCCCGCCGCACGGCCAGCACCAGCAGGGCGAGCACCTGGCCGGCCAGCCGTCGCAGCCGTCCGGAGTCGGCCACCCCGCGGGCCCGGCGGGCCAGCTCGAGGGAGCGCCAGTCCTGCAGGAACAGCCCGACCAGCCGCAGCCCGGCCAGGGCGCCGAGCACGAAGCGGCTGGGCAGCCGCCAGCGCTGCGCCAGCCCGTCGGCCAGGTCGGTGGGGTCGATGGTGGCGAACAGCAGCACCGCGGGCAGCGCGATGGCCACCAGCCGCGCGGTGGTGGCCAGCCCGATGGCGATCGAGCCGTCGGTGACGTGCACCAGCCCCAGCTGCAGGTAGGTCGCCCCTGAAGGGCGCCCGTAGAGCACCATGGTCAGCCCGGTCAGCGGGGCCGCGACCAGCAGCGGCACCGTCCGCAGCCAGAGCCGTCGGCTGCGCAGTCCGACGGCCAGGAACAGGGCCAGTTCACCGACCACGGCGACGGCGGCCGAGAGCCAGTCCAGGGTGAGCAGCAGGCAGACCGTCAGCGGGAGCAGGGCTGCGATCTTGGCCACAGGGTTCACGGTGAAGATGCGGCCGGCTCCCCGGTCCAGGGTGAGCACGCTCACGGCGCCACCGCCCGGGTGCGCACCCCTGGAGCCTCACCCAGCACCACCTCGGTGCCGGCCAGGGCCTCGACGAAGGCACGGTCGTGGGTCACCGAGAGCACCGTCCGGCCCTCGGCGAGCAGAGCGCCGAGCAGGTCCACCAGGCCGGCCCAGGTGAGCGCGTCCTGCCCGAACGTCGGCTCGTCGAGCACCAGCAGGTCCGGTGAGGTGACCAGCACGGTGGCCACCGACAGGCGCCGCTTCTCCCCGCCGGACAGCGTGAACGGGTTGGCCCCGGCGAGGCCCTCCAGCCGCAGCCGGGCCAGCAGCTCGGCCACCCGGGCCCGGCCCGCGTCGTCCAGCCGGCGGGTGGCGCGCAGCCCGACCTCGAGCTCGGCCTGCACCGTCGCGGTGAGGAACTGGTGCTCCGGCTCCTGGAAGACCACGCCGATCCGGTCGACGAGGTCGCGCGAGCGCCAGGCGTGCGGCCGGTCGCCCGCACCCCGGGCCAGCGCGGCAGAGGCGCGGACCCGGCCTCCCAGCGGCGCCAGCAGGCCGGCGAGGGTCAGGGCGAGGGTGGACTTGCCGGACCCGTTGGGTCCGGTCAGGGCGACCGCGTCGCCGGCCCGCAGCTCGAGGTCGACGCCGTCGCGGACCAGCCGCCCGCTCCGGCCGACCGCCAGCGCCTCGGCGGCCAGCAACGGGTCGCCGACGGCGGGCCGGGGCCGGAGGCTGACCTGCGGTGGGTGGTCCGGCACCCAGATGCCGGCGGCGGCCAGCGCGGGACCGGTCCGGGCCAGCACCGTAGCCGGTGGTCCGTCCGCCAGCAGCCCGTCCGGCCCGACGACGACGAGCCGGTCCACCAGCGGCAGCCAGGTGGACACCCGGTGCTCCACCACCACGAAGGTGGCGCCGGTGGCGTCCAGCACCCGGCCGACCGCGTCGCGGACCTCGAAGACGCCGTCGGGGTCCAGGTTGGCCGTCGGCTCGTCGAGCAGCAGCAGGCCCGGCCGCATGGCCAGCACGCCGGCCAGGGCGAGCCGCTGCTGCTGCCCCCCGGACAGCCGTTCGGTGGGGTGGTCCAGCGGCAGGTCCAGCCCCACGGCCTCGAGCGCGTCGGCGACCCGCGGCCAGATGGCGTCGCGGGGCACCCCGAGGTTCTCGCAGCCGAAGGCCACGTCGTCCCCGACGCGGGCCAGGATCACCGAGGTCTCCGGGTCCTGCAGCACCAGCCCCGCGCGGCCGCGCGCGTCCCGGGGCGCGGCGCCGTCCAGGAAGAGCCGGCCCTCCTCCTCGCCGGCCTCGTCGTCGCCGAGCACGCCCGCCAGGGCGTGCAGCAGCGTCGACTTGCCGGCCCCGGACGCGCCCAGCAGCAGCACCCGCTCCCCCGGCTCGACGACGAGGTCGAGCCCGCGGAGCGCCCAGGCCCGGCGACCGGCGTGCCGCCAGCCCCAGCCCTGCGCCTCGACGCGGGCTGGCCGGCCGGCGGCCGCGGCGGTGGCGCCCGGCACGCGCGCGCGACCGGGAGGGACCCCGGGCACGCTCAGACCAGCTCGGCGGTGTCCCGGCCGGCGGCGAAGCGGTGCAGCGCCCCGGTGCGGGCCAGGGCGCGGACGGCCAGCCAGGACAGGGTGCCGGCGACGAACGCCCCGCCGACGACGGCACCGACCACGTACAGGGTGGCGAACAGCGCGGTGCTGCCCGGGTAGTAGACGAACAGCTCGAAGACCGCCAGGGCGAGTCCGGCCCCGGCCCCGGCCAGCCAGGCAGCCGGCAGTCGCCAGGCACGGTAGAGGAAGATCGCGAAGACGATCTCGGCGCCGACCCCCTGCACCAGGCCGGAGGCGAGCGTCAGCAGGCCCCACTGGCTGCCCAGCAGCGCGGAGACGGCCGCGGCCAGCAGCTCGACGTAGATGGCGGCGCCGGGCTTGCGGATCAGCAGCCCACCGAGCACGGCGCCGAGCAGGAAGGGTGCGGCGACGAAGGACTGAGCCCCGGGCAGCACGGCCTTGACCGGGGCCGAGAGGCCTTCGTAGGCGGCGCCCCAGACCAGGAACACGACGCCGAGCGCGACCCCGACGACGCTGGCCACGACGATGTCGACCACCCGCCAGCGTCGGCTGGGCACGGCGTCGGCGCGGCTCTGGGTGGACGGGACGGTGGTGTGCTGCATGGTGTGCACCTCTCGGTCAGAGGGACACGGGGACGTGACAAGAGGCCTCCCTGCGCTGGCATGACCCAGATCAGGTTCGACGGTCGAAGGTTGGAGAACCTTCCTCTCAGCCCGGCTCCACCGGACTCCCGTGTTCGACGACCAACCTACTCCACGGCGGCCCGCAGGTCCCGCCCGGCTCAGTCCTCGTCCGCCGCGGCGGCCCGCCGTCGGGCGTTGTCCCGGCCGGGCTTCCAGACCAGCTTGTGGGTGCCGTCGCAGAGCGGCATCATCGCGCTCGAGCCGCACCGGCACAGCGCGACGGTCCGACGGCGCCGCGGCAGCGGGACGCCGTCCGCGCCGACGATCTCGACGTCGCCCCGCAGCAGCATCGGGCCGTCGGGGTAGATGGTGATCTGCGCATCCCGGTCCGCGCCGGGGTCGGAAGGAGAACGTGCCACGACCGCCCGGGTACCCGACCCGGTCGTCCCGTAACCACGGGCGGGCCGACGACGCGACCGCCCGGTCGCCCTCCGTCGGATTGCCCAGCCGCCGACGAGGGTAGGAGCCCGACCATGCGACGAAGCCCGTACGCGACCACGCTCGCTCTCGACCGGGGCCGCGGACGGAGCCCGCTGCTGGCTCGCGGCTCGCTGAGCGCCCAGCTGCTCTGGGTGCTGGCCGAGGAACCCCAGCCGGCGCCGCAGCTGGCGGCCCAGGCGCGAGAGCTGGCGGCCGGCACGCTGGACGCCCTGACCGACGACGACCTGCAGCTGTCCCTGCTGGTGCTCCACGAGCTGCACCACCGCAGCTGGCCGGGCGTCGACCCCCGCTGGGAGTGGCACCCGGACCTGGTCGGCCTGGCGGCCGTGCTGGAGGACGCGACGGAGGCGGCCCTGCGCGCCCGGGTCGCCGGCCAGCTGCCCGCCAGCCCGGAGCCCGCCGACGTGCCGACCGCGCTGGCCGAGCTGGTGCAGGCCGACGACGGACCGTCGATGTCGCGGTACCTGGCCCGCACGGGCACACCGGCGGAGTACCGGGAGTTCCTGGTGCACCGCTCGATCTACCACCTGAAAGAGGCCGACCCGCACACCTGGGCCATCCCGCGGCTGTCCGGCCGGGCCAAGGCCGCGCTGGTGGAGATCCAGGCCGACGAGTACGGCGGCGGTCGCGCGGAGTGGATGCACTCGGCGCTGTTCGCCGACACGATGCGCGGTCTCGGGCTGGACGACGGCTACGGGCACTACCTCAACGACGTCCCGGCGATCACGCTGGCCTGGGCCAACACGATGACGCTGTTCGGCCTGCACCGCCGGCTGCTCGGCGCGGCCATCGGGCACCTGGCGGCCCTGGAGATGTCGTCGTCGTTGCCGATGCGCCGCTACGGCAACGGCCTGCGCCGGCTGGGCTTCGACGAGCCCACCACCCGGTTCTTCGACGAGCACATCGAGGCCGACGCGGTGCACGAGCAGATCGCCGCGCACGACGTCGCCGGTCAGCTGGCCCGCGACGAGCCGGCGCTGGTGGCCGACATCCTGCTCGGTGCCCGGGTGGCCCTGGTGATGGACGGCGCGGTGACCGCCCACCTGCTGGACAGCTGGGACGCCGGCCGGTCGTCGCTGCGGCCGATCCCGGAGAACGCGGCCGGCGTGGTCTCCACCGTCGACGCCCTGCAGCAGTCCACGGGGTAGTGGTGGCCGGGCTGGAGTACGTGGTCCCGCTGCGCTGGGGCTCGGGTACGGACCCGACGGAGATGACGGGCTACCTGCAAGGGCTGAGCCGCGAGGTCGACGTCACCGTCGTGGACGGCAGCGAGGACGCGGTCTGGGACCGGCACCACGTGCTCTGGTCGGGCTTCCTCCGGCACGTCCGCGTGCAGGAGTGGCCGGGTCGCAACGGCAAGGTGGCCGGCGTGGTCACCGGTGTCCGGCTGGCCCGTTCCGAGCAGGTGGTGATCGCCGACGACGACGTCCGCTGGACCCCCGCGCAGCTGCGGCGCGCAGTGGCCCTGCTGGCCGACGCCGACCTCGTCCGGCCGCAGAACTACTTCGACCCCGCCCCCTGGCACGCCCGCTGGGACACGGGCCGGACTCTTCTCAACCGTGCGCTCGGGGCCGACTACCCCGGGACCTACGCCCTGCGCCGCAGCGCATTCCTGGCCATGGGCGGCTACGACGGCGACGTGCTGTTCGAGAACCTCGAGCTGTCCCGGACCGTCCGGGCCGCCGGCGGCACCGAGCTCACCGTCCCCGACCTGCTGGTCCGCCGGTGCCCTCCAGGAGCCGGCCACTTCTGGGGCCAGCGTGTCCGGCAGGCCTACGACGACTTCGCCCAGCCGGCCCGGTTGGCGGTGGAGGCGTCGCTGCTCCCGACCGCCGCCCTGCTGACCCTGGGCCTGCGCTCCCGATCGCCCCGGCGTCGCCGCTGGGCGGGCGCCGGGCTGGCCGCTGAGACCCTGCTGCCCGTCGCGCTGGCCGAGCTCGGTCGCCGCCGAGCGGGCGGCCGGGCCGTCTTCCCCGCCGACGCGGCCCTGTGGACCCCGCTCTGGGTGGCCGAGCGGGCCGTCTGCGTGTGGTTGGCCATCGGCCGCCGGCTGGGCGGCGGGGTGCCCTACGCCGGCGAGCGGCTGGTCACCGCCGCGCACAGCACCCGGTTCCTGCGCCGACGGCTCGCCCGGCGGACCGACGAGGAGCAGGCGGTGCTGCGGGCGCCGTCCCCCGCCCGACGCTGACCCTGGTCCCGGACGCAGGACCGCCCGGACCCGAGGGGGTCCGGGCGGTCCGGTGCTGCGGCGACGTGGTGCTGCGGCTCAGGCGGCGACGGCCTCGCGCGCACCGGTACGGACGCCCTCGAGGGCCTGGGTCCAGGAGACGACCTGGTCGAACAGCTGCTCGAGGTTGGCCTGGTGGTAGTCGGCCGGGGTGAACACCGAGTAGTTCTCGAAGTCGGTGGCGAGGTTCAGCGCGACCTGCGCGCGCACCGTGGCGACCTGGAGCTCCGCGGCGATCAGCCGCAGCTGCTCGACGGCGCGCACGGCGCCGACCGAGCCGTAGCCGACGAAGCCGGCGGCCTTGTTGTTCCACTCGCCGTAGATGAAGTCGATGGCGTTCTTCAGCGCACCGGAGGGGCTGTGGTTGTACTCGGGGGTGACGAAGACGAAGCCGTCGAAGGAACCGATGGTGGCGGCCCAGGCCTTGGTGTGGTCCTTGGAGTACAGGCCCATCGAGGCCGGCACCGGCTCGTCGAGCAGCGGGAGGTTGAACTGCTCGATGTCGACCAGCTCGTACTCGGCGTCGGTGCGGGTCTTGGCGTAGTCGTGCACCCACTCCGCGACGGCGGTGCCGTTGCGGCCGGGGCGGGTGCTGCCGACGATGATCGCGATGCGCGTCATGGTTCTCCTCTGATTGTTGAAACTTAAACCAGAGTAGCGCACGCACGCCGGAACCCCGCTCCGACTCAGATGTGCGGGAAGACGCGGTGGGAGTCCTCGTCGGCCTCGTCCAGCATCCGCGCGGACGGACCGGTGCCGACGATCAGGCGGTCGGGGGTGCCGACCACGTCCGGGTCCTTGTCGGTGTAGTCCAGCACCGACAAGACGTAGCGCAGCGCCTCGATCCGGGCACGCTTCTTGTCGTTGCTCTTGACCACGGTCCACGGGGCGTCGGCGGTGTCGGTGTAGAAGAACATCGCCTCCTTGGCGGCGGTGTACTCCTCCCACTTGTCCAGCGACTGCAGGTCCATCGGGCTGAGCTTCCAGCGCCGGACCGGGTCGGTGTGCCGTTGCGCGAACCGGCGCCGCTGCTCGTCGCGGGAGACCGAGAACCAGAACTTGATGAGGTGCAGGCCGCTGCGGACCAGCATCCGCTCCAGGTCGGGCGCCTGGCGCATGAACTCCAGGTACTCCACCGGGGTGCAGAACCCCATCACCCGCTCGACGCCGGCGCGGTTGTACCAGGACCGGTCGAAGAGCACGATCTCCCCGCCGCTGGGCAGCACCGAGACGTAGCGCTGGAAGTACCACTGGGTGGCCTCGCGCTCGGTGGGCTTCTCCAGCGCCACCACCCGGGCCCCGCGCGGGTTCAGGTTCTCGGTGAACCGCTTGATGGTGCCGCCCTTGCCCGCCGCGTCACGCCCCTCGAAGAGGCAGGCGACCTTGGACTGGGTGGTCCTGACCCAGCTCTGCATCTTCAGCAGCTCGATCTGGAGCGACCGCTTGGCGGCCTGGTACTCCTTCTCGGTCATCCTCGTGTCGTAGGGGTAGTCCTGCCGCCAGGTGGGCTGGTCGGGGTTGGGCAGCAGCACCGTCTCGGCCTCGTCGCGGCCGTTCGCCGCCGGGATCTCGATCGGGGTCGGCGGCGACGCGCTCTCCCCCTCGGACGCGCCGAGGTCGGCGGGCTCGGTCACGACTGCGCTGCTCTGCTCGCTCGTCTGCTCCACGTGCTCGCGGTACCCCGTCCCGTGCAGGCCAACCGCAGCCGGAGCCTCCCCGGTCCCGCGCCCTGAGCCTGTCGACGAGTCCGCGCCCTGAGCCTGTCGACGAGTCCGCGCCCTGAGCCTGTCGACGAGTCCGCGCCCTGAGCCTGTCGTAGGGCTCGCGCCCTGAGCCTGTCGACGGGCTCGCGCCCTGAGCCTGTCGACGGGCTCGCGCCCTGAGCCTGTCGAAGGGCCTTCGACAGGCTCAGGCAGCGCCGACAGGCTCAGGCAGCGCCGACAGGCTCAGGCAGCGCCGACAGGCTCAGGCGGCGACGACAGGCCAGGCCGCGTGAGGCTACTTCTTGAGCAGCGACCGCAGCACGTACTGCATGATGCCGCCGTTGCGGTAGTAGTCCGCCTCGCCCGGGGTGTCGATCCGGACGGTCCCCTCGAAGGTGACGTCCCCGGCCCGCACGGTGACCGTCTTCGGCGTCGTCCCGTCGTTCAGAGCGGTGACGCCGGTGATCTCGATCGTCTCCTCCCCCGTCAGACCGAGCGACCCAGCGCTCTGGCCCTCCGGGAACTGCAGCGGGAGGACGCCCATGCCGATCAGGTTGGAGCGGTGGATCCGCTCGTAGGACTCGGCGATGACCGCCCTGACCCCGAGCAGCGCCGTGCCCTTGGCCGCCCAGTCGCGCGAGGAGCCCGAGCCGTACTCCTTGCCGCAGAGGATCACCAGCGGCGTCCCGGCGGCCAGGTAGTGCTCGGAGGCCTCGTAGATCGTGCTGACCGGGGCGTCAGGCAGGGTGAAGTCGCGGGTGAAGCCGCCCTCGGTGCCCGGCGCCAGCTGGTTGCGCAGCCGGATGTTGGCGAAGGTGCCCCGGATCATCACCTCGTGGTTGCCGCGACGCGAGCCGTAGGAGTTGAACTCCCCGCGCGGCACGCCGTGCTCGGTGAGGTACGCACCGGCCGGGCTGTCGGCCTTGATCGAGCCGGCCGGGCTGATGTGGTCGGTGGTGATCGAGTCGCCGAGCTTGAGCAGCACCCGGGCGCCGCTGATGTCGGTGACCGGCACCGGCTCGGCCGGCATCCCGTCGAAGTACGGAGGCTTCCGCACGTAGGTGGAGTCGGCGTCCCACTCGAAGACCTGACCCTCAGGCGTGGGCAGCGCCTGCCACTGCGCGTCGCCGGCGAAGACGTCGGCGTAGGAGTCGGTGAACATCTCCGAGCCGATGGACGACGCGATGATCTCGTCGATCTCGGCCTCGGTCGGCCACACGTCGCGCAGGTGCACCGGCTGGCCCTGCTCGTCAGTGCCCAGCGGGTCGTTCATCAGGTCGATGTCCATCGTCCCGGCCAGGGCGTAGGCCACCACCAGCGGCGGCGACGCCAGGTAGTTCATCTTGATGTCGGGGTTGATCCGGCCCTCGAAGTTCCGGTTGCCCGACAGCACCGAGACGACGGCGAGGTCGGCCTCGTTGACCGCCGCGCTGACCTCGGGGATCAGGGGGCCGGAGTTCCCGATGCAGGTCGTGCAGCCGTAGCCGACGAGGTTGAAGCCGATCTTGTCCAGGTACGGCGTCAGGCCCGAGCGGTCGTAGTAGTCGGTCACCACCTTCGAACCCGGCGCCAGCGTCGTCTTCACCCAGGGCTTGCGGGTCAGCCCGCGCTCGACGGCCTTCTTGGCCACCAGCGCCGCCCCGATCATCACGCTCGGGTTGGAGGTGTTGGTGCAGGAGGTGATGGAGGCGATGGTCACCGCGCCGTGGTCGAGGTCGAAGGACTGGCCGTCCTCGAGGGTGACCCGGGTCCGGCGGCTCGGCCGGCCGATGTCCTCCGGCACGCCCTGCCCGAACTCGTGCGGGTCGATCGACTCCTCGCCGGAGTGGCTCGGGGCGTCCGAGGCCGGGAAGCTCTCGGCGGAGGCCTCGTCGACCCCGGTCAGCACCGGCGCGTCGTCGATCCGACGGTCGGCGTCAGCCTTGCCGGGCGCGACCTGGGAGCCCCCGGCGGGGTCGGTCGTGTCAGCTGTGACGTAGGCCCCCAGCGCCTCCCGGAAGCCCTGCTTGGCCTGGGAGAGGATCACCCGGTCCTGCGGCCGCTTCGGGCCGGCGATGCTGGGCACGACGGTGGCCAGGTCCAGCTCGAGGTACTCCGAGTACTGCGGCTCGCGGTCGTCGTCGTGCCACAGGCCCTGGGTCTTGGCGTAGGCCTCCACGAGGGCGATCTGGCTCTCGTCGCGGCCGGTCAGCCGCAGGTAGTCGGTGGTCTTGGAGTCGATCGGGAAGACCGCGATGGTGGAGCCGTACTCCGGGCTCATGTTGCCGATGGTGGCCCGGTTGGCCAGCGGGACGGCGGAGACGCCCGGCCCGTAGAACTCCACGAACTTGCCGACCACCTTGTGCTGGCGGAGCATCTCGGTGATGGTCAGCACCAGGTCGGTGGCGGTGGCGCCCTCGGGCATCGAGCCGGAGAGCTTGAAGCCCACGACGCGCGGGATGAGCATCGAGACGGGCTGGCCGAGCATGGCCGCCTCGGCCTCGATGCCGCCCACGCCCCAGCCGACCACACCCAGGCCGTTGACCATGGTGGTGTGGGAGTCGGTGCCGACGCAGGTGTCGGGGTAGGCCTGGCCGTTCCGGGTGAAGATGACGCGGGCCAGGTGCTCGATGTTGACCTGGTGGACGATGCCGGTGCCGGGCGGCACGACCTTGAAGTCGTCGAAGGCCGTCTGGCCCCAGCGCAGGAACTGGTAGCGCTCGCGGTTGCGGCCGTACTCGATCTCGACGTTGCGGGTGAACGCGTCGGCGGTGCCGAACACGTCGGCGATGACGGAGTGGTCGATGACCAGCTCGGCCGGGGCGAGGGGGTTGATCTTGGTGGCGTCGCCGCCCAGGTCGGCCATCGCCTCGCGCATGGTGGCCAGGTCGACGACGCAGGGCACGCCGGTGAAGTCCTGCATGATGACGCGGGCCGGGGTGAACTGGATCTCGTGGCTCGGCTCGGCCGTCGGGTCCCAGTCGGCGAGGCCGCGGATGTGGTCCGCGGTGATGTTGGCGCCGTCCTCGGTCCGCAGCAGGTTCTCGAGCAGGATCTTGAGGCTGTAGGGCAGCTTCTCCGAGCCCTCGACGGCGTCGAGCCGGAAGATCTCGTAGGACTCGTCCCCGACGGGCAACGTGGCCTTGGCCCCGAAACTGTTCACGCTCATCAGTCGTCTCCTGAAGTCGAACCGAAAGTATCTTGACGTCAAGATACTCTAGCGCACCTCGGCCCTCGGCCGGGAACGGCGCACGGCCCGGGGCGCACCTCCACAGCCTCTCCCATCCGTCGCGCGGGCGCCATGACAGGGTTGCCTAACTCCCACCGGGGCGGTCGCACCCCCGGGTGGCTGCCTACGCTCGTCCGGTGAAGCCGAGCGACCTGCCCCTGCTGCGCACCGTCTCCCCGCCGACCCTCACCCCGGACGGCTCCCGGGCGGTGTTCGCGCTCACCCGGCCGGACCTGGTGGCTGACGCCTACGTCGGACAGCTCTGGCAGGTCCCCACCGACGGCTCGGCCACCGCCGAGCGGCTGACCCGCGGGTTCCGCGACACCGCGCCCCAGCTCTCCCCCGACGGCTCCCTGCTGGCCTTCCTGCGCGCGGTACCGGAGGAGCCGGCTCAGCTGCACGTCGTCCGGGCGGGCGGCGGCGAACCCGTCCCCGTCACCGACCAGCCGCTGGGGGTGACCGCGTTCGACTGGTCGCCCGACGGCGCCCGCCTGGTGTTCCTGGCCCGGGTGCCCGAGCCCGGGCGCTACGGGACGGTCGACGGGGTGCCCGCGGCGGCCGAGCCGGCCCGCCGGATCACCACCACCCGCTACCTGGCCAACGGCGTGGGCTGGGTGACCGACCGCCGAGCCCAGGTGTTCCTCGTGGACGTGCCCGACGTGACGGCGGAGCCGCCGGTGCCCGCCGCACCCTCGGCCGAGGACCCGGATCCCGAGCCCGACGCCGGGCTGCCGGTCGCCGTGCAGCTGACCACGGAGGACACCGAGCACGCCCACCCCCGGTTCGGCCACGACGCCGCCACCGTCACGGTGGTGGTCACCGAGCACGACGGCACCAGTCCAGCGCTGCGCCGCTCGCTGCGCCGGCTGACCCTCGACGCGGCCGGTGCGGTCACCGACGTCACGACCCTGACCGGGCCCGCCGACGGCCTCCACGTCGCCGACGCCCGGGAGACCGCCGACGGCACCTGCTTCGTGCTGGCCCAGGAGCTGGGACCCGACGAGGTCGACGTCGTCGGCACCAACCAGGCGCTGCACGTGCTGACCGGCGGCAACCCGCCGCGTCGGCTGACCGATCCCGAGACCGTCGACCTCACCGCCTCCCCGCTGGTCGCCGACGGTCCGGCCGTCCTGGTCACCGAGGTCACCCGCGGCACCGTCCAGCTGCTCCGGGTCTCCGCCTCCGGCGAGCTCGAGCGGCTGACCGAGGGCCCCGTCGAGGTCGAGGGCGTGGCGGCCGCCGGTGGGGTCGTGGCGGTCAGCCTGTCCGACCCCGGTTCGACGGGGGACGTCGCGGTGCTGGCCCCGGACGGCCTGCGCCGGCTCACCGACCTGTCGGCCGCGCTGCGGGACGCCGGCGTCGTCGAACCCGAGGAGGTGCTGCTGCCGACGCGCGACGGCGGCGAGGTGCACGGCTGGGTGCTGGTGCCGCCGGGCTCCGGGCCGCACCCGACCCTGCTGCTCATCCACGGTGGGCCCTACGCCCAGTACACCGGCTCGCTGTTCGACGAGGCGCAGGTCTACGCCGCCGCCGGCTACGGCGTGGTGATGGGCAACCCGCGGGGAGCGGCGGGCTACGGGCAGGCCTTCGGCCGCAGCATCGCCGGGCGGATGGGGACCATCGACCTGACCGACGTGCTCGACCTCCTCGACGGCGCCCTCGCCGGCCACCCGACCCTGGACGGCGACCGCGTCGGCATCCTGGGCGGCTCCTACGGCGGCTACCTCACCGCCTGGACGATCGCCCACGACCACCGGTTCGCCGGCGCGGTCGTGGAACGCGGCTTCCTCGACCCGGAACTGTTCATCGGCACCTCCGACATCGGCACCTACTTCGCGCAGCAGTACACCGGCGCGGACCTCGAGCAGCGCCGTCGGCAGAGCCCGCAGGCGGTGGTGAGCCAGGTCCGCACCCCGACCCTGGTCATCCACGCCGAGGACGACCTGCGCTGCCCGCTGTCCCAGGCGCAGCGCTACCACCTGGGGCTGGTGGAGGCCGGCGTGCCGACCGAGCTGCTGGTCTTCCCCGGCGAGGACCACGAGCTGAGCCGCTCCGGCCGCCCGCGGCACCGCCTCCAGCGCTTCGAGGCGATCCTCGACTGGTGGGACCGCCACCTCCCCACCACCCCGACCGCCGGCTGACGCCGCGTTGTCAGACGTCAGCGGGCTCCGGGCCCCGGTGACGTCTGACAACTCGGCATTAGGGGGCCCAGGGGATCCCTCAGAGCTGGGTGCGGACGACGGCGGCCACCAGGACGGCGACCGCCACCATGACCACGGCGCTGAAGGCGGAGGCCACCACCTGGTGCTCGCGCTGGATCGTGCCGATCGTGGTGCCGCGCAGCAGCAGCCGGTTGGCCAGCCAGCGGAACAGGTAGAGCGTGGCGACGGCGACGACGGCGGTCACCGTGAACGCCTCGAACCCGATCACCCACCCGGTGAAGTCGCCCGCCACGCCCTCGCGGACGACGACGCCCACCGCGACCAGCACGCCCGCCGCCTCGAAGGCCGCGGTCAGCCCCCCGGCGCGCAGCTGCGCACGGATGCTCCACGGGGTCACCGCCTCGTGCAGCCAGAACACCCCGACCACCAGGGCCAGGCCCAGCAGTCCGAAGACGACGGTGCTGGCCAGCCCCAGCGCCACCGTCGGCGACGCACCGGTCAGCGAGCCGTTGAGGATGAAGCCGAAGCCCAGGTAGAAGCCGGCCTCGACCACGCCGAGGGCGACGTTGCCGCGCAGCAGCTCCTCGTCGTCGGCGACCCGCTGCACGAGCACGAAGCCGACCACGTAGCGGACGGCCAGGAAGGCCGCCACCACCCAGGCCAGCTCGTAGGCCTCGCCCACCAGCCTCGACCAGGGCAGGTCGTCCGGGGTCCGGGTCGCCGTCGGCAGCGCGGCCACCGCGAAGCCCAGCAGCAGGGCGGCGCGCTGCAGGAGGTAGGCGACGTTGCCGTCGCGGAACAGCACCTGGTGGTCGTCGAACCGGGTCAGCCGGTTCTGGACGACCCACAGCAACCCCCCGGCGACCAGGGTCAGCAGCAGGCTGGCCGCCGCCGGGGGCGAGTTGGCCAGAACGCCTTGCAGGTAGTCGAGCACGTGCCCTCCTCGGACGCGGGAAGGGCCTCAGCCCCGGATGACGTGCGGGACGCAGACGCTCAGGTTGTCCACCACGACGGTCGAGCTCTCCCGCAGGTCCAACCCCGCCGGCTCCCCGTCGACGTACCAGAGGCCCAGCGTCGGGAAGTTGTCGCCCTCGAAGCCGACGAAGTTCGGCGGCGGCGCGTAGGCCTGGACGACGAAGCCCTCCTCACCGTAGGGCCCGGGGGTGCTCAGCACGGTCTGGCCGTCCACCACCACGGTGACGTTGGCGCCTTCACGACCCAGCAGCGGCTTGCGCACGTAGCTGGTCAGCCCGTCGGGCTGCTCGCCGTCGAACCAGGCCGGGATCAGCAGCTTGCTCCGCTCGGCGTCGCGGCCGAAGAGCTGCCACAGGACCGGCAGCAGACCCTTGTTCGACCACAGCATCTTGTAGGGCGGCTCGATCCAGATGGTCCCGCCCGGCTTGGCCATGTCCTCGAAGACGGCCTCGCCGAACGGCTCGGCGCAGATGTGCTCCCAGGCGTGCAGCTTGAACACCACGTCGAGGTGCCGCTGCTCGCCGTCGGGGAACCGGCCGTCGTAGAACCGGCCGTCCGCGCCCAGGTGGATCTGCTCGACGTAGAGCCACTGGGTCTCGTACCCCGCCTGCCGGCAGGTCTCCTGCATCACCCGCAGGTTCTGCAGGTCCTCGTAGGAGCAGTCCTCGACCCGGATCTCGGCCCGCTGGTCCGGCGGCACCGCGTCGACGAACTCCGGCAGCAGGTTGTCGTACCAGGTGCAGGCGAAGTAGATGACCGGCTTGCGGCCCAGCTCGCGCTCGGCGTGCGCGAGGTTGCGCTTCCAGGCGTCGACGAGCATCTCGAAGACCCCGTTCCACTGGTCGTCGCCCTGCCGGGTGGCCTCGAACCAGCTCCACTGGACGATGGCGGTCTCCAGCACCGACGTCGGGGTGTCGGCGTTGAACTCGTACAGCCGGATCCGCCCGAGCGCCTCGTCGAACTTGTCCTGGGCGTCGGTGGTCTGCAGGTCGAGGAACCGGTTGCCGCCGTAGACGGCGTCGATCCGGCCGTAGACGCTCCCCCAGTCGACCGGCTCACCGTCGGCGTCGCGGCGGTCCCAGCTGCGGGCGATCTCCAGCCGGGCGAAACCGGGGATGCCCATCCGGTCCATCAGCTCGGGGTGGGCCAGGATGAAGTCGCCGGCGGTGACGAACATGTCCATCAGCGTCTGCAGGTCGGCGTGCATCTGGTCGACCTCGGCGGCGCTGAAGGCGTAGTGGGCGCTCTCGCTCCAGTAGGAGCGGGTGCTGCCGTCCGGCAGCAGGGTCTGCCAGTAGGTCAGCCCCTGCTCGGTGACGACCTCGGGCCAGTTCTTGCGGACGATGCCGCTCGGACGACGCTCCATCAGCTGCTGCTCCCGCCCCTGGACGAGCCGCCGAAGCCGCCGCCCTTCGAGGCGCGGGTCTTGGTGACCTTGCCACCCAGGCCGCCGCTGCCGGTCACCCGGCCGGTGGCGGGCAGGCCAGCGCGCTGCCGGGCGGCCGCGTCGTTGTAGGGCATGCTGGCCGTGCGCTGGCCGGCCGGGAGCCGATACCCGGGGCCCCACCCGCCGCCGAAGCCGCCGATCCAGATGAAGCCGCCGCCGAAGCCGCCCGAGCGCTCGTCCTCGCAGTACTTCTCGTCGATGATCGTGCCGTCCTCGGTGGCGCAGTACACGTCCTCGGTGTAGGTCTCCGGCTCGCTGCTGCAGGCGGTCAGCACGCCGGAGGCGAGGAAGGCGGTGGCCAGCCCGACCCCGACCGAGCGCGGGACCCGCGACCTGGACACCATCGGCACTCCTCGCGCTCCTCGGGGGAGGGCTCGAACCGCCCCATCGTCCCCGCGACGCGCGACGACCGGGACGATCGTAGCCGCCGACCGAAGCGCTACCGGCCCGGCTCCAGCACGGCGACGCACTCGACGTGCGAGGTCATCGGGAACAGGTCGAAGCCGCGGATGCTGGTCGGTGCGTAGCCGTGCCGGGCGGCGGTGGCCAGATCGCGCCCGAGCGCGGCGGGATCGCAGGCGACGTAGGCCACGGCCCGGGGGCGGCGGGCCAGCACCGCGGCCACCACCTCCTTCCCGGCCCCGCTGCGCGGGGGGTCCAGGACGACGAGGTCGGCGCGCCTGGGCAGCTTGGTCAACCCGCGCTCCACGCGGTCGGCCCGCAGCCGGACCTGGTCGCCGAACTCCTCCAGGTTGCGCCGGGCGGCCAGGATCGCGCCGTGCCCGGCCTCCAGGCCCCACACCCGGCAGCCGGCGGCGGCCAGCGCCCCGGCGAACAGCCCGACGCCGCAGTAGAGATCGAAGGCCTGCTCGCCCGGCTGGGGAGCCAACCCCTCGAGGACGGCGTCCACCAGCGTGTCCGCGGCGCCGGGGTGGACCTGCCAGAAGCCGTCGGTGGCGACCTCCCAGCGACGCCCGGCGGCCTGCTCGGTGACCTCGGTGCCGCCCTGGCGCACCCGGCCGTCGACCAGCAGGGCCGGTCCGTCGGCCGCGGCCACGGCGACCAGCTCCGCCCCCGCGGGCCAGCTGGTGCCGGTGACCGACGGGGTGCCCCGGTGGGCGATGGGGCAGCCGCCCTCGGGCAGCGGGACGAGGGCGTGGGATCGGTGCGCCCGCAGCGCGGCCCGGCCCTCGTCGTCGGTCTGGTAGCGCATCCGCGTCCGCCAGTGCAGCCCGTCGGCGGTGCCGGGGGTGTCCACGCCCACGACCTCGCCGTCCCAGTCGATCCCGGCCAGCCGCTGCAGCTGCTCGGCCACGACCGCGGTCTTCAGCGCCCGCTGGGCGCCGGGGTCGACGTGCTGGAAGTCGCAGCCACCGCACAGGCCCGGCCGGGCCACCGGGCAGGGCGGCTCGACCCGGTCGGGGCTGGGCTCCAGCACCTCGACGGCGTCGCCGCGCCAGAACCTGGCGTGGCTGTCGTCGGTCACCCGGACCAGCACCCGCTCGCCCGGCAGCGTGTGCCGGACGAAGATGACGCGGCCCTCGTGGCGGGCCACGCAGTGCCCGCCGTGGGCGACGGGCCCCACCTCGACGGGGCCGAGCAGGTCGGTGCCGGCGCGGACGTCGCTCATCCGCGCAACGACCGTCGCGCGTTGTCAGCCAGGGTCTCCCGCTCCAGCCGCTCCTTGGCCTTGCCGGAGGACTCGAGCAGGTAGGGCACCGAGGTGACCATGACCCCGGGGGTGAACAGCAGCCGGCCCTTCAGCCGCAGGGCGCTCTGGTTGTGCAGGAGCTGCTCCCACCAGTGGCCGACGACGTACTCGGGGATGTAGACGGTGACGACGTCGCGCGGGTTGCCCGAGCGCACGTTGCGGACGTAGTCCAGGATCGGGTTGGTCACCTCGCGGTAGGGGGAAGCGATCACCTTGAGCGGGGTCGTGATGCCGGCCCCGTCCCAGGCCTCCACCAGGCGCGCCGTCTCCTCCTCGTCGACGTCGACGGTCAGCGCCTCGAGGCTGCTGGGTCGGGCCGCCTTGGCGAAGGCCAGCGCCCGCAGCGTGGGCTTGTGCAGCTTGGAGACCAGGACGATGCCGCGCACCCGGCTGGGCAGCGTCCGGTCCTCGCCCTCGACCAGCGCGGTCTCCTCCGCCACCCGCTGGTAGTGCCGGCGGATGCCCTTCATGAGCAGGAAGATCGCGCCCATGGAGATCAGGGCGATGTAGGCGCCCTGGGTGAACTTGCTGAGCAGCACGATCACCAGCACCGAGCCGGTCATGGTGAGACCGATCCCGTTGATCACCCGGGAGCGGCGCATCCGGCTGCGGGCGGCCGGGTCCACCTCGGTCTTCAGCAGCCGCGTCCAGTGCCGCAGCATCCCCAGCTGGCTGACGGTGAAGGAGACGAACACGCCCACCACGTACAGCTGGATGAGCGCGGTGACGTCGGCCTGGAAGGCCACGATCAGCACCACGGCGAAGAAGGCCAGCACGACGATGCCGTTGCTGTAGGCCAGCCGGTCACCGCGGGTGTGCAGCTGTCGCGGGAGGTAGCCGTCGCGGGCCAGGATCGAGCCGAGCACCGGGAAGCCGTTGAAGGCGGTGTTCGCGGCCAGGAACAAGATGATGAAGGTCGCGGCGATGACGAAGTAGAAGCCGGGGCGGAACTCGGAGAACACCACGTCGGCCAGCTGGGCGATGCCGGTCTTCTCGATGACGTCGACCCGCTCACCGTCCAGGGTGTAGTGCGAGCGGCCGGCGTCGATGAGCTTGACCCCGGTCAGCCGGGCCAGCACGACGACGCCGACCAGCATGGTGACGGCGACCATGCCCAGCAGCAGCAGCGTGGTGGCCGCGTTCTTGCTCTTCGGCTGCCGGAACGCCGGCACCCCGTTGGAGATCGCCTCGACCCCGGTCAGCGCGGCGCAGCCGGAGGAGAACGTGCGGGCCAGCAGGGCCACCATGGCCAGGCCGGTGAAGGCGGCGTACTGCGGGTCGGCCTCGATGCCGAACTTCGCGCTCTCGGCCTGCAGCGGCTCGCCGAGCACGAGGATCCGGAACAGTCCGTAGCCCACCATGGCGAGCACGCCGAACATGAAGCAGTAGGTGGGCACGGCGAAGAACGCCCCGGACTCGCGCACCCCGCGCAGGTTGAGCGCCATCAGCACCACGACCACGATCGAGGCCGCCACCGCCTCGTGGCCGTCGAGGAAGTGCAGGGCCGGGACGGACTTGGCGTTCTGCACCCCGGAGGAGATGGAGACCGCCACCGTGAGGACGTAGTCGACCATCAGGGCGCTGCCCACGGTCAGGCCGGCGCTGGGTCCCAGGTTGACCGTGGCCACCTCGTAGTCGCCGCCGCCGGAGGGGTAGGCGTGCACGTTCTGCCGGTAGGACGCGACGACGACCAGCATCACCACGGCGACCGCGATGGCGATCTTCCAGGAGAACGCGTAGGCCGCGAGACCCGCCAGCGACAGGGTCAGCAGGATCTCGTCGGGCGCGTAGGCCACCGAGGACAGCGCGTCGGAGGCGAAGACGGGCAGGGCGATCCGCTTGGGCAGCAGCGTCTCGCCCATCTGGCTGCTGCGGAGCTTCCGCCCGACCAGCAGCCGTTTGCTGATGTCGGACAGGTTGGCCACGTCTGAGGAGCCTAATCGCTCCCGGCGCACCGGGAGCACACCCGTCGCGCGGTCCTCCCGAGGGGACGTCCGTGCCGCGGTGCTCCTAGACTCCGGAGGGTGCACATCGTGATCATGGGCTGCGGCCGGGTCGGCTCGAGCCTGGCCCGGAGCCTGGAGAAGCGTGGGCACACCGTCGCCGTGATCGACATCGACGTGGATGCCTTCCGCCGGTTGGGGCCGGCTTTCACCGGCCGCACCGTCAAGGGCGTCGGCTTCGACCGCGAGGTGCTGCTGGAGGCCGGGATCGAGACCGCCGACGGGTTCGCCGCGGTGTCCAGCGGCGACAACTCCAACATCTTGTCCGCGCGGGTGGTGCGGGAGACCTTCGACGTCAGCAACGTGGTGGCGCGGATCTACGACCCGGGTCGCGCGGAGGTCTACGAGCGGCTGGGCATCCCCACCGTCGCCACGGTCCGCTGGACCGCCGACCAGGTGCTGCGGCGGTTGCTGCCGGCGGGTTCGGAGCCGCACTGGCGCGACCCGTCGGGCTCGGTCCGGCTGCTGGAGGTGCACGTCGACCGCGCCTGGGTCGGCCGGACCGTCGAGCAGCTCGAGGAGGCCACCGGCGCCCGGATCCCCTTCCTGTTCCGGCTCGGCACCGGCATCGTGCCGAAGAACCGCACCGTCTTCCAGGACGGCGACCTCGCCTACGCCGCCGTCGAGGACGCGCGGCTGGCCGCGGTCGAGTCCGTCCTCGGCGCACCCCCGGTCACCCGGGCGGGCTGACCCGGCCACCGCCGGGCGCCGTCCGACCACGCACTTCCGACCCGAGAGGACAGACCATGCGGGTGGCCATCGCCGGAGCCGGCAACGTCGGCCGTTCCATCGCCGCCGAGCTCGTCGAGAACGGGCACGAGGTGCTCCTCATCGAGAAGAACCCCCGGGCCATCAAGTCCGACACGCTGCCCGAGGCGGAGTGGCTGCTGGCCGACGCCTGCGAGCTCTCCTCGCTGGAGGAGGCGGGCATCGACAGCTGCGACGTGGCCATCGCCGCGACCGGGGACGACAAGGCCAACCTGGTCATGTCGCTCCTGGCCAAGACCGAGTTCGGCGTGCCGAGGACGGTCGGCCGGGTGAACCACCCGAAGAACGAGTGGCTGTTCAACGAGGTCTGGGGGGTCGACGTCGCCGTCTCCACGCCCCGCCTGATGTCGGCCCTGGTCGAGGAGGCGGTCACCGTCGGCGACCTGGTCCGGCTGCTCACCTTCCACGAGGGCGCGGCGAACCTGGTGGAGATGACGCTGCCGGGCGACAGCCCCTGCGTGGGCCTGCGGATCGGCGACCTGGACTGGCCCGGCGACGTGGTGCTGGTGGCCGTCATCCGCGACGGCCACGCGCACGCCCCGGACACCGACGGCACCCTGGAGACCGGCGACGAGCTGCTCTTCGTCACCGCGCAGGACTACGAGCGGCAGCTGGCCGACATGCTCTCCCCGCGCCGCGGCGGCATCGCCGTGGCCAACCTGGCCACCGGCACCCCGCGGGTCGGCACGATCTAGGCCTGTCGCCCGGTCGCGAGCACGGGCGACCGGCGCGGCGCTCAGCTGCCGTCGAGGTAGAACCAGCGCCCGGCCCGGCGGGCGAAGCGGCTCCGCTCGTGCTGCACGCCCGCGCTCTCGTCGTCGCGGTAGGCGGCCTCGAACTCCACCACACCAGCCTCGTCACCGGGCTGCCCGTCCTCGGTGGCGAGCACCGTCAGACCGGTCCAGGTGAGGCCTGGTGGGTCGGTGAGCTCGTGCGGGCGGGTCCGCGGGTGCCAGGTGCGCAGCACGTGGTCCAGCCGACCGACGGCGTAGGCCGCGTAGCGGGAACGCATCAGCCGCTCCGCCGTCGCCGCCTGCACCCGGTTGTCGTGCAGCGGCTCGCAGCAGACGGCGTAGGGCGGGCCGCTCCCGCACGGGCACGGCGGCGAGCTCATCGGGCGGCCGTGCTCAGCTGTGCGGGTTGCAGAACAGCTCGTAGCGCGGGTTGTACATCAGCCGCCGACCCTCGTGGCAGCTGATCCGGCCCCACACCTTGATCGTGCGGCCGGGGTCGATGCCCGGGATCTGCCGGCGGCCGAGCCACAGCAGGGTGACCGACCCGGAGCCGTCACGCAGCTCCACCTCGAGCGCCGGGTGACCGCCGCGCGGGTTGATGGTGACGGTGGCCACGGTGCCGGTGAGCGCCACTTGATCGCGGTCCACGCAGGTCTTGATGGGGACGGCGCCCTCGTTGCGGACCTGCTCCTGCAGCTCCTCCGACTCCAGGTCCGCGTTGGAGGACGCGAACCTGCGGAGGGCCCGCGCGAGCCTGTTCTCCTTGACCGGACGCATGTCGCTGGTCACATCAGTTCCTCGGACGACGGTGGATGTTCTTCTCTCCAGCATCCCACCAGAGTCAACCGTCGTCTGCCGGTTGCCTGGACGCAACCTGGTGTTCACGCCGGCTGCTCCTCTGCCGGCACCAGGTTCTGCGGCATGGTCAGCGGCAGCAGGTCGCCAGGGGCCATCGCCTCGTCGCCGCGACGGACGATGACGGCGCGGAAGGCCGCCATCATCTCCGCGACCGGGGACTGCACACCGTCCTCCAGGGCGGCCTGGCCGTAGACGATGCCCCGCAGCAGCCAGCGCGGGCCCTCGGCCACCCACATCCGGGACGGCTGGTAGCCCTGCTCGCCCTCGGGCGTGGAGACGGGGACCAGTCGACGCAGCTCCACCCCGAACGGGCCCTCGGCCAGCGAGGCCGAACCACCGGCCTCGACGGCGGCCGCCATGATCTCCTCCCGGAGCTCGGACCACAGGCCACCGCTGCGCGGCGCGGCGTAGGCACCGAGCTCGAGGGCGGAGTCACCGTGGATGAGCATCGCGGAGACGATCTGCTGGGTCTCCTCCGACATCTGGAGCCGCAGCTCGGCCCCGGGGAAGCCGGCGAGCACCACGGCTCCCAGGTCGATCCGCGGCATCTCCGGGGTCCCGGTGAGGTCGTCGTCCTCGTCGATCTCGGCGATGTCGAACGGCCCCTCGGCGCGCCAGTCCCGGGCGTCCAGCGCCTCCACGTCCAGCACCGTCTCCCCCTCGGCCGCGCCAGCGCCGTCGGGTGCGTCCTCGTCGGCCCCGGGTACCTCGTCGGCGTCCTGGTCCTCGGTCGGCTCGTCGGTGGCGGCGTCGTCGAGCTCCGGCTCGTCGGACCGCTTCTTGGTGCGCCTGAAGATCACCCGCCCAGTATTCCTCCCGTGGACCCGTGTCCACCAAATCCCCGGACCGAGCTCGGCAGCTCGTCCGTGGCCACGAACCGGACCCTGCTGACCTGCTGCACCACCAGCTGGGCGATCCGGTCGCCGGCCGCGAACGCGACGGGGTGCTGGGCGTCGGTGTTGAGCAGGCAGACGAGGATCTCGCCCCGGTAGCCCGCGTCGACCGTGCCCGGCGCGTTGACGACCGTCACCCCGGACCGGGCGGCCAGACCCGAGCGCGGGTGGACGAAGGCGGCGTAGCCCTCGGGCAGCGCGACGGCCAGACCGGTGCCCACCAGCCGGCGCTCCCCCGGCGCCAGGGTGAACGCCTCCCGGCAGCACAGGTCGGCGCCCGCGTCGCCGGGGTGGGCGTAGCGGGGCGCCTCGACGTCGGTGTGCAGCCGACGGAACAGCACCGGCAGCTCGGCCTCGGCACTCACGCTGATCGCTCGCGCGCCGGGTCCAGCGCCGCCGCCAGCCCGGCGGGCCGGCGGCTGGAGACCAGCCAGTACGGGACCGGGTCGGCGGGGTCGTCCAGGGTGATCTCGACCGCCGTCGGCACGTACGGCCGCAGCACCAGGTGGGCGCGGGCATCGGCGCCCGTGCCACCGCGCAACTCGGTGGCAGCGGGGTCGAGCGCCCGGCAGCCCGAGATCCAGGAGCGCCCGATGACCGCCCGCCCCACCCGCAGCTCGGCGTCGTCGACCTCGATCACCACCGCGGTGGACCAGAACAGGCCGACCGCCACCGCCACCGTGGCCAGGAAGACCGACAACCCCCAGACGGGGCCGAGGTAGAGCCCGACGGCGGCGAGCAGGCAGACGGCGAGGAGTGCGGCGAGCGCCCACCAGACCACCGGCACCGAGAGGCGTTCGCGGTAGAGCATGCAGGCGACCCTAACCGTGGACCACCGCCGGGGACGAGGCCGCCGGACGCGGCCGACGCCTAGGATGAGGCCCGACGACGGCGCCCGCCGCCGTGCCGTCGGGCCCTGCCCGCCCTGTCCGCGTCGGCCCCGCCGGCCCGTCTCGAGAGGACTGCCGATGAACGCGTCCGCACTGCCGCCGACCACCGAGCGCCCGACCACCGTGCCGTCGACCACCGTGCTGCCGACCACGGTGACCGAGAAGGTGCTCGGCACGGTCTGGGTGGCCGGGGTGGCGCTGGCCACCACGCTCGTCGCCCGGACGCTGGTGTCGGTGGCCTGGCGCGTGGTGACGGGCTCGCGGCCGCCGAAGGCCGACGACCCGGACGTCCCGCAGGCCCAGGCGCGGGCGTGGGGTCTGGCCACGGCCGCGGGGCTCGCGACCACCCGCCTGCTGGTCAAGCGCACCGGGCTCGGCACGCCCGGTCACTGACCGGCTCCCGGTCGTCGGTCCCAGGGCCGGATCACCGCCTCGCGTCTGGACGACGCGAGGCGGCTCTCTGTTCCGGACTGACTGCCCCCAATCAGACCGGCACATCCGGGGTGGTGCGGCTCGGCAGGATCCTGGCGGCTGGGGCGGGACGGCCCCAGCAGCAGAACTGGCCTGCACGCCGAGCCGCGGGACTCCGGAGTGCAGGCCAAGTGGACCATGCAGCCGGCACCGTCGCCAGCATGTTCGTCGAATCGTGATCTGTCCGTCGGGCCCCGGTCCTCACCCCGCGAGGCGGGTGAGGACGAGGGGCCGAAGGGCTCGCGAGCCCGGCGCGGCCGACCGCGGAGGGTCAGCCAGCGCAGTCGAAGCAGTACTCCTCGCCGCTGGCCTTCTCCTCGGCGATCTGGCTGCGGTGCCGCACCAGGAAGCAGCCGGCGCAGGTGAACTCGTCGGACTGCCGGGGCAGCACCCGGACGGTCAGCTCCTCGTGGGACAGGTCGGCCCCGGGGAGCTCGAAGGCCTCGGCGGCCTCGGTCTCGTCCTCGTCGACCTTGCCGGAGTTCTTGTCGTTGCGGCGGGTCTTCAGCTCTTCGATGCTGTCTTCGTTCAGCTCTTCATCGGTCTTGCGCGGGGCGTCGTAGTCGGTCGCCATCGTTCCCTTTCCGGGTCTTGCGTCCATCGTGCCTGCTCAGTTTCGTGCGCATCTCTATCACACGGAGCAAGTCGAGCGCTCGCCTGAGCGAACGCGAACCCTACAACACCGGCAGCGGCGCTGCATTCCCTCCGCGCACGTGGACCTCGAGGAGGGTGAGCACCGTCTCGTCCCAGACCGCGTGCGCGGCGCCAGCAGGCCCCGCCCTCCTCCTCGACCGAGCGGATGACGGCAGGGGCCGGCGGTGCCCCGCGAGGTCAGCCCCACCAGGCGGTCCGGCAGCCCGCACGCCTCAGAGCGGTGTGGGGACCGGTCCACCGACCTGGCACAGCGCCAGCCGGCCGGGGTCGCGCAGGTTGCGGCAGCAGTCGGGTTGGCAGTCGTACCAGCCGACCGGCCCGCCGTCGACCACGGGCCGGGCAGGCTCCTCGCCGCGGGCGGCGGCCGCCCGCTCCAGCATCAGGTCGACGAGCCCGGACACGAAGGCCGGGTGGGTGCCGGCCGTCGCGGCCCGGGCGAAGGCCAGGCCCAGGTTCTCCGCGGTCTCCTTGGCCTCGGTGTCGAGGTCGTAGATGACCTCCATGTGGTCGGAGATGAAGCCGATCGGCACGACGACGACCGCCCGGGTGCCGGCCGCGTGCAGCGCCGTCAGGTGGTCGTTGACGTCGGGTTCGGTCCACGGCTGGCTGGGCGGACCGGAGCGGGAGCAGTAGACGAGGTCGTGGCCGTGGGTCCCGCCCGTGCGGGCCTCGACCTCGCGGGTGACCGCGGCCGCCACGGCGAGGTGCCAGTCCACGTAGCCGCCGTCCGCGCTGCGCGGCGCCGGCCCGGAGGCCTGGGCCATCGCGGTGGGGATGGAGTGGGTGACGAAGACCAGCTGGGCGCCGCCGGCCTGCTCGCCGAGGGAGTCCAGCGCGGCCAGGGTGGCGTCGACGGACGCGGTGACGAAGCCGGGGTGGTCGGAGTAGTGCCGGATCTTGTCGACCTCGACCTCGGTGCCCTGGACCGCGTCGTAGAGGTTCTCGCGGTACTGGCGGCAGGAGCTGTAGGAGGGGTAGGCGCTGGTCAGCACGGCCAGCACCCGGCGGTGACCGGCGGCAGCCATGGCCTGCACCTCGGCGTCCAGGTAGGGGTCCCAGTTCCGGTTGCCCCAGTGCAGCGGCAGGTCGATGCCGCGCTGGTCCAGCTCGGTCCGGAGTGCGGCCAGCAGATCGCGGCACTGGTCGTTGATCGGGCTGCGGCCGCCGAAGAGGTGGTAGTGCTGGCCGACCTCGGCCAGCCGCTCGCGCGGAATGCCCCGGCCCCGGGTCACGTTCTCCAGGAACGGCACGACGTCGTCGGGCTGCTCGGGTCCTCCGAAGGAGACGAGCAGAAGACTGTCGTAGGGCGCGAGTAGCGTCGAGTTCGCCACGACGGGGTCCGAGGTCGTGCCGGTGTCGAACGGGGTGGGGCTGGCGTCCAGAGTCACACCGCGATCTTGTCAGAGGAGGAAAAACGTGAAGGCCGGTCTGCGCACCTACGGGGCGGTGCTCGCCGACCCCGCGGCCCGGGCCTTCAGCGCCGCGGGGCTGGTCGCGCGCCTGCCGATCGCCATGACCGGCATCGGCATCGTGCTGCTGATCTCGCTGAGCACCGGCTCGTTCGGGTTGGCCGGGGTGGTGACCGCCACCGCGACGCTGGCCGGCGCGGTCAGCGCGCCGCTGTGGGGCCGCACCATCGACCGGCTGGGGCAGGCGCCGGTGCTGGTCACCGCCGCGGCCATCTGGAGCGTCAGCCTCGCCGCGCTCGTCGTGGCCGTGGAGTCCGGGTGGCCGCTGCCCGCGGTGCTGGCCGCCGCGGTCGGGGTCGGCCTGGGCTTTAGCTCGGCCGGCTCGGCGGTCCGTGCCCGCTGGAGCCACCGCCTGCAGGGCTCCCCGCTGCTGGACACCGCCTTCGCCGTCGAGGCCGTGCTGGACGAGGTCATCTTCATCGTCGGGCCGGTCCTGGTGACCTTCCTCGCCACCGCGGTCGACCCGGCGCTCGCGCTGGGGGTGGCCGGCGTCGTCGGCCTGGCCGGGGCGCTGACGCTGGCCGCCCAGCGCGGCACCGAGCCGCCCCGCCGGCCGCGTCGCAGCACCGACGCGCCGACCGCGCGGATCGACCTCGCCGCCCTGGCCCCCGTCGTCGTGGCCTCGGTGGCGCTGGGCATCGTCTTCGGCGGCATGGAGGTCGTGGTGGTGGCCTTCGCCACCGAGGCCGACGTGCTGGCCTACGCCGGCGCGATCCTGATGGCCTGGGCCGCCGGCTCGCTGGTCTCCGGGGTGCTGACCGGCACGGTCGTCTGGCGCCGATCCCCCGCCGCCCGGTTCCGGGTCGGCGCGCTCTGCCTCGCGGTCTCGCTGGTGCCGCTGCCCTTCGTGCACGAACCGGTGCTGGTCGCCGGGCTGCTGGTCCTGAGCGGGATGGCCATCGCCCCGACGCTGATCGCCTCCGTCGCGGTCACCCAGGCCGCGGTGCCCTCGACCCGGCTGACCGAGGCGCTCGGCTGGACCTCCACCGGCCTGGCCGGCGGTCTCGCCGCCGGCGCCGCCGGGCTCGGGGCCCTGATCGACGCGGGCGGCGCCGCCCTGGGCTTCTGGGGCGTCGTCGCCGCAGGCGTGCTGCTGGCGCTGGCCGCGCTCGGCGTCCGCTCCCGACCGGCGGCCGGTCCCGCCGAGCCGGAGGAGCACGCCGAGCTGGCCGGCGCGGCCGCGCACCCGACCGCGGTCTGAGCTCCGGTCGGCCGAGCTCTCCGGCCGACTCGGGCGCCCTTCCGGTACTCCCGCGCCCCGCCCGGACGGGCGCGCCCTGTGCACCGGGCGCGGGACGACCGACGGGGCGCGGGATCGGGGGGAGGCCCGTCGACAGGCTCAGGGAGCGGGATGAGCCGGCTCAGGGTGCGGTCGGGATCCTCCGCAGGTAGGCGCTCAGCGAGTCGGCGGCCAGGGCGGGCTCGAAGCCGGTGGCGCGGATCTTCTCCAGCGCGAACGCGCTGTGCTGCGGCCGCGGGGCGAGAGCCTTCCCGGCCCCGTACTCGGCGGCGGTCACCGAGGTGACGTCGGAGCCCGGCCGCCCGCGCTCGTTGAACACCAACCGTGCGATGTCAGCCCAGCTCATCACCTCGCCGGCGCCGCTGACGTTGTAGGTGCCGGGCGGGGCCGAGACGGCCAGCAGGTGGTCGACCGCCCGGGCGATCTCGCTGGTGAAGGTGAGCCGGCCGTCCTGGTCGGCGACGACCGATGGCTTGACCCCGCGGTCGGCCAACGAGGCCATCGTCGCGACGAAGTTCCGACCCTCGCCGATCACCCAGCTGGTGCGCAGCAGGTAGTACGACGGCAGGGTCGCGACCAGGGCGTCGCCGGCCGCCTTGGTCTGGCCGTAGACGCCGAGCGGGCTGAACGGCTCGTCCTCGGTGTGCTCGGCGAGCGTCCCGTCGAACACGTAGTCGGAGGAGATGTGCACCAGGGTGGACCGGTGCTCGCGCGCCGCCCGGACCAGCCCGGCGACCCCGGTGACGTTGACGGCCCAGGCCTCGCGCCGGCCCTCCGGCGTCTCCGCCGCGTCGACGGCGGTGTGCGCGGCGGCGTTGACCAGCACCCCGTAGGGGCTGAAGTCGAAGGCGGCGACCGAGGCGGGGTCGGCCAGGTCCAGCTCGGCCCGGGTGAGGGGGGTGGCTCCGGGCCACTGCGCGGTCAGCGCCCGGCCGAGCTGCCCGCCCGCCCCGACGACGAGCGTCCGGCGGCCCGGCATCGGGCGGACCTCAGCCAGCCGCGGGTGCGCTCGGTCGGCGTCGGAGAGCTCGGCCCGGTCCAGCGGGATCGGCCAGCCGATGGCGACGGTCTCGTCGGCCAGGTTGAGGAAGGTGTAGGACTCCTTCGCCGCCAGGCTCCAGTGGTCGTTGACCAGGTAGGAGTAGGCGGTCCCGTCCTCCAGGGTCTGGAAGGCGTTGCCCACCCCGCGCGGTACGAAGACGGCCGTCTCGGGCCCCAGCTCCAGGGTGAAGCTGCGACCGAACCCCTCACCCGGACGCAGGTCCACCCAGGCGCCGAAGACCCGCCCGCGAGCCACCGAGACGAACTTGTCCCAGGGCTCGGCGTGGATGCCCCGGGTCGCCCCGGCGGTGGTGTTGAAGGAGACGTTGTTCTGCACCGGACCGAAGTCGGGCACCCCCAGCGCACTCATCTTGGCCCGCTGCCAGTTCTCCTTGAACCAGCCGCGGTTGTCGCCGCGGACGTCGAGGTGGACGACGAGCAGCCCGTCGATCGGCGTCCCGGTGACGCTCAGCGGAGCCACCGGGTCACTGCCCCTGCACGGCGTACTTGGCCTCGGTGCCGGCCTTCTGCGGTCGCCACCAGCCCTCGTTCGCCTGGTACCAGGCGATCGTCGCGGCCAGCCCGGCCCGGAAGTCGGGGTAGGCCGGCGCCCAGCCCAGCTCGGTCCGCAGCTTGGTGGAGTCGATCGCGTAGCGCAGGTCGTGGCCCGGCCGGTCGTTCACGTGGTCGTAGGCGTCCCGGGGCTGCCCGAGCAGCTCGAGGATCGCCTCGACCACGTCGCGGTTGTCCAGCTCCCCGTCGGCCCCGATCAGGTAGGTCTCCCCGATCGCGCCGTCCGCGATGATCCGCAGCACCGCCGCGCTGTGGTCGTCGGCGTGGATCCAGTCCCGGACGTTCTCCCCCGTGCCGTAGAGCTTGGGCCGGCCGCCGTCGAGCACGTTGGTGATCTGGCGCGGGATGAACTTCTCGACGTGCTGGAACGGGCCGTAGTTGTTCGAGCAGTTGCTGATGGTGGCCCGCACGCCGAACGAGCGCACCCAGGCACGGACCAGCAGGTCGGAGCCCGCCTTGGTCGAGGAGTACGGGCTGGACGGGTTGTACGGCGTCGCCTCGGTGAAGCGGGCGGGCGTGTCCAGCTCGAGGTCGCCGTAGACCTCGTCGGTGGAGATGTGGTGGTAGCGGGTGCCGTGGTGGCGGACCGCCTCCAGCAGCGTGTAGGTGCCGACCAGGTTCGTGGTGATGAAGGGCGCCGGGTCGAGCAGGGAGTTGTCGTTGTGCGACTCCGCGGCGAAGTGCACCACCACGTCGCAGTTGGCCACCAGCTGCTCGACCAGCCGGGCGTCGCAGATGTCGCCCTGCACGAAGGTGGAGCGGTCCGGCGGCAGCCCCTCGAGCGAGCGCAGGTTGCCGGCGTAGGTCAGCAGGTCCAGCACGGTGACCTCGGCGTCGGTGTGCTCGAGGACGTGGCGCACGAAGTTCGAACCGATGAAGCCCGCACCGCCGGTCACCAGATACGCAGTCATGGGCGCCATCCTAGGGAACCGGGCCCGTGGGGCTGCCACGGCGACGCCGACGCCGGTGACGTTGCTCACCGGCGGTGCGTCGGGGGCACGGGGACGACCTGGCGGCGCCTGCGGTGCCACACTTGCTCGCCATGCGAGGCATCATCCTGGCCGGCGGCTCCGGCACCCGGCTGCACCCGGTCACGCTGGGCATCAGCAAGCAGCTGGTCCCCGTCTACGACAAGCCGATGATCTACTACCCGCTCTCCACGCTCATCTTCGCCGGGATACGCGACGTGCTGGTGATCACCACCCCGCACGACGCCGCCGGCTTCGTGCGGCTGCTCGGGGACGGGTCCCAGTTCGGGATCTCCATCAGCTACGCGACCCAGCCCTCGCCCGACGGCCTGGCCCAGGCCTTCGTGATCGGCGCCGACTTCATCGGCGACGACCGCGTCGCCCTGGTGCTGGGTGACAACATCTTCTACGGCCCCGGTCTCGGCACCCAGCTGCAGCGGTTCTCCTCCGTGGACGGCGGTGCCGTCTTCGCCTACTGGGTCGCCGAGCCGAGCGCCTACGGCGTGGTGGAGTTCGACCGGGACGGCCGCGCCGTGTCGCTGGAGGAGAAGCCGGCGGCGCCGAAGTCGAACTACGCGGTGCCGGGGCTGTACTTCTACGACAACGACGTGGTGGCGATCGCCCGCGAGCTGCAGCCCTCGGCCCGCGGGGAGTACGAGATCACCGACGTCAACCGCCACTACCTCGAGGCCGGCCGGCTCCAGGTCGGCGTGCTGCCCCGCGGCACCGCCTGGCTGGACACCGGGACCTTCGAGTCGATGAACGACGCCAACAACTTCGTCCGCACCATCGAGGCCCGGCAGGGCCTCAAGGTCGGGGCGCCCGAGGAGGCCGCCTGGCGGCAGGGCTTCCTCAGCGACGACGAGCTCGAGCAGCGCGCGGGCGCCCTGCTCAAGTCGGGCTACGGCACCTACCTCCTCGAGTTGGTGCAGCGGCACCGCCAGTCGCTCTGAGCACCGCCGCGGAACCGCGGGAGGTCCGCGGGCACCTGCTCGGCGCGGTGCTGGCTGGGGTGGTCACCGCCGTCGTCGGCTTCGCCTCCTCCTTCGCGCTGGTGCTGGCGGGGCTGACCGCGCAGGGCGCCACCACCGCCCAGGCCGCGTCAGGGCTGCTGGTGCTCCTGCTGGCCATGGCGGCCGGCATCGTGGCGTTGGCCCTGCGCCACCGGATGCCGATCACCCTGGCCTGGTCGACGCCGGGCGCGGCGCTGCTGGCCGGCGCCGCCGTCGAGGGGGCCGTGTGGTCGGCGGCCGTCGGCACCTTCCTGCTGGTCGCCGCGCTGACCGCGCTGACCGGCTGGTGGCCCTGGTTGTCGCGGAGGCTGGCCGCGATCCCGCTGTCGGTGGCCAACGCGATGCTGGCCGGGGTGCTGCTGCCGATCTGCGTCACGGCCTTCACCACCCTCGGCGCGACGCCGCTCTACGCCGCTCCCATCCTGCTCACCTGGCTGGTGGGCTACGCGTTCGCCCGCCGCTGGGCGGTGCCGCTGACGCTGCTGGCCGCGCTGGTCGTCGTCGCTCTCACCCTGGACGCCATGCCGAGCGCGGGCGCGCTGGTGCCGCGGCTGACCTGGACGGCGCCGACCTTCGACTGGCGGCTGCTGCTCGGACTCGGCGTGCCCTTGTTCCTGGTGAACATCGCCTCCCAGTACGCACCAGGCGTGGCGGTGATGAAGACCTACGGCTACACGGTGCCCTGGCGTCCGACGATGCTGGTGACCGCCGCCGTCTCCGCGGCCGGGGCGCCGGCCGGGGGGTTCGCGGTGAACCTGGCCGCGATCTCCGCGGCTCTGTCGGCCTCGCCGGAGGCGCACCCCGACCCGCGGCGACGCTGGGTGGCCGCGGTGTCGGCCGCCGGCACCTACGTCGTCCTCGGCCTGCTGTCGGCCGCGGCCGCCTTCGTGCTGACCCACTCCCCGCCCGGGCTCGTCATCACCGTCGCCGCCCTGGCCCTGCTGGGTCCGCTGGGCTCGGCGCTCGAGCGCTGCCTGGCTGAGCCCGACGACCGGGAGGCCGCCGTCGTCGCCCTGGTCGCCACCGCCTCGGGCCTCAGCCTGTTCGGCATCGGTGCCGCCTTCTGGGGACTGACCTGCGGGCTGGCCGTGCGCACCCTGCTG
This sequence comes from Microlunatus lacustris, assembly GCA_039527025.1. GTDB lineage: Bacteria > Actinomycetota > Actinomycetes > Propionibacteriales > Propionibacteriaceae > Microlunatus > Microlunatus lacustris. The sequence goes on from BAAAJN010000002.1 coordinate 218,868, forward strand.
CGCGCGGTCCGGGCCCGCCGGGCGGGCTGACGGACCGGTCCACACGTCCTGCGTGCCCTGAGCCTGTCGTCCTGCGTGCCCTGAGCCTGTCGTCCTGCGTGCCCTGAGCCTGTCGTCCTGCGTGCCCTGAGCCTGTCGTCCTGCGTGCCCTGAGCCTGTGGTCCTGCGTGCCCTGAGCCTGTCGAAGGGCCTTCGACAGGCTCAGGCCGTGGAGGTCGAGGCTGCGTCAGTGCTCCTGCCGCTCCAGGTTCAGGCCGGCGGCTCGTCCTGCCCCGACTCCTCGGCCTCGTCGGCCTCCTCCTTGGTGTGGTGCACCGCGCCGTCGGCGTGCTCGGGCGGCCCGTAGACGGTGTAGAGCACCAGCGGGTTGGGGCCGGTGTTGACGAAGTTGTGCTCGGCCCCGGCGGGGACGCAGACCAGGTCACCCTGGGCGACCGGCTGGGTCTCGCCGTTGATCCTCGCCTCGCCCACCCCGCTGACGAAGGTCAGGATCTGGTCGGTGTCCGGGTGCACCTCCTGCCCGATCTCCCCGTCCGGCGGGATGGTCATGATGACCAGCTGGCTGTACTTCCCCGTCCACAGGACGCGGCGGAAGTCAGGGTTGGTCTCGGCAACGGTCGCGATCGTCAGGTGCTCCACGGCACCTGTCTACCGCGTCGGCCGGCCGCGCCGGACTCCGGGGTCAGAGCCGCGCGGCGAGCGTCGCGGCGCCCGGCCCGCGCAGCTCGTCGGCGTCGACCTGACGCCCGGCCAGCACCAGCAGCACCACCTCACCGCGGGCCCGTACCTCGGCGCCCGCGCCGTGCGCCCAGTCCTGGTCCTCGGCCACCAGCCGCAGCCCCGGGAGCCGGCGCCGCGCCGCGCCGCGCCGCCGAGCAGCGTCGACGACGGGAACCGGGCGCCCGCGCAGAAGTCGGCCACCGGTCCGAAGGCCTCCGGCGGCACCGGCCGCGCGCTGCCGAGAGGACGCCGGACGTCCAGACCGTGCACCACGGCGTCGACCAGCACCGCCGTCCCCGGCATTCCGGGCGGCTTCGCCCCCGTCACGGCCGCCTGGCGGAGCTCCTCCAGCAGCACCGCCGGACCGCGGCGGGACCAGCGGACGGCGGTGTCGGCGATCAGCCGGTTGGGCCGGGCCCGCGCCCGGACGACGTCGACGACCAGGTCCCGGCCGCCAGCGCCGGACGCCCAGGCGAGGTGGCCGGCGACGTCCTGCACGCGCCAGCCGGCGCAGAGCGACGGGGTCTCCCACTGCCGGGGGTCAAGGTCTCCAGGTAGTCGATGAGTGCGGTGCGTTCGTCGCGGACCAGGTCGGGGAGAGCGGTCATGGCGACAGTCTGCACCGACCCGGTGACAGGATCGCGGCCATGGCCCGACGCCCGCGCACCCATCCCCGGCTCGCCGGCGACGTCTTCCGGACCCTGCTGACGCTCGGCCTGCTGATGCTCGCCGCCCCGCTGATCGGGTTCGGCTACGCCTCGCTCGCCCGGCCCGGCGCGGGGCTCGACGACGTCTCCGGCGTCCTGGGCTCGTCGCTGCTCTGCTTCGTCTTCTACTTCGTGCTCTACCAGGTGCTGACCTGGTGGGGCTTCGGCCGGGCCGACCCCGACGAGCTCGTCCGCTGGACCCGGGCGACGACCCCGCGGAGCCTGGGCGAGCGCCGCCTGCAGGTCTGGACCGGCTCCGGGGTGCGCAGCTGGGCGGTGACGGCCGCCCTGCTCGCGCTGGTCGCGGTGGTGGTGGTGCTGGTGGTGCCCGCGCTGCGCGGTGACCCGCTGGTGCTGGTCACGTCGCTGCTGGTCGTGGTGACCAGCTGGAGCATGGTCGTCTACGCCTTCGCCATCGCCTACCTGCGGCTGGACGCCGACTCCGGCGGCCTCGACTTCCCCGGCGGCGACCGACCGGTGTGGTCGGACTACGTCTACCTGGCCGTCCAGGTCAACGCGACGTTCTCCAGCTCTGACGTCGACGTCACCACCCCGGCCGCCCGCCGGCTGGTCACCACCCACACCCTGCTGGCCTTCGTGTTCAACACGATCATCGTCGCGCTGCTGGTCTCGGCCCTGGTCACGCTGGCCGGCTGAGCCACCACTCGACGCGGTCAGCGCCGCCCGCGTCGTGCGCTCAGGTAGTCCGCCACCACGTACTCCCCCAGCCGACCGATGTCGGGGGTGAACACCCGGCCGCCGGCCCGCCGGGCGATGGCGTCGACGAAGCGGCGCAGGCCCTCGTCGTCGCCCAGCATGAAGGTGTTGATCGTCGCCCCGTAGCGGCTGAGCTCGTCGACCTGGGCGATCGTCGCCCGCACCGTCTCGTGCGTGCTGGGCCAGCGGAAGAAGGCGTCGCCGTCGCCGGTCAGGTGCGCGGTCGGCTCGCCGTCGGTGACCACCAGGACCACCGGTTCGGCGTCCGGGTGCCGGCGCAGGTGCCGAGCGGCGAGGATCAACGCGTGCTGCAGGTTGGTGCCCTGCACGAACTCCGGCTCGGCCTCGGCCAGCTGGACCGGCGAGAGCCGACGGGCCAGCCGGTTGAACCCGATCACCTGCAGGGCGTCCTGCCGGAACCGGGTCTCGATCAGGTGGTTCAACGCCAGCGCGGTCTGCTTCATCGGCCCCCAGCGGCCGTCCTGCACCATGGAGAAGGACAGGTCGACACAGAGCGCCACGGCCGCGCTGGTCCGGCGCTCGGTCTCGGTGACCTCGAAGTCCTCGACGTCCAGCGTCACCACCCCGTCCAGGTCGCCGTGGGCGGCCCGACGGCGGAGTGCGTTGCCGACCGTCCGGGGCACGTCCAGCGGCAGCTCGTCGCCGAACACCCAGGGCCGGGTCAGCCCGGTGGGTTCGTCGGCGGAGCCGGTGCGGTGGTCCTCGTGGTCGCCGTGCCCGCCGGCGGCCAGCTGGTCGAAGACCCGCTTGAGCGCGGTCTGGCCCAGCCGCCGGACGGCGCGCGGGGTCAGCCGCAGGCCGTCGTCACCGCGGGTCACGTAGCCCTGCTGCTCCAGCTCCCGCTCCAGGTCGCGCAGGGCCTGGAAGTCCCGGACGGCCTCGTGGCCGAGGCGCTTCTCCAGCAGGTCGACGTCGACGTCGTCCAGGGTGGAGCCGGGGTCGCCCGAGGAGAGCTGCGCCTCCAGCGCCTCGAGGTCGGCCAGCTCGGCCACCGCCTCGACCGCCTCGCTGTAGCCGAGGGACTCCCCGCCGGGTCGCATCCCGGTCGGGGACTCGCGGTCCATGCCCGGCCGGAGCGAGCGCAGGTTGTCCGACAGCTGCGCCATCTGCGAGGCCAGGTCGGCGTCACCGAGGGCGTCGCTCATCAGCTGGCCGAGCTGCTCGCGCTGCTCCGGGCTCAGCGAGGCCATCATCCGCTGGGCAGCGGCTTGGCGCCGGGCCAGCGCGTCGATCAGCTCCTCGACGCTCTCCGGCTGCTCGGGGAACAGGTCACCGTGCTGGGTCATGAAGTCGGCGAACTGGTCGGTGGTGTCCTCCTGCCGGGCGTGCGCGGACAGCAGGGCGTTGAGGTCGGCCAGCATGTCCTTGACCCGCTGCATGGCCTCGGGGTCCGGCGACTCCAGCGCCTGCTTCATCCCGGCGAACTGGGCGTCCAGCACCTCGCGGCGCAGCATGTCCTGGATCGCGTCGTAGGTCGCCTGCGCCTCCGGCGAGGTCCAGCGGTACGGGTCCAGCGCGCGGACCGCTCCGGCGACGTCGTCCGGCAGCGTGTCCAGCTCCAGCTCGGCCATCCGGGCGTCGTCACCCTCGGCGCCGGCCAGCGCCTCCCGCTCCGCGGCCAGCGCCTGGTCCAGCGCGGAGCGCACCTGGTCCAGGACGCCGCCGAGGTCGCCGCGCCGCCGGGCCTGCGCCCGCAGCTTGCGGAGCCGCTGCGCCAGCTTGTCCAGCCCGCCCTGCCCGTCGAGCCCGCGGCGCACCAGGTCGCGCAGGGAGTCCCGGAGGTTGCCCGCCGACAGCACGTCGGCGCCGATCTGGTCGACCGCCGCACGCACGTCGTAGGGCGCGGCCAGCGGGTCCGGCCCGCCGCGCCACGGGCCGTAGCGGACGTTGCGGTGCGCCCGCCCGTCGCCCGGCCGGCGGCGGCCGTCGTCCTGCTCGTCCTCGTGCCACGCGTCGCTCACGGCCGGACCTCCCTCAGACTGCGCCGTAGACGGTGCGCCCGTCGACGGTCTCCTTCTCGATCCGGCGGGTCAGGTGCAGCCCCTCGAGCGCGAACTCGACGGCCGAGGCCACCTGCCCGCGGCCGGCGGCGTCGCCGTAGCCCAGCCGGTCCAGCACCTTCGACAGCCCCGGCACGCTGCCCAGCTGGGACAGCAGCTCCGGCGCGGGCACCAGCTCACCGGTCTCCACGACCGCGCCCTCGGCGAAGACGTTGGTGAAGCCGGACAGGTCGAGCCCGCCCAGCCGGTCCCGGAAGGTCGCGGCCACGGCCAGCCGCAGCAGGTGGTCGAGGACGGCGCGCTCGCGGCCCTCCTCGCCCATCTCGAACTCGACCTTGCCGAGCAAGGTGGGCAGCACCACGCCGATGTCGCAGATCCGGGCCACCGCCTCGTCGTCGCCGGTCCGGGCCGCGCGGCGCAGGGCCGACGCGGAGACGGCCTCGGCGGCCGCGATGGTGAACCGGGCCGAGACGCCCGAGCGCTGGTCGACCGAGCTGGACTCGCGCAGGTTGCGGGTGAAGCGGGCGAGCACCTCGAGCAGGTGGTCGCCGACCTCGGCCACCACGGCCGCCTCCTGCCGGAGCAGGGCCACCTCGTCGTCCAGCCCGCCCAGGTAGTGGGTGCGGATCTCGGCCCCGAACCGGTCCTTGAGCGGGGTGATGATCCGCCCCCGGTTGGTGTAGTCCTCCGGGTTCGCGGTGGCCACCAGGAACAGGTCCAGCGGCAGCCGCAGGGAGTAGCCGCGGACCTGGATGTCGCGCTCCTCGAGCACGTTGAACAGGGCGACCTGGATCCGCTCGGCCAGGTCGGGCAGCTCGTTCAGGCCGAAGAGCCCCCGGTTGGCCCGCGGCACCAGGCCGTAGTGCACCGTCTCGGGGTCGCCGAGGGTGCGGCCCTGGGCCACCTTGACCGGGTCGACGTCGCCGATCAGGTCCCCGACGGAGGTGTCGGGGGTGGCGAGCTTCTCGGTGTAGCGGTCCTCGCGGTGCCGCCAGGACACCGGCAGGTCGTCGCCGAGCTCGGCGGCCAGCGCCCGGCAGCGGACGCACACCGGGTCGGTCGGGTCGTCGTGGATCTCGCAGCCGGTCACCTCGGGGCTCCACGCGTCGAGCAGCTGACCGAGGGTGCGCATCAGCCGCGTCTTGCCCTGGCCGCGCTCACCGAGCAGCACGAGGTCGTGGCCGGCGAGCAGGGCCGCCTCCAGCTCGGGCAGCACGGTGTCGTCGAAGCCGACGATGCCGGGGAAGGCGGTCTCGCCGGACCGCAGCCGGGCGAGCAGGTTCTGCCGCAGCTCGTCCTTGGTGCTGCGGGAGGTCCAGCCGGAGGCGCGCAGCTGGCCGAGGGTCGCCGGGTCCGGGTGCGGACCGGGGGTGGAGGAGGAGGTATCGGGGGTGTGTCCGACCGTCATGCTGCGAACAGTACGACGGCACCGAAACCTGGAGCCGGACGAGGGGCGCGGGGGCGCCGCACCTGCGCCGGCGAGCCGTCGGTGCACGGTAGGTTGGCCCTCAACACCTGCCCCGACACCCTGCCCCGTGAGAGCGCCCCGCGACTCCCGCACCCCCAGCCACGGAGGAGCTGCCCGCACCATGCGCAGCGCGCACCTGGTGGGACCGAGCCCGGACGGCGGCTCGCTGGTCCTGACCACCGACGACGGCGACGAGCTGGTCGTCGTCGTCGACGACCAGCTGCGGGCCGCGGTGCAGGGCACGGCCTCGGGTGGCGCGCAGGGCGGCACGGCGGGCGGCACGACCCAGGGCAGCACGACGGGCGGCGGGACGGCCCGCGCCGCCCGGCCCCGGCCCGGACGAGGAGAGAACGGCATGGAAGCCTCCCTGACCCCCCGCGACATCCAGATGCGGGTGCGGGCCGGCGAGAGCCTCGAGGACGTCGCCGAGGTCGCCGGCATCCCCTACGAGCGGGTCGAGCGGTTCGCCGCGCCGGTGCTGGCCGAGCGCGAGCACCTGGCCCTGATGGCGCTCGCCGCCTCGGTCCGCCGCCGCGGGGAGACCTCCGGCCACCGCACCCTGCGGGCCACGGTGGCGGAGCGGCTGCTCAAGCGCGGCGTGGACGCCGACTCCGTGGTCTGGGACTCCCGCCGCCTCGAGGACGGCCGTTGGGCCGTCACCGCCGGCTACGTCGTCGACGACGAGGAGCACGACGCCACCTTCACCTTCGACCAGCGCGGCCGGTACTCCGTCGCCGCCGACGACGAGGCACGCCGGCTGATCGGCGAGCAGCCGGCGGCCCCCGCGAGCAGCCGCCGCCGGGGCGACGCGGCGGACGAGCCGACCATCGACCTGAGCGACGAGCTGGCCCTGGTGCGCGCGACGCAGGAGGCTGACGCCGCCCGCGCTGCCGCCCCGTCCGCCGCGGAGCCGGAGCCGGCCGGGTCGGGCGAGGACTCCGAGGACGACGACGGGGTGCTGCCGGGTGCGCTGGCCACCGAGGCCGTGGTCACCGAGGTCGTCGTCGAGCAGACCGAGCGCAGCACGGTCCGCAGCCTGCGGGTGGTCGTCGACGAGGACGACGACACGGCCCTGCCGCCGGAGCCGGCACGGATGTCTCCGGCCGGCGTTGCGGCCGCCCCGCCGGACGAGTCCGCCGCCGAGGACGCCCCGGCGGACGAGGAGCCGGTGGCGCCCGGCGTCGAGGACGCCTCGGAGCTGACCACGCTCTACGCCATGCTCGGCTCGGACGGGTACAGCGAGGACTCCCCCCGCGTCTACAGCGGCTTGAGCGATGCCTCCGCCGTCCCGGAGACGGCGGGTGGCGGCTGGGAGCCGGCCATCGTCATCGACTACCCGGTCGAACCGAGCCCGGCTGAGGAGGCCGAGCTGCCGCCGACCGAACGCCCGGACCGCAGCCAGGTGCCGATGGACGACAAGGCCGCGGTGGAGCTGAGCACCCCCGTCGACGCCGGTCCGGCGCCGGCCGACCAGCTACCGGGCACCGACGAGCCCGCACCGCCCTACGCCCGCACGGACGAGGCCGACCGCGCGACGGAGGCGGAGGAGTTCCAGCTGGAGTCCGAGCCCCCGCCGGAGAAGAAGCCCAAGCGCAAGCGGGCCTCGGTGCCCAGCTGGGACGAGATCATGTTCGGCGGTCCCAAACCCGGCAGCTGAGCGGACGCCGCCGCGGCCCGAGCCTGTCGAAGGCCCTGGACGGGCTCAGGGCGCGGTGAGTTCGGGGCGCGCAGCCTCACTCCGGGCCGGTGGCCACCGGTCGGCTCGGGTCGCTCACCCAGTCGCTCCACGAGCCCGGGTAGACCCGGCCGTCCAGGCCGGCGGTCCGCAGGGCCAGCAGGGTGTGCGCGGCGGTGATCCCCGAGCCGCAGTACAGCACCGGGTCGGCGACGTCGGCGAACCGCGCGGCGATCTCGGCCGGCGGCCGGAACCGGCCGTCCGGGGTCTGGTTGAGCGGGGAGGGCCGGTTGACCGCGCCGGGGATGTGCCCGGCCACCGGGTCGACCGGTTCGGTCGCGCCGGTGAAGCGCTCGGCGGCCCGGACGTCGACCAGCGGCGTGCCGGCGGCCAGCAGCGCGGGGACCTCGACGGCGTCGACGCGGGGCAGCCGACCGGGCCGGGGCACGAAGTCGCCCGGCTCCGCTCCACCGTCGGGGCCGGTCTCGACCGGCTGGCCGGTCCGCTGCCAGGCGGCGAACCCGCCGTCGAGCACCCGCACGTCGGGGTGCCCGGCGTCGACCAGCAGCCACCAGAGCCGCGACGCGGCCAGCGCGTTCGCGGCGTCGTAGACCACCACGGGGACCTCGGCCCGCACCCCGATCCGGCGGAGCGCGGCGGCCAGGGTGCCGACGTCGGGCAGCGGGTGCCGGCCGCCCGTGCCGGCGGGATGCCCGGAGAGCTCGTGCTCCAGGTCCACCCAGTGCGCGCCCGGCAGGTGGCCGGCCTGGTACTCCGGCTCGCCGGGCGGACCGCCGAGCGTCCAGCGGACGTCGGCCAGCACCACCGGCTCGGCGCGCTGCAGCCGGGCGTCCAGCTCGGCGACGCCGATCAGCGGAGAGGTGGGACCAGGGCTCATGCCAGGTCAGCTCCTTCGTCGTCGCGGCCGAAGGGCAGCGGGTCGGACAGCGTCGCCCGGGCCACCGCCCGGGTCACCCGGCGGCGGTGGTGGCGGCGGCAGAGCACCTCGTAGGCCACCAGGGTCGGAGCCTCACCGGCCACCGCGGTGTCCCCGACCACCACCTGGTCGCCCTCGACGACCATCACGCCGTCGACGGTGCGGGCGTTGTGGGTGGCCCGCTCGCCGCACCAGCACAGCGCGCGGACCTGCAGCAGCTCGACCTTGTCGCAGAGCTCGACCAGCCGCTGCGAGCCGGGGAACAGCCGGGTCTGGAAGTCGGTCATGATGCCGACGGCCACCACGTCGATCTGCAGCTCGTCGACGATCCGGGCCAGCTGGTCGACCTGCACGGGCTGGTAGAACTGCGTCTCGTCGCAGACGAGGTAGTCGATCCGCTCGCCGCTGGTCAGCTGGCCGACCACGTAGTCCCAGAAGTCGAAGCCGGCACTCACCTCGATCGCCGGCCGGGTCAGCCCCAGCCGGGAGGAGATCGTCGCCTCCCCGGCCCGGTCCCGGGAGGTGAACAGCCGTCCCTTGCGGCCGCCGGCCGCGTGCGTGTGGTCGAACTGGAGCGCCAGCGTCGACTTCCCGCAGTCCATCGGACCGGTGAAGTAGAGGAAGTCTGCCACCGGACGATCCTGCCCCATGCCGACCGCTCGGACCCAACGCGCGCGCCGTCCTCGCCGCCCTGCGAGAAACCCGACCCGACCCGGACGCCGCCGCGTAGCGTGGCGCAGGACCACCCCCGAGGAGCCCCATGACCACCCTGCAGCCGACCTCCCGCCCCACGACACGTCCGGGCCTGCCCCCGCTGGCCGCCCGGGTCGGGGCGGTCCGGTCGTCGGTCATCCGGGACCTGCTGGCCCTCACCGAGCGACCGGGGGTCATCTCCTTCGCCGGCGGGCTCCCCGCGCCCGAGCTGTTCGACCTCGAGGGCGCGCGGGCCTCGTTCGCGGCCGTGCTCGGCGAGGCCGGATCACGCTCCCTGCAGTACTCCCCGACGGAGGGCAACCGCGCCCTGCGGGACGCGGTGGCCGCCCGCTGCACGGCGCGGGGCCTGCCCACCGACGGCGCGGACGTCCTGATCACCACCGGCTCGCAGCAGGGGCTGAGCCTGCTGGCCACCGCGCTGGTCGACCCCGGCGACGTCGTGCTGGTGGAGAGCCCCAGCTACCTGGCCGCGCTGCAGTGCTTCGCGCTCACCGGCGCCCGGCTGGTCGCGGTGCCCTCCGGCGAGGAGGGCATCGATCCCGACGCGCTGGCCGCGCTGGCCGCCCGGTGGTCGCCCAAGCTGCTCTACACCGTGCCCACCTTCGCCAACCCGACCGGCCGGACCCTCGACCTGGACAACCGGCGGGCCGTGGTCGACGTGGCGGAGCGGCACGGCTTCCGGGTGCTGGAGGACGACCCCTACGCCGAGCTGCGCTACTCCGGGGAGCCGGTGACGCCGCTGGCCGCGCTGGCCGGGCCGGGCCGGGTGGTGAGCACCGGCAGCTTCTCCAAGATCCTCGCCCCGGGCCTCCGGCTGGGCTGGATCCGCACCGACGCCAGCGTCCGGGCGGGGGTCGTGGTGGCCAAGCAGGCCGCGGACCTGCACACCTCCACCGTCGACCAGGCCGCGGCCGCGCACTACCTGGCCACCGGCCGGCTCGACCCCGCCGTCGGGCGGACCCGGGCGGAGTACCGGCGGCGGCGTGACGCCCTGCTGGCCGGCCTGCCGGCCGCCCTGCCCGCGGGCAGCCGCTGGACCACGCCGGACGGCGGCATGTTCGTGTGGGTCACGCTGCCGGAGGGCTGGGACACCACCGCGCTGCTCCCCCGCGCCCTGGAGCACGACGTGGCCTTCGTGCCCGGCGCGCCCTTTTTCGCCAGCGACCCGCAGCCCGCCACGATGCGGCTGTCCTTCACCACCTACGGCCCCGACGACATCGCCGAGGGCACCCGCCGGCTGGCGGCGGTCTTCGCCGGCTGAACCCCGGCCGGGGTTCAGCCCAGGTCGGGTGGCACCGGCAGGTCGAAGGAGCGCAGCAGCCGGGCGGTGTCGGCCCGGTGCCGCGCGGTCGGGAACGCGTGCTCCAGGCACCAGAGCAGCTGGTGCAGCCGGGCGACCTCGTCGTCCTCCGGCCCCGGCTCGCCGCCGTCCGGCCACGAGCCGGGGCCGGTCATGTCGTCCCAGAACTGCACCCGGGCCAGGTCGCTGGTCGCCGGACCGGCCCAGGCCTTGTCCCAGTCCAGGACGGCGACCAGCCGGGCCGACGCCGGGTCGACGAGGACGTTGTGGTGGTGCAGGTCGTCGTGGCTCAGCACGGCCGGCCCGGGCCCCAGCCGGTCGGCGTGCGCGGCGACCACCCGCTCGGCGAGCGCCCGGGCCGCGGGCCGCCGGGTCCGCAGGGCGATCCTACGGCGCAGCGCGTCGGCCAGGGGCACCGGCTGGACGTGGCCCGCGCCGTCCAGCTCGCCGAAGCCAGCGGGCCGGACCGTGGCCAGCGCCTCCAGCACGCCGGCGACCTGGGCGTGCACCGCGCGGACGCCGGCGTCGTCGAACAGCGGGCGGACCGCCTGCCACCGCCGGCCCGCGACGTGCTCCTGCAGCAGGTGCTGCACCCCGTCGAGGCGGCCGGTGGCGTCGGCGGCCAGCACCGCGGGCACCGGCACCCCCGCGGCCGCTGCGGACCGCATCACCGCAGCGGTCCGGGCGAGGTCGAGAGCTGGAGCAGTCGAGGTGGCCGCCAGCTTGAGGACCAGCGGCGCCGCCGCCCCGCGCAGGTCGAGCCGGAGCACCGCCACCTCCGCGGTCGCCTGCAGGACGCCGACCTCCTCCAGCCGGCTCGCGGTGCCCAGGGCGCCGCGGACGGCCTGCCGGGCCAGGTCCTGCACCCGGGCAGGCCGCCACGTCGTCGCCGCACCGGTCACCCCGCCATCCTGCCGCGCGGGACGTCGCCGGGCGGCTACGCTGCCCGCTCGTGAGCCCTGCCGCCGTCGACCCCGACGCCGTCCGCGCCGCCGCGGCGGCGGTGCTGGGGGCGGTGGCCGCCGACCCCCGCTACGCCCGCACCGCGCACCTGCAGGTCAGGCTGGGCAGCGAGGTCGTGGTCGACGAGCACCTCCGCGGCCCGTACCGGGGCGACGTCTTCTCCGTCACCAAGACCGTGCTGGCCCTGGCGCTCGCCGTCGCCGCCCGCGAGGGACGGCTGCCGCCCCTCGACCAGCCGGTCGCCGTGGTGCTGCCCGCGCTGCGCGGCACCGCCGCCGAGACGCACACCTGGACCCAGCTGCTGGCCATGACCCGGGGCGCCGAGACCGGTGGCTCCTGGGACGTCGACCAGGTGACGGCGCTGCCCGGCGGCCAGGTCGCGCACCTGGCCCGGGCGCCGCAGCGGACGCCGCCCGGCAGCCGGTTCGCCTACGACAACGGGGCCTCCCACCTGCTCAGCGCGGCGGCCGGGGCGGTGCTCGGCGAACCGGTGGCGGACTACACCGCCCGGGAGCTGCTGGCCCCGCTGGGCATCCCGGCCCCGCGGTGGGACCGCGACCCCGACGGGGTCCCCTTCGGCTACGGCCACCTGCGGCTCGCCGCGGACGACCTGGGCCGGCTGGGCCGGCTGCTGCTCGACGGCGGCCGGGTGGCCGGCCGGCCGCTGCTCGACCCGGGCTTCCTGGCTGCGATGACCACGGCCCAGACGCCGGGCGGGCCGCCCGAGGAGCGGGCCTACGGCTACCACGTGTGGCTGGACGACGGGATGCCACTGGCCGGCGGCTGGGCGGGCCAGCACCTGCTGGTGGTGCCGGATGCGGACGCGGTGGTGGTGGCGACGGGCGACGCCGGCTTCGACCCCGGTCCACCGCCGACCGACGCGATGCCGCCGGACTGGCAGCCCGCGCTCACCCTGGTCCGCGCCCACCTGCTGCCGGTGCTCCGCGGCACCCGCTGAGACCGCAGCGGGGGGCGTCAGCCCAGCAGCAGCGGGACGAGCATCTCGGCCTCGGTGAGCGAACCGTGCATTCCGACGAGGGTGAGTTCGCGCGGGTACTGCCGCGTCATCACCGCCCAGTCGTCGCGCATCGCCACGAGCACGTGGCCGTAGCGCTCGCGCAGGTCGTCGGCGACCGGTCCGAACCAGCCCTCGTCGACGGCCTCGTCCCGGGTCCGCACCCAGGCCCGGTGCCCGAGCACGTCCCGCCAGCGGGCGGCCACCCGGGCCGGGTCGTCGGCGTCGACGTAGAGCTGGCGGAACCGGCCCTCGCCGGCCAGGGCGCTGACCCCGGCCACCAGTTCCGGCTGGTCCTCGACGACCACCTGGTGCGTGCTGGGCACGTCGACCATGCCGTGGTCGCCGGTGACGACCAGCACGACGTCGTCGGGCAGGGCGTCCCGCAGCCGCTCGCACATGGCGTCGACCCGGATCAGCTGGCGCAGCCAGTCCTCCGAACCACAGCCGTGCCCGTGCCCCACGTGGTCGAGCTGGCGCTCGTAGGCGTAGACCAGGCTGCGCTCACCCCGGCCCGCGGCTGCGGTGACCAGCCCGATCCGCCGCTCCTCGGCCCGTTCGTGCTCGAACGGCACGAAGTCCGCCCCGCGCAGCGCGGCCTCGGTCAGGCCGCTGCCCTGGAAGCGCTGCAGGCCGACGGAGCTGACGCGCACGCCCGCCGCGGCCGCCCGCTCGAAGAAGGTCTCCCGGGGCTGGAAGGCCCGGGCCAGCAGGTCGGACTCCCAGGTCAGGGCGTTGAGGATCTCCCCGGTGTCGGGGACCCGGCTGGTGTAGCCGACCATGCCGTGCTGCCCGGGCGGCAGCCCGGTGCCGAGGCTGGTCAGGCTGGTGACGGTGGTGCTCGGCACGCCGGCGGTGATCGGCCGGCCCGCAGCCAGCAGCCCGGCCAGGAAGGGCACCTCGCGGGCCGAGCGGCGCACCAGGTTCCAGCCCAGCCCGTCGACCAGCACGACGACGTACCGAGACCCCGCCGGCAGGCCCAGCACGTCGGTGCTGGCGCCCGGAACGCCGAGGTGGGCGCCGATGCTGGGCATCAGGTCGGCCAGGCTGCCGGCACCGTAGGCGGGTAGCACCAGCCCGGACAGCGACGTCGGCGTCGCCACCACCGCAGGGGTCATACCGCCGCCGCGCGCTGCAGGGCGCTGGAGAACCGGGTCAGCCGGTCGACCCGGTCCGTGCCGTCGGCGGCGGCGCTCATCCGCACGGTGAGGTCGTCGCCGACGAGGGCGCCGGTGTAGCCGTGGTCGGCCTCGCAGCTCGGGTCGCTGCAGCTGGCCTGCTCCAGGTCCAGCCGGCGGACGGCCCCCCAGCCCACCGTCAGCCAGGTCTCGCTGACCGCGGTGCCGCCGGCCCGGTAGTTCTCCGGGCGGGTGACCACCCGGGTCAGCACGACGGTGCCGATCTTGCTCAGCGCCACCGACTCGGTGGAGGACGCGGCCGCGATCCCGGTAGCGGGCGGCTCAGCGGGCTGGTCGTCGGTGTGCCCGACGATCAGCCGGGTGGGCGTCAGGGCCAGCACCGTGACGTGCCGGTGGATCTCGTCGTGGTTGAACGTCGGCTCGTGGTGGACGACGAAGTCGAGCAGCTCCTCCTCGCCCACCGCCAAGACGATGGCGTCCTCGACGAGGTCCGGGAAGTAGCCGCACGCCTCGATGTCGGCGCGCAGGTCGCGCCGGGTGGAACCAAGCCTCATGGCGATCATCCTGCCACGGCGGCGCGGGCCGGACGCCCTGCTCCACAGGCCCCAGCGGGGCGGGCGCGCGGCGGTCACCGGTGCACCGCAGGCCGAGCGCCGCTCCCACCGAGTGCTGGACGGGGGCAGCGGCCACCGGGCTGCCGCTGTCCCGATCCAGCCACCAGTGCGCCAGCGGACCTGACCTACAGCACCCGGGCCATCGGGTCGCGGCGGTCGGAGGTCGGGGCGGTGAGGATGCGCGCGCCGAGCACGCTCATCCCCTCCCGCGAGGCGATGCACGGGGTCAGCGACACCGCCGCGAGCTGCGGCAGGTCGTCGGCCAGCTGAGCGACCCGGTGCAGCAGGTCCTCGATCCCGGCGATGTCGACGCCCGGGCTGCCGTGCCGGCCGAACAGCGTCGGTGCCGCCTTGAGGTCGCGGACCATGGCGGCGGCGTCGACCGTGGTCAGCGGCGGCACCCGGTAGACGGTGTCGCCGAGCAGCTCGGTCGGGATGCCCTCCAGACCCAGGGAGATGATCGGGCCGAAGGCCGCGTCCTCCTGGCTCGTCACCACCAGCGCCACGCCGGGGGGCGCCATCGCCTGCACGACGGGGGTGGCGACGCTGCCCACGTCGTCCCCCAGCCCGAGGGCCCGGGTCAGGTTCTCCAGGGCGGCCCAGGCGTGCACCATGTCGCCGGGGTCCATCAGGTTCCGGTGCACGGCGGCCTGGTCGGGCCGGCTGCGGACCGAGCCGGCCGTCCCCTTGAGGACGACGTTCCAGCCCAACCGGTCGGCGACCGCCACCGCCTCGTCGAGGCTGGAGACGATGAACCGCGGCACCATGGTGATGCCGTAGGCCTGCAGCAGCTCGGTGGTCTCCGCACCGTTCAGCTCGCGCCCCGCCGGGTGCCCCGACAGGACCCGGTTGACGACCCGCTTGGCCCGGCCGGTGTCGACCTCGAGCAGCGGGACCGCGCCGGGGTCCCGGGTCCGCCAGTGGGCGTGCGCGGTCAGCGCCGCGAGCGCCTGGACGGCATCGGCCGGGGCGTCGAACCGCGGCAGCTCGCCCGGCAGGTCGACCGCGCTCTCCTTCACCATCGGGGGGTGGAAGTCCAAGAACACCCCCACCAGCGGCTTGGCCGAGCGGCCGGCGACCCCGTCCAGGGCGACGATGACGTCCTCGGTGCCCTCCTCGTAGACGTTGACCGCGGCGCACACGACGGAGTCGCAGGCCGGGTCGTCGAGGGCGGCCAGGGCCGCGTCGACCCAGTCCTGCGGCGTCGCCGCCGAGCCGACCAGCACGGACCGTTCCTGCAGCAGGCCGACGGCTCCGATGGTGTGCTCCATCTGCGCGGCCAGGGTGGCGGAGTTGGTGACCACCCGGACCCGCGGACCGCCGGGCAGCGGCTGCCGCGCGGCGATCTTCGCGATGTCGAACATGGCGCCACGGCGGTGGACGACCATCACCCCGGCCTGGCGGAACAGGGCGTCCACGGCCTCGTCGGAGGCGTGCCCGAGGCCGCCGCGGACGCCGGAGTGCGACGAGCGGCTGGTCCGACCGGGAGCGAAGACCACCACCGGCTTGCGCCGGGCGAGCCGGCGGGTGATCCGGCTGAACTTGCGCGGGTTGCCGATCGAGTCCAGCGACATCAGGCAGACGCGGGTGGACTCGTCGTCCTCCCAGTACTGCATGACGTCGTTGCCGGTGACGTCGGCGTAGTCGCCGGTGCTGATGAAGGAGGACAGCCCGAGGTCCTGCCGGACGGCGTGGTTGAGCAGGGCGACGCCGACGGCGGCCGACTGGCAGAAGAGCCCGACCCCGCCGGTCCGCGGCATCGGGCCGGGGGTGGCGTTCAACTCCACCGCGTGCTGGGTGTTGACCAGGCCCAGCGCGTCGGGGCCCAGCGCCCGGATGCCGTAGGCCCGGGCCAGGTTGACCACGGTGCGGTTGTCGCCGGGCTGGGAGTCGGTGCCGGTCAGCACGACGATGCCGTGCGCACCCTTGTGCGCGGCGTCGATGACCACCCCGCCCAGCTCGGAGGTGGGGACGGCGAGCACCGCGAGGTCCAGCCGGCCGGGCACGGTGGCGATCGAGCTGGCGGTGGGCACTCCGGCCACCGGCGCGCCGTCGGCGCTGACCGCCACCACCTCGCCGCGGAACCCGCCGCGGAGCAGCGCGTTCACCAGGCCCTGGACGCGACGGCCCGGGCCGTGCACGACCACCCGCTCCGGGTGCAGCAGCCGGTGCACCGACGCGCTCTCGGCCCGGTGCTCCCGGCGCTCCATCACCCCGACCGAGGTGTCGGTCGGCAGGATCGGGAACTCCACCGAGAGCACGCCGTCCTCGATGCCGCGGGACACCCGGTAGCCGGCGTCGGCGAAGACCTGGGCCATCCGCCGGTTCTCGGGCAGCACCTCGGCGACGAAGCCGGTGATGCCCCGCTCGCGGGCGGCCTCAGCCAGGTGCTCCAGCAGCAGCTGCGCGATGCCACGGCCCTGGTGGGCGTCCTCGACGAGGAAGGCGACCTCGGCCCGGTCGTCCTCGGTGCGGTCGAAGCGGCCGACGCCGATCATGTCGTCGCCCACGGTGAGGATGAAGGCGACCCGGTCGACGTAGTCGACCTCGGTGAAGCGCTTGACGTCCCGCGAGCTCAGCCGGGGGTAGGGGGCGAAGAAGCGCAGGTACTTCGACTCCGGCGAGACCCGCTCGTAGAAGGCGACCAGCTTCTGCGCGTCCGACGGCATGATCGGCCGCAGCCGCGCGACCCCGCCGTCGGTCAGCACCACGTCGGCCTCCCACTCCCGCGGGTAGCCCGGGGGGAGGTCGACCTGGCTCACGGACACGGCCACAGCCTACGCAACGAGGACCCCGTCGACCCGGGTGATCCTGTCGTCGGAACGGTCGGCAGGCGGTGCGGCCGGGGCCCGGACGGGGGCTCTAAGGTCGCTGCATGGCCGACTTCGTCGCAGCAATCGACCACGGCACGACGAGCACCCGGTGCATGGTGTTCTCCCACGACGGCCGGGAGGTCGGCCGTGCCCAGACCGAGCACCGCCAGATCATGCCGGCCAACGGCCGGGTCGAGCACGATGCGGCGGAGATCTGGGCCAACACGCAGCAGGTGGTCGCCGGCGCGCTCCAGACGTGCGGCCTGGACGCCGACGACCTGGCCGCGGTCGGGGTGGCCAACCAGCGCGAGACGACGGTGGTCTGGGACCGCCGCACCGGTGAGCCGCTCAGCAACGCGATCGTCTGGCAGGACACCCGCACCGATCACATCGCCGCAGCCCTGGACCGCGACGGCCGTGGCGACGTCATCCGGCACCGCGCCGGGCTGCCACCGGCCACCTATTTCGCCGGCGGGAAGCTGCAGTGGCTGCTCGAGAACGTCGACGGGCTGCGGGAGGCGGCCGAGGCAGGGCACGCACTGGCCGGCACCACCGACAGCTGGCTGCTCTGGAACCTGACCGGCGGCGTGGACGGCGGCCAGCACCTCACCGACGTCACCAACGCCAGCCGGACGATGATGATGGACCTGGAGACCCTGGACTGGGACGACGAGCTGGTCGGCTTCTTCGGCGTGCCGCGCGCGATGCTGCCGCAGATCCGGCCCTCGTCGCACCCGGAGGCGTACGGCCGCACCCGGGCCGACGGTCCGTTCGGCGGCGAGGTGGTGATCGGCGGGGTGCTCGGCGACCAGCAGGCGGCGATGGTCGGCCAGGTCTGCCTCGCGGCCGGGGAGGCCAAGAACACCTACGGCACCGGCAACTTCCTGCTGCTGAACACCGGCGAGGAGCTGACCCGCTCGGAGAACGGGCTGCTGACCACGGTCTGCTACCAGTTCGGGGACGCCAAGCCGGTGTACGCCCTCGAGGGGTCCATCGCCGTCACCGGCTCGGCGGTGCAGTGGCTGCGCGACCAGCTGGGCGTGATCCGCGGCGCCGAGGACTCCGAGGTGCTGGCCCGTCAGGTCACCGACGCCGCCGGCTGCTACTTCGTGCCCGCCTTCTCCGGCCTGTTCGCCCCGCACTGGCGCTCCGACGCCCGCGGCGCCATCGTCGGGCTGTCCCGCTTCCACACCAGCGCCCACATCGCCCGGGCCACCCTGGAGGCCATCTGCTACCAGTCCTGCGACGTCGTCGCGGCCATGGAGCTCGACTCCGGGGTGCACCTGGAGGTGCTCAAGGTCGACGGCGGGGTGACCGCGAACGACCTGTGCATGCAGATCCAGGCCGACACCCTGGGTGTCGACGTCAGCCGACCGGTGGTGGCCGAGACGACGGCGCTCGGCGCCGCCTACGCCGCCGGGCTGGCCGTCGGCTTCTGGGCCTCGGCCGAGGACCTGCGGGCCAACTGGCACGAGGACCGGCGCTGGCGCTCCACCATCGACGACGAGCAGCGCCGAGCCGGCCACCGGGGCTGGCGCAAGGCCGTCGAGCGCACACTGGACTGGGTCGACGTCTAGCCCCTCCCCTCCCCCCGCACCCCGTCCCGAGAGGTCCTCCGTGCTGTCCACGACCGCCCCGCTCAGCCCCTCCGCCCGCGCCGCGGCGCTCGACCGGCTGGCCGGCGAGGAGCTCGACGTGCTGGTCATCGGCGCCGGGGTGACCGGCGCCGGAGCCGCGCTCGACGCGGTCACCCGCGGCCTGCGGGTGGGCCTGGTCGAGGCGCGCGACTTCGCCGCCGGCACCTCCAGCCGCTCCACCAAGCTGTTCCACGGCGGGCTGCGGTACCTGGAGCAGCTGAACTTCGCGCTGGTCTTCGAGGCGCTCAAGGAGCGCTCGCTGGCCCTCAACCGGATCAGCCCGCACCTCGCTCACCCGGTCCCGTTCCTCTACCCCCTCCGCCGCCGGGTGCTCGACCGCGCCTACGCGGGCCTGGGCATCGGGGTCTACGACGTGATGGGGGCGGGCCGCGGGGTCCCGCACCACCTGCGCCACCACGGCCGGAAGAAGACCCTGGAGCTCTTCCCCTCCGCCAGCCGGGACGCCCTGGTCGGGTCGATCGAGTTCTACGAAGGACAGGTCGACGACGCCCGGCACACCATGATGCTGGCCCGGACCGCCGCCCAGTACGGCGCGGCCGTGGCCACCAGCACCCGCGTCGTCGGCTTCCTGCGCGAGGAGGACCGGGTGGCCGGCGTCCGCGTCCGCGACCTGGAGTCCGGGCGCGAGCTGGAGATCCGGGCGAAGCAGACCATCAACGCCACCGGGGTCTGGATCGCCGAGCTCAACGAGATGCTCGGCGGCCGCGCGCCCTTCACCGTCCGGGCCTCCAAGGGCGTCCACCTGGTGGTGCCGCGGAACCGGATCAACGCCCGCACCGGGTTGATCACCCGGACGGAGAAGAGCCTGCTGTTCATCGTGCCCTGGGGCGCGCACTGGATCGTGGGCACCACCGACACCGACTGGGCGCAGGACCGCGCGCACCCGGCGGCCAGCCAGGCCGACATCGACTACCTGCTCGGCCACGCCAACCAGCTGCTGGCCGACCCGCTGACCCGCGACGACGTCGTCGGCGTCTACGCCGGGCTCCGGCCGCTGCTGGCCGGGGAGTCGGACTCGACCTCGAAGCTCTCCCGGGAGCACGCCGTCGCCTCCCCCGTCCGCGGGCTGGTGATGGTCGCCGGCGGCAAGTACACGACCTACCGGGTGATGGCCGCCGACGCCGTCGACGCGGTGGTCCGCGAGCTGCCGCAGAAGGTGCCGGCCTCGTGCACCGAGGAGGTGCCGCTGGTCGGCGCCGACGGCTACCACGGCCTGTGGAACGCCCGCGCGCTGCTGGCGGAGCAGACGGGACTGCGGCAGCCGGTCGTGGAGCACCTGCTCAAGCGGTACGGCTCGCTGCTGCCCGAGCTGCTCGGGGTCGCCGAGGGCCGACCGGAGCTGCTCACCCCGCTGCCCGGCGCGCCGGAGTACCTGCAGGTCGAGATCGTCTACGCCGCCTCGCACGAGGGCGCGCTGCACCTGGACGACCTGCTGGCCCGCCGCACCCGGATCTCCATCGAGACCTGGGACCGCGGCCTCGCCGCCGCCCCGGAGGTCGCCGCCCTGGTCGCGCCGGTGCTCGGCTGGGACGCCGCTGACGTCGCCCGCGAGGTCGAGCACTACCGGCTGCGCGTCGCCGCCGAGCGGGAGTCCCAGTCCCAACCGGACGACCTCACCGCCGACGCCGCCCGGCTCGGCGCCCCCGACGTCCGGATGCCCCGCCCCACCCCCGGCACGCCCTGAACGACGTGGTCGCGTCGTCGGTGGCGTGTCCGGAGCACGGGCCGTGCGGACCAGTGGCAGCGCTGGGCGGGTAGCGTCACCGGTATGCCCTCGTTGAACTGCCAGCTCCGAGCGGCCCGCGACTTCCTGGTCCAGCACCGGGAGGACTACGAGGTCGCGCACGCCGGCTTCAGCTGGCCCGAGCTCCCCCTGTTCAACTTCGCCACCGAGTGGTTCGACGGGCTGGCCGAGGAGAACCCGGACGGCCTGGCGCTCTGGGTCCTGGAGGACGACGGCAGCGAGGCGCGGCTGACCTTCCGCGAGCTGGCCGACCGCTCCGTCGCCGTCGCCCAGTACCTGCACCACCTCGGCCTGCGTCGGGGCGACCGGCTGCTCCTCGTGCTCGGCAACGTCGTCCCGCTGTGGGAGGTGATGCTGGGCGCGATCCGGCTGGGAGCAGTCATCATCCCGGCCACGCCACAGCTGTCCGCCGCGGACCTGGCCGACCGGGTGGGCCGCGGGGACGCGCGGATGCTCATCGCCGGTCACGCCGACGTCGAGAAGTTCGCCGCGGTCGACCTGCCGCTCGGTCGACTGGTCGTCGGCGGGGACGACGTCGCGGAGGGCTGGTTGGACTACCGCCGCGTCGAGGACTTCCTGCACGCCGACCGCCACCTTCCGGGGATCAGCAGGGGCGACGACCCGGCGCTGCTCTACTTCACCTCCGGCACCACCGCCCTGCCGAAGCTGGTGGAGCACAGCCAGACGTCCTACCCGATCGGGCACCTCTCGACCCTGTACTGGATGGGTCTCCGGCCCGGCGACGTGCACCTCAACATCTCCTCCCCGGGCTGGGGCAAGCACGCCTGGAGCAACTTCTTCACCCCCTGGCTGGCCGGGGCCACGGTGCTGGTGCACAACTACGCCCGGTTCGACCCCGAGGCGCTGCTGGAGGTGCTCGTCCGCTGCGACGTGACGACCTTCTGCGCACCACCGACCGTGTGGCGGATGCTCGTCCAGACCGACCTCGGCGCCACCCGCACGTCGCTGCGCGAGCTGCTCAGCGCCGGCGAGCCGCTCAACCCCGAGGTGATCGACCGGGTCCGGGACGCCTGGGGGCTGACCATCCGCGACGGCTACGGCCAGACCGAGACGACCGCCCAGGTCGGCAACCCGCCCGGCGCGCCGGTCAAGACCGGTTCGATGGGCCGGCCACTGCCCGGCTACGACGTCGTGCTGGTCGACCCGGCCACCGGGGAGGTCAGCGACACCGAGGGCGAGCTGTGCCTGCGGCTGGAGCCGCGGCCCGTCGCCCTCATGAAGGGCTACAAGAAGACCGCGGACGGCTTCGACGACGAGCTCAACACCGAGTCCTTCACCGGCGGCGTCTACCACACCGGTGACGTGGTCAGCCGGGACGCCGACGGCTACCTGACCTACGTCGGTCGGGCCGACGACGTGTTCAAGTCCAGCGACTACAAGATCAGCCCGTTCGAGCTGGAGTCGGTGCTGATCCAGCACCCCGCCGTGGCCGAGGCCGCCGTCGTCGCCGCCCCCGACGCCATCCGGCTCGCCGTGCCCAAGGCGTGGGTCGTCCTGGCCGCCGGGCACCCACCAGACGCCGGCACCGCCCGCTCGATCCTCGAGCACGCCCGCGCGCAGCTGGCGCCCTACCAGCGGGTCCGCCGGCTGGAGTTCGGCGAGCTGCCCAAGACGATCAGCGGCAAGACCCGCCGGGTCGAGCTCCGTGAGGCCGAGGAGGCCCGCCAGGAGCGCTCCCCCGGCGAGTTCCGGGACTCCGACTTCGTCTGGTGAGCCCGTCCCCGCGGCCTGAGCCCGTCCCCGCGGCCTGAGCCCGTCCCCGCGGCCTGAGCCTGTCGAAGGCCCTTCGACGAGCTCAGGGCGCAAGGCCGCGCCGACACGGGTCCCGCCCCCGTGCACGGTGATCGGGGCGGTGCACTCCGGCAGGCAGAATCGCTGTGTGAACGAGCACGGAGCACGCCATGGCGCGCAGTAGCCGCACCGCGCCCCCGCCGGACGACGACTTCGTCGAGCGGATCCTCGACGTCGACGTCTCCTCCGAGATGCAGACGAGCTTCCTGGAGTACGCGTACTCGGTCATCTACTCCCGTGCCCTGCCCGACGCCCGCGACGGCCTGAAGCCGGTGCAGCGCCGGATCCTCTATTCCATGAACGAGATGGGCGTCCGGCCGGACCGAGCCCACGTGAAGTGCGCGCGCGTCGTCGGCCAGGTGATGGGTCTGTACCACCCGCACGGCGACACCGCCATCTACGACGCCCTGGTCCGCACCGCCCAGCCCTGGACGATGCGGCTGCCGCTGGTCGACGGGCACGGCAACTTCGGCTCGCTGGACTCCGGCCCGGCCGCCATGCGCTACACCGAGTGCCGGATGGCCACCGCCGCCGCCGCGATGACCGACGGCCTCGACGCCGACACCGTCGACTTCAAGCCCAACTACGACGGCAAGGACGTCGAGCCGACCGTGCTGCCGGCCGCCTTCCCCAACCTGCTGGTCAACGGCGCCTCCGGCATCGCGGTCGGGATGGCCACCAACTGCGCCCCGCACAACCTCGTCGAGGTGGTGCAGGCCCTGCGGCACCTGATCCGCCACCCCGAGGCCGAGGTCGACGCGCTGATGCGGTTCATCCCCGGACCGGACCTGCCCAGCGGCGGCAAGATCATCGGCCTCGACGGCATCCGGGACGCCTACCGGACCGGGAAGGGCTCCTTCCGCATCCGCGCGAGCGCCCGCATCGAGCAGGTGCACCCCCGGCGCAAGGGCATCGTGGTCACCGAGCTGCCCTACATGGTGGGACCGGAGCGGGTGATCGAGCAGATCAAGACCCTGGTCACCGCACGGAAGCTGCAGGGCATCGCCGACGTCAAGGACCTCACCGACCTCTCCACCAACGGCACCCGGCTGGTCATCGAGGTCAAGAACGGCTTCAACCCCGAGGCCCTGCTCGAGCAGCTCTACAAGCTGACCAAGATGGAGGACAACTTCGCCATCAACGCGGTGGCGCTGGTCGACGGGCAGCCGCGGACGCTGAGCCTGCGCGACCTGCTGACGGTCTTCCTCGAGCACCGCTACGAGGTCACCCGGCGCCGCACCGCATTCGCCCGCCGCAAGGCCGAGGAGCGGCTGCACCTGGTGCAGGGCCTGATCCTGGCCATCCTGGACATCGACGACGTCATCGCCATCATCCGCGGCAGCGACGACACCGCCGCGGCCCGGACCCGGCTGCGGGAGGCCTTCGAGCTCAGCGAGCTGCAGGCCAACTACATCCTGGAGATGCCGCTGCGCCGGCTGACCCGGTTCAGCACGCTGGAGCTGGAGACCGAGCGGGACTCCCTGACCGGCGAGATCGCCGAGCTGAGCGCCATCCTCGACGACGCCGACCGGCTCCGGAGCCTGGTCGGTGACGAGCTGGCGGGCATGGCCAAGGCGCACGGCAGCCCCCGGCGGACCATCCTGCTGGCCTCCAGCGGGGTGCCGACCACGGCAGCGGCCACCCCGCTCGAGGTCAGCGACGACCCCTGCCGCATCCTGCTCTCCACCACCGGGCTGCTGGCCCGGACCGCCGACGCGGAGCCGCTGCCCGAGGGTGGCGGCCGGACCAACCACGACGTGCTGCGCTCCACCGTCCTCGGCACGGCCCGGGGCGACGTGGGGCTGCTGACCAGTGCCGGCCGGCTGGTGCGGGTCAGCGCGCTCGACCTGCCCACCGTGCCGACGACGGCCAACGCCCCCAACCTGCAGGGCGGTACCCACGTCAGCGAGCTGGTCACCCTCGAGGCCGACGAGCAGCCGCTGGCCCTGACCACCCTCTCCCCCGAGTCGCCGGGCCTGGCCCTGGGGACCGCGGCCGGGGTGGTCAAGCGGGTGAACGCCGAGGTGCTGGCCAAGGACGCCTGGGAGGTGGTCCGGCTGGAGCCCGGCGACACCGTCGTCGGCGCCGTGGAGCTGACCAGTCCCGACGCCGAGCTGGTCTTCGTCTCCAGCGACGCCCAGCTGCTGCACTTCCCGGCCTCCCTCGTCCGGCCGCAGGGCCGGGCCGGCGGCGGGATGGCCGGCATCAAGCTGGCCCCCGGGGCCCGGGCCGTGTTCTTCGGCACGGTCGCCTCGGCGGACGCGCTGGTGGTCACGGTCGCCGGCAGCTCGACCGCGCTGCCGGGCACCGACGCGGGCACGGTCAAGGTGACCCCGTTCAGCGAGTACCCGGCCAAGGGCCGGGCGACCGGTGGCGTCCGCTGCCACCGCTTCCTGCGGGGCGAGGACACCCTGCTGCTGGCCTGGGCCGGCCCGGTCCCGGCCCTGGCCGCGGCGGCGAGCGGCGCACCCGTCGAGCTGCCGCCCGCGGAGGGCCGCCGGGACGGCTCGGGCACCCCGACCGCGCAGCCGATCGCAGCGGTGTCCTCGCCCCGGACATGAGCCCGGACCGGCCGGCGACGGTCCTACGCTGAGCGGCGTGAGCGCACCCACCCCGGCCGAGTCCGGCTTCGCCGACCTGCTGACCCGCAACGCCGAGTACCAGGCCGGGTTCGCCGACGGCGGCTTCGACGGCATCGCCCGGGCGGGCGTCGCGATGGTCACCTGCATGGACTCCCGGATCGAGCCGCTCGGGATGATCGGGCTCCGGATCGGCGACGCCAAGATCATCCGCACCCCCGGCGGACGGATCACCCCCGATGCGCTCGTCGGCTGCGTGCTCGGGGTGCACCTGCTCGGCGTGCAGCGCATCCTCGTCGTGCCGCACACGCGCTGCGCGATGGCCAGCGGCGAGGACGCCGACATCGTCGCCAAGGCCCGGGCGAGCACCGGGGAGGACCTCAGCGACCTCACCCTCGGCGCCTCCCCCGACCAGCACGCCCGGCTCGTCGAGGACGTGACCCTGCTCCGGGAGCACCCCCACCTCGCCGGGAGGGCGACGGTCGGCGGCTTCCTCTACGACGTCGACACCGGCGCCCTGACCCAGCTGCTGTGAGCGGCAGCCACTTCTACCGGCCGGCGGAGGGCCACCGGCTCCCCCACGACCCGTTCAACGCGATCGTCGGGCCGCGGCCGATCGGCTGGGTGTCCACGGTGTCGGCGGCCGGCGTCCGCAACGTCGCCCCCTACAGCTTCTTCAACGCCTTCAACTACACCCCGCCGATCGTCGGGTTCTCCAGCACGGGGTACAAACACACGGTGAGCAACCTCGCCGAGATCCCCGAGTTCACCTGGAACCTGGTCACCCGCGGCCAGGCCGAGGCGATGAACGCCACCGCGGCCACCGTCGGCCCCGACGTGGACGAGTTCGCGCTCGCCGGCCTCGACGGGGCGCCCTCGGTCGACGTCCGCCCCGACCGGGTGGCGGGTGCGCCCGTCAGCTTCGAGTGCCGGCTGACCCAGTCGATCCGGCTGACCGACCAGCACGGCGCCGACGTCGACGCCTGGCTCAGCCTCGGCGAGGTGGTCGCGGTGCACATCGACGAGGACCTGCTGGTCGAGGGCGTCTACGACACCGCCCGGGCCGAGCCGGTGCTGCGCGGCGGCGGACCGAGCACCTACTTCGCGGTCACCGCCGACGCCCGCTTCGACATGGTGCGCCCGGCATGAGCGCCGTCGTGGTCGTCGGGTCGGTCAACGCCGACACCTCGCTGCACGTCGCCCGGATCCCTGGCCCGGGTGAGACCGTGCTGGCCCTGGGCTCGCGGACCTCACCCGGCGGCAAGGGCGCCAACCAGGCCTGCGCCGTGGCCCGGGCCGGCGCCCGCAGCGTCCTCGTCGGGGCCGTCGGCACCGATGCGGCCGGCGGCATGCTGGTCGAGGAGCTGGGGCGGCGCGGCGTCGAGCTGGACCAGCTGCTCCGGCTGACCGACGTGGAGTCCGGCGGGGCGACCGTCCTGGTCGACGAGACGGGCGAGAACTGCATCGTGGTCACCGGCGGGGCCAACGCGGCGCTGACCCCCGCCCAGGTGACCGGCGGCCTCGACGGCGTGCACGACGCCGGGCTGGTGCTGACCCAGGGCGAGCTGTCCGTCGCCTGCGTCGAGGCCGCCGCAGCCTGGGCCTCCGCGCACGACGTCCGGTTCGTGCACAACCTGGCCCCGTACCGGGCGGCGGCACCGGAGCTGCTGGCGCTGTGCGACCCGCTGGTGGTCAACGAGCACGAGGCCGCCGACCTGGCCGCGGCCCTCGGCGCCCAGCCCGAGGGCGCCGACGCCCTGCTGGCGTTGCTGGCCGACCACTGCCGGTCGGTGGTCATCACCCTGGGCGGCGACGGCGCCGTCTTCGCCTCCCCCGCCGGCTCCGGCGCGCGGGCCAGCGCCCGGGTCGAGGTGGTCGACACCACCGGGGCGGGCGACGCCTTCGTCGGCGCCGCGGCCGCCGCCCTGCTCACCGACGGCGACCTGGGTCGGGCCTGCGAGGCCGGCGTGGCCGCCGGCGCCGCGGCGGTCCAGCACCGCGGGGCCCAGCCCGAGCTCTGAGGCGTGACCGGGACCGCGACCGGTCGCGGCAGCGGGCCGGACGGCCCGGGCTGTGGAAGACTCCCGCCGGACCGGACCACCCAGGCGCCGGCCACCCCCAGGAGGAGCTCCGTGCAGACCACCGACGCCGCCGCGCCCCCCGGCACCGTCTCCCGCGGGCTGGTCGCGGCCGGCTGGGCCCTGCACCTCTACACGGCCAGCGGCGCCGTCCTCGGCCTGCTGGCCGTGCTGGCCGCCGTCGAGGGGCGGACCGTCGAGGCGCTCTGGATCCTGCTCGCCGCCCTGGTCGTGGACGGCACCGACGGGCTGCTGGCCCGTCGGCTGCGGGTGAAGGAGACCATCCCCGGCTTCGACGGGGCGCGGCTGGACGACATCGTCGACTACCTGACCTACGCCTTCGTGCCGGTCGTGCTGCTCTGGGCCGGCGGCTACCTCCCCGACGGCCGCTGGGGCCTGGTGCTGGCCGCCGTCCCGCTCCTGGCCTCCTGCGTGCAGTTCTGCCGGGCCGACGCCAAGACCGCCGACCACGCCTTCCTCGGCTTCCCCAGCTACTGGAACGTCGTCGCCTTCTACACCGTCGTGCTCGACCTGTCGCCGGCGGTCACCGCCACCGTGCTGCTGGTGTGCTCGGTCCTGGTCTTCGTGCCGGTGCACTACCTCTACCCCTCGCGCACCCCGTACGCGCGCCGGCTCAACCTCGGTCTCGCGGCCGCCTGGGTGGTGCTGTACGCCGTCATCCTGGCGGGCATGCCCGACCCGAGCCTGCTCGCGATCGGGCTCTCCCTGGCCTACGTCGCCTACTACGTCGTCGCCAGCCTGGTGCTGACGCTGCGGCCGCGCCGCGTCCCCGCCGCGAGCCTCGGCTAGCCCCCGCGCGAGCCCCGGCGGCGGGTCCGGTCCCCGGTGGGTCCCCCACGTCACACCCCGGCGGTGGTCGTCGCGCCCCTTCCACGGGGTGTGGGGCCCTTCGCACGGGTGTGAAGTGGCGGACCCACGGGTGCCCGACCCTCCGGGACAGGCGGGCGGACGACCAGCAGCGGGCCCCGAGCGGGACGGCTACGCGTCGATCGCGGCGGCGTCCAGGGAGTAGGCGCCGTCGATGATGAACTCGCGGCGCGGTGCCACCTCGTTGCCCATCAGCATCTCGAACACCGTCTCGGCCATCAGCCCGTCGTCGACGGTCATCCGCCGCAGGGTGCGGTGCCGCGGGCTCATCGTCGTCTCGGCCAGCTGGTCGGCGTCCATCTCGCCCAGGCCCTTGTAGCGCTGGGGCTCCTTGAAGTTGAGCCCCTTCTTCGTCAGCTCGGCCGCCTTGCGCTGGTACTCGGCGTCGGAGTAGGTGTAGATGTAGCGGTCCATCCCCTTGCGCGGGTTGGTCAGCTCGAAGCGGTGCAGCGGCGGCACGGCGGTGTAGACCCGGCCGGCGTCGACCAGCGGCCGCATGTAGCGGAAGAACAGCGTGGCCAGCAGGCAGCGGATGTGCGCGCCGTCGGAGTCCGCGTCGGCCATGAAGATGATCTTGCCGTAGCGCGCCGCCTCCATCTCGAAGCTGCGGCCGCTGCCCGCCCCCACCACCTGGATGATCGAGGCGCACTCGGCGTTCTTCAGCATGTCGCCGACGGAGGCCTTCTGCACGTTGAGGATCTTGCCGCGGATCGGCAGCAGGGCCTGGAACTCCGAGTTCCGGGCCAGCTTGGCGGTGCCCAGCGCCGAGTCGCCCTCGACGATGAACAGCTCCGAGCGGTCGACGTCGTTGCTGCGGCAGTCCACCAGCTTGGCGGGCAGCGACGAGGACTCCAGCGCGTTCTTGCGCCGCGTCGCCTCCCGGTGCGCCCGGGCGGCCACCCGCGCGCGGGAGGCGCCGACGACCTTCTCCAGCACCGAGCGCGCCTGCGCCTTGGGACCGGCCTTGGTGGAGCCGAGGAAGGCGGCCAGCTCGCGGTCGACGACCTTGGCGACCAGCCGGGAGACCGCCGGGGTGCCCAGCACCTCCTTGGTCTGCCCCTCGAACTGCGGCTCGGCCAGCCGGACCGTGACGACGGCGGTCAGGCCCTCCAGCACGTCGTCCTTGACCACCTCCTCGCCGGCCTTGAGCAGCCGCTTGCCCTGCAGCGCGGCGCCGACGGTCTTGGTCAGCGCGCGCTCGAAGCCGGCGACGTGGGTGCCGCCCTTCGGCGTGGCGATGATGTTGACGTAGGAGCGCAACGTGGTGTCGTAGCCCTCGCCCCAGCGCACGGCGACGTCGACGTCGAGCTCGCGCTCCACGTCGGTCGGCTCCATGTGGCCGGCGTCGTCGAGCATCGGCACCGTCTCGGTGAACCGGTCGGTGCCCTGCAACCGGATGACGTCGGTCAGCGACCGGTCCGGCGCCAGGTACTCGCAGTACTCCGAGATGCCGCCCTCGTGCAGGAAGGTCTCCTGGACGACGTCCTCGGTCCGGGCGTCGGTGACGTGCAGGGCGAGACCGGGCACCAGGAAGCTGGTCTGGCGGGCCCGGTTGTGCAGCTCGGTCAGCGAGAGCTGGGCGCCGGCGAGGAAGATCTGCCGGTCCGGCCAGTACACGACCCGGGTGCCCGTCCTGCCCTTGGCCACCCGGCCCGCCTTGCGCAGCGACCCGCCCGGGGTGAACAGCGCGTCAGGACCCGGCCCGTCGAAGGTGCCCGGCACCCCGCGCCGGAACGACATCGTCCAGGTCGCCCCCAGCCGGTCGACCTCGACGTCCAGCCGGGTGGACAGCGCGTTCACCACCGAGGCGCCGACACCGTGCAGGCCACCGGTGGCGTTGTAGGAGCCTGCGCCGAACTTGCCCCCGGCGTGCAGCTTGGTGAAGACCACCTCGACCCCGGACAGGCCCGTCCGCGGCTCGATGTCGACGGGGATGCCACGGGCGTGGTCGGTGACCGCGATGCCGCCGTCGGCGCGGAGGGTGACCGAGATCTCCCGGCCGTGCCCGCCGAGCGCCTCGTCCACGGCGTTGTCGATGATCTCCCACAGGCAGTGCATCAGGCCCCGCGTGTCGGTGGAGCCGATGTACATCGCCGGCCGCTTGCGGACCGCCTCGAGACCTTCGAGGACCAGCAGGTGGCGGGCCTCGTACTCGCGGTTCTCGGTCGTCGGGGTGGCGGCAGGCACGCGGCGAGGGTACCCCCGACGGCCCTTTGAACCCGGAACGTAGGCTGACTGCTCCGGAGGTGTTCCCAGCACACGACGGGCTGCCGGTTCCCCGGGGACGGGGGCGGCAGTTGTTACACAAGAGACACGGCTCCGAGATGGGAAGAGGGAATGATCGGAGCCTGATTGGATGTTGACTACAACGGAGGGGGACGGGGCCAGCCAGGCACCAACCACCACCGGCAAGTCCCCACCCCAGTACGAAGATCAATTCTGATCATCAGGAAGCGAGGCCTCCCGTGAGCACTTCAGTCATCGAAGGTGCCGAGTTGACTGCCGCCGATCGTTGCGATCGGTGCGGAGCTCAGGCATACGTCCGCGTCACTCTGGCCAGCGGGTTCGACCTCATGTTCTGCGCCCACCACGGCAAGGAGCACGCCGACAAGCTCAAGCAGGTGGCGCTCGAGATCCACGACGAGTCCGCCAAGATCAAGTAGTTCGGACTCCCAGAGCTCGACCGCCCGACCCCTCCGTCCTCGTCGACGGAGGGGTCGTGCGCTTCCCGCGCGGGACACCGGAGGCGTCCAGGCCGGCCCGGCCCAGGAGGTCGTCCGCCGGTGGGCCCGGGTGGCGACGAGGTACGTGGCGACACCGATGGCGACGCACCAGGCCAGCGGGGCCCCGAGGTCGCCGTCGACCCGGCAGCCGGCCAGCAGGTCCCGGAGCGCGTCGACGATGGAGGTCACCGGCTGGTGCTCGGCCGACGCGCGCACCGGGCCGGGCTGGTGGCAGCGGGCACGAAGGCCGAGCTGACGAACGGCAGGAAGATGAGCGGGTGGTCCGTGACGACGGCCGCGAGCGGAGAAGGCCTGATCCACGCTCGCTGGCGCACTGATCGGTCGGGCAGCCACCCCTGTCGCCAGCAGCCCAGGTCACGGCAGCCCCCGATCAGCCACAGAGCGACGGCGAGGGTGCCCCCACCCGCGCTCGTCCCAGCGGCTTCTGCCGTTTCCCGAGCTCGCCTCCGCAGGGCGGGAGGGGAGTGACCTCGGATCCCGGCCACGTCAGCGAACCACGGACCGTTCTACAGCATGCGCGCAGCTGAGACAAAGCAGCAGCGGTGACGCACGTCATCTCCCTGCTCGGACCGGTCGTCGGGAGGCACGGCTAACCTCGACCGGTGAACAAGCGTCCGCGTCGACTCGCCCTCGCCGCGGTCTTCTTGGTGGCGGCAGTCGTGTGGCTGCCACTCAGCAGAGCCGTCGAGGGGCCCGTGCTCCTCAGCATCACCTACAACCACGGAGTGCATGCGGCAGACCTGCTGTCAGTCGCGCTGGTGTTCGGCGCCGCCCTGTGCCTGGGGGTCGACCGGCAACGTAGTCGGTAGCCGGGGCGCGGCTGGTACCACCCGGAGTTCGCGTCGCGTGCCCCGCCCTGTCGATCTGAGCGCCCCCCTCACCTGATCCGGACGACCGTGGCGGGGGTCTTCTGCGGGTCGGCTCCGGCCTCGCGCACGGCATGCAGACGCCCGCGGTTGTCGGTCTCGAGCGCCAAGACCCGCGGCAGCCTCATGTACGTCGAGGACTTGCCCTTCCGGATCACCGAGATGCGGCCGAGATGTGGGTGGGCGACGAAGAGGCGACCGCTCGTCCCGACCGCCAGATCAACGGGGCCGGTGTAGCGCTGGGGAAGCACCTCCACCTTCCTGGTGGTCGGGCTGATCGCGTAGATGACGCTCGAGGTCGCCGTGGCGCCCGACCTGAGGCGGGGTTGTCCGGCGACGTACACGGTGCCGTCACGTCGGACCTCGACCTCCGCGGGCGCAGCCTC
Organism: Microlunatus lacustris; assembly: GCA_039527025.1. GTDB lineage: Bacteria > Actinomycetota > Actinomycetes > Propionibacteriales > Propionibacteriaceae > Microlunatus > Microlunatus lacustris. The sequence goes on from BAAAJN010000002.1 coordinate 250,426, forward strand.
GAAGGCCACCTTCGTGCCGACCACGCAGGACGGCCAACCTGATGCCTTCGCCAGGGCCTTGGACACGGTGATGGTGACTGCCGGCAGCACAGCCAGAACCGACACCTTGCCAGCCTTGTCGACGTGGTAGATCGTGTTCCCGTCCCGGTCGGCGACGTACCAGGACTGGTCCGGGCCAGCAGCCAGCGACGGCAGGGACGTGTCGAGGAGGCCCCGGTAGGAGGCGTCCGCGCCCAGGCCCCTGGTGACGCAGCTGCTGGCGGAACGGGTGCCGTAGCGGGCCCTGCGGTCCGGGTTCGTGGAGTACTCGAGGGCGCCCACGTCCGTGCTCTCGAGGTACTCGCCGCCGCGGCTCAGGTAGAGCCTCGAGTCCACCTCTGGCGCGCCGGTCATGGTGTTGTGCAAGGTCATCGTCTGGCCGACGGTGACCCCGTCACGGGAGTAGGCGACGCCGCCGTCGCCCTCCACCTTGGGGGTGCAGCCCGGGTACGGGAGCGCCTTACCCGTGCCGTCCGCTCTCACCTGGTTCACCGTCGTGCACGCCAGGATCGCGATGTTCTGGTCGTGGACGCTGAAGCGGTTCGTGATGTAGGAGCTGGAGGAGTAGACGACGGTGGCTCTCGGGACGGCGGCCTGTGCGGGCGTCCCCAACGTCAGCGCAGCGGCAACCCCTGCGACCATCCCGGTGATGATGCGTCTCTTCATGTGCGCTGAGCTCCCTGTCGGTGGCGATGACAGGAGAGGTCTAGCACACCCCGGAGCCCTGGTGGGGCAGATCGCGTGGGGCCAGGCGGCGCGACCCTTCGACCGACCTGATGCCGAGTGCGCCACTGCACGGTGTGGTCAGGCCGTGCAGATGGACAGATCACCGCGCTCGCTCGGCCGTCAGGACATCTAGCGCTCCACCAGCGTCGCCGGATGCCGGTGGTCAGTCACCACGGCCCTTCTCCTGCGGCCGTCCTGCCCTCTCGTCGCTCAGCCCGCTGGCGCGCCGGGTCGCGATGACGCCCGCTCGCGCGAGGACGTCCAGCTGTGCCTGGTTGAAGAGCTCCCTGACCGTCTCGAGGAACGTCTCCCGGGTGACCTCGAGTCCTTTCGAGAGGTGGGCCGCCGGGTCGCTCAGCCACGGGTAGTCGCTGAGGTTCTGGGCGAGCTGCGGGGCGAGGGTCTCGGCGACCCGCTGCCGGGTGGCCTCGTCTGCAGTCGCCGGTAGCGCGTCGAACTCGACGCCTGCGTCTGCCGGCTCCGCCTCCACCATCTCCTTGAGGTCAGCCATGGCCGACTCGTCGTAGAGCTGGGCGTACACGAGCATGAGAGACCGCTCCGGGCCGGACAGCCGGCCGGCGAGGTCGGCGAAGCCCGAGGGCACGTCGGTGGCCGTCGTCCCTTCCAGGATCGCCCGGATCTCAGCGCGGGAACGCTGCAGTCGTTCGATGCTCGCGGCCAGGTCGGCGTCGATGGAGAGCAGGGCCGCCGATGGTGCAGCCGCTCCGAGCCCCACTGACTCGATCTGCGCGAGCGGCACCCCGAGGTCACGGAGCCGTCGGATCTGCAGCAGCCGCACGAGGTGGCGGGCGCCGTACTGCTTGTAACCGTTGGACTTCCGCTCAGGCTGCTCCAGCAGGCCGGATCGGTGGTAGTGCCGGACCGTGTTCACCGTCGTCCCGGCGAGGTCCGCCACCTCGCTCGTGCTCCACGCCATCACCTGACTCCGTTCGTCGTTCGCTCCGGAAGCCCCGGCAGCGGCCGTGATGAGCACCAGGACCCTGCGCCAGGCGCAGAGTCAGACGGAGCACCGGCCTGCAGACGCGTCCGAGAGGTCACTTGACCCTGTGCCGACAACACGGTCTCTACTCCTCATGCACCCTCACGGCGGTCACTCGGCCGGCGTGAACCGACATCTCGAGGAAGACCCGACATGGACAACCCGTACGAGTGGTTGCAAGACTTCATCGCGCAGGTGCCCGACATCCTCCAACCCTTGATCGTCGCTCTCGCCGGCGCGGTCCCCTACATCGAGGGTGAGGGTGCGGCGGCCTTCGGCATCATCGCTGGGATCAACCCGATCGTAGCCGCGGTCGCCGCCGCGACGGGCAACATCCTCTGCGTCCTCGGCGTGGTGGTCCTCGGTTCACGCCTCCGTGAAGGTGTCGTCGCCCGCCGCGCGGCGGGAACCGGGAGAGCACGGGCTGACCGTCCCGTCGTCGCAGCGGCCGTCGGCGGACAGGGTGGAGGCACCAGGTCGCACGCGGGAGCGCCTGCAGCTACTGCCGTCGTCGTCGACCAGGGTGCGGAGCAGGCAGACGACACGAACGCGAAGCCGACCAGGCGCGCGAAGGGCCGAGCGCGGCTCCGTGGCTGGATGGTCCGCTTCGGCGTCCCCGGGGCGAGCATCCTCGCCCCGCTCGCCCTCCCGACCATGCTGACTGCCGCGTTCTTCGTGGCTTCGGGGGTTCCCAAGCACTGGGTCATCCTCTGGCAGGTCGTCGCCATCGTCTCGTGGACGAGCGCGATCGCGATCGCCACGACCGGCGTCCTCACCCTCGTCGGCTGGTGATGATCCCCCTCAGCCTCCTCCCGTCCGCAGTCCCGCACCGGTTCGGGAGGACCGCCACCGGACGACCGCACTGACAGCTTTCGATCACGGGCCGCTCGGCGAGCGCTCCAGCCGGAGCAGGGCGTCCGCCGTCCTGGGAGCCGCGACGGTCCACGGCGGCGGGCGCTCGGCCCACCAGACCCCCGGACACGACAGCGCCCCCGCTCGGAGGAGCGGGGGCGCTGTCGTCGTCAGCCGGCGGGCTGCTCAGTCCAGGTAGTCCCGGAGGACCTGCGAGCGCGACGGGTGCCGCAGCTTGCTCATGGTCTTGGACTCGATCTGGCGGATCCGCTCGCGGGTGACCCCGTAGACCTTGCCGATCTCGTCCAGCGTCTTGGGCTGGCCGTCGGTCAGCCCGAAGCGCATCGAGACCACACCGGCCTCGCGCTCGCTGAGGGTGTCCAGGACGTCGTGCAGCTGCTCCTGCAGGAGCGTGAAGCTGACGGCGTCGGCGGGCACGACCGCCTCGGAGTCCTCGATCAGGTCGCCGAACTCGGAGTCGCCGTCCTCGCCCAGCGGGGTGTGCAGCGAGATTGGCTCGCGCCCGTACTTCTGCACCTCGACGACCTTCTCCGGGGTCATGTCGAGCTCCTTGGCGAGCTCCTCCGGGGTGGGCTCACGGCCCAGGTCCTGCAGCATCTGCCGCTGCACGCGGGCCAGCTTGTTGATGACCTCGACCATGTGCACCGGGATGCGGATGGTGCGGGCCTGGTCGGCCATCGCGCGAGTGATGGCCTGCCGGATCCACCACGTCGCGTAGGTCGAGAACTTGTAGCCCTTGGTGTAGTCGAACTTCTCCACCGCCCGGATCAGACCCAGGTTGCCCTCCTGGATGAGGTCCAGGAACAGCATGCCGCGGCCGGTGTAGCGCTTGGCCAGGCTCACCACCAGGCGCAGGTTCGCCTCCAGCAGGTGGTTCTTGGCCCGCCGGCCGTCCTCGGCGATCCACTCGAAGTCCTCACGCTGGGAGGCCTTGGTCTTGACCTTGGGGTCGTTGATCTTCTCGTCCGCGAAGAGGCCGGCCTCGATCCGCTTGGCGAGCTCGACCTCCATCTCGGCGTTCAGCAGCGCGACCTTGCCGATCTGCTTCAGGTAGTCCTTGACCGGGTCGGCGGTCGCGCCCGCCACCATGACCTGCTGCTCGGGCTCATCGGCGTCGTCGGCGGTGGAGAGGACGAAGCCCTGGTCCTCGACCAGCTCCTTCTCCAGCGGCGCGACCTTGGCCGGCTCGAAGGCGTTCTCGTCGACGTCGTCCAGGGTCAGCTTCTTGCCGACCGTGACCACGACCTCGTCGGCGTCGATCTCCACCACCACGTCGGCGCCAGCCACCTCGCCCTCGGGCACGGCTGCGGCCAGCTCCTCGACGCTGATGTCCTCGAGCTCGGCGGGCACCACCTCGTCGCCGCCGTCCGGCGTCGCCGCCTTCTTGGCCGCCGCGCCGCGCTTGGCCGGGGTCCCGGCCTCCGTGCCGACCGCCTTGAGGGCGGTCTTCTTCGCCGGCGCCCGCTTGGCCGGCGCCTTCTTGACGGGCGCGCTCACCTGGGGAGCTCGGTCAGGGGCGGCGCTCACCACGGGTGAGGACGTGTCTGCATTGGAGGGGGGTGTCACGAAGAACCTCTCGGGCTTGCAAGGTGGAACAAGGGCAGGCAGAGCCCCGCGGATGTCAACAGGAGCTCCAGGACGTAGTCTGGCACGACCTTCCAAACAGTGCACTGAGGATCTGCCGAGAGTCACTCAGCCGCGCATCCGCAGGGCCCGCGACGAGCGTACGCGCGAGGGCGGCGTCTGCAGGGGGCCGCGCTGCCGGACGGCCGGGCAGCCGGACCTCAGACGGTCTCGGCCTTGACCGCGAGCACCGGGCAGGCCGCGTCCAGCAGCACCCGCTGGGCGTTGCTGCCCAGCAGCAGCTTGCCGACCGGGGAGCGCTTCCGCAGGCCGATCACGATGAACTCGGCGGCCCGGGCCTCCGCGGTGGTGATCAGGTCCTCTGCCGGGTCGAGCGCGTCGGCAGCCTCCTTGATCTCGAAGGGCACCCCCGCGGAGAGCAGCTCCGCACGCAGGTCGGCGACCTCGCCGTCGGTCGCGGTGTGCACGACGACCACCTCGGCGCCACGCGCCCTGGCCTCGGCGAGCGCCCGGGCCAGCGCCGCCCGACCCTCGGCCTTGGGCGAGTAGCCGACCACGATCACGCGGGTGCGGTCGCCGTCAACGCGCTCGGCGGCCGCCGTCGTCGTCGGTGCTGCCCGCTGCGTCTCGGCCATCAGTCCGCCCCCCAGGTGTGTACCGGCTCGTTGCTGTGCATCCCGTCGAGGTAGTGGCTGAGCATCCCGCGCAGGGCGGCCTCGCGCGACTCCCCCGCCCGCTCCCGACGGTGCACCTCGGCAGTCTGCCACGTCGCGCCGTTGGCGCCCCGGAGGCAGCGGCGCTCGATGATGTCGAGCAGCCGGCCGCTCTCGGCGTCGGACACTCCCCACAGGGCCAGCCCCGCCGCGGCCCGCGGCAGCAGCTTGCGGACCACCAGCTCGGCCGCCCGGACGTGGCCGACCTGGGGCCAGTAGACCTCGGCGCCGATGCCGTGGCGGGCGCCCGCGACGAAGTTCTCGTGCGCCGCCTGGAACGACATCTGGCTCCAGACCGGCCGGTCGTCGTCGGCCAGCGACCGGACCAGACCGGCGAAGAACGCCGCGTTGGCCAGGGTGTCCACGACGGTGGGCCCTGCGGGCAGCACCCGGTTCTCCACCCGCAGGTGCGGCTTGCCGCCGGAGACGTCGTAGACGGGCCGGTTCCAGCGGTAGACGGTCCCGTTGTGCAGCTTCAGCTCCTCGAGGGCGGGCACGCCGCCCGCGTCGAGCACCGCCGCCGGGTCCTCCTCGCTGGTGATCGGCAGCAGGGCCGGGAAGTAGCGCGAATTCTCCTCGAACAGGTCGAAGATCGAGGTGACCCAGCGCTCACCGAACCAGACCCGGGGCCGGACGCCCTGCACCTTGAGCTCCTCGGGTCGGGTGTCGGTGCTCTGCTCGAAGAGCGGGATCCGGGACTCCGCATAGAGCTCGTGGCCGAACAGGTAGGGCGAGTTGGCCCCGACCGCGACCTGCACCCCGGCGATGGCCTGGGCGGCGTTCCAGTAGCCGGCGAAGTCGTCCGGGCTCACCTGCAGGTGCACCTGCGTCGAGGTGCAGGCGGCCTCGGGCGCGATCGTCGCCGACACCATCTGCAGCCGCTCGACCCCGTCGATGACGATCTCGAGGTCCTCGCCACGGGCGGCGAAGATCTGCTGGTCCAGCAGGGAGTACCGCGGGTTCTCGCTGAGGTTCTCCAACGTCGCGTGCTCAGGGCGCAGGGTGGGCAGGATCCCGACCATCACGGTCTGGGCGCCGATCTCCTGCGCCTTGGGGTCGGCCGCGTTGAGCGCGGCCCGGACCGACTCCTCGAACCGGGTGAACCCCGACTCGCTGAGCCGGCGGGGCGGCACGTTGATCTCGATGTTGAACCGGCCCAGCTCGGTGACGAAGGACGGGTCGGCGATGGCCTGCAGCACCTCCGCGTTGCGCATCGCGGGCTCGCACTGGTCGTCGACCAGGTTCAGCTCGATCTCCAGGCCCACCATCGGGCGCTCGAAGTCGAAGCGCGACTCGGTGAGCATCCGCGCGAGCACGTCGAGGCCCTTGCGGACCTTCTCCCGGTGCCGCTTGCGGTCCTCACGGGTGAAGGCGGTCTGGTCGACCTCGGCTCCCATGAGCCCATCCTGCCCTGGACCGGCGCGCGGTCAACGGGCGGTCCCCCAGCCCGTCCCGCTAGCGTGGCGGACGTGCAGCTGAGCGACGTGCTCGCCGCCACCGGGGCACTCGCCGACGCCGGCGTGCGGCACTGGCTGAGCGGCGGCTGGGGCGTGGACGCCCTGGTCGGGCGGGTGACCAGAGCCCACCGCGACCTCGATCTGGCGGTCGACGCCGATCAGCTGGCCCGGGTGGTCGAGGTGCTCGGCGGGCTCGGCTACCGGACCGAGACCGACTGGCTGCCCGTCCGGCTGGAGCTGGCCGCGCCCGGCCGGCGCTGGGTCGACCTGCACCCGGTGGTGTTCGGCGCCCGCGGCGACGGCGTGCAGGCGGGGCTGGACGGCGCGAGCTTCGCCTACCCGGCCACCGACCTCCTCGCCGGGGCGGTCGAGGGCCACCGGCTGCCCTGTCTCTCGGCTGCCCGCCAGCGGGTCTTCCACACCGGGTACCCGCCACGAGCCCAGGACCTGCACGACCTGGCGCTGCTCGACGCCCTGGAGACCGTCCCGCCGCGGTGAGCACCGGTCCCGCGACCCGGGCTGACGACTAGGGTCGAGCATCATGCCTGCCTCGTCCGACCTCACCTCCTCGCCCGACGCCGACGCCTCGTCCGACCTCACCTCCTCGCCCGACGCCGACGCCTCGTCCCTGCCCCCCACCGCCGACCGGCGGCCGCACGTGCGCACCCACCACGGCGACACCGTCGTCGACCACTACGAGTGGCTCCGCGACAAGGACGACCCCGAGGTGATCGCCCACCTCGAGGCCGAGAACCACTACACCGCGGCCCGCACCGCCCACCTGGCCGACCTGACCGACGCGGTCTTCGGGGAGATCAAGGCCCGGACCCAGGAGACGGACCTGTCGGTGCCGAACTACGCCGCGCACCGGGACGGCCGTGCCTACTGGTACTACAGCCGCACCCTGGAGGGCTCGGAGTACCCGGTCTTCTGCCGGGTGGAGGCGGCCGAGCGCGGCACACCGCCCGACCTGGCGCAGGACGTCGTCGGCGAGCAGGTGCTGCTGGACGGGAACGCCGAGGCCGAGGGCCACGAGTTCTTCTCCATCGGCGCGTTCAGCGTCTCCGAGGACGGCCGGCTGCTGGCCTACTCGGTGGACACGACCGGCGGGGAGCGGTTCACCCTCCGGGTCCGCGACCTGACCACCGGGTCGCCGCTGGCGGACCAGATCGAGGACACCGCCTACGGCGTCGCCTGGGCCGGCAGCAGTCACCTCTTCTACACCCGCGCGGACGAGGCGTGGCGCCCGCACGTCGTGCTGCGGCACCGCCTGGGCACCGACCCGGCCGAGGACGCGGTGGTGGTCACCGAGCCGGACGAGCGGTTCTGGGTCGGCGTCGACACCAGCCGGGACGACCGGTGGATCGTCATCGGGATGGGCTCCAAGCTCACCTCGGAGTACCACCTGCTGCCCACGGACGCACCCGAGAGCGAGCCACGGCTGGTCGCCGCCCGCCGCGAGGGCGTCGAGTACGACGTCGAGCCCGCCGGCGACCGGCTGCTCATCGTGCACAACGACGGCGGGGCGGAGGACTTCGTCCTGGCCCAGGCCCCGCTGGACGCGACCGGGCCGGAGCAGTGGGAGACGGTGCTGGCCCACTCCCCCGGCGTCCGGCTGCTCGGGGTCAGCGCCTACGCCGGGCACGCCGTGGTCTCGCTGCGCCGCGCCGGGCTGACCGCGCTGCACGTGCTGCCCCGCGACGAGCACGGCGACTTCGGCCCCGGCGCTGACATCGCCTTCGAGGAGACCCTGCACGTCGTCGACGCGCCCGGCGACCCGGAGTACGACAGCCCGACCATCCGGCTCAGCTACGCCTCGATGCTGACCCCGAACTCGGTCTACGACTACACCCTCGCCACCGGCGAGCTGACCCTGCTCAAGCGCACCCCGGTGCTGGACCACCCGACGGCCGGCCCCTACGACCCCGGCCAGTACGTGCAGGAGCGCGCCTGGGCCACCGCCGAGGACGGCACCCGGGTGCCGCTGTCGATCGTCCGGCGGGCCGACGTGGCGCTGGACGGCCGTGCCCCGGCCCTGCTCTACGGCTACGGCTCCTACGAGATCAGCGTCGACCCCACGTTCTCGCTGGCCCGGCTGTCGCTGCTCGACCGTGGCGTGGTCTTCGCCATCGCGCACGTCCGCGGCGGCGGCGAGCTCGGCCGGCGCTGGTACGAGGAGGGCAGGACGTCGACCAAGCGGAACACGTTCACCGACTTCGTCGCCGCCGCCGACCACCTGCTGCAGAAGGGCTACACCAGCAGCGACCGGCTGGCCGCGCGCGGCGCCAGTGCCGGTGGGCTGCTGATGGGCGCCGTCGCCAACCTGGCGCCGGAGAAGTTCCGCGCCATCCACGCGGGCGTGCCGTTCGTCGACGCGCTCACCACGATCCTCGACCCCGAGCTGCCGCTGACCGTGATCGAGTGGGAGGAGTGGGGCGACCCCCTGCACGACCCTGAGGTCTACGCCTACATGAAGGGCTACACGCCCTACGAGAACGTGGCCGCTCAGGCCTACCCGGCGGTCCTGGCCACCACCAGCCTCAACGACACCCGCGTCCACTACGTCGAGCCGGCCAAGTGGGTGGCCGCGCTGCGGCACACCGCCACGAACTCCGAGGACCGGCCGATCCTGCTCAAGACCGAGATGAGCGCCGGCCACGGCGGCGTCAGCGGTCGCTACCAGAGCTGGCGCGAGACGGCCTTCGAGTACGCCTGGATCCTGGACCAGATCACAGGCTGAGAGTGCGAGCCGTCCGGGGCACCTCTCCCGGGCGGCGGCCTCAGTTCGCTGTGACGACGCTGAGGGTCCGGGGCGAACTGCATCCGGCGCTGGTGCCGGCTCCGAACTAGGAGCAAGCATTCACCCCGACGACGTCTCAGGGATTCTTCAGGGCTCTAGAGGAATCCTTCTCCCCGTCCCGGACGTTGAATCTGTCGAAGGCAACGAAAGGGGCCACCGTGGCAGCAACTGCTCGTTCGCGAGTTTCCGAGGGCATCGATGGCAAGGATGCGGTCGGACTATATCTTGAAGGAATTGCCAAGACCCCTCTGCTGACCGCCGAGGAGGAGGTCGAGCTGGCCCAGACCATCGAGGTCGGGCTGTACGCCGAGCACATCCTCAACGGTGACGTCACCGCCGCGGAGCGCGGCAAGGGCGCCAAGCGTCCCACCCGCGCCGAGCTCGAGTTCCTGGTCGAGCAGGGCCAGCAGGCGATGCAGCGCTTCGTGACCGCGAACCTGCGGCTGGTCGTCTCCGTCGCCCGCAAGTACGGGCGCTCCCAGATGCCGCTGCTGGACCTGGTGCAGGAAGGCAATACCGGCCTCATCCGTGCCGTCGAGAAATTCGACTACACGAAGGGTTTCAAGTTCTCCACGTACGGCACCTGGTGGGTGCGGCAGTCGATCAGCCGCGGCATCGCCCAGCAGGGCCGCATCGTCCGGCTCCCGGTGCACGTCGCCGAGCAGGTCAACCAGGTCGGCGCCGTCCGCCGCACCCTGGAGCGTCGTCTCGGCCGGGACCCCGAGATCGAGGAGATCGCCGCCGAGATGGACCTCGAGCCCGGGCGGGTGCTGGACCTGATCCGCTACGGCCGGGACCACGTCAGCCTGGACGCCCCGGTCGAGGAGGGTGGCGACACCGCCCTCGGCGACCTGATCGCCCGCGAGCCGATGCCCGGCCCGGACGAAGTCTTCCTCGACGCGGAGGAGCACGCCCGGCTCGAGGCGATGCTCTCCACCCTGGACGACCGCTCGGCTGACGTCGTGCGACGTCGCTACGGTCTGGTCGACGGCCGTCAGGCCAAGCTCGCCGACATCGGTGCCGTGTGGGGCATCACCGCCGAGCGGGTCCGCCAGATCGAGCGGCACGCCATCGCCAAGCTGCGCGGCAAGTCCGTCCTGGCTGCCTGACCCCCTCGCGGCCAGGACCGCACAGGAACGACCCGGAGCCCCCCTCCGGGTCGTTCTGCTTTCTCTGGGCGGCCGGCTCGGGTCAGGGCTTCGCTGGACGGGGCTTCTTGGGCCGGATGAGACCTTCCTGGGCCACGTTGCTGACCAAGGTGCCGTGCTGGAAGAGGCGGGCGGTGGACAGGCCCAGGGCCCGGTTGGCCGAGGGCGAGATCTGGTCGTAGAGCAGCCACTCGTCCGCGCGGAAGGGCCGGTGGAACCACATGGCGTGGTCGATCGAGGCGGCCTGGACGTCGAGCCCGATCAGCACGCCGTGCGGGACCGTGCTGGCCGAGAGCAGGGTCAGGTCGCTGATGAAGGCCAGGGCGGCCTCGTGCAGCCGTGGGTCGTCGGGCAGCGCACTGCTCGTCCTGACCCAGACGCGGGCCCGGGCCGGGTGCTCCGGGTCGACCGGCAGGCCGCCCAGCCGGGAGTCGCCGACGTAGCGGGCGTCGATGGCGCCCCACTCCTCCTCCCAGGCCGAGGGCGGACGGCCGGACGCCTTGGCCAGCGCCTCGCTGAGCCGTGGGCAGTCCTCCGGCGCCGGTACGCCCTCAGGCAGCGGGTCGGCGTGCTCGTAGCCCTCCTCCATCAGGTGGAACGACGCGGACAGGTAGAAGATCACCTTCCCCGCCTGCCGGGCGACGACCCGTCGCGAGGAGAAGGAGCCGCCGTCCCGGACGGCCTCGACGTCGTAGACCAGCGGCAGGTCTGTCCGGCCCGCGACGAGGAAGTAGGCGTGCAGCGAGTGGACGGTGCGCTCGGCTGGCACGGTGCGGCTGGCGGCCAGCAGCGCCTGGGCCAGCACCTGGCCGCCGAACACCCGCTGCAGCCTGCTGCGTGGCTGACGGGCGCGGTAGAGGCCGACCTCGATCTCCTCGAGGTCCAGCAGCGCGATCAGCTCGTCCACGGACTGGGGCATGCGGCGCAGCCTATCCAGGCGGGTGTGCGCCAGGATGGAGCGAGCACCGCAGACGAGGAGGACGACATGGCGCAGTTCGGGTTCGTGGGGCGGCGGCGCCCGCCGCGGGAGGACCTGCCGCCCGGCCAGTACGACGTCGGCGCGGACTGGCCGGTCCTGACGGCCGAGGTCACCCCGCAGATCGACCCGCAGCGCTGGACGATGACCGTCGACGGCCTCGTCGAGCACCCGCAGACCTGGAGCTGGGACGACCTGCACGCGCTGCCCGAGACCGAGTACCGCGGGCCGATCCACTGCGTCACCACCTGGTCGAAGTTCGACACCCGGTTCGCCGGCGTCAGCGTCGACCTGCTGCTCGACGCCGCTGCTCCGACCGCTGAGGCCACCCACGTGCTGGCCACCTCGACGACGGGTTACACCACCAACCTGCCGCTGGAGCACGTCCGCGGCGGCCAGGCCTGGGTGGTCTGGAGCTTCGACGGCCAGCCGCTGACCCGCGACCACGGCGGACCCGTCCGGCTGCTGGTGCCGCACCTGTACTTCTGGAAGTCGGCGAAGTGGGTGACGAAGCTGACCCTGCTCGACCACGACCAGCACGGCTTCTGGGAGCGCAACGGCTACCACGACCTCGGCGACCCCTGGCGCGAGCAGCGCTACCAGGGCGACTGAGGGTGCTCGCCCCCACCGCCGGCCCCTGGCGCTCCGCCACCGTCCGCGAGGTGGCGCACCCGCACCCGCACGGGGTGGTGCTGAGGCTCGAGGTGCCCGACCGGGTCGACCACCTGCCCGGCCAGCACTACGTGGTCCGGTTGACCGCCGAGGACGGGTACACCGCGACCCGCTCCTACTCCCTCGCCTCAGCGCCGTCGGACCCCCTGGTCGAGCTCTACGTGGAGGAGCTGCCGGACGGTGAGGTGTCGCCCTACCTGGCGCAGGCGCTGGTTCCCGGCGACCAGCTCGAGGTCCGCGGTCCGATCGGCGGCTGGTTCGTCTGGGACGCCAGCGGGCCCGCTCTGGGGGTGGCCGGCGGCAGCGGGGTCGTGCCGCTGGTGGCCATGCTCCGGCACGCGGCCGACGTCGGACGTCCGGAGCTGCTGCGGCTGGCCGCCGCGGCCCGGACGCTGGACCGGCTGCCCTACGCCGACGAGCTGACCGCGGCGGGGGCACTCGTCGCCCTGTCCCGCGGGGACGGCCCGGCCGGGCGGTCGGCGGGTCGGCTGCTCGCCGCCGAGCTGGCCCCGCTGCTCGACGACGCAGCCACCTGCTTCGTCTGCGGCTCGGCTCCCTTCGCCGCGGGCGCCAGCGACCTCCTGGTCGGCCTGGGCGTCGACGTCAGCCGGGTCCGGGTGGAGCGCTTCGGCGCCAGCGGCTGAGGCCCACCGCGGCCCTGCCGAACCTCCGCGGCCTGAGCTTGTCGAAGGCCCTTCGACAGGCTCAGGGAACAGGGACACGCTCAGGGGGCGGCGGTGCTCAGACGTCCTTCTCGCGGTCGGCGAGGAACTTCTCGAACTCGGCGGCGATCTCCTCGGCGCTGGGCACCGGGTCGGTCTGCTGCTCGGCCTTCATCGCGTCGTACTGCTGCTCGAGGGTGGCGACCAGCTCCTGCACCTCGCTCGAGGAGGCCATCTCCCCCGCGATGTCGGCCAGGTTGTCCGCCGAAGCCTTCTCCAGCGGCTCGAGCGGCACGGCCAGGCCGGTCGCCTGGTTCAGCGAGCGGGTCAGGGTCAGTGCCGCCTCCGGGAACGCGGCCTGGGCCAGGTAGTGCGGCACGTGGGCGGCGAAGCCCATCGCCTTGCGGTCCAGCTGGCCCAGCCGGAACTCCAGCAGGCCCGGGAAGCTGGCCGGCACCTCCACCCGGTCGATCCAGCTGCGGTAGCCCTGGACCAGCGCCGGGTCGGTCGCGTGCGCGGTCAGCGTGACGGGGCGGGTGTGCGGCACGGCCATCGGGATGCCGTGCACGTTGACCGTCAGCCGGACACCGAGCCGCTCGACCAGCCCGACCAGCGCCGCGGAGAACCGCTCCCACTGCACGTCCGGCTCGGGGCCGCTGAGCAGCAGGAACACCTCGCCCTGCTCGTCGACGACCCGGTGCAGCCGCAGGTGCAGGTCGGCGTAGGACTTCCAGCTGTCGGTGTCGAAGATCATCGCCGGGCGGCGGCTGCGGTAGTCGTGCAGCTGGTCGTGGTCGAACTCGGCCAGCACCTCGTGCTCGAGGTGCTCCAGCAGGTGCGCCGACAGCATCCGCCCGGCCTGACCGGCGTCGACGAACCCGTCGAGCTGGGTGATCAGCACCGGGTGAGCCTGCGCCAGCTTGGCCGCGACGGCCTCGTCCACGGTGTAGAGCTCAGCCGGGTCCATCATGACAGTGCTCGCCGCAGGGGCTGGACGTCGCTTCGCTCCGCGGATCTCATGGCGCCCAATCTACCCGCGCGGACCGACCCGGCCGCGGCGCGACGCCGGGGCGGGACGGGTCCGGTGCGGCCGTCGAGAACGGCTCAGAGCCGAGCCCGGGCCGCCCGCACCGCGCTCATCACGCGCTTCTCCGACACCGGCACCTTCGTCCGCAGCGGCTGGGCGAACAACCCGACCCGCAGCTCCTCCAGCAGCCAGCCGACGTCCTCGACGTGCGCGGGCAGCGGGCCCGGCGGCACGGCGCGGCACAGCTCGGCGTAGGCGTCCTCGCAGCGGGTGACCGACTCCAGCGGGACCTGGTCGCGAGCCGGCGCCGACAGCAGCGTGTCGACCCGGGCGCGCGCCGCCTGCAGGTAGCGGGGCAGGTCGACCAGGTGCGGGTAGGCCGTCGCGGCCAGGAAACCGGCGAACACCAGGTTGGCCAGCTGCTCGGTCAGGTCCGCGGCGGCGGCCGGGCTGACGGCCCGGACCCGCGGCAGGTCGGCGAGCACGGCCCGCCAGCCGGTCAGGGTGGTGGCGGCCAGCCGGACGACCTCGCGCATCCGGTCGGCGTTGTCGGCGCGGACGGTGTCGCAGAGCGCGCGGAAGGCTGCGGCGTCGCGGACCGGCGGACCCCCGGCGGCCGTGACCAGCGAGCCGACCGAGGCCAGCCGGGCGTCGGCCAGCAGCTCGGGGACGCCCGGGTACGGGCTCTGCCCCAGCGCCAGCTTCTCGGCGTTGCCGAGGTGGGCGACCACCCACTTGGTGGGGTCGGGCGTGCCCAGCAGCACCAGCCGGCGCAGTCCGGCCGCATGGCTGACCGCCTGCCGCTCGGGAGTGTCCAGGACGGCCACGCCGACCGTCGCGCCCTCGTCCACCAGCGCGGGGTAGCCGACGACGGCGTGCCCGCCGCGGCTCAGCTGGACCTGCTCGGGCAGGGTGCCGAGATCCCACGTCCGCAACCCGGTCCGGGTGTGCTCGGACGCGGCCGAGGACAGCGTCTGCCGGACCTGGCGGGCCAGCGTCTGCTTGAGGTCCTCGAGGTCCTCCCCCGCGCCGAGCACCGTCGGCTCCGGCCCTGCCGCGTCGGCCAGCACGGTGAACCGGACCTGCAGGTGCGTCGGTACCGCCGACGGGTTCCACTCCGCTGGTGCCACCAGCTGCCCGGTCAGCGCACGCAGGGCTCGGCCGAGGGCGAGCGGCAGCGTCTCGGTCGGACCACCCGGGTTCTGGGCCAGCCAACCGAGGGCGCGGGCCGCGAACTCCGGCGCCGGGACGAAGTTGCGCCGGGTCGCCTTGGGCAGGGAGCGGATCAGCTCGGTGGCCAGCTCGGCGCGCAGCCCGGGCACCTGCCAGCTGAACGGCGCGGGGTCGAGCTGGTTGAGCACGGTCACCGGAACCCGCACCGTGACCCCGTCGCGGGCCGTCCCCGGCTCGAAGACGTACTCGACGACGAGCTCGTGCTCGGCGCCCTCGCTGCCGGGCACCGTCCAGGTGTCGGGGAAGGCGTCGGTGTCCAGCTGGTCGGCGGCCCCGGTGGTGAGGTCGTCCAGGGTCATGGTGAGCAGGTCGGGCGTCTGGTGCCGGGTCTTCTTCCACCAGCTGTCGAAGTGCGCGACGGAGGTGATGCCGGCGGGGATGCGCGCGTCGTAGAAGGCGAAGATCGTGTCGTCGTCGACGACCAGGTCCCGGCGGCGGGCGCGCTCCTCCAGCGCCTCGGCCTCGGCGCGCAGGGCCTGGTTGTCGCGGAAGAAGTGGTGCCGGGTCCGCCACTGGCCCTCCACCAGCGCCGAGCGGATGAGGATCTCGCGCGCCTCGGCGGGGTTGACCCTGCCGTAGGACACCGGGCGCCGGGCGATGATCGGCACCCCGTAGAGGCTGACCTGCTCGTAGGCCAGCACCGATCCGGCGCGGGCCGACCAGTGCGGCTCGGAGTACTGGCGCTTCAGCAGGTGCTGGCCCACCTCCTCGACCTGCTCGGCCTTGATCGCGGCGACGGTGCGCGCCCACAGCCGCGTCGTCTCCACGATCTCGGCAGCCATCACCAGGGGTGGCGCGCTCTTGGCCACGCTGGAACCGGGGTTGATGGCGAACCGGGTGCCGCGCGCGCCGAGGTACTCCCGCGCCGGCGCCCGGCCCTTGCGGCGCGCCGCTCCGGGCTTGGTCGGCTCCTCGCGGACATCGGCCAGCCCGACGTGGGAGAGCAGCCCGCTGAGCGCCGCGGTGTGCACCGCGGCCGGCGCCGCCGCGACCTCGTTGCGGCCCAGCCCGAGGTCCTTCGCGATCTGCTTGAGCTGGCTGTGCAGGTCCTGCCACTCCCGGATCCGCAGGAAGTGCAGGAACTCGTCGCGGCACATCCGGCGGAAGGCGTTCCCGGACAGGTCGTGCTGGGCCTGCTTGACGTGGTCCCAGAGCCGGAGCAGGGCGATGAAGTCGCTGCCGTCGGGATCGGGTCCCTGCTCCTTCGCGTCGCCGGGGGACCCGGTGTCCGCGCCCGGCTCGGGAGCGGGGGCCCAGAACCGCCGGTGCAGGGCGTCCGCCGCCTCGCGGTGCTCGGCCGGCCGCTCCCGCGGGTCCTGGATGCTCAGCCCGGAGACGATGACCAGCATCTCCCGCAGGCAGCCCTGGCCCTCCGCGGCCAGCAGCATCCGGCCCATCCGCGGGTCGACGGGCAGCACGGCCAGCCGCCGGCCGACCTCGGTCAGCGTGGCGCGGGTGCGGCTGCCGCCCTCGGCCAGGGCGCCGAGCTCCTCGAGCAGCCGGAGGCCGTCGGCGATCTGGGAGCCGTCCGGTGCCTCCACGAACGGGAACGCGGCGATGTCACCCAGCCCGGCGGCGGTCATCTGCAGGATGACCGAGGCCAGGTTGGTGCGCAGGATCTCCGGCTCGGTGAACTCCGGCCGGGCGGCGAAGTCCTCCTCGTCGTAGAGCCGGATCGCCACCCCGGGCGCCACCCGGCCGCAGCGGCCGGCCCGCTGGTTGGCCGAGGCCTGGGAGATGGGCTCGATGGGCAGCCGCTGGACCTTGGTCCGCGACGAGTAGCGCGAGATGCGGGCGGTGCCGGTGTCGATGACGTAGCGGATCCCCGGCACGGTGAGCGAGGTCTCGGCGACGTTGGTGGCCAGCACGATGCGGCGGGTGCTGCCGGCGGTGCCCTTGACCGAGGATCCGGGCCGGGTGAACACCTTGTGCTGCTCGGCCGCCGACAGCCGGGCGTAGAGCGGCAGCACCTCGGTGCTGCGCAGCTTCATCCCGGCGATCGCCTCGGCGGTGTCGCGGATCTCCCGCTCGCCGGAGAGGAAGACGAGGATGTCGCCGTTCCCGACGGTGCTGAGCTCCTTGACCGCCTCGGTGATGCCGGCGATCTGGTCGGTCTCCCCCCCGGCCTCGGGGTCCAGCAGCGGCCGGTAGCGGACCTCGACGGGGAAGGTGCGGCCCGAGACCTCGATCACCGGGGCCGGGCTGCCGTCGGCCTCGGCGAAGTGCTCGGCGAAGCGGGCGGTGTCGATGGTGGCGGAGGTGACGACGAGCTTCAGGTCCGGCCGGCGGGCCAGCAGCTGCTTGAGGTAGCCGAGCAGGAAGTCGATGTTGAGGCTGCGCTCGTGCGCCTCGTCGATGATGATCGTGTCGTAGCGGCGCAGGTCGCGGTCGTGCGCGATCTCGGCCAGCAGGACGCCGTCGGTCATCACCTTGAGCCGGGTCTGCCGCGACGCCATCCGGGTGAACCGGACCTGGTAGCCGACCAGGTCGCCCAGACCGACCTGCAGCTCCTCGGCGATCCGCTCGGCCACGGTCCGGGCCGCGATCCGGCGCGGCTGGGTGTGGCCGATGGAGGTGCGGCCCAGCTCGAGGCAGATCTTGGGCAGCTGGGTGGTCTTGCCCGAGCCGGTCTCCCCGGCCACGACGACCACCTGGTGGGCGGCGATGGTGGCGGCGATCTCGTCGTGCCAGGCGGTGATCGGGAGCGCCTCGTCGAAGGAGATCGAGGCGACGGAGGAGACCTCCGGGAGGACCGTGCTGGACACCGGGTCCATGGTAGGCGCTGCTGGGCGGTCGGCCCTGGTCAGTGCGGCGGGTGCAGGCTCGAGTGCGGAGCGCCGAGGTGGTGCAGCAGCGCGTGCGCCGCGGCGCTGGACAGCGTCCACCGGCTCAGTCGGCCGTCGCGCTCGCGCTCCACCAGCCCGCTCTCCCGCAGCGAGATCAGGGCCTGGGTGACGGTGTTCGGGGCCAGACCGGTGGCCGCGGCGAGCGCTTTGACCGGGGAGCCCGGGGCGGCGTGGATCGCGATCAGCAGCTGCAGCCGGGTGGGGTCGGAGAAGGCGGCGAGCCGGTCGACGAGGTCCGGCAGTCCGTCGCGGGCACCCAGCAGGGCCTCCTTGGCCACCAGCTCCGGTTCCACCGCGCCCCCTCCGCCCAGGTCATCCGCCGGTTCCCGACCTCGGGTGTGGGGCGGGACACCTGTTCCGTAGGGTGAGCCGCGACGGTGCCGCTCGACCTGGAACGAGGCTACGACACATGAGCCGTACCACCGCAGCAGATGCTCCGCCCCAGCACCGTCATCCCCTGCTGAGCACCGAGGGCCGGGCTGCGCAGCCGTTCGCCCTCCGGGTCCGGGCCGCCTTCGTCACCATCGCCGTGCTGCACGTCGTCGGGCTGGGTCTGCTCGGCTATGGCGTGGCGACGGGCGCCGTCGGCGCGGTGACCGTCGGGGCGGCGGCGTTCGCCTACTTCCGCGGCCTCGTGCACTCCTTCGACTTCGACCACATCTCGATGATCGACAACTCCACCCGCAAGTTCGTCGCCGAGGGCCGCGACCCCGCCTCGGTGGGACTGGCCTTCTCCCTCGGGCACTCCTCGGTGGTGCTGGCCACCGGGGTGCTGGTGATCGCCGGCGCCGGCTTCGTCCAGGTCGCCCTGGACGAGAGCTCCGGCGCAGCCCAGGTGCTCGGGATCATCGGGCTCAGCGTGTCCGGGCTGTACCTGCTGCTGGTCGCGGTGGCCAACCTGGCCACCTTCCGCCAGGCGTTCCTGCTGCGCCGCGCCCTCCGCGCGGACCCCGACCTGGTGCTGCCGCCCGGCGCGCTGACCCCGCGCGGGCCGGCGGCGCGGATCATGGTCGCACCGCTGCGCCGGGTGCGGCACCCCCGGCACGTGTACGTCGTCGGCCTGCTGTTCTCCCTCGGCTTCGACACCTCGAGCCAGATCGGGCTGCTGATGGTGACCGCCGGAGCGGCACTGGCCGGCGCCCCAGCCGCGTCCCTGCTCTGCCTGCCGGTCCTGTTCACCGCGGCGATGACCCTCGGCGACACCTCCAACGGGCTGATGATGCTCCGGCTGTACCGCAGTGCCGACGAGGACCCGGCGCGCAAGATCGACTACAACCTGCTGATCACCGGCGTGAGCATCGCCAGCGGTCTGCTGGTCGGCGCGATCGCCGTCTCCACCCTGCTCACCGAGTCGCTGGGCTGGCAGCCGGCGCTGCTGGAGACGCTGGCCGCCACGGACACGACCTACGCCGGGTTCTGGCTGGCCGGCTTCTTCGCCCTGGTGGGGCTCAGCGCGCTGCTGCTGTGGCGCCGGTCCCGCGCTGGCCAGCCCGTCTGAACCGCCCCGTCCGCCGAAGGGTCAGGACGGGCCGTCGTGCCCGCTGAACGTCGTCCGGCCGTGCAGCTTGGCGGCCAGGTCGTCGTCGATGGCGTCGGCCACCTCGGACAAGATGGTGACGGCGTGCTGCAGGTGCTCGGGGACGAACGGGCGGGCCAGCACCGAGAAGGTCACGAAGACCCGGTCCCTGATGAGCTGGAACTTTACCCAGCGCGCCTCGACGTTGAGGTCGTTGAGCACCTCGGCGGCCCGGGACCGGCCGGCGACGTCGTGCACCACGGCGGCGAAGACGGTCACCTCCTGCCCGTCGGGCGCGGTGCGCAGGAACAGCATGGTCGACCCGACGCGGATGGCCACGTCACCGTCGGCGTCCCGCAGCGGCGGGTGGCCGTACATCCGGGTCAGCTCGCGGTCCACCAGGGCGTCGAGCTGCTGGGCGCGGCCAGGTGCCGGGGCAGACTCGGGCGTCGGCCCGCGCAGCACCTCTGTCAGCTCGTCGGGGGCGAGGAACACCGGGTGCTGCACGCCGTAGACGTCGCGGAGAGCGGCGACGGCGAGCTCGCTCACCCGCTCGCTGCTGCCCTGCTCGTCCTCGACCCAGAAGTTCGGGCTGGAGCCCGGCCCGGTGACCGACGGCAGCTGCCAGCCCAGCGCGGTGAGCTGGTCGACCTGCTCCTCAGCCAGCCGGAACGCCGGCCCGAGGGTGGCGTTGCCGGCCGCCTCCGCGCGCACCCGGTCGCGACCGGCGGCGCTGAAGCGCACGAAGGGCGCCGGTTGCTCGCTCACCGACTCGACGCCGATGGTGAGGTCGGCCGTCTCGTCGACCACCGACACCACCTCCGCGAGCCGGGCCTGGAACTCCGTCCAGGCCTGGGCCGTGCTCCGGTCCAGGTCGAAGTCGTCCACCTAGCCACCTCCCTCTGAGCGCCGAACCTAGCGCACGCCCCCGCCCGCTCGGGCTGGGCGACGGCGCCCACCCGGCAACCGGGGGCTGCCGTGGCCAGCTGGGGGTGCCGGCGGCGTTGCCTAGGGTGGTGCGCAGCACCGCGTGGGCGGGGCAGCAGAGAGGACGGCCGAGCATGAGCAGGCAGCAGTGACCGGTCAGCCGTTCGCGACCAGGCCTCCGGTGCCGGTGGTCCCCCCGGAGCTGTTGCGCCGGCGGTCGTCGGTGCTGACCCGGGTGACGATGGCGGTGATCGGGCTCGGGGCCCTGCTGATCGCCGCGCTCGTGGTGGTCCTCGGCGGCCCGGTGGCCGCGGTCGTCACCACGCTGCTGGCCGCCGTCTCGTTCCCGCTGCTGATCTGGGTCTGCTTCTGGCTGGACCGCTACGAGCCGGAGCCGGGGCGCTACCGGGTGGCCGCCCTGGGCTGGGGCGCGGTGGTGGCCGTGCTGATCAGCTTCATCGGCGAGCAGCTGCTCTTCGCCCTGCCCGGCACCGACTCCTTCGTCGACACCGCGGTGATCGCCCCGCTGGTCGAGGAGACCGGCAAGGGCCTGTTCCTGCTCGCGGTGGTGCTGCTGCGCCGTCAGCAGATGCACGGCATCCTCGACGGGCTGATCTACGCCGCGCTGGTGGGCATCGGCTTCGCCTTCGTCGAGGACATCGTCTACTACCTCTCCGCCCTCCTGCAGAGCGGCGGGGCTGCGCTGACCCTCACCTTCATCGTCCGCGGCATCATCAGCCCCTTCGCCCACCCGCTGTTCACCGCCGCGACCGGCCTCGGCGTCGGCATCGCCGTCAGCACCCGGCGGCCGGTGCTGCGCTGGCTGGCGCCGGCGCTCGGCTTCGCGGTCGCGGTGCTGCTGCACGGGCTGTGGAACGGCAGCACCTACTACGGAACCGAGGGGTTCTCCACCGTGTACGGGGCGATCATGCTGCCGGCGCTGGTGGTGCTGCTGGCGGTGGCGATCTGGGCCCGGGTGCGCGAGGGCCAGATGCTCACCGCCGCCCTGGTGCAGACCACCGCCCTCGGGTGGACCCGACCCGAGGAGATCCGCTGGGTGGCTCGGCTCGGTGACCGGGTGTCCTCCCGCGGCTACGCCCGCCAGCACGGCGGTCGGCCCGCGGCCGAGGCGCTGCGGGCGTTCCAGCAGACGCTGACCGAGATCGGCTTCCTGCACCTGCGGGCGCTGGCCGGCAGCGCACCGCCCGACGTCAACCAGCGGATGCTGGGGCTGCTGCAGCACGCCCAGGCCCTGCGGCCGTGGGTGATCCTGCCGCCGACGGCGGGACGGCCGGCGCTGGCCTGGCCGCCGTCCGGGCTGCCGGGCGCCACCCCACGGCCCGGACCGCCCGCTCCTCCCCCGCCGGTTCCGGCGCCGCCGGGGACGCCCCCGCCCGCCTACGGGCCGCCGCCGCCCGGTGGTTGGCCGGGCGTGCGCTGACGGGGCGCCGGGCCCGGCCGGCTGCTCCGGCGCGCTGACCGCAGCGGCCCAGCCGCCGTTCCCGCTGTCGTGAGGTGGCGGCTCAGCGGCAGAAGGCCCGGCGGACGGTCGCCCCGAGAGCGCGCCGGCGCCGCTCGTGGTCGGCCTCCGGTTCGTCCGGGCTCGCGGTCCAGGTGATGGAGGCCTGGGCCCAGGTGCCGGCCAGCGCGATCAGCAGGGACCACAGGTCGACCGGCTGGAGGTCGTCGACGAGTGTTCCGGCCTGCTGGGCGCGCCCGATCTCGGCCAGCTTGTCCACGTCGTGCCCGGGCCAGTGCGCGAACAGGTCGCCGGCCGGCGTGCGTTCCAGACGAGCCCAGGTGACCAGCCGGACGAGCACCGGATCCCGCAGGTAGGCGTCGTAGAGGCGCGTGGCGTAAGCCGGCAGGTCCTCGACCGTCAGCGGCACGCCGTCGACGGTGTCGGAGACGTGCGCGGTGAAGATCGTGTCGAACAGGGCGTCCTTGCTGCCGAAGTAGGCGTACAGCTGAGCCTTGTTGCTCCTCGCAGCAGCGGCGATGCGGTCCACCCTCCCCCCGGCGAGCCCGTGCTCGGCGAACTCGGCGGTGGCCGCGGCGAGGATCCGCTCACGGGTGGCAGCGGCGTCTCTCATGGCCCCAGGTTATCGCCGACCGACTGGTTGGTTGCATCCTCGTGGGCGGCGGCCTACGCTACCTACCAACCAGTTGGTCCACGAGAGGGAACCCATGCGCACCACCTCCGGCTACGTCGCCGACGCTCCCGGCGCGGCCCTGCAGCGCCGTCCCCTGGAGCGACGCGCGCTGCGTCCCGACGACGTCTCGGTCCGCGTCGACTTCTGCGGCGTCTGCCACAGCGATCTGCACGCCCTGCACGCCGGAGGCAGCGCCGCCTTCCCCCTGGTTCTGGGCCACGAGTTCGTCGGCGAGGTGAGCGCCATCGGGACCGACGTGCGGACCTTCGCCGTCGGCGACCCGGTCGCGGTGGGCAACATCGTGGACTCCTGCGGCGCCTGCCCCCTGTGCCGCGCGGGTCAGGAGAACTACTGCGTCGAGTTCCCGACCCTGACCTACAACGGCACCGACCGGCACGACGGCAGCCGCACCCAGGGCGGTTACGCCCGGGAGGCGGTCGTCCGCGAGGCGTTCGTCCACCACCGGCCGCCGCACCTCGACCCCGCCGGCGTCGCCCCGCTGATGTGCGCCGGGGTGACGGTCTGGGAGCCGTTGCGGGCGTGGGACGTCGGACCGGGGACCCGGCTGGGGGTGGTCGGGTTGGGGGGCCTCGGTCACCTGGCCGTGAAGCTCGGCCACGCCCTGGGCGCCGAGGTGACCGTGTTCACCACGTCCGCAGGCAAGGCCCACGACGCCCGTGCGCTGGGCGCGGACCACGTCGTGGTCTCCTCCGACGGGTCGGCGATGGCGGAGCAGACGGGACGCCTCGACCTGGTGCTCGACACCGCCTCGGCGCCGCACGACCTCGGCCCCTACCTGCGCTGCCTCGCGCTGGACGGCACCCTCTGCTCGCTGGGTCACCTCGGGCCGGTCACCGTCGAGACCCTCGACCTGCTCGTCGGGCGCAAGAGGCTCACCTCCTCGGGCAGCGGCGGCCGGCCGGCCACCCAGGCCCTGCTGGACTTCTGCGGCGAGCACGGCATCACCGCCGACGTCGAGGTGCTCCCCTCGGCGCAGGTGCAGACGGCCCTCGAGCGGCTGGCCCGCAACGACGTGCGCTACCGGTTCAGCCTGGACCTCTCCGACCTCGACTGAGCGCTCGAGCCACCAGGACCCCACTCCGGCTCCGGCCGGGCCGCGGGTCCGTCCCGCCGGTGCCTGCGCCTCGCGGGGTGCTCGTCCCGCCGCCGCGATCAGCGGGAGGACGGGTGCAGCGCCTGGAACTCCCCGAGCAGCGGCCAGGTCCGTTCGCCCAGCTCCACCTGGGTGAGGAGGATGGCGATCGTCCCGTCGGGGTCGACGAAGAAGTCGGTGCCCTGCCCGCCCGACCAGCCGTAGCGCCCCCGTCCGGGCCCTCCCACCTGGACGCCGACGCCATGGCCCCAGCCCATCGCGTCCCAGAAGCCCGGGAAGAAGCTCTCCGGCGTCTTGTGCTCGCGGGGAACCTGGTCGGTGGTCATCATCCGGAGATGCTCCGGGGTGACGAGTGGCGCACCGGGTACGACGCCGCCCGCGACGAGCGCAGCGAGGAACCGGTGGTAGTCCCCGGCGGTGGAGACGAGCTCGCCGTGGCTGACGTCGCCCACGGGTGCTCCCGCGTAGGGCCCGCCGCCTGCCGGTTCGGTCTCGACCAGCCCCTCCTCCCCGTGCCGGTAGGCCGCCGGCAACCGGTCGAGCGCCGGCTCCGGCACCCAGAAGCCGGTGTCGGCCATCCCGAGGGGCGCGAAGATGTCGGCGGTCAGGTGCTCCCCGAGCGGGCGGCCGGTCAGCCGCGCGATGAGGACGCCGAGCACGCCGAAGGAGTGGTGGTAGCGCCACCCCTCACCCGGTGGGAAGGCGAGCGGCAGCTCGGCCAGCCGCGCCAACCACTCCGCCGCCCCCAGGGACCACGGCTGCGGTCCGGCTGCGGTGCCGTTGGCGTCCATCGCGTCGGCCAGCGGGGAGCCGTCGAGGACCATCCCGTACCCGGAAGCGTTGGTCAGCAGGTGGCGGAGCGTGATCGGCCGGACGGCCGGGACGGTCTCGGTGAGCGCGGCGGCTGGATGGGTGAGCACCCGGGGGGCCGCCAGCTCCGGCAGCCACTCCCCCACCGCCTGGTCGAGCCCGATCCGCCCGGCCTCGACCAGCCGCAGCGCCGCGACGGCGGTGACCGCCTTGGTCATGGACTGGATCCGCACGATGGCGTCGGCCTGCAGGGCAGGACCGCCCACGGCCGCCACGCCGGCCACGGCCGTCTCGGCCTCGCCCAGACCCGCGCGGTCGATCAGCCCGACGGCACCCGGCACCGTGCCGGCCTCGACGTGCCGACGCAGCAGCTCCTCCAGCGCACTGGTCACGCCGCCGACTCTGGCACGGGCGGGGCACGAGATCCAGTCCCGTTCCGGGCTGGCCCGGCGGGGTCAGGGGACGAGCGCGACCTTCCCGGAGCGACCGGCGTCGGCGAGGGCGTAGGCGGCGTCGGCCTCGGCGAGGGGGAAGGTGTCGGAGACGACGACCTCGGGGTGGAGATCCCAGAAGGGGAGGCGCTCGACGAGCTCACGCATGTGCTCGAGGCTGGTCACCCAGGAGCCGATGATCGTGATCGAGGGGTGGATGAGGGTCGGGCTGACCTCGGGCACCCGCATCCCGTTCCCCTCGCCGACCAGGACGACACGTCCGCGGGAGCGGACCAGGGAGAGGGCGCTGCTGCGACCGGGCTCGCTGCCGGAGCAGTCGATGGCGACGTGGGCGCCCCCGCCGAGGAGGGCTCTGGCCTCCTCAACCTGGTCAGGCGCGCAGGCGGCGTCGACGGCGCCGAGCCGGACGGCGAGGTCACGCCGTTCCGGGCTGGGGTCCAACCCGACGCGGGGGGTGGCGCCGAGCTTGCCCCCGAGCAGGCCGGCGGCCAGGCCGACCGGTCCGAGACCGACGACGGCGAGGGCGTCGCGGCCACTCACCTGGGAGCGGAGCAGGCCCTCGTAGGCGGTGCCGAACCCGCAGGCGACGCAGGCGCCGTCGAGGAAGGTCAAGAAGTCGGGCAGCACGATGCAGTCCCGCTCCTCGGCCAGGATCAGGTCGCCGTGGCCGCCGTCGCGCTGCCAGCCGTAGGCGGCGCGGCGGGGCGAGGAGCAGCTGATCTGGTAGCCGCGGACGCAGTCGTCGCACTGACCGCAACCGCTGATGTGGTAGACGCACACCCGGTCTCCCACCTCCAGGCGGACGGCCCCCGGACCGACGGCCACCACCTCCCCGGCCGGCTCGTGACCGGCGACGACGCCCTGGTACATCTCCGCCGGATCGCCCTGGAGGTGCTCGCGGTAGATGGCGCGGATGTCGGACCCGCAGATGGTGGAAGCCTTCATCGCGAGCAGGACCTGACCGGGTCCGGGCTCGGGATCGGGCAGCTCCACGACCTCGGTGGTGGAGTTGCCGGGCAGGAAGACACCGCGCATGTTCTGGACCTCAGCTGCTTCGTTCGTCAGGTGGTGGGGGGTTCGGGCGGACCGCGGTGGGACCTGCTCAGGTGCCCGGGTCGCGGTACCCGAAGAAGGACCGCCTCTTGATGAGTTCCGCGACGGCGGCCGGCACCATGGGTTCCCACGCGGCGTCCCCGCAGCCGATCCGGCGCAGCACGTCGCGGGACAGGATCGGCAGGTACTCAGGCTTGAACTGGTCGAGGTGGACGAAGCTGCCGCGCTGGGCCAGGTAGTCGAAGAGCAGCTGGGTGCCGGGACCGACGTCGAGGTCCTCCACGGTGACGACTGCACCGTCCTCCACCCGGCGCATCGGGTAGACGAACAGCTTGAGGTCGTTCTTGAACAGCCGGCCCAGGCTCTCGAGGAGCCCGCCCTGCAGCTGGGTGTGGTTGGCCTCGTCGAACAGGTCGGCCAGGCTGGGCACGCCCATCACGATCCCGATCCGCTCGGTCGTCCGGGCGGCGAGGTACTGGGCGAGCCGGTTGTACTCGAAGTAGTCGGAGATCAGGACCGTCATCCCGCACGCCGCGAGCAGGTCGGCCCGCGCGAGGAAGTCCCGACGGTCGACGGTCCCCCCGGCCAGCAGGTTGCGCATCGAGAGCTCGGCCAGGGCCAGGACGGGCTTGCCCGCGACGGCCGGGTCCTGCTGGAACTTCTCGCGCGCGCAGTCGAGCATGTCGATGTTCACCACGGTGGGCGGTCGGAAGCTGCCGCGCTCGACGAGGACGGCGTGCTTGCGCAGCACCTCGCTCGGCTGCAGGACCTCGCGGTCCGGGCCGAACATCGCCACGCCCGACAGCCCCAGGCGGACCAGCTCCAGCGCCATCAGCCGGTTGTCCACGTGCCGGAACTCGATCCCCTTGAACTGGATCATGTCGATCTCGATGCGTCCGGTGGACAGCCGGTCCAGCAGGCTCTGGACGATCTCCTCGGGCTCGTGGCGCTCGAAGAACGCGGCGTGCAGCAGGTTCACCCCGACGATGCCGAGGGCCTCCTGCTGGAGGCCGGCGTCGTCGTCGAGCATCCGCACGTGGACGACGATCTGGTTCGGCTCGTCCATCGGGTGGGCCTGGAAGCGGACCCCCATCCAGCCGTGGCACTCGTTCCCGCCGGCGTAGCTGCGGGCGACCACCGTGTCGGCGAAGGCGAAGAAGCATGTGTCGTCACCCCGGCTCTGGGAGAGCCGGTCCACGTTGAGGTCCAGCTCGTGGTCGAGCATCGCCTGCAGCCGGCCCAGGGAGACGTAGCGCTGGGACTTGCCGTAGACGGCGTCGGAGACCGCCATGTCGTACGCCGACATCGACTTGGCGATGGTGCCCGCGGCCCCGCCGGCGCGGAAGAACCAGCGGGCCACCTCCTGACCGGCGCCGATCTCGGCGACCGTCCCGTACCAGCGCGGGTCGAGGTTGATCCTCAGGGCCTTCTGCAGCGTGTCCCCAGCCATCTCCATGGGGTCATCCTGGTGGGTCCGCCCCCCGTCGGGGAACGGCCCTCCCCCGACCGCGGTCACCGGGCCCCCCGACGGCCCGCCTGCTCGGGCCTCCAGGCCACCTCCGACCCCCCGGACACGGGGCTTCTGCCCGGTGTCCGCCGCGCGCTGCGCCCCGCGTACGGCTCCTCGGGTGTGCGGAGGATCTGGCGGCTCGCTCGCGGGCCCTCCTCGAGGGCCTTATCTTGTACCCCGTGCATCAGCTCCCGCCCGAGATCCCGGGCCTCTCCGAGTGGCAGCCGCTGGCCCGCGGCGGCTTCTCGGCGGTGTGGCGGGCGCGGCAGGAGACTCTGGACCGCCTGGTAGCGGTGAAGGTGGACGAGCGGACGCTGGACAGCGATGCCGAGCGGCGGCGGTTCCTCGGTGAGGCGCGGGCGGCGGGAAACCTCTCCGGCCATCCCGGGATCGTCACGGTGCACGACGCCGGCATCCTGGCCGACGGGCGTCCCTACCTCGTGATGAAGCTGTGCTCGGGAGGTTCGCTGACCCGCTGGCTCGATCCGGAGAACCGGAAGAGCCCGGAGCAGATCCGGGGGGTCGGGGTCCGGATCGCCGATGCACTCGCGGCGACGCACGCCCAGGGCGTGCTGCACCGGGACGTGAAGCCGGCCAACATCTTGATCGACAACTACGGCAACGCCGGCCTGGCCGACTTCGGCCTGGCCGCAGTGACCGAGCCGGGCTCCGCCGCCGCGATCACCCCGGCCTACGCGGCTCCGGAGAGCCTCCGGGGTGAGCGGCCCACCGAGTCCGGCGACGTGTACCAGCTCGGGGCGACGCTGTACGCCCTGCTCAGCGGGCATCCACCCCGCGAGCCCCTCGGGACCCGCGTCTCCCTCGCCGACCTGGTGGAACGGCTCGACGAACCTGTTGAGCCGCTGCCCGGGGTCAACCAGGACTTGATGCAGGTGCTGCTCGACAGCATGTCGCCCGACCCAGCGGACAGGCCTTCGGCCACGGAGCTCCGTGACCGGCTCGCCGCGGTCGATCTGACGGGCAGCACCCACGCTGCAGCGCTGACCCTCTCGCCACCCCCGCGCCGGCGTCGACTCGCCGTGACCATGCTGGTGACCGCCTTCGGCGCGGTGCTGGCCATCGCGCTGGCCGCCAGCGGGGTCTACCTGTACGAGATCGACCGCAGCGTGACGGCCAACATCACCCGTGGTCTCGAGCTCCCACCCGAGACGTCCACCGCTGGCGTGGCGCGACCCCAGAAGGAGCCCGACGCGGCCAAGGCTCTCGACTACCTGCTGATCGGTGAGGACGGCGGTGACCGCGCCGCCGACAGGGGCGGACCCAGCGACTCGGTCATGCTCCTGCACCTCAACGCAGCACGGGACCGCGCCTACGTGATCTCCGTCCCCCGCGACACCGAGGTCACCCTGCCGGGCCACGAGGAGAGGACCATCAACTACGCCTACTCGCTGGGCGGTGCACCGCTGGTGGTGCAGGCGGTGGAGCAGCTGACCGGCGTGCGGGTGGACCACGTGGCGACGATCAACTTCCAGGGCTTCGCGAACCTGACCCGAGACCTCGACGGAGTCCCGGTCAGGAACTCCCGGGCCTTCGTCGCCGGCGGCTACACCTTCCCCCAGGGGACCATCACCCTGCAGGGTGATGCGGCCCTCGCCTTCGTCCGCGACAACCGAGCCGGCGAGCTCGTCCGCGCGGAGAACCAGCGGAACCTGCTCAAAGCCATCCTGGCCAAGGGGCTCTCCGCCGACGTCGTCACCGATCCGCTGCGTTTCACGACGTTCATCGGCAACGCGGCCAAGCACGTCAAGCTGGACAACTCCCTGAGTGACTCCGAGCTGCGCTCGACGGCAGTGTCGTTGCGCCTCACACCGGGGGACATCAGACTCCTGTCGGTGCCGCTGGAAGATGGCCGTCCTACCCGCGCGAAACCGTACCGTCCCGTGCGCGAGGGACAGTTCAAGCAGTTCGCCTCGGCTCTCCGCACCGACACCATGGACGCCTACGTCGAGAAGCACGGCGAAGGCTGATCCGGCCCCGGTCGAGTCGCTCACTCCGCCGGGCGCGGCTGGCTTCCTCCCGGTCGAGCCGGAGCGCCTCGTGCGCCAGCTCAGGCCTCCTCGGACCCGGCGTGGGAGCACACGGTCGGCCTGCGGCGGCTGACCGGCGAGGCAATCCGCGCGCTCCACGTCGCCTCGCCGATCCGGGCTGACCGCGAGACTGCCTGAACGGGCGCCCTGGTGGCGAGCCGTGCCGACGACGCACCGGCCCGGCCCCCTGTGGGGGCCGGGCCGGAATCGGGCGTCTCACCCGTGTCCACGAGCGTCAGGGGAAGAGGTCATGTCCGACGGCCGGGCCGCCTTCTCCTGCAGCTCGGCGCGACGACCGGTGCGGCGCCGTCGGTCAGCTGCAGCCGCTGGTGGAGCCGCAGCCCTCGCAGACGTAGCAGGAGCCGCTGGGCCGCATCTTCGTGCCGCAGGTCAGGCACAGCGGCGCGTCGACGCTGGTCCCGGTGAGTGACTCGAACAGCTCGGAGGTGGTCCGGGCCGTCGCCGGCGCCGGTCGGGCCGTCGCCACCTCCGGCTCGTCGAGCAGGTCGGTGTCGACCTCGTCACCCGCGTCGTTCTTGAGCGACTCGGCCTCGGTGACGTCCTCCTCGGGCAGGTAGGAGCCGGTCTCGACCTGGCGCGCGCGCTCGGTGGCGGTGTAGATGCCCAGCTCGGCCCGCTCGTCGAAGGACAGGTAGTCCAGCGCCAGCCGGCGGAAGATGTAGTCCATGATCGACTGCGCCATCCGGATGTCGGCGTCGTCGGTCAGACCGGCCGGCTCGAACTTCAGGTTGGTGAACTTCTGCACGAAGGTCTCCAGCGGCACGCCGTACTGCAGCCCGATGGACACCGCGATCGAGAAGGCGTCCATCACCCCGGCCAGCGTCGAGCCCTGCTTGCCGAGCTTGAGGAACACCTCGCCGAGGCCGTCGTCAGGGTAGGAGCCCGACGTCATGTACCCCTCGGCCCCGCCCACGGAGAACGAGGTGGTGCGGCTCGGGCGGGACTTCGGCAGCCGGTTGCGGGTCGGCCGGTAGACGACCTTCTCGACCACGGTCGGCTCGACGGGGGCCGCCTCGACCGGCGCGGCCTCGGCCTTCTTGCCGCCGTCGCTCAGCGGCTGGCCGACCTTGCAGTTGTCGCGGTAGACCGCCAGCGCCTTGAGGCCGTACTTCCAGCCCTGCAGGTAGACGTCGGCGATCTCCTCGACGGTGGCCGTCTCGGGCAGGTTCACGGTCTTGGAGATGGCGCCGGACAGGAACGGCTGGGCAGCAGCCATCATCCGGACGTGACCCATCGGCTTGATCGCCCGGGCGCCCATCGCGGTGTCGAACACCTCGTAGTGCTCCGTCTTCAGGCCCGGGGCGTCGATGACGTGACCGTGCTCGGCGATGAACTCGACGATGGCCTCGACGGTCTCGGTCGCGTAGCCCATCCGGCGCAGCGCCCGCGGAATCGTCTGGTTGACGATCTGCATCGAGCCGCCGCCGACGAGCTTCTTGAACTTGACCAGCGAGAAGTCGGGTTCGATGCCGGTGGTGTCGCAGTCCATCATGAAGCCGATGGTCCCGGTGGGGGCCAGCACCGACGCCTGCGCGTTGCGGTAGCCGTTGGTCTCGCCGAGCTTGACCACGGCCTCCCAGGCCCGGGTCGCCCGCTGCTGCACGTGGGTGTCCAGTGAACCCACGGTGCGCAGCGAGTCGTTCGCGGCCTGGTGCTTGCGCATCACGCGCTTGTGCGCGTCGGCGTTGCGGGCGTAGCCGGCGTAGGGGCCGACGATCGCGGCGAGCTCGGCCGAGCGCCGGTAGGACGTGCCGGTCATCAGCGAGGTGACCGCGGCGGCGAACGCGCGGCCGCCGTCGGAGTCGTAGCCGTGGCCGGTGGCCATCAGCAGCGCGCCGAGGTTGGCGTAGCCGATGCCCAGCTGGCGGAAGTCCCGCGTGGTCTGGCCGATCGCCTCGGTCGGGAAGTCGGCGAAGCAGATCGAGATGTCCATCGCGGTGATGATCAGCTCGACGGCCTGCTCGAACTTCTCCGCGTCGAACTGGTCGTCGTCGGTCAGGAACTTCAGCAGGTTCAGGCTGGCCAGGTTGCAGGAGGAGTTGTCCAGGCTCATGTACTCCGAGCAGGGGTTGGACGCGGTGATCCGGCCCGACTCCGGCGTGGTGTGCCAGTCGTTGATGGTGTCGTCGTACTGGATGCCCGGGTCGGCGCAGGCCCACGCGGCCTGGGCGATCTTGCCCCACAGCTCGCGGGCGTCGACGGTCTCGAGGACGCTGCCGTCGCTGCGGGCGCGCAGGCCGAAGGGCTTGCCGTCCTCGACGGCCCGCATGAACTCGTCGTTGACCCGGACGGAGTTGTTGGCGTTCTGGTACTGGACCGAGGTGATGTCCTTGCCGCCGAGGTCCATGTCGAAGCCGGCGTCGCGCAGCGCGCGGATCTTGTTCTCCTCGCTGGCCTTGGTCTCGATGAACTCCTCGATGTCGGGGTGGTCCACGTCGAGGACGACCATCTTGGCGGCACGGCGGGTGGCCCCGCCGGACTTGATGGTGCCCGCGCTGGCGTCCGCACCGCGCATGAAGGAGACCGGGCCCGAGGCGGTGCCGCCAGAGCTGAGCAGCTCCTTCGAGGAGCGGATCCGGGACAGGTTCAGGCCGGCGCCCGAACCACCCTTGAAGATGAAGCCCTCCTCGCGGTACCAGTTCAGGATCGAGTCCATCGAGTCGTCGACGCTGAGGATGAAGCACGCGCTGACCTGCTGCGGGGACGGGGTGCCCACGTTGAACCAGACCGGTGAGTTGAACGAGAAGTACTGGTGCAGCAGCATCCAGGTGATCTCGTGCTCGAAGACCTCCGCGTCGGCCGAGGTCGCGAAGTAGCCGTGCTCCTCGCCGGCCCGGCGGTAGGTGTGCACGACCCGGTCGATGAGCTGCCGCAGACCCTGCTCACGCTGCGGGGAGCCGAGCGCGCCGCGGAAGTACTTGGTGGTGACGATGGTGGAGGCGTTGACGCTCCAGAAGTCGGGGAACTCCACCGCCTTCTGCTCGAAGACGGTCTCGCCGGTCTTCCAGTTGGTCTGGACGACGTCGCGGCGCTCCCAGGTGACGTCGTCGTACGGGTGGACGCCCTCGGTGGTGAAGACGCGGTCGATGGTCAGGCCGGCGTTCTTGCCGCGGCCGGACCGCTTCGCGTCCGAGCGTCCGTTGGCCGGACGAGCGATGTCGGTCATGTGGTGCCTTCCTGTGCTGCCCGGCGTCGTGCCGGGCGGTGCTGACGGTGGGTTCCCCCGAGTGCGGTGGTCCTGAGGGACCGTGGTCGCCGGCGGGCGGCGGCCTGGTCGTGCGGTCTGGTGCCGTGCGGTGTTCGTCGTGCGGTGTTCGTCGTGCGGGGATGGCGGACGGGTGCCGCCGTGGTGGGACCGGGGCTGGGCCCACGCAGGCCTTCCCCGGCCACGCGAGCCCTGCCCCGGGGTTCGGGGGGCAGCGCCGGTGGCTCTACGGCGGGGCCTTGCGGCCCGGCGTCAACCGGTGCGGGGTGAACGAGCTGACCTTCTGGTCGGCTGCCGGGTCCGGGATCAGCGGCTCGATGCCGGTCGGGTCCTGCTCCACGCGGAGCAGGGCGATCTCGGCCTCGAAGTCGTCGACGGAGCGGAACTGCCGGTACACGCTGGCGAACCGGAGGTAGGCGACCTGGTCGAGGTCGCGGAGCGGCCCCAGGATGGCCACGCCGACCTCGTCGGCCGGCACCTCCGGCGAGCCCGAGGCCCGCAGGGTGTCCTCGACGACCTGGCCGAGCCGGGCGAGCTGGTCCTCGGTGACCGGTCGACCCTTGCAGGCCTTCCGGACGCCGCTGATCACCTTGTCGCGGGCGAAAGGCTCGACCACGCCGCTGCGCTTGACCACGACGAGCTGCATCTGCTCCACCGTGGTGAAGCGGCGCTCGCAGGTCGGGCACTGGCGGCGTCGGCGGATGCTGGACCCGTCCTCCGCCGTCCGCGAGTCGAGGACCTTGGAGTCGTGGTGACGGCAGTAGGGGCAGAACATCCCGGACTCCTTCCGTTCCTCCCCCGGCGGCTGCTTGGGGACAACTCTGTGCAGGGCTTGTGGACCGTGCTGTGGATCGGTGTGGACCGTCAACCACTACCTGTGGAGGAAGAACACCGGTGTAACTACTAGATGTAGAGAGACTACGTCTGGCGGACCCCGACTGCAAGAGGCCTGACCACCGCGCGTGGCGACCCCCCGAGGGCCGGTCCGGGCAGGCCGGAGAGCCCGCCGGCGAGCTCGACGGGCACGTGGCAGGAGGGTCAGAGCAGGTTGCGCAGCACGACGAAGAGGGCCGCAGCAGCCAGGCCCACGATCAACCACTGGGTGGGACGCACCTGGGCCAGCGGCACGGAGAGCCGAGCCGGGAGCCGGGCGGCAGGGCCACCGAGGGCCTCGACGGTCCACAGCACCCCCAGGACGGCGAGGACGACCAGGCCCACCAGCACGACGGGGTTGTAGGAGAAGGCGGCCACCACGTCGCCGTGCAGCAGTGCGGTGCCGAGCCGGGTACCGCCGCAGAGCGGGCACTCCCACCCGGTCACCATCCGGAACGGGCACGGCAGACCTACGCCGGTGAGCGCGTACAGGGCACTGAGGCCCACGCCGCCGACGGCGAAACCCCCGAGGTAGGCGAGCCCGCGCGTGGCCCGGAAGGCGCGGCCCGGCCTCGATGTGCTCACCGCGCCATTCTGCCCTCGACCCCGACCAGCAGCACGATCGCGCGCGACCGAGGAGCCGTCCAGATCGGAGGGGGCGAGCTCAGGGTTGGACGAGGACCGTCTGGCCAGCGCCGGTGTACCCCTCGCCGGTCACCCGCAGGGCCGTCAGCCCGACGACGGTCAGGGCGGCGGTGACGATCAGCAGCCCGGTGACCAGCACCAGGGCGATCCCCCGGTCGGTCAGCCGCCAGCCCGCTCCCGCGGCCGCTGGCCGAGGTGCCGGCGCGTCGACCGTGCAGCCCTGCGGCCGCAGGACGCGCGTTCCCCCGGCCAGCGGCCGGGCGGGACGGGCCTGGGGACCAGTCCCCCGCCCAGCACGACGCCCCGGACGTCCCGGGGCTCGGGTCGGCGCTGCCGGCCGGGTGGTGCGCGGACCGGCTGGGGCAGCACCCTGGGGTGCCTCGAGGGTGGTGACGTCCATGGCCAAGCTCCTCAGGAGGTGTCGAACACCCGTTCGATAGAACGTGTGTTTGATTTGTACCGCACCAGGCGACGGCTGCCAAGCACATTCGAATGCGTGTTCGACCTCGGGTCGAGGGTTGACCGCTGTGCTCATGACGCCACTCCACCAGGGACCACTGACAGTTTTCGGCGGTCGGCGCCGCTGACCCGCCTCGCCGGTTCGCGACACGCTCGAACAGGTGTTTGATTTCACCTGCGGGCTTCCCTAGATTCAGCCGCATGGCAGACCGTGAAGACCCCACTCCCGCCGCCGACCCTGCACCGGCCCCTCGCGCCCGCAAGCGCGGCCGGCCCAGCGCGGCCGAGGTCGAGGCGCAGCTCGGAGCGAGCGGCACCGTCCGCTCCCTGCCCGACGGCCCGGCCGACGCGCACGGGCTGACGCCCCGCCAGCGCCGGATCCTCGAGGTCATCAAGGAGGCCGTGGACAGCCGCGGCTACCCGCCCAGCATCCGTGAGATGGGCGAGTCGGTGGGTCTGGCGAGCTCCTCGAGCGTGGCCCACCAGCTCAAGACGCTGGAGCAGAAGGGGTTCCTGCGCCGCGACCCCAACCGCCCCCGGGCTCTGGAGGTGCTTCTGCCGGGCGAGGCCGACAGCCGTTCGACGGTGCCGGCGCCCGGCCCGGTCCGGCCGGCCGTCACGGCCGAGGCGGAGCCCGACGTCACCGGCCGTGGCGACGCCTACCCGGCCCCGGTGCACGTCCCGGTCCTCGGGCGGATCGCGGCCGGCGGCCCGATCCTCGCCGAGGAGCAGATCGAGGACGTGTTCGCCCTGCCGCACCAGCTGGTCGGCCAGGGGACGATGTTCCTGCTCGAGGTCCGCGGCGACTCGATGATCGAGGCGGCCATCTGCGACCGTGACTGGGTGGTCGTGCGGCAGCAGCCGACGGCGGACAACGGTGACATCGTGGCGGCTCTGCTCAACGACGAGGCCACCGTCAAGACCTTCAAGCGGACCGACGGCCAGGTCTGGCTCATGCCGCACAACCCCGCCTACGACCCCATCGACGGCAACCACGCCTCGATCCTGGGCAAGGTCGTGGCGGTCCTGCGCAAGGTGTGAGGCCCCTACGGCGTCGGGTGCGGCCTCAGGCCTGGCCGGACAGCCGCCGCAGCGCCTGCACCACGGTCTCCCGGTCGCTCGTCTGCCACATCGGCGGCATGGAGGCCCGCAGGAAGCTGCCGTAGCGCGCCGTCGCCAACCGCGGGTCGAGGACGGCCACCACGCCCCGGTCATCGGTGCGGCGGATCAGCCGACCGGAGCCCTGAGCCAGCAGCAGGGCGGCGTGCGTCGCCGCCACGCTCATGAAGCCGTTGCCGCCAGACTCGGCCACGGCCCGCTGCCGGGCCAGGGTGAGCGGCTCGTCGGGCCGCGGGAACGGCACCCGGTCGATGATGACCAGCGAGCAGGTCGGGCCCGGCACGTCGATCCCCTGCCACAGCGACAGGGTGCCGAAGAGGCTGGTCTGCTCCTCGGCGACGAACCGGCGGGTGAGCTCGGACAGCTGGGCGTCGCCCTGGCAGAGCACGGTCTGCTTGGGCAGCTGCTTGCGCACGTGCACTGCCGCCGCCTCGGCGGCCCGGCGGGAGGAGAACAGCCCCAGGGTCCGGCCGCCCGCGGCCCAGACCAGCTCCGCGATCTCGGTCAGCACCTCCGCCGGCATGCCGTCGCGGCCCGGGGCCGGCATGGAGCGGGTGAGGTAGAGGATGCCCTGGCGCCCGTAGTCGAAGGGCGAGCCCACGTCGAGCGCGCGCCAGCGCACCGGCGCGTCCTCGTCGCTGGTGCCGCCGTCGGTGTCGGTGACCGAGCTGGCCGGCTCGTCGGTGCTGTCGTCGCGCTCGGCGGCGCGGAGCCCGACGCTGCCGGCGATCTGGGTGAATTCTCCGCCCAGCTTCAGGGTGGCCGAGGTGAGCACCGTCGTCGCCTCGCCGAAGACCGCGCTGCGCATCAGGCCGGCGACGCTGAGCGGCGCCACCCGGGCCGCCCGGCCCATCCGCTCGGACTCGCTCACCCAGACGACGTCGGTGGCGTGCAGCGCGGCCATCCGCTCGGCCACGTCGAAGACCTCCTTGACCGCGGCCGCGGCCTGGCGCTTCTCCCCGTCGGCCTTGTCGTCTCCGCCGCTCATCTGGCTGACCGCGGCGCGGGCCGCGTCCCGGACGGTGGCACAGCCCTCGACGAAGGCCGACGAGGTGTCCTCCACCCGCTCGAGCGGCGCGCTCTCCAGCGCCGACCGCAGCGCCTCCGCCGACTCCAGCAGATCCAGGGCGACGTCGTCGTCCAGGTGCACCATCGCCCGCCGGGCGACCCGCTCGATCTGGGTCGGGGTCAGCTCGGCCGAGGCGGCGCCGGTCACCCGCGCGACCAGCTCGTGGGCCTCGTCGATGATGACGGCCGAGTGCTCGGGCAGGGCCGTGCCCCCGTGCATGGCGTTGATGGCCAGCAGGGCGTGGTTGGTGACCACCAGGTCAGCCCCGCGGGCGGCCTCCCGGGACTTCTCGACGAAGCACTCGTCGCCGAACGGGCAGCGCTGTGCGCCGAGGCACTCCCGGACGGGGATGGAGACCTGCTGCCACCCACGGTCGGTGTGGCTGGGGGCCCCGTCCCGGTCGGCGAGGCCGCCGGAGGTCGCCTCCTCCTCGGCCCACTCCCGCAGCGCGAGCACCTCCGCACCGAGCGCCGACTCCGGGGTCGCCTTCGGGGTGATGGTGCTGGCCAGGTCGGCGGCACTGATCAGGGTGCTCTGGTCGGTCTCGCTGCCGTCGCGGACGCAGCAGGCAGGCGTAGTTGGTGCGGCCCTTGAGCACGGCGTGCTTGGGCCGGCGGCCGGTGACCTTCTGGACGGCGTCCAGGGCGGCGGGGATGTCGTTGTCGGCCAGCTGGGACTGCAGCGCCAGCGTCGCAGTGGCGATGACGATCCGCTCCCGGGACCGGGCCAGCCGGACCAGCGTGGGTGCGAGGTAGCCCAGCGACTTGCCCGTGCCCGTGCCGGCCTGGATCAGCAGGTGCCGACCGGTGGCCAGGGCGTCGTCGACGGCGTCGGCCATGGCCACCTGGCCCGGCCGCTCGCGGCCGCCGATCTTCTCCACGGCGGCGACGAGGACGTCGCGGTGACCGGCCCGGGCCGCCGGCGCGCGGGTCGTGGTCGCGGTGGGGGTCACCGCAGAACTCTAACGGCCACCACCGACAGCAGCACCGGCGCGCGAGGGACCTGTGGACCGCCCGCACCGGCCGCTGTGGACCAGAGGACCGGGGTCAGGACGCCGGGCCGCTCGCGGCCAGGTGGTAGGGCTCGAGCTCGCCGGCCAGCGACGGCAGCACGCGCGCGTTCACCACCGTGCCGGACCCGGTGTGCTCCAGGGTGGTGATCTCGCCCGCCTGGTGGATCCGGTTCAGCAGGTCGCCGCGCTCGTAGGGCAGCAGCACCCGCACCACGACCTCGGGCCGGGGCAGCCGGGACTCCAGCGCCGCGCGGACCAGGTCGAGCCCGAGGCCGGTGCGCGCGGAGGCGATGACGGCCCCCGGGTAGCTGGTCCGCAGGGTGGTGAGCACCTCGGGGTCGGCCTGGTCGGCCTTGTTGAGGATGATCTGCTCGGGCACCTCCCCCGCGCCGATGTCGGCCAGCACGGTCCGGACCGCGCTGATCTGCCCGTCGGGGTCGGGGTCGGAGGCGTCGACGACGTGCAGCAGCAGGTCGGCCTGGGTCGACTCCTCCAGCGTGGACCGGAAGGCCTCGACGAGGTCGTGCGGCAGGTGGCGGACGAAGCCCACGGTGTCGGTCAGGGTGTAGACGCGGCCGTCCGGGGTGGCAGCCCGGCGGGTGGTCGGGTCGAGGGTGGCGAACAGCG
Source organism: Microlunatus lacustris (assembly GCA_039527025.1). GTDB lineage: Bacteria > Actinomycetota > Actinomycetes > Propionibacteriales > Propionibacteriaceae > Microlunatus > Microlunatus lacustris. Next base: position 288,795 of record BAAAJN010000002.1, read on the forward strand.
CGTCCTCGACCAGCACACCGGCGTCGGTCAGCCGGTTCAGCATGCTCGACTTGCCGGCGTTGGTGTAGCCGACGATGGCCACCGAGGGGACCTCGTTGCGCCGGCGCTCGGCACGCTCGGTCTGCCGGGTGCTGTCCAGGTCGCGCAGCTCACGGCGGAGCTTGGCGATCCGGCTGCTGATCCGCCGGCGGTCGGTCTCGATCTTGGTCTCACCGGGGCCACGGCCCCCGATCCCGGCGCCACCGGCGGCCCGGCCACCGGCCTGCCGGGAGAGGTTGCCGCCCCAGCCGCGCAGCCGCTGCTTCAGGTAGTTGAGCTGGGCCATCTCGACCTGGGCCTTGCCCTCGGCGCTCTGGGCGTGCTGGGCGAAGATGTCGAGGATGAGGGCGGTGCGGTCGATGACCTTGACCTTGACCTTGTCCTCCAGGTTGCGGAGCTGGGCCGGCGACAGCTCGCCGTCGCAGATCACCGTGTCGGCGCCGGTGGCGACCACCACCTCGCGCAGCTCGTCCACCTTGCCGCTGCCGATGTAGGTGGCGGGGTCGGGTCGGCTGCGGCGCTGGATCAGGCCCTCGAGGATCTCCGAGCCCGCGGTCTCCGCGAGCAGCTTGAGCTCGGCGAGGGAGTTCTCGGCGTCGGCGGCACTACCGGTCGTCCAGACGCTGACCAGCACCACCCGCTCCAGCAGCAGCTGGCGGTACTCGACCTCGGTGATGTCGGTGAGCTCGGTCGACATCCCGGCGACGCGGCGCAGCGACTGGCGGTCCGCCAGGTCCTGCTGGTCGCCGTCGTGGTCGTCCTCGGCCGGCGGTGCGGACCGCGCAGGTCGGGCGAACTCGGGGTGGTCGCGGGGGTCGAGGCGCTCGATCAACAGGTCGTCCTCGACCGCGTCGCTGGGGCTGACGGACTGCGGCTCAGGTGAAGTCATCGTCCGTCCAGGGTCTCACGGGGCGGCAACCGTCGCCGAGGGCATTTCCTCCGCCCCCGGCGGCGGGTCCTGCTGACCGCTCAGAAGAGCGTGTAGCCGCCGTCGATGACCAGCACCTCACCGGTGATGAACCCGGACGCGGCCGAGGCCAGGAACACCACGCTCGGGCCCAGCTCCTCCGGCAGGGCGTAGCGCTGCATCGGGGCGTCCTCGATCCAGTGCCGACGGAACTCCGGGCTGTCCACCGGGGCCATCTCCGTCTTGGTGTAGCCGGGGGCGAGCGCGTTGACCCGCACGCCCATCGGCGCCCACTCCGCGGCCAGCGACTTGGTCAGCTGGTGCACGGCGGCCTTGGACGCGTTGTAGCCGGGCTGGTGCTGGGGGCGGTTGACGATCTGGGCGGAGATCGAGCCGATGTTGATGATGGCGCCGCTGCCCTGCTCCACCATCACGCGGCCGAAGGCCTGGGCGCAGTTCCAGACCCCGGTGACGTTGACGTCCATCACCGAGCTCCACTCCTCGGGGGTGACCTCGAGGGCCGGACGGTGGACGCAGAAGCCGGCGTTGTTGACCAGCACGTCGACCTTGCCGAGGCCGGCGACGGACTCCTCGACGGCTCGCTGCACCTCCTCGGGGTGGGTGACGTCGGCGGTCACCACGTGGGCGCGCACGCCGAGCTGCTCCACCTCGGCCTTGGTGCGGGCGCCGGCGTCGGCGTCGCGGACGAGCAGGACGACGTCGCTGCCCGCCTCCGCCAGGGCCGTGACGAGCGCACGGCCGATGCCGCGGTTCGCCCCCGTCACCACCGAGACCTTGCCGGCGAGCGAGAACGTGTCCAGGACTGCCACTACCCCTCCTCGGGTACCAGGACCTCGCCGGAGGCGATGAGCACCGCCGGCCCGGTCAGATGGGCCTGGTCCACGGCGAGCTCGACCTCGACCTCGCCGCCAGGCACCTCGACACGATAGGTGACCGGCAGCGGAGCGGTGTCACCGGTGTGCACGCGGGCGGCGGCTGCGGCCGCGACGGTGCCGGTGCCGCAGGAGCGGGTCTCCCCCACCCCGCGCTCGTGCACCCGCATGGCGATGTGGCCCGGGCCGAGGACCCGGACGAACTCGACGTTGACGCCCTCGGGGAACACCGCGGCCGGGAACGTCGGCGGGGCGTGCAGGTCCAGAGCCGCCAGGTCGTCGACGAACGCGACGCCGTGCGGGTTGCCGACGTCGGCGGGCAGCACCCGGTGCTCGGTCCCGTCGGCCGTCCGGATGGTGACCGGAGCCCCCGACCGGTCGACGCGCACCGGTCCCATCGACACCCGGATCCGGGTGTCGGGCAGCACCGTCGCCTCCTTGAGGCCCGAGCGGGTGGCCACCTGCACCGTCGGCCCGCTGGCGAGGTCGTGGTCCAGCAGGTAGCGGACGAACAGCCGCAGCCCGTTCCCGCACATCTGGGCCACCGACCCGTCGGCGTTGCGGTAGTCCATGAACCACAGCGAGCCGTCGCCGTCCCACTCGGGCACGTGCCGGGCGCGGACGGCGCGGAGCAGACCGTCGCCGCCGATCCCCGCGTGCCGGTCGCAGAGGTAGCGGACCTCGGCCGGTCCCACCTGCATGGTGTCGTCCCGGTCGAGCAGGACCACGAAGTCGTTCTCGGTCCCGTGCCCCTTGCTGAACGACCACCTGCGCATGACCTCAGTCTCCCAGAGGCAACGGGTGCTGCCCGCCGTCGACCACCGGGCCGCCGCGCCCCTCGCCGTCCGGACCGGCGACCGCGAGCGCGGCGTCGACCAGGTCGGGGGCGTCCCAGTCCAGCCAGCTGATCCGGGGGTCGCGGGGGAACCAGCCGCCCTGCCGGCGGGCGAAGCGGCGAGTCCCCCGGACGGTCTGCGCGCGGGCCTCGTCCTCGCTCAGCTCGCCGTCGAGGTGGGCCAGCAGCTGCCGGTACCCGAGCGCCCGGGAAGCGGTGACGCCCTCGCGCAGCCCCGGTGACCGCGCGGCGAGACCGCGGACCTCGTCGACGAAGCCGGCGGCCCACATCGCGTCGACCCGCTGGGCGATCCGGGCGTCGAGGGTCACCCGGTCGATCCGCAGCCCGATCTGCACGACGCCGGGCAGGGCGTAGCGGTGCACGGGCAGGGTGGCGGCGTAGGGCGCGCCGGTCAGCTCGACCACCTCCAGCGCGCGCACCAGCCGGCGGCCGTTGGCCGGACCGATGGTCGCGGCCGAGGCCGGGTCTAGGGCGGTCAGCCGGGCGTGCAGGATCTCCGGGCCGACCGCGGCCAGCTCGCCCTCCAACCGGGCCCGGGTCTCGGCGTCGGTGCCGGGGAAGACGAAGTCGTCGACGACCGCGCGGACGTAGAGGGCCGAGCCACCGACCACGACGGGGATGACGCCGCGGTCGCGGCAGTCCGCGATCGCCGTCCGGGCCAGCTGCTGGAACTCGGCGACGGTCGCGGTCTGGGTCACGTCGAAGATGTCGAGCAGGTGGTGCGGGACCCCGCCCCGCTCCTGCGGCGTCGGCTTCGCCGTCCCGATGTCCATCCCGCGGTAGACGAGCATCGAGTCGGCGTTGACCACCTCCGCCGGACGACCCCGCTCCCGGTAGCGGCGCGCCAGCGCCACCGCCAGCGCCGACTTGCCGACGGCCGTCGGACCCACCAGCACCACCGTCACGGCGACCAGTGTCGCCCAGCCCGTGGGGCGGTCCTGCGGGTGTCCGGAACCCTGCGGTTGAGCGCGGGCACCCCTCAGGGCACGCTGGAGGGGTTGCGGTGGCCTGCCGGCCTCGCACAGCTGACCAGCCACCCGACCGAGAGGCGACACCCGATGGGCATCTTCGACAAGGCCAAGGACATGCTGAACCAGCACCCCGACAAGGTCGAGCAGGGCCTGGACCGCGCGGCCGGCCTGGCCGACCGGAAGACCGGTGGCCAGCACGCCGACAAGATCGACAAGGGCGTCGGTGTCGCCAAGGAGAAGCTCGGAGACTTCCTGCGCAAGGACACGCCGCCGCCGGCCTGACCTCGCCCCCGCAGCCCCGTCGGTCCTCGGACCGGCGGGGCTGTCACGTCCCCGGGCTCAGCCGCAGGCGGGTGCGGGAGCGAGCGGCGCCGGCACGCCGACCGCGGGCAGGCCCAGACCGACGGCCCTCCGAGCCGGGGCGGCCCGGCGACCCTCCCAGGCGTCCCCGCCGCGGGTGCGGCGCAGCCCGGCGATCCCGGCGTCCGCGGTCAGGTGGTGCGGGGCGGCGTAGGTGATGGTCGTCCGGGCCAGGTCACCCGGCCGGGGGCGCAGCGCCGGGTCCTCCGGCACCGCCACGTGCACCAGCCGGTTGTCCCGCGCCCGGCCCGACATCCGGGCGGTCTCGGCGTCCTTGCGGCCCTCGCCGTCGGCGAACATCACCTCGACCTCGGTGCCGACCAGGCGCTGGTTCTCCTGCCAGGCGGTCCGCTCGACCACGGCGACCAGCCGCTCGTAGCGCTCCTGGACCACCGCCTTCGGCACCTGGTCGGGCATCGTGGCCGCGGGCGTGCCCGGCCGGATCGAGTACTGGAAGGTGAAGGCGGCAGCGAACCGGGAGGCCTCCGCGACGTCGAGCGTGGCCTGGAAGTCGGCCTCGGTCTCGCCCGGGAAGCCCACGATGATGTCGGTGGTGATCGCCGCGTGCGGCATGGCCGTGCGCACCCGGTCCAAGATGGCGAGGTACCGGTCGCTGCGGTAGGAGCGGCGCATGGCCCGGAGCACGGCGTCGGAGCCGGACTGCAGCGGCATGTGCAGCTGCGGCATCACGTTCGGGGTCTCCGCCATCGCGGCGATGACGTCGTCGGTGAAGTCCTTGGGGTGCGGGGAGGTGAAGCGCACCCGTTCCAACCCGTCGATCTCTCCGCAGGCGCGCAGCAGCTTGGCGAACGCGGACCGGTCGCCGAACTCCACCCCGTAGGCGTTGACGTTCTGGCCGAGCAGCGTCACCTCCTGCACGCCGTCGGCGACCAGCATCTCGATCTCGGCGAGCACGTCGCCAGGTCGGCGGTCGGTCTCCTTGCCGCGCAGCGCCGGCACGATGCAGAACGTGCAGGTGTTGTTGCAGCCGACGCTGACCGAGACCCAGGCGGCGTAGGCGGAGTCGCGGCGGGTGGGCAGGTTGGACGGGAAGGTCTGCAGGGCCTCCTCGATCTCGACCTGCGCCTCCTGCTCGACCCTGGCCCGCTCCAGCAGCACCGGCAGGGCGCCGATGTTGTGGGTGCCGAAGACCACGTCCACCCAGGGCGCCCGGCTGACGATCTCGCTGCGGTCCTTCTGCGCCAGGCAGCCGCCGACGGCGATCTGCATGCCCGGCGTGGCCTTCTTGGTCGAGCGCAGGTGCCCGAGGCTCCCGTAGAGCTTGTTGTCGGCGTTCTCCCGGACGGCGCAGGTGTTGAACACCACCACGTCGGGCGCGTGGCCCCGGTCAGCGCGGGCGTAGCCGGCCCCCTCGAGCAGGCCGGCGAGGCGCTCGGAGTCGTGGACGTTCATCTGGCAGCCGTGGGTGCGGATCTCGTAGGTCCGCCCGGCCTGGGGCGTGAGGACTGGGGTCGACATGGCGTGCCCAGCCTAACGGCCGCTCACCGGTCCCCCGCCCGCTCGCGGCCGGCCACGCAGGGTCCACCACGCCGGCACCCCGAGCGCCCGCACTAGGCTCCTCAGCCATGACCAACCCCACCGGCGAGCAGTACGAGATCGTCTCCGGCGAGCACCGCGCCGTCGTCACCGAGGTCGGCGCGACGCTGCGCACCTACACCGTCGGCGGACGGCACGTCGTGCGCGGCTTCGGAGCCGACGAGGTGGTCCACAAGGGGCGCGGGCAGCAGCTGCTGCCGTGGCCGAACCGGATCCGCGACGGGATCTACACCTTCGGCGGTGAGGAGCAGCAGCTTGACCTCAGCGAACCCGACCGGCACAACGCCATCCACGGCCTGGTCCGGAACGTCCCCTGGACCCTCGTCGAGCACGAGGAGGACGCGATCACCCAGACGGTGCGGGTCTACCCGCGTTCCGGGTGGCCGGGCATCGTCGAGGCGACGATCACCCACCAGGTCAGCGAGCGCGGCCTGCAGGTGAGCCTCCGGGCCACCAACATCGGCGACGTCGACGTGCCCTTCGGCTACGCCGCGCACCCCTACTTCACCGTGGGCGAGACGACCGTCGACGAGGTGTCGGTCACGGTCCCGGCCCGCAGCTACCTCGAGGTCGACGACCGGCTGCTGCCTGTCCGGCTCGCGCCCGTCGAGGGCACCGAGAAAGACCTGCGCTCCGGCGCACCCCTGGGCACCACGAACCTCGACCACGCCTTCACCGACCTCGACCGCGACGAGGACGGCCGCTGGCGCGTCAAGCTGGCCCTGGGCGACCGGCACGCCGAGCTGTGGGGCGACGGCACCATGACCTGGATCCAGGTCTTCACCGGCGAGGACCGCCGCGACCTCTCGCTGGCGGTGGAGCCGATGACCTGCGGTCCGGACGCCTTCAACCCCGGCCCGACCCACGACGGGTTGATCGTGCTGGCGCCGGGCAAGAGCTACGCGGGCCGCTGGGGGGTCACGGGCGGCTGAGGGCCCGTCCCGTCCCGTAACCGGATCTGAACATGTCGGTGCCCTCGCCAACGGGCCGACTCCTCTAGGGTCAGCCCATGACCGAGTCGGGAGGACCGCCTGCGGGTGCGCACGCGGGCGCAGACCAGGACGCGACCCTGGACGCGGTCGTGGAGCCGGCGGTCGCCACCCCGGTGGGTGAGCCGCTCGTGGTGCTCAGCGGCGTGGACAAGCACTTCGGCAGCCTGCACGTGCTCAAGGACATCAACCTGAGCGTCGGTCGCGGCGAGGTCGTGGTGGTGCTGGGGCCCTCGGGGTCGGGCAAGTCGACGCTGTGCCGGGCCATCAACCGGTTGGAGACCATCGAGGCGGGGACCATCACCGTCGACGGCCAGCGGCTGCCCGAGGAGGGCAAGGCGCTGGCGAGCCTGCGCGCCGACGTCGGCATGGTGTTCCAGTCCTTCAACCTGTTCGCGCACAAGACGGTGCTGGAGAACGTGACCCTGGGCCCGGTCAAGGTGCGGCGCACGAGCGCGGCCGAGGCCCGCAAGCGGGGCATGGCGCTGCTCGAGCGGGTGGGGGTGGCCTCCCAGGCCGACAAGTACCCGGCCCAGCTGTCCGGAGGCCAGCAGCAGCGGGTGGCCATCGCCCGCGCCCTGGCCATGGACCCCAAGGTGATCCTGTTCGACGAGCCCACCTCGGCCCTGGACCCCGAGATGGTCAACGAGGTGCTGGACGTGATGGTCGCCCTCGCCCGACAGGGCATGACCATGGTGGTGGTCACCCACGAGATGGGGTTCGCCCGCAAGGCAGCCAACCGCGTCGTGTTCATGGCCGACGGGGAGATCGTCGAAGAGGCGCCACCGGAGACCTTCTTCACCGCCCCGCGCTCGGCGCGGGCCCAGGATTTCCTGAGCAAGATCCTGACCCACTAGCTCAGGACGTGCGCTGCCGCGGCCCACCCGCCGCGGCACGGTGCACAGGAAGCCGAGCGATCGGGAGCAGCGGCCTGCTCTCCCGGCGCCCACACCGGAGGGGAACCATGAGGACCATCACCAAGATCGCCGCCAGCTCAGCCGCTGCGGCACTCATGCTGGCCATGGCCGGCTGCGTCAACGAGGAGAACGCCGCCCCCGCAGGAGATGCGGGCAGCGCGGGCGGGCCGGTCACCATCGGCATCAAGTTCGACCAGCCCGGCCTCGGCCAGCAGGTCGGCAACGACTACCAGGGTTTCGACGTCACGGTGGCCCGCTACGTGGCCGAGGAGCTCGGCTACACCGACGTCACCTTCAAGGAGTCGCCCTCGGCCCAGCGCGAGACGCTGCTGCAGAGCGGTCAGGTGAAGATGATCTTCGCGACCTACTCGATCACCGACGAGCGCAAGCAGAAGGTCTCGTTCGCCGGCCCGTACTTCGTGGCCGGCCAGGACCTGCTGGTGAAGAGCGACAACACCGACATCACCGGACCGGAGACCCTGGACGGGAAGAAGCTGTGCTCGGTCACCGGGTCCACCTCGGCCCAGAAGATCAAGGACCAGTACTCCGCGGGGGTCCAGCTGCAGGAGACCGACACCTACTCCAAGTGCGTCGAGTTCCTCAACGCCGGGACGATCGACGCGGTGACCACCGACAACGTCATCCTCGCCGGCTTCGCCGCCCAGTCGCAGTACCAGGGCAAGCTCAAGGTCGTCGGTCAGCCCTTCTCGACCGAGAACTACGGCGTGGGCATCAAGCAGGGTGACACCGCGCTGTGCGAGTCCATCAACAGCGCGATCCAGAAGATGGTCGACGACGGGGCGTGGCAGAAGGCGCTCGACGACACCGTCGGCCCGTCCGGGTTCACCCCGGACGCCAGCACCAACCCGCCGAAGCCGGCGGCCTGCTCCTGACGTCCCCCGACCGGGCGGGAAGATCCTCCTGCCCGGTCGGGCCACTCCGATCGGAGGTCTGATGGGCGGGTTCTCCACCCTCCTGGGGCAGTACGACGTGCTCGGCGCGCTCTGGATGACGGTCAAGCTCACCCTGGCCTCCGCCGTCGGGGCGCTGGTGGTCGGCGTCGTCGTCGCGGTGTTCCGCGTCTCGCCCGTCGCGGTCCTGCGCGGCTTCGGCACCGCCTACGTGACCGTGTTCCGCAACACCCCGCTGACCCTGATCGTGTTCTTCTGCTTCTTCGCCACCCCGCTGCTGGGGGTCAACCTGGCGCCGACCGACTCCCCCACCTACGTGGTGGACAACGCCTTCAGGCTCGGGGTGGTGGGCCTGGCGCTGTACCACGCGTCGTTCGTCGCCGAGGCGATCCGCAGCGGCATCAACACCGTGCCCCAGGGCCAGGCCGAAGCCGCCCGCGCCATCGGCCTCGGGTTCCTGCCCACGCTGCGCGAGGTGGTGCTGCCGCAAGCCATCCGCGGCGCGATCGCCCCGCTGGGCAACACCCTGATCGCCCTGACCAAGAACACCACCGTGGTGGCCACCATCGGCGTCGCCGAGCTCGCCTACGTCATGCGCGGGATGATCGAGTTCAACGCGTCGCTGCTCTACTTCATCTTCGCGCTGATCGCCGCCTGCTTCGTCCTCCTGACCCTGCCGACCGGCCTGCTGTTCACCCACCTCTCGAGGAAGCTGGTGGTCCAGCGATGAGCACCCCGGCCGTGCTGTTCGACGTTCCCGGACCGCGGGCGCGCCGGACCTACCGGATCCTCGGTGTGGTCGGCGTGCTGCTGGTCCTCGCTCTGCTGGCGCTGGTCGTCCGCGCCCTGGCCAACCCCGACAACAACCAGTTCGCTCCCGAGAAGTGGCGACCGTTCCTCGACCCCGTCACCTGGACCGCCTACCTGCTGCCCGGCCTGGTCAACACCCTCAAGGCCGCCGGCCTCGCCGTCGTCCTGAGCATCGTGCTGGGTGTCCTGCTCGGCGTCGGGCGGCTGGCCCCGCAGGCGGCCGTGCGGGCGGTCTGCACGGTCCTCGTCGAGTTCTTCCGCGCGGTCCCGGTGCTGGTCATGATGCTGTTCGTCTACTTCTTCAGCATCTACGTGCTGGGCGTCCTGGGCGACGCGGCGACCCTGCTGGGCGTCGTCGGCGGGCTGACGCTCTACAACTCCGCCGTCATCGCCGAGCTGATCCGCTCCGGGGTCCACTCCCTGCCCCGCGGCCAGCGGGAGGCCGGGCTGGCCATCGGCCTCACCCCCACCCAGACCCTCGCCTCGGTGCTGCTCCCCCAGGCGGTGACGGCCATGCTGCCGTCCCTGCTCAGCCAGCTGGTGGTGGTGCTCAAGGACACCGCGCTCGGCTACATCATCAGCTTCTCCGAGCTGATCCGCAGCGGCCAGAACCTCAGCGCCAACTACGGGAACCTGATCCCGACCTTCCTGGTGCTGGCGGCGATGTTCATCCTGATCAACTACAGCCTGACCTTCGTCGCCCGGCTGGTGGAACGGCGGCTCCAGCGCTCCGCCAAGGGTGCGGCACCCCGGGACCCGGACGACCCGGCGCTGGTCCCCGCCGGCCCGGGCGCTCCCGCTGTGGTCTAGCGGTACCCGGCCCCGATGGCCGCCAGACCCGTCAGCAACCGGTCCACGTCGACGTCGTCGTTGTAGGGCGCCAACCCGACGCGGACCGCGCCGCGGTCGCCCAGCCCCAGGTGCCGGGACGCCTCGAGCGCGTAGAAGTGGCCGGCGGGCGCGTTGACACCGACCGCAGCGAGCCCGGCGGCGACGTCGGCGGGCTCCACGCCGGGCAGGTCGAACAGCAGCGTCGAGGTGCGGTGCGCGGCCCGGCTGTACACGGTGCCGCCGAGGTCGGCGAGACCCTTCTCGATCCGCGCCTGCAGGCCGGCCTCGTGCTCCTCGGCCGCCGCGGTGCTGGCCGCCAGCCGTTCCCGTCGGGTGCCCGGGCCGGGCAGCAGGCCAGCCAGGTGGTCGATCGCCGCCGTCGTCCCCACCAGCTGCTCGTACGGCAGCGTCCCGAGCTCGAAGCGCTCCGGGACGGCGTCGCTGGACGGCAGCAGCTTGGCCGGCCGCAGCCCCTCGAGGAAGGCGGGGTCGGCGACCAGCGCACCGTGGTGGGGCCCGAAGAACTTGTACGGGGAGCAGACGAAGACGTCGCAGCCCAGCGCCGCCACGTCGACCAGGGCGTGCGCCGCGTAGTGCACGCCGTCGACCCAGAGCAGCGCGCCGACGGCGTGCGCGGCGTCGGCGATCGCCCGGACGTCGGGGCGGGTGCCGATCAGGTTGCTGGCCGCGGTGACCGCGACCAGCCGCGTCCGCTCGGTGAGCACAGCGCTCACCTCGGCCGGGTCCAGCTCGCCGGTGGCCGGGTCGAAGTCCACCCAGCGCACGGTCAGGCCGAAGTCCTCGGCGGCCAGCACCCACGGCCGGATGTTGGCGTCGTGATCGAGCCGGGTGACCACGACCTCGTCCCCGGCGGACCAGCCGCGGAGCAGGGTCCGGGCGAAGTCGAAGGTGAGCTGGGTGGCGCTGCGGCCGAAGACGACGCCGCCGGGGTCGCCGCCGGTCAGCTCGGCGACCGCCTGGCGGGCCCCCACGACGACGGCGTCGGCGTTCCGGGCCGCCAGGTTGGCGGTCCCGCGGTTGGAGAGCGGCCCGCTCATGGTCGCCCGCACGGCGTCCGCGACCGGAGCCGGCGTCTGCGTCCCACCGGGGCTGTCGAAGTAGGCGAGCCCGGCGTCGAGGGCCGGGAAGTCGGCGCGGATGCGGACCAGGTCGAGACTCACCCGCCCGAACCTACCAACGGCACCGGGCGGCTCCGGCGGACCGGGGTGGCGAGGTCAGCGCGCGGTCTCCGTGGCGCGGGACTCCCGGACCACCGTGACCCGGATCTGACCGGGGTAGGTCAGCTCCTCCTCGATCTGCTTGGCGATGTCGCGGGCCAGCACCTGGGCCTCGATGTCGTCCACCACCTCGGGGACCACCATCACCCGGAGCTCACGCCCGGCCTGCATCGCGAACACCTTGTCGACACCCTCGTGGGTGCCGGCGATCTCCTCCAGCCGCTCGAGGCGCTGCACGTAGGCCTCGATGCTCTCCCGCCGGGCGCCCGGCCGGCTGCCGCTGATCGCGTCGGCGGCCTGGGTCAGGACCGCCTCGACCGTCTTGACCTCGACCTCGTTGTGGTGGGCCTCGATGGCGTGCACGACATCGGGGTGCTCGCCGTAGCGGCGGGCGAGGTCGGCGCCGATGATCGCGTGCGAGCCCTCCACCTCGTGGGTGAGCGCCTTGCCGATGTCGTGCAGGAACGCCGAGCGCTTGCACTGCGCGACGTCCAGGCCCATCTCGGCCGCCATCAGGCCCGCGATGTGCGCGGACTCGACCAGGTGCTTGAGCACGTTCTGGCCGTAGGACGTCCGGTAGCGCAGGGTGCCCAGGATGGGCACCAGCGCCGGGTGCAGGTCGGAGATGCCGACCTCGGCCATCGCGTCCTCGGCCGCACGGAGGCACTGCTGCTCGATCTGGTTCTTGCTCCGCTCGTGCACCTCCTCGATCCGCTGCGGGTGGATGCGGCCGTCCTTGACCAGCTCGGTCAGGGTCATCCGCGCCGTCTCCCGCCGGACCGGGTCGAAGCTGGACAGCAGCACCGACTCCGGTGTGTCGTCGATCATCACGTTGACCCCGGTCACCTGCTCGAAGGCCCGGATGTTGCGGCCCTCGCGACCGATGATCCGGCCCTTCATGTCGTCACCGGGCAGGTGCACGGCCGACACCACCGACTCCGACGTCTGCTCCGAGGCCACCCGTTGGATCGCCCCGACGACGATCATCCGCGCCTTGGCGTCGGCGTCCCGGACCGCCTGCCGCTCGATGTCGCGAGCCACCAGCACGGCCTGCCGCTTGGCCTCGTGCTCGACGGCCGACACCAGCTCGGCCTTGGCCTGCTCCGCGGTCAGCCCGGCGATCCGCTCCAACGCCTGCTGACGCTCCACCTCGACCTGAGCCAGAGCGTTGCGCTGAGCCTTCAACTGCGCCTTGAGCTCGTCCAGGGTCCGGGCGCGTTCGTCGAGGACACGGCCCTCGCTGTCCAGCCGCTCCTCGCGGTCGACCAGACGCTGCTCACGGCGTTCCAGGTCGGACCGCTGCTCCTGCAGCTCGGCCCGTCGGGCGCGGGCCTCCTGGTCCGCCTCGAGCCGAGCGCTCTCCGCGGACGCGAGCAGGGCACCGGCCTTCTCCTGCTGGGACCGGAACTCCTGCTCGGACTGGGCGCGCAGCCCGGCCAGCTCCTCACGCGCGGCGACGATCTCGGCCTGCTGCGCCTGCTGCTGGGGGTCCTCCCCGACCTCGGCAACCGCCGGTGGCGGGACCGCGGCACCAGTCAGCGCAGCGGACCTGCGCACCACCACCACGATGCCGACGAGCGCCAGGACGACGACGACCAGCACGGCCAGCACCACCCAGGTCAGGACTGAACTCATGGCGCACTCCCGTCTACACGCTCTCGCGTGTACTCAAGAGGCCCCAGCCTGCGCAGACGTGCTCAGGAAATAGTCAGACCATCGGGCGCACGACGCATCTCAGATGATCAGTGGTCAAGAAACACAAGTAACACTTCTGGTGATTTATCAAGCCGCCGACGTCGGTGGACGGTTCATTTCGGTCGAACAAACACGCTGAAACCTCGTCCCTGCAGAATATGGCTCGGGCTACCGGCGGTCAAGCAGACCTGCAGCAGCGCGGACGGCGCACCGGCCGTGCGGAGTCAGTCCCGCGGACGGTCCAAGACCTGGCTGAGGACCGTCGCCGCCACTGCGCCGCTGAACCCCCGGCGGGCGAGTGCACCGGCCAGCCGCCGGTACTGGACCTCGCGCTCCAGTCCCTGCAGGGACCGGACCTTCTTGGTGGCCAGGGCCAGCGCCGCCTGGACCTCGTCGTCGGTCTCGACCCCGGCTACGGCCTCGTCGATCTGGTCGCGGTCGATGCCCTTGGTCTGCAGCTCTCGTCGCAGGGCAGAGCGGGACAGGTGCCGTCGCTGCTGACGCGACTCCACCCAGTCCCGGGCGAAGGCCTCGTCGTCGACCAGTCCGACGGCTTCCATCCGGTCCAGCACCGCCTCGGCCACGTCCTCGGGCACCTCACGGGCGGACAGCGCCTCGGCGAGCTCGTGCCGGGTCCGCGCCTGGGCCGCGAGCTTGCGCAGCACGATCGTCCGGGCCATCCCCTCGGGGTCGGCCTCCACGTCGTCCGGCCCGGCCGGGGGTCCCTGGTCCTCGCGGCGGCCACGACCACGACCGCGTCCGCCGCCCCGCTGAGTCCCCCGAGCGCCGCCGACGGTACGCGGAGCGACGGGCCCGGTGGACTCGTCGTCGGCCCCCGGACCGGACAGAGGGTTGTCCAGGAGTCCGGACCGGCCCGCCCCGGTCGGTCGAACAGCGGGGGACACCGGCACCGGCGGGGGCACCGGGGCGCCCTGCGCCGACAACCACGACCTGACCTGGTCGACCGGGTCCGTCCCTCCCGGCCCGCGCTGGTCGCGGGCCGGGTCCGCGGCCGAGCTCAGAACTCCACCTCACCGGTGACGGGATCGACACCCGCCGGGACGTCGACCTGCGGGCCGATGCCCATCTTCTCCTTGATCTTCTTCTCGAGCTCGTTGGCGAGGTCGGGGTTGCTGATCAGGTAGCCGCGGGCGTTCTCCCGACCCTGCCCGAGCTGGTCGGCGTCGTAGGTGAACCAGGCGCCCGCTTTGCGGATGATGCCGGCCTCCACCCCGAGGTCGATCAGGCTGCCCTCCCGGCTGATTCCCTTGCCGTAGAGAATGTCGAACTCGGCCTGCTTGAAGGGCGGCGCGACCTTGTTCTTCACGACCTTGACCCGGGTCCGGTTGCCGACCATTTCCTGGCCGTCCTTGAGGGTCTCGATACGGCGCACGTCGAGCCGGATCGAGGAGTAGAACTTCAGCGCGCGGCCACCGGTGGTGGTCTCGGGCGAGCCGAACATGACACCGATCTTCTCGCGCAGCTGGTTGATGAAGATGGCGGTGGTGTTGGAGTTGCTCAGCGCCCCGGTCATCTTGCGCAGGGCCTGGCTCATCAGCCGGGCCTGCAGCCCGACGTGGCTGTCGCCCATCTCACCCTCGATCTCGGCCCGGGGCGTCAGGGCCGCCACGGAGTCGATGACGATCAGCGCGAGGGCGCCGGAGCGGACCAGCATGTCGGCGATCTCCAGCGCCTGCTCGCCGTTGTCCGGCTGGCTGACCAGGAGCGAGTCGGTGTCCACGCCCAGCTTGGCGGCGTAGTCGGGGTCGAGCGCGTGCTCGGCGTCGATGAAGGCGCAGATGCCCCCGCCGGCCTGGGCGTTGGCGATCGCGTGCAGCGCCACCGTCGTCTTGCCGCTGGACTCCGGGCCGTAGATCTCGATGACCCGCCCCCGCGGCAGCCCCCCGATGCCGAGCGCGAGGTCGAGCGCGATCGAGCCGGTGGGGATCGTCTCCAGCGGTACCCGGACGTTGTCGCCCAGCCGCATGACCGAGCCCTTGCCGTAGTTCTTGTCGATCTGGGCGAGTGCTGTCTCCAGCGCCTTCTCGCGGTCGTTGGTCGCCATCATGTCCTTCCCTCACCCGTCCGGGCGTTCCGTGTCGTGCGGTCTGTGCAGGGACTCTAAGGAGAGGCACTGACAAAGGTCTGGAACGCAGCGGGGCTGTGGACAGCACCCGGGGCGTCGACCGACCCGGTGGACAACTTACCGAACAGGTGTTCGAACGGCGAGCGGACACGCCGAACCGAGGTGCGACGCCCACCAGGTGCCCGGAGCGGGGCGCTCAGCGCTCCCGGGCGGGCAGCTCGAGCGCGGCCCAGACGGCCCGCCAGATCGTCTTGGCGGGCACCCCGTCGGCCACCGCCTCGACCACCGTCCGGTTCTGCAGCTCCGCGATGCTGTACTCCGCCGCCCAGACGCGGTAGTAGCCCGCGCCCAGCTGGTCCTGCAGCCGCTGCCACAGGTCGGTCTCCTTCATGCCTGCCCCACCCCCGCTCGCCTGGTCGGCCCCCAGTGTTCCCCAGCGGGACGGCGCGGGCCAGCCGGCCGGTCGGGCCCGCAGAACTGTCAGTGCCCCCGGGCAGTATGGGAACGTGCCCGCCGACGTCCTGCAGGTCTTCTCCCCCGCCACCGCCACGTGGTTCCGGGAGGTCTTCGCGCGCCCCACGGCCGCCCAGGCCGGGGCGTGGCAGGCCATCGCCGCCGGGGAGAACGCCCTGGTGGTCGCGCCCACCGGTTCTGGCAAGACGCTCGCCGCCTTCCTCTGGGCCCTGGACGACCTCACCCGGTCGCCCCAGCCGGAGCCGCAGGAACGGTGCCGGGTGCTCTACGTGTCCCCGCTCAAAGCGCTGGCCGTCGACGTCGAGCGCAACCTGCGCGCCCCGTTGGCCGGCATCACCCAGACCGCCCTGCGGCTGGAGCAGGCACCGCCGAACGTGACCGTCGGCGTCCGCTCCGGCGACACCACCACCGCCGAGCGGCGGGTGATCGCCACCCGTCCGCCGGACATCTTGATCACCACGCCCGAGTCCCTCTTCCTGATGCTGACCTCGAACGCCCGGGACGTGCTCCGGTCGGTGCGCACCGTCATCGTCGACGAGGTGCACGCCCTCGCCGGCACGAAGCGGGGCGCCCACCTGGCGCTGTCCATCGAGCGGTTGGAGGCCCTGACCGCCGAGTCCGCCCCGCCCGAGGCGCCCCACCGGCCGCTGCAGCGGATCGGGCTGTCCGCCACGGTCCGCCCGGCGGAGCGGGTGGCGTCCTACCTGGGTGGACCGCACCCGGTGCGGGTGGTCGCGCCGAAGGCGGAGAAGTCCTGGGACCTCGAGATCGTGGTGCCGGTCGAGGACATGAGCGACCTGGGCGCGTCGGCCTCGACCCCGTCGACCCTGGAGGACGAGCAGGCACCCACACGGCCGCCGTCCATCTGGCCGCATGTGGAGAACAAGATCCTCGACCTGATCGGGGAGCACCGGTCCACGATCGTCTTCGCCAACTCGCGCAGGCTGGCCGAACGCCTCACCTCGCACCTGAACGAGCTGCACGCCGAGCGGCTCGGGATGGCCGCGCCGGCCGAGCCGGCGAGCGGTCCACCGGCTCAGGTGATGGCCCAGTCCGGGGCGTCGTCGGGTCACGACGGCACGCACGCCCCGGCCGTCGCCCGGGCGCACCACGGCTCGGTCAGCAAGGAGCAGCGGGCCCAGATCGAGTCCGACCTCAAGTCCGGCCTGCTGCCGTGCGTGGTGGCGACCTCGTCGCTGGAGCTGGGCATCGACATGGGTGCCGTCGACGTCGTGGTCCAGGTGGAGTCTCCGCCGTCGGTGGCCAGCGGTCTGCAACGGGTGGGCCGCGCCGGCCACCAGGTCGGCGCCACCTCGCGCGGGGTGTTCTTCCCCAACCACCGCGGTGACCTGATCGAGTCCTCCGTGGTCGTGGAGCGGATGCGCCGCGGCGCGATCGAGGAGGTCGCCGAGCTGCGGAACCCGCTCGACGTGCTGGCCCAGCAGCTCGTCGCCATCGTCTCCGGCGCCGAGGCCAAGGTCGACGAGCTGTACGCGCTGGTCCGCCGGGCCAGCAGCTTCCGTGACCTGCCCTACAGCGCCTTCGAGGCGGTCCTGGACATGCTGAGCGGCCGCTACCCGTCGGAGGACTTCGCCGAGCTCCGGCCGCGGCTGGTCTGGCAGCGCGACACCGGTCTGCTCACCGCCCGCCCGGGTGCCCAGCGGCTGGCGGTCACCTCGGGCGGCACCATCCCCGACCGCGGGCTGTTCGGGGTGTTCATCGTCGGGGAGGGCAACGCCGCCGGCAAGCACGCTCCCGGTCGCCGGGTCGGCGAGCTCGACGAGGAGATGGTCTACGAGACCCGGGTGGGTGACGTGTTCACCCTGGGCACCACCAGCTGGCGGGTCGAGCAGATCACCCACGACCAGGTGCTGGTCACGCCCGCACCCGGCGTCCCCGGCCGGTTGCCGTTCTGGAAGGGCGACTCCCCCGGCCGCCCGCTGGAGCTGGGCCGGGCGTTCGGCGGGTTCGTCCGCGAGGTGGGGACCATGCCGGCCCCCCGTGCCACCGCCCGGCTGCGGGAGAGCGGCCTCGACGAGTTCGCCGCCCAGAACCTGGTCGCCTACCTGGCCGAGCAGTCGAGCGCGACGGGTGCGCTGCCGACCGACCAGACCATCGTCGTGGAGCGGTTCCGCGACGAACTGGGTGACTGGCGGGTCTGCGTCCACTCCGCGCTGGGCACCGGGGTGCTCACCCCGTGGGCGCTGGCCGTCGAGCACGCAGCCCGGCAGCGCTACGGCCTCGAGGTGCAGGCCACGGCCACCAACGACGGCATGGTGCTGCGGATCCCCGACACCGAGTCCGAGCCGCCCGGAGCCGACCTGGTGGTGCTGGACCCGGAGACCATCGAGTCCGTGGTGACCGACGAGGTCGGTGGGTCCGCGCTGTTCGCGGCCCGCTTCCGCGAGTGCGCGGCCCGGGCGCTGCTGCTGCCGCGCCGCGACCCCAAGTCCCGCTCGCCGTTGTGGCAGCAGCGGATGCGGTCCGCGCAGCTGCTCACCGTCGCCGCTCAGTTCCCGGAGTTCCCCATCGTCTTGGAGACGATGCGCGAGTGCCTGACCGACGTCTTCGACCTCGACGGGCTGCTGGAGGTGCAGCGGGAGATCGCCGCCCGCAAGATCCGGCTCGTCGAGGTGGAGACCAAGGAACCCTCGCCCTTCGCGAAGTCGCTGCTGTTCGGCTACGTCGGCGCCTTCGTCTACGAGGGCGACGTGCCGCTGGCGGAGAAGAAGGCGGCGGCGCTGTCGCTGGACGCCACCTTGTTGGCCGAGCTCCTGGGCAAGGACGGGCTCAAGCAGCTGCTCGACGCCGCCGTCATCGCCCGCAGCGAGGCCGACGTCCAGGGGCTCAGCCCGGAGCGGCAGGCGAGCACCATCGAGCAGCTCTACGACCTCGTCAGGACCGCCGGCCCCTTCAGCCGCCCGGAGCTGGACCTGCGCACCGTCGACGAGCTCGCGCTCGAGCCCGCCCTCGAGCAGCTGGTGCTCGACCGGCGGCTCGTCGAGGTCCGGATCGCCGGGGTGCCCGTGGTCGCGGTGGCCGAGGACGTCCCCCGGCTCCGCGACGGGCTCGGCATCCCGGTGCCCCCGGGGGTGGCGGCCACCTTCGACGAGACCGCCGCGCACCCGGTCGAGGACCTGGTGCTGCGCTGGGCCCGCACGCACGGTCCCTTCGTCGCCGGCACCGTCGCGCGTCGCTACGGCCTGGGTCGAGCCGTCGTCGAGCAGGCCTGCGACGCCCTGGTCGCAGCCGGCACGGTGGTCAGCGGCTCCTTCGTCGACCTGGAGGGCGAGGCCGGGCAGGAACGCCGGCAGTACTGCCACGGGCAGATGCTGTCGCTGATCAAGCGGCGGACGCTGGCCCTGCTGCGCAAGGAGGTGGAGCCGGTCGAGCAGGTGGCCTACGCCCGGTTCCTCACCGAGTGGCAGGGCGTCGGCTCCGGGGCCCGCGGCAGCGACGCGGTGCTCGGCGCCCTGGAGCAGCTCGCTGGCTACGCGATGCCGGCCAGCGCCGTCGAGTCGGTGATCCTCCCCGCCCGGGTGGCCGGTTACACCCCCGCCATGCTCGACGAGCTGACCGCCAGCGGCGAGGTCAGCTGGGTCGGTGACGGCGGGATCGGCGACGCCGACGGCTGGGTCCGCTGGTACGTGGCGGGCGCCGAGCCGTCGCAGGCCCGGGCCCCGGCGCACCACCGCAGCTCCGAGCTGCTCGAGGCCCTGGCCGGCGGCGGAGCCTACTTCTTCGACGCCCTGCTCCCGCCCGGGTCGCTGGGTCACCGGGACGAGTACGTCGCCGCGCTCTGGGACCTGGTCTGGTCGGGGTTGGTCACCGGGGACACCTTCGCCCCGGTGCGGGCGCTGTCCGGCGGCGCGCACCGGAAGGCGCCGACCCGCCCGACGGCGCGGACGCACCGGGCCCGGTTGGCCGGCGGTGGGCTCGGCCGGCCGGGACGAGCGCCGCGGATCGCCTCGCCGACGACCGGGGGTCGATGGTCACTGGTGCCCCGCGCCGGCGCCACCCCGGCCGAGCGGCTGGCCACCGATGTCTTCGCCCAGCTCGACCGCTACGGCGTGGTCAGCCGGGGCAGTGTGATGACCGAGAACGCCGACGGCGGGTTCGGCGCCGCCTACCGGGCGCTCAGCTCGCTGGAGGAGTCGGGGCAGTGCCGGCGGGGCTACTTCATCGAGGGGCTGGGGGCCGCGCAGTTCGCCCTCGGCGGAGCCGTCGACCGGCTCCGGTCCTTCCAGCAGGAGCCTGAGGTGCCCCGAGCCGTGGTCCTGGCGGCGTGCGACGCCGCCAACCCCTACGGCGCAGCCCTGCCCTGGCCCGAGCGTGACGGGCACCGACCGGGACGCAAGGCCGGGGCGCTGGTGGTGCTCGTGGCCGGCGCCCTCGTCTTCTACGTGGAGCGCGGCGGCAAGACGCTGCTGTCCTTCACCGAGGACCCGCGGCGGTTGGCGCCGGCGGCCACGGTGCTGGCCGAGGCGGTGCAGCGCGGCCAGCTGGGCAAGCTCAGCGTCGAGCGGGCCGACGGCGGCCACGTCTTCGGCTCGACGTTGGTCAGCGACGCGCTGCAGGGTGCCGGTTTCCGGATGACTCCGCAGGGCCTGCGCCTCCGGCCCTCGAGCTGACGCCCCGGAGACGACGACGCCGCCCCGACGAACTCGGGACAGCGGTCGTCATGCCAGGTGGCGCTCGGGGCGCCGGCGGTCAGGCGGCGGCAGCCTGCGGCAGGGAGCGGACGGTGGGCAGCGGCGTGACGCGCTCGTACATGGCCATCTTCTCGCTCACCACGTTGAGGACCACCGACAGCGGCAGGTCGAGGGCCGAGCAGATGGAGGCCAGCAGCTCGCTGGACGCCTCCTTCTGACCCCGCTCGACCTCGGAGAGGTAACCGAGGCTCACCCGGGCGGCCTTCGAGACCTCGCGGAGCGTCCGGCTCTGGGCGACACGCTCCTCGCGCAGCGACTCCCCGATGAGCTCGCGCACCAGCACCTGCTTCATCGGACTCTCCTGACCCATGCAGAAACTGTACTCACCTCTCCCGCGTCGCAGGGGTCCACCTCGCCCGTCCTGGACGCCACGGGGTCAACGCCCAGCCCGCGGGCTGTTGTTCCGGACGGCCTCGGTGAGCAGCGCCAGCGCCGTGACGGCGGTCTGCGACCGGATGGCGGTCCGGTCGCCGGTCAGCTGCAGCTCCTGCACCAGGCTCCAGCCGGTGGCCGGGTGGGCGAGACCGACGAAGACCTGACCGACGGGGTGGCCGTCCTGCGGCTCGGGCCCGGCGACGCCGGTCACCGCGAGTCCCCAGTCCGCCCCGCAGCGCTCGGCGATCCCGGTGGCCATCGCGGCCGCCGTCGGCTCGGCGACCGGACCGAGCTCCTCGAGGGTGGCGGTCGGCACCCCGGCCAGGGTGTGCTTGAGCCGCGTCGCGTAGCTGATCACCCCGCCCAGGTAGCTGGCCGACGCCCCGGGCACCGAGGTGAGCAGCTCCCCGATCAGGCCGCCGGTCAGCGACTCCGCGGTGGCCAGCGTCAGGGAGCCGTCAACGAGCGCAGCCAGTGCCGCGGCGGCACCGGGATCGGCCCCGGTGCGCGACCCCGGCCCCGCCGTCATGCGCCGGTCCGGCTCCGGCGGCGCAGGGCCACGGCGTCGCGGACGTAGTCGAGGCCGGTGAGGACGGTGACGGCCAGGGCGACCAGCATCACCACCACGGCGACGACGTGCGCCCAGCCCGGCAGCGGCAGGAGGTAGAGCATGATCGCCACGGCCTGCAGCACCGTCTTGAGCTTGCCGCCGCGGCCGGCGGCCATCACGCCGTACCGGAGGACGACGAACCGCATCACCGTGATGCCCCACTCGCGGACCAGCATCACCACCGTCACCCACCACCAGAGCTCGCCGACCAGCGACAGCCCGATGAAGGCCATCCCGGTGAGCGCCTTGTCGGCGATGGGGTCGGCGAGCTTGCCGAACCGGGTGATGAGGTTGTGCTTGCGCGCCAGGTGGCCGTCGAGGCTGTCGGTGAGGATGGCGCCCAGGAAGACCGCGGCCGTGCCGATCCGCCAGCCGGTCTCGTCGGGGTGGGCCAGCAGCATCCAGGCGAAGACGGGGACGAGGACGATGCGCAGAGCGGTCAGCGCGTTCGGCACGTTCCAGGAGCTGGTCTCCGGTTCGGCCAGCGGTCCGGCCGGGCGGCTCTCCGAGGGGGCCAGCGCCTCGGGGTCCGGACCGCGTGCCGGCTGCTCCGGCCCGGAGATCTCAGCCACGAGCCGTCCCGGTGGGGTGCGGCGAGGCCACCAGGTCGGCTCCCCCGCTGGCGGTGACCAGAGCCGGGACGAGGTCACCGACCGTGACACCATCGAAGCCCACCAGCTCGACGGAGCCGTCGACCTCCGGGCCCTGGTGCGCGGCCCGACCCGTGACGACGTCGTCGACCTCCTCCACGAGCACCTGGACCGACTCGCCGACCCGCGAGGCGGCGCGCTCGGCGACGAGCTCGTCCACGAGGTCGGCGAGGCGTTCGCGCCGCTCCTCGACCACGTCGAGGGGCAGCTGACCGTCCAACCGGGCCGCCTCGGTGCCGTCCTCGTCGGAGTAGCCGAAGACGCCGATCGTGTCCAGACCCGCCTCGCCCAGGAAGTCGGCGAGGACGTCGACGTCGGCGTCGGTCTCGCCCGGGAAGCCGCAGATGACGTTGGAGCGGATGCCCGCCGTCGGTGCCTGCGCGCGGATGGAGGCGATCAGCGCCAGGAACGAGTCGGGGTCGCCGAAGCGGCGCATCCGCCGCAGCAGCGAGGGTGAGGCGTGCTGGAAGGAGAGGTCGAAGTACGGCACCACCTTGGGCGTGCTCGTCATCGCGGCTACCAGGCCGGGTCGCACCTCGGCCGGCTGCAGGTAGGACACCCGGATCCAGTCCAGGCCGTCCAGGTCGCTCAGCTCGCCCAGCAGGCTCTCGAGAGCGCGGATGTCCCCCAGGTCCTTGCCGTAGGAGGACGTGTTCTCGCTGACCAGGAACAGCTCCCGGACCCCCTGGTCGACCAACCAGCGCGCCTCGGTGACGACCTCGGCCGGCGGCCGGGAGAGGTAGGCGCCGCGGAAGGCGGGGATGGCGCAGAAGGTGCAGCGCCGGTCGCAGCCGGAGGCGATCTTGAGCGGGGCGGTCGGCCCGCCGTCCAGCCGCCGGCGCAACGGTCGGGGTCCGCTGGCGGGCGCGAGACCGGTCGGCAGGTCCGGGGCGTCCAGGGTGCTCCCGTGCCCGGGCAGGCTCTGCCCCTGGGCGGCGGCCCGGCGGGCGGCCGGAGCCATCGGCAGGAGGGTGCGCCGGTCGCGCGGCACGTGCGCGGTGTGCGGCTGACCGGCCAGGATCGCCGAGAGCCGGCCGGCCACGTCGGTGTAGTCGTCGAAGCTCAGCACCGCGTCGGTCTCGGGCAGCGACTCGGCCAGCTCGTTGCCGTAGCGCTCGGCCAGGCAGCCGACGGCGACGACGGCCTGCGGGCGGCCCTGCTCCTTGAGGTCGGCAGCAGCCAGCAGGGTGTCGACCGAGTCCTTCTTGGCCGCCTCCACGAAGCCGCACGTGTTGACCATCACCGCGTCCGCGTCCTCCGGGTCGGCGACGAGTCGGAACCCGCCGTCCTCCAGCCGGGCCGCGAGCTCCTCGGAGTCGACCTCGTTGCGGGCGCAGCCGAGGGTGACGAGGTGGACCGCGAGCAGGTCGTCGTCCTCGCGGGCGGGGGCGGGCAGGGTGGACGCGGTGGGGGCAGGCATGGCCTCCTCAGTATGACCGATGGGGCCGCGACCGCCGCCCCGCGCGGTCGTGGCCTCAGGGGTGCAGGCCTCCCGTCGACGCCCTCGCGTCCAGCGGCGCCCCGGTCAGGCGAGACCGGGCGTCCGGTCGAGCCGGGCCACGCCGATCTTGGAGTCGGCCATGCCGTAGAACACGTGGTGGACGCCGTCCACGGTCTCGATGGCGGTGGGGAACACCACGTCGGGGACGATGCCGGAGCGCTCCTCCTCCGTCTCGGCCTGGAGCAGAGGAGTGCTGGTCCGCAGCACGACCTCCCAGGGCCGTTCGGCGTCGAGGATCATGCCGCCGGCGGCGTAGTTCACCTTCTTCTGCTGCGTGAAGGCTCGGGTCAGCTCGCCCGTCACGCCGTGGTGGAGCAGCAGCCAGCCCTCGGGGACCCGGAGCGGGGCCGGCCCGCCACCGATCTTGAGCGCCTCGAACGCGTGCTCGGGACCGGCGACGAAGCGGTGCTGGCGCCAGTGCACCAGGTTCTGGAGGTCGGCACGAGCCTCGGCCAACGGCACGAACGCCATCCAGATGCTCCCGCGGTCGTCGGGCAGCTCGGTGGGCGGTCCGTCGCTCTCCCCCGGCACGATCTCCCCGAGGTCCCACATCGGCCGGTGCAGGACGGCCAGGCTCGGCGTCCCGTCCGGGGCGGTGACCGGTTCGGGGAAGAACACGGTGTCCTTGTTGGGGTACAGGTTGAGGTCGCAGTCCAGTGCGTCGTCGTAGCCGTAGAGCACGGGTCCCCACCGGGACCAGGTCCGCAGGTCCGGCGACGTGGCCACCGCGCTCCGGGGTCCCAGCGGTCCGTAGGCCACGTAGGTCATCACGTGCAGGCCCAGCGCGGCGATGAAGGTGACGCGTGGGTCCTCGACCCCGCCGTGGTCCGCTCCGCGCTCCCAGCTGCGGTCGGGCTCGAGCAGCAACCCCTCGCGCCGGACGCCGGTGGGCACGCCGTCGGTCAGCACGACCTCGGCCAGGCCGATGCGGGAGACGTTGCCGGCGGCGACCAGCCGCGGCAGCAGGTGCAGCCGGCCGTCAGGCGTGCGCCCGCTGCCCGGGTTGAGCACGCCCTCGACCTCGTCCGGGTTGCCCTCCTCCGGGCTCATCACCACCCCGAGCCGGCTGAGCCGGTAGGGGAACCGCGCGGCTTCGACGGCGGGAGCGGGTGGGCGGGCGGAGGGGGTCATGGCGGCAGGCCTCTCGGTGGATGGACGCACGGTCCTCCTCGACCCGCACGCGGGGGTGCGGGTGAGGCGCGCTGGAGGACGAGGAGCCGCCAAGCCGCGCGGTCCAGCGGACCGTACACCTCGACCACCCCGCCTCGCATCACCCACCCGGTCGCCTGGTCCGCCGACGCCCGTTCCGGCGCCCCGTCCGCGGGAGCGCCCCGTAGCCTGGCCGCGCCGAGGAGGTGGGAGCGCCCTGGAGACCGAGCACGGTCGGCTGGAGACGCTGGCCTGCGCCCTGGCCGGCGACACCGACGGCGCGGCCGCCCTGCTCGCGGCCGTCCGGATGGCCACCGCCCGTCGGGACCGCCGTCGCTTCCCCGACCTCGAGGACGACCCGGAGTCTCTCGGTCGGGCGGCCCTGGTCCGCAGCTACCTGAGCTCCCGTCGCACCGCCCGCCCGGTCGATGACGAGCCACTGGCCGACGCCGAGCTGGACGCGGTCCGGGCGCGATTGGACGCGCTGGCCCCGCTGCCCCGTGCCGTCCTGGTCCTGCGGCACCTCGAGGAGCTGACGCTGGCTGACCTGGCCCGGATGGCCGACCGCCCGGCGCCTGCCGTGGCCCGCGCACTGGCGAGTGCGGGGGCGGCGGTGGGTGCCAGCGGTTACCAGCTGCACCTCGTGGCGGCCACCGTCGCGGTCCCCGAGCGCGGGCAGGTGGAGGCGGCGCGGCGTCGGCTGGAGGCGCGCCGCCGCCGGGTCCGCGGCCGCTGGGTGCTGACCGCGGTGGCCCTGGTCGCCGGGGTGACGGCCGCGACGGTGCTGCCCGCGGCGCTGCGACCCGACCCCTACGCCCGCGCCGTCGGAGCCTGGGTCTACGGCTACGACGTGCGGCCGACGACCGGGTTGCGGGTGGTCAACCGCGTCCTCAGCCCCGCGGAGGACAGCGTCGAGCTCATCGACGAGGACCCCGGCCCGGACCTGCTGGAGCGGCGCACCTGCGAGGTCACGGCCACCAGCAGTGAGGACCCCGCCGAGGTGCCGGAGGGCCGTCCCGCGCGGGTCGGGGCGTTCGCGGGGCGCTTCCTGCCGCCCGACGACGGGCGAGGTCCGGCGCTGTGGTGGCGGACGGCTCCTGGGGCGGCCCTGGAGGTCAGCTGCTCGGAGGACAGCACCGAGGCCGACCTGCTGGCGGTCGCCGCCCTGGTCGTGCCCGCCGAGGTCCCGGTCCTGCTGCCCGTCGACCTGAGTGGGCTGCCGGAGGGGGAGGAGGTGCGGATGGTGTACGACATCGACGGCCAGGTCGCGGTCCTCGTGGTCCCGGCCGGCGGGACCGAGGAGTCGCCGGACGCGGTCTTCGTCAGCGTCGGGACGCTGCTGGGCACCAGCACCCCGCAGACGGATCGCACCGTCCGCGTCGGCCGGGCCCTCGCCCAGGTGGAGCTGGACGAGGAGAACGCGACGATCTGCTGGGAGCCGGCCGGTCCCCGCACCTGCGTGGCCGGCTTCGGTGCGGGAACCGGGGGGGCGGCCGTCCGCCAGCGGCGCTTCGACCGGCTGCTGGCCA
Organism: Microlunatus lacustris; assembly: GCA_039527025.1. GTDB lineage: Bacteria > Actinomycetota > Actinomycetes > Propionibacteriales > Propionibacteriaceae > Microlunatus > Microlunatus lacustris. The sequence continues at coordinate 314,855 of BAAAJN010000002.1, forward strand.
TCGCCCGAGCCGTGCGGGTCGCTCCCGGCGGCACCGACCGCAGCACCTGGTTCGACGCCCGCGACGCCGTGCCCCGGTGAGTGGGGGCGCCGGAGGTGGAAGGATCGAGGGGCCATGCCGCCCCTGCTGAGTGACCTCGTCCCCGCCGACACCGGCCCCGACGCGCTGTTCGAGACCTTCAGCGGCTGGGCGGCCGACCGCGGCCTGGAGCTGTACCCGGCGCAGACCGAAGCGGTGATCGAGCTGGTCTCGGGCTCCAACGTCATCCTCTCCACCCCGACGGGATCGGGGAAGAGCCTGGTGGCGACGGCGGCGCAGTTCGCAGCCCTGGCCCGCCGCGAGGGCGACGGCGACCCGACGGGCCGGGTCTTCTACACCGCACCGATCAAGGCCCTCGTCTCCGAGAAGTTCTTCGCCGCCGTCGAGGTGTTCGGCGTGGACAAGGTCGGGATGATGACCGGCGACGTCAGCGTCAACGCCGCGGCCCCGATCATCTGCTGCACGGCGGAGATCCTGGCCAACCTCGCGCTCCGCGAAGGTGCCGACTCCCCCGTCACCACCGTCGTGATGGACGAGTTCCACTACTACGCCGACCCCGAGCGGGGCTGGGCCTGGCAGGTGCCGCTGCTGGAGCTGCCGCGCGCGCAGTTCCTGCTCATGTCGGCCACGCTCGGCGACGTCACCCGGTTCGAGGCCGACCTGAGCCGCCGCACCGGCCGGCCCACCGCCGTGGTCGCCTCCACCGAGCGACCGGTGCCGCTGCAGCACGAGTACGTCACCTCGACCTTGCTGGAGACCATCGAGGAGCGGCTGGCCACCCACCAGGCGCCGGTCTACGTGGTGCACTTCAGCCGTGCGGCGGCCATCGAGCAGGCCCAGGCGCTGAACAGCCTCAAGGTCACCACCCGCGAGGAGAAGGACCAGATCGCCGACCTGATCGGTGGCTTCCGGTTCGCCGCGGGCTTCGGGAAGACCCTGTCCCGGCTGGTGCGCAACGGCATCGGTGTCCACCACGCAGGCATGCTGCCCAAGTACCGGCGGCTGGTCGAGCTGCTGGCCCAGGCCGGGCTGCTCAAGATCATCTGCGGGACCGACACCCTGGGCGTGGGGATCAACGTGCCGATCCGGACCGTGCTGCTGACCTCGCTGAGCAAGTACGACGGGGTGCGGCCCCGGCTGCTGACCGCGCGGGAGTTCCACCAGATCGGCGGTCGGGCGGGTCGCGCCGGCTACGACGCCTCCGGCACCGTCGTCGTGCAGGCACCGGACCACGTGGTGGCCAACGAGAAGGCGCTGGCCAAGGCCGGCGAGGACCCGAAGAAGCGGCGCAAGGTGGTCCGCAAGAAGCCGCCCGAGGGCACCGTGGGCTACGGCTTGCCGACCTTCGAACGGCTGGTCGAGGCCGAGCCCGAGCCCCTGGAGTCCTCGTTCAAGGTCAGCCACGCGATGCTGCTCAACGTCGTCAACCGGCCAGGTGACTGCTACGCCTCCATGCGCCACCTGCTCACCGACAACGACGAGCCACCCGTGCGCAACCGCCGGCACGTGCACCGGGCGCTGCAGATCTACCGGGGCCTGCTGGAGTCCGGCGTGGTGGAGCAGCTGCCGCGACCCGACGTGCAGGGCCGGACGGCGCGGCTCACCGTCGACCTGCAGCAGGACTTCGCCCTCAACCAGCCGCTGTCCCCCTTCGCGCTGGCCTGCCTCGACCTGCTCGACCGGGAGTCCGACGACTACGCGCTGGACGTGCTGTCGGTGCTGGAGGCGACCCTCGACGACCCGCGGCCGGTGCTGACCGCGCAGCGCTCCAAGGCTCGCGGCGAGGCGGTGGCGGAGATGAAGTCCGACGGGCTGGAGTACGAGGAGCGGATGGTCCTGCTGGAGGACGTCACCTACCCCCAGCCGCTGACCGAGCTGCTGCGGGTGGCCTACACCGCCTTCGGCCAGACCCACCCGTGGGTGCTGGACACCGAGCCGTCGCCGAAGTCGGTGGCCCGCGACCTCTACGAACGGTCGATGACCTTCACCGAGTACGTCAGCTTCTACGGGCTGGCCCGGGCCGAGGGCATCGTGCTGCGCTACCTGGCCGACGCCTTCAAGGCGCTGCGGCAGACCGTGCCCGAGGAGGCCCGGACCGACGCGGTGGCCGACCTGATCGCCTGGCTCGGCGAGCTGGTCCGCCAGGTCGACTCCAGCCTGCTCGAGGAGTGGGAGTCGCTGCGCAGCCCCGAGGCCGAGGTGCAGTCGGTGGTGGCCGTCGACCGGGCGGCGCCGCCGGTCACCGCGAACACCCGCGCCTTCCGGGTGCTGGTCCGCAACGCGCTGTTCCGCCGGGTCGAGCTGGCCGCGCGCCGGAACTGGTGGGCGCTGGCCGAGCTCGACGAGTCCTTCCCGGCGCAGGCCTGGCAAGAGGCGCTGGAGCCGTACTTCGCCGAGCACGGGACCCTCCAGACCGGTGCCGCCGCCCGTGGGCCGGCGCTGCTGCTGGTCACCGAGGAGCCGGGCCGCTGGGTGGTCCGGCAGATCCTCGACGACCCCGCCGGCGACCACGACTGGGGCATCACCGCCGAGGTCGACCTGGCGGCCAGCGACGCCGAGGGCACCGCGGCGCTCAAGGTCACCGAGGTGGGCCAGCTCGGCAGCTGGTAGCCGCTCCGTCAGCCCCGGGCGACGACCCGGGTGCCGGCGATCCGGTCGTGCAGCGCCCGGCCGGACCCGACGGCCACCGCCAGCCCGGCCGCGACCAGGTAGGGGTAGACGAGGGCGGTCGCGGTCAGCGTCGCGGGGTCGCGCTCCTCAAACCCTCCGCGGGAGGCCCCGACGGCGACGACGTGGCCGAGCTGCCAGGGCAGCCCGGTCTTCACCGCGTTGCGGACCAGAGCGCGCCCGAGGCCGGGGGCCTTGCCGGCCGGGCCGAGCACCACCAGGCCCGCCCGCCGGTGGCCGGCCGTGCCGGAGCCGGCGTCACCCGCGGCCGCCAGCACCGTGGCCAGCAGTGGCGGGACCGCGCTGAGCGCCAGCACCACCGTCCGCGACCGGGCCCAGCCCTGCCGGTGCACGAGCAGCCCGACGGGCACCGTCGCCGCGGCCAGCCCGAGGTGGCCGGAGCCGTCCCGCAGCAGGGCGCGGGTGCGCCGTCCGGCGAGCGGGTGCACCGCTCAGCCCAGCCGCAGGTTGTCCAGCACCACGTCGAGCTCGTCGGGCTTGACCAGCACCTCGCGGGGCTTGGAGCCCTCGGAGGGACCGACCACGCCACGGGTCTCCATGATGTCCATCAGCCGACCCGCCTTGGCGAACCCGACCCGGAGCTTGCGCTGCAGCATCGAGGTCGAACCGAGCTGCAGGTTGACCACCAGCTCGGCCGCCTGGACCACCAGGTCGAGGTCGTCGCCGATGTCCTCGGCCACCTTGGTGCTGGCCTCGGCCGGGGCGGTGACGTCGTCGCGGTAGGTCGGCTTCAGCTGCTCGGTGACGTGGGCGACGACCTGGCGGACCTCGTTCTCGGTCACCCAGGCGCCCTGGATGCGGATGGGCTTGGACGACCCCATGGGCAGGAACAGCCCGTCACCCTGGCCCACCAGCTTCTCCGCGCCCGGCTGGTCGAGGATGACGCGGGAGTCGGTCATCGACGACGTCGAGAACGCCAGCCGGCTGGGCACGTTGGCCTTGATCAGACCGGTGACCACGTCGGTGCTGGGCCGCTGGGTGGCCAGCACCAGGTGGATGCCGGCGGCGCGGGCCAGCTGGGTGATCCGGACGATCGAGTCCTCGACGTCGCGCGGGGCGACCATCATCAGGTCGGCGAGCTCGTCGATGATCACCAGCAGGTAGGGGTAGGGCGCGAGCACCCGCTCCGACCCGGGCAGCGGCTTGACGCTGCCGGCCCGGACGGCCTTGTTGAAGTCGTCGATGTGCCGGAAGTTGAACGCCGCCAGGTCGTCGTAGCGCATGTCCATCTCGCGGACCACCCACTGCAGGGCCTCGGCGGCCTTCTTCGCGTTGGTGATGATCGGCGTGACCAGGTGCGGCACGCCCTCGTACGCGGTCAGCTCGACCCGCTTGGGATCGACCATCAGCATCCGCACCTCGTCCGGGGTGGCCCGCATGAGGATCGAGGTGATCATCGAGTTGACGAAGCTCGACTTGCCCGAGCCGGTGGCGCCGGCCACCAGCAGGTGCGGGGTCTTGGCCAGGTTGGCCACCACGAACCCGCCCTCCACGTCCTTGCCCAGCCCCACCGTCATCGGGTGGTGGTCGTTGCGGGCGGTGGCGGAGCGGAGGACGTCGCCGAGGGAGACGACCTCCTTGTCGGTGTTGGGGATCTCGATGCCGATCGCGGACTTGCCGGGGATCGGGGACAGGATGCGGACGTCGGCGCTGGCCACCGCGTAGGCGATGTTCTTGCTCAGCGCGGTCACCTTCTCGACCTTGACCGCCGGACCCAGCTCGACCTCGTACCGGGTGACCGTCGGGCCGCGGGAGTAGCCGGTCACCTGGGCGTCGATCTCGAACTGCCGGAGCACCTCGGTCAGCCGGTGGACGACGGCGTCGGAGGCCTCGGTGCGGGCCTTGTGCACGCTCCCCTGCTTCAGCGACTCCGAGTCCGGCAGCATGTACTGCACGTCCCCGGACAGCTGCAGCTGCTCCACGCGCTGCGGGATGGGCGTGTGGGGCGGGGGCTCCAGGCCGGGCTTCTCGTCGTCCTCGCCGTGCACGGTGACGCCGGGCGGCAGGCCGGCGGTGACGGGCCGCCGGACGGCCCGGGTCGGCTCGTCGTCGTCCTGCTCGGGGGTCAGGGCGGTGGCGCCCGCGAAGGGGTTGTCGAAGGGGTCCTCGTCGGCCTCGTCGCGCTCCGTGGGCTCCGGCTCGGCGGCGGGCAGGGCGCGCTTGCGGCGGCTCTTCTTCTCCGTCACCACCGGGGTGTCGTAGGCCTCGTCGACGCCGTACTCCGGGTCGGCGACCTCCCCCTTGACCACCGTCGAGGGCCGCGACAGCGCCGCCCGGGCGGTGCGAGCACGCTCGGGGATCTCGTGCAGCGGGATGCCGACCACGACGAGCACGCCGAACAGGGTGAGCAGGGCCAGCAGCGGCACGGCGACGTAGACGCTCAGCAGGTCGCTGAGCAGGCTCGAGGAGATGTAGCCGACGATGCCGCCGGCCTCGCGCAGCAGCTCCGGCGCGTTGGTGCGCGGCAGACCGTGGGCGATGTTGACCAGGCCGAGCAGTCCCAGCAGCAGGGCGCTCCAGCCGACCGCCTGCCGACCGCCCGGCCCGTTGCGGTCGGGGTGGCGCAGCGTCCGCCAGGCCATCAGGGCCAGCAGGATCGGGGCGGCGTAGGACAGCGTGCCCACCACGCCGGCGACCCCGACGTGCACCACGTGCCCGACCGGGTCGGGCAGGCCCCACCAGAACTCGGCGGCCACCACGACGGCGGCGGCGAGGAGGAACAGCCCGGCCCCGTCGCGGCGCAGCGCCGGGTCCATGTCGCGGGCGCCCGTGCCGACCTTGCGCACCCCGGCACCGAGCGCGTGGGCGAGACCCAGCCAGAGGGCGCCGAGGCCGCGGGCCACCTGCTCAGCGAAGGACCGGCGCGGCGGCGCGACCTTGCCCCGGGGGCGGGCAGCGCTCGAGCCCCGGCCGCGCGACGCGGGACCCGTGGTCTGGGACCGCCCCGAGCGCGCAGCTGGACGGGCCTGCGTCGCGGTCGAGGACCGAGGGGCAGGGCTGGACTTGCTTCCGGACGACCGCGGTCGCGTCCCTGATCCGTTCGGAGCAGGAGTGCTACGGGACCGCGGTGGGGAAGACGCGCGGGTCGCCATGTTGGCAGGTTACGCGATCACCTCCGGACCAGCGGGCTCCACACGCCGGTCATCGGGACGGGCCGAAGTGGTCGAAACCGCCGGCCGCCGACCACGTCTCGCCGTCGACGAGCACGCCGGTCGCCTCGTCCGGGGCCGCAGCGCGCACCTCCCCCACCACCCGCCAGCCCTCCGGCACCGCGCCGGGCGAGAAGGTGGCGGCCAGCGCGTGGTCCTCACCGCCGGTCAGCAGCAGGTCGTACGGGTCGGCGCCGGTGGCAGCGGAGACCGCCTGCAACGGCTCCGGCACCTCGAAGGCGTCCCGGCGGAGGTCCACGACGACGCCGGACGCCACCGCGACGTGCCCGAGGTCGGCGAGCAGACCGTCGGAGACGTCGACCATGGCCGTCGCCCCGGCGCGGGCCGCCGCGGCCCCCTCGCCGTAGGGCACCCGGGGCACCCGCTGGGCCTCGACCACGGCACGCGGCGAGCGGAATCCCCGGCTGAGCACCGCCAGGCCGGCGGCCGCCCAGCCAGTCCGCCCGCGCAGCGCCACCACGTCACCGGCCCGGGCGCCGCTGCGCAGCACGGGCGCACGCCCGTCGAGCCCGCCGAGCACGGTGACGCTGACGGTGAGGTCGCGGGCGCGGGTGATGTCCCCGCCGACCAGGCTGACGCCGGCGGCTGCGCACTCGGCCTGCAGTCCGGCGGCGAACTCCCGCACCCAGCGCAGCTGGAGGTGCGGCGGCGCGGAGAAGCCGAGGACGATCGCGGTGGCCCGCGCGCCCATCGCCTCCAGGTCGGCCACGTTGACCGCGACAGCCTTGCGGCCGATGTCCGCGGGGTCGGACCAGCCCAGCTTGAAGTGCACGTTCTCGACCAGCACGTCGACGGAGGTGACCAGCGGGCCGGCGAGCTCGAGGACCGCGGCGTCGTCACCGGGGCCGACGAGCACGCCGGCGGCGGGCGGCAGGTCCGCGGTCAACGTCGCGATCAGTGCCCACTCGCCCACCTCGGCGAGGGTGGCCGTGCCGGGCAGCGCGGCGGCCGCGGTCATCGCCTGCGCCGTCCGGTCCGGGGACGTGCGGAGGAGGTACGGTGACGCATCCGGCGAGGGTAGCGTCCGTCCCGGAGACGTCGACGAAGGGAACCCCCATGGTCGTGCAGGCCTACATCCTGGTCCAGACCGCGGTCGGCCAGGCCGGCGAGGTGGCCCGGGCGATCGCGTCGGTCGACGGAGTGGTGCGCTCCGAGGACGTCACCGGTCCCTACGACGTCATCGTCCGCGCGGAGGCCGCCAACGTGGACGCGCTGGGCCAGCTGGTCCTGCAGCGGGTGCAGTCCATCCCCGGCATCACGCGGACCGTCACCTGCCCCGTCGTCCACATGTGAGGCCGCCCGCTCTCCGCTGGCGGCGGACCGCCGCGGTGGCCGCCGTCGCCGCCCTGCCGCTGACCGGCTGCGCCGGCCCCGTGCAGGTCGAGGAGCCGACGCCCGGCCCGGCCGACCGCGCCACCTGCGAGGCGCTGCTCGCCGCGCTCCCGGACCAGGTGCTCGAGTCCACCACCCGCCCCACCCGACCGGGTGCGCTGAGCCGCGCGTGGGGCGATCCCGCCATCGTGCTGCGCTGCGGGGTGCCCGCGCCCCCGGGACTGACCCCGACCAGCGAGTGCGTCGAGGTCAACGGCGTCGGCTGGTTCCGCGAGCAGGCCGAGGGCGGCACCCTCTTCACCACGATCGGCCGCGCCGTCGTCGTCGAGGTCGGGGTGCCCGGGGGCTACGCGCCCGAGGTGGACGTGCTGGTCGACCTGGCCGCCGCCGTCGAGGCCCACGACCCGGTCGTGCAGCCCTGCAGCTGAGTGGTCAGCGCAGGCCGAGGGGGCGGCGGAGTGCGAGCTGGACGAGGCGGTCCACCAGGGCGGGGTACTCCAGGCCGCTCGCCGCCCACATCCGCGGGAACATCGAGTGCGGGGTGAACCCGGGCATGGTGTTGATCTCGTTCACGACGACCTGGCCCTCACCGGTGACGAAGACGTCGACCCGGGCCAGGCCCTCGCAGCCGATCGCCTCGAAGGTGGCCAGCGCGACGGCGCGCACCCGCTCGGCGAGCTCGGCGGGGATGTCGGCCGGCACGTCGAGGGCCACCTGCTCCTCGGGGAGGTACTTGGCCTCGAAGTCGTAGAAGCCCGCCGTGCTCTGCACGCGGATCTCGGCGACCTGGCTGGCGCTGGGCGCCCCGCCGTCGAGGTCGGCGAGCACGCCGCACTCCAGCTCGCGGGCGCCGACGAAGCCCTCCTCCACGATGACCTTGGGATCGAAGCGCTGGGCCTCCTCCACGGCGGCGACGAGGTCCTCGGGCCGGTCGACCCGGCTGATGCCGAGGCTCGACCCGCCGCGGGCGGGCTTGACGAAGACGGGCATCCCCAGCGCGGCGACGGACTCCAGGCAGGCGGCGCGGTCGGCGGCCCAGCGGGCGGGCGGGATGGAGACGAAAGGACCGACCGGCAGACCCGACGCAGCGAGCACCAGCTTCATCACCTGCTTGTCCATGCCGACGGCGCTGGCCAGCACCCCGGCGCCGACGTAGCGGGTGCCCATCATCTCGAACAGCCCCTGGATGGTTCCGTCCTCGCCGAAAGGCCCGTGCAGCAGGGCGAAGGCCACGTCGATGCCGCCCACCTCGGCGAGCGCAGAGCGCTCGGGGCCGTCCTGCTCGCGGCGGGCCAGGCCCGTGCCGGCGCCCTCGCGCAGCAGCACCGCGTCGGCGGCGTCCTCGCTGAGCTCGGGCAGCCGTCCGTCGGTGACCTGGAGGCCGGCCATCGTCGCGTCGTCGACCAGGACCCAGCGTCCGCTCCGGGTGATGCCGATGCCGAGGACCTCGTAGCGCTCCGGGTCCAGGGCGCCCAGGACGCCGGCCGCGGTCAGGCAGGAGACGCCGTGCTCGCTGCTGGTGCCGCCGAAGACGACGGCCACCCGGGTACGCCGGGACCCGGCGTCGTCCTGCCGCGACAACCCGTCGCTCATCCGTGCACCCCTCGTCGGTGTCCCTGGCCCGGCCCCCGACCCTACCGGCGGGGTGCGGACCGGCCCGGGCGACGCGCGAGACTGGTCCCATGACCTCCGAGGCCTCCCCGACCCCGCTCAGCCCTCTCCCGACCCTGCACCCCGAGACGGTGGCGGTGACCGTCGGCCGCCCGGACCGCGTCGTGGACGCCCCGCTGAACACCCCGGTGACGTTCGCCGCCACCTACGTCGGCGACCACGACACCACGTCGGGGTCCCTCGGCTACGGCCGCTACGGCAACCCGACCTGGCAGGCGCTGGAGGACGGCATCGGCGCGCTCGAGGGCGGCCGGGCGCTCACCTTCTCCTCGGGGATGGCCGCCGCGCACGCGGTGCTGGACCTGCTGGCGCCAGGCAGCACCGTGGTGCTGCCGTACAACTGCTACCTCGGGGTGGCGGCGTCGGTCGACGTCCGCGCGGAGCGGGACGGCTGGACGGTGCGCAAGGTCGACGTCGCCGACACCGACGCGGTGCTGGCGGCGGCCGAGGGTGCCGACCTGGTCTGGATCGAGTCGCCCACCAACCCGACGATCGAGGTCGCCGACCTGCCGGCCATCGGCGCCGCGCTGGCCGGCACGGTGCGGCTGGTGGTCGACAACACCTTCGCCACCCCGTTGCTGCAGCAGCCGCTGGCCATCGGCGCGGACATCGTCCTGCACGCCGTCACGAAGTTCATCGCCGGCCACTCCGACGCCCTGCTGGGGGCACTCGTGGTGCGCTCCGACGACACCGACACCTTCCGGCTGCTGGACACCGTTCGCCGTTCCCGCGGCGCCACCCCCGGCACGATGGAGTCCTACCTGGCGCTCCGCGGGCTGCGGACGCTGCCGCTGCGCCTGGAGCGGGCCCAGGCCAGCGCGCAGGTGCTGGCCGAGCGGCTGGCCGCGCACCCGGTGGTGCAGCGGGTCCGCTTCCCCGGCCTGCCCGACGACCCTGGTCACGAGCGCGCGGCCCGGACGATGGCCGGCTTCGGCTCGCTGATCTCAGTCGACCTGGCCGACGCCGCCACCGCCGACGCCTTCGTCTCCGCGGCGAAGATCTGGGTCTTCGCCACCAGCCTCGGCGGCGTCGAGTCCACGTTCGAGCGCCGCCGCCGCTGGGCCGGCGAGCTGCCCTCGGTCCCCGAGGGCCTGGTCCGGCTCAGCGTGGGCATCGAGCACGTCGAGGACCTCTGGGCCGACCTCGCCCAGGCCCTCGACTCCCTGGCCTGACTCGTCGCTTCCGCCTCCAGCGGCAAGCCGTGAACGAACTTCGACCAGACGACGAGTTCGTCCACGGCTTGCCCGGAGTTGTCCACAGATGTGGGTGCGACCTCTGCCGCCGGAGCCGCTCGGCTCCCAGGCTGGCGAGATGTTGCCGCGCCAGGAGCCCCACGCCGAGCTGCTCGCCCTCGCTCAGCAGCAGGACGGCGTCCTCTCGGCCGCCCAGACCCGAGCCGCCGGTCTGTCGAGCCAGACGCTGTACCGGCTGGAGCAGACCGGCCGCTGGCAGCGGCTGGCCCGCTCGGTCTACCTCACGTCCCCGGGCGATCCGAGCTGGCCGGCGTTGGCGTGGGCGGGTGTCCTGCTCGGTGGCGACGAGGCGCGGCTGGGCGGAGCCGCCGCCGGCCACCTGCACGGGCTCGTCGCCGCACCGCCTCCGAAGATCCTCGTGCTCGTCCCCCAGCACGCCGTCACCCGCGACCGCCGGCCCTGGCACTTCCAGCGCGAGGCGCACGGCGTGCGCGGCGCTTCGCGGGGGTCGCCGCCTCGCATCCCGGTTGAGGACACCGTGCTGGACCTGTGTGACGCCAGCGCGGCCTCCCAGGCCGTCGGTCTGGTCACCGATGCGGTGGGCTCGCGCCGGACGAGCGCCCTCCAGCTCCGCCGCGTCCTGGACGGCCGTCGGCGCTCACGCCACCGGCAGCTGCTGGAGGAGCTGCTGGTCGATGTCGCCGCCGGCGCTGAGTCGCCGCTCGAGGTCCGCTACCTCCGCGACGTCGAACGAGCGCACGACCTGCCGCGGGGCGACCGCCAGAACCGCACGGGGCTGCCGTTCCGGCGCGACGTCGTCCACCTGGAGGCCGGACTGGTCGTCGAGCTCGACGGACGGCTGGGGCACGAGGGTGACGGGCACTTCCGTGACATGCGGCGCTACAACCGGACAGCCCTGGCCGGGGAGATGACGTTGCGCTACGGGACGGCCGACGTCGGCGGCCGACCCTGCGCGGTCGCGTACCAGGTCGCGACCGCCCTCCGACTGCGTGGCTGGCCGGGCTGGCTCAGCGCCTGCCCCCGCTGCCCGCAAGGTGTGGACGAACTCGTCGTCTAGTCCCAGTTCGTCCACGGCTTGCGGCTGGGAACGGCAGAGCGGGGGCGGGGATCAGTAGCGCTCGGGCTTGGCCGAGCGGGACATCAGCGTGGTCATCAGGCCGGCGGGGGTGAGCTCGCCGGCGATGACCGCGGCGACGTTCTCCACGATCGGCATCTCGACGTCGTGCTGGGCGGCGAGGGCCTGGATGGACGCGCAGGACTTGACGCCCTCCGCCACCTGCCGGGTGGAGGCGCTGATCTCGGCGACGCTGCGGCCGCGGCCGAGCTCCTCGCCGAACGTCCGGTTGCGGGAGAGCGGCGACGAGCAGGTCGCGACGAGGTCGCCCAGGCCCGCCAGCCCGGAGAAGGTGTAGGGGTCGGCGCCGAGGGCCTGGCCCAGCCGGGAGATCTCGGCCAGCCCGCGGGTGATCACCGAGGCGGTGGCGTTGGCCCCGAAGCCCAACCCGACGGCCATCCCCACGGCCAGCGCGATCACGTTCTTGGTGGCGCCGCCCAGCTCGCAGCCGATCACGTCGGTGTTGGTGTAGGCCCGGAACCGCGGTGTGTGGCAGACCTGCTGCAGCGCGGCGGCGGTCGCCTCCGAGGTGCTGGCCACGACGCTGGCCGAGGGCTGCCGCTCGGCGATCTCGCGGGCCAGGTTCGGCCCCGTGACCACGGCGATCCGGTCGGCCTCGATGCCGCCCGCCTGCGCGACCACCTCGCTCATCCGCAGCCCGGTGCCCAGCTCGATGCCCTTGGCCAGGCTGACCACCACCGCGTCGCCCGGGATCGGCCAGTGGCTGAGGTTGGTCCGCAGCGACTGCGACGGCACCCCGAGGACCACGAACTCGGCGTCCACCATGGCCTCGTCCGGGTCGCTGACCGCCCGCAGGGCCGGGGGGAGCTCGACGGTCGGGAAGTAGTCCGGGTTGCGGTGCTCGGCGTTGATGGCCGCGGCCAGCTCCGGCCGCCGGGCCCACAGGGTCACGTCGTTGCCGGCGTCGGACAGCACCAGCGCGAAGGCGGTGCCCCACGAGCCAGAGCCCATGACGGCGATCTTGGTGGTCACCGGGCCTCCTCGGTCACGGCGGCGCGCGGGTCGAACGGCTGCGTCGGCGGTGGTCCACCACGCAGCTCCGCGACCAGGGTCGTCACCGCGGCCATGATCCGGGCGGTGGCCTCGGCCAGCACCGGAGTCGTCAGGGGCTGGCCCCGCAGGTCGTCGAGCGGCACCGGATCGCCGGCGACCAGCCGGAAGGTCTTGAGCGGCAGCAGGTGCGGCAGGTGGATCCGCTTGCCGTACATCACGTCCTGGGCTCCCCACTGCCCGATCGGCACCACGGGGACGTCCGTGCTCAGGGCGATCCGCGCCGCCCCGGTCCGCGCGCGCATCGGCCACAGGTCGGGGTCGAGGGTGATGGTGCCCTCGGCGTAGACGACGACGGCGCGACCCTGCTCAGCCGCCCGGATCGCTCCGGCGAGGGCCTCCTGGGCGGCGGCGGTGCCGCGTCGGACGGGGATCTGGCCGCACGCCCGGATCACGGCGCCGACGACCGGGATCTGGAACAGCGACTCCTTGGCCAGGAACCGGGGCCAGCGACCGGAGAAGGCGACGAACTGGCCGAGGGCCAGCGGGTCCACGTTCGAGATGTGGTTCGCCACCAGCACGACCCCGCCCCGGGCAGGGATCTTGTGCTGGTCACGCCAGTCGCGGCGGGTCAGGGGGGCGATCACCGCGTGCAGCAGGCTGACGACGCCGAAGATCACCCGACCGCCCGGCTCGGTGTTCACCTGGGAGAGCGGTCGCAGCACGGTTCCCGAGTCCTGCTCGCCCGCCCCACCCATGCCCACCCGCTTCCTGATCACCTGTCCACACAGCAGAGGTGGTCTGGAGCACCCCGAGGTGCGCCAACCCTACGGGATCGTGGCAGCATCGCCTGATCATGGACACGGCTGCGGAGACGGTGCCGATCCCCCGTCCAGCGGCTGCCGTGGTGGCCCTGAAACCCGTCGCCCGGGCCAAGTCGCGGCTGGGCACGCTGCCCGACCCGCTGCGTCGTCGGCTGGCCTGGACGATGGCCGTCGACACCCTGACCGCCCTCGGTGAGGCCGTCGACCTGCTGCTCGTGGTCGGCGACCAGCCGGCGCTGGCCAGCCGGCTGGCGCGGGCCGGCGTCGACGCCGAGGTGGTGCCCGAAGCCGGCACCCGCGGGATGAACGGGGCGCTGACCCACGGCGCGGGCGTCGCGGCGGCCCGCGGGCACACCACGGTGCTGGCCTGCGTCGGGGACCTGCCCGCCCTGCGGCCGGCCTCGGTACGTGCTGTGCTCGAGGCCGTCGAGGACGGGGACCGCGCATTCCTCGCCGACGACTCCGGCACGGGGACGACGATGCTGGTCGCCCGCGGAGTGCCGCTGCAGCCGCACTTCCAGGGTCCGTCCGCGGTCGCGCACCAGCAGTCGGGAGCCGCACCGCTGACCGACGACCGGCTGGGCGGTGCCCGGCCGGACGCCCGCCGCGACGTGGACACCGAGGCCGACCTCGGCCCGGCGGCGACGCTCGGCGTCGGCCGGGCGACCGCCGCCCTGCTCGTGCCCGGAACCGCCCGGCTCGCCGCCTGCACCGTGCTCACCACCACGGGCTGGACCACCGAGGACGGGCTCCCCCTGGCCGTCGCCGCCGACGGGTACCGGGTGGTGCTGCCGCCGGACGCGGTCGACGGTTTGCGCACACCGCTGCGGATCGGGCAGCGGCTGCACGCGGTGCACGTCGACGGTGTGGTCCGCTCGGCCTGGCTCTAGCCAGCCAGTCTCACTTCTTCTTGCCGCTCTTCTTGCCGTCCGCCTTCTTCGACGCGGCCTTGCTGTCAGCCTTCTTGTCGGACTTCTTCGCGACAGCCTTCTTGTCCGACTTCTTCGCGTCGGCCTTCTTGTCCGACTTCTTCACGTCGGCCTTCTTCGCGGTCTTCCCCGCCGGCTTCGCGTCCGAGGCGCTGCTCTTCTTCGTGGACTTCCGCGCCGCGGGAGCCTCGGGCGTGGCGACGAGCGGCTCCTGGGCCTGAGCCGGCTCCGCGGTGGCCGCCGTGGCCGCCGGCCGACGGGTGCGGGCCGGCCGTGCGACGGGTGCGGCCGTCTCGACCGAGGGCTCGGGCAGCTCGCGCTGGCCGGACACGTAGGCCTTGAGCTCGGTGCCGGCACGGAAGCGCGGCACAGCGGTGGCCGGGGCCTCCTTGCGCTCACCGGTCCGCGGGTTGCGCACCATCCGGGCGGGCCGGTCGACCTTCTCGAACACGCCGAAGCCGGTGATCGCGACCTTCTCCCCGGCCGCGGTGGACCGCGTGATCGTCTGCACCACCGCGTTGAGCGCGCGCGAGGCCTCGGCCTTGCTGCCGTCGTAGTGCTGCGCGAGCGCCTCGACCAGCTCTGCCTTGTTCACGTGGTGCCACCCTTCGTCGCCGGGCCCGTGGCCCGTGATCGAGCTCCGCCGATCCGGCGGATTCCCTGCCACGGTAGAGGGATGGCCCCGCGGCGTCGACGACCGGGCTCGGCGGCGCGCCCGCCGGGGACCCGCAGGATCAGCGGGGCGCGAGCTGGGTGAGCGGCTTGAAGGTCGGCCGGGACTGCTCGTAGGCGGCGATGTCGTCCACCTGGCGCAGGGTGAGCCCGATGTCGTCGAGCCCTTCGAGCAGCCGCCAGCGGGTGTAGTCGTCGATCTCGAAGGTGGTCGCGAAACCCTCGGCGGTGATGGTCCGCTCCCGGAGGTCGACGGTCAGCGGCGACGCCGGGTGGGCCTCGACGTGGTCCCACAGCTCCTCGATGATCTTCTGGTCCACCAGGGCGACCAGCAGGCCGGCCTTGCCCGAGTTGGTCCGGAAGATGTCGCCGAACCGTGAGCCGATGACGACCTTGAAGCCGTAGTTCTGCAGCGCCCAGACCGCGTGCTCCCGGGAGGACCCGGTGCCGAAGTCGGGCCCCGGCACCAGGATCGTGGCGCCCGCGTACTGGGGCTGGTTGAGCACGAAGGACGGGTCGTTGCGCCAGGCCGCGAAGAGCCCGTCCTCGAAGCCGGTCTTGGTGACCCGCTTGAGGTAGACGGCCGGGATGATCTGGTCGGTGTCCACGTTGCTGCGGCGCAGCGGGACGGCGGTTCCCGTGTGGGTGGTGAAAGCGTCCATGATCAGACCTCCTGCAGGTCGACGGGGGCGCTCAGCGTGCCGAGCACCGCGGTGGCGGCGGCGACCGGTGGCGAGACCAGGTGGGTGCGCCCGCCCTTGCCCTGCCGGCCCTCGAAGTTGCGGTTCGACGTCGAGGCGGCCCGCTCCCCCGGCGCCAGCTGGTCGGGGTTCATGCCCAGGCACATCGAGCAGCCGGCGGCCCGCCACTCGGCCCCCGCCTCCTTGAACACGACGTCCAGCCCCTCGTCCTCGGCTTGGAGCCGCACCCGGGCCGAGCCGGGCACCACGAGCATCCGGACGTTGTCGGCGACGTGCCGGCCCTGGATGACGTCGGCGGCGGCCCGCAGGTCCTCGATCCGCCCGTTCGTGCAGGAGCCGAGGAACACCGTGTCGACCTTGATGTCGCGCATCGGCTGGCCGGCCTCGAGGCCCATGTACTCCAGAGCCTTGCTGGCGGCGGTCCGGTCGGCCTCCTCGGGGAAGGTCTCGGGGTCCGGCACCGAGGCGCCCAGCGGGACACCCTGGCCGGGGTTCGTGCCCCAGGTGACGAACGGGCTCAGCTGGGTGGCGTCGAGGTCGACCTCGGCGTCGAAGACGGCGTCGTCGTCGGTGCGCAGTGTCTTCCAGTACTCCACGGCGGCGTCCCAGTCGGCGCCCGTGGGGGCGTGCCGGCGACCCCGCACGTAGTCGACGGTCTTCTGGTCGGGCGCGATCATGCCGGCCTTGGCGCCCCACTCGATGCTCATGTTGCAGATCGTCAGCCGCCCCTCCATGGAGAGGTCCTCGATCGTGGAGCCGCGGTACTCGACCACGTAGCCCTGGCCACCGCCGGTGCCCACCTTGGCGATCAGCGCCAGCACGAGGTCCTTCGCGGTGACGCCGGGGGGCAGCTCACCGTTGATGTTCACGGCCATCGTCTTCGGCTTGGCCTGGGTCAGCGTCTGGGTGGCGAGCACGTGCTCGACCTCGGAGGTGCCGATGCCGAAGGCCAGCGCCCCGAAGGCGCCGTGGGTGGAGGTGTGGGAGTCACCGCACACCACGGTCATGCCGGGCTGGGTCAGCCCCAGCCACGGCCCGATGATGTGCACGACGCCCTGGTCGGCCGAGCCGAGGCTGTGGATCGGCACGCCGAACTCCTCGGCGTTGCGGCGCAGCGTGTCGACCTGGGTGCGCGAGACGGGGTCCGCGATCGGCTGGTCGATGTTCAGCGTCGGGGTGTTGTGGTCCTCGGTGGCCAGGGTGAGGTCGGGCCGTCGGACGGGGCGACCGGCCTGGCGCAGGCCGTCGAAGGCCTGCGGGCTGGTGACCTCGTGGACGAGGTGGAGGTCGATGAAGAGCAGGTCCGGCTCGCCCTCGGCAGAGCGCACGACGTGCGCGTCCCAGACCTTCTCGCTCAGTGTCTTGCCCATCCGGATCTCCTTCGCTGCTGCGCGACCGCCACGCACCGTCGCGTCCTCCACTGTCGCCCCGGCGGGCTCGGGAACCCAACTTGCGTTTCAGCATCCGAGACTGCAGTATCAAGGCATGGACAACAGTAGCGGCGTGGGCGTGCTGGACAAAGCCGCCCTGGTGCTGGGCGCGCTCGAGACCGGGCCGACCACCCTGGCCGGTCTGGTCGCCGCCACGGGCCTGGCCCGGCCGACGGCCCACCGGCTGGCGGTGGCGCTGGAGCACCACCGCCTGGTCAGCCGCGACCTGCAGGGCCGCTTCATCCTCGGGCCTCGGCTCGGCGAGCTCGCCTCGGCCGCCGGCGAGGACCGCCTGCTCGCCACCGCCGGCCCGGTGCTGGCCCGGCTCCGCGACATCACCGGGGAGTCCGCCCAGATGTTCCGTCGGCAGGGCGACTTCCGGGTCTGCGTGGCCACGGCCGAGCGGATGTCCGGGCTGCGCGACAGCATCCCGGTCGGCACCCAGCTGGCCATGACCGCCGGCTCCGCCGCCCAGGTGCTGCTCGCCTGGGAGGAGCCGGACCGGATGCAGCGCGGCCTGCGCGGCAGCCGCTACTCCGCCGTGGCCCTGGCCGCGGTGCGCCGGCGCGGCTGGGCCCACTCGGTCGGCGAGCGCGAGGCCGGTGTCGCCTCGGTCTCGGCTCCCGTCCGCAGTCCGTCCGGCAAGGTGATCGCCGCGGTCAGCGTCTCGGGGCCCATCGAGCGGCTCTCCCGCCAGCCCGGCCGGCTGCACGCGCCCGCCGTCATCGCCGCCGCCGAGCGGCTCAGCGAAGTGCTGCGCCGCAGCGGCGCCGAGTGAGCCGGACCGTCGCCGCCAGCACCCCGACGCACTAGGTTGGCGGCGTGACCGACACCACGCCGCGGGTCAACCGCGCCCTCCGGATCGACCACGCCCTGATGCGCTGGCGCGCCCGCCGGGCGCGCGAGGCCGGCCTCGTCCCCTCCGTCATCCCCTACACCGGGTACGGCTCGACCAGCTGGATCCGGGTGCTGGGCCGGGTCGTGCTGGACCGGCCGCCGCTGGGCCCGAGCGGCGGACCCACCGGCGCCCGGGGGTGGCGCAACTTCACCAAGGTCCCCGTCGCGGACGCCGAGGTCGAGGTGCAGGTGGGCGACCGCACCGCCGCCGTGGTCACGGCCAACGCCAGCGGCATCGTGGACGCGGTGGTGGCCGTCGACCTGGCTCCCGGCTGGCACGAGATCCGGCTGAGCGCGGAAGGGTCGTCGCCGGTCAGCGCGCACGTCAACGTCATCGACCCCGACGTCGGCTTCGGCCTGGTCTCCGACATCGACGACACGGTGATGGTGACCGCGCTGCCCCGTCCGCTGCTGGCCGCCTGGCACACCTTCGTGGTCAACGAGCACGCCCGGGCCACGACGCCCGGGATGCCGGTGCTGTACGAGCGGCTGACCTCCCAGCACGACGGCGCGCCGGTCATCTACCTCTCCACCGGCGCCTGGAACGTGGCTCCGACGCTGACCCGGTTCCTGTCGCGCAACCTGTACCCGCGCGGCGCGCTGCTGCTCACCGACTGGGGCCCCACCCCGGACCGCTGGTTCCGCAGCGGCCAGGAGCACAAGCGGTCCAGCCTGGAGCGCCTGGCCGAGGAGTTCCCCGACATCAAGTGGCTGCTGGTGGGCGACGACGGCCAGCACGACGAGGCCATCTACGGCGCCTTCGTGTCCCGGCACGCCGAGAAGGTGGCGGCGGTCTGCATCCGCCAGCTGAGCCCCGGGGAGGCGGTGCTGGCCGGCTCCAGCAACCGCGCCCACGACGTCTCCGGTCTGGCCGCCCGGGTGCCGTGGCTCTACGCCCCCGACGGCGCCGGACTGGCCGAGAAGCTGGACGACACCGGCCTGCTGGCGGCCCCCCGCTCGCAGCCGGAGGTCACCGCCTGAGACGCCGGCTGCGGGATCGGCCCCGACGGGCGATGTAGTCGGGCCGATCGCCGGCCGGAGACGCAAGGACGGCACCTGACGAGGTCAGATGCCGTTCTCGAGAGCAGCCCCGACGGGATTCGAACCCGCGCTGCCGCCTTTCGAGCGCAGCCCGGAGCGGCGTCCAGCATGCGCAGGGGCGCTGCCGAGTTGTGCGCCCTTGCCAGCGAGCGTCCCGGCTCTGCAGGCGTCCCGGCTCTGCGGGCGTTCACCGCTGCTGGTCGGCTTTCGCGAGCCGCATGCGGCCCTGGTGAAGCCGCGTCCCAGCTGATCGACCTCCCGTGGTGGGTGCCCGCGGCACTCGCCGCCGCTGGGTGGAGGGCTGCGGCCCGCTCTACCGGCCCCACAGCGTGGGCGACAAGCACCGGCGCCGTGCTCACCAGTCCGACGACGCGCGCCCTGGCAGTGTGTGCGGCCCGACCGGGTAGCCCTGGTTGGTGGCGGCTGGGCCGGACCTCCTGATGCAACCACCGAACCTCCGGCCACGATGCTCGTCGACTACACGCGGTTCTCCGGGTAGGTCACTTCTGAGTGGTACTGACCAGGTGTCCGAAGGCGACCGAACGGTCCGGGGATCTGAACAGGTCCTGACACGTGGTCAAGGTGATCCTGGCCTCAGTCGCTCGCCCCCTCCTGCCTTGCACGGGGTCGAGCACCCAGACATCCTGCTCATCAACAGTCAGGTCTCGGGCTGACGTGTCGAGGATGTAGGTGAAGATGGCGGCTGGGGTCTCGACGATGATCTTGTCGCCGGCGTCGAGTTCGAGCAGCCGGGCGAACGGCTCTCCCTGTGTTATCCGGTGGCCGGCGATGCCGAAGTTGCCCACCTCACCTGGTTGAGCGGTCCATTGGTAGTGCCCGACCCCGCGAGCGAGCACCTTGTCCGTGGTGCCCGACAAGATCGGTACCTCGTAGTTCCGACCGAAGGCCGGTATCCGCAAGAGGGCGACGACTCCCGACGGGTCGGTGGAATGCGCGGTCGGGGCAGAGGACGGAACTGCCTTTCGGGGTGGCCCGGCCGGCGCCTTCTGCTGCTGCAACGACTCCGGTACAGGTGGACGTGGCCTCGAGGCAGTCGGCGACGACTCAGAAGCCCCTGCTGGGGACGACTCCGGAGCCCTGGCTGGGGCCGTAGCAGGAGCGTTCGAAGCGGGCAGCTTCCATCGTGCGCGGACTTGATCCGCCTGCCGCGCGTAGGCCTGCTCCGTGGTGGCCCTGCTGTCGACGTACCGGACGCCTATCCCACAAGCAGCTGCGAGACCGATGACGACCAGCAAGGACGACGCCCCGGCCAGGGCTGCCTTGGTGTTGTTCTTGAACGTCGCAGCGTCGGGCCTGGAGCGGGCAGTAGAGCCGGGCGCTCGCACGCCCGGCCCACCACGTCGTGGAGGTGGCATCTACTGCTACCTCAGGGAGCGATCTGCGGACGGACGACGACCATGCGGATCAGAGCCATGCCCAGCGCCAGCAACGCGAAGATGGCCATGGGCCACCAGATCATGGAAGCCGCTGAGAATGATGCTCCGGTGGCTGCCAGTACTTTGTCGTACATGATGTTCCTACTTATCTGGTAATTCTGGATGAATGCCGGCCTCTTGTCATCGCTACGCCAACTACCACTTCCTCTCTGCCCGCCGGAATGCGTCGGCGAACGCCCTCGCATGGCAGACCTGGAGGAAGAAGTCGACGACGAGTTCGTACATCGTGAAGGACAAGGCCATCTGCTTCCAGCCGGCGTCTTTGATGGTCACCGCTCGTTCCAGCATGAAGACCAGAGTCACGCCCAGCCAGAACCAGTGGATCTGCAAGGTGCCAGTGGCGAGGCCAAACACCACGGTGGAGACGTAGAGACCGAAGATCACCATGCCGATGAGTCCCAGCAGCTGTCTCCCCCAGTAACGAGAGGTCGTCTTGGTCAGCCCGTACTGGAAGCAGTTCTCGATGGCCCCACGCTTCCAGCGAAGCCGCTGCTTCCACAGCTCAGACCAGGTCGGCATGATCTCGGTCGTCAGGTAGCACCCCTTGGGCGAGACCAGCTTGTAGCCCAAGGTCTGGATCGCGAAGGAGATCTCGTTGTCCTCGGTCAGCACGGTCGTGTCGTAGACGCCGCCCTTGCCGTCCCCCGGGGGCAGGAGGCCGCTGAGACGGCCCGCCACGACCTCCCGGACGACCTCGACCCGAAACATGCTCGCCGTACCGGTCACGACCAGGCACCGCCCGCCAAGATTCCGCACGTCCCGGGCGTAGCGGCAGTATTCGTTGCGTTGCAGATGCCCGACGAACCCGGCGCCGCCTTCGCCTCTGAAGACCCCGCCGACAGCCCCGAACTTCTTCGACGCCGCGTACGGCAGTGCCTGTTCGATGAAACCTGCATCCAGACTGGAGTCAGCGTCTTGCACCAGGATCAGATCGTCCGCGGCGAGGCTGTCGATGATGTCGGACAAGACCCAGTTCAGGGCGCCGGCCTTCTTGTCGGTGTTGTGGTTCATCACCCGGACTTCAGCGCCACACTGTTCAGCAATTTGCGCGGTGGCGTCGGTGCAGTTGTTGGCGATGACGATGATGCGGTCAGGTGCCACCGTCTGGCACTGAAGAGTGGCAATTGCTTTCGCAATGTTCCGCTGTTCGTTGTAGGCCGGCAGCAACGCCACAACCTTTCGTCCAGCACCATCATCTGTTGACTGGTCCGAAGTTGGCCCCAGTGCGGGATGTGCTTCTCCATGAGAAGTGGAACCTGTTGGTGTGTTGCACTCAGCGACAGCTGCCGTGGCATCGACGTCCGTGCTCACTCTTACCCCCCCGGGAGATGTTGGGCCACCTAGGCCCAACACCGAGAACCTTGCGATGGGTGCCTTCGGGCCGCCTCAACCGCTGATGCAGATCGGGTCAGGATCAGCCAAGACAACGCACTGGAGATGCTTTGGCCGAAGCAGAGGAAGATCGACTCCTGGCCCCTACGACGGGGCGGGTACAACACGCCGGTGAAGGAGATGCGGTGAGTGAGGGGCGGGGTCCTCAGGATCGAGAACGATCAGGGATCGTTCCTCACCAAGGACCCGACGACGGTCGAGGTCACGGGTCGCGCCAACTGCCGCATGGATGGCGAGAGCTGCTGCGACCTGATGGTCGGGTTGCCCGGCCTGCACGTGATCGGCGTTGCCGATGGGGGTGTCGGGTCGGCGGTGACGACGGCGCCGCCTGCTGAGCAGGGGTGTCGGGTGCCGCGGATGATCGCTCAGCACCATGCCCGTTCGTACGGTCTTGTCGGTGGACGCGTCGTCGTGATTCGTCGGGGGCGGCGTGGCGCGAACGGACCTGGTGATGCCGTGAACGGTGGTGCCGGGCCGGCTCGTCACCGAGCAGGACGAGTTGGACCCTTGGGTCCGGTCGCTGGTGACGGCCCGGCCGCGTCGGTGGTCGGACGACCAGTGGCGGCGAGCACGCCGTGGAAGGCCGGCCCGTGCTGGCGACGGCATGGCCGGTGGTGCGTCGGAGCGTCGCCCGCCGATGCGGGCGAAGGCCCTCCCGGATCAGGCGGCATGGGCGGGTTCAGGATCGGTGGATGCGGCTCTTCTCCGCCAGGTCGAGCACGCGGTGACAATTCGCCCACGCTGGGTGGAAGCAGCCGCTGCTGTCGCTGCCCACGTACGAGCTCCTCATCGACATCTCCTACGGCCTGTCACGCGAAGCACCTGGCGATTCGCGCAGCGGAGGTGGTCGTCACCCTTTCGGGCGATCAACCGCGATGTCCCCGAAGCACATCCTGTCTGGCATCCCGTGGCCCCGCCGTGTCCACCATCGTGTGACGCGCTGCTCGACGAACCGAGGTGCGAGGTCGTCGGACCTTCCTCAGCGTTCTGCGGCATTCCGCTGCTCGTCGACGGAAGACTCTACGTGGGAATCTTCCGCGGACGAGTGCAACGGCTCGGCCAACGGGCGGCCATGCGAACAGATGGACCATCGGGAACGGTTGGTACGGCGCGTCGCAGAGCGACGAAGCCGCACCGATGACATCAGAAACGCCGACTGCGACGTGCACGGCAGTTCGAGCTGGTCACGGATGGCGACGAAAGCGGAAGCGTCCGATCGTGACGGCGAAGTTCGGCGTCGACTGCTCGTCGTTCCCGTTGGCGTCAGTGACCCAGAGATTGAAGACGACTCGCTCATCGCGGGGTACGGGCACTTTCGCGCCGGTCAAGATCGCGCTCGAGATCGCTCGACCACGTGCGTTGCGGCCGCGAAAAGCCTGGAACCTGATGCGACCCGGTTCCCAGTCCATCACATGAGTGGTGACGTCGAGTTGCTGCGGCAGGGGTATGTTGTATCCGATGACGTTTCCGGGCTGCCCGCTGGTCTTGTACGACGACGTCAGCGACGGCTGAGCGTCGGCGACGCCCCACGCCGAGATCTCGCCGATGTCGATCTCGTTGGTTTGATCCCCGACGTCCGGCGTGAAATCGTAGGTGAATAGATTGCCGAAGATGACCGACCTCGGCATGGAGTCGAACCTGGTGAGAACAGTTGTGGCATAGGTGCCATAGCCCCATCCGCTCCGGGTGGATCGAATCTCCGCGCCGATCGGGCTGCGCCCCGTGGGATTGGTGACGATCAAGCTCAGGTCGGTCCCAGACACCGTGACGTTGTCCGGTGACCAGTCGCTGTTGTACATCGGCGCACCAGCATGGGCTCGTCTGGTCCAGCTGTATCCCTGCCAGTCGAAGCTTCCGTCGCCGGCAGCTCTGGCGCCAGGTTGTCGCATCCATGATGATGACATCCGCGGCAGGAGACCAGCACTCGACACCGTCAGTCCAAGAAGCTCTCGTCGGTACAAGGTGCCCCCTGTTCCCGCTGCAGGTGCGACGGTGCGTCGTCCCTGGTTCAGCACGTGGCCAGACATCAGCGTCGCACAGGACGTGACGAGCGGTGTTCGTCGGGCGGGCTGCGTTCTTCCCGCCATCGATTCCCAGCCGGCCGCGGAGCAGGGCCTGGTCAGCCTCGCCGGCACGCGCGTAGACGGTCGCTTGCGTCGGCTCTGCCTCAGCTAGACGCCTGAGTGCTAGCACGAGTCCAGTGGGCGTCGTGCTGGACCGCCGAACCGCCGCGTTGCCGCGAGGGCCGGGCTGGGTCCCACACGCTGCGGCAGCGATCCATGGCGCAGCAGTCGGACTCGGCCGGATCGACGTGGACGTGGTCCCTCGGGTTGTCGGAGCAGCGCAACTGGGCCACCTTCACACCGCACGTGTGCGACTCAGCCCCGGCATGACCGCGACCGGCTGGCTGCTCCCCCAGGCTTCGTGGCTGCTGGCCGTCAATGCCGCCACCCCGGCCGCACTCGCCGGCCTCGTGCTGGTTGTCGGGGCAGCCGCGTTGTGGTCGGCGTCGCCGCTGCTCACCAGATCGGGTGCGAGTGCGGGTGCTGCTCGGTCAGCACGTCGAGGACTGCGCCGCCGCTGGTGATCGCCTGGCGCAGACCCACGTCGCACGGTCTCCGGCACAGCTTCGTCGCGATCCTGGCGGCGGCGGGGTGCAGCGCGCGAGGTCTTGGAGTCGGCCGGGCACAACGGTGTGGCGTTCACGCTGACCCCTTGCGGAGGGCTGTTCGAGGACGGCTCGGAGGCTGCCGTGAACGCCTCGATGCGCTGCTGGGCGGACCCGGCTCGCGGCTCTCGACCAGGTCGACGCCCGGCTGTGCGGCCCTGGCTGCGTCGAGTCCAGGAAGCAGTTCGGCCTCTGACCGCATCGCTGCTGATCAGAGGCCGATTCTCCTGGTAGCCCCGACGGGATTCGAACCCGCGCTACCGCCTTGAGAGGGCGGCGTGCTAGGCCGCTACACAACGGGGCCCCTAGCGCCGTGATCATCGCTGATCCGACCGCGAAAGCCTACCAACTCACCGACGATCCGGCGAACCTGACGACTCCCGCTGAGCTGGGGTACTAGGACTCGAACCTAGACTAACTGGACCAGAACCAGTCGGGCTGCCAATTACCCCATACCCCAACCGGGCGGCTCTGGCTTCCTGCGCCGCTCGGTCGTGGCCCCTCGCGGGGCACGAGGAAAGACTTTACTAGAGGTTGGGCCACCACCCCAAACCGGCCCCCGGCGTGTCAGCGGACGACGAGCCCGCCCGCCCTGAGGTCGACCGTGGACCGCATCCGGAGGGCGCGGAAGGCCAGGTAGGCCAGCACCGCGAAGACCGCGAAGCCGCCCACGTCGAACAGCGCGTCCAGCCAGCCGATCTCGCGGACGGCCTTGAGCGCCGGGATGCCGGTGGTCACCCCGGCGATCAGGTACGCGAACACGTTGTTGACCACGTGGGCGGCGATCCCCGCCTCCAACCCGCCCGTCCGCCAGACCAGGACCGCCGCCAGCAGCCCGAAGGCGAGCCGGTCGACGAACAGCGGCAGGTTCTGGGTCCCGTGCAGCAGCGCGAAAACCACCGAGGAGACGACGACGCCGAACCAGGGCGAGGCGACCAGGCTGCCGAGGGCCTGCACCAGGTAGCCGCGGAAGAAGATCTCCTCGGCGGCGGCCTGCAGCGGTGAGGTGAGCAGGATCACCACGAGGAAGCCCCAGAACCCCGGCTGCACGGCGACGGCCGGCCGCTCGCCGGCGGCCAGCAGCGACAGCAGCAGGACCGCGTTGAGGCTCACCAGGGCGATGCCGAGGCACACCAGCAGGTAGCGCCAGCGCATCCCAGGCCGCACCGAGAGCAACCAGCGGGGGTGCACGCGGTGCAGGAGCCAGAGGAGCACGCACGAGAGGGGGATGAGCACGGCGATGCCGAGGTTCGCCCCCAGCATGCCGATCGGCCGCTCGAAGGCCAGCGCCTGGCGGGCGTAGTCGACCTGCACCACGTCACCGGCGGTCAGCGCCCAGCCCAGCAGCACGACCACCTGGCTGACGATGCCCGTGAGCAGCACGAAGAGGAGCAGTCCGAGCGCCACCCCGGAGATCGAGCGGCCGGCCTGGTAGCTGGGGCCGCGGAGGACGAGCGGGTAGGGCGCGCCGTCGACCGGAAGCACCTCCGAGGGCGTGTCGGAGGGTCCCGGCGCCCCACCGGCCGGGCGCGGCGGCCGGGACCTCGTCCGTGGTGCCGCCGGCCGGCCCGGCTGCGTCCCGGACCGGACGGCCGGGTTGCCCGAGCGGCCCTTCCGGGGCGGCGTGCCGGCTCCGGACGGCTTCGCCACGCCCTCAGCCTGTCGGCTGGTCGGCCGCCAGCGCCGCCCGCGCCGCGGCGATCCGGGCCAGGGCGGACGCCCGGCCGAGGAGCTCGATGGACTCGAACAGCGGCGGGGAGATCCGGCGTCCGGTGATGGCGATCCGCACCGGCCCGAAGGCCAGCTTGGGCTTGAGCCCCAGCCCCTCCACCAGGGCGGCCCGCAGGGCGGCCTCGACCGAGCTGTGGTCGAAGGACTCGAGCCCCTCCAGTGCCTGGGCGGCGGCGGCCAGCGTCGCGTCGGCGTCCGGGTTCAGCCCGGCGGCCGGGTCGATGACCACGTCAGCGTCGTCGCGGAACAGGAACCCGAGCATGTCGACCACCTCGGACAGGGTGTTCATCCGCTCCTGCACCAGGGGCGTGGCGGCGGACAGCAGCTGGCTCTGCCCGGGCGTCGGCGGGTCGGCCACCAGGCCGGCGGCGTGCAGGAAGGGCAGCAGCTGCCGCTCCAGCTCGGCCGGCGGCAGCGCCCGGATGTGGGAGGCGTTGATCGCCTCGCACTTGCGCGCGTCGAAGCGCGCCGGGTTGGCGTTGACCCGGGAGATGTCGAAGGCTTCGACCATCTCGGCCAGGGAGAAGACGTCCCGGTCCTCGGCGATGGCCCAGCCGAGCAGGGCGAGGTAGTTGAGCAGCGCCTCGGGCAGGTAGCCCTTCTCCCGGTACTCGGCCAGACCCGAGCCCTGGTCGCGCTTGGAGAGCCGGCGGTTGCCCTCCCCCAGCACGGTCGGCAGGTGGCCGAACACCGGCACCCGGCCGCTGCCCACGCCCACCTGGGCGAGCGCCTGGTAGAGCACGATCTGGCGCGGGGTCGAGGGCAGCAGGTCCTCACCGCGCAGCACGTGGGTGATCTCCATCAGCGCGTCGTCGACCGGGTTGACCAGGGTGTACAGCGGCTCGCCGTTGCCGCGCACCAGCACGTAGTCCGGGACGTTCTCCGGCGCGAACTGGATGGGACCGCGGACCAGGTCGTCGAAGACGATCGGCGCCGCGGGGACCCGCATCCGGATGACCGAGGACGTGTCCTGGGCGTCGAGCTCGGCCACCCGCTCGGCGGGCAGGTCCCGGCAGAAGCCGTCGTAGCCGGGCGGGGTGCCCTTGGGGCGCAGAGCCTCCCGGGCCTCGATCTCCTCACGTGTGCAGAAGCAGCGGTAGACCAGGCCGGCGTCCAGCAGCTTGGTGACCACACCGGAGTAGATGCTGCTGCGCTCGGACTGGATGTAGGGCCCGTAGGGGCCGCCGGTGACCGGGCCCTCGTCCCAGTCCAGACCGAGCCAGCCGAGGGAGTCGAGCAGCCCCGCGTAGGACTCCTCCAGGTTGCGGCCGGCGTCGGTGTCCTCGATGCGCAGCACGAAGGTGCCGCCGTGGTGCCGGGCGAAGGCCCAGTTGAACAGCGCGCTGCGGACGTTCCCGACGTGCAGGTTGCCGGTCGGAGACGGCGGGAACCGGACCCGGACGTCGGCGGGGGCGATCCCGCGCAGGGCGCGGTCCTCGGCGGGGGCGGGGGCGTCGGTCACGGGGTTTCTTCCGTCTCGGTGGTGCTGCGGGTGTCCTCGGAGGTGACGGTGTTGGTGAGCGTGCCGATCCCCTCGATCTCGATGCTGACCTCCTGGCCGGGTCGCATCTGGCCCACGCCCTCGGGTGTCCCGGTCAAGATGACGTCGCCGGGCAGCAGGGTGGTGAAGGAGCTGATGTAGGCGATCAGCGCCGGGATGGCGTGCACCATGGCGCTGGTGCGGCCGTTCTGCTTCTCGACCCCGTCGAGGGTGGTGCGGATGCCGAGGTCGGCGACCTCGTCGAGGCTCTGGTGGGTGGTGATCCAGGGACCCAGCGGGCAGAAGGTGTCGTAGCCCTTCGCCCGGGCCCACTGGCCGTCGCTCTTCTGCAGGTCGCGGGCGGTGACGTCGTTGGCCACGGTGTAGCCGAAGATGACGTCGGCGGCCCGGGACTCCGGAACCTCCTTGCAGATCCGGCCGATCACCACCGCCAGCTCGCCCTCGAAGCTCACCTCGCGGCTGACCCGGGGGTGCACGATCGGGTCGCCCGGTCCGATCACCGAGGTGTTGGGCTTGAAGAACGTCAGCGGGGTGGTCGGCACCTCGTTGCCCAGCTCGGCGGCGTGGGCGGCGTAGTTGCGTCCGACGGCGACCACCTTGCTGCGCGGGATCACCGGGGCGAGCAGCCGCACCCCCTCGAGCTCGTGCCGCTCACCGGTCAGCTGGACGGGCATGGCGAGCGGGTCACCCGTGAGGACGGAGACGGTGCCGGGGTGCCGGCCGCCGTCCTCGGGGAGCTCGACGACCCCGTACTGGGGGTCGCCACCGGAGGCGAAACGTGCGATGCGCATGGTGGCCAGCCTAGCGAGGAGCGGCCCCCGGCCCGTCCGGCAGACTGGGGCCATGACCCCGCCCCCTGCCGCCGACGAGCCTGCCGCCGCTGCGGCCGACCGCGCTCCCTACGACGCCGTCGAGCTGATCCGCCGCAAGCGCGACGGCGGCGAGCTGGAGCCGGGAGCCGTCGACTGGCTGCTGCGGGCCTACACCGACGGTGAGGTGGCCGAGGAGCAGATGGCCGCTCTGGCGATGGCGATCTTCTTCCGCGGCCTCAGCCGGGCCGAGCTGAGCCGGTGGACGGCGGCGATGATCGCCTCGGGTGAGCGGCTGGACTTCTCCGGGCTCTCCCGGCCCACGGTGGACAAGCACTCGACCGGCGGCGTCGGGGACAAGATCACCCTGCCGCTGGCCCCGCTCGTCGCGGCCTGCGGCGTAGCCGTGCCGCAGCTCTCCGGCCGGGGGCTGGGTCACACCGGCGGGACCCTGGACAAGCTGGAGGCGGTCCCCGGCTGGCGGGCGGGCCTGAGCAACGCCGAGATGCTGGCCCAGCTGGAGGACGTCGGCGCGGTGATCTGCGCGGCCGGCTCGGGCCTGGCGCCCGCGGACAAGAAGCTGTACGCCCTGCGCGACGTCACCGGCACGGTCGAGTCGATCCCGCTGATCGCGTCCTCGATCATGAGCAAGAAGATCGCCGAGGGCACCTCGGCGCTCGTGCTCGACGTCAAGGTCGGCACCGGCGCGTTCATGAAGACCGAGGCTGACGCCCGCGCCCTGGCGGAGACCATGGTCGGCCTGGGTGCTGACGCCGGCGTGACGACGGTGGCGCTGCTGACCCGGATGTCCAGCCCGCTGGGGCTGACCGCGGGCAACGCGCTCGAGGTCGCGGAGTCGGTCGAGGTGCTGGCCGGCGGTGGACCGGCGGACGTGGTGGAGCTGACGCTCGCGCTGGCCCGGGAGATGCTCGGCGCGGCGGGCCGTGGTGACGTCGACCCGGCCGACGCGCTGGCTGATGGCCGGGCGATGGACGTCTGGCGGCGGATGATCGCCGCCCAGGGCGGCGACCCGGACGCCCCGCTGCCGCAGGCCCGGGAGACCGAGGTGGTCCGGGCCGGGAGCGACGGCGTGCTGGCGTCGGTCGACGCGATGGCCGTCGGGCTGGCTGCCTGGCGGCTGGGCGCCGGCCGGGCCCGCCGGGAGGACAGCGTGCAGGCCGGTGCGGGGGTCCAGCTGCACGCCCGTCCGGGCGACCGGGTGCGGGCCGGCGACCCGGTCTTCACCCTGCACACCGACACCCCGGAGCGTTTCGACCGGGCGGCAGCCGCGCTGGACGGCGGCTGGGCCGTCGGTCCGGAGGCCGTGGAGGTCGAGCCGCTCGTCCTGGACCGGATCGGCTGAGTCCGCTCGCGCCCCGGGCCTGTCGAGCTTCGACGACGAGCTCAGGCACCGGGGAGGGTCGGCCGGGCGCCGCCGCGGGATCAGACCCGGACGCGCTCCCCTGCCGCCGGCGTGACGGCGGGCTCGGACCGCTCGGCGTGGATCAGCCCGTAGAGGTAGGCGTCGCTGAGCGCCTCCCAGGAGGCCTCGATGATGTTCTGCCCGACGCCGACCGTCGTCCACGCCCGCCGCCCGTCCGTGGTCTGGATCAGCACCCGGACGGTGGCGTCGGTGCCGTGCCCCTGGTCCAGGATCCGCACCCGGTAGTCGATCAGCTCGAACCGGCCGACGACGGGGTAGGCCGGCAGCAGGGCGTTGCGGACGGCGTGGTCCAGGGCGTTGACCGGGCCGTTGCCCTCGCCGACCACCCGCTGGCTCTCCCCCTTGGCGGTCAGCCGCACCGTGCACTCGGTGTCGGTCTCGCCCTCGGTGCCCGGGGCCGGGTGGCCCTGGGTGAAGACCCGCCAGGAGTGCACGGCGAAGTACTCGGGCAGCTGGTCGAGCTCGCGCCGCAGCAGCAGCTCGAAGCTGGCGTCGGCGGCCTCGTAGGTGTAGCCCGCGGCCTCCGCGTCCTTGACCCGCCGGGTGATCAGCGCGGCCAGCTCCCGGTCGGAGAGGTCGAAGCCGAGCTCCTCGCCCTTCATCTGGATGTTCGCCCGGCCGGCCATGTCCGAGACCAGCATCCGCATGTCGTTGCCGACCACGGCCGGGTCGATGTGCTGGTACAGGTTCGGGTCGACCTTGATCGCGCTGGCGTGCAACCCCGCCTTGTGGGCGAAGGAGGACACCCCGACGTAGGGCTGCCGGGCGCTGGAGGGGACGTTGGTGACCTCGGCGATGGCGTGCGCGATCCGGCTGGCCTCGGTCAGCGAGCCCTCCGGCAGCAGCGGCCAGCCGTACTTGAGCTCCAGGTTGGCCACCACCGAGATCAACTCGGCGTTGCCGGTGCGCTCGCCGTAGCCGTTCACGGTGCCCTGGACGTGCATGGCGCCGGCGTCCACGGCGGCCAGGGTGTTGGCGACCGCGCAACCGGTGTCGTTGTGGGCGTGGATGCCCAGCTGGGCACCGGTCGCGGCGGCCTCGGTGACGATCTCACCCACCCACGGGGGCAGCATGCCCCCGTTGGTGTCGCACAGGACGACGACCTCGGCTCCCGCCTCCGCCGCCGTCCGCACCGCCTCCAGGGCGTACCCGGGGTTCTCCCGGTAGCCGTCGAAGAAGTGCTCGCAGTCCACGAACACCCGCTGGCCCTCGGCCCTCAGGTGCGACACCGTGTCCGCGATCATGTCGAGGTTCTCGCGCAAGGTGGTGCGCAGAGCCTGCTCGACGTGGCGGTCGTGGCTCTTGGCCACGATGCACGCCACCGGCGCGCGCGAGTCGCGCAGCGCGGCCGTCAACGGGTCGTCCGCCGCCCTCATCCCCACCCGCCGGGTGAAGCCGAACGCGACCAGGGTGGCGTTCCGGAGCGCCTGCGCCCCGTCGGCCATGGCGGCGAAGAACGCCGTGTCGTTCGGGTTGGCCCCCGGCCAGCCCCCCTCGACGTAGCCCACGCCCAGCTCGTCGAGCAGACCCGCGATGGTCAGCTTGTCCGCGACCGACAGGTTGAGCCCCTCCTGCTGCGACCCGTCGCGCAGGGTCGTGTCGAAGACGTGGAACTCGGCCGGCTTCGGCCTCAGCTGGGCGAACATCGTGGGATCCCTCGAAGTAGTGGGTGACGGGCTCGGCGCCCTGGTCCGGGAACGAAAAAACCTCCCGTACGAGGACAGGAGGTTGAGCGCGCTGACGAAGAGTGCAGCGCGCTAGCTAATGATCACGACCAGGGTGGGCATGGCCTCAGTGTGCACCCGCGGGGTGTCCCCGTCCAGCGGCCGACCGCGATCTGGTCACCGGGCGTCGGCCGCCGACCGGGATCAGATCACCCGGCGCAGCCAGCCGTGGGTGTCCTCGGCCCGGCCGTACTGGACGTCGAGCAGGTTCTTGCGCAGGGCCGCCGTGGTCTCCCCGGTCTCCCCGCTGCCCACCGTGTGCGTCCCGGACCCGTCCTGCAGCACCCCGATCGGGGTGACCACGGCTGCCGTCCCGCAGGCGAAGAGCTCCGCGACGTGCCCGGAGTCGACGCCCTCCATCAGCTCGGCCAGGCCCACCCGGCGCTCCACCGGGGTGAGCCCGAACTCCCCCGCCAGGGTGAGGATCGAGTCGCGGGTGACCCCCTCGAGGATCGAGCCGTTGAGCTCGGGGGTGACCAGCTCGCCGTCGGTGGTGACGAGGTAGACGTTCATCCCCCCGAGCTCCTCCACCCACCGGTGCTCGGCCGCGTCGGCGAACATCACCTGGTCGCAGCCGTGCGCTGCCGCCTCCTGCTGCGCGACCAGGCTGGCGGCGTAGTTGCCGCCGGTCTTGGCCGCCCCCATCCCGCCGGGAGCGGCACGGGTGTAGGTGGTGGAGACCCAGATGGACACCGGGTGCACCCCGCGGGCGAAGTAGGCGCCCGCCGGGCTGGCGATGCAGCAGTAGGTCACCCGCTGGGCGGGCCGCACCCCGAGGAACGCCTCGGAGGCGAACATGAACGGCCGCAGGTACAGGCTCTGCTCGCCCGCCGAGGGCACCCAGGCCCGGTCCGCCGCCACCAGGGCGTCGATGCTGGCCAGGAAGTCCTCGGCCGGGAGCACCGGCAGCGCCAACCGCTCCGCCGAGCGCGCCATCCGGGCGGCGTTCTGGTCGGGGCGGAAGAGGTGCACGCTGCCGTCGGCGTGCTGGTAGGCCTTGAGGCCCTCGAAGATCTCCTGCGCGTAGTGCAGCACCGCCGTGGCCGGGTCCAGCGAGAAGGGCCCGTAGGGGACGACCGCGGAGTCGTGCCAGCCGTCCGCGGCGGTCCAGGTCGCGACCGCCATGTGGTCGGTGAAGCTGAGCCCGAAGCCGGGGTCGGCCAGGACCGCCGCTCGCTCCGCGTCGGTGCGCGGGTGCGGGTTGGCGCGGAGCTCGAACTGAAGACTCACGGGGCTGCTTTCGACGAGAACGGGTGCGGGGGCGGGGACACCGCAGGGATGAGGGCTGACCGGACGCCCGGTCGGCCCGGGCGAAACGCTAACAGGGAGCGCCCTGAGACCCGGCCGGTGCCGCCGGGTCCGCTCGCTACGATGCCGCGATGAGCGCTCCGACCTCCGCGACGTCCGCCCGCAGGCCTTTCGACCTGGCCGTGATCGGTGGTGACGGGATCGGTCCGGAGGTGGTGGCCGAGGGCCTCAAGGTGCTCGACGTGGTCACCGGCCCGGGCACCTTCGCGACCACCAGCTACGACCTCGGCGCCACCCGCTGGCAGCGCACCGGGGAGGTGCTGCCCGACTCGGTGCTGGCCGAGCTGGCCGCGACCGACGCGATCCTGCTCGGCGCGGTGGGAGCGGCGCCGGGCGCGACCGACGTCCCCAGCGGGCTGCTGGAGCGCGGACTGCTGCTCAAGCTGCGGTTCGCCTTCGACCACTACGTCAACCTGCGGCCCAGCCGGCTGTACCCGGGGGTGCCGACGCCGCTGGCCGAGCACGTGCTGGACCGCGGGGAGATCGACTTCCTGGTCGTCCGCGAGGGCACCGAGGGCCTCTACTGCGGCAACGGT
The DNA here is from genome assembly GCA_039527025.1 of Microlunatus lacustris. GTDB lineage: Bacteria > Actinomycetota > Actinomycetes > Propionibacteriales > Propionibacteriaceae > Microlunatus > Microlunatus lacustris. The sequence continues at coordinate 348,158 of BAAAJN010000002.1, forward strand.
GGCACCGTCCGGACGGGCACGCCGCACGAGATCGCCACCGAGGTCAGCGTCAACACCGCCCACGGCGTGGAGCGGGTGATCCGTGACGCGTTCGAGCGGGCCACCCGGCGGCGGAACAAGATCACCCTGCTGCACAAGCACAACGTGCTGGTCAACGCCGGCGGGCTGTGGCGCCGGCTGTTCGAGTCGGTCGCCGCCGAGTACCCCGGCGTGACCACCGACTACCTGCACATCGACGCGGCGATGATCTTCCTGGTGACGGACCCGCAGCGGTTCGACGTCATCGTCACCGACAACCTGTTCGGCGACATCGTGACCGATCTGGCCGCCGCCGTCACCGGGGGCATCGGCCTGGCCGCCAGCGGCAACATCAACCCCGACGGCACGTTCCCCTCGATGTTCGAGCCGGTGCACGGCTCCGCGCCCGACATCGCCGGCCAGGGTCTGGCCGACCCGACCGCGACGATCCTGTCCGTCGGGCTGCTGCTGGAGCACCTCGGGCTGGGCGAGGAGGCGGCCCGGGTGGAGCGGGCGGCCGTCGCGGACATCGCTGCCCGCGACGGGCAGCCCCGCCGCTCGACCAGCCAGATCGGCGACGCCATCGCCGCGGCCGTCTGAGGCGGTCCCGAGCACCGGCTCAGGCCAGGGGACGGCCGGCCTCGACGCCCTCGAGCTGACGGGCGATGACGGCGGGCAGGACCGAGTGCGCCTTGCGCGGGCGGCGTCGCGGGCGGTGGACGTCGGCGGGTCGCGCCTCGGCAACGGCCCAGCTGGAGGGGTACATCTCGTACACGGCGTGCTCCTCGGCGGGCGGTGGCGGCCCTGGGAGGGCCGGCCTCCGGCAGATACTAGGGTGCACGACTATCTGCTACCCGCCGCGTGGCGCCTGATACCACATGGTGGACCAGTCCGACGGGAGGCGCGTGGCTGGCAGACTCGCCCGGGTGAGCGCCCCCCCGGACCTGCCCGACCTGGTGGTCCGCGCCCTGCGGATGTCGCTGGAGCGCGGGTACGTCCAGGCCTCCCGCTCGGAGACGGGACGGTTGCTGGCCACCCTGGCTGCCACCCGGAGCGGCACGATCGCCGAGTGCGGGACGGGCTGCGGCGTGGGCGCCGCCTGGCTGCGCAGCGGGGCCCCCAAGACCACCCGGGTGATCACCGCCGAGCTCGACCCGGGTCTGGCGCACGGCGTGATGACCATGTTCGCCGGGGACGACATCGACGTCATGCACGCCGACTGGGGCAGCCTGCGCGAGCACGCGCCCTTCTCGCTGATCTTCCTCGACGCCAGCAGTGCGCGGGAGTGGCCGCGGGAGGAGATCGTCGCCCTGCTCGACGAGGGCGGCATGATCGTGCTCGACGACTTCACGCCCTGCCCCAGCTGGCCACCGCTGGTCCGCGGCCGGGTCGACACCCTGCGGCTGGAGTGGCTCTCCGACGACCGCTTCACCAGCGTCGACGTGATGGTCGCCGAGGACACCTCGGTCCTGGTCGCCGTCCGCCGCTGAGCCTCGCGTCAGGCATCCTGGGGGCATGGCGACGCCGCGGGGGAGCAAGGCCGTCCGGGTGCTGGGCGGGACCGTCCTGATGCTGGCGTTCGTGGCCGTGGTCCTCGTGCTGCTGGTCCGCCAGGCCGGCGAGTGGGGCGTCCCCTACTTCTCCTTCACCTCCGAGCGCGGATCGTCCTGCCGCAACGACCTCACCGGGTACACCTGCGACCCGCTGACGCTCGCGGACGTCGAGTTCTTCGGCGACCTCGACCTGCCCGCCGACACCGTCGTCCTGGCCGGCCGGTACCGCGCCACCCACGACTACGAGATGACCGCCCAGCTCCGGGTCCCGAAGGCGTCTATGAAGAAGGCGGACCGCGCCCTCCGCGAGTCCTTCGGGGCGTGCCGCGAAGGCGTCTCCACCCCGCTGGCCACCGACGGCCTCCGCAAGGTCTGCACCATGGCCAGCGAGAACGGGGTCGGGAAGTCCGGCGAGCTGCCCAGCCGGTTGTTCACCGTGGGCTCCGGCCTGGACGAGAAGGGCGACCGGCTCGTCGGGCTCTCGATACGCTCCCGCTAGGCCGTCGCCTCCACCGGCAGCAGGTGCTCGGCCCGGAACCCGAGCAACGTCCGTGCCCGGGTGAGGTCGATCGGCACCTCCCGACCGGGGAACGAGCGCAGCCGCGGCACCCCCGGCGCGTACCGGTCGAGCAGCTCGTCGGTCGGGTGGACCACGTTCGTCTCGTCCGCGGCGACGAAGACCGCGTGCGCGCCCCGCGCGCTGCTCAGCAGCGACAGCTCGACCGCCCGGGCGGCGTCGCGGACGTCCAGGTAGGACCAGCCCTCCCGCGCCCCGTGGGCCAGGTCCTCCGCGGTGCGGGCGGCGTGCTCGAGCAGCACCTCCTGCGGTGCCGTCATCGGGAAGCGCAGCGCGATGATGTCGGTCCCCCAGTGCCTCGCCGCCATCTCGGCCGTCCGCTCGTCGGTGAACTTGCTGAGCGAGTAGGGGTCGTCGAGGTCGGCGGGCAACCGTTCGTCCAGCGGGTAGTAGGCCGGCCGGACGTCGTGGGAGTTGTACGGACCGCCGTAGGCGTTGATGCTGCTGGCGATGACGGCCCGCTCGATCCCGCGCTCCCCCGCGTGCGCCAGCACGGTGAAGGTGGAGACGACGTTGGTCGAGAACACCGTCGTCCAGTCGGCCAGGTCGGGGCTGGGGATGGCGGCCAGGTGCACGACCAGCTCGACGCCGTCCAGCGCGTCCTGGACCGCGTCGTCGTCCCGGGTGTCGCCGTGCAGCACCCGCTCGGCCGGCACCTCCGGTGCGTCGTCCGACGGCAGGGAGAAGGCGGTGACCCGGGCGCCGAGGTCGGTCAGCCGGGCACAGGTGGCCGAGCCGATGCGACCCTCCGCCCCGGTGACGAGGATCCGGCGGCCGGCGAGTTCGGAGGCGTGGGTGCTCACGGCCCGCATCCTGCCAGGCGCCGCTGCCGCCCCGAGGACCCCCCGCTCCTGGCCCTACCGCGACTGTGCGCGGAGCGCGCTCGGCGACCCCTCAGAGCGCGCTCCGCGCACAGTGGGCGCCGCGGTCGACCTCGGACGCGCACGAGGCGCCCTCCCAGGTCGGGGAGGGCGCCTCGGTGCTCGAGCCGCGGGTCAGCGCGCCGCGGTGCCCTCGACGTAGTCGTCGTCGTGGCTCTTGACCCAGGCCATCAGGTCGCGGAGCTCGTGGCCGACCTTCTCGATCGGGTGGGCCGCGCCCTGCTCCCGCAGCGCCAGGAACTCCGGCGCGCCGGCGTCCTGGTCCTTGATGAACCGGTCCGCGAAGGCACCGTTCTGCACGTCGGCGAGGACGGCCTTCATGTTCTCCTTGACGCGGGCGTCGATGACGCGCGGGCCGGAGACGTAGTCGCCGTACTCGGCGGTGTCGGAGACGCTCCAGCGCTGCTTGGCGATGCCGCCCTCGTACATCAGGTCGACGATCAGCTTGAGCTCGTGCAAGCACTCGAAGTAGGCGACCTCGGGCTGGTAGCCGGCCTCGGTCAGCGTCTCGAAGCCGGCCATCACCAGGGCGGAGGCGCCACCGCAGAGCACGGCCTGCTCACCGAACAGATCCGTCTCGGTCTCCTCGGTGAAGGTGGTCTTGATGCCGCCGGCGCGGAGGCCGCCGATCCCCTTGGCGTAGGCCAGCGCCAGGTCCCAGGCCTTGCCCGTGGCGTCCTGCTCGACGGCGACGAGGACGGGGACGCCCCGGCCCTCGGCGTACTCGCGGCGGACCAGGTGGCCCGGGCCCTTGGGAGCGACGAGAGCGACGTCGACGCCGTCGGGCGGGGTGATGAAGTCGTAGCGGATGTTGAAGCCGTGCGCGAAGAACAGCGCGTCACCGGGCACCAGGTTCGGCTCGATCGCCTCGGCGTACAGCTTGCGCTGCGAGGGGTCGGGAGTCAGGACCATGATCAGGTCCGCCTCCTCGCACGCCTCGAACGGGGTGAGCACCCGCAGGCCCTGCGCCTCGGCCTTGGCCCGGCTCTTGCTGCCCTCGGGCAGGCCGACCCGGACGTCGACGCCGGAGTCGCGCAGCGAGAGCGCGTGGGCGTGGCCCTGGCTGCCGAAGCCGAGCACCGCGACGTTGCGGCCCTGGATCAGGGACAGGTCGGCGTCGGAGTCGTAGAACATGGTTGCTGGCACTGGGGAGCTCTCCTTGGAAGTCGTGCTGGTGGATGTGCGGCTGGCGGCGCGGGCCGCCGACCATCTTGGCCGATCTGCCGGTGGCGGCGGACCAGGTCAGACGGCGTGGACGGCCTTGGTGCGCTCGCTCCGGCCGGCCCGGTCGGTCATCGAGCGGTTGCCCCGGCCGAGCGCGACGAGGCCCGACTGGACCAGCTCGCGGATGCCGTAGGGCTCCAGCAGGCTGAGCATGGCGGCCAGCTTCTCGGGCTTGCCCACGGCCTCGATGGTGAGGATCTCGGCGGTGACGTCGACGACCTTGCCGCCGAACAGGCCGATGATCTCGATCAGCTGCCCCCGGGTCTCGGCGGTCGAGCGGACCTTGACCAGGATGAGCTCGCGGCGGACCGCGTTCTCCTCGAGCTCGACGATCTTGAGCACCTCGATCAGCTTGTTGAGCTGCTTGGTGATCTGCTCGAGGACCTGGTCGTCGACGGTGACCGCGAGGGTGATGCGGGACATCGTCGGGTACTCGGTGGGTCCGACGGCGAGGGACTCGATGTTGTAGCCGCGGCGGGAGACCAGACCGGACACCCGAGCGAGGACACCGGGCTTGTTCTCCACCAGCACGCTCAGCGTGTGCGTGGACAGCTCCGCGGTCACAGCGTCTCCCCGTCCCAGATCGGGGCCATGTCGCGGGCCACCTTGATCTCGTCGTTGCTGGTGCCGGCGGCCACCATCGGCCACACCATGGCGTCCTTGTGGACGACGAACTCCACCACGACGGGCGCGTCGTCGATGGAGAGCGCCTTGTCGATCACGGCGTCGACGTCGTTGGGGTCCTCCGCCCGCAGCCCCACGCAGCCCATCGCCTCGGCCAGCTTCTGGAAGTCCGGCACCCGGTTGGTCTTCAGGTCGGTGTTGGAGTAGCGGCTGCCGTAGAAGAGCGTCTGCCACTGCCGCACCATGCCCAGGCTCTGGTTGTTGATCACCGCGATCTTGACCGGGATCCCTTCCAAGGCGCAGGTCACCAGCTCCTGGTTGGTCATCTGGAAGCAGCCGTCGCCGTCGATCCCCCACACCACGCTGTCCGGCCTGCCGACCTTGGCGCCCATCGCCGCGGGCACGCAGTAGCCCATGGTGCCGAGCCCGCCCGAGTTCAGCCAGCGGCCGGGCAGCTCCCAGGGCAGGTAGTGCGCCGACCACATCTGGTGCTGGCCCACCCCGGAGGCGTAGTAGGCGTCCGGGCCGGTCATCTCCCCGATCCGCTGGATCACGTGCTGCGGGGACAGGCTGCCGTCGTCGGGCATCTCGAACCCGGTCGGGTAGCGCTTCTTCAGGTCCTGCAGGTAGTGCGCCCACTCGCTGATCTCGGGGTGGGTGTCGCTGCTGCGCAGCAGGGTCACCAGCTCGGCGATGACCTCCTTGCAGTCACCCACGATCGGCACGTCGGCGGTCCGGTTCTTGGAGATCTCCGCCGGGTCGATGTCGGCGTGGATGACCTTGGCGCCCGGCGCGAAGCTGGACAGCTTGCCGGTCACGCGGTCGTCGAAGCGGGCACCGAGGGTGATCAGCAGGTCGCTGCGCTGCAGCGCCCCGACCGCCGGCACGGTGCCGTGCATGCCCGGCATGCCGAGGTTCTGCGGGTGGCTGTCGGGGAAGACGCCCAGCGCCATCAAGGTGGTCACGACCGGGATGCCGGTCAGCTCGGCCAGCTCCTTGAGCTCCTTGGACGCCCCGGCCTTGACCACGCCGCCGCCGACGTAGAGCACCGGCCGGCGCGACGCGCTGATCAGCTTGGCCGCCTCCCGGACCTGCTTGGTGTGCGGCTTGGTCACCGGCCGGTAGCCGGGCAGGTCCAGGGTGCGGGGCCACTCGAAGCCGGCGCTGGCCTGCAGCGCGTCCTTGGTGATGTCCACCAGCACCGGGCCGGGGCGGCCGGTCGAGGCGATGTGGAAGGCCGACGCGATGGCGCCGGGGATGTCCTCGGGGTGGGTGACCAGGAAGCTGTGCTTGGTGATCGGCATGGTGATGCCCCGGATGTCGGCCTCCTGGAAGGCGTCGGTCCCGATCGAGGGTCCGGCGACCTGCCCGGTGATGGCCACGATCGGCACCGAGTCCATGTGCGCGTCGGCGATCGGGGTGACCAGGTTGGTGGCCCCCGGGCCGGAGGTGGCCATGCAGACCCCCACCTTGCCGGTCACCATCGCGTAGCCCTCGGCGGCGTGGCCGGCGCCCTGCTCGTGCCGGACGAGGATGTGCCGGACCTTCGCGGAGTCGTAGAGCGGGTCGTAGGCCGGGAGGATGGCTCCGCCGGGGATGCCGAAGACGACGTCAACCCCGACCTCCTCGAGGGACCGGACGAGCGACTGCGCTCCGGTCAGCTGGTCGGCGGTGCTCTGCGGCTCGGACATCGGCTGCTCCTCGGCCTTGCTGGGTCCCGCCCGGACCCGGGATGGATGTTACGCCTGTGCTGCGCGGGCTCCTCCGACCACGCACGTGGCCAGAAAAAAACCCCCGGCCGCCACGGAGGCAGACGAGGGAGCGCGTCGGGGTGAGGTGGACTCAGCCGACACGCTGGCTAACTACGAGGATCGCGGTGCGAAGCACATGGCCACACTAGACCTCCGCCCCGGCGAAGCCCAAGGCCTGCGGCCGACGTCTTGCCATCCGGAAGGACGCTCGGGTCTCCTAGTTGTTCCCGTGGACGGGTCAGACCAGCAGCGCGGCGGTGCGGAGGAACGGCTCCGCCGCCCGCTCGGCACCGAAGGAGCGGACGTAGAGACCCGTCGACACCCGCTCCAGGAAGCCCCACTCCCAGATCCGGGTGGCGTCGACGCCGCTCCGGTCAGCCAGCAGGGTGCACCAGCCCTCCAGCCGGCGCCGCGCGCCCGGCCCGTCCAGGTGGGCCGACCAGTCCCGCAGGGCGACGCCCAGGTCGTAGGCGCGGTCGGCGACGAAGCCGTCCGGGTCGACGAAGCACCAGCCCGACACCGCCCCGGCCCGCGGCGTGAGCACCTGCAGCAGGTTCGCCGGGTGCGGGTCGCCGTGCACCACCACCAGCTCGGACGGCTCGACCAGCCCGCGACGGCGGGCGTACTCCAGCGCGGTGGTCAGCACCGCTTCCTCGGTCGGCCCCCCCTGCTCGTCCCAGAGCCGGCTGACCAGCTCCGCCAAGCTGCCGGCCTTGTCCAGCGGTGGCTCCGGGTGCTCGGTCGGGGCCTGCCAGGCCTGCGCCAAGGTGTCGGCCAGCAGTCGCAGCTGGTCGGCCGGATCGAGCGAGGACTGCTGGAGGCTCGGTCCGAGCGCCTCCAGCAGCAACGCGTTCTGCTCGAGGTCGTGCGCCAGCAGCCGCGCGTAGCCGCGCCCTGCGGCGCGCCGCAGGGTGGCCGCCTGCGCGGGGAACACGGGGTCGGGCACCGCGACCTTCAGCACGGCGTCGCTGCCGTCCGCGGTCTGCGCGCGGACCACGTAGGAGCTGCTGCCGCCCGGCACCGCCCGGCCCAGGGTGAGCGACCACCGGGCGGCGAGCGCGGTCAGCACCGCGGGCAGGGCGGCGTGCCAGGCCCGGCCCACCTCGCCGAGACTGGCCACCCGGGCCCGCGTCAGCGGCTGCAGCCGGACGGTCGGGTCGCTCACCGGGCACCGTCCCGGGCCCGGGCGGCGTAGCGGGCGGGCGTCTCCCCCAGCATCCGCCGGAGGTCGTTGGTGAGGTGGGCCTGGTCGTACCAGCCCAACCGGACCGCCAGCTCCGCCAGGTCGACGTCGGCGTCCTGCTCGAGGGCCAGGGCCGCCTCCTGCAGCCGGAACCGGGCCAGCACCCACTTGGGCGAGACGCCGAGGTGCCGGCGGAACCGTCGCTGCAGGGTCCGCACCGAGCAGCCGGCCAGCTCGACCAGCTGCTCCACCCGCGTCAGCCCGGGGTCGGCCTGCATCCGCCGGACCAGGGCGGTCAGCGCCGGGTCCTCACCCGGCTCCGCCGGGCAGCAGGCGGCGAGGCGGTCGGCGAACGCCGTCGCGCGCTCGGTCGGCGGCAGACCGGCGAGGGCGCGGTGCAGGTCAGCCGGCAGCGGTCCCGCCAGGGTCGACGTCGGGACCGCGCGGTCGCGGAGCACCGCCGCGTCGGTCCCGGTCCAGGCCCGGGCGCCGTCGGGGTGGAAGCGGGCCCCGACCACCCAGCCCGACCCGCTCAGCCGGACCCGGAAGACCCGGCTGACCGCCCCGTGCACCAGGGTCGCCGGCATCGGCTGCCCGTGCCGCACCTCGCCCGGCGTCCCGGACTCCGCGGTCAGGTGCAGCGCGGGGAAGCTGATCACCTGCGACTCGACGGGCGGCGCGTCGCCGAGGTCCCAGTCCACGGTCCACAGGTACTCCACCCACGGAGCCAGGGCCGCCCCCGGCGGGAAGCGGGCGGTGCGGAACACGTCGGTGCTCGCCGCCCGGCGGACGAGCCCGCGGACCGGTGCCGGGGCTGACGCGTCCTTCCAATCCGGCACCCTCTGACCGTACCGAGACTGGGCGCATGACCGACGCACCCGCACCCGGGGCCAGCACCCTGACCACCACCGTCAGCCCGGTCCCCGAGGGCTACACCAGCCTGACCCCCTTCCTCTGCGTGACCGACGCGAACGCGGCCATCGACTTCTACCGCGACGTCTTCGGCGCGACCCTGGTCAGCCGGATGGACCTGCCGGGCGGCGGCGTCGCGCACGCCGAGCTCGACTTCGGCCAGGGACGGCTGCAGCTGGGCGACGCCATGCCGGACTTCGGTCTGGTGGCGCCGTCCGGGGAGGACCGGGTCAGCCAGTCGACCTGCCTCTACCTCGCCGACGTGGACGCCGCCACCGCGCGGGCGGTCGAGCGCGGCGCGACGCTGCGGGAGGGACCCAGCACCTTCGTCACGGGCGACCGCTTCGCGTCGGTGCTGGACCCGTTCGGCCACCGCTGGGCGATCATGACCCGGGTGGAGGACGTGCCGCTCGAGGAGCAGGAGCGACGGCTGGCCGAATGGGCGGAGACCGGCCTCAGCTGAGGGTCCGCGGGGGCCAGACCCCGAGCCCCGGACGGGTCAGCGGTGGCTGGGCCGCAGCGGCGCGTGCGGGCTGAGCCGGATCTCGGGCACCACGCCGCCGCTCCACTCCGCCGCCCGGATCGCGGCCTCGGCAGCCTCCCGGGTCGAGGGGTCGAGCCGGTCGACGAACAGGATGCCGTCGAGGTGGTCGGTCTCGTGCTGGATGATCACCGAGAGCCGACCGTTCCCCTCCACCCGCAGCGGCTCGCCGTGCATCGAGAAGCCGCTGGCCACCACCCGCAGCGCCCGGCGGCAGTCGAAGGGCAGCCCGGGGATGGACAGGCAGCCCTCCGGGCCGAACTGCTCCTCGTCGCCGAGCACCTCGACCCGGGGGTTGACGACGTGGCCGACCTCGCCGTCCACCACGTAGGTGAACACCCGCAGCCCCACGCCGATCTGGGGCGCGGCGATGCCGCCGCCGTTGGCGTCGAGCATGGTGTCGGTCAGGTCCCGGACCAGGGTCCGCAGCTCGGCGTCGAAGTCGACGACCGGGACCGCGGTCTGGCGCAGGACCTGGTCACCGAACAGGCGGATGGGGCGGATGGCCATGGCGCTCCTCGGGAGTGGTCGGTCGACCGCGCCGGGCAGCACGGACGGACGGACGGGCGGCGGAAGGACGGGCCGCCGGCGGCGTCCACCCTGGCACACCGTCAGCCGGCCGACCCCAGCAGCCGGGGCTGGATCCGCGCGGGGAACCGGACACTGAACCGGGTGTCGCCGATCACGGCCGCGAGGGCGGACAGCCGCTCGGCCAGCTCGTCGCGCCGGGACGCGGGCACCGGCTCGAAGTAGTGGGTGAGCAGCCGACCGTCCCGCGTCTGCGCCCAGGCCCCGACCACCCGGCCGTCCACCCACAGGGTGGGTCCCGCGTTCCCGTTGCGGTCGAACGCCTCGCCCGCGGCTGGCGGCAGGTACCAGGCCCGCTCCTTCCAGCCCATGGTCGTCGGGTCCAGACCAGGCAGGGCGGCGACCCACGGCTCAGGCTCGGGCCGGCCCCCGTCGCCGGCGGCGACCCAGCCCCGCCCCTCGTCGAGCTGGACGGGGACGGCGCCGCAGGCGGCCAGCGCCCGCGTGGTGGCGGTCTTCGTCCAGCCGGCCCACCACTGCAGGTCGACGCTGGTCACCGGCCCGAAGCGGCGCAGGTACGCCTGCGCCAGCGCGGCCTGGGCCTCCTCGACGTCGATCTCCCCCAGTCCGCCGGGCAGCCAGCTCGAGGCGATGGCGTAGCGGTAGGCGCCGTTCACCCAGCTGCCGGTGGGCGCGGCCCGCAGCACCTCACCGGCGAAGCCGAGGTTGAGCAGCACCCGGGTGTGCGCCGCCTGGGTCGGCAGCTGCTGCGTGGTCGAGGGCAGCACCAGTGGCCTCGTCAGCGCCGGCACCCGGCGGCCGACGTCGCGAGCGGTGCTCGGCCCGTGGGCCTCCAGGTCGGTGAGCACCAGGTTGCGGGCGCCGGCCAACCAGTCCTCCGGGTCGGCCACCCCCGAGGCCGCGAGCATGGCCAGCGTGCGGCGACGCTCCGGGGCGACGAGCAGCCGGGTCGCGGCGGCGTGCAGCACCCGGACCGTCGAGGGGGTGGCCACCCAGAGCGTGCGCCGCATGGCGTGGTGCCGGACCAGCGTGCGGTCCTCGTACAGGGCGGCGGCCACCGTCGCCGACGACGGCGTCCGCATCCGCACGGCCGCGGACAGGTGGACGGTGACGGGGTCCGAGGAGTGCAGCCCGACGAGGTCGTCGACCAGCGTCGGCAGGTCGTCGGTCCGCGTCCGCGGCAGCAACCGGTGCCGCACCGCTAGGCTCGCCCGCCGCTCCTCCGCCGTGATCACCCGCACACGCCGACTCTAGGAGGCGTGGTCAGGGTCGCCGTGCGCTGCTCAGCGCGGCGTCCACCGCGGCGACCGCGCTGGTGCAGGACCCTGCTGGCCTTCGCCGCCCTCTGCGGGCTGCTCGTCCTGCTCTGACGGCGGCCTCTCGCCGTACTGCCGCCCGGGGTGCTCAGGAGCAGATGGCCCCGACGTTGGCCGACTGGACCAGCTTGGCGTACTTGGCCAGCACGCCCCGCCGGACCGGCCGCGGCGTGGGCGTCCAGACGGACCGACGGCGCTCCAGCTCGACCTCGTCGACCTCGAGCTCGAGGGTGCCACCGGCCACGTCGAGGACGATCGGGTCGCCGTCCTCGACCAGGGCGATGGGACCGCCCTCGGTGGCCTCCGGAGCGATGTGGCCCACGCAGAGCCCAGTGGTGCCGCCGGAGAACCGGCCGTCGGTGATCAGCATGACGTCCTTGCCCAGGCCGGCGCCCTTGATCGCCCCGGTGATGGCCAGCATCTCGCGCATCCCCGGACCGCCCTTGGGGCCCTCGTAGCGGATGACCACCACGTCGCCCTTGCCGACGGTGCCGTCCTCCAGCGCGTCCATCGCGGCCCGCTCACCGTCGAAGACCCGGGCGGTGCCGCGCCAGACGTCGGTGTCGAAGCCGGCGCTCTTGACCACCGCACCCTCGGGGGCCAGCGACCCGCGCAGGATGGTGATGCCGCCGGTGGCGTGGATCGGGTTGCTGAGCGCGCGGACGATGGTGCCGTCGACGTCGGGCGGGGCGATGTCGGCCAGGTTCTCCGCCATCGTCTTGCCGGTCACGGTCAGGCAGTCCCCGTGCAGCAGACCGGCGTCCAGCAGGGCCTTCATCACCACCGGGACGCCGCCGACCCGGTCGACGTCGTTCATCACGTAGCGGCCGAACGGCTTCAGGTCGCCCAGGTGCGGGACCTTCTTGCCGACCCGGACGAAGTCGTCCAGGGTCAGGTCGACCTCCGCCTCGGCCGCGATGGCCAGCAGGTGCAGCACCGCGTTGGTGGAGCCGCCGAAGGCCATGGTGACGGCGATGGCGTTCTCGAACGCCTCCTTGGTCATGATCTGCCGGGCGGTGATGCCGCGCCGCAGCAGCTCGACCACGGCCTCACCGCTCTGCCGGGCGTAGATGTCGCGGCGACGGGCCACCGCGGGCGGGGCGGCCGACCCGGGCAGCGACATGCCGAGCGCCTCGGCGGCGCTGGCCATGGTGTTGGCGGTGTACATGCCACCGCAGGCGCCCTCGCCAGGGCAGATGGCCTTCTCGATCTCGCTCACCTGCTCGCGGGTGATCAGCCCCTTCACGCACGCGCCGACCGCCTCGAAGGCGTCGATGATGGTGACGTCCTTGTCGCCCACCCGCCCGGGCATGATCGAGCCGGCGTAGAGGAACACCGAGGACAGGTCGAGCCGGGCGGCGGCCATCAGCATCCCGGGCAGCGACTTGTCGCAACCGGCCAGCAGCACCGAGCCGTCCAGCCGCTCGGCGCTCATCACGGTCTCCACCGAGTCGGCGATCACCTCACGGCTGACCAGGGAGAAGTGCATGCCCTCGTGCCCCATGGAGATGCCGTCGGACACCGAGATGGTGCCGAACTCCAGCGGGAACCCACCGCCGGCGTGCACGCCGTCCTTGACGGCCTTGGCGAGCCGGTCGAGCGACAGGTTGCAAGGGGTGATCTCGTTCCAGCTGGAGGCGACGCCGACCTGCGGCTTCTCCCAGTCCTCGTCGCCCATGCCGACGGCTCGGAGCATCCCCCGCGAGGCGGTGGCCTCGAGGCCGTCGGTGACGACCCGGGAGCGCGGCTTGATGTCGACGCCGTCGGTGGCGGTGCTCGGGGCTGCGGTGTCCGGGGTCGTCGTGTCGGCGGTCATGGCGTCACGCTAGCCCCCGCCGCCGACAGCCGCTGTCGCGATCCGCAGTCCGGAACCGGTCGGCACCCGCTCAGCGGGCGACGGGAACGGCGGCGGCCCGGACGGCACGAGCCTGCACGACCAGCTGCCAGGCCAGCCCGGCGACGAGCACCACCCCGAGCACCGGGCCGAGGTTGGCGACCAGCTGCTGGAGGGCGTCGAAGGTCCGCTCCCGGCCGCCGCCGTAGGGCAGCACGGCCAGCGGCAGGCAGGCGCACACCCACAGCACCCAGGCGCCGGCCAGCAACCGCGCCCAGCGCGGGATGCCGGACCGGACCACGGCCACCGCCATCGGCAGGATCCAGACGTAGTGGTGGGTCCAGGACAGCGGCGAGGCCAGGCACGTGCACAGCCCGACCAGGGCGACGGCGAAGACCTGCTCGCCGCGGCGCCACCAGTGCGCGGCCACCAGGGTGCCCAGCAGGGCGACGGTGCCGGCGACGGCCAGCCCCAGCAGGGTCGTCGTCCGGGAGGTGTCGCCGAGCCGGAAGAACACCCCGAGCAGCGACTGGTTGCCGCTGTAGAGGGGCGAGGCGGTGCGGGTGTCGCCGCCGGACAGCCCGAGGAAGAACTCGAGCGTCTCGGAGAACAGCAGCACCGCGCCGATCCCGGTGAACACGACGAAGCTGACGAACCCGGTCACCGCCACCCGGCGCCGGCCGGCCAGGAACGCGAACACCACGAAGAGCATCGGCGTCAGCTTGATGGCTGCCGCCAACCCGATCAGGGTGCCCTGCGGGAGGCGCCGGCGCTCCCCCGGCCGGTCCGGCAGCAGGTCCGCCACGACCAGCGCCATCAGCAGGGTGTTGACCTGCCCGTAGCCGAGCGTGGTCCGGATCGGCTCCACGGCCAGCACCACCGCCACCCCGAGCAGCCCGAGCACCCAGCCGCGCCGCACCCGGCAGCGCCGCAGCACCGACTGCTGCGCCCCGACCAGGGCCAGCGTCCAGACGACCTGCCAGAACACGTAGGGCCCGAAGGCCAGCGGCACCATCAGCACCGCGGCGATGGGCGGGTAGATGAAGTACAGGTTCCAGAAGGGCGTGGTGGTGGCGAAGATGTCGCGCCCGGCCAGCATGTCCTTGACGGCGTAGACGTAGACCTGCAGGTCGATCGTCGACGGCTCCCACGGCCACGCCTTGCCGTAGGAGATGACCCAGGGCAGGAGCAGCAGCGCGACGACGAACGCGGGCAGGACCTCGACCGCCAGCAGGGCCGCCCGACGCCCCCGGCTCACCGTCGCCCGGTCAGGGAGGCGTGCACGGCGTCGAGGTCGGCCTCCGACGACGGCGCGCGGGCCCCCAGCAGGTGGGCCAGTCCAGGGGACTGGGCGTAGCGGGGCAGCAGGTGGACGTGCAGGTGGAACACCTCCTGGCCGGCGGCCGCGCCGGCGGAGGACACCACGTTGAGCCCGTCGGCGTCCAGCCGGTCCACGAGCAGCCGGGCCGTGGCGTCCACGCAGGCCCCGATCTCGGCCATCGCCGGCTCCCCGTCCAGGAGGCTGGCCACGTGCCGGCGGGGCACCACCAGGGTGTGCCCCCGGTGCAGCGGGGCCAGGTCCAGGAAGGCCACCGCGTGCTCGTCCTCGTGCACCCGCCGCGACGGGACCTCCCCCGCCACGATCGCGCAGAAGACGCAGCTCACGCCGAGCCGCCGGTGGTGATCACGTTCTCCAGCGGCTCACCGGCCGCGAACCGGCGCAGCTGGGCGGCGATCAGCCGGTCCGAGCGCGGCCAGAAGGCCGAGCTCGCCCCGCCGACGTGCGGGGCGATGACCACGCCCGGGATCGACCACAGCGGGTGGTCCTGCGGCAGCGGCTCGGGCTCGGTGACGTCGAGGGCGGCCCGGATCCGGCCGCTGGAGGTCTCCGCGACCAGCGCGTCGGTGTCCACCAGCTTGCCGCGCGCGACGTTGACCAGCAGGGCGCCGTCGGGCAGCAGGGCGAGCTCGGCGGCGCCGAGCAGCCCCTCGGTCTGCGGGGTGTGCGGAGCGATCACGAAGACGACCTCGGCCTGGGGCAGCACCGCGTGCAGGTCGTCGATGGCCCGGACCTCGGGCTCGCCGTTCCGGGCCCGGCGGGCCAGCCGGGTCACCGACCCGACCTCGAAGCCGCGCAGCCGGGCGTCGATCGCCTCGCCGATGTGGCCGTACCCGATGATCAGCACGTGCTTGTCGGCCAGCGCCGTGCCGAACCGGGGCTTCCAGGTGCCGGTGGCCTGCTGCCGGGCGTAGACGTCGAGGTGACGTCCGCTGGCCAGCGCCAGGGCCAGCGCCAGCTCCGCGGTGCTGGCGTCGTGCACGCCGGCGGCGTTGCAGAGCTGGACACCGTCGGGGATCTTCGGCACGTAGTTCTCGACGCCGGCGCTGAGGGACTGCACGACCTGGAGGCTGGTCATCTCCTCGACGCGACGCAGCACCTCGGGGCCCTTGAGGTAGGGCACGACGAGGAACTCGACGTCGGCGATCGCGTCGGGCCAGGAGCCGTCGTCGAGGAAGCACTCGACGTGGACGCCGTCCGGTAGGCCGCCGGTGCGGGCCTCGGCTTCGGCGAGGTCGGCGTAGGGCAACCAGGCCACGCGGGGCTTTGAGGGGGACACGACCAGCTCCTGTTCACGCGGCCCCGAGACGCACCGGGTAGCCGGCGTCCCGGATCGCCTGCTTGACCTCCGAGAGGCGCACGGTACCAAAGTGGAAGACGGTGGCGGCGAGCACCGCGTCGGCGCCGGCGGCCACCGCGGGCGGGAAGTGCTCGGCGCGTCCGGCGCCCCCGGAGGCGATCAGCGGCACGTCGACGGCGGCGCGGACCGCGCGGATCATCTCCAGGTCGAAGCCGTCGGTGGTGCCGTCGGCGTCGATCGAGTTGAGCAGGATCTCCCCCACCCCGAGCTCCGCGGCCCGGGCCGACCAGTCCACGGCGTCCACCCCCGCCGCCTGCCGGCCGCCGTGCGTGGTGACCTCGAAGCCCGACGGGGTGGCGGTCGAGCGGCGGGCGTCGACGGAGAGGACGAGCACCTGGTTGCCGAAGCGCTGGGTGATCTCGGTGATCACCTCGGGGCGGCGCATGGCCGCGGTGTTGATGCTGACCTTGTCCGCCCCGGCGCGCAGCAGCGCGTCCACGTCGGCCACCGAGCCGATGCCGCCCCCCACGGTCAGCGGGATGAGCACGGTCTCGGCGGTGCGGCGCACCACCTCGAGGGTCGTCCGCCGCCCTTCGACAGAGGCGGAGACGTCGAGGAAGGTCAGCTCGTCGGCCCCCTCGTGCCCGTACGCCGAGCCGAGCTCCACCGGGTCGCCGGCGTCGCGGAGGTCCACGAAGTTGACGCCCTTGACCACCCGGCCCTCGTGGACGTCGAGACAGGGGATGACCCGGACGGCGACCGACATGGCGCCCAGCCTAGGGCGGCACGCCGCTCCTCCCGACGGCGTTCCGCCGCCGCCCAGGGGAGCGCGGACTGGCGATGAGGACCTGCGCCCCGCGCCCGGGCGGGGCCGCCTCCCCGGACGGGGTCAGTCCTCCGTGCCCACGGACCGTTGGTGGGCCCGTTCGCCGTCGGCGTCGAAGATGGTCAACAGCTCCACCGGCTCCCCGACGGTGCCGATCGAGTGCGGGGTCGTCGTGGCGAACTCGGCCGCCTGACCGGCCTCGACGACGATCTTGCGCTCGCCGAGGTGGAGCAGTGCTGTCCCGGACAGCACCGTGAACCACTCCCGGCCCGGGTGCACGGCCAGGTGTCCCGGGCCGCGACGGCGACGGCTGGTGATGCGCATCTTCGCCACCATCGACCCACCGGGCTGCGGCGAGCCACGGGACAGCAGCCAGGTGGTGAGGCCCGGCTCACGGTGGGGCACGGGACGGATCACCACGTCCTCGTCCTGCTCGGACTCGACCAGGTGGTCGATGGTGGTGCCCAGGGCCCGGGCCAGCGGCACCAGCTGCTGCAGCCCGATGCTGCGCTGCCCGGTCTCGATCCGGCTCAGCGTCGACGGGCTCAGGTGGCACCGGGCTGCCAGCGCGTCCAGGCTCCAGCCCCGGGCCTGCCGGAGCCCGCGGATCCGTCGGCGCACCACGTCGGAGAGATCGGCTTCGGGTTCGTCGAGGGGCACGAGCTGACCCTACCTTGCCGATACCGCAAGGTCGCTTGCTGTGACCGGGCGGCCCTCCTAGCCTCGAGGGCATGGAGCACATCGCCGATGCCGACGCGACAGGACCGGACCGGATGACCGCAGTCGACGGCTCGGGCGCGTGGTTCTCGGCCGCCGCGGAAGCCCGGAACTGCACCCGCGTGCTCGGCCAGCGACGTCACGGCCTCGACAGCCTGCTCACCGAGGCCAGGGCTGCCGCCACGCCCTCCTGACCCGGCGTGCGGTCCTGGTCCCGGATACGTCGCGCCAGGTTCTATCGCACCCCACCGATCAGTGCTACGTTGCGGATGTTTCTTCGGCTCGGGGAGCCAGTGGTTGCGGCGGCCGCGTCGTCGTGACCCGATCGGACGGCAGGACCGTCCGAGAGCGGACGACCTTCGTGCAGCTCCTCCCCCGGCGTTCGACGCCAGCCCGACGGGTCCCGGCGTGGGTGTTCGCCCTGCTGATCCCGGTGTGCGCGGTGGCGCCGTGGCTGCTGAGCTGGCAAGCTCCGGTGGCCGCCCCGTCCGGTGACCCGTCGGCCGTGATCTCGCAGGCGGTCGCCGCCCAGGGACCGGAGCGGCGAAAGGACCAGGCTCCCTCAGCGGCGCTGGTGCGGGCCCTGGGCCGCGACCTCGCCGACCCGGCCGGTCAGGGCTACGACAAGCCGGTGTCGGCGAAGCAGGCGGCAGCCGTGCGCACCACGCCGGGCAAGCACCAGACGGTCGGACGGATCCAGATCCCGCGGATCGGTCTCGACGTCGCCTACGGCGAGGGCGTGCACGAGTCCGTCCTCGACCGGGGCCCCGGGCACTGGCCCGGCACCCCCCTGCCCGGCGACGCCGGAACCACGGTGCTGTCGGGGCACCGCAACACCCACACCGCCCCGTTCCGGTACCTCGACCTGCTGGAGCCGGGCGACAAGATCCGTGTCTCGGTCGGCCGGGGCAAGCCGACGACCTTCAAGGTCCTCGACACCACGATCGTGCCGGAGGCGACGTACCCGGCCTTCGTGCTGAAGCCGGCCAAGGACCCCGAGAGCCGCAACCTGACGGTGTTCGCCTGCCACCCCGAGGGCCACCCCATCTACCGGATTGTGGTGCGCGCCAGCACCACCGGTCCGGTCCAGAAGTCCGCCGACCAGGGCAGGAGGTAGTCCGCTGGGCCGTCCTGCACCAGTGCCCGCGCTCGGGGGAGCCGGCCGATGACCACCTCGCTCATCTGCACCGCCCCTCACAGAGAGATCCCTGCATGAACCACGAGAAGCTCCCCCCGACCCCGGTCGACCAGTCCGACCCGGCCCGTCACGTGTTCGGCGGCCAGCCAGTGCTGACCTTCGGCGACGAGGGCCAGCGCCGCAAGTTCCTCCGGGCCGCCGCCGTCGTCGGCTTCGGCTCGAGCCTGGTCGCGCTGTCCCAGCGCGACAAGTTCGCGCTGGCCGACGCCACCGCCGACGACCTGGAGATCTTGAACTACGCCCTCACCCTGGAGTACCTCGAGGCCGACTTCTACACCCAGGGGCTCGACGGCGACGTGCTGGACGGCGCCGACCTCGAGCTGGTGACCCCGATCCGCGACCACGAGCAGGAGCACGTCACGGTGCTCACCGACACGGTCAAGTCCCTCGGCGGCAAGCCGGCGGCGAAGCCCAAGTTCACCTACCCCGACGGCACCTTCGACGACAAGGAGACCTTCCTCACGACGGCGTCGACGTTCGAGGAGCTCGGCGTCACCGCCTACCACGGGCAGGTCGCCCGGATCACCGACGGCGACATCCTCGCCGCCGCGGCCTCCATCGCCGGGGTCGAGTCCCGGCACGCCGCGGTCGTGGCACACCTCCTGGGCGGCAACCCGTTCCCCTCGCCGTTCGAGAAGAACAAGTCCATGAAGGCCGTGCTCAAGGCCGCCGGCCCGTTCATCGAGTCCTGAGAGAAGCGAGACACACCATGATCAACCGCAGAGACCTGATCAAGGGCACCGCCGCCGTCATCCCCGCGGCCGTCGGCCTGCAGATGCTGGGCACCAAGTGGGCCTTCGCCGCCGACGACTTCAGCGGCCCGGTGGACGTCCTCAACTACGCCCTCACCCTGGAGTACCTGGAGGCCGAGTTCTACCGGCAGGGCAACCAGACCGACCTGCTCTCGGGGAAGGCGAAGACCTACCTCGAGACCATCCAGAAGGACGAGGAGGCCCACGTCGTCGCTCTCAAGGACACGATCACCAGCCTCGGTGCCACCCCGGTCGCCGCGCCGGCGGTCGACTTCGGAGCGGCGTTCAAATCCAGAGCCAGCTACCTCGAGACCGCCTACACCTTCGAGAACCTCGGGGTGTCGGCCTACCTGGGTGCCGCCCCGAGCCTGCTCAAGGAGAAGGGCCTGCTGACCGCGGCCGCCAGCATCTTCGGCGTCGAGGCCCGGCACGCCGCCATCCTGGGCGTCCTCGCCGAGAAGGAGGCCGAGGGCGGCGTCTACAACGGGGCATTCGAGAAGCCCGCCACCCGGGCGGCCGTGCTCAAGGCCGCCAGCCCGTTCCTCGTCAAGGCGCAGACCCTCTAGGTCCGACGAGCCAGGGGGACGGAGGCCCCGGCACCTCGGGTGCCGGGGCCTCTGCCCGTCCGGCGTGGGCCGCTGGTGACCCGGTGGTCACCACAGCCGCTGGGCGAAGTGGTGGGAGGTGATCTCCATCCGCTCCCGCAGGTAGAAGCGGTGGGCGTCGTGGCGCTGCACGCCGGAGTCGAGGTCGAGGACGTGGCAGCCCTCCGCACGCGCCCGGGTGCGCAGCTCCGCCAGCAGGGCTGCACCCACCCCGGTCGACCGCGCGGTGCTCGTCGTCGCCAGGTCGTCGACGTACAGCTTGCGCAGCGCGCTGGTGTTCGCCACCACCCGCCAGCCGGCGACCGCGAGGCAGCGACCGTCCCGGAAGACCGCGGTGAAGCGCAGTCCCTGGGGTGCGCCCTCGCGCAGCACCTGCTGCAGGCTCTCCTGCGTCAGGTGCGGCCGGAGCTCCTGCAGCACCGGCAGGGCCAGGACCCACCGCGGGTCTCCGACCGCCAGCTCGACCATCTCCATCGCTCTCCCCCTCGTACGCACCCCCGGACTCTCCGGCGCCCAGCCTGGCACCGCCGCGGGACCCTCGCTCGCGGCCGGGTGCGCCCGCTCCCCGAGGTCCGGCCGCTGACCGGCTCCTAGGGTGGTCCGGTGACGACCCCGACCTGCGTCATCTTCCTCAACGGCTCCTACGGGGTGGGCAAGTCGTCGGCGCTGGACCACATGGGCGACGTGCTCGCCGAGCAGGGCCGGCCCTTCAGCCTGCTGGACGTCGACTGGTTCCACCGCTCCTGGCCGCCGGCCGAGGACGACCCGGAGAACGTGCGCACCGAGGCGGATAACCTGGCTGCGGTGTGGGGGAACTACCGCCGGACCGGACCTCGCCAACCGGTCGTGGCCGGGGTCCTCACCTCCGCGCTCGACCGGCGGCGCTACGAGCAGGCCTTCGGCCTACCGGTCCGCGCCGTCCGGCTCGTCGCGTCCGCCGCCGTAGCGGAGGCGCGCCTGCGGGGCCGCTACACCGAGCACCAGGACCGGGCTCTGGACTGGCACCTCCGGCGCCACGTCGACCTCGGTGCGCGACTGGCCCTCGCCGACCTGGACGAGCTGCTGGTCGACACGGACCGGCGCGCACCCCGAGCGGTGGCCGAGCTGGTCGTCCAGCACTTCGACGTGCTCGGGCTCGGGTCGTCCTGACGTGCAGCCGACCGCACGAGGCCATCCGCGGCCCGCGCCGGGACCGTCAGCGCCCACGTCTACAGTGCAGACCGTGCCTGAACTGGACGACAGCTTCCTCGCCCTGCCGCTGCAGCGGCTCCGCGACGCGGCCCTGTCGCGGGCGGCGGAGCTGGGGTGCAGCCACGCCGACGTCCGCGTCGAGCGGCTGCGCAGCGGCTACCGGAGCCTGCGCGACCGCGCGCTGGAGACCTCCACGGACAGCCAGACGCTCGGCCTCTCGGTCCGCGTCGTGCACGAGGGCGTCTGGGGCTTCGCCGGCGACGTCACCCTGACCGCCGAGGGCGCGGTCCGCCTGGCGGAACGGGCGGTGGCGACGGCCAAGGTGTCGAAGCCGCTCACCCCGCAGCGGGTCGAGCTGGCCGACGAGCCGGTGCACGCCGACGCCCGCTGGGTGTCGGACTACCAGGTCAACCCGTTCGACGTGGACGAGGCGGAGCGGCAGGCCCGGCTGCTCGCGCTGGTCGAGCCGCTGCTGGCCGCGGACGGGGTCACCCACGCCAACACCGACCTGGCCTGGGTGCAGGAGAACAAGTTCTTCGCCAACCTCGCCGGTACCACGACCACCCAGCAGCGCGTGCGCCTGCAGGCCCAGCTGACCGCGGTGCACGTCGGCGCGCAGGGGTTCTCGACCATGCGGACGCTGGCCCCGCCCGTCGGCCGTGGCTGGGAGTACCTCACCGGCACCGGGTGGGACTTCGACGCGGAGGTCGCCGAGCTGCCGTCGCTGCTCGCCGAGCAGGTCGCCGCGCCGTCGGTCGAGGCCGGGCGGCACGACCTCGTGGTCGACCCGTCGAACCTCTTCCTCACCATCCACGAGTCGATCGGCCACGCCACCGAGCTGGACCGGGCGCTCGGCTACGAGGCCGCCTACGCCGGCACCTCGTTCGCCACCTTCGACCAGCTGGGCCAGCTGCGGTACGGCAGCCCGGCGATGAACGTGACCGGCGACCGGACGGTCGCCCACGGCCTGGCCACGGTCGGCTTCGACGACGAGGGCGTGGCCCAGCAGGAGTTCGACATCGTCCGGGACGGCACCCTGGTCGGCTACCAGCTGAACCGGCAGATGGCGGCGGAGAAGCAGCTGGGCCGGTCCAACGGGTGCTCCTTCGCCGACGCGCCGGGGCACATCCCGATGCAGCGGATGCCCAACGTCTCCCTCCAGCCGGCCGCCGACGGGCCCAGCACCGAGGAGCTGATCGGGGACGTCGAGCACGGCCTCTACGTCGTCGGCGACAAGTCCTGGTCGATCGACATGCAGCGCTACAACTTCCAGTTCACCGGGCAGCGGTTCTACCGCATCGAGGACGGCCGGCTGGCCGGGCAGGTCCGCGACGTGGCCTACCAGGCGACGACGACGGACTTCTGGCGCTCGATGGAAGCGGTCGGGGGGCCGGGCACCTACGTGCTCGGCGGGGCCTTCAACTGCGGCAAGGGGCAGCCGGGCCAGGTGGCCCCGGTGTCCCACGGCTGCCCCTCCGCCCTCTTCCGCGGCGTCAACATCCTCAACACCGCCGCCGAGGGAGGCCAGGGATGAGCACGACCACGACCGTCTCCGCCCCGCAGCTGGTGGAGCAGGCGCTGGCGCTGGCCACCCTGCCCACCGTGGTGCACCTGACCGAGCGGTGGGAGGCCAACCTGCGCTGGGCGGCCAACGCGCTGACCACCAACGGCGAGATGCACAGCCGCACGCTCACCGTGGTGGCCACCGCACCCGTCGAGGGCGGGACCGCCGCGGGCACCGTCAGCCAGGAGGTCACCGACGCTGCTGAGCTGGCGGCGGTGGTCGCCGCCGCCGAGCACGCCGCGCGGAGCGGCCCACCGTCCGAGCACGCCGCGCCGCTGGTCGAGGGCGACCGGTCGGCCGGCTTCGACGGGCCGCCGGCGACGACCGGCATCGAGGTGCTGGCCCAGGTGGCCGAGGGCCTCGGAGCCGCGTTCGCCGCCGCGGAGACCTCGGGGCACCTGCTCTACGGCTTCGCCGAGCACATCGTGACCACGACCTACCTGGGCAGCAGCACGGGACTGCGGCTGCGCGGGGTGCAGCCGACCGGCCGGTTCGAGCTGAACGGCAAGACCGCCGACCTGTCCGGCTCGGCCTGGGTCGGCGCCCCCTCCCGGGACTTCACCGACGTCGACGTGGTGGCGCTGTACGGCCGCCTGCAGACGCGGCTGGGCTGGGCCGCCACCCGGATCGACCTGCCGGCGGGGCGCTACGAGACGCTGCTGCCGCCCGGGGCGGTCGCGGACCTGATGATCTACCTGCTCTGGACGGCCAACGCCCGCGACGCCGAGGAGGGCCGCAACGTCTTCACCGCCGGGGAGGGCCGCAGCCGGCTGGGCGAGCGGCTGGCCCCGCTGCCCATCACCCTGCGCTCCGACCCGTCCGCGCCCGGCCTGGAGACCGTCCCGTTCGTCGACGCGCTGCAGTCCGAGGACGGCACCTCCTGGGTGTTCGACGCCGGCCTGCCGGTGCCCTCGACCGCCTGGGTCAGAGACGGCGTGCTGACCGAGCTGGTCCGCAACCGCGCGCACGCCGCGGTCACCGGCCAGCAGCCGACGCCGCCGGCGGACAACCTGCTGATGAGCGCCGACGGCCCGCAGGGGGTCGGCACCGGGGCGACGCTGGAGGAGATGATCGCGCGGACCGAGCGAGGGCTGCTGCTCACCTGCCTCTGGTACATCCGCGAGGTCGACCCCGAGCGGCTGCTGCTGACCGGGCTGACCCGGGACGGGGTGTACCTGGTCGAGCACGGTGAGGTGAAGGGCGCGGTCAACAACTTCCGCTGGAACGAGTCCCCGGTCGAGCTGCTCGGCCGGATCACCGAGGTCGGGGCCCCGGAGTCGACGCTGTGCCGGGAGTGGAACGACTTCTACAACCGCACGGTCATGCCGCCGGTCCGCGTGCCGGACTTCAACATGTCGACCGTCAGCCAGGCCTCCTGACCGGCAGCCGGATGAGAGGTCTCTCATCCGGCTCTCCTGGTCGTCTCACCCCGCGGCGGTGGAGTAGGGCCATGCCGATCTCCAAGAAGTCCTGGGTCGTCGTCGGCGGTACCGCCACCGCCTTCGCCCTCGCCCCGCTGGCCGCCCTCGCCATCCCGTCGGTGCTGGACCAGGAGATGACCGGCCAGGGCGTGGTCGTCGCGGCCGCCAACCCCGGCCCGACCGCCGACCCGTCGTCCGACAGCGCGTCCGGTACCGACGACGGGGACGGTCCGACGGTGAGCCCGGCCAGCCCCAGCACGCCCAAGACCGTGGCGAGCACCCCGGCCACCCCGCCGACGGCGGTCAGCCCGAAGTCCCCCGTCAGCGCGAAGTCCCCCGTCAGCCCGGAGAGCCCCGAGTCACCGGAGAGCCCGGAGTCTCCCGACAGCGCCGACTGACGTCGCGGCCCGTGGCCCGCCCGGTCAGCGGCCCAGCCGGTAACCCGCGCCGCGGACCGTCTCGATCAGCTGGCTGCCGATCTTGTTGCGCACGTAGCGGACGTAGACGTCCACCACGTTCGAGCCCGGGTCGAAGTCGTAGCCCCACACCCGCGACAGCAGCTGCTCCCGGCTGAGCACCTGACCCGGGTGCTGCAGGAACATCTCCAGCAGCGCGAACTCGCGGGCCGAGAGCTCGACCTGCGCGTCGCCGACCGTGGCGATCCGCGTCCGGACGTCCAGCGACAGCGCCCCGTGGCTGAGCACGGTCGACGGTGTCGTCACGCTGTCCCGCAGCCGGATCCGCACCCGCGCCAGCAGCTCCTCGAACCGGAACGGCTTGGCCATGTAGTCGTCGGCCCCACCCTCCAGGCCGGCCACGGTGTCGGTCACCGAGTCACGGGCGGTCAGGATGATCACCGGCATGCTCGAGCCCTGCCCGCGCAGCACCTCCAGCACCTCGAAGCCGCTCATCCCGGGTAGCCCGATGTCCAGGATCATCAGGTCGAACTCCCCCGAGGCTGCGTGCTCGAGAGCCACCCGGCCGTCGGCCGCGACCGTGGTGACGTGGCCGGCGGCCCGCAACCCCTTGTCGACGAAGGCCGCGATCCGGGACTCGTCCTCGGCGATCAGGATGGCTGCCACGCGGGCTCCTTCATGCTGGAGGTGGACGATGCCGCACCGGCGGCACCGGGCTGGAGGGGCAGCACGAGGGTGAACGTGGAGCCCTGGCCCGGCGCGCTCTCGAGCTCGACGGTGCCGTGGTGCGCCTCGGCGATGGCGGTGACGATGGCCAGGCCCAGCCCGGCACCGGTGTCGGGGCCGCTGGGCCGCTGGGAGCCCCGGCCGAACCTCTCGAACACCGCCGCCTGCTCGGCCGGGTCGATCCCGACCCCCTCGTCACGGACCCAGAGCAGCAGCTGGCGGCCCCGGACCCGGGCGCCGAGCGCGATCACACTGCCCGGACCGGTGAACTTCACCGCGTTCGCCGCCAGCTGGACCAGTGCCTGGGTGACCCGTTGGGGGTCCAGCCAGGCCGTCTCCTCGGGAGAGGCGTCGAGCGTCCAGCGGCGGTCCCCCAAGGTCGTCACCTTGTCGAAGACCGAGAACAGCAGGTCCGCGACCCCGGTGGGGCTCAGCCGGATGAAGTCGGGTCGGCGGGCCTTGGCCAGCACCATCAGCTCGTCGACCAGCCGCTGCATGCGGTCCAGCTCGTCGATGGCCAGGTCCCGGGTGCGTCGGACGTCCTCGGGATCGGCCGCGTCGACCAGCTCCAGGTGCCCCCGCACGATGGTGATCGGCGTGCGCAGCTCATGACCGGCGTCGTCGAGCATCCGCCGCTGGGTGTCGAAGGAGGCGGACAGCCGGTCCAGCATCGCGTTCATGGTGTGGCCGAGGTCAGCCACCTCGTCGTGGCTGGACAGCTGCTCGGCCGGGATGCGGTCGCTGAGGTCGGTGTCGCTGATCCGCTGGGCGGTGCGGCGCAGGGCGCGGAGCGGGGACAGCAACCGGCCCGCGACCTGGTAGCCGACCAGGGCCACCACCCCGAGGGCCAGCAGGCACACCACCGCGTAGGTGAGGTGGGTGCGGTTGACCGGACCCAGCGCGGCCACGACGTCGACGGCCGCGACGTAGTGGCCCAGCCCGCTCGACCCCTCCACCTGGATGGGGACGGAGATGTAGGCCATCCGCGGGTGGGCCGTGGTGCTGATCTCGCGGACCGCGACCGGCTGGCCCGGCTGCGCCTCGGAGGCCGCCGCGACCAGCTCGGGGTCGGCGGCCAGGCTCAGCTGGAAGGCGTCGCTGGAGGCCGGCACCCAGGCCACCTCGCCGTCGACCAGCCCCATGATCCCCTCGCCGGGGTCGGGCACCGACCGCTTGATGGCCACGAACAAGACGTCGCTGGGACCCTCGATCACCCGGCCCGCCCCACCGTCGACCGACAGCGCGGAGACCGTGTTGATCTCCTCGTTCTCCTGGCTGAGGGCCTTCTGGATGCCCTCGAAGGTCGCGTGCCGGGCGAGCAGGTAGGAGACGGTGCCGGCACCCACCATCCCGAGCGCGGTGGTCACCAGCACGGCGGAGAGGATCCGCATCCGGACCGAGACGGTGCGGGACGCCGACCGCCGAGCGGGCACGGCCTCCGCGGGTTCGCTCACCGCCCTAGCATGCCTGACGACGGGCGGAAACCCGGCCCTGACCAGGTGAGGATGTTCTCATCGCACCCTCGCACGGTCAGGGCAGGTCGGCGCCCGTCAGGTCGTCGGCGGGCTCGTCGTCGTCGGCGGAGTAGGTGACCACGCCGCGCCGCATCGACCGGACCACCTCATGCGCCACCTCGCGGAGCGGGCCCGGCCCGGCGGCGTCGGCGATCTGCCCGGCGAAGTCGGTGACCTGGCGGACCCAGCGCACGAAGTCGCCGGCGGTCAGGTCGGTGTCGGAGAGCACCTGGGCCAGCGAGCGACCGGCCGCCCACCCGTAGGCGATCTCGCTGAAGCCCATGTCCGGCTCGGTCGCCCGGGGCAGCCGCGCGTCCCGCTCCACCAGCGAGACCGTCCGCCAGATCCGTCGCACCTCCCCCATCGCCTCGTTGCTGCGGTGGTCGGGCATCCGCGGACGGCGGGCTCCGTCGTCGCTGCGCCGGGCCTGGAAGACCAGCGAGGACAGCACCGCGGCCAGCTGCGGGGCGGTGAGGTCGTCGAAGACCCCGTCCCGGATGCACTCGGCCGCCACCAGGTCCAGCTCGGCGTAGATCCGCGCGAGCATCCGGCCCGCCCCGGTGACCCGGTTCTGGCCGTCCCCGCTCAGGTAGCCCTGGGACTCCAGCACCAGGCAGATCTTGTCGAAGTGCGCCGCGATGGTGTTGGTGCGCGACGCCGCCCGCTCCTGGGTGCGGGCGTTCTCGCGCTCCAGCTTCAGCGCCCGCTCGGCCCAACGGGCGTGCGCCTCGCGGTCCGAGCAGGAGTGGCAGGGGTGGCGCCGCAGCGTGTCGCGGAGGGCGGCGATCTCCTCGGCCAGCTCGCCGTCGGCCACCGGGCCCCGGCGGCGGGTGGGGCCGAGATCGACCTCGGACAGCTTGCTCCGGAACGCCGCCGAGAGGTTCCGGCGGGACGCCGGCTCCTTCGGGTTGAAGTGCTTGGGGACCCGCATCCGACCCACGACGACGGGCGGCACGGGGAAGTCGGTGATCGACAGGCGGCGCACCTGCCGGTCGTCGGTCATCACCATCGGCCGCGGGCCCTGGTCCTCCACCCGGGTGCTGGGGTCGATCACCACCACCCACCCCTGGCTCTTGCCGCTCGGCACCCGCAGGATGTCCCCGGGCTTGAGCCCGAGCAGGGCCTGGACGGCCTCGGCCCGGCGGTCGGTCCGGCGCTCCCGGGCCGCGGCGGCCTCCAGCTCCGCGACCTCCGCCCGCAGCCGGGCGTACGCGGTGAAGTCCCCGCGGTCGCACTGGGCGGCC
Organism: Microlunatus lacustris; assembly: GCA_039527025.1. Classification (GTDB taxonomy): domain Bacteria; phylum Actinomycetota; class Actinomycetes; order Propionibacteriales; family Propionibacteriaceae; genus Microlunatus; species Microlunatus lacustris. The sequence continues at coordinate 375,934 of BAAAJN010000002.1, forward strand.
TCCAGGTAGCCCCGGATCGCCTCGGTGTTCTTGGCCAGCGAGCGGGCCAGCCCGACGACGGAGCGGTCGGACTGGAACTGGGCGAAGGACTGCTCGAGCAGGGTGCGTGCGCGTTCGCGACCCACGCTGCCCACCAGGTTGACGGCCATGTTGTAGGTCGGGGCGAAGGACGACCGGAGCGGGTAGGTGCGGCGCGAGGCCAGACCAGCCACCGCCCGCGGGTCCAGGCCGGGCTGCCACAGGACGACGGCGTGCCCCTCGACGTCGATCCCGCGACGACCGGCCCGACCGGTCAGCTGGGTGTACTCGCCCGGGGTGATGTCGGCGTGGGTCTCGCCGTTGTACTTGACCAGCTTCTCCAGCACGACGCTGCGGGCGGGCATGTTGATGCCGAGCGCCAGGGTCTCGGTGGCGAAGACGACCTTGATCAGGCCGCGGACGAAGGCCTCCTCGACGCACTCCTTGAACGCCGGCAGCATGCCGGCGTGGTGCGCGGCGATCCCGCGGACCAGGGCCTCGGCGAACCGGTCGTAGTCCAGGGCCCGGAGGTCGGACGGGGTGAGGCCGGAGACGTGCCGCTCGAGGATGGCCGAGATCTCGGCCTGCGCCTCCCGGGTGGTCAGCCGGACGCCGGAGGCGAGCAGCTGGCGGACGGCGCCGTCGCAGCCGACCCGGCTGAAGATGAAGACGATGGCCGGCAGCAGTCCTTCGGAGTCCAGCCGCTCGACCATCTCGGCCCGGCTCGGCGCGGCCAGCGACCGGGGTCGTCGGCCGCCTGCGTCGGTCCGCACGCTCTCGTTGCGGGAGCGGGCGGCGCCGCCCCCGTAGGCACCGCTGCCGTAGGCGACCGCCCGCTTGCCCTTGCCGTTGCGCCCCCGGGGCCGCCGGGAGTCGTCGCGGACGTAGCGCGACTCGTCGCGGGCGACCTTCACCAGAGCGGGGTTCACCTCGGGCTCGCGCCCCTTCGGTGCGGCGACCGCGGTGGGCGCCTCGTCGGCGAAGAGGTCGTAGATCGTCCGGCCCACCATGACGTGCTGGAACAGGGGCACCGGGCGACGCTCGGAGACCACGACGGCCATCTCGCCGCGGACCGCAGCCAGCCACTCGCCGAACTCTTCGGCGTTGCTCACCGTCGCCGACAGGGCGACCACCTGGACCGACTCCGCCAGCCCGATGATCACCTCCTCCCAGACGGCGCCGCGGAACCGGTCGGCGAGGTAGTGCACCTCGTCCATCACCACGTAGCCGAGGTTGGCCAGCGTGGCCGAGCGCGCGTAGATCATGTTCCGCAGCACCTCGGTGGTCATCACCACCACCGGCGCCTCGGAGTTGACCGAGGAGTCACCGGTCAGCAGACCGACGTTCGCCGCGCCGTGCCGGCGGACCAGGTCGGCGTACTTCTGGTTCGACAGCGCCTTGATCGGCGTGGTGTAGAAGCACTTGCGGCCCTCCTGCAGGGCCAGGAAGACGGCGAACTCCCCCACGATCGTCTTCCCCGCCCCGGTCGGAGCGGCGACCAGCACGCCGGAACCGGACTCGACGTGGGCGCAGGCCTCCCGCTGGTAGTCGTCGAAGGCGAACCCGTAGCCGTCGGCGAACTGGGTGAGCAGCGGTGAGGACTGGCGGTTCTTGAACCTGCTGTAGGCCTCGGCCGGGCTGCGCGGAGCGCTGAGGTCGTCGTCCATCGCGGGAGTGGCCATGATGGATCCACGCTACCGGGCTGTGGAAACCACCAGCGGGAGGACCTGCGGCGCCACCACGGCGTCGACCGGCACGTCGCCGAACGGCTCGCCGTCGCCGAAGGTGACCAACCGGGCGCCGTGCCGGGTCTCGCCGTCGACCCGCACCACCCGGGCCCGCAGCTGCTCCACGCACGGGTGCCGGGCGAACCGACCGGAGTTCATCTGCGGCAGCAGCCGGAGCAGCGTGAGCCGGTTGACGGGGTGGATGACGGTGACGTCCAGCCAGCCGTCGGAGGCGTCGGCCGACGGGCAGATCTGCATGCCGCCGCCGTAGGTCGAGGTGTTGCCGACCGCGACCAGCATCGCTTCCAGCTCCCGGACGGCGCCGTCCAGGACCAGCCGGTAGCGCAGCGGGGAGAACACCCGCAGCTCCGCGAGCGCGGCCGCGGGGTAGCGCGTGGACCCGCGGGGGAAGGGCATCCGGTTGGCCCGGCGGTTCACCAGCGCGTCGAAGCCGGTGGCCAGCACGGCCCCGACGTAGCGCCCGGCCACCTGGATCAGGTCGAGGTCCCGGCGGATACCGCCGGCGACCACAGCAGCTGCGGCCAGCGGGTCGTCGGGGTCCAGACCGACGCCGCGGCACAGGTCGTTCCCGGTCCCGCCCGGGACCAGCCCCAGCAAGGTGGGCCGGGCGGCGGCCTGGTCGGCACAGGCGTTGACGCCGAGGTGCATCATCCCGTCGCCACCCATCACGGCGAGGACGTCGACCCCGGCCGCCACCGCCGCGGCCATCGCGGTCCGGGCGTGGGCGTAGTCGGTGCTCTGCACCACCGCGACGTCGGCCCCGGAGGCGCGCAGCCGGGCCTGGACGGCGGGCAGCGCGCGGGCAGCGCGTCCCCGGCCGGCCGTCGGGTTGACGACCAGCACGATGCGTCGGGGCACCGGCCCCTAGCTCCCGCTGCTGCGGGTGTCGTCGTCGTCCTCGTCCAGCTGCTTCAACGCCACGTCGTCGTCGACGCCGGGTCCCCCCACCAGCAGGTCACCGTTGCGAGCGGCTCGCTTGGCCTTCCGCCGGTCCAGGACGTGGGCGATGACCTCGGCGACGAGGAAGAGGATCGTCATGGGAGCCGCCAGGGCCAGCATGGAGAACGGATCGGTGGAGGGCGTCGCCACCGCCCCGAACACGAAGGTGCCGAAGATGACGTAGGAGCGGTACTTGGACAGGTAGCGGGCCGGGACCACGCCGAGGATGTTGAGCATCAGCACGATCAGCGGGATCAGGAACGCCGCGCCGAACACCAGCATGATCCGCATCAGGAACGACAGGAACTGGTTGATGTCCTGGAGGTTGGTGACGCCACCCTCGGTGAAGCCGAGCAGCACGCTGATGCCCTTCGGCATCACGGTGTAACCGACAGCCACCCCGAGGCAGAAGAGCGGGGTGGCGGCGGCGATGAACATCGACGCCCACTTCTTCTCCTTGGCCAGCAGACCCGGGACGATGAACGACCAGAGCTGCCAGAGCCACACCGGCGAGGTGAGGATGACCCCCGCGAGCGCCGACACCTTCAGGGCCAGCGTGAACGGCGACGCGATGCCGTTGTTCACGACCTGGAGCGTCGCCCCGGGGTTCCGGGCCTTGAGATCGGCTTCCGCCTGGTAGTAGGGGTCGAGCAACAGCTCGATGAGCTCGCTGCGGAAGAACCAGGCCGCGACCGTCCCCGCCACGATGGCGATCGCGGCGACGACGAGGCGGTACCGCAGCTCGCGCAGGTGCTCGAACAGGGTCATCGAGCCGTCGGCGGGCGCGGCCGGGGGGCGGAGCCAGGCCAGGCTGAACTTCAGCGGCCGGCCCCTGATCGACAAGGACACGGTCGGGTGCTACCTGCTCAGACGTCGCGACGGACGTCGGAGTCCGCCGGGTTCGAGACCGGGCGGGACGACGGCGCAGGCTGCTGGACCTGGCTCGGGTCGGCGTAGGGCGAGCCGTTGGTGACGGTGCCATGGGGCTGGTCGTAGCTGCTGGTGGTGCCGGTGATCTCGGGGTCGCCCTTCTGCTCGGACTTGAGACCCTTCGTCTCCTCCTTGAACTCCTTCAGCGCGCGACCGGTGCTCTTGCCGAGGCCGGCCAGCCGGGACCCTCCGAACAGCAGCAGGACGACAGCCAGGATGATCAGCAGTTCAGGGGCGCCGAGTCCGGCGATGGCCAGCGAAATCATGAATCCTCTTCTCCGATGCGGCACTGCACACGTCGGACGAGTTGCCGCCCGACGTCTTCACCTCATCGTACGTCGCCGGCTGCAGCCGTCCATCCGTTCGGGGGTGTCGTCGGACGCCCGGGCTCCGGCGGGTGCACCTGCGCCAGCAGCTCGCCCAGCTCGGCGGCCCGGTCGGCGAGCTGCCCGACCTCACTCAGCACGTCGGCGGTCTTGTGCGCCAGCCAGACGGCGTAGCCGACCAGGACGGCCAGCGCACCCAGCGCGAGGACCAGGACCAGAACCACCCAGAGCACGCGGAGATCCTAGGTCCTCGCTCCGCTCGGACGCGGACCGCGCTCTGACCCTCCGTCGCCGTCGTCACCGGGAGTGGACGAAGAACGTGTCCACTCCCGGCTCCTCCTTGCAACGGAGCGCGCGGTCCGTGTGCCGGGCGGGGCCAGGCGGCAGCCGACGTGTGGGTGGAACTTCGACCGGTGCTCCCGTCCAGGTCCCGCTCATCGAGGGGGCGGAACTGGACCTCTCAACCCTGCAGGATCTTCTGGCCCTCGCCCTCGACCACCTGCGGGTCCTCGGCCGACTGCACGGCGATCTTGCGCGGCTTCGCCTTCTCGGCGACCGGGATCTCCAGCCTGAGGACACCGGCGTGGTACGAGGCGCTGATCCGGTCGGTGTCCAGGTTGTCGCCCAGGATCAGCTGGCGGCTGAAGACGCCGCGGGGCCGCTCGGCGGCCACGAGTTCCGCGATGCCCTCCCGCGCGGGCCGGTCGGCGCGGACGGTCAGCACGTTCCGCTCGACGTCGAGGTCAATCGAAGCCGGGTCGACACCCGGGAGGTCGAACTCGACGGCGAAGGTGTCGCCGTCGCGCCACGCGTCCATGGACATCAGGGCCGGACGGGCGGCCGTGCCGAAGACCTGCTGGGTGAGCCGGTCGAGGTCGCGGAACGGGTCGGTGCGCATCAACATGGGGTCTCTCCCTCCGTCGTGGTGTGTGGAAGTTGTCGTCGGACCACCCACTGATCTGTGGTGATCGGTACACATTGTTTATAGCACTGGAGAGGGATAGCCTTCAAGCGTGGAAGCAGAAAAATCTGCCGCCGAGGGGGCGGAGGACGCTCGCGGGGTCTACGGGATCTCCGTCACGGCTGAGCTGGTCGGCACGGGCGTGCAGAACCTGCGGCTGTACGAGCGCCGAGGGCTGCTCACCCCCACCCGGACCAGCGGCGGCACCCGGCTCTACAGCCGTGACGACGTCGCCCGGCTCCTCCGGATCACCGAGCTGCTGGACGCGGGCCTCAACCTGGCGGGGATCGCCATGGTGCTCGACCTGCAGGACGACCTGGCCCAGGCGCAGCGGGCTGCCGAGGAGGAGCCGGACGGACCCTGACCTGGCGCCGCGGGTTCAACCGGGCGTGGCCGAGCTGAGCAGCGCTGCGTACTGGTCGAGGGCTTCCTGGGCGGCCTCGGCCGCGGAGCTCCCCGCACCCGCGGGGGCGACCACGGTGGCGCCACCCCGCAGACCGAGCAGCAGGCCGCGCAGCCAGCCGGGGTCCCGGACCCGCAGCGTCACCGTCAGCCCGCCGTCGGGGCGGAGCGACGTCGCCTCGGTCGGGTAGTACTCCGCCACCCAGCTCGCCTCGGGGGCGAGGTCGAGGGTGACCAGCGGGGCGTCCTTGAGCGTCTCGAACCAGCCTGTGGTCAGGTCCTTGAGGACCACGTCGGGATGGGGGTCGACCGGCACGTCGGTCACCTCGACGGCGGCGATCCGGTCCAGCCGGAAGGTCCGCAGGGCCACCGCCGAGTGGCACCAGGCCTCGAGGTAGCCGTAGCCCTCGAGCACGAAGACCCGGAGCGGGTCGACCATCCGCCGGGTGGTCTCCGCGCGGGAGGCCACGTCGTAGGTGAGGTCGAGCCGCAGGCCCCGCTGCAGCCCGTCGGCGATCCGCCCCTGGATCTCGTCCTGGCCGGCGGTGACGCGCACGCTGGCCTGGCCGGTCGGCGCCGAGCCCGAGGCTGCTTCCAGCTTGGCCAGCGCCCGGTCGACGGCGGCGCGCTGGCCCGGCCCGGCGATCTCGCGCAGCGTCCGCAACCCCAGCACCAGGGCGAGGGCCTCGTCGGTGGAGAGCCGCAGCGGCCGGGTCAGGTAGTCGGCGTTGCTCAGGTGGATGACGCCCTCCCCCTCGACGGCGTCCATGTCGATGTCGATGAGGTCGCCGGGCGTCAGCCCCGGCATCCCGCACATCCACAGCACGTTGAGGTCCTCGCGGAGCGTGCGGACGCTGATCCCGAACGCCGCGGCCACGTCAGCCATCGCGGCGCCGTCGTGCTCGCGGAGGTAGGGCACCAGGCTGAGCAGCCGGCGCACCTGGGCCTGGGAGGTCATGCCGCTCCGCTCGTCGCGGGGACGACGGCCGTGGCGGCGACGGCGGCCAGCCCCTGCACCACCCGCTCCCGCAACCCGACCGGTTCCAGCACCACGACGTCAGCCCCGTACCGGCAGATCTCCTCGGCGGCCGAGCCGAGGTCGGAGAAGGGCACCACGTGCACCTCGAACCCGCTGGGCAGGACCACCGCCGTGCTCCCGGGGCGGCCGCGGCGGCGCAGCCCCGGGGCGCGGCCGGCGCGGAGCGCGAGCACGGCCTGCTCGGTCGGCTCGGGCGGCGCGAGCGAGCGGGCCAGCGAGCGCAGGTCGAGGTCGGCGGGCACCTCGTAGGCGCCGGGCTTGGACTCCCGCCGGGGCAGGTCGGTGATCCGGGACAGCTTGAACATCCGGGTGGCGTCGCGGTCGACGTCGCGGCCGATGACGTACCACCGGCCTCTGGAGGAGGTCATCCCCCAGGGTTCGAGCGTGCGGCGACGGCCGTCGCGGTAGGTGAAGCTCATCCGGATCCGCTCGAGCACCGCCACCCAGAGCGGCTCGAAGCCGGGCTCGGTGGCCTGCACGGACGGCTCCAGCGAGGCCAGCAGGGACGGGTCGGGCTCGACGCCGGCCGCCCGCAGCTTGGCGATCGCGCTGCCGGTGGAGGCCGCCATGCTGGCGTGCTGCCAGACCCGGGCCGCGACCCCGACCACCGACGCCTCCTCGGCGTCGAGGTCGATCGGGGGCAGCTCGAACTCCCCGGCGAGGATCCGGTAGCCGGGCTCGTCGTCGAACAGCGGGTCGAAGGTGCCGACCTCGATCGGGACGCCCAGCGCGCGCAGCTCGTCCTTGTCGCGCTCGAAGGTGCGCTCGAAGGCGGCGTCGGAGAGGTCGTGGTAGCCCTCGACAGCGTCGCGGATGCGGCTCTTCGGCACGAAACGGCCCGACACCAGCAGGCAGATGGTGAGGTTGAGGATGCGCTCGGTCTTGCGCGGTGCCATGCCTGCGATCTCCTCACCCGCTCGGGGTCCACGGGTCGCCGCCAGGTTAACAGCCGGCTCCACCGGCCTAGGGTTCTGCCATGATCATCTGGGCCGACGGCGAGGTCACAGCGGTGCGCGGCGGCTGGCCGGGCGCGGTCGAGCTCGTGGTGGCCCGCCCGGACGGCGCCGAGGTGCGGGCGTTGGCCTACACCGCCCTGATGGCCGCGCCCCTGGTCGGGGACCGGGTGCTGATGAACGTCGCCGCTCTGGAGCGGGGGCTGGGCACCGGCGGCTACGCGCTGGTGATCGCCGCCCTGACCCCCGACGGCGCGCTCCGCGGCCAGCCGCCGCAGCCGGCCGGCCACCTGGTCAAGGCCCGCTACCTGCCGCAGCAGGCCATGGTCGCCGGGGCCGACGAGCAGGGCTCCCCGCACCACGCGCTGCTGGCCGACGCCGACGACCTCGGGGGGCTCCCGGTGCTGGTCGCCGACCTGCACTCCGCGCTCACCCCGGCCCTGCTGGCCGTCGCGCACGACCGCCCCGGCACCCGGGTGGTGTACGTGATGAGCGACCAGGGGGCGCTGCCGCTGGCCTTCTCCCGCACGGTCGCCTCCCTGCGGGAGGCGGGCCTGCTGGCCGGCACGGTCACCGTCGGCCAGGCCTTCGGCGGTGACCTGGAGGCGGTCACCGTGCACTCCGGGCTGCTGGCCGCACGGCTGGCGCTCGGGGCGGACCTGGTGGTGGTCAGCCAGGGCCCGGGCAACCTGGGTACCGGGACCCGCTGGGGCTTCTCCGGCGTCGGCGTCGGAGAAGCCGTCAACGCCGCTGCGACCCTCGGTGGCCGACCGGTCGGCTCGCTGCGGGTGTCGACCGCCGACGCCCGGCCGCGGCACCGAGGGCTGTCGCACCACAGCATCACCGCCTACGGCCGGGTGGCCCTGCAGCCCGCCGACCTGGCCGTGCCCGACCTGGCGGGGGCGGCCGCGCTGCACGGCATCGCCGGGCTGGACGTCGTCGTCGCCCTGGCGGACGCGCTGGACGCCGCGGTGGCCGCACTGACCCGGCACCGGGCCGTCCGGGTGCCGCTCGACGGCCTCGACGTCGCCCTGACCGGTTCGCCGGTGCCGATGTCCACGATGGGCCGCCGGCTGGAGGGCGACCCGGCCTACTTCCTCGCCGCCGCGGCCGCCGGGCGGCACGCGGCGTCGCTGGTCGACACCGGTCCCTGAGCCTGTCGACGGACCTTCGACGAGCTCAGGCAGCGGTGCTCACGTTCCCGGTCCCTGAGCTTGTCGAAGGGCCTTCGACGAGCTCAGGCAGCGGTGCTCACGTTCCCGGTCCCAGAGCTTGTCGACGGGCCTTCGACGAGCTCAGGCAGCGGAGAGCTGGAACTACTGGCCGGCCTGGGTGAACAGCAGGTCGACGACCATGACGAGCGTCTCGCCCTTCTCGATCTTCGGCTGGGCGTTGCCGTCGGGGTAGCCCTTGTCCGGCGGGATGACGAGCAGCACGCGGCTGCCGACGGTCTGGCCGGCCAGGCCCTCCTGCAGCCCGGCGACGAGCCCGGAGAGCGGGGAGCTGCCGGGCTCCTGCCCGTAGGACTCCTCGACCAGCCGGCCGTCCTCCCAGATCTCCCACCGGTAGGCGAAGGTGATGGTGTCGTTCGCCTCGACCTTCTTGCCCTCGCCCTTGATCAGCGGCTGCACGACCAGCTTGGTCGGCGGGTCGGTGTCGGGGATGGTGATGTCGGGCTTGGTGAGGCTGCCGGAGACGGTGGGCAGGCCCGCCTCCGGGGTGACCTCCTCCCCCGCCGGCTCGCTCAGCTGGACGTCGACGACGTCGACCACGAAGACGAGGGTGTCGCCCACCTCGATCCCGGCCTGCTCGTTCCCGCCGGAGGCGTCGTAGCCGTCGGAGCCGGGCATGGCGATCAGCACCCGGCTGCCCTTCGTCTGACCCGTCAGGCCCTTGCTGAAGCCCGGCACCACCTGGTCGAGGGCGAACGCGACCGGCTCACCGCGGCTGAAGGAGTCGTCGAACTTCTTGCCCGTCCGGCCGTCCACGCCGTAGTAGTTCACCTCGACGGTCTGGCCGGCCTCCACGGCCGGCCCGTCTGACTCGCGCAGCACCTTCGTCCGCGTCTTGTCGACCGCGTACGGGGTGTCGATCTTCACCTTCGGGCTCTTGCCGTAGTCCCCGCTGACGGTCACCTTGGCGAAGTCTTTGGAGGCGGGCACCGTCGACGGCAAGGCGCTGGGCGACGCGCTGGCGCTGGCCGAGGCGCTCGGCACCGGGCTCGCCGAGGCGTCGGTGGCGGCGTCGCCGTCGGACCCGCAGGCCGCCAGGAACAGCGAGCCGCTCAGGGCCAGGACGAGCAGGGACTTCTCGGGGAACGCGCGCACCGGGGAACCCTACCCGGCCCGGCTGTCCGCTCCCTGTGCGCGAGATCGGCCGCCCGAGCCGGGAGGGTCAGAACGTCGGACGCCGCATGGAGGCGATCAACCGGTCCACCCGCTCGTCGACGGCCACGAACGGGTCCTTGCAGAGCACCGTCCGCTGCGCCTGGTCGTTGAGCTTCAGGTGCACCCAGTCCACGGTGTAGTCGTTGCGGCCCTCCTGCGCGGCCCGGATGAAGTCGCCGCGCAGCTTGGCGCGGGTGGTCTGCGGCGGCACCGACTTGGCGCGGAAGACAGCGGGCTCGGTGGTCACCCGGGCCGCCTGCCCGCGCTCCTGCAGGATCGAGAAGAGACCCCGACCGCGCCGGATGTCGTGGTAGGCCAGGTCCAGCTGGGCGATCCGCGGGTCGGCGAAGCTGAGCCCGTGCTTGGCGGCGTACCGGTCCAGCAGCTTGAGCTTGATCGCCCAGTCGACCTCGGTGTCGACCAGCGCCAGCTTGTCCTCCGCCACCGCCCGCAGGGTGCGCTCCCACAGGTCCAGCACCCGGTCGATGACCGGCGTGCCGAGGTTGCCGCGGGCCACGAACTCGGCCACCTTCTCGTAGTACTCGGTCTGCAGCTCCAGGGCCGAGATCCGCCGACCGTTGGCCAGCGCGACCTGCACCTGACCGGTGCGGTCCCGGCTCATGTCCCGGATGGCGCGGATCGGGTTCTCCAGCGTGAAGTCCCGCATCGGCACCCCGGCCTCGATCAGCCGCAGCACCAGCTCGGCGGTGCCGACCTTGAGCAGGGTGGTGGTCTCGCTCATGTTCGAGTCGCCGACGATGACGTGCAGCCGACGGTAGCGCTCCGGGTCGGCGTGCGGCTCGTCGCGGGTGTTGATGATCGGTCGGCTCCGGGTGGTCGCCGACGAGACGCTCTCCCAGATGTGCTCGGCCCGCTGGCTGACGCTGAACTCCGCGCCGCGTGCGGTGTGCAGCACCTTGCCGGCCCCGCAGATCAGCTGGCGGGAGACCAGGAACGGCACCAGCACGTCGGTGATCTTGGAGAAGTCGCCGACCCGGCTGATCAGGTAGTTCTCGTGGCAGCCGTAGGAGTTCCCGTGGCTGTCGGTGTTGTTCTTGAACAGGTAGATGTCGCCGGTGATGCCCTCGCTGGCCAGCCGCTGCTCGGCGTCGACGATCAGGTCCTCGAGGATCCGCTCACCGGCCCGGTCGTGGTCGACCAGCTGGACGAGGTCGTCGCACTCCGCGGTGGCGTACTCCGGGTGCGAACCGACGTCGAGGTAGATCCGCGAGCCGTTGCGGAGGAAGACGTTGCTGCTGCGGCCCCAGGTGACGACCCGCCGGAACAGGTAGCGCGCCACCTCGTCGGGCGTGAGCCGCCGGGTGCCCCCGGACGTGCAGGCGACGCCGTACTCGGTCTCCAGACCGTAGATCCGGCGGTCCATCGCCCTCCTCGCCTCGGGTGCCCTGGGGTGGTCAGCTGCTGATCAGGTCGAGCAGGCCGCCGAGCTCGTCCCGGGTGAGGTCGCGCAGGTCCCCGCTCTTGAGGTTGCCCAGCCGCACCGGGCCGATCCCGGTCCGCGAGAGCTTCCGCACGGGGTGGCCGACAGCCTCCATGGTACGGCGGACGATGTGGTTGCGGCCCTCGTGCAGGGTCAGCTTGACCAGCGACCGGTCCTCGGCCGTCGAGACCAACTTCACCGAGCTGGGCTTGACCGGTCCGTCCTCGAGCATGATGCCGTCGCGGAGCCGCTTGACCGTGGCCGGGTGCAGCTGGCCGGTGACCTCGGCCAGGTAGGTCTTGGGCACCTCGTAGGACGGGTGGGCCAGCTTGTGGGCGAAGTCGCCGTCGTTGGTGAGGATGATCAGGCCGTCGGTCTCGGTGTCCAGCCGGCCCACGTGGAAGAGCCGGTTCTGCTTGCCCGGGCGCTTGCCCTCGAGCAGGTCGTTGAGGTTGCGGCGGCCTTCGGGGTCGTCCATGGTCGAGACGACGCCGCGGGGCTTGTTGAGCACCAGGTAGAGGTGCCGGCGCGGCGGGGGGATGCGGGAGCCGTCCACCCGGATGACGTCGTGCTCGGGGTCCACCCGCAGGCCCTGTTCGGTGACCAGCTTGCCGTTCACCTCGACCCGGCCCTCGCTGATCATGATCTCGCAGGCGCGGCGGGAGGCCAGGCCCGCCGCGGCGAGCACCTTCTGCAGGCGGATGCCGCCCTGGTCGTCGTCGTTGTCGTTCACTGGGTGTCCTCGGTTCGGTCGTACGTGGTCCCGGCGGTCGCCCCGGAGGGCTCGTCGGGGGCGTGCTCGTCAGGGTGGGGCGCCTCGGGCGGAGCGACGGCGGCGAGCTGGCCCAGCTCGGCCTCCAGCACCGACGCGTCCGGCAGGTGCGGGGCCAGGGCCGGCAGGTCGTCCAGGGAGCGCAGCCCCATCCGCTCCAGGAAGTGGTTGGTGGTGGCGAAGACGACGGCCCCGGAGTCGGCGTCGTGGCCGGCCTCCACGATCAGCCCCCGCGCCAGCAGGGTGCGGATGACCCCGTCGACGTTGACCCCGCGGACCGCGGAGACCCGGCCGCGGGAGATCGGCTGGGTGTAGGCGATGACGGCCAGGGTCTCCAGGGCGGCCTGGCTGAGCCGGGACTGCTGGCCCTCCAGGACCGTCGCCGCGATCAGGTCGGCGTGCTCCTCGCGCGTCCAGTAGCGCCAGCCGCCGCCGACCTCGCGCAGCTCGAAGCCGCGGCCGGTCTCGTCGTAGAAGCGGACCAGCTCGGCCAGCGCCTGCCGCACCACCGGCTCGGGTGCCCCCAGGGCCGCGGCCAGGTCGTCGCTGCGCCGCGGCTCCTCGGCCACCAGCAGCAGTGCCTCGAGCGCCCCGCTGACGTCGGCGGAGGTGAGCGGGCGCTCCTCCCCCAGCGGCAGCGGGGTGGCGCCCGCCTCCTCGGCGGTGGTCGTGCTCTGGCTCATCGTGGTTCCTCGCTGGGCGTCGGGGGGACGTCGAACTCGTCGGAGATGTCCAGCTCGCCCTCGCTCGACCCCGTCCAGCGTACGGTCAGCTCGCCCAGGGCGGCGACCTGCTCGAACGCCACGGCCCCTTCCCGGAACAGCTCCAGCAGGGCGAGGAACCGGGCGACGGTGGTGATCCGGTCCGGGGAGTCCCCCGTCAGCGCCCGGAAGGTGAGCGCGCCGGTGCGCCGGAGCCGGTCGACCACCAGCCGGGCCTGGTCCCGGACGCTGACCGCCGGGGCGTGCAGGTGGGCCAGCGAGACCACGTCGGCCTGCTTGGGCGCCAGCGCCTTCGCGGCGAGCGCCGCGAACGCCTCGGGGGTGAGGGTCAGCACCACCTCGGGCAGCAACCGGGCGAAGCGCGGTTCCAGGGCGACGTCGCGGGGGAACCGGCGGGCCTGGTCGTCCAGCGTCGCCGCCAGGTGGCCGGCCACGGCCTTGAACGCGCGGTACTGCAGCAGCCGGGCGAACAGCAGGTCGCGGGCCTCGAGCAGGGCGAGGTCCTCGGGGTCCTCGACCTCCCCGGACGGCAGCAACCGGGCCGCCTTGAGGTCCAGCAAGGTGGCCGCGACGACGACGAACTGGCTGGTCTGGTCGAGGTCCCAGTCCGGGCCGGCCGCCTTGATGTGGCCGATGAACTCGTCGGTGACCCGGGACAGGGCCACCTCGGTGATGTCCAGCTTGTGCCGGGAGATCAGCTGCAGCAGCAGGTCGAACGGCCCCTCGAAGTTGACCAGGTGCACGTGGAAGCCGGGCGGCCGGCCGTCGTCGGACGCCGCCGTCCCGGCCGACCGGTCCGGAGCCGCGGTCACGGCGGGGAGAGCCGCCGGACCAGCTCGGAGGACTCCCCGTGGGCCGCCAAGTCGGCCAGCAGGGCGGCGATCGCCTCGCGGACGATCCGGCCGCGGTCGACGGCCATCCCGTGCTCGGCGCGCAGGGTGAGCCGGGCCTGCTCCAGCGCCACCAGCTCGTCGCTGCTGACGTAGACGGTGATCTTCTCGTCGTGCCGGACGCGGCCCGAACCCCGCGCCGGACGACCGGGACGGCCCTCGGCCTCGGGCTTGGGCTGCGGAGAGGTCGGGGCGGGGGCGACCTGGTCGGGGGCCTGGGTGGGCCGGAACAGCTCCGAAGCCCCCGGCAGGCTCACCCGGCGTGGCATCGGGCCAGCACCTCCCGGGCCAGGTTCCGGTAGGCCTCCGCCCCCGGCGACGTGGTCGCGTAGGTGGTGATCGGCTCGCCGGCGACCGTCGTCTCCGGGAACTTGACGGTCCGCCGGATGACGGTGTGGAAGACGCGGTCGCCGAACGCCTGCACGACCCGCTCCAGCACCTCACGGCTGTGCAGGGTGCGGGGGTCGTACATGGTGCCGAGGATGCCCAGGATCTCCAGCCGCGGGTTCAGCCGGTCCTGCACCTTGGTGATGGTGTCGTTGAGCAGGGCGATCCCGCGCAGGGCGAAGAACTCGCACTCCAGCGGCATGATCACCTTGTCCGCCGCGGTCAGCGCGTTCACCGTGAGCAGCCCGAGGCTGGGCGCGCAGTCGATGAGGATGACGTCGTAGCGGTCGCGCACCTTCTCCAGCACCCGCAGCAGCGTCTGCTCGCGCGCCACCTCCGAGACCAGCTGGATCTCCGCGGCCGAGAGGTCGATGTTGCTGGGCAGGATGTCCAGGCCGGGCACGTTGGTGGTGTCGATGACGTCGTCGACGGCCACGTCGCGGGCCAGCAGCAGGTTGTAGACGCTGTGACCGAGGGTGTGCGGGTTGACGCCCAGCCCGACCGACAGCGAGCCCTGCGGGTCGAAGTCGACGAGCAGCACCTTGCGGCCCAGCTCGGCCAGGGTCGCACCCAGGTTGATCGTGGTGGTGGTCTTGCCGACCCCGCCCTTCTGGTTGCAGAGGGCGATGATCATGGCCGGGCCGCCGGTGGGCGGGCCGGGGTCGGGCAGGTCGGGCCAGGGCCGGCCGGTCGGACCCATCACCGGCTCCGGGATCAGCGGCTCCTCGGTGACCGGCGCGCCGGGCACCTTGAACTCCTCCGGGGCCCGGGCGCCGTCCCCGGCGGGGTCGAAGAGCGACTCCACACCGGCGGAGTCGACCGTGGGCTGCCCGACCGACGGGGAACCGCCGGCCTCGTCGGGCTGCTGCACTCGGGTCCTCCTCGCGTCGGCGTCGGTCTGGTCGAGCGGGGGCGGGACCGGACCGGGGGCGGGCACCGTCCGGCGCACGCTCCGGGGCAGCCTAGTACGCGCGCGGGTGGGAGGTCAGGTACACCTCGCGGAGGTGGTCGACCGTCACCAGGGTGTAGATCTGCGTCGTGGTCACCGACGCGTGGCCCAGCAGCTCCTGCACCACCCGCACGTCGGCGCCGCCGTCGAGCAGATGGGTGGCGAAGGAGTGCCGCAGGGTGTGCGGGGAGACGTGACCGGCCAGCCCGGCCTGCTCGGCGACCTGCTGGAGCACCGCCCAGGCGCTCTGCCGCGACAGCCGGGCCCCGCGAGCGCCCAGGAACAGGGCCGGCGAGCCGGTGCCCCGGGCCACCAGCGCCGACCGGCCCCGCACGAGGTAGGCGGTCAGCGCCGCCCGGGCGTACGAGCCGAGCGGCACCAGTCGTTCCTTGCGCCCCTTGCCCAGCACCCGCAGCCCGGCGGACGGGTCCTCCAGTGCCCGGGTGACCTCGTCGACGTCCAGCCCCACCGCCTCGGAGATCCGGGTGCCGGTGCCGTAGAGGACCTCGAGCAGGGCGGCGTCGCGCAGCCCGACGGGGGTGTCGGTCGGGGGCGCGTCCAGCAGGGCCTGCACCTGGTCGACCCGCAGCGCCTTGGGCAGCCGGCGGCCGGGCGTCGGCGGCCGGACCTCCGCCGCCGGGTCGTCGGTGCTGACCCCCTCGTCGACGGCGAAGCGGTGCAGGCTGCGGACGGCGACCACGGCCCGCGCGACGCTGGCCGGAGCCAGCGGTGGCACCACCCACCCGTCCCCGTCCTCGGCCGGCACCCCGGCCCGCAGCCGCATGGCGTGCTCGGCGACCAGGGCCGGCGTCACCGCCGCCGGTTCGCGCACGCCCTCACCGGCCAGGAAGTCCAGGTAGCGCCGGAGGTCGCGGCGGTAGGCCGTCAGCGTGTGCCTCGACACCCCGCGCTCGACCACGAGGTGGTCGAGGTAGGTCTGCGCCAGCCGGGCCAGCGCCCCGTCGTCGGTCGGCGCCGAGGGCGTGCCAGGCGGGGCGTGGACCACCGGCCCTGCCTAGGCCAGGACGTCGGCGAGCTCGCGGTGGCCGACGCCGTGCGAAGCCGCGACCGGAGCGCTGACCAGCGCGCCGTCGTGGGTGTTCAGGCCCAGTGCCAGGGCCGGGTCCGCCCGCAGGGCGTCCTGCCAGCCGCGGTCGGCGAGGCTGAGCGCGTAGGGCAGGGTGACGTTGGTCAGGGCGTAGGTGGAGGTGTGCGGCACGGCCCCCGGCATGTTGGCCACGCAGTAGAAGATCGAGTTGTGGACCCGGTACGTCGGCTCCGCGTGCGTGGTGGGCCGGCTGTCCTCGAAGCAGCCGCCCTGGTCGATGGCGATGTCCACGAGCACGCTGCCCGGCTTCATCCGGGCCACCAGCGCGTTGGTCACCACGGTGGGCGCCTTGGCGCCGGGCACCAGCACCGCGCCGATCACCAGGTCGGCGTCCAGGACGGCCCGCTCCACCTCCAGGGCGTTGGAGGCGACGGTCTGCAGGTGGCCCTGGTAGATCTTGTCCGCGTCCCGGAGCTTGTCGATGTTGCGGTCCAGCAGCAGCACCTCGGCCTGCATGCCCAGCGCGATGACGGCGGCGTTCATCCCGGACACACCGGCGCCGATGACCACGACCTTGGCCGCGTGGACGCCGGAGACGCCGCCCATCAGGGTGCCGCGACCGCCGCCCTGGGCCATCAGGTGGTAGGCGCCGACCTGCGGCGCGATCCGGCCGGCCACCTCGCTCATCGGGGCCAGCAGGGGCAGCGCGCCGTTCGGCAGCTGGACGGTCTCGTAGGCGATCCCGGTGACCCGGCGGTCGAGCAGGGCCGAGGTGCACTCCCGGTTCGCGGCCAGGTGCAGGTAGGTGAAGAGCAGCTGGCCGGGCTGCAGGCGCGGGTACTCCTCGGCCACCGGCTCCTTGACCTTCATGATCATCTCGGCCTGGCCCCAGACCTGGTCGTGGTCGGGGACGATCTTGGCGCCCGCCGCCGCGTACTCGTCGTCGGGGATGGAGGAGCCGAGGCCGGCGCCCGCCTGGATGATCACATCGTGCCCGTGCTGGACGAGCTCGGTCACCCCCGAGGGGGTGATCGCCACCCGGTACTCGTGGTTCTTGATCTCGGTCGGGACTCCTACCAGCATGGGTGCTCGCACTCCTCAGGTCGGCTCGGGTGGCCGTGTCGTCGCGTGCCTGAGCATAGACTCACCGGCCCTCGCCGCCCCGGGGCGCACCTCGGCACGAACCGCTGACGAGTCGCAGGCCCCCGGCGCGTCCGGGTGCGGTCCTCCAGCGCGTCCTGCTGGCGGGCCGGTCGCCTCAGCGCAGCGGGATGCCGCGCCGGTCGGCGGCGAAGCTGGGCGAGCCGACCAGGATGAGGATCCCCTCGACCACCGACCAGACCCAGACCAGTGGGGACAGCACGCCGAGCGAGAGCACTGTCAGCAGCAGCTGCAGGACGGCCACGCCGCTGCGGCCGAGGTAGAAGTTGTGCACCCCGAAGACGCCCAGCACGATGGCGAGGACGCCGGCGCCCACCCGGGACTTCTGGGCCGCGTACAGGCTCTGCTGGTAGGCCAGCTGCCGGGGATCGGGCTGGTGGACGAGCTGCCGGGCGTCGGGCTGGTAGGCCCAGGCCACCGGGGCGGTGGTCTCGTAGGGGTTGGGCGCCGGCCGGTCCCAGACCTGCGGCTCCAGCGCGTAGGGGCTCGGGTGGCTCGACGGTCGCGGCTCCAGAGGGACCCAGGCCGGGCGGGGGGCCTGCCCGGCGGGCAGCTGCACGGTGGGCTCGGCAGCCGAGGGCGCCCAGCGCGGCGTGGCCGGGCCGGTCGGGTGCAGCGGCGCCGAGCTGGCGGGCCGTGCGGACTCGGGCACGGACGAGGGGTGGGTCATGGCAGGCTCCCGGTGACGGCGGGTCCTCCCCGCCGGAGGACGCCTCCACGATAGGCGCCAGCCGGACCGCTCGGGGTACCCGGCAGCAGCTGGGGACGCGGCCGTGCGTCCGGGTCAGCGACGGGTGGCGGTGAGCAGGTGCTCCCGGGCCGGCCAGGGGGCGTCGGCGGGGCGCAGCGAGGCCCAGCCGCGGGAGCGCGCGGCCTCGGCGGCGAGCACCCCGGACACCAGGCTCGGGTTGTGCAGCCGACCACCCAGGACCGCGTCGACGAGGTCGGACAGCGAGGCCCAGACCACGTCCATGTCGGCCTCCTCGCCTTCGCGGACGAACCCGTCCGGCGCCGCTGTGCTGCGCAGGTCCCGGGCCAGGTACACCCGGATCGCCTCCCCGAGGATGCCGGGGGTGGAGAACTGGTCGACGAGCACGTGCCACCGGCCGGCCGCCAGGTCGACCTCCTCGGCCAGCTCGCGCTGGACGGCGGCGAGGTAGTCCTCGCCGTCGACGTCGAGGAGCCCGGCGGGCGGCTCGACCAGCCGGTGCCGGACGGGGTGCCGGTACTGCCGCACCAGCGCCACCCGCTCGTCGGCGTCCAGGGCGATGACCGCCACCGCGCCCGGGTGCTGCAGGTACTCCCGGTGGATCAGGCTGCCGTCGGGGGTGCGGACGGAGTCCTGGCGGAAGTCGGCGATGTGCCCGTGGCCCAGGACGGTGCTGTCCTCCACCGGCCAGGCCAGCGGGACGTCGGTCAGCTCGGCCGGGGACAGCACGGTCGGGACGGGCAGGTCGCTCACGGCCGACCGTCCACGGGCAGCCGGGTGGCGAGCTTGCGGTTCAGCGCGGCCTCGACCAACCCGGCGAACAGCGGGTGCGGACGGGTGGGCCGCGACTTCAGCTCAGGGTGCGCCTGGGTGGCCACGAAGTAGGGGTGCACGTCGTCGGGCAGCTCGACGAACTCGACCAGCCGCGAGTCGGGCGAGGTGCCGCTGATCACCAGGCCCGCCGCCTCCAGCTGGTCCCGGTAGGCGTTGTTGACCTCGTAGCGGTGCCGGTGCCGCTCGGTGACGTCGGTGCTGCCGTACCGCTTGGCCACCACCGAGCCGGGCAGCAGCTCAGCCGGGTAGGAGCCCAGCCGCATCGAGCCGCCGAGGTCGCCGGCGCCGTTGACGATGGCCACCTGCTCCGACATGGTCGCGATCACCGGGTGGGGGGTCTCGGGGGTGAACTCGCTGCTGTCGGCACCCTCGAGGCCGGCGAGGTTCCGGGCGACCTCGATCACCATCACCTGCAGCCCGAGGCAGAGGCCGAGGATCGGGATCTGGTGCTCACGGGCGAAACGGACGGCACCGACCTTGCCCTCCACGCCCCGGATGCCGAAGCCGCCCGGGACGACGACCCCGTCGACGTCCTGCAGCGCCCGGGCCGCACCCTCGGGCGTCTCGCAGCCGTCGGACTGCACCCAGCGGATCTGCACCCGGGCCCGGTTGGCGAACCCGCCGGCGCGCAGCGCCTCGCTCACCGAGAGGTAGGCGTCGGGCAGGTCGATGTACTTGCCGACCAGCGCGATCACCACCTCCTCCTTGGGGTGGTGGACGCGGTCGAGCAGGTCGTTCCAGCGGGTCCAGTCGACGTCGCGGAAGCGCAGGTCGAGCCGGCGCACCACGTAGGCGTCCAGGCCCTCGGAGTGCAGCACCTTGGGGATGTCGTAGATGCTCGGCGCGTCCACGCAGGCGACGACGGCCTGCTCGTCGACGTCGCACATCAGCGAGATCTTCCGCTTCACCGACTCCGGGATCTCCCGGTCGGAGCGGCAGACGACGGCGTCGGGCTGGATGCCGACCTGGCGCAGTGCGGCGACGGAGTGCTGGGTGGGCTTGGTCTTGAGCTCACCGCTGGGGCCGATGTAGGGCACCAGCGAGACGTGCAGGAAGAACACGTTCTCCCGGCCGACGTCGTGCCGGACCTGCCGGGCCGCCTCCAGGAACGGCAGCGACTCGATGTCGCCGACGGTGCCGCCGATCTCGTGGATCACCACGTCGATGTGGTTGCCCTGAGCGTCGAGCCCGCCCATGGCGAGCATGGAGTCCTTGATCTCGTTCGTGATGTGCGGGATCACCTGCACGGTGTCGCCGAGGTAGTCCCCCCGGCGCTCCTTGGCGATCACCGAGGAGTAGACCTTGCCGGTGGTCACGTTGGCCTCGGCCGACAGGTTGACGTTGAGGAAGCGCTCGTAGTGGCCGACGTCCAGGTCGGTCTCGGCGCCGTCCTCGGTGACGAACACCTCGCCGTGCTGGAACGGGTTCATGGTGCCGGGGTCCACGTTCAGGTACGGGTCCAGCTTCTGCATGGAGACGCTGAGGCCGCGGGCCACCAGCAGCGAGCCGAGGCTGGACGCCGTCAGGCCCTTGCCGAGCGAGGAAGCGACCCCGCCGGTGACGAACAGGTGCTTCGTGTACTTCTCGCGTGCTCCCACGGGCCTCCAGCCTACGTGGGCGGACGCCGTCTGGTCGAATGCCTGCCCGTGCGGCGCTGCACCAGCCGCGCGTAGGTCCCCGCCAGGTCGCGGGCGACCTGGTCCTCGTCGGGCCAGTCCGCCGCCCGCCGTCGGCCGGCCGCGGCCAGCGCGGCCCGGCGGTCGGGGTCGTCGGCGAGCGCGAGCACGGCGGCGGCCGCGGCCTCGACGTCGCCCGGGTCGACCAGGACGGCGGCGTCAGCGACCAGCTCGACGATCCCGCCGACCCGGGTGCTGACCAGGGGCAGCCCGGCCGCCAAGGCCTCCTGGGCCACCAGCGCCCGCGCCTCCCAGGTGGAGCTCAGCAGCATCAGGTCGGCGGCGGCCAGCAGCGAGGCGACGTCGTCGACCGGGCCGAGCAACCGGACCCGACCGGGTGCGCGGGCGGCGCGGGCGGCCAGGTCGTCGTGCAGTGGGCCGCCCCCGGCCAGCACGAAGGCCAGCTCGCTCCGGTCGGCCAGCCGATCGGCGACGCCGAGCACCAGGCCCAGGTTCTTCTGCGGCGCCAACCGGCCGACGGTGACCACGAGCACGTCGGCGGGACCCAGCCCGAGCTCGCTGCGGTAGCGGTCCCGAGCGACGGCGGGCAGGGCCAGCCGGGGAGCCGCCACCGGCCCGAGCTCCGCGTGCCGGGCGCCGGCCGCCCGCGCCGTCACGACCAGGTCCTGGCTGGCCCCCAGGGTCAGGTCGGCCCCGCGGGCGACCACGACCTGCAGGGCGCGTCCCACCCGGCCGGCGACGCCGTCCGCCAGCACCGCGTTGTGCCAGGTGACCACCAGCGGGATGCGGCGGAGCCGGGTCCAGAACAGGGCCGCCGCCGCCGCCTTGTAGCCGTGCGCGTGCACCACGTCGACGCCGGCCAACCGGGCGAGCCGCCGGGGCGGTCCGACGTCGAGTCCGGCGAGGTCGTGGGCGACCGCCGTGGCGGGCGGGCAGAGCACCGTGACGTCGTGCCCCAGGGCGGCCAGCCGCGGAGCCAGGTCGGCCACGTGCCGGCCGATCCCGCCGGTGCTGGCGCTCAGGGTCTCAACGATCCGCACCGCGCACCTCCTCCTCGACCGGCCGGCCGCGCAGCCGGGTGAGTCCGGTGAGCAGCGACCGGTCCAGCAGGGCGGTGACGCCGGCGAAGACCGCCGTGGCCAGCAGGGCCAGTCCGAGACCCCCGAGCAGCGCGGTCAGCAGGCCGGCGTCGTCGAGCCGGCGGGCCGGCCACCAGCAGGCCAGCACCGTGACCGCCGCGGCGGCCAGCCCGACGAGCAGCGGCCGGGCGAGGGCGACCGCCACCCCCTGCCGGTGCAGGGCGGCCCACCCCACGACGGCGCCGACGGCCATCCCGAGCGAGACGCTGCCGGCGAGCACCGGCACGAGGGCGCTCGGCGGGACGAGCAGCCGGAGCCCGGCCACCGCGACGATCACCGTTCCCCAGGCCAGGCCGGTGGCCAGGCCAGCCGCCCGGGCACGGTGCTGGGCCAGCAGGGCGCGGGAGGCCAGACCCAGCAGCGCGAAGCCGACGACGGCGGGCGCGAAGGCGGCGATCGGGCCGGCCAGGGCGTCGGTCCGCCCGGAGCCGGGCCCGAGCACGAACACCCGGGCCACGGGGACGGCGGTGCCGGCCAGCAGCGCCGCGCCCAGCCAGGCCAGCAGGACGACGGACGGCGCCGTGTCCCCGAGCACCCGCCGCACACCGGTGCGGGCCCGGTGCAGGCCGCTGCCGTCGTCGTCCGCACCCGCGGCGACCGCCAGCCGGGGGAAGACGGTCTGCAGCAGCGGGGCGACCAGGACGGCGTAGGGCAGCAGGTAGAGCGCGTTGGCCCAGGTGAACCGGGTGAGCGCCCCCGGGTCGCCGCTGCGCTGGGCGGCCCAGCTGATCAGCAGCACGCTGAGCTGCTGCAGGACCAGGCCGACCAGGCCGGCGCCGGCGATCCGCAGCAGCACGCCCCGGTCACCGGTGGCGAACCGCAGCCGGGGCCGCAACCGCAGGCCCAGCCGGGCCAGCGGCACCAGGGTGCAGGCGGCGAGCGCCAGCACCCCGAGCGTCGTCCCCCAGCCCAGCACGGCGGCCGCGCTCGGCGTCAGCGCGCCGAGGTCGTCGCGGGCGGCCGCCGGGGCGAGGGCCGCGAACCCCAGGTAGGCGGCGACGACCACGAGGCTGGACACCAGAGGGGCCGTGGCGGCGGCGAGGAAGCGGGAGTGGGCCTGCAGCACGCCGGCGCTGACCACGGCCAGCCCGTAGAACCAGACCTGCGGGGCGAACACCACGAGCAGGGCGGCGACGGTGCCGGCGCTGCCCGGGCAACCCGGCGAGGCCAGCAGCCGCGCGTACAGCGGCGCCCCGAGCAGGGCGACCAGGGCCGCGGGGGTGAGCACCAGCAGGGTCCAAGTGACCAGGGCGGAGACGGTGCGGGTGGTCTGCTCGGCGCGGCCGGCGGCGACGTGCCGGGTGACCACCGGCACCACGACACCGGCCAGCACCCCGCCGGCGACGATCTCGAAGAGGATGTTCGGCAGCGTGTTCGCGGCGTTGTAGGCGTCGCCGAGGCAGGTGTCGCCGACGGTCTTGGAGAACACCACCGACCGGCCGAACCCGATCAGCCGGGCGGCCAGGGTCAGGCCCGCCAGACTGACCGCGACCGAGCCGACGCCGGCTCTCACGCCCCCGCCGCCGGTGGCCGACCGAGACGGTCCAGCCGGCGGAGCCAGGGCGTGGCCTCGATGACGGCGGTGAAGCTGACCCGCTCGCTGGCCACGTTCAGACCGGCGACGGCCAGCAGGGCCAGCAGACGCGCGGACCGCGGTAGCGACGCCGCCGCCGCGGTGGCCAGCCCGGCCCCGAGGGCGTTGGCGCCGCAGTCACCGAGCATCGAGCGGCCGGCCAGGTCGGCGGGCAGCACGCCGGCGACGGCACCGAGCAGCGGGCCGAGACCGGCCGCGGCGGGCTGCCCCGGCCGGGTGGTGCCGGCCACCAGGCCCAGACCGAGCAGGGCGACGACCTTGGCCGCCCGGCCCGGCCGCAGGTCCAGCAGGTTGACCAGGTTCGCGGTGCCGGCGACCAGCGTGGTGTCGAGGGTGATCTCGGCGAGCCTGGCGGGTGCGGACCGGCCGTCCCGTCGGCGTCCCCGGCCGCCGTCGAGCAGCAGGGCGGCCGCCCCGGCGCTGAGACCGACGCCGACGATCTTGACGAGGCCGGTGGTCACCGTGCCGGCCCGGAGCGACCGCAGGTGCCCACGGAACCCGCGGGCCGCGGCCGAGCCGTGCAGGTCGTCGTGGACCCCGACCAGGCCGGCGCCCAGCACCGCGACCGCGACCGCGGCTGAGGTCCGCGGACCCGCGGCGGGGGCGGCCAGGGCCAGCCCTGCGAGCGTGGCGAGGACGGCGACCGGGCCCTCAGCCAGGGTCACCGGGTCCCCCGCGTGGTTCGACCGCCACCAGCGGCGCCCCTCCGGCTCGGGGGGCGGTCGACGGGTGGCCAGGGCGGAGCCGGTCGCTGCGGCGGCCGCAGCCACCAGGGCCGGGGCCAGGACGGGCACGGTCAGCGCACCGGGAGGGTCGGCAGCGGGGCGTCGGCCCGGGTGAGCGCGCCGTAGTGGCCCTGGCGGCCGAGCAGCTGCTCCTGGCCGGCCAGCACCGTGGTGGTCACGCCGCCGGGGAGGTCGGCCACGTCGACGGTGCTGAGCACGGCGGCGGCGTCGCTGTCGGTCCGGGCGGCGAGCACGTCGGTGCCGGTGATGTCGGAGCTGTTGGGGCCGGCGAGCACCAGCCCGGCGGCGTGGAAGAGCAGCCCGACGTCGGCCTGCACGTGGGCCTGCAGCAGCTCGGGCGCGGGTTGGGGATCCGAGGCCGCAGCGCTGACGACGACCACCAGCTCGGCGCGGCGGTTGGAGCCGCCGCTCAGCGTGGCCAGCCCGGCGTCCTGCAACGCCTCCCCGATGCCGACGGCCAGGTCGTCGCGCTCCTGGGGGGCGCGGGCGGCGATGGAGAAGCCGAGGGCCCGGCCGAAGCGGGTGGCCGGCGTCATGTCGTCGGTCACCCCGAGCTCCTCGGCGTAACCCGCGACGGCCTCCTCGACCACTCCGGCCTCGGCGGGGTCGAAGACGTCCGGGTCGACCCGGACGGTGCGCACCACGGTGCCGCCGGCGGCGGTGACCCCGTCGGTGATCGCCTGCACGACCGGGTTGGGGGCGCCGGGCATGGACACCACGGCGACGCCGACCCCGGACAGCGCACCGAGGGCGAGCTGCTCGCCGGTGCGGTCGGCCCAGGCGTCGCGGTAGTCGTCGATGGTGTTGCGGCGGTCCAGCTCGGCCCGCAGCTCGCTGACCTGCTTGCGGTCCTGGGCGGCCTGCTCGTTCAGCCCGGCGCTCACCGAAGGGCTCAACGAGACCCCGACGGCGATGCCCACCGCCAGGGCCAGGAACACCGCCATCAGCGAGACGATGTGGTAGCGGAAGTTGATCACCGTGCTCGCCGCACGGGCTGGAAGTCGCTCGCCTGCGCGAGGTTCATGTCAGCAGTTCCTTCAAGAAGTAGACCAGGTCACGCAGCCGGGCCACCGTGACGCTGCCCACGGCGAGCCCGAGGTCGGTGAACGAGAGGGCGGTGACCAGGGCCAGCAGGCCGGCCAGCACCAGCAGCACCAGGTGCCAGCCGCGGATCTGGCTCCGGTAGATCCGCGAGACGCCCTTGGCGTCGACCAGCTTCGGTCCGACCCGCAGCCGGGTCAGGAAGGTCGAGGCCATCCCCGACCGGCCCTTGTCCAGGAACTCCACCAGCGAGGCGTGCGTACCCACCGCCACCAGCAGCCGGGCGCCCTTCGTGTCCGCGAGCAGCATCGCCGCGTCCTCGCTGGTGCCCAGCGCGGGGAAGACGACCGCTTCCAGCCCCAGGTCGTGCACCCGCTCCACGCCGGGCGCGCGGCCGTCGCGGTAGGCGTGCACGATGATCTCGGCGCCGCAGCGCAGCGTCGCGTCGGAGCAGGAGTCCATGTCGCCGATGATCATGTCGGGCTTGTAGCCCGCCTCGACCAGCGCGTCAGCGCCGCCGTCGACGCCCATCAGCAGCGGCTTGTACTCCGAGATGTAGGGCCGCAGGGCCTCGAGGTCGCTGCGGTAGTCGTAGCCGCGGACCACGATCAGCACGTGCCGGCCCTCGATGTCGGTGCGGATCTCGGGTACGCCGATGCCCTCGAGCAGCAGCTCCTTCTCCTCGCGGAGGTAGCGCATGGTGTTCTCGGTGAAGGCGTCGATCTGGTCCGACAGCCCCTCGCGGGCGCCCTGCAGCTGCGACTCCAGCAGGTCGGTGTTCAGCAGCGTGCCCTCGGCGACGACGGCGCCCTCGGGGTCGAGCAGCAGCCCGGCGTCCAGGGTGATCCGGTCGCCCTCCTTGACCGCGTCGAACACCTCCTCACCGACCGCGTCGACCAGGGTGACGCCGGCCTCGAGCAGGATTCCGGGACCGAGGTTGGGGTAGCGGCCCGAGACCGAGGGCACGGCGTTGACCACCGCGCTGACCCCGGACGCGACCAGCGCCTCAGCGCTGACCCGGTCGAGGTCGCTGTGGTGGATGATCGCGATCTCGCCCGGCCGCAACCTCTTGGTGAGGTTCTTGGTGCGCCGGTCCAGCCGCACGACGCCGCCGATACCGGCGGGCACGTCGCGTCGGCGCAGCAGGGCGGGAAGTCTCATGTCAGGCCCCATCCTTCCACGCAGGGACCTCTCGACCGGGTCCTCGACGCGGCCCGTCGCGCCCTCGGGAGCGCGTTCCCGGCGCCGGTCAGGAGGTCCGGCGGGATGCCGCCGCAAGCTCCACGAGCTCGCCGGCGTGGGCCAGCGCCGAGTCCGTGGTCTCCAGTCCGGCCATCATCCGGGCCAGCTCGGCGGCCCGCTCCTCCTCGGCCACCGGCAGCACGCCGCTGGTGGTGACCTGCCCGTCGTCGGCCTTGACGACCACGTAGTGCTGGTCGGCGAACGCGGCCACCTGGGCCAGGTGGGTGACCACGACGACCTGGGCGTGCCGGGCCAGCGCAGCGAGCCGGCGGCCGATCTCCACCGCGACGCGGCCGCCGACCCCGGCGTCCACCTCGTCGAAGACCAGCGTCTGGTGCTCGGCGTCGGCCGCCAGCACCACCTCCAGGGCCAGCCGGACGCGGGACAGCTCGCCACCGGAGGCCACCTTGGCCAGGCTGCGCGGCTCGCTGCCGGGATTGGCGCTGAACAGCAGCTCGACGTGGTCGGCGCCGTGCGGTCCCAGCTCGCCGGTGCTGAGCTCGAAGACCAGCCGGGCGTGCGGCATGGCCAGCGCGGCCAGCTCGCCCAGCACACGCTCGCTGAAGGCGGCCGCGGCCCGGGTCCGCTCCGCGGTGATCTGCCCGGCCAGGTCGGCCAGCTCGTCGTCGAGGACGGCCACCCGCTCGGCGAGCGCGACGATCCGCTCGTCGGAGGAGTCGAGGGTGGTCAGCCGGGCGGCAGCGTCGGCGGACCAGGCGATCACCTCGTCCACCGAGGAGCCGTACTTGCGGGTCAGGCCCTGCAGCGCGGAGCGCCGGCTCGCGATCCACTCCAGCCGGCCGGGCTCGGCGTCCAGCCGGTCGAGGTAGCGGGCGAGGTCGGCGGCGACGTCGGCCAGGCCGTAGCTGACCTCGGCGAGCCGACCGGCGAGGGCGCTGATCTCGGCGTCGCCCTGACCGTCGAGCGCCTTGCGGGCCACCCCCACCTCGGTCATCGCCCCGCCGGCCTCGTCATCGCTGCCGGCGAGCGCGGCGAGCGCCGTCGTGGCCACGAGCCGGAGGTCGTCGGCGGACTGGAGCCGCTCGGCCTCGGCGGCCAGCGCCACGTCCTCCCCGGGCTCGGGAGCGACCTTCTCGATCTCGGCCAGCCCGAAGGCCAGCAGGTCGGCCTCGCGGGCGCGGGCCTGGGCGGCGTCCCGCAGCCCGGTCAGCTCCGCGGTGGCGGACCGCCGCTCGCCGAAGCGGCTCCGGTACTCCCCCAGCAATCCGGCCAGCCCGGTGCCGGCGAAGCGGTCGAGGATCTCCCGCTGCCGCTCCGACGCGGCCAGCCGGACCTGCTCGGACTGGCCGTGGATGGTGATCAGCCGGGAGGTGACCTCGGCGCAGACCGCGGCCGGCACGCCGGCGCCGCCGAGGTAGGCCCGGGACCGTCCGGCGGCGGTCAGGTGCCGGGCGACCACCAGCTCGGGGCCGGCCTCGCCGTCGTCCAGCTCACCGCCCGCGTCCTCCACCCGCGCCGTGACCGCCGGGTCCACGCCGCGGAAGCGGCCCTCGACCCGCGCGCGCTCGGCCCCGTTGCGCACGGCGCGCGGGTCGGCCCGCTCGCCCAGCAGCAGCCCGATGCCGGTCACCACCATGGTCTTGCCGGCACCCGTCTCCCCCGTCACCACGGTGAAGCCGGGGTGCAGCGCGATGGTCGCCTCGTTGATCACCCCGAGGTCGGTGATCCGCAGCTCCTCGATCACGGGCTCGACCAGGCGCGCTGCGGCTGCAGGAGGGACTCGCGCTCGGCCTCGGCCGCGCCGCGCCAGCCCTCGACCCGCAGCCCGAACTTCTTGACCAGCCGGTCGGTGAACGGCGCCTCGGACAGCCGGGCCAGCCGCAGCTTGTGCGGACCCTGGCGGACCTCGATCTCCATCCCGCTGCGCAGCTCGGCGGAGCGGCGACCGTCGCACCAGACCACGCCGAAGGTGGGTGAGGCCTCGATCAGCTCGATCACCACGGTGGAGGTGGGGCCCAGCACCAGCGGCCGGGCGAAGAGCGCGTGCGCGCTCAGCGGCACCATCAGCAGCGCGTCCACGCCCGGCCAGATCACCGGCCCGCCGGCCGAGAACGCGTAGGCCGTCGAGCCCGTCGGGGTGGCCAGCAGGACGCCGTCGCAGGCCCAGCGCGACAGCGGTCGCCCGTCGACCTCCACCACGACCTCGAGCATCCGCTCGCGCGCGGCCTTCTCGATCGACACCTCGTTGATGGCGTAGGAGGTCCACACCACTTCGCCGTGCTCGCACTCGCGCAGCGTGACCTGCACCGTCGAGCGCACCTCCACCGTCCAGGAGTGGTCGACGATCCGTTCCACGACGCTGTCGATCTCCGAGGACTCGGCCTCGGCCAGGAAGCCGACGTGGCCGAGGTTGACCCCCAGCAGCGGCAGGTCCGAGGTCAGCACCCACTCCGCGCCGCGCAGGATGGTCCCGTCGCCGCCCAGCACCACGAGCAGCTCGACCCCGGAGTCGGCGGCCACCGGCTTGTCGAGCACGGTGACGGCGTCGGCGAGCCGGGGGTCGATCTGGGCCACGTCGTCCTCGGGCAGCGCCGAGACGATGCCGTGGGAGTAGAGCCCGTCGATCAGCCGGGTGGCGGCATCGATGGCGGCGGGCCGGCCCATGTGGGTGAGCACGCCGACCCGACGGCGTGCGCCGTCGGAGGAAGGCCCGCCGGCCCGGGTCAGGTCGCTGGCCTCGGTCACGTGGTCGAGCATAAGTGCCGGGTCCGACACTGGCTCCGCTCCGAGCCGTCAGCCAGCGGCCGTGGCGGCCGCGACGTCCGGGGACACGGTCGGCGCGGCGCCGGCGAGCAGCACGAAGAACTCCCGGTTGCCGGCCGGTCCGGGCAGCCGGCTGGGCTGCACCGCGTGAGCGTGCCAGCCCCGGTCCGCGGCCGCGGCCAGCACGGACTCCACGGCTCCCCGGTGCAGCGCCGGCTCCCGGACCACCCCGCCGCGGCCCAGCCGCTCCCGGCCCACCTCGAACTGCGGCTTGACCATCAGCAGCAGGCGGCCACCGGGACGGGTCACGGCGCCCAGCGGCGCGACCAGCAGGGTCAGCGAGATGAACGAGACGTCGGCCACCACCAGGTCCACCGGCTGGCCGTCGAGGTGGTCGAGCGTGAGGTCGCGCAGGTTGGTCTGCTCGCGGACCACGACCCTGGGGTCGTCCCGCAGGGAGGGCACCAGCTGGTCGGTGCCCACGTCCACCGCGTAGACCGGCGCGCAGCCCCGTTCCAGCAGCACCTGGGTGAAGCCGCCGGTGGAGGCGCCGGCGTCCAGGGCACGGCCGCCGACCGCCAGGTCCAGGTCGGCCAGCGCGCCGAGCAGCTTGTGCGCCGCCCGGGAGACGTACGGGTCGGTAGTAGCGCTGACCCCGGCCCGGTCCGGCACCAGGGCCGAGGGCTTGGTGACGACCACGCCGTCGACCCGGACGTCGCCGCCGACGATCATCGCCTGGGCCTGGCTGCGGGAGCGGGCGAGGCCGCGGGTCAGCAGCAGCCGGTCGAGCCGGTCGGGCACGCGCTCAGCGGGCGGGGGTGCCCGGGTGCAGCACGCCGTGCAGCACCTCGTGCACCCGGCTCAACCGCTCCTGGTGGTGCTCCAGCGGCTGGTCGTCCAGGTCGGCCACCAGCCGCAGTGCCTCGGCCACCTCCGGGTGGTCGACGGCGGGCACCGGCGGGGCGGCGGGCGTGGTCGGCTCGCTCATGCGCCCGCGTCCGCCGTGGGGTCGGGGACGGCGGGACCGACCTGCTCCTGGGCCAGCCGCTGCGCCGCACCGGGGTGGGTGCTGGTCGCCTGCCCCGTACCCGGGGTCGCGGCCGTCTGGGCGCGGGCCAGCTGCGCCCGCAGCTCGGCGATCTCCTCCCGCACCTCGTCGAGGTCGTCGGACCGGACGAAGCCGAGCCGGGTCGCCGCCTTGGTCACCTCGCCGGCCACCAGGTTCTCCAGCAGCTCCCGGTTCGCCCGGCCCGCCCCGAGGATCTCCTCGGTCAGCTTGCCGACCCGCTGCTCGGCGTCGTCGGCCACGCCCTCCAACCCGGCCTGGGCCAGCAGCCCGCGCGCGGCGGTCCGGGCCCGCGCCCGCGTGGCCCGGGTCAGTCCGTTGACCAGGTTGACGTACGTCTGCACGGCCTCGACGACCATTCGCTGCTCCTCCGCTGGACGGCTCCACTCGGCTGGTCCCCACGCTAGTACCCCCGCCCCATCCCCCTCCGACGCCGACGCCGACGCTGCCGGCAGGTGGTGGTCGACGGGGGGCCCCGGTGCGGCGGGGCCGCGGCGTCGGGGAACATCGGGGGCGGCGGGGGAAGTTGCTCCTGCCAGACCACCCGCGAGGCCCCGCGCACCCGGGCCACCCACCGACCTCCCGGAGGAGAACCCATGACCAGCACGGTCGAGACGACGTCGTCCAGCTCAGACGGCACCGCCCGCGACAAGGCGGACTTCTGGTTCGACCCGCTCTGCCCGTTCTGCTGGATCACCTCCCGGTGGATCCTCGAGGCCGAGAAGGTCCGCGACATCGAGGTGCACTTCCACGTGATGAGCCTCGCCGTCCTCAACGAGGGCCAGGACATCCCCGACGACTACCGCAAGATGCTGGAGCAGGCCTGGGGCCCCGTCCGGGTGGCGATCGCCGCCGCCGAGCTCGAGGGTGACCAGATCCTGGCGCCGCTGTACGCCGCCATGGGCACCCGGATCCACAACCAGGGCAACAAGGACCTGCCCGCGGTCGTCCGCGAGTCGCTGGCCGAGCTGGGCCTGCCCGCCGAGCTGGCCGGGGCCGCCGACTCCACCGACCACGACGACGCCCTGCGCGCCAGCCACCACGCCGGCATGGACAAGGTGGGCGAGGGCGTGGGCACGCCGACGATCCACGTCAACGACACCGCCTTCTTCGGACCCGTCATCACCAGGATCCCGCGCGGCGAGGAGGCCGGCAGGCTGTGGGACGCCACCGTGACCCTGGCCGGCTTCCCGTACTTCTTCGAGCTCAAGCGGGAGCGCACCGACGGGCTGCACTTCGACTGAGCCCCGGACGCGCCAGCCCGGTCAGTCTCCGGGCAGCTGCGCCTCCAGGAACGCGACCAGGTCGCCGATCTCCTCCGCGGAGACGTCGTGGCCGAGACCGCGGTAGACCCGCCGGGTCAGCGTGGTGTGGCCGGCCAACCACTGGTCGGTGAGCGCCACCAGCGGCGCCGGGACCAGCCGGTCGGCGTCGCCCCGGCCGCTGAACACCGGCGGGCGACGGCGGCGCAGCTCGGCGTCACCTCCCGCCGGGAGCGGGGACGCGAAGCCGGACAGCACCACGCCGTAGGCGAAGAGGGCCGGGGCGTGCCGCATGGCCTGCAGGCCGACCGAGGAGCCCTGGGAGAAGCCGAGGACGCCCACCGACGGGTGCCCTGGCTGAGCCGCCACCCAGGTCGCCACCCGGTGCGCGGCCTCGTCGACCTGCTGCGGCCGCAGGCTGGCGTCCAGCGGGAACCAGCCGTAGCCGTTGCGCACCCGCAGCGGGCCGCGGACCGCAGCCAGCACCAGCTCGGGCGGCAGCCGGTCGCGCACCCCGGCGCCCATCTCCTCGTCCATCCCGTGGCCGTGCAGCAGCACCAGCAGCGGCCGGCCCGACCGCTGGTCGGCGGGCGCCGACCAGCGCACCTGGTCCGGTGCTACCGCGGCGGTCGGGCTCGTCGTCACGGCTCCACCCTCGCAGGGTTCTGCCGCCGCCCGGGGCCGGGGCTCGGTACGGTGAGGCCAGACCGGCCCGACCGCCCCCCGTCCGGGGGTGCGCCGCGGGCTGCGGGAACGAGGACGCCATGAGCAGCCCCATCCGGACCTTCCTGCTGCTGGGCGCCAGCGGCGACCTGGCGGGGCGGCTGCTGCTGCCGGCGCTGGGCCAGCTGCTGGAGGTCGAGCCCGACCGGCGCGAGCTGGAGCTGGTCGGCGCCGGCGCGGAGGACTGGGACGACGCCACCTGGCAGGACCGGGTCCGCAGCTCCCTGGAGGCGGCCGGGGTCTCCAGCGCCACGCTGGACGCGGTGCTCGCCCGCACCCGGTACCAGCAGGCCGACGTCACCGACACGGCCGCCCTCGCGGAGCTGATCGCCTCCTGCGCCGCGCCGCCCGCGCTCTACTTCGCTCTGCCCCCGGCGGTCACGGTGCGGGCCTGCACGGCGCTGCTCGAGGTGGAGCTGCCCGAGGACACCCTGCTGGTGCTGGAGAAGCCCTTCGGCACCGACCAGGCGAGCGCCGCGGAGCTCAACCGGCTGCTGACCCGGCTGGTGCCCGAAGGCCAGGTCCACCGGGTCGACCACTTCCTCGGCCGTTCCACCGTGTTCAACCTGATCGGACTCCGGTTCGCCAACCGGCTGTTCGAGCCCGTCTGGAACAACCTCCACGTCGAGCGGGTCGACATCGTCTTCGACGAGCAGCTCGCCCTGGAGAACCGCGCCCGCTACTACGACTCCGCCGGCGCCCTGGCGGACATGATCCAGAGCCATCTGCTCCAGGTGCTGGCCCTGGTGGCGATGGAGCCGCCGGCGACGGTGGACGCGGTCGACCTGCGCGACGCCAAGGCGCAGGTGCTGCGGGCCTGCCGGGTGCAGGGCGGCGACCCGGCCGCCGCGGGACGCCGCGCCCGCTACACCGCCGGGGACGTCGACGGCCGGCGGGTCCCCGACTACGCGGCCGAACCGGGAGTGGAGCCGGCCCGCGGCACCGAGACGCTGGCCGAGCTCGTGGTGGAGATCGACAACCACCGCTGGGCCGGCGTGCCCTTCCGGCTGCGTTCGGGCAAGGCGCTCCGGGCGAAGCGCAAGGAGGTGCTGGTGACCTTCAAGCCCGTCTCGCACCTGCCGGTCGGTCTCCAGGGAGACGCGCGGGCCGACCACCTGCGGCTGGTGATGGGGCCCGACCAGATCACTCTCGGGCTCACCGTCAACGGCCCCGACGACCCGCTGGAGCTGGACCACGTGGACCTCGACGTGGAGCTCGGCGCGGGTCGGCTGCCACCCTACGGGGAGGTGCTGGCCGGGATGCTCGACGGCGACCCGCTGCTCTCGGTCCGCGGTGACACCGCCGAGCAGTGCTGGCGGATCGTCGACCCGGTCCTGCGGGCCTGGCGCTCGGGCGAGGTCCCGCTGGAGGAGTACCCGGCCGGCACCGACGGTCCGACGGGCTGGGCCTGAGCCTCAGGCGTTGGTGCGGCGGGCCAGCGCGACGGCCTCGGCCAGCCCTCCCGCCCACATCTCGCCGTGCCCGGGCAGCACGTGCTCGACGTCGAGTTCGGTGAGCGGGGCCAGCGAGGCCCGCGCCTGGTCGGTGTCGTGGGTGGCCGACGGGGCGATGATCCGCGGGCCGCGGCGGCCGTTGTAGGGGTCCAGGGTGACCAGGGCGTCGCCGGTGATCAGCGCCCGGCGCCCCGGCAGGTGCAGCACCACCTCGCCGTCGGTGTGCCCTGGCGTGTGCACGACCACCATCTCGCCGGGCAGCGGCAGTGGACCGGGTAGCAGCGGGTGGTCGGACTCGACACCCGGCACCCGGAGGGCGCCGGCGGCCACCATGGCCGCGAGCACCGGCAGCCCGCGCGGGTGCGTCAGCGGGTGCACCAGCCGCGGCTGCTGCGGACGGTACCGGTAGGGGTGCCGGACGAGGTGGTGGTCGTCCGGGTGCGCCCAGACCGGCACCCCGTGGCGCTGCTGCAGCTGCCGGGCGAACCCGACGTGGTCGAAGTGCCCGTGGGTGATGACCAGCCCCCGGACCTCGTCGACGCGGCGACCGACCAGGCCGAGCGCGCGCTCCACCGACGACCAGGTGGAGGGGAACCCGGCGTCCACCAGCGTCACCCCGTCGTCGCCCTCCACCAGGTAGCAGTTGGTGTGGGCGTGCGTGACGGCGTGCACCCCCTCGACCACGTCCAGGGCGATCATGCCGCGGCCCCCGCCGCGGAGGTCTGGCGCACCTCGGCGAAGAAGGCGAGCGCCTCGACGATGCCCGCGTCCCAGAGACCCCACTCGTGCTCGCCGGGCGGGAAGGTGGTGGTCACCGCGACGCCGGCCTCGGCGCAGACGGCGACGAAGGTGTGGTTGCCGGGGAGCAGGACGTCCTCGGTGCCGCAGCTCACGTGCAGGGCCGGCAGGCCGGCCGGGTCGGCCCGGCGGACCAGCTGCAGCAGGTCGTCGTCGGGGCCCACCGCCTGCTCGGGGCCGAAGACCCGGCGGAACATCCGCCGGTCCGGCGAGGCGGGGGCGTCGTCGCGGGTGACCCGGGCCGCGAGGTCGAGCACCCCGGACAGGCTCGCGGCCGCGGCGAAGCGGTGGGGCTGGCGCAGCGCCAGCTTGACCGCGCCGTAGCCGCCCATCGAGAGCCCGGCCACGAAGGTGTCCTCCCGCGCCGTCGACACCCGGAAGAAGCGGGAGACCAGCGCCGGCAGCTCCTCGCTGACGAAGGTCCAGAACGCTCCGCCGTCGTGCTCGTCGGTGTAGAAGCTGCGGTGCACCTGCGGCATCACCACCGCCCAGCCCAGCTCGGACACGTAGCGCTCGATGGAGGTGCGGCGGAGCCAGGTCGTGTCGTCGTCGCTCAGCCCGTGCAGCAGGTAGAGCACCGGGGGCGGCGCGCTGCCGGCCTGACCGGTCATCCCGACCTTGGTGGTCGTCGGCTGGGGCAGCAGCACCGTCATCGACGTGCTCAGGGCCAGGGCGTCGGAGTAGAAGTCGCAGCGCAGGTGGGCCATGGGCCGATCCTCCCCCACCGGCCGCCGCCGGTGCCGCCGGGTCGGCGCCGCACCGGCGCCGTCGGAGCCGGCTGGCACACTCGCCAGGTGCCTCGACTGCCGTCACCGCCCGCCCCCGACCCGCACTCCGACGCCACGACGGCCTGGGTGGCCGAGCACCTGGGCGACCTGACCCTGGAGGGACCGGACGGCGTCGCGGCCGGAGCCTTCCGCGGGGGCCAGGCCGCGGCCGACGCCGCCCTGGCGGCGCTCGACGTGACCCGCTACGCGCGCCGGCGCAGCACCGTGCTGCCGGTCTCGGCCCGCGGCGCCAGCCGGATGTCGCCCTACCTGCGGCACGGCCTGCTGACCCTGCCCGCGGTCTGGACCGCGGTCCGCTCGGCCCCGGAGGACGACCGGCGGCGCTACCGCGACGAGCTGCTGTGGGCCGAGTACGCCCGGCACCTCTACGCCCGGGTGGGATCGGCCAACGGGCGCGCCCTCCGGCGGGAGCAGCCGACCGCTGGCGCCGCCAGCTGGTCGGGCGAGCCGTGGCCCTCGGAGATGGCCTGCATGGCCGCGGTGACCGAGGAGCTGCACCGCGACGGCTGGGTGGTCAACCAGACCCGGATGTGGCTGGCCTCGCAGTGGACGGTGCGGGCCGGAGCGGACTGGCGGGTGGGCGAGCAGGCCATGTACGCGCACCTGCTCGACGGGTCGCGGGCGGCCAACCGGCTGGGCTGGCAGTGGACGACGGGCACCGGCAGCGGCAAGGCCTACGGCTTCAGCCGGTGGCAGGTGGAGAAGCGGGCGCCGGCGCTGTGCCGACGCTGCCCGGTGGCCGACCGGTGCCCGATCCAGGACTGGCCGGACGCCCCGTTGGGAGCAGCGGTCGACGGCCCGGACCTGGGCCGCGGACCCGTCCCGGCCGGGCCGGCGCAGGTCGACGGTGGCGACGCGGAGCAGGTGTGGCTGACGGCGGAGTCGCTCGGCGACGACGACCCGGCCCTGGCCGCGGACCCGGCCCGACCGGCGGTGTTCGTCTTCGACGAGCCGCTGCTGCGCCGGCTGCAGCTCTCCGGCAAGCGCCTGGTCTTCCTGGCCGAGACCCTCGGCGATCTCGCGGCCCGGCGGCCGCTGGAGGTCCGGCGGGGTGATGTGGCCGAGGAGCTGGGAGGCCGGTCGCTGGCCACGACCTGGGCACCGGTGCCCGGGTGGGCGCGGCGGGCGGCGGTGCTGCAGCCCGCGGAGGTGCACCCGTGGCCCTGGCTGGCCCGGCCGCGGACCAGCAGCCTGCGCTCCTTCAGCGCGTGGCGCAAGGACCTGCGGGTCTGACGTCCGCGGGGGTCCGGTGCCCCGACCTCCCGGTGGCCGCCGGGTGGTCGGGACGCCGACGACGCTCGCGGGTCAGAGCTGGACGGTCTCGTTCTCCGAGCCCTCGTAGCGCTGGCCCGTCGTCTTGGCCTTGACGAAGCTGAGCAGCGAGGCGACGGTGCCGCCCGGGGTGTCCCAGTACTCACCGGTGTGGCCCTCGACCTTGATCAGGACCACGCTGGGGTCCTCCGGACCCTGCGGCAGCCAGGCCTCCACCCAGGAGTTCCACAGCTGCTTGGCCTTGGCCACGTCATCGACCACCTGGGCGTCACCGTCGATCGAGATCCAGGTGTCGTTGGAGCTCAGGGTGACCCCGACGTGCGGCCGCGCCGCGATGTGCGCCACCACGCTCGAGCTGCGCTCGGCGAAGAACCAGAGGTCGCTGTCGTCCTCGACGTGCTGGGCGGACATCGGCCGGCTGACGTAGTGGCCCTCGTCGTCGGTGGTGGTGAACATCGCGATCTTGATGTCCTTGGCCAGGTCGACCAGCTTGGCCGCGCCGTGCTTGTCGTCGCTCATCAGCTTCCTCTCCTCCGGCGGGTGCCGGTCGGCACCCACGTGTCCTCCGAGCCTGCCACGACGTCCGACAGGGTCCAGCGGAGGGCCCGACCGCTCAGCGGTCGAGCCGACCCACCCGGCGACGGACCTTGGCCGCGCGCCGTCGCTCCTGCGCCAGCAGCAGCCCGTAGGTGAAACCGTTGCGCCCGCGGCGGCTGCCGGCCGCCGCGCCGGCCCGCAGCAGGAAGGTCGCGCTGACCACGCTGTCCTGGTGCTCGCCGAGCAGCGTCTGCAGCTCCTCGGCCCGCCGGGCGTGCTGAGCCGCCCGCGGCCAGGCGGGCTCGGCCAGCTCCGCGGCGTACCGCGCACGCTTCGCCGCCTTGCGGGCCCGGTGCAGCGCCTCCTCCTGCTGCGGACCCGGCTCCTCACGGGCGGCCCGGCGCATCCGTCGACGCGCAGTCCGCGAGGCCGCCCTCACGTAGGCCTGGACGCCGTCCGCCGGCTCGGAGGCACCCTCGAGGAAGGGCGGCTCGGTGCGCCAACGGGTCAGCGTCTCCAG
This sequence comes from Microlunatus lacustris, assembly GCA_039527025.1. Lineage (GTDB taxonomy): Bacteria > Actinomycetota > Actinomycetes > Propionibacteriales > Propionibacteriaceae > Microlunatus > Microlunatus lacustris. The sequence goes on from BAAAJN010000002.1 coordinate 413,093, forward strand.
CAGGGCCAGCAGGCGAGGACCCGGCAGCTCCGCCTCGGCCCGCCGCAGGTGCTCGGCCCGCTCGCGGCCCAGGGTGGCGTCGACGTCGGCGGCCACCGGCCCGAGGACGAGCTCGGGCGGCAGGGCCGCGAGCTGCCCGGCGAGCCGGGTAGCCAGCACCTCGCGGTCGCGCACCTCGCCCAGCAGTCCGGCCCACCACACCAGCTCGTCCTCGAGCCGCTGGACGGGCTCCGGGTCGAGCAGGTCGGCGAAGACGCGGAGCGTGCTGCGGAGTCGACGGATCGCCACCCGGGTGCGGTGCACCCGCGGCTCCCCCAGCCGCAGGGCGAGGTCGCCCCGGGCGATCTGCTCGCACTGGACGGCCACGTAGCGGCCGACGAGGTCGGCCAGGGTCTGCGTCCCGGGGGCAGCGGGCGGGGCGACCAGCCCGAGCGCCCGCTCCAGGGGACCTGGCCCTTCCGTCGGGCGCGCCCCCGCCGCGCGGAGCCGCGCGAGGACCAGGCTCGTCGTGTCGCCGTCGTCCCCCGGGCGGACGGCCAGCGTCCGCCAGTGGTCCAACCGGCTCACGTGCCCCAGCGTGGTGCTGCTGACCCGCTCGTCCACCACCTCGACCAGGAGCCGGTCGTCGGCCCCGACCAGTCGCGTCAGCGTCTGCTGCGTGCTGACGTCGGCGACGGGGCCCAGCGGCTGCCCGCGCGTCAGCCCGAGCGAGGCGGCGCTGAGCGCTCCGGGTGGGGACCCCGCCCGGGATCGGCTCGACAGCTCGGCCGGGGTGCTGCCCTCGGGCAGCCTCAGCAGCCACCCGGTCTCGACGGGTCCTGACCGGCGCCGCAGGCTGGCTCCGGCGGCGGCGAGGTCACCGTCGGCGGTGTCCAGGTAGTTGTCGGTGAGCGTGTGCTGGCGCACCTCGACCGCGCCGCCCGGTCCCGCCAGATCGGTCAGGTCCGGCAGCAGGAGGTCGTCCGGGACGCTCAGCGCCGGTCGTGGGTGCGTGCGGGTCACCATCGGCGTCCGGTCCTGTCTGATCTGGCTGGTCGGGTCGGGTCGGCGTCGCGCCGGTCGGGGTGCGGCGCGGTGTCAGGAGCGGGCGAGGCCGTCGACGGCCTCGACCTGCTCCACCGTCAGCGGCACCCGGGCGGCTTCGGCGTTGGCCACGATGCGTTCGGGACGGGTCGACTTGGGGATGACGACGAAGCCGTGGGCGACGTGCCAGGCGATGACCACCTGCGCCGGGGCGACGCCGTGGGCCTGCGCCACCTCGCCGAGCACCGGGTCGTCGAGGTCGGTGGCCTTGAGCGGGCTGTACCCCTCGAGCACCACGCCGCGCTCGCGCAGGCCGTCCACCTCCGCCGCGTCGTAGAGCAGCGGTCCCCACTTGATCTGGTTGACCGCAGGTGCGACCCCGACGGCGCGGGTGATCTCGTCGATCTGGTCGAGGGAGTAGTTGCTGACCCCGACGCTGGTGACCAGGCCGTCCTGCTGGGCCTGGACCACCTCCTGCCAGACCTCGGGTGCCGCCTGCCCGCCGGGCGGCCAGTGCACCAGCCACAGGTCGACGTGGTCCAGGCCCAGCTTGGTCAGGCTCTCCTCGATCGTCTGCCGCTCCCGGCCACCGTGGTCGGGCGGCAGCTTGGTGGTGACGAACACCTCGTCCCGGGCGAGTCCGGCGGTCGCCAGGGCACGGCCGATGCCGGCCTCGTTGCCGTACCCGGTCGCGGTGTCGAGGTGGCGGTACCCCGCCTCGAGGGCGCTGCCGACCGCCGCCGTCACGTCGTCGTCGCTGATCTGCCAGGTGCCGAAGCCCAGCAGGGGCATGGACACCGGTCCCAGGGAGACCGCCGGCAGGCCGTAGTGCTCGTCGCTCATGCGCTCACCGTAGCGACCGCCTCCGACAGTTCCGGAGGCGCTGCCGGGTGGGTGGGCATCGAGCCGGGCACACTGGCCGGGTGCCCCCACCCAGCAAGCCGTGCCGGTCCTGCGGCCGCCGCATCACCTGGCGCAAGAAGTGGGAGCGGGACTGGGACCAGGTGGTCTACTGCAGCGCCCGCTGCCGCTCCCGCGGGGTCACCGACGTCGACCGGCAGCTGGAGGAGCGTCTGCGCTCCCTGATCCGCGCGGCCCCGCGCGGAGTCGGGGACGTCGAGGTGGCCCGCGCGGTCGACGCCCAGGACTGGCAGGCCCAGGTCGAGCCGGTGCGGCGCGCGGCCCGGCGGCTGGTCGCCGCGGGCGAGGCCGAGATCGTCCAGGGCGGCCGGGTGGTCGACGGCTCCACCGCCGCCGGGCCGGTCACCGTCCGCCGGGCCCGCTGAGCCTCAGGCCAGGCCGAGGACGGCCAGCACCGCGTCGACGTCGAGTGGACGACCCTCGTCCGCCGCCCGCCAAGCCAGCTGCGTCGCGGCCCAGAGCGCATCGAGCGGGTCCTCCTCCGTGCCCGACACGGCGACCGTGCCGCCACCGGCGGTGACGGTGACCGTGCCGACGGTGCACCGGTCGCCGTCGAGCCGGGCGACCCGTGCCGGCCGCAGCAGCGCCCGCAGGTCGGCGCCCAGGTGGCTCGGTCGGGCCCCGGGCGGAGCCAGCAGCAGGTCGCGCGGCCCGTGCGAGCCGCTGAGCACCAGCAGGCTGGCCAGACCGGCGTTGACCGCGCCGGCGATGTCGGTGTCCAGCCGGTCGCCCACGAAGACCGGGCGGGCCGCGCCGACCCGGCGCACGGTGTCGTCCAGCAGCGGTCGGTAGGGCTTGCCGGCGACCTCCGGCCGGACCCGGACGGCCAGCTGCACCGCGGCCACCGCGGCCCCGTTGCCCGGCACCAGGCCGCGGTCGGTGGGCCGGGTCGGGTCGTCGTTGGTGGCCACCCAGTGCGCGCCGCGGTTGATGGCGATCGCGGCCTCGTTGAGCTCCTGCCAGGCCAGCTCGAAGCCGAACCCCTGGATCACCGCGACCGGGTCGTCGTCGGCCGAGCGGACCGCGACCAGCCCGGTCTCGGCGAGCGCCGCGAGCACGCCCTCCCCGCCCACCGCCAGGACGCGGGCCCCGGCGCCCAGCCGCTCGCGGAGCAGGTGCGCGGCCGCCTGGGCCGAGGTCACGACGTCCTCGGGGCGCGCCTCGATGCCCAGGGACACCAGGTGCTCGGCCACCACGCCCGGCGAGCGGGCCGCGTTGTTGGTGACGTAGCCGACGGCGGTCCCGCGGCGCCGCAGCTCCGCCAGCCCGTCGGCTGCCCCCTCGACGGCGACGGGCCCGAGGTAGACGACGCCGTCGAGGTCGAACAGGGCGGCGTCGTAGGCGTCGACCAGCGCGGCGCTCACCGGTCGTCCCGGTCGGGTGCGCTGCCGTCCCCGACCTCCACGTCCGGCTCGTCGCCCTCGTCCTCGTCCTCGTCGAAGTCGATCCGCAGCCCGTCGATCTCGTCCACCCGCAGGGCGGCATCGGTCTCCTGCTCCGGGTCCAGCTTGGCCGCGGCGACGAACCAGCGGCGGGCCTCGGCCTGCTCGCCGTCCTGCAACAACGCCTCGGCGAAGGCGTAGCGGAGCCGGGCGACCGCCTCCTGCAGGCCGGGGCGGACCGGCTGGCTCTGCACCGCCTGCTGGAGCAGCCGGCGGGCTTCGGCGACCTGGCCCAGGTCACGACGGGCCCCGGACTCGACGATGGTCATCTCGATCCGCAGAGCGGGGTCGAGCTCCAGCCGGTCGGCCTCCCGGGCGAGCTTGAGCGCGTTGGCCGGTCGACCGAGCGCCCGCTCGCAGTCCGCCATCACCGGCAGGTAGTCGTCGGTCCCGGTCATCCGGCGCAGCGCCCGGTACTCGCTGAGGGCGACGTCCCAGCGCCCGGACGCGTAGGCGGTCTCCGCGGCCGCCTCGCGCACCAGCGGCAGCCGGGCCGCGCGACGGCGAGCGGCCTCGGCGTGCCGGTAGGCCAGGTCGGGGTCGGCCTCGATCAGCTGGCCCGCGACGACGAGGTGCGAGGCGACGATCTCGGCCAGGTCCTTGGGCAGCCCGCGGAGCTCGGCGCGCGCGGCGCGGTGCAGCTCCCGGACGTCGACGCCCTCGGGGATCGGGGGCTCGTCGGCCCGCCGGGACAGGCCCGGGCGCGGCGGCTCGTCGCGCCGGGGTGGGCGGCGGTCGTCCCCACCAGGTCCGCGGCCGCCCCGGTCGGGACGCCCGCCCCGGTCGGGACGCCCGCCGCGGTCGTCGCGAGACGGGCCGGAGCGGGGAGGCCGCTCGTCCCACGGCCTCGGCTCGCGCGAGCCACGGGCGCCGCGGCTCTCGGTGGGCCGGCTGGAGGCGGGGCGGGCAGCCGACGGACGGTCGCCGCGCCCTGCGCGGTCCGGACGGCTCCCCGAAGGCTGGTCGGAGCGCGCCGGTCGGTCAGAGCGAAAAGGCCGGTCGTCGCGATAGGGCCGGTCGTCACGGGGAGGCCGGTCGTCACGGGGAGGCCGGTCGTCCCACCGTCCGGCTCCGCGGTCGGGGCGCTGTCCCCGGTCGGGGCGCTCCCCCCGGTCGGGTCCGCCGCGGCCCTCGGGCCGTGCACCACGACGCACCGGACCGCTGCGGTCCGGTCGGCCGGCAGCACTGCCACGCGGCCTCGACGCCCCCGGCCGACCACCTCGCCCGTCCCCCTCGCCACGGCCGGAGCCCTCGGAGTCGCGACGGTCTGGGCGGTTCGGCTGGTCCACCGTCCAATCCTCGCGGCGCGGCGCCTCCCTGGCAAAGCGGGTCGTGGCTCCTCAGCCGTCGGGCGGGCCGACGCGCCGCCCAGCGCTTCCTCAGCCCTCGCCGTGACCGGCGGTGCCGGTACCACCTCCCTGGTGGGGTGCGTTAACCTCCGCGGGACAGCAGCGGAGCCGTGGCCCCGCCGTCGACGAGGGTGGTGAGGCAGTGAGCTGCACGGTGCGCGCGGCCGGAGCGGACCCCGCCCGGAGGGGGGCCCGGTCCCGGTGAGAGCCGTCGTCTTCCACGAACCCGGCCGGTTCTCCGTCGACCAGGTGCCCGATCCCGTCGCCGGTCCTCGGCAGGTCGTGGTCCGCGTCGAGGCCGTCGGCATCTGCGGCACCGACGTGCACGTGCTGGACGGTGAGTTCGCGCCGACCCGCTACCCGATCATCCCCGGGCACGAGACCTCCGGCGTCGTGGAGTCCGTGGGCGGTGAGGTGCACGAGGTCAGCCCGGGCGACCGGGTGTCGGTCGACCCCACCTTGTTCTGCGGGGAGTGCCAGTACTGCACCGCCGGCCGCTCGAACCTCTGCGAGCGCTGGGACGGCTCAGGTGTGGCCCGGACCAACGGCTCCACCGCCGAGCTCACCGTCACCCCGGTCCGCAACGTCCACCGGTTGCCGCCCGGGGTCGACCTCGCGCTGGCCGCGCTGGTCGAGCCGCTGTCCTGCGCCATCCACGGCTACGACCTGCTGCCACGGCGGATGGGCGAGCACTACCTCGTCTACGGCGCCGGCACGATGGGGCTGATGATGGCCCAGCTCGCGCCCCGGGCGGGTGCGGCCTCGGTCACCGTGGTCGACCGGCTGCCGGACCGCCTCGAGACCGCGCGGCGGGTGGGGGTCGACCAGGTCGTCACCTCCGCCGACGACGCCGAGCGGCCGGGCGGGTGGGACGTGGTGATCGACTGCACGGGTGCGCCGGCCGCGATCGAGGACGGGCTGTCCCGGGTCCGCCGCGGCGGCACCTTCCAGCAGTTCGGCGTGGCCCCGGCCGACGCCACCGCGACGTTCTCACCCTTCCGGATCTACCACGACGAGATCTCCGTGGTGGGCTCCATGGCCGAGCTGCGCTCCTACGCCCGGGCGGTCGAGATGTTCGCCGCCGGCGCTCTGGACGCGGGCACCATGGTGAGCCACGCCTTCCCGCTCGAGGCCTACGGTGACGCCATCGCGATGTTCCGACGGGGAGCGGGACGCAAGCTGCAGATCCGTCCGGTCAGCGACACCACCGTGGAACTCGGCGGCTGATCCTGCCGGGTCCCAGCACCCTTGCACGGAGCACGTCCCGGCACGCTCGCCGGGTCGGCTCGCGAACCAACCCAGGAGAGATGACGTGACGTACGTAGCCGGGGTGGACTCCTCCACCCAGTCGGTCAAGGTCGTGGTCTGCGACGCGGAGACAGGTGCCGTGGTCCGGTCGGGCCGCGCCTCCCACCCCGACGGTACCGAGGTGACCGCCCAGGCCTGGCTGGACGCCTACCGGACGGCGACCGCCGACCCCGGGCTGCTCGAGGGGGTCGAGGCCCTGGCCGTCGGCGGTCAGCAGCACGGCATGGTCACCCTGGCCGAGAGCGGCGAGCTGGTCCGGGACGCGCTGCTGTGGAACGACAACCGGTCCGCCCGCGACGCCCGCGACCTCATCGACGAGCTGGGCGGCGGGGCGGCGTGGGCCGACGCGGTGGGTTCGGTGCCGGTGGCCTCGATGACGGTGAGCAAGCTGCGCTGGCTCGCCCGGGCCGAGCCCGAGAACGCGGCCCGGACCCGGACGGTCGTCCTCCCGCACGACTGGCTGAGCTGGCAGATCGGTGGTCGGAGCTTCGACCCGGTCACCGACCGCGGTGATGCCTCCGGCACCTGCTACTTCGACGCGACGGCTGACCAGTACCGCGACGACCTGGTGAGGCGGGCCATCGGGCACGACCTCGCCCTTCCGCGGGTGGCGCGGCCGGACGAGGTCGTCGGGCACACCCCGGAGGGCATCGCCATCGCCGCCGGCACGGGCGACAACATGGCCGCCGGCCTCGGCCTCGGGCTGCAGGAGCAGGAGGCGGTCGTCTCCCTGGGCACCAGTGGGACGGCGTTCACCCGCAGCAGCGCCCAGACCCACGAGCCGACGGGCACGGTCGCCGGCTTCGCCGACGCCACGGGAGGTTTCCTGCCGCTCGTCTGCACCCTGAACGGCGCCCGGAACCTGGTGGCAGCCGCCGAACTGCTCGGTGTCAGCCTGGACGAGCTGAGCCGGCTGGCGCTGTCGGCCGAACCGGGCAGCGGTGGTCTCACCTTCCTGCCCTACCTCGAGGGCGAGCGGACTCCTCCACTGCCCGACGCCCGTGGTGAGCTGAGCGGGATGACGCTGAAGAACATGACGCCGGCCAACGTGGCCCGCGCAACGATCGAAGGCGTGCTCTGGAGCCTGGCCTACGGGATCCAGGTGCTGCAGGAGCAGACCGGCCCGGTGAAGGCGATCACCCTCACCGGCGGGGCTTCGCAGTCCGACGCGGTCCGCCGCATCGCCCCCGCCGTGTTCGGCCTGCCGATCCGCGTGACCGACACGTTCGAGAGCGTCGCCGTCGGAGCGGCTCGGCAGGCCGCCTGGGCGCTCACCGGGTCGTTGCCGGAGTGGCCGGTCCCCGTGCTCAGCGAGCACGAGCCCACGCCGGCCGACCAGGCCGCCGCAGCCGAGCTGAGCGAGCGCTACCGCGCGGTGCTGCTCGACCGTCACCCCTCGACTTCGGCCATCGCCGTCGACACCGAGAGCGCGGCCTGAGCCGGCGAGCGCCGGACGCACGAAGGGGGGAGGCACACTGGTGCGCCTCCCCCCTTCCTCTCGCCGTCACGGGCTGTGTCTGGACGTAGAAATACTTCAAGCCCGACCCCCGAAGGGGTCAGGCTTGAAGTGTGTTGTCCGGCGACGTCCTAGTCTCCCACACGGTCCCCCG